>NZ_JAFFOB010000017.1 GCF_016918935.1 Roseitranquillus sediminis
CCGAGGGCCAGGAGGTCGACTACTGCGCCCATCAGGTCCTGCTCAAGCTCGAGCAGCTCGGCCTCGTCAGGGCATGAGCGGGAACCAGTCCTTCGAAGCGGAGCGGGAACGGGAATGAGCGGCGAGACGATCCTGGTCACCGGCGGCGCCGGCTACATCGGCAGCCACGCCTGCAAGGCGCTCGCGCGGGCCGGCTACACGCCCGTCACCTACGACGACATCTCGACCGGCTGGGAGGAGGCGGTGCGCTTCGGCCCACTGGAGCGCGGCGACCTCATGGACCGCGCGCGGCTCGACGAGGTCTTCGCCCGGCATGCCCCCGCGGCGGTCATGCACTTCGCCGCCCGCTCGGACGTGGGCGAGAGCGCGCGGGACCCGGGGAAATACTGGCGCGACAACGTGGGCGGATCGCTCGCGCTCTTCGAGGCGATGCTGGCGGCGGGCTGCGACCGGCTGGTCTTCTCCTCGACCTGCGCGGTCTACGGCGACCAGGACGGCGTGACGCTGGACGAGGATTGCGCCGCCGCGCCGATCAACGCCTACGGCGCCTCGAAGCGGGCGATCGAGGACATGGCGCGCGACTTCGGGGCGGCGCACGGGCTGACCTCGGTGATCTTCCGCTACTTCAACGTGGCCGGCGCCGACCCGGAGGCGGAGGTGGGTGAGTTCCACCGCCCCGAGACGCACCTTGTGCCGCTGATGCTCGACGCGATCTGCGGCCGCCGGCCGGCGCTGACGATCCACGGCACCGACTATCCCACCCCCGACGGCACCGCGATCCGCGACTACGTCCATGTCACGGACCTGGTCGCGGCGCACCTTGCGGGACTCGAGCGCCTGCTGCAGGGCGGCGGATCGCGCCTCTACAACCTCGGCACGGGGACCGGCTTCTCGGTGCGCGAGGTGGTCGACGCCAGCCGCGCCGTCACCAACCGGCCGGTGCCGGTCGAGGCGGGGCCGCGCCGCGCGGGCGACGCCGTGCGTCTCGTCTCGGGCAGCCGCCGCGCCACCGAGGAGCTCGGCTGGCGGCCGGTCCGGTCGGACATGCCCACCATGATCGCCGACGCCTGGGCCTGGCACCAGCGGCCCGGCTACACGCGCTGATACACCCCCCGAATCGCCGCGCGCGCATTCACAAGACGCTAGGTTGAATCTGAACGTCGTGTTAACGTCAGGGGAAGTCGTGACCGGCTTGGGGTCAGAAGGGCAATTACGTCCAGATAAGCGGTGCGGCTGGGTAACGAACTTATTTCGAAGGGTGGCGACCATGATGAGAACTCTGAAAAGAACAGCGCTCGCAGCGACGTTCGGCCTGGCCGGCACGTTCTCTGCCTCCGCTGGTATACTCGACTTCACCGACTTGAGCACCTTCGGGGCGGGATCTACCGCGACTCAGGCCGTAGGCACCTTCCAGGGGGTCGGCTGGACACTGACGCCCACCACAAGGCGGTTGAGCTACAACTTCGGCGATGCGGCGCCGGCGCCGTTCCAGCTGGATGACAACGGATTCGACGGCAACAACAAGCCCGTCTCGCCGCTCTTGCTCGACGGTGACGGCATCGGCTCGTTCGATCGCGTGTCGGACGACGAGAACCAGGTTGGCCGGGGCGAGGCGCTGATCCTGACCTTCGCCAAGTCGATCTACTTCCAGAAGGGCTTCGGGCTCGACCTGTACAGGCTGAACGCGCAGGACCAGACGCCCGAGCAGATGTTCGTCTACGACTATACCGGCGGCGTTCAGGGCGCGCTGCTCGCGACCGCCACGGGCACGGACTTCACGGTCCCGAACATCATCGGCGGCTATGCCGAGACGGAGTCGGTGCGGTTCCGCACCGCGTCGCTGCTGTTCGTCCCGGGCTCGCAATTCGATGACGACACCGGCGACTTCGCCCTTGCCGGCATCGAGGCCGAGATCCCGCTCCCAGCGGCGGGCGTGATGCTCATCACCGCGCTTGGCGGCCTCGGCGTCGCACGGAAACTGCGCCGCAAGGCCTGATTGCCTCTCCTGGCGCCCGCAGCGGGCGCCAGAGCATGATCGGAATGGCCCGCATCCCCCGATGCGGGCCATTTCATTTCCGGGGACAACGCCTCTCGCGTTGCCCCGCGCTGGCCGGCCCGGTCAGGGTGCTTCATCCGCAGGGGGACACGCCGCCGGTCTGGCGCAACTCCAGGCCGCCCTCGCGTACGAGGAAGGCCGCGATTTCGTCGACCCCGTCACCGGCGCGGAGCCGGGTCAGGACGAACGGCCGGCCCTGCCGCGCCGCGCGCAGATCCTCCTCGTAGCGGACGAGATCGACGCCGACGTGGACCGCGAGGTCGGCCTTGTTCGCCACGAGCAGGTCCGAGCGCGCCACCCCGGCTCCGCGCTTGCGCGGGATGTCCTGCCCCGCTGCGACGTCGATGACGTAGATCGTGAGGTCGGCGAGCTCGGGGCTGAAGGTCGCGGCGAGGTTGTCGCCGCCCGACTCGATCAGCACGAGGTCGAGATCGGGGTGCGCGGCCCTGAGCTCGGCGATGGCGGCGAGGTTGATCGAGGCATCCTCGCGGATCGCGGTGTGGGGGCAGCCGCCGGTCTCGACCCCGCGAATCCGGTCCGACGGCAGCACCTGCGCGCGCATCAGCGCCTCGGCGTCCTCGCGGGTGTAGATGTCGTTCGTCACCACCGCCATCGAGAGGCGGGGCGCGAGCGCGATGCAGAGCCGCTCGGTCAGGGTGGTCTTGCCGGCGCCGACCGGGCCGCCGATGCCGACGCGCAGGGGGCCGTGGGGCGAACTCATGTGCGAAAGATCCTCGGGCTCATCGTCTCGTGGTGCATCGCGGCGAGGTCGGCGCGGAACGCGGCGGTGCCGATCTCTTCGAGCGATGCCGCCGCGGCCTCGCGCGCGAGGCGCAGGATCCCCGGCGCGAGCCCGGCCAGCACCCGCTGCCCCTCGGTCTGCCCGAGGGGAACGAACCGCACCGCGGCGGCCACGAGGTTCGCGGCGAAGGCCTGCAGGTAGTGTGCGACGACCGTCTCCGGCGGCAGGCCGAGGCCGCGGGCCGCCGCGCCGAACGCGACGGGATAGGGCATCGGCGCGATGTCGAGGCCGGTGAGCGCGCCCGCCGCGCGCGCGAAGGCCGCGCCCTGCTCCTCCGTTTCCCGCGCGCGTTCCGCCGACGCGGCAAGCGCGCGGGCTAGGTCGGAGAGCGTCGCGAGGTCGGCGTCTGGCCGCAGCGCGTGCGCGAGGAGGATGGCGTCGCACCGCCCCGCGCCATGCGCCAGCACGTCGGACACCCAGGAGCGCAGCGTCGCGGCGTCGCCCACCTCGCCCGCCGCCATCGTCCATTCCAGCCCGTGCGAATAGGCGAACCCGCCCACCGGAAAGGCCGGCGACAGCCAGCGCGCGAGCGTCAGCAGCGCCGCGCCGCCGTCACTCATGGTGGTGGCCGTGGTCGTGCCCCAGGGTCCGGCCGTGCCCGTAGGCGCCGCCCTCCGGCGTGAACGGGGCCCTCACCTCGCAAAGTTCCGCCCCCAGCCTGCGCAGCATGTCGGCCAGCACCGGGTCGCGGCGGATCAGCAGGCGATCCTGCCCGACCTGGCAGGGCGTGTGACGGTTGCCGATGTGCCAGGCGAGCCGGGGCAGGTCGCCGCGGACCTCGATCAGCGGCTCCTCGGCGGCGCGCACCTCGACGAGGCGGCCGCGATTCGAGGCCAGCGCGTCGCCGGCGGCGAGGCCGGTGACCTGCGGCAGGTCCACCGCGATGCCGCCGCCGCCGTCGGTCCTGAGCCGGCGGCGGCGGAGCAGCCTGTCCTCGTAGGCGAGGGTCACGCTCTCCGTCGCCCCGCTCCACTGGCCGGCGCGACGCACGTCGGAGAAGACCTCCGCCGTCACGCCGGCATTCCGCGGCTCAGCTGTAGAGCAGGTCGCGGAAGACGTGGCGCGGGATGTCCTCGCGCCGCAGGCCCATCGCCTCTAGCTCGGCGTCGGACCTGGCGTCGAGCCGCCGGATCTCGTCGATCCGGCTGCGGGACTCGAGGTAGGCGTTGAAGCCTTGTCCCAGCCCCGCGAAGAACCGGTCGAGACGGGCGCGCAGGCCCGCGTCGCTGCCGGTGTAGGTACGTGTCATTGCCATCGGAAACCTCGTACGATCTTGGTTTCCTCCCCTGCGGACGAGGATAGGCCAAAGCATGCGGCGGAGCAGGCCGCGTCGCGCAGGGCCGGTCTGCAGGGGGCGGGACGCAGGCCACCATCAGTAGAGGAAGTAGCGCTGCGCCAGCGGCAGCTCGGTTGCCGGCTCGCAGATCAGCAGCTCGCCGTCGGCGCGCACCTCGTAGGTCTCCGGGTCGACCTCCATCTCGGGGCAATGGTCGTTCAGCACCATGTCGCGCTTGCCGATGCCGCGGCAGTTCGCGACCGCCAGCGTCTCCTTGGCGAGGCCGAGGCGCTCGCGCACCCCGTCCTCCGCCGCCGCACGGCTGACGAAGATCACGGCGGCGGCCTCGACCGCGCGGCCGAAGGCGCCGAACATCGGCCGCGTGTAGAAGGGCTGCGCGGGGATCGAGGCGTTCGGGTCGCCCATCTGCGCGCAGACGATGGAGCCGCCGACCAGTACCATCTCGGGCTTGGCGCCGAAGAAGGCGGGCGACCAAAGCACCAGGTCGGCGCGCTTGCCCTTCTCGACCGAGCCGATCTCGTGCGCCATCCCGTGTGCGATTGCCGGGTTGATCGTGTACTTGGCAACATAGCGGCGGACACGCAGGTTGTCGTTCTCGCCCGTCTCCCCGGCCAGCCGGCCGCGCTGGCGCTTCATCTTGTCGGCGGTCTGCCAGGTGCGGATGATGACCTCGCCGACCCGGCCCATCGCCTGGCTGTCGGACGAGATGATCGAGAAGGCGCCGAGGTCGTGCAGGATGTCCTCGGCCGCGATGGTCTCGCGCCGGATGCGGCTCTCGGCGAAGGCGATGTCCTCGGGGATGCGGCGGCTCAGGTGGTGACAGACCATGAGCATGTCGAGATGCTCCTCGATCGTGTTCACCGTGTAGGGCCGTGTCGGGTTGGTCGAGGAGGGGATCACGTTCGGCGCGCCGCAGAGCCGGATGATGTCGGGCGCGTGGCCGCCGCCCGCCCCTTCGGTGTGGTAGGCGTGGATCGTCCGCCCGCCGATGGCCTCCAGCGTGTGCTCGACGAAGCCGCTCTCGTTCAGCGTGTCGGTGTGGATCATCGCCTGCACGTCCAGCGTGTCGCAGACCTTGAGGCAGCAGTCGATCACCGCCGGCGTCGTCCCCCAGTCCTCGTGCATCTTCAGCGCCGCGGCGCCGGCGAGGATCTGCTCCTCGAGCGCGCCCGGCAGGCTGGCGTTGCCCTTGCCGGCGAAGGCGAGGTTCACCGGAAACGCGTCCGCCGCCTGCAGCATCCGCCCCAAGTGCCAGGGGCCGGGCGTGCAGGTGGTGGCGAGCGTGCCGTGCGCCGGCCCGGTGCCGCCGCCGAGCATCGTGGTGACGCCCGAATGCAGCGCGTCCTCGACCTGCTGCGGGCAGATGAAGTGGATGTGCGCGTCGAAGCCGCCGGCGGTGACGATCCGGCCCTCGGCGGCGATGACCTCGGTGCCGGGGCCGATGACGATGTCGACCCCGGGCTGGGTGTCGGGGTTGCCGGCCTTGCCGATGCGGGCGATGCGCCCGTCGCGGAGGCCGATATCGGCCTTCATGATGCCCGTGTGGTCGACGATCAGGGCGTTGGTGATGACCGTGTCGACGGCGCCCTCGGCCCGGGTCATCTGGCTCTGGCCCATGCCGTCGCGGATCACCTTGCCGCCGCCGAACTTCACCTCCTCGCCGTAGACGGTCAGGTCGCGCTCGACCTCGATCCAGAGGTCGGTGTCGGCGAGGCGCACCCGGTCGCCGGTGGTCGGCCCGAACATCGTGGCATAGGCGGCGCGCGGCATGGCGTGGGGCATCAGAGCGCTCCCATGACCTGGCCGCGAAAGCCGAAGACCCGGCGTGCCCCGGCATAGGGCACGAGCCGGACCTCGTGCGTCTGGCCCGGCTCGAAGCGGACGGCGGTGCCCGCGGGGATGTCGAGCCGCATCCCCCGCGCCGCCGCGCGGTCGAAGGCGAGGCCGGGATTGGCCTCGGCGAAATGGTAGTGGCTGCCAACCTGCACCGGTCGGTCGCCGGTGTTTGCGACATCCAGCGTCACCGCCTCACGCCCGGCGTTGAGCGTGATCTCGCCCGGCGCCGGCATCACCTCGCCCGGGATCACCGCGCGCGGGTCCAGAGGAGCCAGGCGAGCGCGACGCCGGCGAGCGCGGCGATGGCCACCTCGGCACCGTGGGGGTGGAGGTGGATCGCCGAGGGCCCGTGGGCGGCGGCCGGTCCCGCCGCGAGCGCGGAAAGTGCGGCCAGTCTGAGCATGGGTCGGTCTCCTGTCAGCGGATCGGATGGTGGACGGTCACGAGCTTGGTGCCGTCGGGAAAGGTCGCCTCGACCTGGACCGCGTCGATCATCTCGGGCACGCCGGCCATGCAGTCCTGCGCCCGCACCACCTCGGCGCCGGCGCTCATCAGGTCGGCCACCGAGCGGCCGTCGCGGGCGCCCTCGACGACGAAGTCGGTGATCAGCGCCACCGCCTCGGGGTGGTTGAGCCGGACGCCCCGCGCACGCCGTTCGCGCGCCACCATCGCCGCCAGGCTGACGAGGAGCTTCTCCTTCTCGCGCGGTGTCAGGTTCATGCCTCGCCCCTCAAGCCTGCCAGACCCGCGGCAGCGCGGCCCCAAGTGCCGTCAGCACGCGGCGGACCTGCCGGCGCACCGGCAGCGCGTCTTGGCCCACGATCCGCAGGACGCACCTGCCGTCCCATCCCGAGGCCGCGGCCTCCACGCCCTCTTCCCCGATCGCCTGGCGCACCGGCCCGACCGCATCCTCGGCGCCGCGGCCGACCAGCGCCACGGTCGCGACCGCGCGGGCGGACCCGAGCAGGGCCGGCTGCGCCCCGCGGGCGAGCGCGTCCGGGCCGAGCCGCAGGGCCTCCGCCCAGACCAGCCGCCCGTCGAGCCGCACCTCGCGCCGGTCCGCGAAGGCGAGCCGGCGCACCGTCTCGCCCATGGCCGCGCGGCCCAGCACCACGGTTTCGGTCAGAAGCGCGCGCCCCGCGCCCGAGATCGCCACCCTGGTCCGGCGCGAGAGCGCGGCGCCGTCGAAGAGGATGGTCTCCTGCGGCAGCCAGGCGATCCGCGCGCCGTCCCCGGCCGAGAGCGAGACCGTCACCCTCGCCTCGCCCGCCGCCGCGCGATAGGCGCGCTCGGCCGTCTGCGTCGTCGCCACGGCCTCGGCGAAGGGGCCGAGGGCGAGCGCGTAGCGCAGGGCGTCGCCCCCGGTCAGCCCGCCCGCCGTGTTGCCGAACACCACCTCGGGCACGGCGCCCGCCACCAGGAAGGCCCGCGCGCAGCCCGACTGCGCCAGCCGCTCGACCCGGGCGGCGCCGGACGCCGTGGCGAGATCAACCGCCGCCGCGCCGTGGCTGCGCTGGGGACGCACGAATTCGGGGGGATGCAGCATGTCCGCCTATTCGACCCGGGATCGGCCCGAGTATGGGGAGCGGCGGGAGCGTGGCAATCGGCGCCGATTTCCGGCCGCCCCGGGGCCGGACCGGTTGCATGCTCCATGGGCGCGATGCCCGCGGAACGGGCGGCCGGCGCATCGGGCGAACCGGTCAGCGGGCGGAAGCCGGACCGCGGCCGTCCCAGAGCCGGCGGCAGGCCGCGTCGACGCCGGCATGCAGGAGGAGGGTCAGGAGCGCGAGCACCACCAGCGCCGCGAACATCAGGTCGATCCTGGCGCGGCCGTTCGCCAGCAGCATGAGGTAGCCCAGGCCCCGCGACGCCCCCACCCACTCGCCGATGATCGCGCCGATCGGGGCGTAGACGGCGGCGAGCCGCAGGCCCGAGGCGAAGCCGGGCATCGCGGCGGGCACGCGGATGCGCCAGAGGGTGCGGCCCGGCGCGGCGCCCATCACCCGCGCGAGCTCAAGCCAGCCGGGCGGCGTCCGCATCAGCGCGTCGAAGAACCCCGACGTCACCGGGAAATAGATGATGAGCAGCGCCATCGCGACCTTGGACCAGAGCCCGTAGCCCAGCCATAGCGTCAGGATCGGCGCCAGCGCGAAGACCGGCACCGCCTGGCTGAAGACCAGCATCGGGCGCAGGAGCGTCCGCGCCGCGGGCGAGGCGGCGAACAGGATAGCCGAGGCGAAGCCGAGCGCCGCTCCGAGGCCGAGGCCCGCCAGCACCTCCGTCGCCGTGACCAGCGCATGCTCGGCGATGAGCGCGCGGCTGGTCCAGAGCGTCGAGAAGACGCGGCCGGGTCCCGGCAGGATGAAGCGCGGCAGCCCGGCCAGCGTGACCAGCGCCTGCCAGGCGAGGAGGCCGAGCGCCGCGACGGCGGCGATGCGGAGGGCACGGCTCACCGCGCCTCCATCAGCCGCCGCAGCAGCCCGCCCTGGAAGGCGAGCGTCTCGGGCGCGTCGAAGGGGCGCGGCGGCGCGGCCTCCGGCGGGTCGACCGGCGCGATCCCCGCCGCGGTCATCAGGAGGACGCGGTCCCCCAGCCGCGCGGCCTCGGCGGCGTCGTGGGTGACGTGCAGCACCGTCCGCCCCGCCAGCAGCCCGGCCGAGAGGTCCTGCATCTGCGCCCGCGACCGCGCGTCGAGCGCCGAGAACGGCTCGTCGAGGAGGACGACGGGCCGGTCCTCCATCAGCGTCCGGGCGAGCGCGACGCGCTGCCGCTGCCCGCCCGAGAGCGCGTGCGGGCGCCGCCCGGCGTGGTCCGCCAGGCCGACCTGCGCCAGCAGGTGCCGCGCCCGCGCGCGCGGCGGCGCCTTGCCCCTCAGCCGCGCGCCGAGCGTGACGTTGGCCTCCGCGTCGAGCCAGGGCAGCAGCAGGTCGTCCTGCGCCATCAGCGCCACGCGCCCGTCGAGCGGCGCGCCGTCGCCCGCCGCCACCTCGCCCGCGAATGCCACGCCCGCGCCAAGTCCCGCGATCACCCGCAGGAGCGAGGACTTGCCGACGCCGGAGGGGCCGAGCAGGCAGGTCCACCGTCCGCCCGGCGCCTCCAGCACGACCGGGCCGAAGACGGTGGTGCCGCCGATCCGCGCCGTGCCCGCGACACGCAGCGCCGGCGCGGTCATGCCGAAAGGCCCATGCTCCAGAAGTCGATCTCGAGCCGCGTCGCGGTGCGGAAGCGGTCGCAGAGGCGCGGCCAGCGCGGGCTTTGCTCCGGCGCCTCGCTTAGCCGGCGCACGACCGCCGCGTCGATGAGCGCCCCCACGTCGCGGCAGGTGGCCTGGTAGCTTTCGCCCGCATAGGTGGCGATCCAGTCGGAGTATGGCGTCTCGCCCGCCTCCGCCGCCAGCCGCGCGCCGATCTCGCCATAGCCCAGCACGCAGGGCGCCAGCGCCGCCAGCAGGTCGAGGAAGTCGCCCGAATAGCCGGCATCGAGCACGTAGCGGGTGTAGGCCAGATTCTGCGGCGCCTCCTCGGCGGCGAAGAGGTCGGCCTCGGAGATTCCCTCGGCGGCGCAGGTCTCGACGTGGAGGCACATCTCCTCGTCGATCAGCGCGTGGACCGTGGCGGCGCAGGCCCGCATCTCGTCGAGCGTCTCGGCCTTGGTGACGCCGAGCGCCCAGGCGCGCGAGAAGTGGACTAGGAACACGTAGTCCTGCACGAGATAGCGCAGGAACGCCTGCCGCGGCAGCGTTCCGTCACGCAGCCCCTCGACGAACGGGTGGCGGGTATAGCCCTGCCACGCCGTGCCCGCGGCCGCGCGCCAGAGCGGGAAGGTCGCCCCGTAGCTCAGGCCGCAGCTCACTCCGCCCCCAGGTCGACGGCGAGCGCGGAGACCGGCCGCGTCCCCTCGATCAGGCCCGCCTCCCCGAGGAATGTCTCGAACCGCGCATAGCGGCCTTCGTCGAGCGCTTCGGGGCGGAGCGCGAAGCGCGGGATCGTGTCGGCCCAGGCCCGCTCGTTCAGTTCGTCCTGCAGTTCGGGCGAGGTGCCGGCGAAGATCTCCCAGCTCTCCTGCGGGTGGTTGACGATGTACTGCGTGGCCTTCTCCGTCGCGGCCAGGAAGCGGCGGAGCACGTCGCGGTCCATCGTCTCGGGGTTGGCTACGTAGATCAGCTCGTCGTAGGCGGGCAGGCCCTCCTCCTCGAGGTAGAAGCAGCGGCCGGGGACGCCCTCGATCTCCATCTGGTTCAGCTCGAAGTTGCGGAAGGCGCCGATCACCGCGTCGACCTGCCCCGACATCAGCGCGGGCGAGAGTGACCAGTTCACGTTGACGAGCGCAATGTCGTCCATCGAGAGGCCGTTCCGCTCGAGGATCGAGGAGAGGAGCGCTTCCTCGACGCCGGCGACCGAAAAGCCGACCTTGCGGCCCTCGAGGTCGGCGATCTCCTCGACGGGCCCGTCCTCCAGCACCAGGAGGCAGTTGAGCGGGGTGGCGACCAGCGTGCCGACGCGGACGAGCGGCATCCCCTCGGCCACCTGAAGGTGCAGCTGCGGCTGGTAGGAGATGGCGAGGTCGGCGCGTCCGGCGGCGGCCATCTTGGGCGGGTCGGCGGGGTCGGCGGGGGCGACGACCTCGACCTCCAGGCCCGCCTCCTCGAAGTAGCCCAGCTCCTCGGCGACCACGATCGGCCCGTGGTCGGGGTTCACGAACCAGTCGAGGATCAGGGTCATCCGGTCCTGCGCGGCGGCGGGCGTCGCGGCGAGGAGCGCGAGGATGGTCAGGCTGGCTTTCATCGGGTCTCTCCTGTCGGGTCGCCGAGGGCGACGAGGCGGATGTCGCCGTCCCAGACGGCGGCGAGGCGTTCGGCCGCCTGCCACGAGCGCAGGCCGGTGCGGCAGCAGAGGACGGCGCGCTGGCCCGTGGCGGGCACCGGCCCGTCCGGTCCGAAGGCGGCGACGGGCAGGCGGCGGGCGGCCGCGTGGACCAGCGGCGCCTCGTCCTCGGCGCGCAGGTCGACGAGGAAGTCGCCCGCCGCGATCCCGGAGGGCGCGAGGAAGCGCGGCTGGCGCGCGGGCTCGGGGGCCGCGTCGAAGCGGAAGCCGCCGAAGCGGAGGGTCAGCGCGTCGACGGTGACGATCCGGCCCAGCGGCGAGGGCGCAATGCCCGCGAGGAGCGCCAGCGCCATCTGCGCCTGGAGCGCGCCGAGGATGCCCACGACCGGCCCCAGCACCCCGTCCTCGGCGCAGGAGCCGAGGCGCTGCGGCAGGTCGGGGAAGACCGCGCGGAGGCTCGGGGCGCCGCCGCAGAAGGCGCCGGCGTAGCCCTCCGTCCCGATCACCGACGCGCTCACGAGCGGCAGGCCCGCCTCGCGGCAGATGTCGGAGAGGACGTAGCTCGCCGCGAAGCTGTCGGCGCAGTCGAGGACCAGGTCGACCCCCTCGCAGAGTGCGGCGGCGTTGGCGGGGTCGAGCGCCGCGACGACCGGCTCCACGCCGCAGTCGGCGTTCAGTGCGGCAACGGCGGCGGCCGCGACCTCGGCCTTGGGGCGCCCGATGTCGGCTTCGCGGAAGAGCGTCTGGCGGTGGAGGTTCGTCGCCTCCACCCGGTCGGGATCGACGAGCCGGATCCGCCCCACTCCAGCCCCGCCGAGATACTGCAGGACCGGCGCCGCCAGCCCGCCCGCGCCCACGACCAGCACCCGCGCCGCGCCGAGCCGCGCCTGCCCCGCCGCGCCCAGCTCCGGCACCGCGACCTGGCGGGCGTAGCGGCTCATCGCGTCGCCTCGATCCAACGGCGCACTTGGCCCTCCGGGTCGTCATTGAGGGTGATGTCGGTGACCGCCGAGACGATGTCGGCCCCGGCCGCGAAGGCGCCTGTGGCGCGGCCGGGGGTCATCCCGCCGATGGCGACGAGGGGCAGATCGCCCACCAGGCGCTTCCATTCGGCGACGCGGCCGAGGCCCTGCTCGTGCCACTTCATCTTCTTGAGGATCGTCGGATAGACCGGCCCCAGCGCCACGTAGTCGGGCGCGAGCGAGAGCGCCCGGTCGAGTTCGGCATGGTCGTGCGTGCTGATCCCGAGCCTCAGACCCGCCCGCCGGACCGCACCGAGGTCTGCGGTGTCGAGGTCCTCCTGCCCCAGATGTACCCAGTCGCAACCCGCGTCGATCGCGATGCGCCAGTGGTCGTTCACGACCAGCACCGCGCCGTGCCGCCGGCAGAGCGCCTGTGCCTCCGGGACGATCTCGTGCAGCTCCGCCTCGGACAGGTCCTTGAGCCTGAGCTGCACGAGGCGCACGCCAAGCGGCAGGGTGCGCTCGAGCCAGCCGAGGCCATCGAAGATCGGGTAGAAGCGGTCGAGCGTCATTCCAGGAACGCCCGCCCGATCACCGGGGTCGAGGGCGCGGCCATGTCGCGCGGCTCCATCGGGTCGGCCTCACAGGCGAGCCGCCCCGCCTCGACCGCCCTGGCGAAGCCCTCGGCCATCGCCGCCGGATCGCCCGCCTTCGCCACCGCCGTGTTCAGCAGGACCGCGTCGTAGCCCATCTCCATCGCCATCGCCGCCTGGCTCGGCAGGCCGAGGCCCGCATCGACCACCATCGGCACGTCCGGGAACTGCGCCCGGAGGGTGCGGAGGCCGTAGATGTTTGTCAGGCCGAGACCCGTGCCGATCGGCGCGCCCCAGGGCATCAGCACCTCGCACCCGGCGGCGAGCAGCCGGTCGGCCAGCACCACGTCCTCGGTCGTGTAGGGAAAGACCTGGAAACCGTCGTCCGTCAGGATCCGCGCCGCCTCGACGAGGCCGAACGGGTCGGGCTGCAGCGTGTCGGCGTGGCCGATGACCTCGAGCTTGATCCAATTCGTGTCGAAGAGCTCGCGCGCCATCCGCGCCGTCGTCACCGCCTCGCGCGCCGAATGGCAGCCGGCGGTGTTCGGCAGGATCTGGACGCCCAGCTCGCGGATGAGGTCCCAGAAGGCGGCGCCCGCGCGCTCGCCCCCCGCCTCGCGCCGGACGGAGACGGTGGCGATGCCCGCGCCCGAGCGGCGGAACGCCTCGCCGAGCGCCGCGGGCGAGGGATACTGTGCCGTCCCCAGCATCAGGCGCGAAGCGATCTCGGTGCCGTAGAGCCGCATCTCAGCCCCCCTGCCGCGGCGCCACGACCTCGACCCGGTCGCCGGGGGCGAGCCGCGTCGCGCCCCGTGCCGCCGCCGGCACGAAGTCCTCGTTCAGCGCCGTGGCGACGCGGCCGTCGCCGTAGCCAAGCTCGTCGAGAAGGGCGGCGAGGGTCTCGGCGCTGACGTCGCGCCCCTCGCCGTTAACCATGATCTTCATGCCAAAGCTCCGGTCTCGTCCCGTCGGAGGCCGCCTCCGCCGCCATCCGCGCCAGCGCGGGCGCGAGCAAAAAGCCGTGGCGGAAGAGGCCGTTGACGTGGATCGTGTCGCCGCGCCGCCCGAGGCGCGGCAGGTTGTCGGGAAAGGCGGGGCGGGCGTCGGCGCCGATCTCCACGAGCTCGGCCTCGCCGAAGGCCGGGTGCAGCGCATAGGCCGCGGAGAGCAGCTCCAGCACCGAGCGGACGCGGCGCACGCGCTCATCGCTCTCGATCTGGGTCGCGCCCAGCATGAAGCGCCCGTCGCCGCGCGGCACCACGTAGAGCGGAAAGCGCGGATGGAGCAGGCGCACGGGGCGGGTGAGGCGGATCTCGGGCGCGCGCAGCACCGCCATCTCGCCCTTGACCCCGCGCAGGTCCGGCAGGACGTCGCGCGCCGCGAGGCCGCGGCAGTCGAAGGTGAGGTCCGCCGGTCCGCCGGGCTCGGCGGCGAAGGCGACGCCCTCTCCCGCCAGCCGGTCGCGCAGGTGGCCGAGCGCCGCGCGCGGATCGAGATGCGCCTCGTCCGGGAAGTAGAGCGCCCGGTCGAAGCGGCCCGCGAGCTCGGGCTCGAGCGCGGCGAGGGCGGCCTCGTCGAGCATCCGGTGGCCCTCCGTGCGCCTCGCGAAGCGGTCGAGCTCGCGCCGGTCCCGGCCGAGCGTCACAACGAGCGTGCCGCGCCCCTCGACCGCGACGCCCTGGCGCCGCCACCAGCCGGCGGCCTCGCGCCCCAGCCGCACCACGGGTTCCTCGGCCGCCTCCCCCTCGCAGAAGGGGGCGAGCATGCCCCCTGCCCACCACGAGCAGCCATGCGGGCCGGGCCGGGGCGCGGGATCGACGACCGACACCTTGCAGCCCCGCGCGACGAGCTCGGTGGCCACGCAGAGCCCGGCGACGCCGGCGCCAAGGACGCGCGCCCGCGTCACGGCCAGACCGCGTGGAAGTGATGGACCGGGCCGTGCCCGCCGCCGATCCCCAGCCGGTCCGCCCCGGCGATCGCCCGATGCAGCCAGGCCTGCGCGCGGCGCACCGCCTCCTCCGCCGCGGCGCCCTTGGCGAGCTCCGCCGCGATGGCCGACGAGAGCGAGCATCCCGTGCCGTGCGTGTTGCGGGTGGCGAGCCGCGGCTGCTCGAGCGCGACGACGCCCTCCCGCGTCACCAACCGGTCGATGCAGGACGGCCCCGCCGCGTGCCCGCCCTTCATCAGCACCGCCCGCGCGCCGAGGTCGAGCAGCGCCCGCCCCTGCGCCTCCGCCTCCTGCGCGTCGCGCGCGGGCGCGCGGCCGAGCAGGCGCGCGGCCTCGGGGAGGTTCGGCGTCAGGATGTCCGCGCGGCCGAGCAGCCGCTCGACGAGGGCCGTCTCGGCCTCGGCGGTCAGGAGCGGATCGCCGGACTTCGCGACCATGACCGGGTCGAGGACCACCGGCCCGCCATGGCCCTCGAGCGCGGCGGCGACCGCGGCGACGATGTCGGGCGAGGCCAGCATCCCGATCTTGATCGCGCCCGGCGGGATGTCCTCGAGCACCGCCGCGATCTGTGCCGCGACCATGGCGGGCGACACGGTCTCGACCGCCGAGACGCCGCGCGTGTTCTGCGCGGTGACAGCGGTGACCGCGCTCGTGCCGTAGACGCCGAGCGCCGAGAACGTCTTGAGATCGGCCTGGATGCCGGCGCCGCCGCCGCTGTCCGAGCCCGCGATCGTCAGTGCCGATGGATGCGGCGTCATCTCTTCCCCCGGCCGGTCAGGGGGGAGGAGGAAAAGGCGCCGGGCATTCAGCCGGGCCAGATCGTTCTCCGTTCCCTACGCCGGCATTGCCCGGATCAGGTTCGATGGGTTGGCTCGCGCCTCTCAGCCCCGGACGGGACACCCCAACGGATGTCGCGAACCCTAGCCAGCGGAGGATCGGGGTGCAAGCGCGCGAGGTGCGCGGCGGCCGGCACGATGCAGGGCTTTCATCTGCGGCGCGACGCGGGCCGGTAGGGCACGCGAGAAAGTCCCCGGCCGGCGGCGTGCAGGCGCTTCCCGTCTCTCGTGCTGTGCACCAGGGCCAGCGGATCAGCTCCGCGGCAGGGCGTCCAGGTAGCGGCCGTAGGCGGTCTTGCCGAAGAGCGCGGCGCGCTCGGCGAGCGCCGCGTCGGAGATCCAGCCCTGCCGCCAGGCGATCTCGTCGGGGCTGCCGGTCTGCAGGCCCTGCCGGTCGGTCAGGGTGCGCACGAAGTTGCCGGCGTCGAGCAGGCTCGCATGGGTGCCGGTGTCGAGCCAGGCATAGCCGCGGCCCATCTTCTGCACGTCGAGCTGCCCGTCGGCGAGATACATCTCGAGGAGCGTGGTGATCTCGAGCTCGCCGCGCGCCGAGGGGCGCACCTCGGCCGCGCGTTCGGGCGCGGTCCCGTCGAGGAAGTAGAGCCCGGTGACGGCATAATGCGAGGGCGGCACCTCGGGCTTTTCCACGATGCCCTTCACCCGATCGCCGTCGAAGTCGACCACGCCGTAGCGCTCGGGGTCGGCGACGTAGTAGCCGAAGACGGTGCCGCCCTGCTCGCGCCGGTCGGCCTCGGCCATCAGCCCGGGCAGGCCGTGGCCGAAGAAGATGTTGTCGCCCAGCACCATCGCCGAGGGCGCGCCGTCGAGGAAGTCGCGGGCGAGCAGGTAGGCCTGCGCCAGCCCCTCGGGCTCGGGCTGCACGATCCACTCGAAGCTCAGGCCCCACTGCGAGCCGTCCTGCAGCAGGCGGCGGAACTGGTCCTGGTCGCCGGGGGTGGTGATGATCGCGATCTCGCGGATGCCGGCCAGCATCAGGACGCTCAGCGGATAGTAGATCATCGGCTTGTCGTAGATCGGCAGGAGCTGCTTCGAGACGCCCATGGTGATGGGATAGAGCCGCGTGCCCGATCCGCCCGCCAGAATGATCCCCTTGCGCCGCATACCCGTCCTCTCGCCTGTTCGCCCGGGCCATAGCAGGTCGCCCCGCGGCCGTCTGCCCCGCGAAGGACGGTATCGTGAACGCCGCCCTAGCCCTCGCGAAGGGTCCGCGCCGGGTTGCCGACGACGACGGCGCCCGGCGGTACGGACTTCGTCACCACCGCGCCCGCGCCCACCATCGCCCCCGCCCCGATGGTGAGGCCGGCGAGGATCGTGGCGTTGGCGCCGATCGAGGCGCCGTCCTCGATCAACGTCCGCGCGAACGCCTCCGGGCGCTGCCGGCTGCGCGGGAAGAGGTCGTTGGTGAAGGTGGCGTTGGGGCCGATGAAGACGTCGTCGCCCACCCGCAGCCCGTCCCAGAGCTGCACCCCGCTCTTGACCGTGACCCGGTCGCCCACGACCACGTCGCCCTCGATCAGGCACTGCGCGCAGATGTTGCAGTCGCGCCCGATCCGCGCCCCCTCGAGCACCACGACGAACTGCCAGATCCGCGTCCCCGCGCCGATCGCGTCGGTCATCACGTCGGCCAGCCGGTGTATCGTCATGCCTCGCCTCCCATTTCCGTCCTCCGGCCTATGCCAATCGCGCCTGCCGCGAAAGGCGGAGGCCGCTGCCCTTGCCGGTTGCGACGGGGCGCGGCTATGGTCCGCCCCGCGATCCCCTTCGGAAGGCAGGCCGGTGACGACGACAGGCGCACGAGCAGACCGTCCCGACCCAGGCCGCGATGGTGAGGTGAGAAACGAGGTGTGTTCTCGGTGCGGGGCTGCAGGGCGGGCGCGATGACCCAATCGGAATCTTGATCTCACGCCTCAGAGTTCCGCAACTTACGGACTGAGAACGAAGGCTAATGAACTATGTCAATCCATCGTTGTAAAGTTCTGGATCTACCGAAGATCTCTGATCCACGCGGTAATCTCACCTTTATTGAGGGGGGCAGTCATATCCCCTTCGACATCCGACGGGTCTACTACCTCTATGACGTACCAGGCGGGGCAGAACGCGGCGGGCATGCACACAAGGACCTTTCGCAACTAATCATTGCCATGTCAGGCAGCTTCGATGCTGTGCTCGACGACGGACGGGAAAAGAAGCGAGTGCATTTGAACCGCTCTTACAACGGAATCTATGTTTGTCCTATGATCTGGCGCGAATTGGACAACTTTTCCTCTGGCGCAGTCTGCCTAGTGCTCGCCTCGAATCTCTATGACGAGGCAGACTATTATCGAGATTACGACGAATTCCTTCATGCTCAAGGAATCGGTGGATGACGTTCCTCGACCTCGGCGCCACCTACCGCGAACTGAAGGACGAGATCGACGCCGCCGTCGCCCGCGCGCTCGCCAGCGGCTGGTACATCGGCGGCGAGGAGGTGGCGCGGTTCGAGGCCGCGTGGGCGCGCTACACCGGCGCGGCGCATTGCGTGGGCCTCGGCAACGGGCTCGACGCGCTGATCCTCGCGCTCCGGGCGCTCGACGTGGGGCCGGGGGACGAGGTGGTGGTGCCGTCGAACACCTACATCGCCACCTGGCTCGCCGTCAGCGCGGTCGGCGCCACGCCGGTGCCGGTCGAGCCCGACCCCGCCACCCACAACATCGACCCCGCCCGGGTCGAGGCCGCGTTGACGCCCCGCACGCGCGTTCTCCTGCCGGTGCATCTCTACGGCCAGCCCGCCGACCTCGACCCGATCCTGGCGCTCGCCCGCGCGCGCGGCCTCCGCGTGGTCGAGGACGCGGCGCAGGCGCACGGTGCGCGCTACAGGGGCCGGCCCGTGGGCGCCCACGGCGACGTGGTCTGCTGGAGCTTCTATCCGGGCAAGAACCTCGGCGCCTTCGGCGACGCGGGCGCGGTCACCACCGACGACGCCGACCTCGCGGCCCGCATCCGGCGGCTCGGCAACTACGGCTCCGAGCGCAAGTATGTGAACGTCGAGCGCGGCGCCAACAGCCGCCTCGACCCGATCCAGGCGGCGATCCTGTCGGTCAAGCTCGGCCATCTCGACGCCTGGACCGACCGACGCCGCGCCATCGCCGCGCTCTATTCCGAGGGGCTGGCCGAGACCGGCCTCGCCCTGCCCCGCGTACCGGACTGGGCCGAGCCCGCCTGGCACCTCTACGTCGTCGCGACGCCCGAGCGCGACGCGCTGCAGGCCCGGCTGGCCGAGGCCGGGGTGGGCACGCTGATCCACTACCCGATCCCGCCGCACATGCAGCAGGCCTACGCCGACGCCGGGATCGCGCCCGACGACCTGCCCCTCGCCCGACGCCTCGCGGACGAGGTGCTGAGCCTGCCGATCGGCCCCCACCTCGACCCCACCGACGCCCGCCGGGTGGTCGCCGCCGTCCAGGAGTGAACAGGCAATTGATAAAGGCACCTCTACGAGATCGCCAAGTTGAAGAGGGAATAGTATGAACGGGCACCTCTTCCTTCACCTCGGCCCTCCCAAGACGGCCACAACTTCCCTTCAAATCGGACTCGAGAATGTAGAGCATCCAGATTTCGTTTTCTTGGGCGTGTTCCAGCCCCGCAACCCGATCAGGAACTGGATCCCCAACGCGCTACACAGGCACACGACAAGGAAGAAGGGTAACTCGGAAGGTGATAATGAACTTAATTCGGCACTAGACCAGATACGGGATCTGGTAGCTCGCGGGAAGAAAGTTCTCATCTCTGAGGAAATGTTTCTGGTCTGGAGCGAGAAGGCCTCCTTCCGAAGGAAGATCGAACGTCTGGATGACCTTCTCGGGAATCTGCCCCGCACCTACATTGTTACGCTCCGAGAGCCCGGGCACGCTCTGCCGTCCTACTACCAGCAGATATTCCACAGCCTTGGCATCAGGGACAAGATTTCTCCAAAGAGATTTTTTAACCACGAGCGCTGTGACTGCTACGACTATGTCAAGGTCGTTCGGCTTATCGAGGGGCTTGGACGCCCCCTGCGATTAGTAGAATTCAATGCGATCAGTCAGAACATGCTAAATCTAAAAAATATTCTTGGAGATGATTGTAGCATCGACGCTCAGATCTCGATCCCGTGCGCCAACAAGGGAAGTGTTCTGCGGGGAACGGGTGCGCGCCGTTTGCCGAAGATAACTGCCGCGGATCTTGCCAAGAGAGGTATTCTTCGATGGGCTTGGAAAAAGGTCAGGAAGAAGATGCCCGCAGTAGCGCCCCATTTAAGAAAGCTGGCGCACCAGATTACCTTGAGGGAAAGCGGCCCTCGCAAAATCTTCGTCCCTGAAGAACGGTTGGCAGAGCTGCAGAAGTCTTACGAACATGCGAGGCGCTGAAGTGATTTCTAGCGAGCCCCCCGCCGCAACGCTCGCCGTCCTGTTCTACAACCACAAGGCCTTCGTCGCCGAGACGGTGCGCGCGGCGCTGGCGCAGGAGGGGCCGCCGCTGCAGATCATCCTGTCGGACGACGCCTCGCCCGACGGAACCTTCCGCATCGTGCAGGAGGCGGCGGCGGGCTACGACGGGCCGCACCGGGTTATCTGCCGGCGGAACGCGGCGAACCTCGGCCTCGCGGACCACGTCAACGCGCTCATGGCGCTGGCCGAGGCCGACGTGGTGCTGCTGGCGGGCGGCGACGACCTGCCCCTGCCCGACCGGGCGGCGCGCTCGCTCGCGCTCCTCGGCGCGCACCCCGAGGCGATGGCGGTCTCCTTCACCGACGAGCGGATCGACGCCGAGGGCCGCCCCCTGCCCCGCCCGGTGCCCGCCGACCCCGACGGGCTGACCCGAGTGACGCTGGAGGACGTGCTGGCGGGCAACGGCTCGTTCCGCTCCAGCGGCGCCTCGCGCGCGATCCGCCGCCCGGTATGGGAACGCTTCGGCCCGCTCGCCCCCGACTGCCCGACCGAGGATACGACGCTGGCGCTCCGTGCGCTGATGCTGGGCGAGATCCTGGTCTCGCACCGCCCCGGCATCCGCTATCGGGTGCTGCCGCGGAGCCTCTCCTCCGCCGCCGGGCTGCAGGCGATGAAGCTCGAGCGGATCGGCGCGCAGTACGAGGCCGACATCGCCCGCGCCCGGCAGGCAAGCATCCTGGACGAGGCGACGGCGGCGCGGGCGCAGGCTTGGGCGCGGCAGACGATCTCGGCCCGCCTCCTCCGGCAGCGCCTCGACGCGCCGGGCCGGATCGCCCTCTCGGACCTGCTGCGGGCCCTGCGCCACCCGCGCCTGCGCCGCAGGGAGAAGCGGCGCTACCTCAGGCGCTTCCTGCTCCGCCGCCCGGACTGACCGCGCCATGCCTTCTCGAGTGGCGGCACCCGGCCCGGTCCGTCATCGCAGGCTCGCCTGCCGCTCCAGCGTCGCGAGAACCTCCCGAGCTACCATCCCGGCGCCGACGACGGACGGGTGGTGGGCGTCGAAATAGTAGGCCCGGCCGTGCCGGCCGGCATGGCACTGCGTCCGGTCGCAGAAGAGCCTCGCCGGATCCACGACGAGGGTGCCGGTGGGCAGCGAGGCCATGCGCCGGTCCAGAAAGGCGCGGCGGTCGGTCCACCACGCCAGCGGCACCCCCGGCACCGTCGCCGCGTCCGCGCTGGCCCGATGGACCAGCCGGTCGACATGGGCCGGCAGCTCGGGCGCCTGCAGCACGTAGACCACGGTCCTGCCGCCCTGCTGGAGCCTCTGGATCAGCGCTCGCAGCGCCACCATGCGCCGCTCCCTCTCCTTGGGCGAGACCTCATCGGGCTGGCCGGGATAGACCAGGTCGTGCTCGCCATTGAGGTGCCTGTGGATGCGGTAGCTGACGACCACCGTATCGATGCGCGGACGGGACAGGATATCCTCGACCGCCTCGTCGGTGTAGGCGGCACACTCCGTCGCCTCGCCAGTCCCGAAGGAGGGTGCGCACGCGCTGAAGGTATAGTGCCTGATGCCGATGCCGTCTGGCTGCTTCAGGCGGGCGATGGCGTAGGCAAGCTCGGTGGCATGGCTGTCCCCCAGCACGGCGATGCGCACGTCGGCGCCGAAATAGGTGCAGGCGTTCTTGGGCGACCGGCTCTCGCTGTTGACCGCATGGCAGTCCAGGCGCTTGGGGCTGCTGGCGGCGGTGGCGAGGTAGGCCGCCCGCAGGTCGCCGGGGCCGAACCGGTCCGGGAACCCCTGCCCCGCGGCGATGACGCCGCCCACCGCCAGCACGGCCGCGCCGGCGACGGCAGCGCCCGAGAAGAGCCGCGCGCGGGTCAGCACGAGACCGCCCCGCCCGGCCCGGAACGGCTGCTCGACGAAGCGCCAGCTCAGCCATGCGAGCCCCAGCGTCAGCAGGACCAGCCCGGCCATGACCGGCGCGGGCGGCGCATGGCCGTACCAGATCCGCGCGAAGGCGAGCACGGGCTGGTGCCAGAGATAGGCGCTGTAGCTCACGAGGCCGGTCCAGACGAACGGCCGGCTGGCGAGCAGGCGGCCGGCGCCGGTCTCGGGCGTGGCGCAGAGGATGACGAGGCATGTCGCCGCGACCGGAACGATGGTCAGGAAAGAGGGATGCGGCATGCCCTCCTCGAAGAGGAGCATGGACGCCACGAGCAGCAGCAGTCCTGTCAGAGCCAAGGCGGGGCTGCGCCAGGTGCCGCCGTGCCGGATGGCCGCATAGGCGCAGCCCGCGCCGGCCAGAAGCTCCCACGCCCGGGTCGGCATCAGGTAGAAGGCCGCCTCGGGATGCGCCCGCGCGCCCCACCCGGCCAGCGCGAGGCTCGCCACCCCCAGCGCCGCAGTGACGCCCCAGATCCAGCGCCGCCCGAGGCGCCAGAGGGCGAGCAGGAGCAGCGGGAAGAAGATGTAGAACTGCTCCTCGATCGCCAGGCTCCAGGTGTGGAGCAGCGGTTTGGTGGCGGCCTCGAGCTCGAAATACCCGCTCTCCCGCCAGAACAGGATGTTGGAAGCGAAGACGGCGATCGAGACCAGGCTCTGGCCGAAGTCCTCGAACTCCTGCGGCGTCATCAGGCGCCAGGCGAAGGGCACGCAGGCCAGCGCCACGACCACCAGCGCAGGCAGGATCCGCCGCGCACGCCGCTCGTAGAAGGTCACGATCGAGAAGCGGCCGCCGGCAAGATCGGCCATCAGGATGGACGTGATCAGGTAGCCTGAGATGACGAAGAAGACGTCGACCCCGAGGAAGCCTCCCGACAAGGGTCCCAACCCGGCGTGCAAAAGGATGACCGGCATGACCGCAACGGCCCTGAGGCCATCTATCTCCGGCCTGTATCGCATTGTAAAAGCTAGATTTTCGGAATTGTCCCAGAATTAACTATACTGGTTTATCGCGGGATTCGTCAATCGGCGCCGGCGGAAATCTGCTGTGCCGGGGCTTGCGGCGCCGGCGGGGCGCTCAGATCGCGACGCGCGCGGGGTCGACGGGGGCGAAGGTCTCTTCCGGCCAGTCCATGCGCCAGTTGAGCTTCTGCACCGGCCCGGTGCGGAGGAGCTGCGGGACGGCCTGGCGGAACTCGTCGGGCGTCAGCCCGTCGTCGGTGCGCGCGCGCTGGAGGTTGTGCACCGCGATGGCCGCGCGGGCCGGCATCCGGGACCAGGCGGCGCGGAAGTCGGGGTCGCTCTCGATCAGCCAGGCGACGAGGTAGTGCAGCCAGTAGTAGGGATGGAAGCCGCTGTCGCGCCCCTGCTCCGGCCGCACCGTCGAGACCCGGTCGCGCTCGAACTCCGCCGCCCAGCGGTAGAGCGCCGGGGCGCGCAGGCGCAGCTTCAGCCGGGCCGCGGCGGTCGGGGGCAGCCGCTGGCGCCGCGCACGCGGGCGGCTCCAGTAGGCGCGGATCTCGGCGTCGAGGCGCGGCGGGATCGACGCCCCCGGCTCGGCCGCCAGGAACCAGCTGGAGAGCGGCCGCTCCGCCCCCGGCTTGAGAAAGGCAAAGAAACCCGCCGGCGCCAGGAGCTCGGGCAGCCAGTCGTCGAGCGGCATCGTCGGCAGCACCGTCGCGTCGACCCAGACGCCGCCGTGGCGCGCCAGCAGATGCACCCTCAGCACGTCCGAGGCCGCCTGGATCGGCAGGTCGCGGACCGGGTCGGGGAAGCCCGCGAGCTCGGCCTCCATCGCGGCGCGGTCGAGCACGACGAGCTCGTGGCCGGGGTTCAGCGCCTCCCAGCGGTCGAGGCAGCGGCGCACCAGGTCGGGCGCCCCGTCGCGGCCCTTGTCCCAGAGCGCGAAGACCTTCACGCCGGCACGGCCGCCGGCCAGTCCCACCGCTCGCCCAGCATCTCGAAGAGGCGGGCGTTCGAGGGGGCGTAGTAGGCGCGCAGGCGGTCGAGGGTCACGCGCACCTCGTCGGTCTCGGGCGCGGCGGGGCTGACCCAGAGCCGCTCGCCGCCGAGGCGCTCGACGTCGGCGGCGGAAAACCGCGCCACCTCGAGGAAGTCGCAGATCCGGTCGAGGAAGCCCTGCAGGTCGCGGCTCATCAGGCCGTAGTCGAGCACCAGCATGTCGGCGGCGTCGAAGTGCCGGCGCCAGGTGGCGAGATGATCGGCGTAGCGCCCCATCGCGACGTAGTGGAAATGCTTCTCGGCCTGCCCGTCGGGCGAGGCCAGTTCCTCGTCGATCGCCTGGGAAAAGCTGCGCGGATCGACCTTGCCGGCCTGATCGGGCTTCTTCTCGGCAAAGCCGTGCCACATCCGCCAGGCCGAGAACGCCCGGCCGGCGGGCTCGCGCAGCACCGCGATCAGCTTGACCCGGCCGAGGTCGCGGCGGATCCGCCCCGGCGCCTCGGGGTGCGCCAGGTAGTCCGGCGTCGCCTCGAAGAGCAGGCTGCCGTCGTGGCGGACGCGCCAGGGGAAGTGCGACAGGTACCAGGCCGCGCCGCGGCGCCCGTAATAGAGGTTGAAGTAGTGCAGCTCCTTCGGCCCGCGGGCGGGCGTGAGCCGCGGATGCTGCGCGAGGTAGCTGTGCAGCGAGGTCGTACCGGCCTTCTGCGCGCCCACGATCAGGAAGTCGGGCCGCGCCCGGACGGCCGGCATCACCAGGTTCTTGATCGCGGTCTTGATGGCCCCGTCCCCTCTTCCTGCGCTTCGCGGATCGCCGGTCCGGTTGACCGCAAACGCCCGCTCCGGTCAACGCCCGCCGCGGTTTTGTGCCCATCTGCGTTAACGTGCCGCTTGCGCTTGCCTTCCGCAGCCCCGCCCGCTTGAAGAGGGAGCGGAATGAGGGAACCTATGCCGACAGCGCTCGTGACCGGATCGGCCGGCTTCATCGGCCATCACGTCTCGGCACGGCTTCTGGCCGAGGGCTGGCGCGTCGTGGGGCTCGACGCGCTGACCGACTACTACGACGTCCGCCTCAAGGCGCGGCGGCACGCGATGCTGTCGCAGAACGAGCGCTTCCGCCCGGTCGAGGCGCGGCTGGAGGAGCCGGAGCGGCTGATGTCGCTGATGGCCGAGGAGCGCCCCGAGGTGGTGATCCACCTTGCGGCGCAGGCCGGGGTGCGGCACTCGATCGAGCAGCCCCGCTCCTATGTCGAGGCGAACCTCGCGGGCACCTTCGAGCTGCTCGAGGCGGCGCGGGCGCACCCGCCGGCGCACATGCTGATGGCCTCGACCTCGTCGGTCTACGGCGCCGAGACCGAGATGCCCTACCGCGAGGAGATGAAGGCCGACACGCAGATGTCGTTCTACGCCGCCACCAAGAAGGCGAACGAGGCGATGGCGCATTCCTACGCCCACCTCTACGGCCTGCCCACGACGATGTTCCGCTTCTTCACCGTCTACGGGCCCTGGGGGCGGCCCGACATGGCGCTCTTCAAGTTCACCGCGGCGATCCTCGAGGACCGGCCGATCGACGTCTACAACCACGGCGAGATGCGGCGCGACTTCACCTACATCGATGACCTGGTGACGGCGATCCGCCTTCTGATCGACGCCGCGCCCCCTGCCCCCGCGGCAGAGGGAGATTCTGCACCGGACGCGGCGCCCGGCGACACGCTCAGCCCCGTCGCGCCGTTCCGGATCGTCAACATCGGCAACTCGGCGCCGGTCAGGCTCACCGACTTCATCGCCGCGATCGAGGCGGCGACCGGGCGCGCGGCGCAGCGCAACCTGATGCCGATCCAGCCGGGTGACGTGCCCGCCACCTGGGCCGACGCGACGCTCCTGCAGGCGCTGACCGGCTACCGCCCGCAGACCGCGCTGGCCGACGGCGTCGCCCGGTTCGTGGCCTGGTACCGCGACTATTACGGACTCTGAGCCTTGGCCGAGTGGAGCCTCGTCGGCTGTGCCCTCGGACGCTGGAGCCCAGGCCTCGGCGACCCGACCGCGATGGGCTGGGTCACGGTCGCGGCCTACGCCCTGGCGGCGCTCCTGGCGCTGGCGGCGGCGGCAAGGCTTCCGGAGAACGCTCCCGCGCGCCGGACCGAGCGGCTCTTCTGGCTCGTGAGCGCCGCCGCGCTGGCCGTGCTGGCGGTGAACAAGCAGCTCGACCTGCAGTCCTTCTTCACCGCCTACGGCCGCTGCGTAGCCTGGGCGCAGGACTGGTACGACATGCGCCGAACGGTGCAGGCCGGGATCGTGCTGGCGCTGATCGCCGCCTCGGCCCTGGGCGGCGCATTGGCGCTCGTCCTGCTGCGCCGGACCCTGCGCCGCACCGGCATCGCAGCGGCGGGGCTGATCGTGATCGTCGCTTTCGTCCTCGTCCGGGCGGTGGGGTTCCACCATGTCGATGCGCTGATCGGCCTGCGCGCGGGCGGGGCGCGGATGAACTGGATCCTGGAGATCGGCGGCCTCGGCATCTTCGCCCTCGGGGCGCTCGGCGCCCTGCGTTCCCGGAGCGGCCGGCGGTGACCGCAGCGGTGCTTCTGGAGGCGATCGGCGCCGGTCCAGCAGCAGCTTTCGCCGCGTTCATCATGTCCGGGCGCTGTCGTTGACAAGCGCAGGGGTATGCGACACGACGCAGCCGAACTGAGAGAGGGACGTCTCACCCATGAAAATCGCGATGATCGGCACGGGCTATGTCGGCCTAGTTTCCGGCGTTTGCTTTTCCGACTTCGGGCACGAGGTCGTCTGCGTCGATAAGGACCCGCGCAAGATCACCATGCTCGAGCGCGGCGAGGTGCCGATTTACGAGCCGGGGCTCGAGACCCTGATGGGCAAGAACGTCGAAGCGGGGCGACTGACCTTCACCGGCGATCTCAAGGCGGCCGTCGATGGCGCCGACGCGGTCTTCATCGCCGTCGGCACGCCCACGCGCCGCGGCGACGGCCACGCCGACCTCACCTACGTCTACGCCGCCGCCGAGGAAATCGCCCAGGCGCTCACCGGCTACGCCGTGGTGGTCACCAAGTCGACCGTGCCGGTCGGCACCAACCTGCGGGTCCGCGACATCATCCGCGAGACCAATCCGCAGGCCGAGTTCGACGTCGCCTCGAATCCGGAATTCCTGCGCGAGGGCGCGGCGATCGACGACTTCATGCGACCCGACCGGGTGGTCGTCGGCGTCGAGTCCGAGCGTGCGGCCGGGGTCATGGCGGATATCTACCGCCCGCTCTTCCTGCGCGACTTTCCGATCGTGACGACCGACATCGCCTCGGCCGAGATGATCAAGTACGCCGCGAACGCCTTCCTCGCGACCAAGATCACCTTCATCAACGAGGTGGCGCTGCTCTGCGAGAAGGTCGGCGCCGACGTCAAGCAGGTGTCGAAGGGCATCGGCCTCGACGGCCGCATCGGCAACAAGTTCCTGCACGCGGGCCCCGGCTACGGCGGCTCGTGCTTTCCCAAGGACACCTCCGCCTTCGCCCGCACCGGGCAGGAACTCGGCGCGCCCCTCCGGATCGTCGAGACGGTGATGGCCGTCAATGATGCGGTGAAGCGGCGGATGATCGACAAGATCCTCGACCTCTGCGACGGCTCGGTGAACGGCAAGACGATCGCGGTGCTGGGCGTGACCTTCAAGCCCAACACCGACGACATGCGCGACGCCCCCTCGCTCACCATCGTCCCCGCCCTGGTGGGCGGCGGCGCCAAGGTGCGCGTGGTCGACCCGCAGGGCCGGCGCGAGGGCGAGCACCTGCTGCCCTCCGTGACGTGGGAAGACGACCCCTACACCGCCGCGGCGGACGCCGATGCCGTGGTCATGCTGACCGAATGGAACGAGTTCCGCGCCCTCGACCTCGGCCGCCTCGCCAAGGCCATGGCCAAGCCCCGCATGGCCGACCTGCGCAACGTCTACTCCCCGCGCGACGCCGAGGCGGCAGGCTTCACCGCCTACGCCGCCGTCGGCCGCTGACCCGCGCCATACTGCGGACTGTATCATTGCAGAACGCCGCAAAGCTGGCATTGTCGGCGCATCATGTGCGGCGAGCAGCGCCTGCGGGCGGCCGCCCGCGCGGCCTTGCTCCCTGCGCAGGCGTGAACAGATCTTGGGTGACGCCGACCGTTCCACCTACTTCGCTGCTGTAGCCTCCACCGCTCTTGAGGCCGACTTCAGCACGAACCCGTGACGCAGAACCAGAAGGCCCGCCATGTCCACACGCGGAAAGACTTTCCAGAGACTGCAGACGAAATTCCGCACCGCCCGCTTTCGCATGGTCGAAAGGCACATTCTCGACATCCTTAGGCACAAGGACGAGGTCGAGATACTCGACGCCGGGGGCCGGTCAGACTACTGGAGAATGCTCTCCGACGATCTGAGGCCTAAGGTCCGAATAATCTGCATGAACTTTCAGGACGAGCTTGACCGCTACAAGTCAGGCGCCGCCGATCTCAGGATCGAGGAGGTCGAGGGGGATGCGTGCGCGATGCCGCAATACGCGGATGGATCCTTCGACCTCGTACACTCCAACAGCGTCATCGAGCACGTGGGCTCCTTGAGAAATATGGCGCGCTTCGCGGCGGAAACACGCCGAGTCGGGAATGCCTATCACATCCAGACTCCGAATTTCTGGTTCCCGATCGAGCCGCATTACGCCTTTCCCTTGGTACATTGGCTGCCAGATCAGGTACGCCTATGGCTGTTCACACATTTCGATGTCGGCTATGCAAGGAAGTGCAGCTTCCCGGAGGCGCTTGGCCGGGTAGATCACACCAGAATGATCGGCGCCTCCATGCTCCGCCAGCTTTACCCCGACGGACGGCTTGAGAAAGAGCGAATGGGCTTCATGGCAAAATCCCTGACCGTCGTTCGGGATTTCGATCCGAGCCGAAGGAACTGAACCTGCTTCCGATCCGGGCAGGTTGGTCCTGCCCGGGCCGGACTGCATCACTTTTCCCAAGGATATCGATAGACGCTGTAGATGTGGCGCATGAAGAGTAGATAGTCGAAGTCGCTGTAGGACTTGCGATCCGCGCCCTCGACAGGTGAGTAGAGTGCTGTCGCGCCACCCTGGAAACGCCACGGATCGAGTCCCTCGGTCCGCAATTTCCAGTGTCGCATGTGGTAGTCGAAGAAGGAATCGTGGCGCCAGTCTTGCTTGTGTCCTCCGGCAAGGAGCCAGAGAACGAAGGCGTGCTGGTTCTCGTGGTTCTGGTCGGGGCCCTGGCGATAGGGGTGAGACCAGCGATAGTTTACCGCTGCCGCTTCCCGGGTGCCGATCCATTCGGGCATCGGGTGACCTTTCAACATTCCCTGCTCGTAGGGCTGCGCACCTCGCCCTCCGTAGGAAGGAGTCCATTTGATCGTCGGGTGGATGCCTTGCGAAACGTCCACCATCTCCTGACTGACGTAGACCGTCATCGCATCTTCCTGCCAGTTCTCGTGCGCCGCGACCTCTGCCATCATGTCGGCATCGGCCAGCAATTTGCCGGTCATGAAGATGTTGAACTTGCGGAAGTTGTTATGTCCCCCGGAACCTGAACCACGCCATTGGTTGTTGCGGGCCGCCACGCCGAGGGAGGCTGCGTGCTTCAGGATGCCGTAGCGGTCCAGCCCGGCCTGCACGATGCCGCGCGACACGTCCGCCTTGTCGGCGACCGAGGCGTCGCTGCTGAGGAAGGCCACGACCGCATCGGCCGCTTTCATGAGGTCCCGCCCATACTGGCTTTCACCCTGAACGGGATCGAAGGCATTCCGCTGCCAGTCCGGCCCCAGATCGATGTTCGGCCGGACGAACGCTCTCTTCAGCGCTGCCTTCGATGGCACGGACAGACCCGATGTATCCAGAGACGGACACGTATCGAGGATGTTCGCGGCTACGTCCTTCATGCGATAGCGAGGTTTCCGGCCGGCCGCATCAGGCCAGCAAAACGGTGGGCGGAACTCGTCGTGAAAGGGGCTGTAATCTACGCAGGTGAGAACGAGAAACCGGTCGCTGAGCTTCTTGTAGCTGCCCGTAAGCGGGTGATCATAGTTGGACACCGAGGCGACGAGGCTGTCGCCCTGGCCCATCTGCACGAAGGCGCGGGGATCGGAAAAAACGTTTAGCTTGTCGTTGTAGTATTTCCGCGCCGCGCTATCGAAGCCCGTGGCCAAGCCTGAGGGCGGGTTCAGCATCGCTCCGTTGATCTTGCGTTCGTTCGCGTCACTGGTGACGCACGGCGCCGGGGCCGCGACCCTGACCCCGACGGTCGAGCCGGCGGGCATCTTGATGAAGGGATCGCCCTTTCCCGGTCCCTGGACGAAGTGGCCGACCTCGACCGGCCGGTCGAACTCGAAGAGAACGCCGTCGTGGGCATACTTGGTGACGGTCCAGGTCGGGGCCGGGTCGTCGCCGGATGGCGCCGTTGCGGGCTCCGCCTCGACATGCGCGACATGGACGGCGCTTGGCACGTAGCCGTTGTCGTATCTGGTCACGACCGCCACCTGCCGCACACCCGCCGGGACCTTGTAGGTGCCCGAGGACAGGGTAATCGGCGCGCCATCCGCATAGGCCTCCACGGTCGGCAGGCCCGGCAACGGGTCGGCCGATGCGGCACCGGCGTCGTGGGTCAGGGTCGTTCCCGCCGACACCGTCGAGACGCCCACGCCGCCCACCTTGATCTGCGGCTCGAACAGGAACTTGGGCCGCGGGCTCGCTCCCGCCGTCGCGTCGTTCATCCAGCGCAGGATCATGTCCTCCTGCTGCTGCGACAGCGCCATGTTGAACACGTGGATGAGCGGTCCGAGATTGCCGCTGACCCCGTTGTTCCGCTTGCCTGCCCTGAGACGGGCCCCGTAGGTCGCCCTCTTGCTCCATCCGGCCGGAGGCGCGGGAAGAAGCTCGCTCACGCGCTCGCCGCCGACGGACAGGGTCGCCTCCTCGGGGGTGATCTTGCCGCTGAACAGGATCCAGCGCCCGTTGGTCGCGGCGGTGCCGTGGGTGATCGTGTGCTTGCTGCCGTCCTGGAGCGGCACCATCATCGAGGGGCGGTTGCTCCCCGTCAGATGGACATAGGCCAGATCCGTATAGCTGCTCTCCATGGCGCTCATCAGGTAGGCGGGATCGGTGCCGTTCGAATTGTGTCGTGCCGCGACGAAGAACGATTGCTCGGACGTTACCGTGATCGATTCCTGCGCCTGCCAGGCCTTGCCTCCCTTGAGCGAGGTCAGGCCGCGGTCCGGGTCGTGTATCGAGAGGGCGCCGGAGCTGTCGCGGGCGGTCAGGCACGAGACCGTCCCCGCGACCGGCACCACCGACGCCACAGGATCGCTGTCGTTGCCCGCGATCGGCGTCGCCGGCGGCGTGTCCCCGTAGAGATGCGTCCGCGCGGCTTCGACGAAGATCCCCTGGATGCCGGGCGTCGCATCGAAGATGTGCTTCTTCGGATGGAACGGCGTGACCTTCAGGTTCAGCGTCAGCTTGGAACTCTGGTTAGCGGAGTTCGTCGCCCGCAGGGTCAGCGGTGCTTCCTCGGTGAACACGTCGAACCGGCTGATCGCCAGCATCCCGCTGTCCAGCGACATCTGGACGTCGCCCGCGTCGTAGCTGCCGACGCCGATCCTTTCCTCGGGATCGCCGTTCTGCCGCAACAGTTCGAAGGTCGTGTCCTGATCGACGCCGCTGAAGTGGGCCGCCGCATCGAAGGTGGCGATGCCGAGGTCTCCGCCCGTCTCGAGCCCCTGCTCGATCTCCCACGTCGCGGCCGCAGACAGCGCCGTCAGTTCGACGACGGGCTCCGGGATCGGCTCGGGCTCCGGTTCGGGTTCGGGCTCCGGGGTCGGTTCGGGCTCCGGGGTCGGCTCGGGTTCGGGCTCGGGCTCCGGGCCAGGCTCGAGATCCGGCTCGGGCACCTCCTCGAGGTCCGGCTCGGGCTCGGGGAAGGGCTGAAGGATCTGGTCGGACCCGGAGTCGTCCGCGTCCGGAGCGGCCGCGACCGATAGCTGGACGAGTCTTAAGCCGAAGATGTGGAGCCGCCCGGCCTGCTCGTTGCCGCCCTGGAGTATCTGATGGACCGTGAGGCGGATGCGGCTCGCGCCCTGCGGATGTGACAGCTTCAACGTCCGCAGGTCCACGAAGACCGAATTGCCCGAATGGCTCGAGGTCAGCACCGTCGCGTGATGCGTCGCTCCGATCGGGTTGCCGGCTGCGTCATGGGATTGCAGGGTGATCGACGCCTGCGTCCGCCTGCTGCTGTTGTTGCTGTGGTACTCCATCGCCAGGCTCAGCGCGTATTCGCCCGGCACCTCGGCGGGCAGCGAGAAGCCCCGCACGATGTCCGCCGCGTCCGGAGGCGGCAGGTAGAGCTGCGCCGCTCCCCTGGAGGCCACCGGGTTCTCCGACAGGCCCGCCGGAACCGACCGCGTGGCGGACTGGGTGTTCCAGTTGAGGTCGGGCGCCCGGTAGGCGACCGGCATGATCCCGTCGGAGAAGCTCAGCGCGAGGTCGAAGAGCCGCGCGCCGACCTGCGTCTGCACGGCGGCCGTGGCAATGTTGCCGCTTTCGTCTTCGGCGCGGAAGGCGAGGCTCAGGATCTGCCCGTCGACCGCGCCGGCGGGGATCTTGTAGCTCGCGGTCGAGCCGCTGATCGTGACGTCTGCCGAGACGTCGGCGCCGTCCAGCGTCGCGGCCGTGACGGAGCGGGTGACGACGCCGTCGCCGCCCCTGGTGGAGAGGTCGAGGGTCAGGATGTCGCCCGTCGCATAGGTCGCGGCGAGCTTGGGCGTCTCGACCCAGGTGACGCGGTAGCCCGCCACCGTCGCCGTCGAGCTCGCCTCGCGCACCGTACCGTCCGGGGCCGCGAGGCTCTCGGTGACGGTATAGGCGACGCCCCCCGCGGCGACGTGGTGATTGGGACTGAACGTCACCGCCGTCCTCGACACCGGCCCCGAAGGGTGGGCGTAGCTGCCGGCGCGCGCCTTGTCCGCCAAAACGTCGCCCTCGACCAGCGTCTCGAAGAAGGGCGGCGTCTCGACCGTGATCTCGACCGGCGGCTCGGCCGGCTCCTCGGGCTCGACCGGCGGCTCCTCGGGCTGGACCGGGACCTCGGCCGCCTCGACCGTCACGACATCGGTCCAGAACGACGCGCTCGTACCGTC
>NZ_JAFFOB010000001.1 GCF_016918935.1 Roseitranquillus sediminis
TGAACTGGCCCCCGTTTCGACCGGACCCCCAGGCATAGCCATGGAGGCTTAGGCATATGCCTGAGCACGTGCTCATGTCTGAGATCGAGATCATCACGGATGGCGGCCGTCGCCGCCGCTGGTCCGCGGCCGAGAAGCTGCGGATCGTGGAGGAGACCCTGGACGAGCGGGAGAGCATCTCGGTCGTTGCGCGGCGCAATGGCGTCGCTCCGAACCTCCTCTATCGTTGGCGCAGGCTGATGCTGGAAGGAGGGAGCGTGGCGGTGACCGGCGACGACGAGGTGACCAGCAACAGGGCCGTTCGGCAGATGGAGGATCGCATCCGGGAGCTCGAGCGGCAGCTGGGGCGCAAGACGCTCGAGGCGGAGATCCTCAAGGAGGCGCTGGAGAAGTCACGGGCAAAAAAACCGACGTTGCTCGCGCAGTCGCCGCTGAAGGACGGTTCCCGATGAAAGCCGTGGCCGAGACGCTCGGCGTGTCACGCTCGAACCTGCATGACCGGCTGAGCGGGAGGACGAAGCCGCGGCGGCGCTACCACAAGGCGCAAGACGCGGCGGTGCTGCCGTTGATCACGACGCTGGTGGCGGCGCGGCCGACCTACGGCTACCGGCGGATCACGGCGCTGCTGAACCGGCAGCTGCGGGCGCAGGGGCTGGCGCCAGCGAACCACAAGCGCGTCTACCGGATCATGCAGGCCAACAACCTGCTCCTCGCGCGGAGCCATACCGAGCGGCCGGCGCGCACCCACGACGGCAAGGTCATCGTCATGCGCTCAAACCTGAGGTGGTGCAGCGACGGCTTCGAGTTCCCCTGCTGGAACGGCGACGTCGT
>NZ_JAFFOB010000018.1:0-197779 GCF_016918935.1 Roseitranquillus sediminis
CATGAGCACGTGCTCAGGCATATGCCTAAGCCTCCATGGCTATGCCTGGGGGTCCGGTCGAAACGGGGGCCAGTTCAGAGCTCGATCGCCAGTTCCCCATCCTCTGGAAGCAATCGGATCTCCGTAAGCGTCCGGCCCTGTGGTCTGCCCACCTGCGGTCCTTTGATCATTCTGAGTCTTTGGATTTCATAGCCTGTTCGTTGTGTCGTCGGTAGCGGCCGATCGGCGGAGACTACCATTGATCGGAGCGGGTCGGCCGCGGCGCGATTGCGCGCCGCGGCCGGGGTCGATCCGCCATGGGCGGAGTGCGGCCTGGCGGTGTTGAAGTCGCGCCGCCATTTCTCGATCACCGCGCGTGCCTCGACCATCGAGCCGAAGACCTCCTCGTTCAGACATTCATCCCGGAAGCGGGCGTTGAATCACTCGACGAACCCGTTCTGCTGCGGCTTGCCAAGTGCGATGTAGTGCCAGTTGACGCCGGTGCGGTTCGTCCAATCGAGCACGGCGCGCGAGGTGAGCTCGCTCCCGTCTTCGGAGACGATCATCAGCGGCGCGCCACGCCAGGCGGTCAGTGCCTCGAGCTGGTGGACCACGCGGGCGCCGGGTATCAAGCTGTCGACAACGAGTGCCAACGCCTCGCGGGTGAGATCGTCCACTACCGCCAGCACTCGGAAGCGACGGCCGCAGGACAGCACGTCCGACACGAAATCCAGCGACCAGAGTGGTTCGGCCCCTGCGGGATCGTCATTGGCGCTCGGGTGCCGGTCGCGCGCTTGCGGCCGCGTCGTCGCCGGACCGACAGCCCCTCCTCGGTGCAGAGCCGGAACAGCTTCTTCCTGTTCATCACGATCCCTTCCCGTTCGAGGAGACTGCCGAGCCGCCGGTAGCCGAACCGTCGCCGCTCACCGGAGCCCGCAGACGCGCCCGTATCTCTGGGCTGTCCGGCACCTGATTGCGCCGGATCGACCTCGGCCAGCGCGCAGGCCAGCCGCTGCGAGAGGCCGTGCTCCTGCATCACACGGAGAGCGACCTCGCGCCGCTCGGCGGGCCGCCTCAGTTTTTTCCAAGGACGTCCTTCAGCGCGGCAACGTCGAGCATGGCTTTCGCCAGCAGCTTCTTCAGCCGCCGGCTCTCGTCCTCGAGGCCCTTGAGCTTCGCCGCGTCAGAGGTACCCATGCCGCGATTAGTTCGCCTTCCACCGGTAGAAGGTCTACTCGCTGACGCTGTGCCGGCGGCACACCTCCGCCGTCGTCGCGCCGTCGGCGTATACGCCGACCCTGCTCGCGCAGCACCGCGATGATCTGCTGCTCGCGCATCGTCCGTCCTCCGTTGACGGACTCTCATAGCAACCGCGGGACCCACCGGGGGCAGACCACAGCAGTTCATCCTTCATGGTCTACCCCCGTTTCGACCAAACATTCAGGCATAGCCATGGAGGCTTGGGCATATGCCTGAGCACATGCTCATGTCTGAGATCGAGATCATCACCGATGGCGACCGTCGGCGGCGCTGGTCGGCGTCCGAGAACCTGCGGATCGTGGAAGGTGAGGAGGACCGTGGCGCCAGTGGCGCCGCGTAGGCCGACGAACATGAATGAGCGGGAGAGCATCTCGGTCGTCGCGCGGCGCAATGGTGTGGCGCCGAACCTCCTCGATTGTTGGCGCAGGCTGATGCTGGAAGGAGGGAGCATGGCGGTGACCGGCGACGACGAGGTGACCAGGTCGAGCCTGCGAGACGGGCCGTCCGGCAGATGGAGTACCGCATCCGCGAACTGGAGCGGCAGCTCGGGCGCAAGACGCTCGAAGTGGAGATCCTCAAACAGGCGCTGGAGAAGTCACAGGCAAGAAAACCGACGTTGCTTGCGCAGTCGCAGCTGAAGGGCGGTTCCCGATGAAGGCCGCCGCCGAGACGCTCGGGGGGTCACGCTCGAACCTGCACGACCGGCTGAGCGGGAGAGCCAAGCCGCGTCGGCGCTACCACAAGGCGCAAGACGGTGATGGCCGAGAGGCCCGAACGGGTTGCCGTTGATCACGACGCTGGTGGCGTTGCGACCGACCTACGGCTACCGACGGACGTGCGCGACATGATGCTCGAGGCGGTCGAGAAGCGGTTCTGCGAAAACCGCACATCCACCCGGTCGAGTTGCTCAGCGACAACGGCTCGCCCTACACCGCCCGCGACACACGCATCTTCACCAGCCAGCTCGACGTAACGCCCTGCTTCACGCCGGAGAAGAGCCCCGAGAGCAACGCCATGAAGCCTTCGTGAACACGCTGAAGCGTCGCGAGCGCATCTTCGTTCCTGAGCGCGGGTTGTTCTCGATGTGACTTCAACCTTTCCGCCGACGAGGTCGAAGTCAGCTCGAACGTCCGGCAGTAGCATGACGCGCACGTATCTCGCTTCACGTGTTCACGAAGGGCGAGCCATCGTCCGGCAAATATCCGAGGAGAATGGCGAGCAACATGCTGTTCCTTTCCGGGCTCTTCTCCGGCGTGAAGCAGGGCGTTACGTCGAGCTGGCTGGCGAAGAATGCGCGTAGCGCCGGCGTCACCGGGCGAAACCGTTGTCACTGAGCATATCGACCGAGTGCGTGGCACAATTTCCGCCGAAGAGTTGCCCACCGCCTCGAGCATCTTGCCTGCGAACCGCGGCCTCAAAATCAATCAGGCGAAGGCAAGTTCGCGGACAAGGGGCAGCTGCCGGATCCTCCGACCGGTCAACGCGAAAACTGCGTTGGCCAATGCGGGCGCGACCGGCGGCGTGCCCGGTTCGCCCACGCCGCCGGGGCTCTCGCCACTCTCGAGAATGCGCGTCTCGATCGCCGGGCACTGATCCATCCGGAGCACTTCGCAGTCGTGAAAGTTCGACTGCTCCACCCGGCCGCCGGCGAAGGTGATCTGGCCCATGATGGTGGCGGAAAGGCCGTAGATGATGCCGGACTGGATCTGCGCCTCGATGTTGCGCGGGTCGAGCGCGATGCCAACATCTATCGCGCACCAGATCCGCTCGACGCGCAGGCCGCGGTCGGTCTGTCGCACCTGCACCACCTGCGCGGTGGGCGAGCCGTAGCTGAAGCAGAAGGCAACGCCGCGCGCCACGCCATCGGGCAGCGGCGTTCCCCACCCCGACATCTCGGCCACTGTCCGCAGCACGCGCGCCGATGCGGCGTGCTCATCCCGCATGAGGCCGAGGCGCATTGCCACCGGGTCCTGCCCGCCCGCATGCGCAAGTTCGTCGAGGAAGCACTCGGTGAAGAACGTGTTGTGCGAGTGGCCGACCGAGCGCCAGAAGCCGATCGGCACCGCCACGTTGGCGACATGCCCCTGCACGCGGAATGCGGGAATCGCATAGGGCTGGTCGAAGCAGCCCTCCACCAGGAACTTGTCCGGGCCCGGCGGCGCCATCCCCGCCTGCCGCACGATCTGCGTCGCCGCGATCGACGGCGCCGCGATGTCCGCCTTCAGCGCCTCCGGCCCGCGGGGGCCGGGCAGGCCGACCAACCGTGCGATGGCGCCGGGACGGTACCAGTCGTGCCGCACGTCCTCCTCGCGCCTCCAGGTCATCTTGATCGGCGTGCCGGGCATCGCCACCGCGATCCGCGCGGCCTGATCAGTGAAGTCGAACTCCGCCCGCCGGCCGAAGCCGCCGCCGAGGTAGGTGGTGACGATCTCAACCGCCTCGGGCGCAAGGCCGGCAACCTCCGCCGCGCTCTCGCGCGTGCGCGTCGGAGACTGCGTTCCTGCCCAGAGTATCAGCCGACTGTCGCTGTAGAGCGCGCTCGCCGTCATCGGCTCCATCGTCGTGTGCGCGAGGTAGGGCGCCCGGTACTCCGCCCGCAGCGCCCGCGGGTCCGCCAGCGCCGCGTCCACGTCGCCGTCGTCGCGCAGGGCCATTTGCGTCGGCGCGTCGAATGCCGCGGCGATGCCGGCGAAGATCGCGTCGGTGTCGGACGGATAGGGCGCGTCAGCCCAATCCACCTCCACCCGCTCGGCGGCCTGCATCGCGGCCCATGTCGTCCGGGCCACCACCGCGATTCCGTTGCCGATGTCGAGCACGCGCACCACGTCTGGCATCCGCTCGGCCTCGGCGGCATCGAAGCGCAACATCGGTGCGCCGAGATGCGGGTTCGTCCGCACCGTCGCGAAGAGCGCGCCATCGAGCCGCACGTCCGTCGCGAACTCCGCCTGGCCCGTCACCTTGTCCGCCATGTCCAGCCGCGGCAGCGAGCGGCCGAGCAGCCGCCACGCCGCCCGCGGCTTGAGCGGCGGGTCGCGCGGCGCCTCCAATGCGGCCGCTGCCTCCGCCAGATCCGGATAGCTCAGCCGCGCCCCGTCCGGCGCCAGCACCGCGCCTGCCTCGGTCCGCAGTCGCGCTGCAGGAAGATCCCAACGCCGCGCCGCCGCCTCGACCAGCATGACGCGTGCCGCCGCACCTGCCCGGCGCATCCGCTCGAACGCATCTGCGGTCGAGGTCGAGCCGCCGGTCAGCTGCATCGCCATCAGCCGCGCGCCCAGCTCCATCGCCCCCTCCGCCAGTTCCTGAACCCAGCTCTCGCGGTAGTCGGCGAACGGCAGGCCCAGCGCGATGATCCGGCTGTTGGCGTAGGCGAGCGAGGCGGGACCGTGGACCGCCCGCACCTCGCTCCAGTCGAGGTCCATCTCCTCGGCGACGAGCGCGGCGAGCGTCGTCTGCACCCCCTGCCCCATCTCCGCCCGCGGCGCGATCACCGTCACCCCCTCCCGCGTCACGAGCACGTAGGGGTTGAGAGCGGCCTCGCCCTCATCCGGCTCCACCGGGTTCGGCAGTGGCGCGGTCAGGACGCGGTAGCCGACGGCGAGGCCACCTGCGACCGCCGCCGAGCCGAGCAGAAAGCCGCGCCGTCCGATCATGCGTCGCGCAGCCGGGCCGCGGCCGCGTGGATGGCGGCGCGGATGCGCGGATATGTACCACAGCGGCAGAGGTTCCCCGACATGGCCTCGTCGATGTCATCGTCCGTCGGATCGGGTGTCCGGCGCAGCAGCGCGCTCGCCGCCATGATCTGTCCCGGCTGGCAATAGCCGCACTGCGCCACCTGCTCGCCGATCCAGACCTCCTGCAGCGGCGTCAGGACGCCGTTGCCCAGCCCCTCGATGGTGGTCACCTCGCCCGTCACCTCGCCCACGGCGACGCCGCAGGCGGGTACCGCCTCGCCGTCGAGATGCACGGTGCAGGCGCCGCAGGCGGCGATGCCGCAACCGAACTTGGTCCCGGTCAGGCCCAGCACGTCGCGCAGGACCCAGAGGAGCGGCGTCTGCGGATCGACCTCCACCTGGTGCTCGGTGCCATTTACGACGATCTTCATGCAGACTCCGGATCAGGCACGGGCCGGGCGTGGCGCGGTCGGCCGGCGAAACGGCCGCCGCCAGCCGGAGCGCAGCACCGCGCGCGCTGCGCTGTCGCCGGACCGCACTGCGCCCTCGATCGTGGCGGGCAAGCCGGTCCGCACGTGGTCGCCCGCCAGAAGCAAGTTGCGGAACCCGCTCCGCATCGGCAGCCGCCGCGCCACGCCGGCAGGCGACTGGTCGAAGGTTGCGCGCTTCTCGATGAGCAGACGCGAGGCCGTCGGCGCCTCGACCCCGAGGTCCAGCGCCGCGCGCACCTCGGACCAGATCAACGCCAGCGCCTCGTTCCGCGGCATCGCCATCAGCGGCGAGGCGTCCGCCGCGGACACGGTCACAGAGAGGACTTCGCCGCGCCGGAAGATCCAGTGCGCATGCGTGCCGAGGACGCCCAGCATCGGCGGCGCAGTTTCGGCCGTGCCTTCCGGCAGGCGGAAGTGGGCGTTCAGGATGGCGCAGCGCTCCTCCGGCGGACGCAGCCCCGGAAGCACCCCGGCGAGCCGCGACGGCGACAGTGCAAGGATGACCCGATCGGAGGGCTGCAACGATATCGCGCCGTCGGAGAAGATCAGCGCCTCAGCTCGTCCCGCATCGCCCCGGATGGAAAGGAGGCGGCGCCCGAGACCGATCTCGGCACCCCGGCGACCAAGGTATGCGACCGCCGGCTCGATCAGCGCAGCTCCCAGCCCCCGCGGCGCGAGCATCGGCCGTGCATACCGGCCGCCGCGCCCGAAGGTCCGCACCAGCGCCGCGAAGAGCAGCCGCGCCGAAGCCCGCTCGGGCGGCGCATTCAACACGGCCAGCGTCAGCGGAACCCAGAAGCGCTCCCATGCCGCATCACGACCGCGGATCGCCTGCGCCACCGTGGCGCCCGGCCTCGCTGCCAGCCGCAGCGCCGCGCCGAAGTCGCCGGCAAGGGTTCCCGGCGGGCGCCGCGCCGGGTCCAGGAACCACAGCGGCCCCTTCCCCACCGAAACCGTCCAGCGCGCGCGACTCGCGAGGTCCACGAACGGAAATGTCGGCTCCGTCGCCACCAGCGCGTCCGAGGCCCCGATCCGGCGCAGGTAGTCAAGTACCGCCCGGTTGCCGCTCAGCACCAGGTGGTTGCCATTATCGATCGTGCAGCCGAGCGTCCCGTCGAAGAAGCTGCGGCAGCGGCCACCCGCCGCCGGTGCCGCTTCGTGGAGAACGACCGACCGGCCGGCCTCCGCCAGCCGGACCGCGGCGGCGAGCCCGGCTAGGCCCGCGCCGACGACGTGGGTGACGCTCACGCGCCCGCCCCGCGCAGGGCGCAGCGCAGGCCCAGCCACACCTTGCGCCGCTGCGAGAGGCGGGGCGGCGGGCCGACCCACCCCGCCGCGCGCATGTCGTCCAGCATCCGTCCGTAAGGCCCCATCATCAGGAGCGCCGGCGCGAGCCGCAGCCGGGAGTGCGACGTGATCTCCACCCGCGCCTGCCCGAACCGCTCCGCCGCCACGCGCCCGATGGCCTCGCGCACCCGGGGCAGCGCAGGATGGCCAACTGCGGACTGCGGCGCCAGCGGCACGCCCTCGCGACGCAGGAGGTCGCGCGGCAGGTAGAGCCGCCCGCGCGCCGCATCCTCCTCCACATCGCGCAGGATGTTGACGAGCTGCAGCCCCTCGGCCAGCGCAAGCGCGAAGCGCGAGGACGTCTCCCCGCGCCAGGCGCCGAAGATCCGCATCGAGAGCAGCCCGACCGAGCCGGCCACGCAGCGGACATAGCGCGCCAGCACCTCGCGCTCGGGCGCCACGAGAGCGCCCTCGACATCCATCCGCATCCCCTCGAGGATGTGGCCCAGCTCGTCCACCGGCAGGTCGTAGCGCGTCACGGGCGCAAGGAGCGCGCGACCTACGGCAGTGCGCGGCGCGCCGGCGGCGATGCGCGCGACCTCGTCCTCCCATGCGTCGAGGCGGGTGTGCTTGACGGGATCGGGTGCATCTCCGTCGGCGACGTCGTCGACAAGTCTGCAGAAAGCATAGACCGCGAAGATGGCCTGGCGCCGCGGGCGCGGGAGGATCCGCATGCCCGCGGCGAACGATGACCCCGAGGCGGCGACGATCTCGCGCACGTGCCGGTCTGCTTCGCGGCGGCACGCTTCCGAGAGTTCCGCCCCGAGGTCGAGGTCCCGCGCCGCGTAGGTCAACGCGCCACCTCCCGCGCGACCACCGGCGCGCCGAAGCTCCACCGAAGGGCAGCCACTCCGCCCATAACCGCTCCCGCGGCGAAGTCCGTCGCGGACAGAGCGACGCGACGGGCGAGCGGGTCACCGCGCCTAAGCTGCGCCGAGAGCCGCCGGGCGAGGAAGAGGATCGTCGCCACTTCGCCGGCCAGCCGCGGCGAGACGAGGCACGCCGGCAAACCGGCCGCACGTTCGATCAGCCGGTCGCAGCGGTCCAGCGTGCGGTCGATCACGCGCCGCAGCGCCGGCGAGGCGCTCTGCGCCAGCAGGTCGTCCGGCGCCACCCCCTCCTCGCGCATCCAGTCGCCCGGCAGGTATATGCGCCCGAGGTCGCGGAAGTCCGGCTTCAGGTCCTGGAGATGGTTGAGGATCTGTAACGCCGCGCAGAGCGCGTCCGACCGCGCCCAGACGTCCCGCGCCTCGTCGTGAAGATCGAGCAGGAAGCGCCCGACCGGGTGCGCCGAATGCGCGCAATAGTCAGCGAGGTCCGCCCAGTCCGCACAACGGATGCCGCGTGCGTCGCGTCGGAATGCCACCAGGAGGTCGCGGGGATGGCGATCGTCGAGCCCCACGCGCGCCAGCATCAGCGACAGTTTCGCCGCCGGACCTGCACCCTCGCCACCGTCAAGAGCGGCCTCGAACGCATCGAGACGTTGCAGCTTCTCCTCGGAATCGGAAGCGGGATCGTCGGCCACGTCGTCGGCCGCGCGGGCGAAGGCGTAGAAAGCCGCGACCGTCGGCCTCAGCCGTGCCGCAATCAATCGCGAGGCGACCGGAAAGTTTTCGTCCCGCGCTGTCTTGCTGCGGCTGGACCCCATCGATCCCTCATCTTCTGCCTCGGTGCGGCCCTTCGCCTCGGCTCGCATCTCGATCTAGCTTGCGCTTCGGCCAATCAACGGCATCGTCGGTACTCTGTCCATTGTCGCATGGCATACGTACCGACGCGAGGTCTGGATCAGGAGGACCGCATGCACATACGAATATGGCTGCTGCAGTTCGTCACCGCGGCAGCGCTGATGTCGGCGCACGGAACCGCGGCGGCAGACCTCACCATCGAGGTCACCGGCGTCCGCAGCTACGACGGGGCAGTGTTGGTGGCCGTCTGCGCCGTGGAGCGATTCCTGACCCTCGACTGCGAAAGCCGCGCCGCGGTCGCCGCGCGCGCCGGCACCACCAGCCTTACGCTTCGCGACATCCGCCCCGGCGACTATGCCGTGCAGGCGATCCACGACGAGAACGGCAACGGCACGCTCGACCGCGGCCTGCTCGGCAGGCCACGCGAGGGCATGGGCTTCAGTCGCGATGCGCCGATGCGCATGGGCCCGCCGAGCTTTGCCGACGCCGTCGTCCGCATTCCCGAGCACGGCGGCCAGGTCCGATTTTCGATCCGTTACTTCTGACGCCGCGTATCAGGCATGGGATGGATGATGTTGACCCGCACGAAGCGCGAGCCACCCTCCGTCCCAGCTAGGCGGCAGGGAAGCGGCGAGGACAAATGAACGAGGTTCCGTGGAAACTTGAGGCGCGGCAGGCCGCCGAGATAGGGCGCAGACGCGTCGTGGTCGCCGGCGCAGGACCCGGAGGTCTCGCCTCGGCAATGCTGCTGGCGAGCGCGGGGGCGGAGGTCACGGTGCTGGAGCGGCTGGACCGCGTCGGCGGAAGGACGTCGTCGATCACGCAGGACGGCTTCACATTCGACGTCGGTCCGACGTTCTACCTCTACCCTGAGGTTCTGGCGGAGATCTTCGAGGCCTGCGGGCGGCGGCTGGAGGACGAGGTGGACCTGGTGCGCCTCGACCCCATGTACCGCCTCCGGTTCGAAGATGGCGTCACCTTCGAGGCCACGCCAGACGTCGCGCGCCTGCAGGAGCAGGTCGCGCGCATTTCTCCCGAGGACGCAGCCAACATCCCTGCTTACCTGGCCGAGAACCGCGCCAAGTTCGACGCCTTCAGCCCGATCCTCAAGCGGCCGTTCCTCGGTCCGCGCGCGCTGATGCAGGCCGACATGCTCAAGGCTCTGCCGCTTTTCCGCCCCTGGCTCACCGTCGACGGCGACCTCAAGCGGTGGTTCAAGCATCCCGACGTGCGGCTCGCCTTCTCGTTCCAGTCGAAGTACCTCGGCATGTCGCCCTTCAAGTGTCCGAGCCTCTTCACCATCGTGGCGCATGTCGAGTACGGGCACGGCGTGTTCCACCCGCGCGGAGGCTGCAACGCGATCCCGCAGGCGATGGCGCGAGTCGCGCGTCAGATGGGTGTCGACATCCGGCTGAACGAGCCGATCGAGGAGCTTCTCTTCGACGGCCGCCGCGCCGTCGGCGCCCGCACGTCGCAGGGCAGCTACGACGCCGACGCGGTCGTGGTGAACGCGGACTTCGCCAGCGCGATGACCCGGCTGGTGCCCGACCGGCTGCGCCGTCGCTGGACCGATGCGAAGATCGCGAAGAAGAAGTACTCCTGCTCCACCTTCATGCTCTACCTCGGGGTCGAGGGGCGCTTCGACCACCTGCACCACCACACGATCTTCCTCTCCAAGGACTACCTGAAGAACATCAAGGAGATCGACGCGGGCCAGGCGCCGGAGGATCCCACGATCTACGTCCAGAACGCGAGCGTGACCGATGCGACGCTGGCGCCCGACGGCCACTCGGCGCTCTACGTCCTCGTGCCGGTCGGCAACCTCCATGGCGACGTCGACTGGGAAGCGATCAAGCAGGACTATCGCGCGAAGGTGCTGCGGCGGCTCGAGAAAATGGGCATCCACGACATCGAGCGCCGGATCCGCACCAAGAAGATGGTCACGCCGCAGGACTGGGAGCACGACATGGCGATCTATCGCGGGGCGACGTTCAACCTTGCTCACAATCTCGGGCAGATGCTGCACTGGCGCCCGCAGAACCGGTTCGAGGATCTCGACGGCGTCTACCTCACCGGCGGCGGCACTCATCCGGGCAGCGGCCTTCCGACGATCTTCGAAAGCGCCAAGATCGCCTCGAAGCTGGTCGCGGAGGACCTGAGCCTGGCGGCCGAGAACGTGCCCGAACCGAATCTGGCAGAGGTTGCGGGATGAGCGGCGTCGGCATCATCGGCGGCGGCCTCGGCGGCCTCGCCGCGGCGGTGACGCTGGCCGCGCGCGGGCACAAGGTCACGCTCCTGGAAAAGAACGACTGGCTCGGCGGCAAGGCGGCGGTGCTGGAGGAAGGCGGCTATCGTTTCGACATGGGGCCGACGATCCTGACTGTGCCGCGCGTGCTGGAGCGCATCTTCGGCGAGGCAGGAAGGCGGTTGCAGGACGAGTTGGACCTCGTCCGCCTCGACCCGCAGTGGCGCTGCTTCTTCGAGGACGGCAACGTGCTCGACCTGCGCGAGGATCCCGAGACCATGCGCGGCGAACTCGACGCCTTCGCGCCGGGCAGCGGCGAGGGCTACGCGCAGTTCCTCAAGGTGGCCGAGCGGCTCAGCGAAATTTCCGACCGCTTCTTCTTCTGGAAGTCGATCGAGGACCTGCGCGACACGATGAACGGGTCGATGTCGCTCGCGACGCTGCGCGACGTCATGGCGCTCAGGATGCACCGCTCGGTCGCTGGTCAGGTGCGCGCGAGCGTCCGCGACGAGCGCGTGGCGCAGATGCTCGAGCACTTCATCCAGTATGTCGGCTCGTCACCCGCCGCCTCGCCCGCGGTGCTCTGCGGGATCGCCCACATGCAGGTCGGCGAAGGCGTCTGGTATCCGATGGGCGGGACGCGCGCGGTGCCGGAGGCGCTGGCGCGCGTGGCAGGCGCGCTGGGCGTCACCGTCCGCACCGGCGTCGACGTCGCCCGCGTCACGGTCGAAGGCGGCCGCGCCACCGGCGTCGAGACGGCCTCGGGCGAGCGGCTGAGCTTCGACCACGTCGTCTCGAATATGGACAGCGTTCGAACCTACCGCGAGCTCGTCGGCGGCGCACCTTGGGAGCAGTTCCGCAAGGGCCGCAAGCGCGAGGCGGCATGCTCGGGCGTTGTTCTCTATCTCGGCCTCGACCGGGCCTACAAGCACTTGGCGCACCACAACTTCGTCTTCTCCCGCGACCCGGAGGAGGAGTTCGACGCGATCTACGAGCGCGCCGAGCCCGCGCCGGACCCCACCGCCTACCTCGCCGCCCCTGCCCGCACCGAGCCCGGCGTCGCGCCGGAGGGGGGCGAGGCGCTCTACGTCTTGGTCCACACGCCCTATCTGCGCGACCACCACGATTGGTCCAAGATGCTGCCCGCCTACCGGCAGACCATCCTCGACAAGCTGAAGCGCACCGGCGGGATGGACGACATTGAAGAGCGCATTCGGGTCGAACGCGTGCTGACGCCGCAGGACATCCACGAGCGCTACAAGGTGCTCGACGGCGCGATCTACGGTCTCGCGAGCCACGGCCGCGTTCTCGGAGCGTTCAAGCCGGGGAACCGCAGCCGGCAGGTGCCGGGCCTCTACCTCGCCGGCGGCTCGGCCCACCCCGGACCGGGAATGCCGATGGCGCTGATGTCGGGCTGGATCGCGGCGGACACGCTGGACCGCGACGCGGGCGGCGCGCCTGCCGCCGCGGACACGCCTCGACAGGACGCCGTGGCTTGAGCGATCTCGGCCGGCCCCTGGCGGACCCGGTCGGAATGCGCTCGCCTGCGATGGTCCGGTTCTTCGCCGGCGTGATGCGGCGGCAAATGGCACGTGCGTTCCGCGCGGTGCGGATCAGCCAGCCGGAGCCGGATCTGCCGGAGGACCGGCCGCTCCTGATCTACTGCAACCACCCGTCTTGGTGGGATCCGGCGCTGCTGATCGTGCTGGCGTCGGAGCTGTTCCCCCGGCGCGAGGCTTACGGACCGATGGAGGCCGCGGCGATCGAGCGCTACCGCTTCATGAAGCGGATCGGCATCTTCGGCATCGAGCCCGACAGCCCGCGCGGCGCGGCCGCGTTCCTGCGCGAGGGTGCGGCGATACTTGCCGATTCAAAACGGATGCTGTGCGTCACGGCGCAGGGGCGCTTCGCCGACCCCCGCGTCCGCCCGGTGGCCATCCGGCGCGGGGTATCGCGCCTGATGAGGCGCGTGCCCGAGGCGCTGGCGGTCCCGCTGGCGCTGGAATACCCTTTCTGGACCGAGAAGCGGCCGGAAGCGCTGGCGCGTTTCGGCCAGCCGCTCGCCGCCAGCAAGGCCGACCACGAGACGATGGAGCAGGCGCTGACGCAGACGATGGACCGGCTGGCGGAGGATGCGATGGCCGCCGACCCGGCCGGCTTCCGCCGGCTGGTGCAGGGGCGCAGCGGCGTGGGTGGTGTCTACGATCTCTGGCGCCGCGGGCGGGCGGTGCTCCGCGGCGAGCGCTTCCACGCCGCGCACCAGTCGGAGGAGCGCTGATGCTGGAGACGCTCGCCACCGCGGCCCTCGCTCTCGCTGCGTTTTATGCGTTCGTGACGCTGGTCAACCTGCCGTTCTTTCGCGCCCCGCCCCGGCCGAAAACGGGCCGCGCGCCCGCCGTCTCGCTGCTGATCCCGGCGCGCGACGAGATCGCCAACATTGACGCCGCCATCGCCGGTGCGCTGGCGAGCGAGGAGGTCGAGCTGGAGGTCGTGGTGCTCGATGACGGCTCGACCGACGGGACCGGCGATCGCGTCCGCGCCTGGCAAGGACGCGACCCGCGCGTCCGCCTGATCGGCGGCGGAGATCTGCCGCGCGGCTGGAACGGCAAGCAGCACGCCTGCTGGCAGCTGTCGCGCGCAGCCCGCCACGACCTGATGGTGTTCATCGACGCGGACGTCCGGCTGGGGCCGCAGGCCTTGGCGCGACTAGCGGCGGCACTGGACGGCGACCTCGACCTTGCAAGCGGCTTTCCGCAGGAATTGACTGACAGCCTCGCCGAGACGCTCGTCATCCCGCAGATCCACGTCCTGCTGATCGGCTACCTGCCGCTGCCCTTCGCGCGCATCTTTCGCGGCCCGGGCTTCGCCGCCGGCTGCGGCCAGGTGATGGCCGTGCGGCGGGCCGCCTATCGGGCCCTCGGCGGTCATGCGGCGATCCGCGCGAGCCGGCATGACGGCCTCGCCCTGCCCCGCAGCTTCCGCACAGCAGGCTTCCGCACCGAATTCTTCGACATGACGCGCCTCGCCTCCTGCCGCATGTATGCAGGTGCCGAGCAGGTCTGGCGCGGTTTCGCCAAGAACGCGACCGAGGGAATGGCCAAGCCGGTTGCCCTGCCCGTCTGGACCGTGCTTCTGGGCGGCGGTCACGTCCTGCCGTTCCTACTCCTGCCGCTCACGCTCGCGGCGGGCGACGGCGGCGCGGCGCGCCTTTCGGCCGCGGCGATCGTGCTGGTCTGGGCGGCCCGGGGGCTGTTGGCGATCAGGACGCGGCAGAAGGCGCTAGGCGTGCTGCTGCACCCTGTGGGCATCTGCCTCGTCCTCATGATCCAGTGGCACGCCCTGATCTCGGCGTGGCGTGGTCGGCCTGCGCAATGGCGCGGGCGCAGCTACGACGTCTGATGCCGCGGGTCGCCTGGCACCGCGTATTCCACCCGCTCTGCGGCGCGGATCCCCTGACGCTGGTGCGGCTTTTGGCGCGATGGGGTCCGCCGTCCCGGCGTGGCGCTCTGCCGTTCGCCATCGCCGCCGCGGCCAGTCTCGGGCGGCTGCCGCTGACCCTGGCTGAAAGCGCGCTGGGCGCAGTGGCGTCGGGGCCGGTGCAGGCGCCGATCTTCATCATCGGCTATCCGCGCAGCGGCACCACGCACCTGCACAACCTCGTCGCCGCCTCGGGCCGCTTCACCACGGTGCCGCCCGTGCTCGCCGCGCTGCCGTGGGAGGGGCGGGTGACGGCGCCACTCATCCGCCGCTTCATCGACCCGTACCTGCCGGCCACTCGGATTATCGACGCCGTCCGGCTCGAGCCCGACTCGCCTACCGAGGACGAGGTCGCGCTGGCAAATCTGGGGCCGCTCTCCTATTTCCACGCGATCTATTTCCCGCGTGATTTCCGGCGGGCCTACCAGCAGGGCCTGCTGCTCGATGACACGCGGCCTAGCGAGGTCGCCGCGCGCGGGCGGGCGCTCCGCCGCTTCGTCGCCACCATGTCGTGGCGCAAGCCGCGGCCGCTCCTGCTCAAGAACCCGGCCTATACCGCGCAGGTGGACTGGCTGCTGCGGCTCTTTCCCGAGGCGCGCATCATCCACATTCACCGCGACCCGCGCGACGTCTTCGCCTCGAACCGGCGGACGCTGCGCACCGTTCTCGGCGAGCTCGCCCTGCAGCGTGTACCGGAGGACGAGATCGAGGCGACCATCCTCGAGACCTACCCGCGCGTGATGGAGCGCCTGATGGGCGAGACGCGGGACCTGCCGGCGGCCCGCTTCGCCGACGTCGCCTTCGACGCCCTCGTCGCCGACCCGCTGAGCGAATTGCGCCGGATCTGGCAGCGCCTCGCCCTGCCCGACGAAGTGGAGTCGCTCGACCTCATAAAGCGCTATCTCGGATCAGTCGCCGACTATCGCCAAAGCCGCAATTCCCTGCCTCCGGCAGAAGCTGCCGCCATCGAGCACCGCTGGGCGCCCTATCTGGACCGTTTCGGCCCGGCCTGATCTTCTCTACGCATGAGCGCCGCCGTGACTATTCCGGCCGCAAAGCCACGTGATCGCGCAGCTGGACCGGCAGCCACGAGAACGTGGAACCAACCGCTGCGACGCGCCTTGGATACGAAGGATCGAAGGCGCGACCGAAAGGACGATGACCCATGTATCGAAGACCCCGGAACATCACGCGAGGCCAGACCCAACTGGCGGCCGTCGCACTGGCGGCAATCGCGCTCACGGCCCTCGGCGTTGCGTGGCAGTCAAGGGAGCGGCGGCGCAAGGCGCTGCTCTGGCGGCCATTCTACCGCTCGGCGCACCACGACATGCCGGCTTACTCGGCGCGCGCCGAGGCCTCGGTCGGCGAGAGCGGCCGATCCGTCCGGCCCGCTGGATCGGAATCGATGCGCGACCCGCCACGGCAGTGGGACGCGGCCGACGAGCAGAGCGACGAGTCCTTTCCGGCGAGCGATCCGCCGGCGACCTACTGAGCACGTGAGCGCCGTCCCACTTGGCGAAGCGACCGGACGCCGCTAGAGCAGCCCCTGCTCTCGGAACGAGAGCTCGCGTCCCTTCCCGATCACGACATGGTCGTGCACCCGGACGCCGATGGCCTCGCAGGCGACGAGGATCCTGTCGGTCATCGAGATGTCCTGGTTGCTCGGCGTAGGATCGCCAGTCGGATGGTTGTGGACCAAGATGATGGCGGCGGCGTTCAGCTCCAGCGCCCTTTTGGCTACCTCGCGCGGATAGACCGGCACATGGTCGATGGTGCCCTGTGCCTGCTCCTCGTCCGCGATCAGGATGTTTTTTGTATCGAGGAAGAGGATGCGGAACTGCTCGGTCGTCCGGTGTGCCATCACGGTCCGGCAGTAGTCGATCAGATTTTCCCAGGACGAGATCACTGAGCGCTCGATCACCTTCGACCGCGCCATCCGGTGCGCGAAGGCCTCGGCGATTCGCAGTTGAAGGTAGACCTTGTCGGTGACGCCGGACACCTGCATCAGCCGGTGCTGCGATGCGGCGATCACGCCATTGAGATCCCCGAAGGTCGCCAGCAGCTGCTTGGCGAGCGGCTTCACGTCGATGCGCGGGATCGCGTTGAAGAGCAGCAGCTCGAGCAGCTCGTAATCCGGCATTGCGGCATGACCGCCGGCGATGAAGCGCTGGCGGAGCCGCTCCCGGTGGCCCCAGTAGTGCGGCCGGGTCGCGCCGTCGACGCCGCCTTGGCCCGGTCGTTCGCCCGGCGTCAGGGCCCGCGTCACCACCGACGAGGGCACGCGCCGTTCAAGTTCCTCGAGCCCCCGCAGCGCGTCCTCGGAAAAGCCGAACTCGTCGCGTGCCATGTCCATCCGATGCCTCCGAAGCGGAGGTATCGTACGGTGTGGTTAACGAGACGTTACTGGCTCTCTTGCATCCGCCCACGCGCCGCTTGGCAGTTGGGCGACCTGGCACTACCTGCGTCACATGATCGATCTTGCCCTCGAGACCCGCGAACGACTGCCCGACGCCCTGCGGGAGCTGGCGGAGAACTACCCGCGCGAGGCGTGGGAGAGCCACGACAACTTCGGCGGTCTCGTCGCCTTCTGGCTCGAGCGGCACATGATGTTCCGCAAGCTCCTGAGCATGATGTCCGGCGACGTGGAGGCGGCGCTCGACGGCGACAGGGACGCGCATCGCTTCACCCAGCGGTTGGGCCGGTATGGCTCGATGTTCGTGGGCGAGCTGCACGGCCACCACACGATCGAGGACACCCATTATTTCCCGGTGCTCTCTGCCCGCGAGCCAGCTATCTCGCGCGGCTTCGAGCTTCTTGAGACGGACCACGAAGCGCTGGACGGATATCTCGACGCTTTCGTCAGGCGCGCGAACGGCGTGATCGCGGTGCGCGACCGGCCAGACTTCCGCGACGCGGCAGGTGCGTTCAGAGAGGAACTCGTGCGGCTGGAGCGGCTGCTCGATCGGCACCTCGTCGACGAGGAGGAGCTGGTCGTCCCGGTGATCCTACGCCACGGCGAGCGTGCTTTGGGCTAGGACGCGAACAGGCCGGCGTTCAGGCTTTTGTAAGGCACATGGGGCAGAGGTTCCGCCGCGGCGATGCCGCGAGCGAACGAACGATGCGTTCGTGCCGACACATCGCCTGATGACCAGACGCCCACGAGGACCGGATTCTCATGCCGTTCAAGATAGCTCTCGACAGGCTGGACTTTACCAGCCGGTCGGTATTCCTGCGTTGCGCCGTTCTCCTTCTGCTCTGCACGGCGACCGTCGCAACCAGCATGTCGTACTTCTTCGTGCGCGGGTCGCTGGCGCTCGCGGAGGAGACGGTTCGCAGCAAGGCCCGCGGGCAGTCTGCGCTGTTGGCCGAGCGCATTGGCGAGCATGTGCAGTTCGAGCGCGCGGCGCCGGTCGCCGAAGCCGTCGCGGGAACGCTTTCGCAGAGCGAGGGCGCGGCACTGGGCAGCGTTGTCCTGGACGCCGCGGGCAATCACATAGTCGAGAGCGGCTTGGTGGTACCGGGTCTCTCCGCGCTCGCCGCACGGGCGCTGGCCGAGGGGCCGGTCGCATCGGCCGACGGACTCCAGGTCGCCCTGCCGGTCGCGACGGCGGCGGGCACGGTTGGCGCCATCGCCGTTGCATGGACAGCGGAGCCCTACACGGCCGAAATCTGGCGCAGCGAGCTGCGCTCCGGTCTCGTGGCGCTGGCGCTGCTGGCGGTGTCGCTTGGCGTCGCGACGTGGATCCTGCGCACGACCGTCACGCGCCCCCTGCTCGACGTCGGGCAGGCGATGGGCGAAGTGGCGGCGCGCCGCTTCGACGTCGAGGTGCCAGGCACCGGGCGACGCGACGAGATCGGACGGATCGCAAGCGCGCTCGAGCGCTTTCGCGGGGAAGCTCAGAAGGGCGAGGCGCTGGTCCGCGCGGGCGTCTTCAAGGGCGCCGGCTTCGACTGCTCATCGGCTGCGATGATGATGGCGGACGCGGACCTGAACATCGTCTACGTCAACGCCGCCTTCACCGACCTCGCGGCGCGGCTGGAGGAAGATTTCCGGCTGATCGACACCGAGTTCGACCCGGCGAACATCATCGGCAGCAGCATCGACCGCTTCCACAGGATGCCGGAGCACGCGCGCAAGATCATCGGCGACCCGTCGAACCTGCCATATAACGCCGCCTTCGGGATGGGCGCGAGCGTGATCGCGCTGGACATCGCCGGCGTGACTGATCACGAGGGCAAGCTCGTCGGCTACGTTGCCGAGTGGCAGGACGTGACGGTGGAGCGGCGCAACGCCGCGGTTCTCTCGGCGCTGGAAGCGATCCAGGCGACGGCTGAGTTCGGCGCCGACGGCAGGCTCCGCGACTGCAATGCCCTCTTCGCCCAAATGGCCGGCCGGAGTGCCGACGAATTGAAGGGCGCGAAGGCCGCCGAGCTGATCGGGTTCGAGGGCGGCGACATGGACGCGGCACTCGCCTCGGTCGAGCCGACGCGCGGGCGGTTCCGGCCGCTCTGCGCCGACGGCAGCCGAGCAGTTCTCGACGGCAGCCTGAACCCTGTGCTCGACGGCAAGGGCCAGGCGCGGTGCCACGTCCTGCTTGGCACGGACAACACCGCGAGTGAGGCCGAGCGCTCTGCCGCCCGCGCCGCGCGCGCCGCGATGGAGCGGGAGCAGAACGAGGTCGTGGACGCCCTTCGGGAAGCGCTGGGCCGGCTCTCGCGCGGCGATCTCTCCCGCCTCATCGAAGAAGCCTTCCCGGCCGACCACGAGCAGCTCCGCCACGACTTCAACGAGGCGATCGAGAAGCTTCGGGCGGCGATCGTGACCGTGATCGAGAACGCCGCGGCCATCGACATCGAGGCGCGCAACATCGCCGGCGCCGCCGACGACCTTTCGCAGCGTACAGAGACGCAGGCGGCGACGCTGGAGGAGACTGTGGCGGCGCTGAACCAGATCACCGAGAGCGTTCGCGTCACCAGCGAGGGCGCCCGGCGTGCCGATCAGGTCGTCACCGAGGCCCGCACCAGCGCCGAGGATTCTGGCACCGTGGTGGGCGAAGCCGTCCGCGCGATGGGCGAGATCGAGAAGTCGTCTGAGCAGATCTCCAAGATCATCGGGGTGATCGACGACATCGCCTTCCAGACCAATCTGCTGGCGCTGAACGCGGGCGTCGAGGCGGCGCGGGCTGGTGACGCGGGTCGCGGCTTCGCAGTCGTCGCCTCGGAGGTGCGCGCGCTGGCGCAGCGCTCGTCCGACGCGGCGCGCGAAATCAACGGTCTGATCTCGTCGAGCAGTAACCAGGTCAGGCGCGGCGTCGACCTGGTGGGCGAGGCCGGCAGGGCGCTGGAAGGCATCGTCGCCTCGGTGGCCGACATCTCGCGCCACGTCTCGGCCATCGCCTCGTCGGCGCAGGAGCAGTCCGGCGGCCTCGACGAGATCAACGTGGCGATGAAGCAGCTCGACCAGGTCACGCAACAGAACGCCGCCATGTTCGAGGAGACGACGGCCGCCAGCCACGCCCTCACCCGCGAGGCGGAGACGCTGAGCCATGCGACGCGGCTCTTCGACGTCGGCGGGGCCGGCAACGTGGTCACCGCGACGTTCCGCAGGACCACGCCGCCCGCGCAGCCTGCCATCGCCAGGGCGGCTGCCGCATCCGGCGGCAAGGCAGTTGCCGAAACGGAGGGCTGGGAGGAATTCTGATCCTCAGGCAGATGAACGTGATCGGGGGGGCCGGGGGCGGATGCGTTTCCGGCCCATTTCATGATCTCCGACCTTTCGCGCGATCGAGGCTGGACAAGCGCGTCCCGATGCCGCTGATTTGCACGTGCACTCGGACGAGCCATGATGTAGCCGGGTCATGAGCGCTAGAAAGTCCGCCGCGACAGGGAGGGTCCGACGAGATGGCAGCACGCAGAAGCACGAAGAAGCCCAGCGCCTCGAAGGAGGAGCTGCTGCGCTACTACCGGGACATGCTGCTGATCCGCCGCTTCGAGGAGAAGGCCGGTCAACTCTACGGGATGGGCCAGATTGGCGGCTTCTGCCACCTCTACATCGGACAGGAGGCCGTGGTCGTCGGGCTGGAGGCCTGCGCAGAGGAAGGCGACAGCCGCATCACCACCTACCGCGACCATGGCCACATGCTCGCCTGCGGCATGGATCCCAAGGGTGTCATGGCCGAGCTCACTGGCCGCCGCGACGGCTACTCCAAGGGCAAGGGCGGCTCGATGCACATGTTCAGCCGCGAAAAGAGGTTCTACGGCGGCCACGGCATCGTCGGCGCGAACGTGCCGCTGGGGGCCGGCATTGCGCTCGCCGACAAGTACCGCGGCAACGACCGTGTGACGTTCACCTATTTTGGCGACGGTGCGGCCAACCAGGGGCAGGTCTACGAGACCTACAACATGGCGGAGCTCTGGGACCTGCCAGTGATCTTCGTCATCGAGAACAACCGCTACGCCATGGGCACCAGCGTACAGCGGTCGACCAAGTCGCCGAGCCTCTGGGAGCGCGGCGCCGCCTACGGGATCGAGGGCGAGGAGGTCGACGGGATGGACGTGCTGGCCGTGAAGGCAGCGGGCGAAAAGGCGGTGAACTACTGCCGCTCCGGCAAGGGACCGTACATCCTCGAGGTCATGACCTACCGCTACCGCGGGCACTCGATGTCGGACCCGGCAAAGTACCGGACGCGGGACGAGGTCCAGAAGATGCGCGAGGAGCGCGATCCGATTGAGCAGGTGCGCAAGCGTCTGATCGAGGGCGACGCGACCGAGAACGAGCTGAAGGCGATCGACAAGGAGATCAAGGACATCGTCAACGAGTCCGCCGATTTCGCGCGCGAAAGCCCGGAGCCCGACGTCTCGGAGCTCTGGACCGACATCTATGCCAAGGACGTGCCGCAGGGGATCGAGGCGTGACCGCCGGCGGTTCGGCGCCCGGCCCGGGCAATTCGGCAACTACAGAAAGAACTAGCGCGGGCTGAACGAGCGGCGGCTCGATCCGCACAACCGAGGGTCTGAGGGGGAGAGAACAAGTATGGCGACGCAGGTACTGATGCCGGCCCTGAGCCCGACGATGGAAGAGGGCACGCTGGCCAAGTGGCTGGTGAAGGAGGGCGATACCGTATCGTCCGGCGACATCCTTGCCGAGATCGAGACGGACAAGGCGACGATGGAGTTCGAGGCGGTCGACGAGGGCATTGTCGGCAAGATCCTGATCGAGGAAGGCACCGAGGGCGTGAAGGTCAACACGCCCATCGCGGTGCTGGTCGAGGAGGGCGAGAGCGCCGAGGACGCCGCCGACGGAAAAGGCAGCGCGGCCGCTCCCGCGAACAAGGAGCAGTCGAGCGAGACCGCCCCCGACGAGAGCAAGGAGCACCCGGTCCCCGCCGAGCCGAGGTCGGCAGCGCCGGTAGAGCCCGAGGTCCCCGAGGGCACCGAGATGGTCAAGACGACCGTCCGCGAGGCGCTCCGCGATGCCATGGCCGAAGAGATGCGCCGCGACGATGCGGTCTTCATCATGGGCGAGGAGGTCGCCGAGTATCAGGGCGCTTACAAGATCACCCAGGGTCTCCTCGACGAGTTCGGCGCCAAACGCGTCATCGACACGCCGATCACGGAGCACGGCTTCGCCGGCATAGGCGTCGGTGCGGCGTTCGGCGGGCTGAGGCCGATCGTCGAGTTCATGACCTTCAACTTCGCAATGCAGGCCATCGACCAGATCATAAATTCCGCCGCGAAGACGCTTTACATGTCGGGCGGCCAGATGGGCTGCCCGATCGTGTTTCGCGGTCCGAACGGCGCCGCCGCGCGCGTCGCCGCGCAGCACAGCCAGGATTACGCGGCGTGGTACGCCAGCGTCCCGGGTCTGAAGGTGGTGCAGCCCTACTCCGCCGCCGACGCCAAGGGCCTCCTGAAGAGCGCCATCCGCGACCCGAACCCCGTCGTATTCCTCGAGAACGAGATCCTCTACGGGCGCTCGTTCGAGGTGCCGAAGCTCGATGACTTCACCGTGCCGCTCGGCAAGGCCAAGGTCTGGCGGCAGGGCAAGGACGTCACGATCGTCTCGTGGGGCATCGGCATGACCTACGCGCTCGAGGCCGCCGACGCGCTGGCCCAAGACGGGGTCGAGGCCGAGGTCATCGACATGCGCTGCCTGAGGCCACTCGACATGGCGACCGTGATTAAGAGCATCAAGAAGACCAATCGCTGCGTGACCGTCGAGGAGGGCTTCCCGGTTGCCTCAATGTCGGACCACATCAGTGCCACGATCATGCGCGAAGCGTTCGATTACCTCGACGCGCCCGTCCTTTCCTGCACCGGAAAGGACGTGCCGATGCCATACGCGGCCAACCTCGAGAAGCTGGCGCTGACTTCCACCAAGGAGGTACTGGAGGCGGTCAAGGCGGTGACCTACCGCTGATGCGTGTCGAGGGGTTCGACAGCTCCGCCAACGCCTGGCGAGTGACCTTCGAGGCCGATGGCCGGCCGCTCGTCGGTCTGGTGCCCGAGGCACTGGTGGCCGGCGGGACTGAGCGGCCTGGGCACCACGACGTTTACGCCTGGCTCGACCGACACGCGCGCCAGATCCATAGCGCGCTGATCACCAAGGCTCGCGGCGGAGAACCGCGGGCGCCTTACGACCGCCTGTCCCTGGGGGAGGACTGACATGCCGACCGAGATCCTGATGCCCGCATTGTCTCCGACCATGGAGGAAGGGACGCTGGCCAAGTGGCTGGTCAAGGAGGGCGACACCGTCAGCTCCGGCGACCTCCTCGCCGAGATCGAGACGGACAAGGCGACGATGGAATTCGAGGCGGTCGACGAGGGCGTCGTCGGCAAGATTCTTGTCGGCGAGGGTTCGGAAGGCGTGAAGGTCAACACGCCGATCGCGGTGCTGCTGGCCGAAGGCGAGAGCGCCGACGACATCGGCTCCCCCGCCGCGAAGCCGTCGGGAGATGCGCATACGGAACCTGCGGAAGCTTCGGACATCACGGCTCCGGCCCGCGGATATGGTCGTGGTGAGGCGAAGGATCAGGCGGCCCCTTCCGAGGCCGGAGGCGGAGCTGCCTCCGAAACATCGCGGCCAGCGCAGGATGCGCACGCGGGCGACCGCGTTTTCGCTTCTCCCCTCGCCCGGCGCATTGCAAAGGACCGGGGACTAGACCTCGCCCAGATCAAGGGATCGGGACCGCGCGGTCGCATCGTGAAAGTTGACGTGGAGAAGGCTGAGCCGGGCGCCGCCAACGCCGCCGTAAAGCCGGAAGAAAAGGCGGCCGATGGCAAGCCGACGCAAGCCGCGCCTGTTGCCGCGCCCGCCGCGACAGGCCCGGCTGCCGATCAGGTCATCGCGATGTACAAGGACCGCGAGTTCACCGAGGTGAAGCTCGATGGCATGCGCAAGACGATCGCCGCGCGCCTGACCGAGGCCAAGCAGACAATCCCGCACTTCTACCTCCGGCGCGAGATCCGACTGGATGCGTTGCTGAAGTTCCGCTCGCAGCTCAACAAGCAGCTAGAGAGCCGCGGCGTGAAGCTGAGCGTCAACGACTTCATCATCAAGGCATGCGCGCTGGCTCTGCAGCAGGTTCCGAAGGCCAACGCGGTTTGGGCCGGGGACCGCGTTCTGGAGCTCAAGCCTTCGGACGTCGCCGTCGCCGTCGCCATCGAAGGCGGCCTCTTCACCCCTGTCCTGAAGGATGCGCACCTGAAGTCGCTTTCGGCGCTTTCCGCCGAGATGAAAGACCTGGCCAAGCGCGCTCGCGAGCGCAAACTGGCTCCGCACGAGTACCAGGGCGGCAGCTTCGCCGTCTCGAACCTCGGGATGTTCGGCATCGACAACTTCGACGCCGTCATCAACCCGCCGCACGGAGCAATCCTCGCCGTCGGCGCGGGAGTGAAGAAGCCGGTGGTTGACGCGGACGGCGCAGTCACGACGGCCACCGTGATGAGCGTGACGCTGAGCGTCGACCACCGGGTCATCGACGGCGCGCTCGGCGCGGAGCTGCTGCAGGTGATCGCCGACGGGCTGGAGAACCCGATCTCGATGCTGGCCTGACCCGCCAGCGCCGAGGCATCGACAGGGTCAAGGCGCGACGGAGCGAGGCATCACCAGCGGTGCTTCCGGCGTCGCGGCTGCAATCGATCGTTCGGTGAGCTTGGCGGCGAGAGCCTGCGAGGCAGCATTATGACGACAATTGCTTGGGACGTTCCGTCGTGTCCGACCCGTGGCTGGTCATCCCGTGTCGCGGCTGGCCTGCAGGCGCCAAGGGGTCAGGCAAAGGCGCCCGACAATCTGCGGATGCCGACGATCACCTACAGCTCCAAGAGATTTTTTCATGTAAACACTCCGTGCCGCGCGCATCGGTTACCCGCCAAACGCCGAGCCTCCTGCCTCTTCCGCAGCCCTGCCTTCGAGGAAGCCACGCTCACCGAGCGTGAAGACTGAGCCGCCGCAGGTCCGAACCCGCGGCAGTCAGTTCGGTTCAGGGCATCTGGTAGCCGGGCGTCGACATCGAGATCGCCGCTTCCTCGGCATCCATATCCTCTCCGATCCCCTCGAAGAGCGGCGTCGAGAGGTACCGCTCGCCTGTATCGGGCAACATGCACAGGACCACAGTCCCCAGCTCCGCCCTCTCCGCGATCTGCATCGAGACAGCGAAAGTCGAGCCGCCGGAGACGCCGGTAAATATCCCCTCCTCCTTCGCGAGTCGGCGCGCCCACTCGATGCCGTCTGGGCCCGAAACCGGGATCAGCTCATCGCAGTAGCCGCTGTCGAGTGCCTCCTGCAGGACGAGGGGAATGAAGTCGGGGGTCCAGCCCTGGATCGGGTGCGGCTCGAAGGCAGGGTGGCTCTCCTCCGGGCCGCCGTCCGCGCCGCGCTTCTGCGGCTTCCCGCTCTTGACCAGCGCAGCGTTCGTCGGCTCCGAGAGCACGATCTTTGTCTCCGGCCTCTCCTTCCTCAGCACGCGGCCGACACCCGTGACGGTGCCGCCGGTGCCGTAGCCGGTGACGAAGTAATCCAACCGCTCGCCCGCAAAGTCGGCGACGATCTCACGCGCGGTCGTCGCCTCGTGCATGTCGGCGTTGGCCTCGTTCTCGAACTGCCGGGCATAGAACCAGCCGTTCTTGTCGGCGAGCTCTCTCGCCTTTCGGTACATGCCTAGTCCCTTCTCGGCCCGCGGCGTCAGCACGACCTTGGCCCCGAGGAAGCGCATCAGCTTGCGCCGCTCTACGGAGAAGCTGTCGGCCATCGTGATGACCAGCGGATATCCCTTGGCAGCGCAGGCCATGGCGAGGCCGATGCCGGTATTGCCGCTCGTCGCCTCGACCACCGTCTGCCCCGGCTTGAGCGCCCCCGAGCGCTCTGCCGCCTCAATGATACCAAGCGCCAGCCTGTCCTTGACGGATGCGGCGGGATTGAATGCCTCTACCTTCACGTAGATCGTCACGCCCTCGGGCGCCAGCCGGTTGATCCTGACGACAGGCGTGTCGCCAACAGTGTCGAGTATCGAATCGAAGCGCCGCCCGCGCCCCTCGGTTCGCCTAGTGGTCATGGTAGTCCCTCGCAATGTGGTCCGTCGCGAAACCTAGCACATACCGAAGGCCATCGAAGGCGTGTTCTATCCGTTGAGCAGGTGATTCATCGAGACGGACGGCTGCGAGCAACCGGCTTCGCCGATAACGCGGGCCGGAACGCCCGCGACCGTCTTCTTCGGTGGCACGTCCTCAAGCACGACCGAGCCGGCCGCGATCCGACTGCAGTTACCGACGCGGATGTTGCCGAGTACCTTGGCGCCCGCGCCGATCAGGACGCCGTCGCCGATCTTGGGATGCCGGTCCTCCTCCTCCTTGCCTGTGCCGCCGAGGGTCACGGAATGGAGCATCGAGACGTTGTCGCCCACAACCGCGGTCTCGCCTATGACGATAGAGTGCGCGTGGTCGATCATGATCCCCTGCCCGATGCGGGCGGCGGGATGAATGTCGACACCAAATTGCTCGCTCACCCGCATCTGGATGAAATATGCGAGGTCGTGCCGCCCCTGCCGCCAAAGCCAGTGACCGACGCGGTAGGCCTGCATCGCTTGATAGCCCTTGAAATAGAGTATCGGCTGGATCAGCCGGTGGCAGGCGGGATCGCGATCAAAGGTCGCCACCAAGTCCACCCGCGCGGCGCGGCCGATGGCGAGATCGGCGGCCATTGCCTCGTCCGCGACCTCCCGCAGGAACTGCTCCGACATGCCCGACGCCGTCAGCTTGGCAGCAAGCGAGTATGCCAGCGCACGCTCCATGGAAGCGTGGTGCAGGATGGCCGAATGCACGAGGCCGCCCAGCAGCGGCTCGTCCCGCACGATTTTTCGTGCGTCGTCGCAAATGCGCGACCACACGGGATCGAGCTCGGCGACGTTCAGGCGCGTTTCGACCATGCTGCTTCCTCTTGTGAGCCCGTTCAGCTTAATCCAAAATCGGTCAGGAGACCAAGGCTTGCCGTATCTTCAGGCCCCGCCGCTGCGATCGAGCGGAAGCCCCCCCTCCGCCTGATGCGCAAGCGACAAATAAACGTACGCGAGGACGCGACAATAGCTCGGATCTTCGAGCGGCGGCTCCGCCGACACCGCTCGCCGCAGCGCCGCGGCCATGAGCGAGCCGTCGCCCCAGACGGGGTGCGCGTGGCCAGTCTCGCGCCGGCATTGCTCCGCCTCGCGAGTCTCGGCAAGCATGCGGTGCATTACCCAGGCTCGGCGGTCACGCGGCACCGCCAGCAGCGCACGCGCTGCAGCGACAGCATCACCGTGCATGATCCGGCGCATGGCCCGCGCCGTGACGACCGGCGCGTGCGTCGGGGCCTCGTGCCGCATCACTCGGGCAGGCCAAGCTCGAAGAAGTGGATTGCGAGACGGATCAAGCCGGTTCCGTCGAAAGCACCGCCCTCCGCGGTCAGGAGCAGTGGCGTGTCGCCCCAGTAGGCCTGCGGCGTCGAGGTCAGGCCACGGAGCCAGGAACCAGCGTGGACTCCTATGCCACTGCCGTAGCGATCCGGCGAGGCCATCACGCCGATAGCGAAGGATTGGGCGCCGCCAATCAGTTCCTTGACCCGGCCCGTCACACCGAGGACGATGGCGCCGTCAGGAATTGCCTTTGTCGTCGCCGAGCTGTCCCCCGCCTCCACGACGTGGTCGAATTCGATTGTCTGCAGTGCATTGCCATTCGCAGGTGACGCGGCTTCTCCGCCCGATACGGCCTCCCAGGTGTCGAGGTAGGTCGCCAGCACATCCTCGTCTTCGATCCAAGCCCGCCAGCCGCGGGCGGGGCGCAGATACTCCCAGCCGCCTCCCGTGAAGATTGCGATCTGTCCTTCCTGCCCCGACCACTCGTCCACCGCATTGTCGGGCACGGCAAAGCACTGACCCTCCAGCGCATCCGCAGGTGCGTCGTTCCGGCTCCGCGAAACGAGGATCAGTTGGGTGAGCGCGTCGAGACGCAGGAGCGCCTCATTTACCGTCACGTGCTTTTGCGCTTGCGACGGCGCGAGCAGCGGCAGGTTCAGACGCGTCGTCTCACTCATCGTATCGTTCTCCTTGCGAATGGACCGGGACCGTAGCGATCGGAAACCTGCGCGACGGCGATGTCCCAGGGCCGAGCGATCCCGTCCTCGGCCTGCATCGCGGCGGAGTAGCTCCAGGCAGGTCCGTCTGCCGTTGCCTCGCGGACGACCAATCCGCCGGCCAGGATGCGGACGAGATAGATCTCCCGCGGTTCGTCGAGCGGCACGTCGTAGCCGGCCCAACTGTCTCCCTCGATCCGGCTCCGCCTCGTCCAGGTGGCGACCATGTTTCCCGCCCGTCTCCGGACCCGCAGGTGCGCCGGCATGTACGGCCTCAGACCCGCGCCGGCAAACGCCCGGATTTCGTGCGTGTAGGATGTGTCGTCGTAAGATCCGAAGGCAGGCCCGATCCGCCAATGCCGCTCCAGCCCACGGGCAGACGCCGGCAGGTCGACCTGCACGGGCGCGCCGTCGAGCAGCACGAAGCGGCTTCCGGCGAGGCGCAGCCTATTGAGCCCGTAGTCTGTGCCCGCCTGCCCGCGCAGTCGGAGGCGCAGGTCGTAGATGTTCGGACCCACGAGATCGGCCGACGCAAACTGGAGCACCTCCCAATCCTGCGCAGCCTCGTCACCCACTGCAGCGGCATTCGCTCCGTTCAGGACACGATCCCAAGTCGCAGAAGAAAGCGTCCCGCCATAGAGCCGCACACGGAGGGCCGGCCCGCGGTCCACCGCTCCGGCACGTGCCGGCAGGAGGTCGGTCAGCGTTTCGCCGATCACGGATGCCGCCTCGATCGTGCTGTTCAGCACGTACCCATCGTCGGAAGTCGAGGCAAAGACCGAGACGCGTCCCGGCCAAGGATCTGCACTCGCGGCGAGATGCGGCGCGTGCGGCACTTCGTTCCCCTTTAGGAGAGGCAGATCGAGGAACACCGGGAACACTGGCAGCGCAGGGAGAAAGTCCGGCAGCCGTGCCGGCACCTCGGTCGCCTCGACCGGGTGATAGATTTCGGGCTCGACCCGCACCGCCTCGATGAGTTGCAGGTCCGCTTGCTCGACCCGGTCCACGCGGTAGAGGCCACCTCCCTTCTCAAGGCGGATCGTGTCACCGGCGCCGATGAACGATCGGCTGGGCGGCAGGGCGAGCCGCACCTTGTCGCGCGAGACCCGCGTTTCGGCTAGCCATCGCTCGGTGATCTTCCGGCCCTCGGCCTGCGTCAGGACCAGCGGCAGCTCGGTGTGTGCGACGCCCAATCCTTTGTCGTCAGGAAAGACAGCCTCGGCGGCGCGGACTTCATAAATCCCGTCCGCCTCGACATGGGTCAGGCGCACACGGCCCGCGCTCTCCGCTTCTGGAACCCGCGTCGCTTCGACGTCGGCATCGAGTTCGTCGCAGATCGCAAGATCGTCGGCCGTCACCGTGGCATCCGCCACGCCGGTGCGGCTGCGAAAGGCAAGTCGTCCTTCCCGCTCGACGGCGTCGAATCCGAAGGCCAGCATCAGCGGCTGCAGCGCTGCCCTGGCTCCGTCCACGCGGTCGATGGTGTATCCGCGCACGACGCCGTGCAGGCGGTCGAGATCGAGCGCGTCGACGCCGGACCTCGCACAAATCTCGGCGACCACGTCGGCGAGCGATCGGGATGAAACACGTCCGGTCAGCCAGTGACCGCGGCTGTAGTTCTCGCCGTCGCTCCAGACGCCCACGGCTGCCGGAAACTGCGGATACGGCCGCGCGTCCCATGCCCAGACATGCGCGCGTCCCATGTCGACCATGAGACCACCATAGACCTCGGACCGCGGATTCTTCTCCGGGTCGCTCCAGTGCTGGAACATTGCGCGGAGGTACTGCATCTGGATGAGGTCGTCGCGCACTCCGGTCGAGTGGCGCGGCAGGTGCGATTCGGAGCTTTTCGGGTCGAGGAATTTGTTGGGCTCGTTGGTTCCCTTGTCGATGGCGGCGCATCCGAGTTCCGTGAACCAGATCGGCTTCGACTGCGGCTGCCACTCCGTCGGTTGCGCCGCGCGCACGCCGCTGCGGCGCTCGTGGTGCGGCTCTGACCACCAGGAGACCAAATCCTTGTAGCGATAGACCCACGGCTCGCCGTAGGCGCCGTCGGTGATCGGCGTCCGCTCCTGCCGTGCCTCCGCCTCCGCGTCGGCATAGTACCAGTCGAACCCCTCCCCGCCGGCGATATTCGCCTTCAGATAATCAAGGTTGTAGATCGAGCCCCAGGCAGCGTCGGCATGGTCCAGCCCATCGCGCCAGTCCGACAGCGGCATGTAATTATCGATCCCGATGAAGTCGATCGACGGATCGGCCCAGAGCGTGTCGAGGTGAAAGTAGAGATCATCCGACCCGTCCTGCGGCTGATAACCGAAATATTCGCTCCAGTCGGCGGCATAGCCGATGCGGGTATCAGGCCCCAGTACCTTGCGAACGTCCTGTGCCAGACGCTTCAGCTCGTCGACGGCCGGAAAGCCCTGCTCATCGCGGATCTGTGTCAGGCCTCGCATCTCCGAGCCGATGCAGAAGGCATCGACGCCACCTGCCGCGACGCAGAGGAACGCGTTGTGCAGGATGAAGCGGCGGAACGACCATTCGGGGGGGCCGGTGTAGGCTATGGTGTCGCCCGTGATGACGAAGTGCTCGGGTGAGGCCGTGCCGAAGAACTGCGCAACCTCCGCCAGTGCATCCACGCTTCCGTCCGGCGACCCAGGCCGCCCCGGAGCAGCCGACAGGGTAATGCGCCCGCGCCAGGGCAGCGCTGGCTGGTCGCTTGCATCGCTCCAGGGGTCCGGCAGGCCGTTACCATCCATCTGGTCCATCAGTATGAACGGGTAGAACACGGTCGCACTCCCGCGCGCGGCGATGGCGCGGATCGCCTGAATGACGGACTGGTCCGTCGGAGTGCCGCCGTAGACGGGGCGCCCCTCCTTGTACGGGACCTGCCGCGCCGCCTTCCGCGGCAGACCCGAGACGGTCCACGGGATACCCACACCATCCCGTTCACGGCGCTCGACCTTCGGACGCAGACTGCACTGGCCGCAGCGCAAGTCGTCACCGAACCAGGAGACGACGAGCGAGGTGGACTGCCATGTCGGCACCTCATCGCGCAAGGCGTCGAGCGATGTCACCAGGTCGGTGCGTCCGGAGGGCGAGTTGACGTTGGCGGAGCGGTTCCGGCCCGGATCATCCGAAAAATGGACCGGCGTCGTCGCGAGTGCGTACTCGCCCGTTCCGGGCATCAGCGCGACGCCGCGTATGGATCGCGCCAAGCCGATGGCCTCGCCCTCCGATCGCGGCTGTTCGGGGCGCATCACCTCGAAGCTGAACTGCGGCACCCTGTTGCCGTAGTGCCCGAGCTCCAGATCCTCGATAACGACGTAGGCGACGCCACGGTAGGCAGGTGCATTGCCGGCACCCTCGATCGCCTCGATCCGCGGATCGGGGCACTGGATCTCCGTGCCCTTGTAGACCCGCAGGTCGAAGTCACCTGCCGGGATCTCATTGCCGTCTGCCCAGATCCGCCCGACGCGCGTGATCTCTCCCTCACAGAGCGCCAAGGCTAGGCTCACGCTGTAGCTGTAGGTCGTGGACTCCTGCCGCGGCGCCCCTTTTCCACCGCCTTCGGTTTCTACCCGCTCGGTCCTCTTGCGCTCCTTGAAGCGCGACGACCAGATGACCTGTCCGGACAGGCGCACGCGTCCGTACACTTGCGAGATCGCCGCGCCTTCGCTTGCGCCGGTGAGGCGAAAGCGATCGACGCCTCCATGCTCGACAGCCTTAGAGCCTTCGCCCAAGATCCTCTGGTCGATAATGCGCCCCGCAGTCGCGCCGAGCGCGCGGCCGAGCATGGTCGACGTCAGGCCGAATGCACTGAAGCCGAACATGCCGCCGCTCGCCGCGCCGGCTGCAGACAATACAAGCGTTGCCATCAATCGTCTCCGGTAGGAAATGCGAAGCAGGCGACGATGCGCCGCCGCCAGGGGTCGGTCAGAAAGCTCTCGATCACCCCGTGACCGGAGTAGGCATGCACGAAAGTGGACCCGCCGCTCACAGCCAACAGGATGCCTAGATGCTTCGCTACCGATCCGTCCCTCATACGGAAGAGAAGGACGTCTCCCGGCAGAGCGTCGCCGGTCCCCTTTTCGATGAGGTGCCGGCGTGCTGCCGACCAGAGGCGCTCTTCGCGCTGCGGCTCCGCCCAGTCCGGCGTATAGGCCGGGACCGGCTCCGGCTCGCCTCCGTAGAGTTCGCGCCAAACGCCGCGGAGAAGGCCAAGGCAATCGGCGCCAGCGCCCTTGGTCGAGGCTTGATGACGATAAGGGGTGCCGACCCAGCCTTTTGCGGCGGCCACGATCGCATCTCTTGAACTCATGTCAGGCTGCCCCCGTCGTTCGGCTTGCGGTCGTTCGGATAGGCCAACAGCCAGTCCTCACCGGGGATGTGCGGGAAGCCGCGGAAGTTCAGGAAGTTGTCGAACTTCGCCTTGCAGGTCTCGTCCCGCTTGTCGCACCCGGCCTCCACCCGAACCATGTCGCCGCGGGCGATGGGCAGCCGTAGCGCCTGCCACAGCTCGAGGCCACGGCCGCTCTCTCCGTGGCGGTCGTTCTTGATGATTCCGACCAACCCCTTCGCCTCACCTGAGAGGACACTCAGGCGGCCGCGCTCGAACCAGCGCGCATCGAAGTCCTGCAGCGAGGTGAAGCTGAAGGCGCGACCTGCCTCGACGTGCTCGACCGGTACGTCCCGCGACCACCGCCCGTTCGACAGGTCGACGCGACAGTTCCTGTCTCCCAACACAGCAGAGCACTGCCGCTGATAGATTCTGCCCTGTGGCTGATTGAGCGCCTCAGTCATGCCGCGCAGCTCCACGCGAAAGGCTCCGCCGCTCCGGGTGATCTCGCCAAGCGTCCCGGTAAACTGGATCCGGCGCTCGGCCGGGTTCGTCCAATTCACGAGCCAGGCGGTAACGGTAGCCCCGTCGAGGCGGCCTGCTTCGACATCGGTCTCTCGAACCCCGTCGCCAGTCAGGACGCCAATTGCCTCGGAATTGTCGACCGAGAGCCCCGTGCCCTGCTGGAAGGCATGAGCCGTCATGCCGGAGTCGGCCCTGAAGGTCATGCCGGCGAAGCTGAGGTTCCGATCGTGGTCGGTGAAGCCAACGCTGAAGCCATCGCGCCTGACCAGACGCCAGCAGCGGCATACCGTCGTCGCTCCCGTCTGCAGATGCTCGAGCAGGCTCACAGCCGGATCTCCACGACGGGTACTGAAGGGATTTCGCCCGCAGCGAAGCTGGAGACCGAGATCTGGAGTCGATCAACGTCGAAGCGCACTGGGACGTCGAAAGTGAAGCCAGCCGTCACCTCCGCGCCTTCCGGCGGCGGCGCGGTAAATTCGACGGCGCCGGTCTGGTGATCCACCTGCCAATGCTCCGGCGGAAGGTCCTCGCCGCCGACAGCCACCGAGACCGTGCCCGCGACCGGCTTGACGATCGGCCGTACATAGCTCGCGCCGCCGGACGCGTATGTCTTTCCCAGCTGGAACGAGAGCTTCTCACCGTCACCCATTCCAAGACGCTGGTCAGCGGACGACGGCTCCTTGCTGGGCGCAGACGAAGTCCAGTCCGTCCAGTCCTTCCAGCGAAAACCGTGAAGTCGACCGCGCCGCGCCTCGAAGAACGCGATGAGCACATCGATGTCCGCGAGGGACCTCAGTCCCACTCCCGCGTCGTATCGGCGCCGCGAATGCTCCCACGGAGTGTTGCGCTCCTCGAACCCGTTCGCCAGCGCCACAACTTCCGTTCGCCTCTCCGGCCCTCCTGACGAGCCGAAGCTGAGCGCGATGGGAAACCTCACTTCGTGAAATGCCACGTGGCCTCTTCCTTCAGCTGTTTCTATCCCCGCGCCCGAGCGCGCGGTTCATCTGCGCCGCGATCTGGCTCTGCGAGCGCCGGAAGCCTTCGATGTCGGGCGTGGAGATGTTGAAGACAACCGACACCGATCTGCCGCTGTCGCCGCGGACGCCCAGCTTGCCGTCCGATCCGCGAGCGAGCGGCATGATCGCCTCGGGTCCCGCCTCGCCCATCAGACCCATCCCGTCGCGCAGTGAAAAGGACGTGGCGCTCGATACAACGCCGCCCGAGGCGAAGCCTCTCACCCGGCCTTGAGTAAGGCTGCCACCCGCCGCGAAAGGCATCATCCCAGCGACTAGGCTCTGAACGCCTGAGCTGAAGAGTCCACTGACTTGGTTGGTGACCGGCTTCACCGCAGCCGAAAAGGCAGTATTGATCATCGACCGCCCGATTTGGCTCAGCGCTTCCGAAAGCTTGCGTCCGTCGAAGATGACGTCGTCGAAAGCCCGCTTCAGGTCTCTTCCGAGGTTGACCGACAGGCTTTTCACGCCGCTATTCGTGGTCGAGATCGTGGACTGCACGCGCCCAAGCTCGCTGCTGAAGCCGGAGGCGACGTTTCGCGCTCCGGCCATAGCCTCCTCGAGCGCGGCAACCTGGTCCTCGAACGACCCCATCGAGTCGATCTCTCGCATCTAGGGTTCCTTCCTGTCTGGAAAGGCGCGGGCCAGCTCTTCCAGTCGCTGCCGGTTGAGCGGCGCCTGCCCCACGTCGCGGCCGAGCAGGATCAGGAGCTCGACCGGAGTGAGCTGCCAAAACTGCTGAGGCGTGAGCCCAAGCCCTCTGCATCCGGCGCGCATCAAGCCCGGCCAGTCGAACCTGCTCATCCCTCGACGGTCGGTGCGCTGAATGCGTGGGCGAGAAGCAGACCCGCCGCGCGCGCGGCTTCGACCGGGCCGCCCTCGATCTCGACCGAGACAAGATCCTCCGCAGCACCGCGCCAGCCTCCGCCGCGCAGTCCGGCAACGATCAGCGCAAGGACGTCGCGCGTGGAGAACCGGCGTTCCTCGAAGCGCTCGACCAGCTCAACCAGGCTGTCCGCCTTCATCGAGGCTTCGAGTTCCGCCAGCGCTCCGAGCGTCAGCTTCAGCGTGTGCGGCTCTCCGTCGAGTTTCAGCTCGACCTCGCCACTCCATGGGTTCGCCATCAGAGCGCCGTGAACGCAAGTGCGCCGGCCGATGCCATGGCGAGTTCATATGTCGCCTCGCCATTGTAGTCGCCCGAATACTCGATTGATGTCAGCTGGAACGCACCCTCGACGATGCCGAAGTCGGGAATGATTACCTGGAACGCCGGCGTTTCTCCTTCAAAGAAAACGCGCCGCGCACGCTCGTCGGTCGCCGAGTCTTTGAAGATACCGGACCCGGAGATTGTCGCGGACTTGACGCCGGCGCCGGTCAGCAGCTCGCGCCACCCGCCCTCGCTGTCCAGGGTCGTGACGTCGACGCTTTCGGCGTTGAAGCTTACCCGAGTAGCGCGTAGGCCCGCGACGGTCTCGAACTCGCCACCTCCGGTCATGTCCAGCTTGATCAGAAGATCCTTGCCGTTCTGCGCTGCCATCACTTGGTCTCCGATTCTGTTGAATGGGTATCTTGCACGTGGGCGCGGAAGCTGAGGTCGATCCGCCGGATCGTCCCCGCCTCCAGCCGACGAGCCTGCGCCCGGCGGAAGTTCAGCGCGACGAGGTGCCCCCGCACCATTGGCAGCCGTGTGCCGACAAGGGCGTCCGCGATCGCTCCCGCGGCGGCCTTGGCCGTCTGAAAGCCGGCGGCATCGGTCACGACGCTGACAACGAAGTCGTGCCGGGCGCCGTGTCCCGACTTGTCGGACCAGTCGCGCACGTCTTCCGGTCCGATGCTGACATAGGTGGACGGCACCTGTCCGGCGGGCACGACGTCGTAAATCGCCTCGCCCACCTCGGCGTTGACTGCCGCATCCGACATCAGGCGCTGGTAGACCGCCTGTTGCAAGGCGGCGGACATGCCGTAGCTCATGCCGACACCTCCTCCCGCGCGAAACATTCGAGGTAGGTGCCTTTCGGATCCCGCTCCGTAACTGCCAGTATGCGGAAGATCCGCGAGCCCTCCCGGAACCTCTGGTCCGGCTTCGGCCGCGAGGGAGCGCCGTGGGGAGCGCCGCGCACGGTGATCCGGTAGGGCACCGTAGAGACGGTCAGCACTCCCGCCGCGGCGCGCTCCGAGCCGGTGCCCGCACGCACGTCCGCCCATAGAACGCCCAGCGACATCCATATCTCCGTAAATCCGCCGGCGCCGTCAGAAACCTTCTGCGGCTCCTCGAGCACCAGCTTTCGGTTGAGCATCACCTCCGCCATCACGCGCCCCCAAAGAGCCTGACATTGCGATAGCGATCGAGCAGCGACGTGACGCCGTAAGGCATCGGTCCGGCCGAAGCCGAGCCCTGACCGCGGTTTTCGTAGTAGTGCGCCGCCAGCAGAAATACCGCGCGCGTCAGATCCGCAGGCAGCTCGTTCCAGCTCGTGGCATAGCCGGCATCGAAGTCGATCTCCGCACGCCCGCCCACAGGGATGGACGGCAGGAACAATGACGTTGAAGCCACCCGCGGGCGATGGACATCCCGCTCAAGGACGTATCGTGAAGGGTCCACGACGTGGACTTGACCGGTGCGGTCCACGATCGCCAGCTGACACACCTGTACCACCGGTGCCACGGGCAGCGTATGACGTGCCAAGTCGCGCCATGCAGAAACCGTCCACTTGAAGCTGCGGATCAACAGCGCCTTGCCGGTGCGGCCCTCGACCGCTGCTATGGCCGCTCGCAGCGCATCGTCCAGTACACCGTCCTGGACGTAATCGTCCGCGAAGCCGGTGCCCAGTCTCAGGTGTTCTCGGAATGACTGGATCGGCAGCGCCTCGGCCGGCACCCAGGTGGTCTCGCTCAACATCATTGCGGGGGTCTCCGGATCAACTCGTGTCGGACAGGGCTAGGCCGCTGCCGGTGCGGGGGCGCTCTGGCGCCGGGGGCGCGGGCCGCCGTAGCGACCCGCATTCACCCCCAAGGTCAGCTGGACGCGAACTTCAGCAACTTGATTGCGGCAAAGTCGCTGACGTCACCGCCGACCCTCTTTGTCGCGTAGAAAAGGACGTGCGGCTTGGCCGAGAAGGGATCGCGCAAGATGCGGAGATCAGGCCGCTCTGCGATAGTGTATCCCGCGTCGAAGTCGCCGAACGCGATTGCGGCGGCGCCGTCAGTCATATCCGGCATGTCTTCGGCGACAGTGACCGGATAACCCATGAGACGCGCCGGTTCGCCGGCAGCGAGCCCGTCTGACCAGATGAAGCGGCCGTCCGCGTCCTTGAGCTTGCGGACCGCACCCGTCGTCTTGGAGTTCATCACGAAAGTGCCATTCGCCCGGTACCGCGCGCCCAGCGAGTAGACAAGGTCGACGATCTTGTCGCCCGGATCGGTCCCGAAGTCTCCTGCAGCACCGGTTGCGATGTAGCCGAGCGAGCCCCAGCTCCAGTCATCGTTGTCGACCATCGGTCGGTGCAGGAAGCCCGTCGGCTTCTCAATCCCGTCGCCGAGGATGAAGGCGGCAGCCTCGGCACGAGCGAACTTCTCTGCGATGCGCTCCGCAAGCCAGCCCTCTATGTCGAACGCGGCATCGTCCAGCAGCCGCTGCGACGCCTTGGGAAGCGCGCTGAGTTCGTGCAGGGGGATCGAGATCCGCTCGATCGCGGGGGTGTCTGTCTCAGGCAGCATTCCGCTTTCGGTCGCCCAGCCGGAGCCTAGATCCGCATGATCCACCAGCACGTCGTAGGTGGTGGACTCGACCGTCACGACATTCGCGATCCGGCGGATCGACGCAGCGCTGTGCAGGACCGAGCGGATGTTGTCCGCCGTCTGCGGGTCGACGAGGTAACCGCCTTCGGCCGCGACTGCGGTGTTCATTGCCTTACTTTCGACGACCAGTCCGCGCAATGCATCGTCGTCACCCGACCGGACGTAGGACTCGAACGCCTTCTTGTGAGGCACTTCGGCTTCCGCCGCCGTGGCGAGAACGGGGCGGCGGAGTTGGGTGGACTTTCGATCCAGCATTGTCAGTCGCTCTTCCTGTTGTTGAAGCTTCAGCGTGATGTCCTGCATGAGTCGTCCGAGTGCGGACTTTACTTCGTCGGCGGTGCCGGGCCCTGCGGGCACAACCGCACCGCCCCGAGCCTTGATCTCGGGTCTATTCATGACTGCTCCTGTAGTGGTGGGTGGTCCGCCGCCTCAGTGCGAGGCCAGCATCCGGCGCGCATCTTCGATGGCTGCGGCCAGTTCGTGCAGGGTGGTGGTGTCGGGCCTGTCGCCCATCGCATCGACCCTGGCGTCAATGTGCATCGGGAAGGTCACCAAGGAGACCTCCCACAGATCAAGCTCGGACAACAGACGCCGGCCCCGCCCGTCCCGTACGGACTTTCGGGTCCGATAGCCGATGGAGAGCCCGTCGATAGCGCCGGCTTCGATCAGCGCCGCCGCCTCCCGCGCCCGTGCGATCTCGGACAGCAGGCGACCTGAAACGTAGAGGCCGCGCTCGTCCTCCCTCACCTCGTCCCAGACACCGATTGGTTGCGCAGGGTCGTGCTGCCAGAGCATCTTCACCGTCCGGCGCGTCCGCGCCATATCCTGCAGCGAGCGCGAGTAGGCGCCGCGTGCAACCACGTCACCACCCTGATCGGTCTTCTCAAAGACTGAGGCATAGCCTTCGATGCGCGTGCCATTCGTGACCGTCAGGCAGGACTTGCCCTGACAGAACTTGTGCTCGAGTGGCCCACTAGCTTCATCAATCATCCTCGTCGTCTCCGGGTTGTTGTTCGTCTCCGTCGTCGGCCCGGCGTGGCAGGCCGAGCAGTGCGCGCTTCTCCGCGTCGGAGAGGAAGTCCGCTTCCGACACGCGCCGCCACTGCGCGTCGCGCTCGGTCGCAAGGGCTGGGACCTGATCGAGGTCCGGCCGCAGCTCGACGTACTCGCCGGTGTACTCCGCCAGCCATTGCGAAACGGCGGATGTGACCCGCGCCGCCAGCGGAAGGACCGTCAGGCGATAAAAGGCCCTGTTTGCCTCCTGATAATTGGCGTAGGTCGCGTCGCCCGGAATGCCGAGCAACATCGGAGGCACGCCGAACGCCAGCGCGATCTCGCGCGCGGCCGCCTCCTTGGTCTGGTGGAACTCCATGTCGGAGGGTGAGAAGCCCATCGGTTTCCAGTCTAGACCGCCTTCAAGCAGCATGGGCCGCCCTGCGTTCATCGCGCCCTGGTGCTGGGTCTGCAGCTCTTCGAGCAGTCTCTCATACTGCTCATTGGTCAGCGTCCCCTGCCCCTCTGAACCGCTGTAGACTATCGCTCCCGAAGGACGCGCTGCGTTCTCCAGCAGTGCCCGCGACCACCGCGTCGCATTGTTGTGCACGTCCAGTGCCTGTGCCGCCGCCTGGAGCGGCGAGAGGCCGTAGTGATCGTTTTGAGGATGGAAGCTGCGGATATGGCAGATTGCCGGCGGCCCCTCCACGAGGTCGAAGCGATGCTTCCGCGCCCCGACGGCGTACTCGTAGGCAATCGGCCAGCCGTCGTCGCCGGGGATGATGCTCATCCTGTCCGAACGCAGGACGTGAAGCTCCGCCGGCATGCCGGGCTCCGCACCAGCGGCTTCGAGATACCCGTCCCCGGAGAGAAGCAGATGGCCATAAAGCGCCTCGAAGAGTTCGGCCTTGCCCTGGATCGGATTGGGCCGCCGGATCAGCGACAGCACCGCATGATCCTCGTAGCGTCGGTCTCCGTCCTGAAGGACCAGCGGCAGCGCCGCCGCCGCCTCGGCGATCAGCCTCACCGAACGATAGCCGACGGGGTTCGCGAGAAATCCTGAGCGTGTGAGCGAGATCGTGTCCCTAGCGCTCCAGGCACGGCGGCCCATGGTCTGATAGGCGATCAGCGCGCCCGTCGCCGATCGCTTCGTCGCTTCGGGCGCCTCCGCCTTGCGTCGAAGGAAATCAAACATGTGGTGTTCGCTCCTTGGTTGGGTCGTTCAGGACGCGCGAGCGGGCGCGTTGAGAAGGCGCTCGGGCGGAACCCGCGCGATGGAGTGGCTTTGCTCGGACCACATCAGTGTCAGAAGTTCAGAGGAGGCGTACGCGCGGTCGGCGCCAGTGCGCAGCAGGTTCGATCATCAGATCGTGCAGTGCCCAGACGAGTGCGTCGACGCGGTCGGGACTGCCCTTGCCCCTATAGCCGCTGGACGTCATCCGGCACATCTGATCCTCAAGGTCGCCTAGACCGCGCATGTGCTTCACGCGACCCTGCTCGTAGAGCGCGGCGACCGGCTCAGCTCGCGCCGTCTTGCCCCGCGAGGCCCGGACGCTTCTGTAAGGCACCATCGGGTCGATCTGCCGGATCACGGTTTCCACCAGCTCACCGCCCTGGTTCACCTCGGCCACCATCCTGTCGGCTCCGTGCCGTTCCATGGCGGCAGTGGCCGCCTCTGCCCAAGCCGTCGGCGATGAGGCTGTCACACTGGCATCTTCCAACACGACAGCCCGCCATTCCTGCGGCTGACCCTCTGTCCGAGCCCCTGCGACGATGATGCCGCACTCATCGGAGCCCGAGTGGCCGGTGACGGGCGGATCGACCGCGACCACGATCCGCGTCAGCGGGCCCGGTTCGTCCACGCGCAGGCTCTCCACCATCGAGGTCGTCCAGAGGGCGCCTTCGACATCCTCGAGCAGCACTCCTTCGAGCTCCTGCCGCCCCAACCGCGTTCCGGCGTAGCGCGCCTTCACCTCGCGCAGGAAGCTTTCCGCCAGGTTCGCGCGGTTGGCCTCTGTAGCGGCATGGGTGATGACGGTCGACTGGCTCTCGAGGATCTGCCTTAGGATCGCACTGTTGCGAGGCGTCGTGGTAACCACCTGACGGGGACGATCTCCAAGTCTCATGCCGAACTGAAGCATGTTCCATGTCTCCTCGGCCTTCTTCCACTTTGCCAGCTCGTCCGCCCACGCCGCGTCGAACTGCGGTCCCCGAAGGCTTTCAGGGTCGTGCGCGGAGAAGGCCTGCGCCGTCGCGCCATTCGGCCAGACAAGGCGCCGGCGACTCGCCTCCCAGACCGGCCGACGGTCGGGGGGTGAGCAGGCGAGGATGCCGCTGTCGCCGAAGATCATCACCTCGCGGACTTGGTCGATCGTCTCCCCGACCAGTGCCACACGGCGCGCCTTGCCGAAATCAAGAGGTTTTGACCCCTCGACCATAGCGCGGACCCATTCCGCACCGGCGCGCGTCTTGCCGGCCCCGCGACCACCTAGGATGACCCATGTAAACCACTCGCCTTCGGGTGGCAGCTGGTGCGGGAGCGCCCAGAACTCGAACATGAAGGGCAGCGCCATCAGCGTCTGCTCGGTCAGCCCGTCCAGGAACTCATTCTGCAGCTCGGGCGGCTCTGAGGCGATCCAGGCGGCGCCCGATCTCATCTCTTGCGGCGTTGAAGTCGAGAGCGACGGCGTGTACGACGCCGGTGTCCCGTCGAAGCTGGTCCTCAATTTTCTTCCTTTCATCGAAGAAGGTCTGCATCGCCTTGCGGACATCCGTCGCCGTCTGCTGAACCTCGGTCCGCGCGCCGAGATCGCCGCTCTCGATCCTTTGGATCAGTGCGCCGAGCGCCTGAATCGCGCGTTCGTAATGGGCTTCGGTCTGCCTCAGGATATCCGATGCAGATCCCTCGCTTCCAAAGGAGGGGCTTGGCTGCATTGCTGGTTTTCCGTCTGTCGCGGTGATCGGAAGCTGGAATCAAAAACGGCCGCAGGCTTTCGCCCCGGCCGTTGACCCAGTTTTCCCATCTTGCAGCGAGATATACCTGCAAGCGTTCGGCGAGTCAAGCGCTAAACTTGCAGTTGCGCAGCTATTGACCCGCCTGCTCCGCCTCGATCTCACGCCACCGTGCGACGTTGGCGTTGTGCTCCTCCAGCGTCTCGGCAAAGGCGTGGCCGCCGGATCCGTCCGCCACGAAGTAGCGATAATTGGTATCTGCCGGATTCAGTGCCGCCTGTATGCTGGCGAGACCGGGATTGGCGATCGGCGTCGGCGGCAAGCCATCGATGACGTAAGTATTGTAGGGCGTTGCAGCGTCCAGTTCGCTTCGCCGAAGACCCCGCCCCAGCGCGCCTTCTCCGCCCGTGATGCCATAGATCACCGTGGGGTCCGTCTGCAGCCGCATCCCCTCGCGCAGGCGGTTCACAAAGACGGACGCAACCTGCTCGCGTTCCTCCGGCACCCCGGTCTCCTTCTCGACAATCGAGGCGAGAACCAGCGCCTCTTCCGGCGATCCGATAGGCAGATCTGCGGCTCGCTCCCGCCAAGCCGCTTCCAGCCGGTCGGCCTGCAGGCTCCGCATCCGCTCGACCAGCTCCTGCCGGTCGGCGCCGACCTCGACCTCATAGCTCTCGGGCGCCAGCGATCCTTCCGGGGGAAGCTCTGTCACTTCGCCTTGCAGGAAATCAACCTCTTCGAGCGCCTGCACCACCTGCGCCACGGTGACGCCCTCGGCCGCGGCCACGCGATAGCGCGTGTCGTCCAGCTCCCGCGCCGCGCGATATGCCTCCGGCGCCTCCTCGCTATCCGGCTCGAACTCTGCAGAAACGGCGAACCTGTTGCTCGCGACGTCCAGCTCCCGCACCTGCACGCTCTCGGATGTCACGCCGATGCGGAAGACGACCTCGGTACCGCACGTGCTCTGGCCGCCTCGCGTCACGATATCGACGATCTCGGACATCGATGCTCCTGCGGGCACCAGGAAGCTCCCGGCCTTCAGCTCCTGCGACTTGTCCGTGTAGTCGGCCCCGATCCGGAAGATCGGCGCGCTGCTGACGGCGCCGCGCCCCTCGAGCTCCCTCGATACCGCGCCCATGTTGGAGCCGCTCTCGACGCGGAGGCAAATCGCCTCGGCCAGCGGACCCGGCTCACTGTACTGCGCACGCCCCCAGACGACGATGCCGCTCATCACGGCAAGAGCGACCACTCCCAGCGTGAGCGCGTTCGACGCGATATGACGCCACATCAGTCGGCCAGCCGCGACAGGATCAGAGAGGCGTTGGTGCCGCCGAAGCCGAACGAGTTCGACAGAACCACGTCGACCTGCCTCTCACGCTTGACGTTCGGCGCGAGGTCGAGCCGCGGCATCACCGCCGGCTCGTCCAAGTTGATCGTCGGCGGAGCGACGTTGTCGCGGATCGCGAGGGTGCAGAAGATCGCCTCGACCGCGCCCGCGGCCCCGAGGAGGTGGCCAATGGACGACTTGGTCGACGTCATTGTCGCCTTATCCGCCGCTTCGCCCATCAGCCGTTCGACCGCACCGAGCTCGATCGTATCCGCCATCGTGGATGTGCCGTGGGCGTTGATGTAGTCGATGTCTCCCGGCTCCATCTGGGCGCTCCTCAGAGCCGCTCGCATAGAACGCTCCGCACCTTCGCCATTCTCGGACGGAGCGGTGATGTGGTAGGCATCGCTCGACATGCCGTAGCCGCGCACCTCGGCGTAGATCTTGGCCCCGCGCGCCCGCGCGTGTTCCAGCTCCTCCAGCACGACGATACCTGCCCCCTCGCCCATCACGAAGCCATCGCGACCGACATCGTACGGACGGCTGGCCGTCTCGGGCGCGTTCCCGCGCTTGGTGGAGAGCGCCTTGCAGGCGTTGAAGCCTGCGATTCCGATCTCACTGATGGGCGATTCCGCGCCGCCCGCCACCATGACGTCGGCGTCGCCAAGCATGATCAGCCGCGCCGCGTCGCCGATCGCGTGCGCCCCGGTCGAACAGGCGGTGACGACTGCATGGTTCGGTCCCTTGAATCCGTAGCGGATCGAAACCTGCCCCGAGACCAGATTGATGAGCGCGCCCGGGATGAAAAACGGGGATACGCGCCGCGGCCCCTTCTCCTTGATGAGAACGGCCGTGTCGGCGATTGACTCCAGACCTCCGATACCCGAGCCGATCATGACTCCGGTGCGCAGGCGGTCCTCCTCGTCTTCCGGTTTCCAGCCCGCGTCGCTGACAGCCTGCTCGGCCGCCGCCAGCCCGTACAGGATGAAGTCATCAATCTTGCGCTGTTCCTTGGGCTCCAGCCACTCGTCGGGGCGGAACGCGTCCTCCGCATCATCGCCGCGGGGAACCTCGCAGGCATAGGTGGTGGCGAGGTGGCTGGCATCAAAACGGGTGATCGTGCCCGCGCCCGACTCGCCAGCGAGCAGCCGGCGCCAAGTCGGCTCGACACCGCATGCCAGAGGCGTGACCATACCCAGACCCGTCACCACGACTCGCCGCATCTCGCCCTGCCTCACGTCGTTGATCCTGATGGCGTGTTACACGCGGCGTCTCTGCTGCGCAATCTGCGCGCAAGCCGCGCCGGGCCCCGTCGCCGTGCAGGCGTCATGCCGCCGACCGTTGAAACGAAAATGACGGCACCCGCGAGAGTGCCGCCGCTCAACGCAAACCGTGGCCCGGATGCCTACTGCGCGTCCTTGATGAACTTCACCGCGTCTCCGAACGTCTGGATCGTCTCGGCCGCGTCATCCGGTATCTCGATTCCGAACTCTTCCTCGAAAGCCATGACGAGCTCCACCGTGTCGAGGCTGTCTGCACCGAGGTCGTCGATGAACGAAGCGTTCTCCGTCACCTTCTCCTCCTCGACGCCCAGATGCTCGACGACGATCTTGCGCACCCGATCTTCGATGTCGCTCATGTCTTGTCCTCACATTTGCCGGGATCTTCGCCCGCTGCTTTTGTCGAACGGCCTGTTGGCCTTGTCAAACCGCCATAATGGCAGGCATTTCCGGCGGCGTCGTGGACCCCGAAAAATGGTCCGCCGCCTATATCACACCGCTTGGCGAAGGCAAACGCAAATGCCTCGCCCTCAGATCATCGCCATGCCGCCGTTGACGTGCAGCACGGCCCCCGTGACGTAGGCCGCCTCCGGGCTTGACAAGTAGAGCACGGCGCCCGCGACTTCGGCGGGCGTACCCATGCGGCCCGATGGTATCTGCCGGAGTATCGCCTTCTTCTGCTCCTCGCTCAGCTTGTCCGTCATCGCCGTCTCGATGAAGCCGGGCGCGATGCAGTTCACTGTGATGCCGCGCGTCGCCACCTCGTGCGCCAGACTCTTGGACATGCCCACCATGCCGGCCTTGGCGGCTGCATAGTTAGTCTGGCCGGGATTGCCGGTCGCGCCCACTACCGAGGAGACGTTCACGATCCGCCCCCAGCGCGCCTTCATCATGCCGCGCAGCACGCCGCGGCAGAGCTTCATCGCCGCCGTCAGATTCACCGACAGCACCGCCGCCCAATCCTCGTCCGAGAGGCGCATCAACAGGTTGTCTCGCGTCATGCCAGCGTTGTTCACCAGTATGTCGACGCCGCCCATCGCCTCCGCGGCCTGCTTTGGCAGGGCGTCAACGGCCGCCGCGTCCGACAGGTCGCACGGCAAGACGTGCGCTCTGTCGCCGAGCCGTCCCGCCAGGTCCGCCAGCGGCCCCTCACGCGTGCCGGAAAGGCCGACCGTGGCGCCCGCTCCGTGCAGCGTCTCGGCGATGGTCGCTCCGATGCCCCCGGACGCACCGGTGACCAGTGCCTTTCGGCCGCTCAACTCGAACATGCTTCCTCCCTAGTTGCCGGCAGACGCGGCGGCGACATCCTCGGGCGCGCCGATGTTGCGCACCGCTGCCGACTTCTCGATGCGCCGCACCATTCCGGAAAGGGCTTTGCCGGCACCCAACTCCCAAAATTCCGTCACGCCCTGAGCCGACATCCAGGCGACGCTCTCGCGCCAGCGGACCATGCCGGTGATCTGCCGGACCAGAAGATCGCGGATCGCCTCCGGGTCGCTCACGCCCTCCGCAGTCACATTGCTCACCACCGGAACGACAGGCGTCTCGATGCTGACGTCGTCCAACGCCGCTTGCATCCGCTCTGCCGCGGGCTGCATCAGCGCCGAGTGGAACGGAGCCGAAACCGGAAGCAGCAGCACCCGCTTCGCGCCCTTCTCCTTGGCCCGCTCAGCCGCGCGCTCGACCGCCGTGCGGCTTCCCGAAACCACCACCTGCGCCGGATCGTTGTCGTTCGCCGCCTGGCAGACCTCGCCCTCGGCCGCCTCCTCGGCCAGCGCCTGCACAGCTGGCAGGTCCAGCCCAAGGATCGCCGCCATCGCGCCTTCGCCGACCGGAACCGCTTCCTGCATGGCGCGCCCCCGGATCCGCAGCAGGCGTGCGGCGTCTGCGACACCGATCGACCGCGCGGCCGCCAGCGCCGAATACTCTCCAAGCGAATGCCCTGCCACGAAGGCCGCGCTCGTCACCTCGACCCCCTCGGCCTCGAGCGCCCGAACCGCGGCGAGCGACGTCGCCATCAGCGCCGGCTGCGCATTCGCCGTCAGCGTCAATGCGTTCTGCTCACCCTCCCAGATCAGCAGCGACAGCTTCTCGCCGAGCGCCTCGTCGACCTCGTCAAAGACATCGGCCGCTGCCCGATAGGTTTCGGCCAACGCCTGGCCCATGCCAACCGTCTGGGCCCCCTGACCCGGAAAGAGAAAAGCGCGCGACATCCAGCCTCCCTGCGTGTCCTCGCTGCATAGCCTGCGCGGCAAATGCGCGCAACGCGTGCCTCGGCGCTGGCGGCGGGAGCGCGAGCTTGCAAGTCGCGGGTCCTCGTGTATAAGGCGCCACCTTCCGCAGACACGTGACCGGCGCAGCCTCTCGTGGGCGGGCGCGGAAGGCATGACCCGCCCTTTGAAGTGCGCCTGAAAACAGGAGATCGCATGCCGCTTTACGAGCATGTCTTCATCTCGCGCCAGGACCTCTCCAACACCCAGGCCGAGGGCCTCGTCGAGCACTTCGGCACCGTCCTCGCGGACAACGGCGGCAAGGTCGTCGAAAGCGAGTACTGGGGCGTCAAGACGATGGCCTACAAGATCAACAAGAACCGCAAGGGGCACTACGCCTACCTGCGCACCGACGCCCCCGCGCCGGCCGTGCAGGAGATGGAGCGCCTGATGCGCCTGCATGACGACGTGATGCGCGTCCTGACCCTCAAGGTCGACGAGCACGAGGAAGGTCCCTCCGTGCAGATGCAGAAGCGCGACGACCGCGATCGCGGCGATCGCGGCGACCGGCGCCGGTAAGGAGGACAGATCATGGCAGCCAGACCGTTTTTCCGCCGCCGCAAGGTGTGCCCCTTCTCGGGCGACAACGCGCCCCGGATCGACTACAAGGACACGCGCCTCCTGCAGCGTTACATCTCCGAGCGGGGCAAGATCGTGCCCAGCCGGATCACCGCCGTCTCGTCCAAGAAGCAGCGCGAGCTCGCCCGAGCGATCAAGCGCGCCCGCTTCCTGGCGCTCCTGCCCTACGCGGTGAAGTGAGGTAGATCATGCAAGTCATTCTTCTGGAACGTGTCGCCAAGCTCGGCCAGATGGGCGAGGTGGTCTCCGTAAAGGACGGCTACGCCCGCAACTACCTCCTGCCGCAGGGCAAGGCGCTCTGGGCCTCCAAGGCCAACGTCGCCCGCTTTGAGGAGCAGAAGGCCCAGCTCGAGGCGCGCAACCTCGAGGGCAAGAAGGAGGCCGAGAAGCTCGCCGAAAAGCTGCGCGGCCAACAGTTCGTCGTGATCCGCTCGGCGTCCGACGCAGGCGCGCTGTATGGCTCCGTCTCCACGCGTGACGCGGCCGACGCCGCGACCGAGGCTAGCGTCTCGCTCGACCGCAAGCAGGTAGCGCTGTCGCGCCCGATCAAGGAGCTCGGCCTGCACCCGGTGCTTGTCACCCTGCATCCCGAGGTCGAGGTCGAGATCACCCTGAACGTCGCCCGCTCGCCCGAAGAGGCCGAGCTGCAGGCGTCCGGCAAGTCGATTCAGGAGCTCGCCGCCGAGGAAGAGGCCGCAGCCGAGTTCGAGATCGAGCAGCTCTTCGACGATATCGGCGCCGCGCAACTCGACGAGGACGAGGCCGAGGTCGAACAGCGGACCGACAAGCCTGCTGTTCAGGAAAAGACCACGCTCGACGAGAAACTCGGCCGCGACGCCTGAGCGAGTGCACACGAGTTTCGAAGAGGGCCGCGCCTCCGGTCCGAGGCATTCCGTTCCTGATAGCACTCAAGGCACTTCCGCTCTCGCGGGAGTGCCTTCTTTCACGCTACGGCCTTACTCTGTAAATCTTGGAGCGGCGGAGGGCGGCGCGTAGCTCCTCAAACTTCCCGCAGATCGGGGTCCCGTAGAAGATCCACGGGCGGTAGTGCGCGCGATAGTGGCTGGGCATTACGAGCCGACAGCCCTTCGAAAGCGCTCGCTCTTCTTGGATCCCGAGCCGCATCGCCGTGGGCCGCTCTCCGATGTCCACGGTCATAGCAATGCTCCGAACGCGCGCCTTCAACGTTCCGCGCGGAGCCGGCGTGGTCTCGGCGCGCCCGATCCACGCAGACACGCAAGACCTCTCTTCGGACCAGTTGTAGTTGACTCGGAAGATGTCGAGCAGCGCGATGAGGACGCGCGGATTAGAGAACGCCCTGTTGACATAGCTGGGACCTGACCCCGCATCTCCGCCCGCTGCCCGAGGGGACAGGAGTCGTCGAATGTCGCTGATCCGAAGGCATACGAGGTGCGGTAATGTTCCTTCTTCTGGCTCAGGTTCAGTCAATGCGTCGCCTCCAGACGCGGCCCTTTTCCTTGTAGAGGAGTGAGATGACCTTGCGCCCCGTCCATGCGGCCCTCATCCGAGGTGATGCGTCGGTACGCATGAATGGTGCGGCGAGCACCGTCTTTCCCTGGTGGAGCTTCACCAAGACGGTGATCTGCGCCTGCGTGCTGCGCCTGGTCGAGCGCGGAGCAATCGACATTGACCAACCCGTCGCGGGAAAGCCATTCACGGCGCGACAACTGATGCAGAACCGCGCCGGCGTGCCTGACTATGGATCGCTGCCGTCCTATCACCGTGCCGTTGCCGGAGGCGAGCCGCCTTGGACGTGCGATCGACTGCTGCGAGAAGTGGACGTCGAGCGGCTGGACTTCCCGCCCGGCACCGGCTGGCGCTACTCCAACACCGGCTATCTCCTCCTTAGGATCTGGATCGAGGAGTCCACCGGCCACGGCCTCGCCCGCCTCGTCCGCATGTTCGTGACCGACCCGCTCGGCCTCGCTTCGGTCAGCCTCGCCGAGCGGCCGCAGGACTTCGACCGCGTGCACTGGTCCTCGGCGCGCAGCTATGACCTGCGCTGGGTCTATCACGGATGCCTGATCGGCACCGCCTCGGATGCCGCGCTCCTCTTGCACGACCTCTTTGGCGGACGCATTCTGGGCGGCGACAGCCTCGCCCAGATGACGGCGGCGCATCGGCTCGGCGGGCGGATCGACGGACGCCCGTGGACCGAAACGGGCTACGGGCTCGGGCTCATGATCGGCCGCATGAACCATGTCGGCCGAGCGCTGGGCCACTCGGGCGGCGGACCCTTTTGCGTCAACGCCGTCTACCACTTCCCCGACGGCAATACACCCGCGACGGTTGCCGCCTTTACCGATGGCACCGACGAAGGTGTGGCCGAACGCGCGGCCGCCGAGCTCGCCCGCTCGTGAGGTGCGGCGATTCAGCGCTCGCGCCCTCGTGAGGGAACGCGCCGCGGCGCCTCTCATTGGCCCAACAAGCCAAGGGAGAACACAGCATGACAACAGCCATCTCGCGCATCGCCGTCGCCACCGCCCTCGCCGCCACGCCGGCGCTGGCACAGGACCCGGTCGTGCAGGGCGACAAGAACGTGCCCGAATTCGAGCCGGCCTTCGAGAACCAGACGCGCGCACCTGCCATGTCGTCGGACTTCGAGCTCGACGTCTCGACCCTCGCCGGGCCGCTCGTGCACCCTTGGGGCATCGCGGTGCTGCCCGACGATGCGGGCTACCTGGTGACCGAGCGCCCCGGCAGGCTGCGCCACGTCGCGCCCGACGGCACCCTCTCCGAACCGCTGGGCGGCGTGCCGGAGGTGCTGAATGAGGAGCAGGGCGGCCTCCTCGACGTCGCCCTCGGTCCGGACTTCGGGGAAAGCCGCAGGATCTTCCTCACCTACGCCAAGCCCATGGGCGACGGCATGTCGGCCACCGCCGCCGCCAGCGCCACCTTGTCGGAGGACCTTAGGCAGATTTCCGACGTGCAGGACATCTTCGTGCAGGAGCCGCCGTCGCCGAGCCCGATGCACTACGGCAGCCGGATCGTCTTCGACGGCGAAGGCCACGCCTTCATCACCACCGGCGAGCATTTCACCGAGGACCAGCGCGTCTATGCCCAGGACCTCGACAAGACCTATGGCAAGATCATCCGGGTGAACCTCGACGGCAGCGTGCCCGAGGGCAATCCGTTCGTGGGACAGGAGGGCGCGATCGACTCCATCTGGGCCTACGGCCTGCGCAACGTCCAGGCGGCCGCCTATGAGGACGGGCAGCTCTGGACGATCTCGCATGGCCCGGCCGGCGGCGACGAGCTAAACGAGATCCAGCCCGGCCTGAACTACGGCTGGCCCGTCATTGCCTACGGCGAGAACTATGACGGCACCCCCGTCGGCTCGGGCGAGAGCAAGATGGAGGGGATGGAGCAGCCAGTCTACTACTGGGACCCGGTCATCGCACCCTCGGGGATGGTCTTTTACGACGGCGAGATGTTCTCCGAGTGGCAGGGTGACATTCTCGTCGGCTCGCTTTATCCTGGTGCGCTCGTCCGGCTGCGGCTTGAGGACGGACGCGTCGCCGGAGAAGAGCGCCTTCTGCGAGACATTGGCCGCGTGCGCGACGTCGAGGATTTGGAGGACGGCTCGCTCCTCATCATCACCGACGAGGAGAACGGTGCGCTTCTCCACGTGACGCGCGCCGGTCAGTCGAACTGACACCCGCGCAAGAGAAAGCTCCGGCGACGTCGCCGGGGCTTTCAACTTGCCGATGCACTGGATTCAGACGTCTTCGTCCAGCGCTTCGATCTCCTTCTGCAGCTCGTCCTTGCTGACCTCGCGCTCGTCCACGTCGGCGAGCTCGATGATGTAGTCGACCACCTTGTCCTCGAAGATCGGCGCTTGCAGCTGCTGGCGGATCTGCGCGTTCTGCTGGACGAATTCGAAGAACTGCCGCTCCTGCCCCGGATACTGACGCGCTTGGTTCATCACCGCCTGCGTCATCTCGGCGTCCGAGACCTTGATGTCGTTCTTGCGGCCGAGTTCGGCCAGCAGCAGGCCCAGACGGACGCGGCGCTCGGCCAGCTTGCGGTGCTCGTCGCTCACGTCGATCTCGCCGTGGTCGTGGCCCTGCACCTCCGGGTGCTCCTCGTGCCAGAGCTGGTGGGCGATCTGTTTGGCCTCCGCATCGACCAGGCTCGGCGGCAGGTCGAAGCTGACCCGCTCATCGAGCTGGTCCAGCAGGCGGCGCTTCATGATCGAGCGGCTGGCACCCGCATACTCCGACTCGAGCCGCTCGGCGATCTGCGACCTGAGCCCGGCGAGGTCGTCGGCGCCGAAGCGCTTGGCGAGTTCGTCGTCGATCTCTGCCGCTTTGGGCTTCTTGACCGCCTTCACGGTAGTCTCGAAAGTGGCTTCCTTCCCCTTCAGGTGGTCCGCCTGATAGTCCTCGGGAAAATTCACCGTCAGCGTGCGCTCCTCACCGGCGGTCACACCGACGAGCTGCTCCTCGAAGCCCGGGATGAAACTGTTCGAGCCGAGCGTCAGCGGATAGTCCTCCGCCGCGCCGCCTTCGAAGGGCTCGCCGTCCAGCTTGCCGGTGAAGTCGATCACCACCTGGTCGCCGTCCTCGGCCGCGCCGTCCTTGTCCTCGAAGCTCTGGGCCGTGTCGGCCAGGCTCTTCAGCGCCTCTTCCACGGCGGCGTCGTCCGCCTTGACCTTCAAACGCTCGAGCTTGATTCCGTTGGCGTCGAACTCCGGGATCTCGGGCAGCGCCTCATAGGTCATCTCGACCTCGACGTCGTCGCCTTCCTTCCAGTTGTCGTTCGTCATCTTGACGTCGGGCTGGGCCGCGGGCCGGTCGCCGGTCTCCTCGAAGTGCGAAGACATTGCGCCGTCGACGGCTTCCTGCATGGCCTCGCCGATCAGGCGCGGGCCGAACTGCTTGCGCAGCAGCGCCAGCGGCACCTTGCCCTTGCGAAAGCCCTTCATCTGCACCTCGGGCTGGGCCTCGGTCAGCTTTTCGGTGACCTTGGCCTCCAGCTCGTCGGCCGGAACGATGATCCGGTAGCCGCGCTTGAGACCTTCGTTCAGGGTTTCCGTGACCTGCATTCGTCGTCCTTTTCATCCTTGGTGCGGGTGGAGGGACTCGAACCCCCACGCCTCGCGGCGCCAGAACCTAAATCTGGTGCGTCTACCAGTTCCGCCACACCCGCATACGCCCAGAAGGGCGGCCACTCCGGACCGCCCGCCATGGAATTGCGCGGGTGCATAGCAAAGCCCCCCCGCGGATGCGAGGGGCAAAATTGTGCCGTCAGAGCCCCAGTCGACGATAGATGGCGGGCAGCGTGTCGGCGATGTCCTCCGAGATTAAGCCCGGCCCGACCTGCCGCGCGCACTCTGTATGGAGCCAGCATGCCGTCGCCGCCGCCTCGAGCGTGGGCAGGCCGCGCGCGAGGAGCCCGGTCGTCAGCCCCGCCAGCACGTCGCCCGTGCCCGCGGTCGCCAGCCATGGCGCGGCTCGCTCGTACTGCGCCGCGTGGATCGCCGCCCGCCCGTCCGGTGCGGCGACGACCGTGTCCGGCCCCTTGAGCAGGACATGGCACCCCGCCACCCGCGCCGCCTCGCGCGCCGCATCGAGGCGGGAAAAGGCAGGGCCGCGCTCGACCGGGGCATTCAGGCGCTCCGACGCCTCGGGGAAGACGCGCGCAAACTCGCCCATGTGCGGCGTCAGCAGGCAGTCCTCGTGCAGCGCGTCCCGAAACGTAGTCAGATCCTCGGCGAAGGCGGTGAGCGCGTCGGCGTCCAGCACGGTAGGCCGCCGCGCCTGCAAGGCGGTGATGACCAGCGCCCTGGTGCCCTCGCCGACGCCCAGGCCCGGCCCAAGGCAGAGAGCGCTGAAACGGGCGTCCTGCAGGATTTCCGTCAGCACATCCGCGTCGCGCACCGGACGCAGCATGATCGCGTCGAGCTGCGCCGCGCTCTCCTGCAGTGCCGCCGGCGGGCAGCCGATCGTGACCAGCCCGGCCCCGGCCCGCAGCGCCGCGCGGGCTGCCAGACGTATCGCGCCGCCCTTTCCCGGTCCGCCGGACAGGAGGAGCGCGTGCCCGCTGTCGTACTTGTGCCCGCCGACGTGCTTGGCGAGGTCAACGAGCGGCCTCTCCACCAGCGGCACACCCGCCGCGCCGCGCGGCAGGCCGATGTCGACGCACGCGATCTGTCCGCAATGCTCCGGCCCGTCCGCGAGGAAATGCCCAAGCCGCGGCGCGTGGAACGTCACCGTCAGATCGGCCCGCAGCGCCCCGCGATCGGCGGAGAGGACCCGCCCGCTGTCCATGCAGAGCCCGGTCGGGATGTCGACCGCGACGATGGTGCGGGCAGCCAGCTGCCCCGTAACCTCTGCGACGTCCGGCGGCGGCGGCCGCGTCTGGCCGGCGCCAAAAATTGCATCGACCACCACATCCGTCGCCGGAAGGCCGGAGGCGAGATCGCCGAACGGCCGCACCGGTCCGATGGCTTCCCACGCCGCCCGGTTGGCCGCCGCGTCGGGCGGCAGCCGCTCCGCGTCGCCCCAGAGGAAGAGGTCGACGCTCCATCCCCGCCGCGCAAGAGTCCGCGCCACGACGAACCCGTCGCCGCCATTGTTGCCAGGACCGCAGAGGACGACGGCGCGTCGTCGGCCGCGGCGCGCGGTTTCGATGGCATCCGCGACGCCCGAGCCCGCCCGCTCCATCAGGGCGCAGCCGCTGACCCGCCCCGCCTGCATCTCGCTGCGCTCCAGCGCGCTCATCTCGGCCGACGTCAGAAGGCGCTTCGTCATACAGGCACCACGTTCACAAATTGCACAGGAAAGGTGCAATTCGCACGTTTCTCAGGCACACCCTCTGCAAACCGGCCGCGACCAAAGCTGCCTTTCCTGCCCGGAATTGTGGCATCCGCACCCGCATGGTCTGTCGCTTCGGCAACCGCAGACACGTGAGGAGTCGGCCGGCCATGAAGAAGATCGAGGCGATCATCAAGCCCTTCAAGCTCGACGAGGTGAAGGAAGCGCTGCAGGAGGTGGGCGTGCAGGGCCTCAGCGTCCTCGAAGTCAAGGGCTTCGGCCGGCAGAAGGGCCACACCGAGCTCTATCGCGGCGCCGAGTACGTCGTCGACTTCCTGCCGAAGGTGAAGATCGAGGTGGTGATGGCCGACGACCAGGTCGACCGCGCGATCGAGGCGATCATCGCCGCGGCCAAGACCGACAAGATCGGCGACGGCAAGATCTTCGTCTCGAACGTCGAACAGGCGATCCGCATCCGCACCGGCGAGACCGGCGAGGACGCGCTGTAGATCAGGCCCGCCGGGGCCGGCACCAGAATACCCTAGGGAAGGAAAGTTCATGAGCAATTCCGACGTCCTCAAGACCATTAAGGACGAAGAGGTCGAATACGTCGACATCCGTTTCACCGACCCGCGCGGCAAGCTTCAGCACGTGACGATGCTGTCGAACCAGGTCGACGAGGACTTCCTCGAGGAAGGCTTCATGTTCGACGGCTCGTCGATCGCCGGCTGGAAGTCCATCGACCAATCCGACATGAAGCTGATGCCGGACACGACGTCGGCCTATCTCGATCCGTTTTACGCCGAAAAGACGCTCTGCGTGCACTGCACCGTGCTCGAGCCTGACACGAATGAGCCATACGATCGCGACCCCCGCGGCACGGCCGAAAAGGCGGAGGCGTACCTGAAGTCTTCCGGCATCGGCGACACTTCCTACTTCGGGCCGGAAGCCGAGTTCTTCCTGTTCGACAACGTCAAGTTCCAGGTCTCGATGCAGAAGGTCGGCTACGAGGTCGACGCGATCGACGCCGCCTGGAACACCGACACCGACTACGAGATGGGCAACATGGGCCACCGCCCCGGCGTGAAGGGCGGCTACTTCCCCGTGAACCCGGTCGACGAGGCGCAGGACATCCGGTCCGAGATGCTCTCGACGATGAAGCGGATGGGCATGAACGTCGACAAGCACCACCACGAGGTGGCGTCGTGCCAGCACGAGCTGGGCATGATCTTCTCGACGCTGACGGATCAGGCCGACCAGCTCCAGAAGTACAAGTACGTCATACACAACGTCGCGCACGCCTACGGCAAGACGGCGACCTTCATGCCGAAGCCGATTGCGGGCGACAACGGGTCGGGCATGCACGTCAACATGTCGATCTGGAAGGACGGCAAGCCGCTCTTCGCCGGTGACAAGTACGCGGACCTCTCGGACGAGGCGCTGTGGTACATCGGCGGCCTCCTGAAGCACGCCAAGGCGCTCAACGCCTTCACCAACCCCGGCACCAACAGCTACAAGCGCCTGATCCCGGGCTTCGAGGCGCCGGTGCTGCGCGCCTACTCGGCCCGCAACCGCTCGGGTTGTATCCGGATTCCGTGGACCGAGAGCCCGAAGGCCAAGCGCGTCGAGGCCCGATTCCCGGACCCGTCGGCGAACCCCTACCTCGCCTTCTCGGCGCTGCTCCTCGCAGGTCTCGACGGGATCCAGAACAAGATCCATCCGGGCGAGGCGATGGACAAGGACCTCTACGACCTGCCGCCCGAGGAGCTGGCCGGCATCCCCACCGTCTGCGGCAGCCTCCGCGAAGCGATGGACGAACTCGAGAAGGACATGGACTTCCTGCTGCAGGGCGACGTCTTCACCCGCGACCAGATCGAGGGTTACATGGATCTCAAGTGGGAAGAGATCTACGCCTACGAGCACACCCCGCACCCGATCGAGTTCAAGCTCTATTACAGCTGCTGATGAAGTACCGGGCGCCCTCGCGCAGGGCGCTCGTCTGGATTCCCCCGCTTTCATGGCCGGTCACGGGCTGGAGGTCTCCAGCCCGGCGAGGGCTCTCCTTGCGTAACCTGATCGCTGAGAGCGAATGTCATCGGCCAATCTCGCGGCGGACGGCCTGCCAAGGTTCAAGCTCTGACCCCCGCGTTGGCCGAACCCTCGCGCTCGACGTGATGCCGGACCGGGCGCATGACCTCGTCGGGGTCGGCGATATCCGGCGCCACGTATCGATCCCGAAGCGCCACTTCGCCGACCGTGCCCACGACGCGCGCAAGCTGCGCCAGTGGCTGGCGGATCGAGACTGAGAGGTCGTCGTGCCGCCCGACCCCACGCGACCCGCCGATGGACAAGAGCACCTGCAACGCGCGCAATGTCATCGAGCGGATGTCTTCTCGCCTCTAGGGTACCGCCGCATCGCCACCCTCTACGACAATTCCAGACATCGTCCTGTCGTCGATCCCCATCGCCGCGGCCGTCGCTTGATGACTCAAACGCGTCCCGACTATAGCGGCAGGCAACGTATCCCGAGCCAAGCGTCCGGAGGTATCGAAAAGATCCCCCGTCGAAAGCTCATGGACGTGGAGCCGCGCCGCAGCCTCCTCCACTGATGTCACCGCCAGCACGCTGGCCGGCCGCGAGACGCCGGTCCCGTCGACCGGTTGCGGCTCGCGTCCCGCTGAAAGCCACTCGCCGCCACGAAATCGCGAGCGGAGTCACTTCTGAGGGAGCACGCGTGGCGCAGAACAACGCGATGACGCCTCGGATCCGACGGCGATGAGCCGCAAACTTCGGCGCGGTCAGCCGCGCGACGGACCTGCAACGCGCCACAGCGCAGGCACCAGCATCGCCGCCAGCGCGAGCTTCAGCGCATCGCCCAGGAGAAACGGCGTCATGCCCCAGGCGAGTATCGGCTGATCCCACCCGTAGAGCTGGCCGAGCCACAAAAGCCCCGGTGCATAGATCAACACGTTGCCCAGCAGCAGCGCGACCGCCATGCGGCCGGCAGAGCGGTCCCAACCGCGCCGCGCCAAGGCGCCCACAGCCGCGATGGCGAGCACGTAGCCGAACAGGTAGCCGCCGGTCCCGCCGAACATGTAGGCCAGGCCCGCGGTCTCTCCCGAACCGGCGAACACGTTGACGCCGGCCGCGCCGAGCGCGAGGTAGCCTAGGATCGTCGCCAGCCCCAGTCGCGGACCGTAGATGGCGCCGAGCGTCAGGACGGCGAACGTGCCCATCGTCACCGGCACCGGCCACATCGGCACGCGGATCTTCGCCGCCACCACCAGTGCCAGAATTCCCGCAGCGACGAGAGCCACCTGGCGGAGCATCCGCCCCGCGCCTGCTGCGGGCGCGAACGCCTCGACCAGAACCCTGTCCGCCATCGTCATCACTCCAGCCAATCCGTCCTGCACCGATTGATGCCCCAGCCGGATGTGCCATGCAAGCGCGGCCCGACCGTCAGGTCCTGTACGGCGGCCGCGGGTGGGTACGACACCAGATCATGCAAGACGCCTCTCCGGCAGCGTGCCGGTGCAAGCGCCCTCGAACGCGAGGCGACTCTCGGAGACGTAGTTCTTGCGCGGTCCGCCAACCTGCCAGGTGACAGTCCATCTCGGCCAGGCGGTGAAGTCGTACGTGACACGGTAGCTATCCGCGCCGCAGAAATGCTCAGCGAGCGCACGAGGCACGGCAGGATCAAATTGGTGGAAGGGCCGGCCGTCGTCGAAATCTACGGCAATGACGGGTCCCGCCCGATGCCAGCGGTACCGCCGCACGGCCGCAAGCGAGGTGCCGTCCGGCAGCTGCAACCGCCCTTCCTCCGCCACGTCCAGCCCGCCTGCCGTCGGGGCCAGGGTCACGCGACCTTCGAGCCGCAGGACCTGTCCCGCGCGGCGGTCCTCGATCCGCCGCTCCAGCGCCCAGCGGCCGGCGAAGTCGTCAAGCTCCCGCATGTCCCTCGCCTTGCCGCTCCCGCAACCGCAGTCTAGGAGTTCGCCCCGACCGAAGCCAAGCCGGATGCCGCCGATGATCCCTCGCTACGCCCGCCCGGAGATGACCGCGATCTGGTCGCCCGAGACCAGATTCCGCATCTGGTTCGAGATCGAGGCCCACGCCAGCGATGCACAGGCGGCCCTGGGCGTGATCCCGAAGGAGAACGCCGAAGCCCTCTGGCGCGCCCGCGACACCCCGTTCGACGTGGCGCGCATCGACGAGATCGAGGCGGTGACGAAGCACGACGTGATCGCGTTCCTGACCCACCTCGCCGAGATCGTCGGCGCCGACGAGGCGCGCTTCGTCCATCAGGGCATGACGAGCTCCGACGTGCTCGACACCACGCTCAACGTTCAGCTCGTCCGTGCCGCCGACATCCTGCTGGCCGACCTCGACGCGCTTCTCGCTGCGCTGAAGCGTCGCGCCGTTGAGCACAAGGAGGCCGTCTGCATCGGCCGCAGCCACGGCATCCACGCCGAGCCGACGACCTTCGGCCTCAAGCTCGCGCAGGCCTACGCCGAGATGGACCGGGGCCGCACGCGTCTGCGCGCGGCAAGGGCCGAGGTCGCCACGGGCGCGATCTCGGGCGCGGTCGGCACCTTTGCCAACATCGACCCGTCGGTCGAGGCGCATGTCTGCGCGCAGATGGGCCTGCAGCCTGAGCCGATCAGCACGCAGGTGATCCCGCGCGACCGCCACGCCGCTTTTTTCGCCACCCTCGGCGTGATCGCGAGCTCGATGGAGCGGATCGCGACCGAGATCCGGCACCTGCAACGTACCGAGGTCGGCGAGGTCGAGGAGTTCTTCTCCAAGGGCCAGAAGGGCTCATCGGCGATGCCGCACAAGCGCAACCCGGTTCTGACCGAGAACCTGACCGGACTCGCCCGGCTGGTGCGGATGGCGGTGGTGCCGGCGATGGAAAACGTCGCGCTCTGGCACGAGCGCGACATCAGCCACAGCTCGGTCGAGCGGATGATCGCCCCCGACGCGACAGTGACGCTCGACTTCGCGCTGGCGCGGCTGACGGGCGTCATCGACAAGCTGGTCGTCTATCCCGAACGCATGCAGCGCAACCTCGATGCGACCCATGGCCTCGTTCATTCGCAGCGCGTGCTGCTGGCGCTGACCCAGGCCGGCGTCAGCCGCGAGGACGCCTATGCCATCGTCCAGCGCAACGCGATGCGGGTCTGGGAGGAAGGGCAGGACTTCCAGTCCGAGCTCGCCGCGGACCCCGACGTGCAGGCGGCGCTCGGCGAGGGCGGCGTGGCGCGGCACTTCGACATCGGCTACCACACCCGGCACGTCGACACGATCTTCGCTCGTGTCTTCGGCGACACCTGAGCAGAGGGCGTTGGCTGGGGCGGGATCCGTGCTACCCTTGCGTCACCCATTGCAAAGGAGTCGGATCATGAAGCTTTCGACACTGCTCGCCGCGCTCATGCTCGCGCCCGGCATCGCCGCGGCCATGTGCTCCGGCCACAGTTACGAGATGACCTGCGTCGAGGGCCAGACCTTCGATGAGGAAAGCCGCAGCTGCGTGCCTGTCACGGGCTGAGGCCGCTGGGGCGGGTCATGCCGCCCCGGCACTGCATCGGGAGTAGCCTCTCGTTAAGGTCGATCTGCCAGTTTCCGCCGCAACCGGAACTGGAGGATGCGCGAAGATGGCGCTCGCGCTGGACACGGACTTCTCGTCCGACCTTTCGACCTCGCTGCCCAACCTTGGCGGCAAGGCTGCGCATCTGAGCAAGCGGCAGAAGGCGGCGATCGTAGTGCGCGTGCTTCTGGCCGAGGGGGCTCAGATCTCGCTCAGCGACCTACCTGACCAACTGCAGATCGAGCTCGCGCGGCAGATGAGCCAGATGCGCTTCGTCGATCGCGCGACCCTCTCCGCCGTGGTCGACGAGTTCCTGGCCGAGATCGACGACATCGGCCTCACCTTCCAGGATGGGATCGAGGGCGCGCTCTCTGCGCTGGACGGCGCCATCAGCGCCAACACGGCAAGCCGCCTGCGGCAGCAGGCCGGCCTCATCACCTCCGACGACGTGTGGGAGCGCATCTCGGGCATTGGCAACGACCGGCTGCTCCCGGTGCTGGAGAGCGAGAGCGCCGAGATCGCATCGATCATCCTGTCGAAGCTCAAGGTTTCCAAGGCGGCCGAGCTTCTCAGCCAGCTCCCCGGCGAGCGGGCGCGTCGCATCGCCTACGCCATGTCGCTGACCGCAGACACCGAGGCAAAGCTCGTCGACAAGATCGGCTCGGCGCTCGCCGCCGCGCTCAACGTCGACCGCGATCCTGCCTTCCGCGACGGCCCGGTGCAGCGTCTGGGGGCGATTCTCAACTATTCCCGCAGCGTCACCCGGGACGACGTGCTCGACGGGCTCGACGAAAAGGACGTCGAATTCGCGAACGAGGTGCGCAAGGCGATCTTCACCTTCGCCTTCATTCCTTCGCGGATCGACGCCCGCGACATCCCCAAGATCACCCGCGAGGTCGACGTCGGCACGCTGGCCGCCGCGGTCGCCGGCGCTACGGGCAAGGACAAGGTGGCGGCGGAGTTCATCCTGGAGAACATGTCCAAGCGCCTCGCCGAGACGGTGCGCGAGGACGCCGCGGCGCTTGGCAACGTCAAGAAGAAGGACACCGAGGCGGCGCTGAACGCCGTGGTGACGGCGATCCGCAAGCTCGAGGCCGCGGGCACCATCTACCAGATCAGCGGCGAGGACGAGGACGAGTGACCGGCGCCCCGATTGTACGTCGGACCGCCAGTGCCTAATCAGGCGCCATGAAGCGCCACGCCGCCCGCCGCTACGACTTCGCGATCGACCTTTCGGTGCGCGCGCTGCTGGCGACGGCGCGTGCCCTGCCCTATCGCTGGCGCGTGCCGCTGATCGGCTGGGTGACGTCGCGCATCGTCTCGCCACTAGCCGGTTGGCCGCAACGGATCCGAGCCAATCTCGACCACGTCATGCCGGAGATGCCCGAGGCCGAGCGCCGCCGCCTGATCCGCGAGGTGCCGGACAACGCCGGCCGAACCCTGGCCGAGATCTATTCCGGCGCCCGCTTCGCACGACAGCTTGCCGGCACGCCGATCGAGGGGCCGGGTCTCGCCGCGCTCGATGCGGCACGGGATGCCGGGCAGCCGGCGGTCCTCGTGACTGCCCACTTCGGCAACTTCGTCGCGCCGCGCGTGGTGATGCTGGCGCGCGGTTACGACCTCGGTGGGCTCTACCGCCCGATGCGCAACCGCCACTTCAACCGACACTACGAGGCGGCGCTGGCGGCGATCGGCGAGCCGATGTTCCCCAGCGGCCGGCAGGGGCTTGGCCGGCTGCTGCGGCACCTGCGCGATGGCGGAATGATCGGCATCCTGACCGACATCTACATCAAGGGCGGGCCAACGCTGAGCTTCATCGGCAAGCCGGCGCCCACGGCCTATTCCGCGGCGGAACTCGCCCTGCGGCACGAGGCGCCACTGGTCCCGGTATATGCTGTGCGTCAGCCCGACGGCCTCAATTTCCGGATGCTGGCCGAGGCGCCGATCCCGCCGAGCGACGCGCACACGATGACGCAGGCGCTGAACGACAGCCTCGAGGCCCAGGTCCGGCGTCATCCGGAGCAGTGGTTCTGGATCCACCGCCGTTGGAAGCCCGAGCGCCAGCGCAAGCGTCAGCGCAAGCGCGCCGCCGCCAGGATCGGCCCGTAGCGCGCCGCCTGGACCAGCACCACCGCCGGCTCGTCCCCCGGCACCGCATGGCTGAGCGAGAGCGGGTCGCGACCGTCCCACTCGGCGATGGTCTCCCAGCGCGTCACGATGTTGTGGTAGGTCAGCGTCTTGCCGGCGTTCTCGCCCCGCTCGATCTCGACCGTTCGCTCAGGCAGGTAGCGCACCAGGTGCACGCGCAGGTCGGCGGGCGCTTCCGCCATGGCCCGCACGTCGACCCGGTCGCCCGCACGCGTGACGCTCAGCGACACCGGGCTCTCGGCGGCGCGGTGGGCGCGGATCAGGTCGGCGACCTCCATCGGACGGTGCCCCACCACATGGTCGCGGCCGCCGACGATCATCTGCGGCGTATAGATCGTGCGGGCGCCCGCGGCATGGGCGTATCCCTTCTGACGCCTGGTGTGCTCCGGCTCGGCGAACTCGTCCTCCCAGCCGATGTAGTCCCAGTAGTCGACGTGCAGCGCCAGCGGGATGACGTCCTCGCGCGCCGCGAGACGCCCCAGCAGCGCATCCGCAGGCGGGCAGGACGAGCAGCCCTGCGAGGTGAAGAGTTCGACGACGACCGGGCCTTCCGCCCTCAGCGCCCCGCCAGCGGCAATGAGCGCAGCGGCGAATCCGATCACCCAGCGTCGCATGAGATACCTGCTTCCAACCCTCGTCGACTGCTAGTCTGCTGGTGCGGCCATGGCCAATCAAGGATGCGAGAGTCCCGCCGCCCCGCCTTGGTGCACGATTGCATACCAAGCTGCGTGTCAGACACTTGCGGGACGTGGCCCTGCGGCGGTAATGCAACGCCAGTTTCCAGCGAACCCAGACGGAGGTCCAATGCCCATCCAGGTCGGACAAGACAGTGCTAAGACCCGACGCGACCTGAGCGTCGACGGTCACAGCTACGCCTACTATTCGATCGAGGCGGCCGAGGCCGCCGGCCTGGGCAGCTTCGCGCGCCTGCCGGTGTCGCTGAAGGTGGTGCTCGAGAACCTCCTGCGGTTCGAGGACGACAACACGGTTACCACCGACGACATCCGCGCCTTTTCCGAGTGGGCCGAGAAGGGCGGGAAGAACCCGCGCGAGATCGCCTACCGGCCCGCGCGGGTGCTGATGCAGGACTTCACCGGCGTGCCCGCCGTCGTGGACCTCGCGGCCATGCGCGACGGGATCGAGCGGCTGGGGGGCGACCCGCAGAAGATCAACCCGCTGAACCCCGTTGACCTCGTCATCGACCACTCGGTCATGATCGACGAGTTCGGCAACCCCCGCGCCTTCCAGCTCAACGTCGAGCGGGAGTACGAGCGCAACATCGAGCGCTACACGTTCCTCAAGTGGGGGCAGAAGGCGTTTGACAACTTCCGCGTCGTGCCGCCGGGGACGGGCATCTGCCACCAGGTCAACCTCGAGTACCTGGCCAAGACGGTCTGGTCGGACAAGGACCAGAACGGCCAGACGGTCGCCTACCCCGACACCCTGGTCGGCACCGACAGCCACACCACGATGGTGAACGGCGCCGCGGTGCTGGGCTGGGGCGTCGGCGGGATCGAGGCCGAGGCCGCGATGCTGGGCCAGCCGATCTCGATGCTGATCCCCGAGGTCATCGGCTTCAAGCTGACCGGCGCGATGCCCGAGGGCACGACCGCGACCGACCTCGTCCTGCGCGTGACCAAGATGCTGCGCGACAAGGGCGTCGTCGGGAAATTCGTCGAGTTCTACGGCGATGGGCTGGACAATGTGCCGCTGGCCGACCGCGCCACGATCGGCAACATGAGCCCCGAGTTCGGCGCCACCTGCGCCTTCTTCCCGGTGGACGCGGAGACCATCCGCTACCTGACCCAGACCGGTCGCGACGAGGAGACGCTCAAGCTGGTCGAGGCCTACGCCAAGGCGCAGGGCATGTGGCGCGAGCCCGGATCGGAGCCTGTCTTTACCGACACGCTCGAACTCGACATGACCACTGTCGTGCCGGCGATCTCCGGTCCGAAGCGGCCGCAGGACCACGTCGCGCTCGACGCCGCCGCTAAGACCTTCCGCGAGTACGTCAAGGGCCAGCGCCAGGGCAAGGACGCAAGCGAGCGCGCCGAGGGCCGCTGGGAGGCGGAGGGCGGTGCGCCCGAACCGGTCGAGATCCCGGGTGACGAGGGGCATCACCGCCGCGGCGTCGTCAAGCACCCCGAGGGTCACTACCAGATCCACGACGGTTCGATCGTGATTGCGGCGATTACCTCCTGCACCAATACGTCGAACCCCTACGTGATGATCGGCGCAGGCCTCGTGGCGCGGAAGGCAAACGAGCTCGGCCTCACGCGCAAGCCGTGGGTAAAGACCTCGCTCGCACCGGGCAGCCAGGTCGTCTCGGCGTACCTTGAGGCCGCGGGCCTGCAGGACGATCTCGACGCGCTCGGCTTCAACCTCGTGGGCTACGGCTGCACGACCTGCATCGGCAACTCCGGTCCGCTCGACCCAGAGATCAGCGAGGCCATCGCGGAGGACGACCTGATCGCTGTGTCCGTCCTGTCGGGCAACCGCAACTTCGAGGGCCGGATCAGCCCCGACGTGCGCGCCAACTACCTCGCCTCGCCGCCGCTGGTGGTGGCCTACAGCCTGGTGGGCGACATGAACGTCGACATCACGACACAGCCGCTGGGCCAGGACAAGAACGGCAACGACATCTACCTAAAGGACCTCTGGCCCAGCCAAAAGGAGATCGCCGAGCTGGTCGAGCGCACCGTCACGCGCGAGAGCTTCCAGGAGAAGTACGCCGACGTCTTCAAGGGCGACGACCGCTGGCGCCAGGTCGAGACCACCGAGAAGGAGACCTACGACTGGCCGTCGACCTCGACCTACGTCCAGAACCCGCCCTACTTTCAGAACATGGACGTCGACCCGAAGCCCATCGAGAACATCGAGGGCGCGCGGGTGCTGGCAATCCTGGGCGACATGGTCACCACCGACCACATCAGCCCCGCCGGCTCGTTCAAGGAGACCACGCCTGCGGGCACCTACCTGACCGAGCGTCAGGTCGCGCCGCGCGAGTTCAACTCCTACGGCTCGCGCCGCGGCAACCACGAGGTGATGATGCGCGGAACCTTCGCCAACATCCGCATTCGCAACGAGATGCTGGACGGCGTCGAGGGTGGCTACACGCTCGGGCCCGACGGCAGCCAGATGGCGATCTACGACGCCGCGATGGCCTGGCAGGAGCAGGGCGTTCCCCTCGTCATCTTCGCCGGCGAGCAGTACGGCGCGGGATCGTCGCGTGACTGGGCGGCCAAGGGCACCGCGCTCCTCGGCGTCAAGGCCGTCATCGCCGAGAGCTACGAGCGCATCCACCGCTCGAACCTCGTCGGCATGGGCGTGGTGCCGTTCGAGTTCACCGGCGGCGACACCCGCGAGAGCCTCGGGATCAAGGGCGACGAGCAGGTCTCGATCACCGGCCTTCCCGACGTGACCCCGGGCGCGACGCTGCCCTGCACGATCACCTACGGCGATGGTTCGACGAAGGAGATCGAGCTCAAATGCCGGATCGATACCGCGGTCGAGAAGGAATACGTCGAGAACGGCGGCGTGCTGCACTACGTCCTGCGCAACCTCGCGAAGGCCGCCTGACCCCACCATCGGGCAAATGATGCAACGGCGCCGGTCGACCCCGGCGCCGTTTTCCGTTCAGGCCACGGTGAGCGCGGCAAGCAGCAGGAGCACTAGTCCGAAGCGGACCGCCACGCGGCGCGGCGTCAGGGTCCAGTATCCGCCGCGGATGTCGGAAAGGACGCGCACCGGCCAGAGCAGATAGAAGCGCGCCGACTCCACGCGCCCGGCCTCTCGCGCCTGCGCAATCCCATCGCGGTGCCATGCGTCGTCCCAGACATCGAGCGGCCTGTCGTAGAACGCGCGCTCCGATCGCAGCGCGATCTCCGCCACCGCGATCCGAACGAGCGCCCCGACGAGCAGGTAGAGCGCGACGAGGTCGAAGAACCACGGCGGCACGATGGAGATGAGCCACAGGATCGTCCGGCCCGCCCAGACCAGCAGGTCGCCATAGCGACCAAGCACCCACCCCGCGACGCCCGGCCAGTCCACGGCGCTGATGCCGAGCACCCGCGCAAGCGACAGCGTGAGGAAGAAGGACGTCACCAGCGCCAGAGCAAACTGCACGACGCGCCGCGCCCACCACGCTGCTAGGGCCTGCTGCCTGCGGTCGAGCAACGGCATCGCCTTCCTCCTGCTGGAGGATACCGCGGGCCGACGGACCGGAGAAGGGCCCTACCGCGGCGGGCGGTTGTCCTCCAGGATCATGCCGGCGGCCTTGCCAGCGATCATGATCGTGGGCGTGTTGGTGTTGCCGCTGACGATGGTCGGCATCACCGAGGCGTCCACCACCCGCAGCCCCTCCACCCCGAAGACGCGCAGCCGCTCGTCCACCACCGCCATCGGGTCGCTCTCCAGCCCCATCTTCGCCGTGCCCACCGGATGAAAGATGGTCGTGCCGATGTCGCCCGCCGCCCGCGCCAGCGCCGCGTCGTCGTCGCCCACCTCCGGCCCCGGCAGGTGCTCGACCGGGCGGTACGCGGCCAGCGCCGGGGCGGCGGCGATGCGGCGGGCTAGCCGGATGGACCGCGCCGCGATCTCCCTGTCCCGGTCGGTCGAGAGGTAGTTCGGCGCGATCTCCGGCGCCGCCTCGGGGTCGGGCGAGGTGATGCTCACATGCCCCCGGCTCTCCGGCCGGAGGTTGCAGACGCTCGAGGTGATCGCGGGAAAGCGGTGCAGCGGCTCACCGAACTTGTCGAGCGAGAGCGGCTGGACGTGGAACTCCAGGTCCGCCCGCTCCACGTCCTCGCCCGAGCGGGCGAAGACGCCGAGCTGCGACGGCGCCATCGTCAGCGGCCCGCGCCGGCGCAACGCATAGTCCACCCCCATCCAGGCGCGCCGCGCGAGGTTCCAGTAGGTCTCGTTCAGCGTCCGCGCGCCGGTGACCTTGTAGATCAGCCTGAGCTGCAGATGGTCCTGCAGGTTGCGCCCCACGCCGGGCCGGTCGGCCACCACCTCGATCCCCAGCCGGTGCAGCGTCTCCGCCGCGCCGATGCCCGAGCGCTGCAGGATCTGCACTGATCCGATGCTGCCGGACGCCAGGATGATCTCGCGCCGCGCCCGCGCGCTCCGCCGTGCGCCCTCCTGAATCCAGTCGATGCGCTCGGCACGGCGGCCGTCGAATCCGACGCGGTCAACGAGGCAGCCCGTCTCCACCGTCAGGTTCGGGCGCGACATCGCCGGCCGGATGAAGCCGCGCGCCGCCGACCAGCGCTGCCCGCGCCGCTGGTTCACCGGGAAATAGCCGCTGCCCTCGTTGTCGCCGGTGTTGAAGTCCTCCGTCCGCGGGATGCCCACCTCCGCACAGGCGTCTCGATAGCGGTCGAGGATCGGCCACGAGACGCGCGGCGGCTCCACCCGCCACGGGCCGCCCGCGCCATGGAACTCGGATGCGCCGGCGTAAAAGTCCTCCTGCGCCTTGAAGACCGGCAGCACGTCATCCCAGCCCCAGCCGTTGAGGCCGAGCTGCCGCCAGTGGTCGTAGTCCGCCGCCTGCCCGCGCATGTAGATCATCGCGTTGATCGCCGACGAGCCGCCCAGTACCTTGCCGCGCGGATAGCTCAGCGCCCGGCCGTTCAGCCCCGGCTCCTCCACCGTGCGAAAGCACCAGTCGGCGCGCGGATTGCCGATCGCGAAGAGGTAGCCCACGGGGACATGGAACCAGATCCAGTTGTCGCGCCCGCCGGCCTCCAGCACCAGGACCCGCACGTCGGGGTCCTCGCTCAGCCGGTTCGCCAATACCGATCCGGCCGATCCGGCGCCCGCTATGATGTAGTCGTACGCGTCCATGCCCGCCTCGCTCAACCCTTGAGAGGACTAGCGCAGCCGCGGCCGGCGATCCATGGCCCGGAACTCCGGCCCTCCGCCGTGGTTCTGCCCGTGACGTTTCATGGGAGGGAGATGCGCCATGTTCGCCGAAAGCGCGACCCGCGTGTCCAGCCAGACCGGCGCCGACATCAGCCACCGCATCCGGTGGGAGACCGAACGGCGCATCGGCTACTACTACGACCACCCGCACGAGATCGGGCGCCGCCTGCGCGAACTCGACCGGGAGTGGGATATCGAGCGCACGCTCGAGGCGAACGCGTCGAGCCTCGCGCTGGCGGGCGTGGTGCTGGGCCTGACCCACGACCGGCGCTGGCTCGGCCTCTCCGCCGGTGTCCTCGCGTTCTTGCTGCAGCACGCGCTGCAGGGCTGGTGCCCGCCCCTGCCGGTGCTGCGCCGACTCGGCTTCCGCACCGCCATCGAGATCGAGCAGGAGCGCTATGCGCTGAAGGCAATCCGCGGCGACTTTGACCACATCGCCCATCGCGCCGACGCCATGCAGGCGGTCGGGTTGGCGGAAGGCAGCTAGGCGCCCGCGAGGCGCGAGAGGGTCGCCGTGACGTCGAGGCCGGATACCGCACCCGTGGTGAGACCGCGTTCTTCCAGCCGCCCGATGACGTAGGTTCGGCCACCAGCGCCGGCGCATGGTGCAGGAGTTGCGACGCCGCGAGCAGAGTGGCGCTGCGCTCCACGAAGAGTCGCGCCCCCGCCTCGGACGGCGGCTGCGGCCAGCGCGCCCTGTGGTCGTCAAGCGGCCGGCCATAGTCGCGGGACGCACCGCGCACGGCGCCGAGTTCGGCCTCGAGCGCCGCCGCCGCCGGATCGCGCGCCAGCGTCCTGAGGATGTCGAGGCAGATCACGTTGCCCGACCCTTCCCAGATACCGTTGAGCGGCGCCTCGCGGTAGAGCATCGGCATCGGCGTGTCCTCGACGTAACCCATGCCGCCCAGAACCTCCATCGCCTCGTACGTGACCACCGGGCAGCGCTTGTTGTTGAGGTATTTGGCCAGCACCACCGCCACCCGCGCAAACGCCCGCTCGCCGGCGTCGAACGCCGCGGCCACGCGGAACCCCAGCGCCACCGCCCCCTCGACGTCGAGCGCGAGGTCGGCCAGCACCGTCCGCATCAGCGGCTGGTCGATCAGCCGGCGCTGGAGCGCCGTCCGCCCTTCGCACCACCAGACCGCCTCCGCCAGCGCCGCGCGCATCAGCGTCGCCGGCGCCAGCGCGGTGTCGAGCCGCGTGTGGTGCGCCATCTGCAGGATCGTCGCCACGCCGCGCCCCTCGTCGCCGATGCGGTGCGCCAGCGCGCCCTCGTACTCGATCTCCGCCGAGGCGTTGGCCCGGTTGCCGAGCATGTCCTTGAGCGGCGGATGCCGGTTCGCCTCCCGCCCCGCCTCGCGCGTCTCCGCGGCGCCGAGTTTCGGGGCGTAGGCCGCGAGCGCGTCCGCGTCGCCGCCTCGCGCAGCCGCGCATCCGCCTGCCAGAGCGGCCCGTCGGCCCGCGGCTCGGGCTGGTTCTCGACCCGGTGCGTCGGAAGCTCTGTCGAGGGCGCGATCATCGGCCGATGCTACCGCGCCGCGCGGCTTCGGGCGAGAGCCGGTGCAGTGCGGGTGATGCCGCCTTGCCTCACCCGGCCGCCCTTGCCGTGCGGGCGGTTTCCGGCGCGGACGCCTTCGTGCAGAGTGCGGGCCAAACCGCCCGGTCGAGAGGCGGAACGAGAGGCGCGCATGAACCGCAAGACATCAGGTCTGGGTCCGCTGGTCTTCCTCACGGGGACGGTGATGCTCGGGCTCTACTTCACCTTCGCCAGCGTCCAGGGCGACTACGGCCTCTTCCGGCGGCTCCAGATCGAGGCCGAGGCCGAGGCTCTGACCGCCGAGCGCGACCGGCTGCGCGTTGACGTGGCGCTGATGACGAACAAGGCGCGCCGGCTCTCGGACGACTTCCTTGACCTCGACCTGCTCGACGAACAGGCCCGCAGCGTGCTCGGCATGGTGCGTGCCGACGAGGTCGTGATCCCCTGACCCGCCACCGGCGCGCGGCCCGCGCATCGCGACCGCCCGCCGGAGGGCCGCCGAAGGCCGCGCGGAGCGGGGTTCGATGCCCCGCTTCGCGCGCCCTCCGTCACGGCCCGCGCGACGCGGTCGCGGCGCGGTACCAGTCGCGGATCGCCGCCCGCTCCTCCGGCTCCATGTAGCTGACGTTCGCCGGCGGCATCGCGTGGCTCAGCGCCGACTGCAGATAGACCTGCCGCGCCTGACGGGCGAGGTCTGCCTCGCTCTCCAGCACCACGCCCTTCGGCGCGCGGTGGATGCCGTCCCAGAACGGCTCGGCCGCATGGCACATCGAGCAGCGCCCCTGCACGATCGCGTGCACCTCGGCGAAACCCTCCGCTTCGGCGAACCTCCGCGCCCCCGACCCCGCCTCGGCGCTCGCATCGAGCGCGTCGGGCGCGGTCGAGAGCCACATTATCAGCACGAAGATTACCGCCGTCGCCGCCCAGGTCCAGTGCGGCGAGCCCGCCCGCGCGTGCCGGGTGTTGAACCAGTGGCGGATCGTGACGCCCATCAGGAACACGAGGCTGGCGATCAGCCAGTTCCACTCGGTCGCGAAGGCCAGCGGCGCGTGGTTCGACAGCATCAGGAACAGCACCGGCAGCGTCAGGTAGTTGTTGTGCGTCGAGCGCAGCTTGGCGATCCGCCCGAACTCCGGGTCCGGCGTCCGCCCCGCCTTCAGGTCCGCCACCACCACCGTCTGGTTCGGGATGATCACCAGGAACACGTTCGCCGACATGATCGTAGCGGTCAGCGCACCCAGATGCAGCAGCGCCGCCCGCCCGGTGAAGACCTGCGCATAGCCCCAGGCGATCACGACGATCAGCCCGAAGAGCAGCAGCAGCAGCCCCGTCGGCCGGTGCCCGAGGCGCGAGCGGCAGAGCGCGTCGTAGGCGAGCCAGCCGACCGCGAGCGACGCCGCCGAGATCCCGATCGCCTGCCAGACAGCGAGGTCCGCCTTCGCCCGGTCGATCAGGTAGAGCTCCGCCCCCACCCAGTAGACGATCATCAGCAGCGCCGCGCCGGTCAGCCAGGTCGAATAGCTCTCCCACTTGAACCAGGTCAGATGCTCCGGCATCGCCTCGGGCGCCACAAGGTACTTGCGGATGTGGTAGAAGCCGCCGCCGTGGACCTGCCACTCCTCGCCATGCACGCCCTGCGGCAGGTCCGGCGCCTTCCTCAGGCCCAAGTCCAGCGCGATGAAGTAGAACGACGAGCCGATCCACGCGATCGCCACGATGACGTGCGTCCAGCGGACGGCAAAGCCGATCCACTCCCAGATGATCGCGGCCTCGCCCATCAGCTGCCCCGGTAGGTCGAATAGCCGAAGGGGGAGATCAGCAGCGGCACGTGATAGTGGCTCTCGCCGTCACTGATGCCAAAGCGGATCGGCACCACGTCGAGGAAGGGCGGCATTGCCCCCGTCTGCCCCGTCTCGCGCAGATAGTCGCCCGCCGCGAACTCGAGCTCGTAGCTGCCGGTCGCAAAGTCCTCGCGGCCGAGGATCGGCGCGTCCGTGCGACCGTCATCGTTGGTGACCGCCTCCGCCAGCCTTGTACGTTCCGCTCCGTCCAGCCGATAGAGCGTGACGCGGATGCCCGCCGCCGGCACCCCCTTCGCGGTATCCAATACGTGCGTCGTCAGAAATCCCGCCATTCCGCCCTCCCATGAGCCATGCGGCCCGGAACTTGCGCAGACACGACCGCCACGGCAGCCCCGTCCTCGCACGCCTCACGATGCCGATGCCGATCTACAGCGGGAGAGACTGGCTGGCAAACGGCCGGACAGCCCTGCACGGCCCCGCGACGCCACGACCTGAACGCAGGACCAGCTGCGGGTCTGAATGTCACGCCGCTCCTCTAGGCGGTACCGCTGGGCAGACAGCAGGTCATGGCGAAGTTCCTGTCGAAGGTCGCGCCGGCGATTATCTTGGCCAGCCGGCAGGCTCCTGCCTGCGGCGATCCTCGCGAGCGTCTTGGATCTCGTCCTGCCGTTTCGGCTGAGAGAGGTCTCGACCGAGGAGGACTCTGGCTCACAAGGCGCAGGCTGCCCAGCGAGCAGACCGTCCTTGCAACGCAGCGCGACGCGCCCGACAAAAGCGCCATGAACCGATACCCGCGCGACCTCCACGGCTACGGCCCCGTGCCGCCGAAGGCAGACTGGCCCGGCGGCGCACGCATCGCGGTGCAGATCGTCGTCAACTTCGAAGAAGGCGGCGAGAACAATGTCCTGCACGGCGACGCGGCGTCCGAGGCGTTCCTCTCCGAGATCGTCGGCGCCGCGCCCTGGCCCGGCCAGCGCCACTGGAACATGGAGTCGATCTACGAATACGGCGCCCGCGCCGGCTTCTGGCGCCTGCACCGCCTGCTGACCCGGCGCGGCGTGCCCGCGACCGTCTTCGGCGTGGCCACCGCCCTCGCCCGCGCGCCCTCACAGGTGCGCGCAATGCAGGACGCTGACTGGGAGATCGCCAGCCACGGCCTGAAGTGGATTGAGCACAAGGACATGGACGAGGCCGAGGAGCGCCGCCAGATCCAGGAGGCGATCCGCCTGCACGCGCAGGTGACGGGCGCGCGGCCCGCCGGCTGGTACACCGGCCGGTGCTCGATGAACTCCGTCCGCCTCGCCGCCGAGCAGGGGATGGAATACATCGCCGACAGCTACGCCGACGACCTGCCCTACTGGATGCGGATCGGGACGCGCGACCAGCTCATCGTTCCCTACACGCTCGACGCCAACGACATGCGCTTCGCGACACCGCAGGGATTTAACTCGGGCGACCAGTTCGAGAGCTACCTCCGCGACAGCTTCGACTGCCTCTACGAGGAGGGCGGGCGGATGCTCTCCATCGGCCTGCACTGCCGCCTCGCCGGCCGGCCGGGCCGGGTGCTGGCGCTGCGGCGGTTCCTCGACCATGCCCGCGCCCACAAGGGCGTCTGGTTCGCCCGGCGCATCGATATCGCGCGCCACTGGACCACGCGCCATCCTCCGGCCGAGCGGCCACAGCCAAGCGCCCTCGACCGCGACGCGTTCGTGGCGGCCTACGGCGACATCTTCGAGCACTCGCCCTGGGTCGCCGAGGAAGCATGGGCGCTCGAGCTTGGTCCCGCGCATGACACCGCCACCGGCCTGCACGCCGCGATGACGCGCGCCTTCCGCAGCGCGGACGAGGCGCGCCGGCTGGAGGTCCTGCGCGCGCACCCTGACCTCGCTGGCAGGCTCGCCGCCGCCCGCCGCCTGACCGACGCCTCCACCGCCGAGCAGGCGTCGGCCGGCCTCGACGCCCTCACCGACGCCGAGCGCGCGACGTTCGAGCGGCTCAACACCGCCTACACCGAACGCTTCGGCTTCCCCTTCATCATCGCCGTCCGCGACCACGACAAGCGCGGAATCCTCGCCGCCTTCGAGCGCCGGCTCGAGAATGACCGCGCGCGCGAGGTGACCGAGGCCTTCCGTCAGGTCGAGCGCATCGCCGAGCTACGTCTCCGCGAGCTGCTGCCATGATTGTCCGCGACGCCCTCGCGGCCGGTCCTGCGCGTCACCGACGCGCGCGGCACGACAAGGGCGGCCCAACGGGCTGCCTGCGGAGGCCCGCCTCTCCCCGCCGGGCATGACAATCAGCGCCGCGCCATTGACCGCGGTCGGCTTCGCGCCCTTCGGGGACGTGCTGGAGGCGTCCGACGAACCCGACCGACTCATCAACGCCGGTCTCTGCGGGCGGTGGAACGACCGCGCCCGGCTTGACTTCGGCGGCGGCCGGGCCGGCATCAGCATCTTCAATGCCGAGCCGCGTGTTCTGCCCTACCGTCTCGACATGGTGGAGCGGCACCCGGAAGGGTCGCAGGCCTTCCTGCCGATGACACAGCACCCGTTCCTCGTCACCGTCGCCCCCGACGAAGACGGCACGCCCGGCCTCCCGCGCGCGTTTCTCACCGCGCCGGGCCAAGGCGTCAATATTCTCAGGAATGTCTGGCACGGCGTCCTCACGCCGCTCCATGCCCCCGGCCTCTTTGCCGTCGTCGACTACATCGGGCCTGGGGCAAACCTCGAGGAGCACGTCTTTCCGACGCCGTTCCTCGTGCAGGCGTAGGGGCCGGACGTGCCGACCCCTATCAATTTCAGTGCCGCGCCGCCCAATCGTCGACCTCGCGGCGCGCCTCGTCCTTGGTGCGACCGTAGCGCTCCTGGATGCGGCCCTCGAGTTGCTCGCGGTCGCCCGCCGCACGATCGAGGTCGTCGTCCGTCAGTTCGCCCCACTGCTCGCGGGCGCTGCCGCGCAGTTGCTTCCACTGACCCTTGATCTGATCCCAGTTCATGGCTCGTCTCCTTTCGCCTCTCAGGCTGATGGGGAGACAACGCTTGGCGCAGGCCGAGGGTCCCGGCGCCCGTTCCGCAGTTCCCATTCGGCGGAAAGACGCGCTAGGCTCGCCGGATGACGGACCGCACGCGCACGCCCGCACCGCCATCCGCCGCCACCCGCGCCCGCATCGCCGGCGCGCTTTATCTCGCGATAATTGCGCTGGGTCTCTTCGGCGAACTTGGCGTCCGATCCGCCGTTCTCGCACCCGGCGACGCGGCGCAGACCGCCGCCAACGTGGCCGCGGCCGAATTGCGCCTGCGCCTCGGCTTCCTCGCCGACACTGCGATGCTCTGCGCCGATGTCGCGCTCGCGGTGCTCCTCTACCTGCTGCTGCGCCCGGCAGGCCACACGCTCGCGCTCCTCGCGGCGGCGTTCCGGCTGACGATGGACGCCGTGCTGGCGGCCAACCTCCTGCTTCAGCACGCCGTCCTCCTGCTCCATGCCGAGCCCTTCCGCAGCGGGCTGCCGGCGGAGCAGCTGACGCTCTTCGCGCTCGAGGCGCAGTCCTTCGGCTACGACTTCGGGCTCGTATTCTTCGGCGTCGCCTGCCTGCTGCTCGGTCGACTGATCGCGTGCTCCGACTTCATCCTGCGGCTGCTGGGCCACGGCCTCGTGGCGGCGGGGCTGGTCTACCTGACGGGCAGCGTGACCCGCATCCTCGCGCCCGACCTCGCGCCCGCGCTCATGCCGCTCTACGTCGTCCCGCTCGCGGCCGAGCTGTCGCTTGCGCTCTGGCTCGCCCTTCGGGGCGTCAGAGCATCGACGGCACCACGAGGTCCGGCGGACGGTGGCCGTCGGCGAACGTCTTGATGTTGATGATGACCTTCTCGCCCATCTCGGCCCGGCCCTCGCGCGTGGCCGAGCTCATGTGCGGCAGCAGCACCACGTTCCTGAGCTCGCGCAGGCGCGGATTGATGTTCCGCCCGTGCTCGTAGACGTCGAGGCCGGCGCCCGCGATCTCCTCCGCACGCAGCGCCCGCGTCAGCGCATTCTCGTCCACCACCTCGCCCCGCGACGTGTTCACGACCACCGCCGACGGCTTCATCAGCTTGAGCCGCCGCGCGTTCAGCAGGTGAAACGTGGCCGGCGTGTGCGGCGCGTTGATCGACAGGATGTCGACGCGCGACAGCATCTGGTCGAAGCTCTCCCAGTAGGTCGCCTCGAGCGGCTCCTCCACCTCCGGCCTCAGCCGCCGGCGGTTGTGATAGTGGATCTGCATCCCGAACGCCCGCGCCCGCCGCGCCACCGCCTGGCCGATCCGCCCCATGCCGAGGATGCCGAGCCGCCGCCCGCCGAGCCGCCCGCCCAGGAACGCCGTCGGCGCCCAGCCCTCCCAGATTCCCTGCTGCATCACCGCCAGGCCCTCGGGAATGCGCCGCGTCACGGCTAGGATCAGCGCCAGCGCCATGTCGGCGGTGTCGTCGGTGACCACGCCCGGCGTGTTGGTCACGAGGATGCCGCGCTGCCGCGCCGTCGCCACGTCGATGTTGTCAATGCCCGCGCCGTAGTTCGCGATCAGCTTCAGGCGGTCGGTCGCCTGCGCCAGCAGGCTCGAATCGATCCGGTCGGTGATCGTCGGCACCAGCACGTCTGCGGTGCGCATTGCCTCGGCCAGCGCCTCGCGACTCATCGGCGTGTCGTCCTGGCGCAGGCGCGCGTCGAAGAGCTCGCTCATCCGCGTCTCGACCGCTTCCGGCAACCGTCGCGTGGTGACCACACTTAGCCGTGGCGTTGGCATCGACTTCTCCCGCTTGCTTTTCCCGGCGCCGCTTGGGTGGCAAACTGGCAAGGAACGGGGCGGCGCACAAGCGATGAGACCCCGGCGACACTGGCGGAGCGGACATGACCAAGGGATTGGGCGCGGCACTTTTCCTGATCGCGGCGGCGTTGGCGTATTTCGCCGACGGCCATGCGGAGGAGACAGCCATACCGGATGATCCGGCGCCGGCCGCGCAGGCAGAAACCGAAGCGGCTCCGAACGCCCCTGTCGACGATGCCGAGGCCGGCATGGCGGATCCCGACGCCGAGGCGGCCGCGTCGAGCAACGGCGGCCGCGGTCCAGTCACCAATCTGCCGATGCCTCGCTTTGTCTCGCTCAAGACTTCCGAGGGCAACGCCCGCCGCGGCCCCTCGCTCAGCCACCGGATCGACTGGGTCTTCGTGCGCCGCGACATGCCGCTCCAGGTCACCGGCGAGTACGGCCACTGGCGCCGCGTGCGCGACCGCGACGGCGCGGGCGGCTGGATGCACTACTCGCTACTCTCCGGCGTGCGCACCGTCGTCCTCGACGAACCGGAAACCGAGATCCGCCTGCGGCCCGATCCCGCCGCGCCGATCGTCGCCAAGGCCGAGGAGGGCGTCATCGCGCGTCTCGGCGAGTGTCAGCCCGACTGGTGCAACGTCTCCGCCAGCGGCCGCAGCGGCTGGGTGACAAAGTCCGCGCTCTGGGGCGTCAAGCCGGGCGAATTGCGCGACTGAATGTCTTGATGAGGCGCGGCGCAGGCGCTAGCGCAGCGCCATGCCAGACCGCGCGACCCGCCTGAACATATCCGCCACCCTCGCGTCAGTTGGTGTCGCCGCCACGCTCGTCGCGCTCAAGCTCTGGGCGCTGGCCGAGACCGAGGCATTGTCCGTGGCCGTCGCGCTGGCCGACAGCGCGCTCGACCTGATGATGTCGCTGGGCGGGCTCGCGGCCGTGATCTACGCTGCCCGCCCGCCGGACGAGGACCACGCCTTCGGCCACAGCTCGGCCGAGGACCTCGCCGCGCTGGGCCAGAGCGCCTTCATCCTCGTCTCCACCGCCGCCATCGCGGTGGCGGCCGTCCTGCGCCTTGCGTCGCTCGAGATCGCGCCGCTCGCCGCGCAAGGCCGCGGCATCGCCGTGCTGACGCTCTCGATCCTGCTGACGCTCGCCCTGCTGGCATGGCAGCGCCACGTCGCGCTCCGCACCGGCAGCCGCGTGGTCAAGGCGGATTCGCTGCACTACCTCGGCGACCTCGTGCCAAACCTCGGCGGAATCGCCTCGCTCTGGGCCTCCGCCGCCTTCGGGCTCGAGCGGCTCGACAGCGTCGTCGCCCTCGGCGCAGCCGCCTTCCTCGCCGTCGGCGCCATCCGCATCGGCGCAGGCGCCTGGGACGCGCTGATGGATCGCCGCGCCGACCCCGAGGTCGTCTCCGGCGTCAAGGCCCTGACGCGGGACTTCCCCGGCGTCCAGGGCTTCCACGACCTCAAGACCCGCACCGCCGGCAGCCGGATCTTCGTCAATCTCCACATCGAGCTCGAAGGCGGCCAGACGCTCGACGAGGCGCACGCCATCGGCGCCGCGCTCAAGCGCAAGATCATTGAGGCCTACCCCAACGCCGACGTCATCATCCACAAGGACCCGGTCTGACCCTCCGCGCCAGACCGCACCCGCGCGCCTAGACCGGCCCCGGCGGCGGCGTCATCGTCTCTAGCAGACCGCGCCCCTTCAGCAGCGGCTCGACCCCCGGCATCCGCCCGCGGAACCGCGTGTAGAGCGCGTCCGCCTCGTCCGTCCCGCCCGCCGCCAGGATGTACCGCTCCAGCTTCTCCGCCGTCTCCGGATCGAACGCGTCGCCCGCCTCCTCGAAGGCGGCAAAGGCGTCGGCGTCCATCACCTCCGACCACATGTAGCTGTAGTAGCCCGCCGAATAGCCGTCGCCCGAGAAGACGTGGGCGAAGTGCGGCGCCGCGTGGCGCATCCGGATCGCGTGCGGCATGCCGAGCTCATCGAGCACGTCGGCCTGCCGCTGCATCGGGTCCGCCGGCGCCGCCCCCTCGTGGAACGCGAGGTCGACGAGCGCGCTCGCCACGTACTCCACCGTCTGGAACCCCATGTCGTAGGTCGCCGCCTTGAGCAGCCGGTCGCGCAGGTCGTCGGGCATCGGCTTCCCCATTTCCGCGTGCGTGGCGAACTCGCCCAGTACCTCGGGCACTTCCAGCCAGTGCTCGTAGAGCTGGCTCGGCAGCTCGACGAAGTCGCGCGCCACGCTCGTGCCGCTCACGCTCTCGTAGGTCACGTCGCTCAGCATCTGGTGCAGCGCGTGGCCGAACTCGTGGAACAGCGTCCGCGCGTCGTCCCAGCTCAGCAGCGCCGGCCGGCCCTTCGGCGGCTTGGCGAAGTTGCAGACGTTCAGCACCAGCGGCCGCTTCGCGCCACCGAGCTTGCGCTGGGACCGCAGCGTCGTGGCCCAGGCGCCCGACCGCTTGCCGCCCCGCGCGAAGTAGTCGCCGATGAAGAGCGCCACGTGCGCCCCGTCGCGCGTCACGTCCCACGCCCGCGCATCCGGGTGGTGCAGCGGCACGTCGACCGGCGCAAACTCCAGCCCGAAGAGCCGCCCCGCCACAGCGAACGCCGCCTCGATCATCCGGTCGAGCTGCAGGTACGGTTTCAGCACCGTCTCGTCGAGTTCGTGCTCCGCCTGCCGCCGCTTCTCCGCGTAGTAGCGCCAGTCCCAAGGCTCCAGCCGGCCCTCGACGCCGTCGTCGCGCAGCATCCGCTCTAGCACCGCCGCGTCGGCCTCCGCCGCCGCCTTCGCCGGCTCCCACACCCGCATCAGCAGCTCGCGCACCGCCTCCGGCGTCTTCGCCATCTCGGTCTCGAGCTTGTAGGCTGCGAAGCTCTCGTAGCCGAGCAGCTTCGCCCGCTCCTCGCGCAGCGCCAGGATCTCCGCCGCGATCGCCCGGTTGTCGGTCTCGCCGCCGTTCGCCCCGCGGCTCGTCCACGCCTCGTAAGCGCGCTGCCTCAACTCGCGCCGGGGCGAGAACTGCAGGAACGGCACGATCAGCGAGCGCGACAGCGTCACCACCGGCCCGTCCACCCCCTTCTCCTCGCCCGCCGCGCGCGCCGACTGCACCACGAAGTCCGGCAGCCCCTCGAGGTCGCCCTCGCCGAGCTCCATGAACCAGGACCGCTCGTCCGCCAGCAGGTTCTGCGTGAACTGCGTGCCCAGCACCGCCAGCCGCTCCTTGACCGCCGCCAGCCGCTCCGCGGGCTCGCCCTCCAGCCGCGCGCCCGATCGCACGAAGCCGCGATGCGTCAGGTAGAGCACGCGCCGCTGCTCCTCGGTCAGGTCCAGCGACTCGCGCTCCTCCCACAGCATGGCGATCCGCCGGAAGAGCGCCCGGTTGCGCGTCACCTCCGAGGAATAGGCCGCCAGCCTCGGCGAGAAGTCCCGCTGCATCGCCTCGCGCTCAGGCGTCGAGTCGGTCGAGGCCAGCGTGAAGAACGGCGCCAGCACCCGCCCCAGCCGCTCGTCCGCCATCTCCATCGCCTCGATCGTGTTGGCGAAATCCGGCGGCGCGAGGTCCATCGCGATGGCGGCGGTATTCTCCCGCGCCTCCTCCAGCGCCGCGTCGAATGCAGGCCGAAAGTCGTCGTCGGTGATCCGGTCGAACGGCGGCACCCCGTACGGCGTGTCCCAGTCCTCGAGAAGGGGGTTCGTCATGGGCTGGCTCCTGCTTTGCTCCATCCGGAGCTAGCCTGTCGTGCGGTCCTGCGCCAGCCGCCCGCCGCTTTGCGCGCGAAGCGGCCGCCGCAGCGGGTTCGATGCCCACCGCGGCGGCCGCCCCTCATCGCCGGAGCCGCACCTCCAGGCGCCGCAACAGCACCGAGAGCGTCACGGTCATCGTCAGGTAGATGAGCGCCACCACGTTGTAGGTTTCGAAGTAGCGGAAATTGCCGGCCGCCGTCACCTTGCCGAGTTGGGTCACGTCCAGCACCCCCAGCACCGAAACCAGCGACGAATCCTTGATCATGGCGACGAAGTCGTTGCCGAGCGGCGGCAGGATCGTCCGGAAGGCCTGCGGAAAGACCACGTGCCGGAATCGCTGCCAGCCGGTCAGCCCCAACGCCTCCGCCGCCTCCACCTGCCCTTTCGGAACCGACATCAGGCCCGCCCGGAACACCTCGGCCAAAAAGGCCGAGTAGCCGATCGTCAGCGCCATCACCGCCCGCCAGAGCAGCGGAAAGTCCCGCGTCTGCGCAGGCTCCAGCCCCAGCCGGCCGGTCCCCCAGTTCCACGCCGCGACCAGCGCTGGCGCGAGCACGAATGCGACGTAGAGCAAGAGCACCAGGATCGGCACGCCGCGCACGATCTCGGTCCAGAACCGCGCGACCTGCCGCAGCACCAGCCACCGCGAAAGCGACGCCGCCGCCAGCGCAAGCCCCATCAGGCACGCCGCGCCGAACGCCACAAGCGTCACGAAGATGGTGATCCAGATCCCGCGCGAAAGCGTCGCCAGCACCTGGCGATAGACGTCGTCCGACGCAATCCGCCACAGGAACCAGCCTGCGAGCGCCGCCGCGACCAGCAGCCACCACGGAAAGTCCCCGCGCTCCTCCGTCGCGCCCGTGCGCCGTCGTCCCTGCCTCACGCCAGGCGCAGGCCCGGTCCGCGTCTCACTCGCCCATCTTGTAGTCGAGGAACCATTTGCGGTTCAGGGCGTCGAGCGTGCCGTCCGCGCGCATGGCCGCGATGGCCGCGTCGACCGGCGCGACGAGCTCCGACCCCTTCGGGAAGATGAACCCGAAATTCTCCGTTCCGAGCTTTTCTCCCACGATCTTCAGCGCGCCGTCGGACGCGTCGACATACCCCTGCGCCGCCACGCCGTCGGTCAGCACCAGGTCCACGTCTCCGGTTCGCAGCGCCTGCACGCCCGCGCCGAACGTCTCGAAGAGACGGACGCGCGGATTCCGCTCGTCGCCGTCCAGCACGTCGTAGACCGCCACGTAGAACGGCGTCGTGCCGGGCTGCGCCGCCACGAGCAGCTCGTCATTGGCCGCGAAGCCCTCGGCGTCATCGAACCGCTCCTCGTCGCCGCGCACCATCATCGCCATCTCCGAACGCATGTAAGGATCGGAGAAATCTACGACCTGGGCCCGGTCCTCGCGGATGGTGATGCCGGTCATGCCCATGTCGTACTGGCCCTCGGCCACGGCGGGGATCATCGCGTCCCAGCTGATCGGCTGGTACTCGACCGCTAGGTTGAGCCGCTCCGCGATCTCGGCCATCGCGTCGTACTCCCAGCCGATCGCCTCGCCGCTCGCGGGGTCGACGAACTGCAGCGGCGGGTAGGCGTTCTCGACCGCAACGGCGATCTCCTGCCCGCCGAGGTCGGGCAGGTCCTGCGCCTGGGCGACCGATCCGGCCAAGGCCGCGGCGAGGGCGAGGGTTCGTAGCATCTGCGGAAACTCCGGCTCCAGGGCATCGCCGAACCCTAGTGCCGCCGTCGCGGGGCGATCAAGCCTCGCCGCAAACCGGGCAGTCCGGCCGCCGCCTGAGCGCGATGATCCGCGTCTCGCCGTAGAGCGCGTCGTAGATCAGCATCCGTCCCGCCAGCGTCTCGCCCGCTCCTGTGATCCGCTTCACCGCCTCGACCGCCATCAAGGCGCCCACCACGCCAGGAAGCGGGCCCAGCACCCCCGCCTCGGCGCAGCTCGGCGCCAGCCCCGGCGCCGGCGCCTCGGGAAAAATGCATTCATAACAGGGCTTTTCGGCGGAAGGCTCATAGAGGCTGATCTGCCCCTCCCACTGACTCAGCGCCGCCGCGACCAGCGGTTTCCGCGCCGCCACCGCCGTGCGGTTCACCAGAAAGCGCGTCGGAAAATGGTCGGTGCCGTCTAGGATCAGGTCGTAGTCCGCCACCAGCTCCGCCGCGATCTCCTCCGTCAGCCGCCGGTGATAGGGCCGCACCTCGACGTAGGGGTTGAGTGCCCGCATCGCGGCTTCTGCGGAGAAGACTTTCGGCATTCCAATGCGTTCGTCGGTGTGGATCACCTGCCGCTGCAGGTTCGTCGCCTCCACCTCGTCGCCGTCGATCACGCCGATCGTGCCGACACCCGCCGCGGCCAGGTACTGCAGCGCCGGCGCCCCCAGTCCGCCCGCGCCCACCACCAGGACCCGCGCCTCCTTCAGCCGCCGCTGGCCCGGCCCGCCGATCTCGCGCAGCACCACGTGGCGCGCGTAGCGGTCGAGCTCGCCCTCGCCAAAGGTGCCGGACGTCGCCGGCCGCGGCCGATTCTCCGGCCGCACCCGGCTCCGCACGCGGGCGAGACCGCGGGTATAGGCCCAGACGATGGCCCCGAGACCGCCCAGCACCAGCCACTCGCCCGCCGATCCGCCCGTCGCCTCCCGAAACGGATGCCCCACCGGCAGCGCCACCTGCAGTGCCAGCACCAGCACGTAGAGCAGCGCGATCGTCAGCCAGCGCGCGTTGGCCGGCGCCCCAGTCCGTCGCCCCGCGAACCAGATCGCCGCGGCCATCGCCAGGACCAGCGCCATCAGTCGCGGCCTGTCGAGCCGAAGCCGCCGGCGCCGCGCGCCGTCTCGTCCAACGTCTCGACTGGTTCGAACGCAGCCCGCGCCACAGGCGCCACGACGAGCTGCGCGATCCGCTGGCCGTGCCGGATCGTCACCGCCTCATGCCCGAAGTTTACCACCAGAACCCCGAGCGGACCGCGGTAGTCCGCGTCGATCGTGCCCGGCGTGTTCAGCAGGGTCAGTCCATGCTCCCGCGCCAGCCCCGAGCGCGGCCGCACCTGCATCTCCCATCCCTGGGGCAGCGCGACGCGCAGGCCAGTCGGCACCACCCGCCGCTCCATCGGCGCCAGCGTCAGCCCCGCCGCCCGCTCTTCCTCCGGCAGGTTCGCGCGGACGTCGGCGCCCGCCGCGCCGGCGGTCGCATAGCCGGGCAAGTCCACTGCCGGGTCCGCTCCCGGCTCCCGAACAAGCAGCACGCACGGCGTCACCGCCGCCGCCCGTCGCCGCGGCCCGGCGGGCGGATCTGCGCGCACGGCACGGGGAGGCTTGATGCCCGCCCGGGCCGTCCCCCCCTCACCGGTCCTGCGTCCGGCCTCATGCGAGCGCCACTGCAATACGCGCGGCGAGGCGGCGTCCCACCTCCTCCTTCGCCACCCGCGGCCAGGTCTCCTCGCCCTCCCGCGTCAGCAGCGTCACCGCATTTTCCGTCCCGCCCATCACGCCTGTCGAGGCCGAGACGTCGTTGGCGACGATCCAGTCGCAGCCCTTCCGCGCCAGCTTCGCGCGGGCGTTCTCCGTGACGTTCTCGGTCTCGGCGGCAAAGCCGATAACCAGACGGGGCCGGCCGTCCTCCATCCGGGCCACGGACGCCAGAATGTCCGGGTTCTCGACCAGCGCGAGCTGCGGCACGGCGCCCGCCTTCTTAATCTTCTGCGCCGCCTCCGCCTCCGCGCGCCAGTCGCCCACCGCGGCGGCGCAGACCGCCGCATCCGCCGGCAGCGCGCCCTGCACCGCCTCAAGCATCTGGCGCGCCGTCTCGACCTGGATCACCTGCACCCCCTCGGGTGGCGGCACCGTTGCGGGCCCGGTGACGAAGGTTACCCGCGCGCCAAGGCCGGCCAGCGCCCGCGCCAGCGCCGTCCCCTGGATGCCGGAGGAGCGGTTGGCGATGTAGCGCACCGGGTCGATCGGCTCGTGCGTCGGCCCCGACGTCACCACGACGTGCCGGCCGGCAAGCGGCCCTTCGCCCAGCGCCGCCGCGATCGCCTCGAGGATCTCCGGCACCTCCGCCAGGCGTCCCGGCCCGAACTCGCCGCAGGCCATCGCGCCGTCCACCGGCCCTGCAAAGCGCACACCGTCGCCGCGCAGCGTCGCCAGGTTGCGCTGCGTCGCCGGGTGCTGCCACATCCGCACGTTCATCGCCGGCGCCAGCAGCACCCGCTTGTCCGTCGCCATCAGGAGCGTCGACGCGAGGTCGTCGGCGAGCCCCGCCGCCATCTTGCCCATGAGGTTGGCCGTCGCCGGGGCGACCACGAGGAGGTCGGCGGCACGGCTGAGCTCGATGTGGCCCATCTCGGCCTCGTCCGTCAGGTCGAAGAGATCGCGGTGGACCTTGCGCGCCGCCAGCGCCGCCACGCTGAGCGGCGTCACGAACTCCTCCGCCGCCCGCGTCAGCACTGGCGTGACCTCGGCGCCCCGCTCGCGCAGGCGCCGGATCAGGTCGAGCGACTTGAACGCGGCGACGCCGCCGCCGATGATTAGAAGGATGCGCTTGCCTGCCAGCATGTGTCCCCCGCCAATGACGGCAGCCTAAGCACCCCGGCCCGGCAACGACAACCTCGTCAGGCAGCCTCGCGCATCGGCCTCAGCGCCTCGGCCCAGCGCTGGAGCTCGTCGAGCACCGCGTTCGCGCTTCCGACGTGGGCCTCATTCGGCGCGAAGCGACCGTCGCTGACATGCTCCATCACCATGGGAATCGTCACCGACTCCAGCAGCGGCACCATTTTCAGCGTGTTCAGCATCGGCTTGGTGGCCTGGACGCCGAGCCGCCCGCCCGACATGCCGCCATAGCTGACAAAGGCGGCCGGCTTGTACGCCCACTCGTTGGAGAGGAAGGTCATCGCGTTGACCAGGGCCGGCGTCGGGCCGTGATTGTACTCGGGCGTCACGAAGACATAGGCGTCCGCCGAATCCACCGCCTCGCTCCAGCGCCTGGTGGTCTCGTTCTCGTACTTGCCAGACCGGGGATGGTTGGGCTCGTCGAACACGGGCAGGCGATAGTCGGCAAGGTCGACCCCGCGCACGTCGAAGGCGTTCCGCTTCTCGGCGAGTTCCTTGAACCAGCCGGCAACGACCGGTCCGATGCGACCCGGCCGGGTGCTCGCGGTCACGACATGAAGGCGTAGGGACAATTCGAAGCTCCTTCTTGGAGGGATGAGGGTCCGGCGCACCTAGTTGCCGCGCCAGGCACATCCAACATGCAGGATTGCACAGCGGCTAGTCGAAGACGGCACAGGGGTCGGGCCGATCCGCCGCCTCCGTCACCACCCAGAGATCGAACGGCGCATCGTCCTCCGCCGCTTCGAGCTGACCGATCGACAGGACCGAAAGCCCCGGCCGCGCGGCCTCCAGATAGACCGGCACCCCGCGGTCCAGCCGTGCATGGCCGTTTCCGGTGATCAGCGCCACCGGCCCGCCCGTCGCATCAAGCGCCTCCAGCACTGCCCGCGCCAAGGCCGCGTCGCGCAGGCGCTGCGCCTCGACCATGCCGGGCAGCATCCCGACGGGCATTGCGCCGCAGTGCGCCGTCCCCTGCTCCTCCTCGCGCGTTGCCTGCTCGTCGGCCGCGAGGGGACGATCCAGCCCGTAGCGCGCCGCCTCGGCACCGAACGTGGCCGCGGCCGAGCCGCCCACCGCGGCGCGGACCTGTCCGGGAGGTAGCGCCCCGCCGAACACGACGGCCTCAGGCGCGGCGGCGAAGATCGGGTGGTACATCACGAAGTCCGGCCAGCCGCTTTCCTCCCACGCCAGCGCCGCACCCAGCGCATCGGCATCAGGCCTGAGGTCCGGCACCGCCTTCTCCGCCTGCCCGGGCGTCAGCATCTCGAAGACCAGCGCCCGCGGCTGCAGCGCCTCCACTGCCGCGGCCTGGTTGCGGTGATGCGTCGGGTTGTCATGGTACTCGCCAAGTATTACGACATCCGCCGGCGGCAGATCCTCCAGTGCGTCCGCATCGATCGGATTGGCCAGGGACGGGGTCGCGGACAACACCGCAGCGGCGGTCAGGCGAAGAATTCGTGCACCTCGCGAGATGTGGTCTCGAGCGACTTGCGCATCTTGCCGAAGGCCGCCGCCTCGAGCTGGCGAACCCGCTCCTTGGAGAGGCCGAGTTCGTTGCCGAGGCTCTCCAGCGTCCGCGGATCGTCGCGCAGCTTGCGCTCGCGGACGATGAAGCGCTCGCGCTCGTTCAGCGCTGACATCGCGGTGACGAGCCAGGTGCGCAGGGTGTCGATGTCCTTGTCGTGCTCGACCGTCTCCGCCGCCTGCTGGCCGCCGTCCTCCAGCATGTCGATCCACTCGCGCCCCTCGTCCTCGGCCGACTGGGTCGCGTTGAGCGAGAAGTCCGAGCCCGCGAGCCGCCCCTCCATCATCTCGACGTCGTGCAGCGGAACGCCGACCTCTGTCGCGATGAGCTGGCGCACCTGGTGCCGGTCCAGCCGCTCGCCGCGCGATGCCGCCTCGCGCTCAAGCCGGGCTTGCACGCGGCGCATGTTGAAGAACAGCGATTTCTGACTCGATGTGCTGCCGGTCCGCACCATCGACCAGTTGCGCATCACGTAGTCCTGGATCGACGCCTTGATCCACCAGACCGCATAGGTCGAGAAGCGCACGCCGCGGTCGGGGTCGAACTTGTCGGCGGCCTTCATCAGGCCAAGCCCCGCCTCCTGGATCAGATCGTTCATCGGCGCCCCGTAGCGCTTGAACTTGGCGGCCATCGATATCGCCAGCCGCATGTAGGCCGTCACCAGCCTGTGCAGCGCCTTCTCGTCGCGATGGTCGCGCCAGGCGTAGGCCAGCCTGAGCTCCGTCTCCGCGTCCAGCAACTCCGCCTGCATGGCGCGGCGAGACAAGGTCTGATCGGAAAATCCATCGAGTGCCATGGGACGTTCCCCTTCATTTGGTCCTGAAGACCTTCGGCTGCTACTACCTGCGCTACGCAACCCGAACGCCGTCGGATCAAAGAAAGTTCACCTGTAACGTTGCCAACGAAGCAATATGTCCTAGACGCTTGCTGCCCGCCCGCCTCCTGCGCGTCTGAAAGGCAGCCTGCCCGAGAGCTGGGCAGCACGAAGATCCGGCCATACTGACGCGCTAACCTTGAAGCGAATTGGAGACTTTCCGTCGGCTCCCGAGCGGCTATGACGGGCGCGGCCGTCGTCGGAGGAAAGTTCAGTGGTGGCGCGAACCTACACCGTCGCGTTCGAGGGCATCGAGGCGCGCCTCGTCGAAGTACAATGCGCGGTTTCGCCGGGACTACCTGCCTTCTCGATCGTCGGCCTGCCGGACAAGGCGGTCAGCGAGGCGCGCGAGCGGATACGTGCCGCGCTCGGCGCCCTGTCGATCGCCCTGCCGTCCAAGCGGATCACCATAAACCTTTCGCCCGCCGACATGCCGAAGGAGGGTTCGCACTTCGACCTGCCGATCGCGCTGGCGCTCCTCGCCGCCATAGACGTGCTGGCGCGGGAGGACGTCGAAGGTGTCGTATCGCTGGGCGAGCTGTCGCTCGATGGCTCGCTGGTGCCGGTTCTGGGCGCACTGCCCGCCGCGCTCGCGGCGGCGGAGGAAGACAGGGCGCTCATCTGCCCCCTCGCCTGCGGACCCGAGGCCGCGTGGGTCGACGCGACCGCCGTCATCGCGGCGCGCTCGCTCGACGCGGCCGTCGCCCACCTCACCGGCCGCGCGCCCATCGCGCCGGCCGAACCGGGCGAATTGATTGCCCAAATGGGCCACCGCGACCTCGCCGACGTGCGCGGTCAGGAACGGGCCAAGCGTGCGCTGGAGATCGCCGCCGCCGGTCGCCACCACCTGCTCTTCGTCGGCACCCCCGGCTCAGGCAAGTCGATGCTGGCCGCGCGCCTGCCGGGCCTGCTGCCGCCCCTGTCGGCCGCCGAGGCACTCGAGACCTCGATGATCCACTCGCTCGCCGGCCAGCTCGAGGCGGGCGGCATCTCGCGCACCCGGCCGTTCTGCGAGCCGCACCACACCGCCTCGATGGCGGCGATCATCGGCGGCGGCAAGGGCGCCAAGCCCGGCCAGATCAGCCTCGCCCACAACGGCGTCCTCTTCATGGACGAGTTCCCGGAGTTCTCGCGGCAGGTGCTCGAGACCCTGCGTCAGCCGATCGAGACGGGCGAGGTCGTCGTCGCCCGCGCCGCCGCCCACATCCGCTACCCCTGCCGCTTCCTGCTGGTCGCGGCCGCCAACCCCTGCCGCTGCGGCTACCTGCCCGATCCGGCACGCGCCTGCGCGCGGGTGCCGGCCTGCGGCGAGGAATATCTCAGCCGAATCTCCGGGCCGCTGATGGACCGCTTCGACCTCCGCATCGAGGTCCCGCCGGTATCCTTCGCCAACCTCGACGCGCCGCCGGCGGGCGAAGGCTCGGCCACAGTCGCGAAGCGCGTCGCCGCGGCCCGAGCGGTACAGGAGAGGCGGTACGAGGAGCACCCGCACGCCCGCACCAACGCCGACGCCGAGGGCGCGCTGCTCGACGAGGTCGCCGCGCCCGACGCCGAGGGGCGCGAGCTGCTCGTCCGTGCGGCCGACCGCTTCGGCCTCACCGCCCGCGGTTACCACCGCATCCTGCGCGTGGCGCGCACCATCGCCGATTTGGCGGGCGACGCGCATATCAGCCGGCCCCACGTCGCCGAGGCGCTCAGCTTCCGCCTCACGTCGCTCCGCGGCTGACCGGCGGGCGGGACTCGCTTGGTATCCGCGTGCTAGGCTCGACCGGTAACGCCGGAGGCACGCCGATGCTGGAGGTCCGCACCCTGCCCATCCCGCGCATCCGCGTGCCGGTTAAGCGTCTCAAGACGCTCGAGCCCGGACGCGTCGCCAGCCTCTCCGAGAGCATCCTCGAAGAGGGGCAGAAGACCCCGATCCGGGTCCGCGCCGACGGCGACGGTTACATCCTGATCGAGGGCCTGCACCGCATCGAGGCACTGAAGGCACTGGGCGAGGAAACCGTCGAGGGCTTCGTCGTGCGCTCCCAGCAGCACTGAGCGCAGGACGTGGCGCCGGCCACCGCAGGTGGCCTCAGTCGAGCGGGGGCTCGATGCCCCCCCAGGTCGACCCCCCTCAGCGGCCGAGCCGCCGCTCCACCGCATCCCAAATCGCCCCGGCGACGTCGATCCCGTCGAACCGCTCCAGTTCCTGGATGCCGGTGGGCGAGGTGACGTTGATCTCGGTCAGCGAGTCCCCGATCACGTCGATGCCGACGAAAATCTGCCCCTTCTCGCGCAGCACCGGGCCGATCTCGGCGCAGATCGCCCGGTCGCGGTCGGTCAGCGTCGCGGGCTCCGCTTTGCCGCCCACATGCATGTTTGACCGCGTCTCGCCCTCCGCCGGCACCCGGTTGATTGCCCCGACCGGCTCGCCGTCCACCAGGATCACCCGCTTGTCCCCTTTGGCCACGGCGGGGATGAACTTCTGCGCGATCAGCGGCTCTCGCGAGAGCGTCGCGAAGAGCTCCCAGAGCGCGCCGAGGTTGCGGTCGTTCGGGTCGAGCCGGAACACGCCCGCCCCGCCGTTGCCGTAGAGCGGCTTGAGGATCACGTCGCCATGCTCGTGCTTGAAGGCCTTGAGCGTCGCGAGGTCGCGCGCGATCACCGTCGGCGGGATCAGGTCCGGGAAGCGCAGCACCAGCATCTTCTCGGGTGAGTTCCGCACCCAGAAGGGATCATTGGCCACCAGCGTCGTCGGCGCCAGGTGCTCCAGGATATGCGTCGTCGTGATGTAGCCCATGTCGAAGGGCGGGTCCTGCCGCAGCCAGACCACGTCCATCTCCGACAGGTCCACGTCCCGCACCTCGCCGAGGGTCGCATGGTTGCCGCGCTCGCGCCGGACCTCCAGCGTCTGCGCGTGCGCCATCACCCGCCCGTCGCGCCAGACCAGCTTGTCGGGCGTGTAGAACCAGAGCCGGTGCCCGCGCGCCTGCGCCGCCTCGGCCAGCCGGAACGTGCTGTCGGCGTCGATGTCGACCGCGCCGATCGGGTCCATCTGGAAGGCAACCTTGAGCGACATGGGACCTCCGTTCGCGTCACGGCCTCCGTCATGGCCGAAGCCCGGCCCGACCGCAACGGGCGGCTCAACCCCAGATCGCGTTCTCGAGGATCTGGATCCGTCCCTCAGCATCGACCAGCGCCACGTCGAGGCGCATCTCGACCGGCGCGCCCGCGACGTATTCCTCCGCGGCCGCCATGAGCCGCGCTGCCTGCCGTGGCGTGACCCGCTCCGCCGCCCGCGCGAGGTCCCGCGCCTTCTTCACCTCGACGAAGACCAGCCCACCAGCCAGCCGCACCACCAGGTCGATCTCGCCCGCCTGCCCGCGCCAGCGCCGGGCGACGACCTCGCCGCCCGCCCGCTCGTAGCGGCGTGCCACCTGCTCCTCGGTGGCGAGCCCTGCGCGGTGGCCGACGGCGCCGGCGATGCGGCGGCTCACGTCCCGCCCTGCATCTTCAGCGCCGCCTGGTAGACCTTGCGCCGCGGCAGCCCCAGCGCCATCGCCACCGTGTCGGCGGCGTCGCGCACGCTCATCGTCGCCAGCGCCTCGCCCAGCGCCGCCTCCATCGCGTCCGCGTCCGGCGCGTCGTGGCCGCGGTCGACCACGATCACCACCTCGCCCCGTGGCGGCTCGGCCTCCAGCGCCTCGGCCAGCTCGGCCAGCGTCCCGCGCCGCACCTCCTCGAACCGCTTGGTCAGCTCGCGACAGACCGCCGCCTGCCGCCCCGCGCCCAGCGTCTCGACCATGGTGTCGAGGGTCGCGGCGCACCGCTTCGGCGACTCGAAGAGGACGAGCGTCGCAGGCACCGGCGCCAACTCGGCCAGGAAGCTCCGCCGCGCCGCGCCGGCCGTGGGCGGAAATCCGGCGAACAGGAACCGGTCGCTGGGCAGCCCCGCGACCGACAGCGCCGCCAGAACCGACGACGCCCCCGGCGCCGCCGTCACCGGCAGGCCTGCCGCGATGGCCTCGACCGCCAGCCGGTAGCCCGGATCGGCGACGAGCGGCGTACCGGCCTCCGATACATAGGCGAGCGACTTGCCCTCCGCGAGTAGCCGCATCAGCCGCGGCCGCGCCGCCGGCCCGTTGTGGTCGTGATACGCGACCAGCGGCCGTTCGTTCAGCGGAATGCCGTGTATTTCCATCAGCTTGCGGGCCGTCCGCGTGTCCTCCGCGGCGATGGCGTCGGCGTCCCGCAGGATGTCGAGCGCCCTCAGCGTGATGTCCCGCGCACTGCCGATCGGCGTCGCGACGAGGTAGAGGCCGGGCGCCAGGGGATCCCCGCTCATCGTGCTCCGCCTCGCGATTTACACCGGTGCGCCGACGGCATACGGTCCCCTCCAAGCCCCCTGCGTGCGAGGAGTCCGCCCATGTTGATCCGTTCATCGTTGTTCCGCAAGGCGGCCGCGCGGCTGTCGCTGCTCTTCGCCGCGCTCTGGCTCGCCGCCTGCGACGTGCCGGTCGCGGGCCCGGTCGGCGGGCCTCGGGTCGACACCACCCGCGCCGTCCCGGTGGCGCTGCTCGTCCCTGCGGGCTCAGCCGAGGGCGGCGCGATCCTGGCGCGGAGCCTCGAGAACGCCGCGCGCCTCGCCATCGCGGACCTCGACGGCGCGGCGATCGACCTGCGGGTCTACGACACCGCCGGCCAACCCGGCCGCGCCGCCGCCGTGGCCCAGCAGGCTGTGGACGAAGGTGCGCAGATCATCCTCGGCCCCGTCTTCGCGGGCGCCGCCAACGCCGCCGGCGTCGCGGTTCGCGACGAGGGCGTGAACGTGCTGGCCTTCTCCAACAATTCCAACATCGCCGGCGGCAACGTCTTCGTGCTCGGCACCACGTTCCAGAACACCGCCAGCCGCCTGACGGGCTATGCCGCCAGCCGCGGCCGCGGCGACATCTTCGTGGTCAGCGGCCAGGACACGGCCGAGTCGGTCGGGCGCGACGCGATCCTGCGCGCGATCGCTGGCAGTCGCGCCAGCCTCGCCGGGCAGGCGACCTTCCCGCTGTCGCAGGCGGGTGTCCGAGACGCGGCGCCGCGCATCGCCGAGCAGATCCGGTCGAGCGGCGCGGATGCCGTGTTCCTGACCTCGGGCACGTCCGGGGCGCTGCCGTTCCTCGCCGACCTCCTGCCCGAGAACGGGATCGCGCCGGGCAGCTATCAGTACATCGGGCTTCAGCGGCTCGACATCCCGTCGAGCGCGCTGACCCTGCCCGGCCTGCAGGGCGCGTGGTTCGCCCTGCCCGACCCCGCGCTCGGGCGCAGCTTCGACGCGCGCTACGCGGCCGCCTACGGCTCGCAGCCGCATCCCATCGCCGGCCTCGCCTACGACGGCATCGCCGCCATCGGCGCGCTGATCCGGCAGGGCCGGTCCGATGCGCTGACGGCGCGCGCCCTGACCCAGGGCTCGGGCTTCGCCGGCACCGGCGGCGCGTTCCGGTTCCTCGCCGACGGCTCCGTCGAGCGGGCGCTGGCCGTGGCCGAGATCCGCAACAACCAGGTGATCATCGTTGACCCTGCCCCAAGACGCTTCGGCGGCGCGTTCTTCTGAGCCTCTCGCCCGCGGCGCGACCGCGGCGCCGGAGCGGCCCGACCTGACGACGCCGCTCCCGAACGACCTGATCTGTCCGGCGCAGGACATCTTCGACGGAGCCCGCATCAGGCGGGCTCTCGCCGCGGACATCCGGGCGGCGCAGGACGCACGCGCGATCCGGGGGGTCACGGTGCGTCATCTGAAGTCGGCGCTCGAAAGCGGCCGCGCCGCGATCGCCGCGGCCTTCGCGGCGCGCCCGCGCGATTCGCGCGCGGTCGTGTCGGCGTATACCTTCCTGACGGACAGCATCGTGCAGACGGTGCTGGACGTGGCGCTGCAGTACCTGCATCCGCGCACCGACGACACCGACGGCAAGCGCATAGCGGTGATGGCCGTGGGCGGCTACGGCCGGGCCGAGATGGTGCCCTTCTCGGACGTGGACCTGCTGTTCGTGATCCCGTGGAAGGCGTCGGGCTGGACCGAGAGCCTCGTCGAGTCGATGCTCTACATCTTCTGGGACCTGCACCTGAAGGTCGGCCACGCCACCCGCACGGTGCGCGACTGCATCCGCCTCGGCCGCGACGATTTCACGATCCGCACCTCGCTGCTCGAGCAGCGCTTCGTGGGCGGCGACGCCGCGCTCGCGCGCGAACTGCGCGAGCGGCTCTGGAAGGACCTCTTCCGCGACACCGGCCCGGAATTCGTGGAGGCCAAGCTCGTCGAACGGGCCGAGCGGCACCAGCGGCAGGGCGGCCAGCGCTACGTCGTCGAGCCCAACGTCAAGGAGGGCAAGGGCGGCCTGCGCGACCTCCAGGCGCTGTTCTGGATCGCCAAGTATCTCGGCGGCGTGCGCGACGCCGGCGAGCTGGTGGGCGAGACCTTCACCCAGAGCGAGTTCGACTCCTTCATCCGGGCCGAGAGCTTCCTGCTCGCGGTGCGCTGCCACATGCACCTGATCGCGGGCCGCGCGGTCGACCAGCTCACCTTCGACATGCAGGTCGAGGTGGCCGACCGGATGGGGTATGCCGACACCGCGGGGCGCCGCGCGGTCGAGGTCTTCATGCAGGACTACTTCCGCCACGCCACCCGGGTGGGCGAACTCACGCGGATCTTCCTCGTCGCGCTCGAGGACCGGCACGTGAAGACCGCGCCCAGCCTGCAACGCCTGCTGAGCCGCAAGCCGCGCCTGCGCCCGCCGTTCCACGTCCTGCGCAACCGGCTGGCGATCAAGGACGAGGCGGCGTTCCTCAACAACCCGGTGAACATGATCGGCGTCTTTGACGAGGCGCTGAGGGCGGGGCTGCTGCTGCACCCCGCTGCGATGCGCCTGATCGCGGCCAACCTGCACCTCATCGACGACCGGCTGCGTGAGGATCCGGAGGCGAACCGCATCTTCCTCAACATGCTGCTGCGCCGGGTGAACCCGGAACGGGGCCTCAGGCGGATGAACGAACTGGGCGTGCTCGGCGCCTTCATTCCCGAGTTCGCGCCGGTCGTCGCGATGATGCAGTTCAACATGTACCACCACTTCACCGTGGACGAGCACACCATCCAGTGCATCTCGACGCTCTCGCAGATCGAGCGCGGCGAACTCGTGGAGAGCCTGCCGATCGTCAGCGGCATCCTGAAGGAAGGGGTCGACCGCAAGGTCCTCTACCTCGCGATGCTCTGCCACGACATCGGCAAGGGCCGCGACGAGGACCATTCGGTGCTGGGCGCGCGGATCGCTCGCCGCCTCGCGCCACGGTTCAGCCTGAAGCCCGCCGAGTGCGACACGGTCGAATGGCTGGTGCGCTATCATCTCCTGATGTCGGACATGGCGCAGAAGCGGGACCTAAGCGACCCGCGCACCGTGCGTGACTTCGCCAAGGCGGTGAAGTCACGCAAGCGGCTCGACCTCCTGACGGTGCTGACGGTCTGCGACATCCGCGGCGTCGGCCCCGGCGTCTGGAACAACTGGAAGGCGCAGCTCCTGCGCAACCTCTACCTGCAGACCGAGACGGCGCTCCGCGACGGGCTGGAGCAGCTCAACCGCGGATCGCGCGAGGCGGAGGCCAAGCGTGCCCTGCGCGAGGCGCTGTCCGACTGGGACCGCAACGAGATCCGCGCCGAGATCCAGCGGCACTACGGCCCCTACTGGCAGGGGCTGCCGCACGTGGCGCAAGCGATCTTTGCCCGGCTGATGCGCGGGATCGGCAACGGCGACGTCCGCATGGACCTGCAGCTCGACCACGACCGGGACGCGACCCGGGCCTGCTTCGCGATGGTGGACCACCCCGGCATCTTCTCGCGCATCGCCGGCGCGCTGGCGCTTGTGGGCGCCAACGTCGTCGACGCCCGCAGCTACGTCAGCAAGGACGGCCTCGTCGCCGCCTGCTTCTGGGTGCAGGACGCCGAGGGCCACCCCTACCGCGAGGAGCGGCTGCCGAGGTTACGCGAGATGATCCACAAGACGCTCATGGGCGAGGTGGTCGCACGCGACGCGCTGGTGCCGAAGGACAAGCTCAAGAAGCGAGAGCGCGCCTTCATCGTGCCGACCTCGATCGCCTTCGACAACGAGGGTTCGGAGCTCTACACGATCATCGAGGTGGACACCCGCGATCGGCCCGGCCTGCTTTACGACCTGACTCGGACGCTCGCCGCCAACAACGTGCAGATCGCGAGCGCAGTGATCGCGACCTACGGCGAGCAGGCGGTGGATACCTTCTACGTCAAGGACATGTTCGGTCTGAAGTTCCACTCGGAGGCGCGGCGCCGGGCGCTGGAGCGCAAGCTGCGCGAGGCGATCAAGAGCGGCGCCGAACGGGCCCGGGCGTGAGGCGACGCATCGCCGGAGAAGGGGCGGCTCCCGCCCGTCGTCGGCGCACCCCTGCGGGGCACGCCTCCTCCCGTTGGGCCGCGCAGGCGCTGACGCGCCTGTGCTCGCGCGAAGGCGTCTGAGCGGTGCAGCCGATCCGCCTGCTGAAGGGCTTCGTCACTGTCGGCGCCTGGACGATGCTGAGCCGGGTTCTGGGCTTCGTGCGCGACATTCTGATCGCGGCGACGCTGGGCGCGGGGCCGGTGGCGGAGGCGTTCCTGGTGGCCTTCGCGCTGCCCAACATGTTCCGCCGGTTCTTCGCCGAGGGCGCCTTCAACATGGCCTTCGTTCCGATGTTCGCCAAGAAGCTCGAGGGGCACGAGGACGCGCACGACTTCGCCCGCGACGCGATGGCGGGGATGATGGTGATCCTCGCGGGCTTCACCGTCCTCGGCGTCGTGGCTATGCCGCTTCTCGTCACGGCGATGGCGGGCGGGTTCGTGGGCGACGAACGCTTCCACCTCGCGGTGACGTTCGGGCGTATCGCGTTCCCCTACATCCTCTTCATCTCGCTCGCCGCTCTGGTCTCGGGCGTGCTGAACGCGACGGGGCGGTTCCTGGCGGCGGCGGCGGCGCCGGTGCTGCTCAACATCGTCTTCATCGCGGTGATCGCAGTCGGATGGTTCTTCGAGATCCCGGCGGACGAGTTCCTCGGGCTCGGCATCGATCGGATGCTGGGGCTGGAGGTCGGCTCGGCGCTGGCGCTGTCGGTGCCGCTGGGGGGCGTGGTGCAACTCGGACTGGTCTGGTGGGCGGCGGCGCGGGCGGGCTTCCATCTGGTGCCGCGGCGGCCGAGCCTCACGCCGGAGCTGAAGCGGCTGGCGGTGATCGCGGCGCCGGCGGCGCTGGCGGGGGGCGTGGTGCAGGTGAACCTGCTGGTTGGGCGTCAGGTGGCGAGCTTCTTCGACGGCGCGATCGCATGGCTGAACTATGCCGACCGGCTCTACCAGCTGCCGCTGGGCGTGGTGGGAATCGCGATCGGCGTGGTGCTCCTGCCGGACCTGTCGCGCCGGCTGCGCGCAGGTGACGAGGCGGGCGGGCGGCATGCGCTGAGCCGGGCGGCGGAGGTTTCGCTGGCGCTGACGGTGCCGGCGGCCGTGGCGCTGGTGGTGATCCCGCTGCCGCTGATCTCGGTGCTCTTCGAGCGCGGCGCGTTCGACGCGGCGGACAGCCGGGCCACCGCCGCGGCGCTGGCGGTCTACGGGCTGGGGTTGCCGGCCTTCGTGCTGCAAAAGGTGCTGCAGCCGCTCTTCTACGCGCGCGAGGACACGGTGCGGCCGTTCCGCTATGCCCTGGTGTCGCTGGTGGTAAACGCGGCGGCGGCGGTCGGGCTGGCCTTCGCGATCGGCTATCTCGGAGCGGCGATCGGCACGACGCTGGCCGCCTGGGCGATGGTGGTGCTGCTCTGGCGCGGCTCGCGCGATATGGGGGCGGCGGCGACTCTTGACGAGCGCTTCGTGGCGCGGCTGCCGCGTATCCTGGCGGCGTCCGCGGTGATGGGCGCCTGCCTGCTGGGGGCGGAGGCGCTTCTGGCGCCGGCGCTTGCCGAACCGCTTTGGCGCTACGCCGCCCTCGCCATTCTGGTGACAGCGGGTCTGGCGAGTTACGCCGCCGCCGGGGCGCTGTTTGGCGCGTTCTCGCCGCGGGATTTCCGGCTCGCCACCAGCCGGAGCGCCGCCGCGCGGCGCTGAGCGGTCAGCGCCGTCTGAGCGCCTGCACCGCCCGCCGCCACCCACCGGGACCGACGAGGAAGGAAAGCGCGAAGCCGGTGGCGAAGCCCGACACCTCGGCCACCCACTCGTTCGTGCCGCCGAAGAGCACGCCGAAGACGAGCTGGATCCCGAGCAGGAAGCCGATCAGCGTGAAGGCCCGCCACTGCGGCGCCCCAACGGCGCCGAGGCTGACCCAGAGGATGTAGGTGAACCCGCCGATCAGGCCGTAGACTGCCGGAAAGCCGCCCGCCAGCGGCAGCGGATCGTCGAGCGCGAGGCCGTAGACGAGCGCGCCGCTGAAGGCCGAGCCGAAGAAGAGCGTCAGCATCGCCCCCGGCCCCATCCGCTCGGCCACCATCTTGCCCAGCGCCAGCAGGAACACGATCACGAAGAGCGCGTGCGTGAAGCCGTAATGCACGAACGGATAGGTGACGAACCGCGCCACATGCTCGAGGGGCCAGCTGCCGCGCTCGAGCATCAGGTCGAAGACCTGACCGAAGAAGCCGTAGCGCTCGATCGCCGCCTGCCGCCAGCCGATGCCATCGGCGCCGCCGATGAACCCGCGCGCCGCCGCGCTCAGGGCAACCTCGATCCCCGTCAGCACGAGCGCCAGCGCCGTTACGAGGGGCGGCAGCGGGTGGACCGGAGAGGCGTCGGGATCTTGCGACATGGGATGAGGCTTCCTTGACCCGGCAGGTGCCCCCCGTTAAGCGAGCGCGGCACGAATTTCCAGACGGAGCGACAGGATGGCCGACTTCACGCCGCGGGTCTTCTCGGGCATCCAGCCTTCCGGCGGCCTGACGCTGGGCAACTACCTGGGCGCGCTCAAGCGCTTCGCCAAGCTGCAGGACCAAGGCATCGAGACGCTCTACTGCATGGTCGACATGCATGCGATTACCGTCTGGCAGAATCCGGACGACCTGCGCCGCCGCACGCGCGAGCTGGCCGCGTTCTACATCGCGAGCGGGATCGACCCGGAGCGCTCGATCCTCTTCAACCAGTCCCAGGTCCCCGAGCACACGCAGCTCGCTTGGATCTTCAACTGCGTCGCCCGGATGGGCTGGATGCGGCGGATGACCCAGTGGAAGGAGAAGGCCGGCAAGAACGCCGAGGAGGCGTCGCTGGGGCTCTTCGCGTACCCCGCGCTGATGGCGGCGGACATTCTGGCCTATCACGCCACGCACGTCCCGGTGGGCGAGGACCAGAAGCAGCACCTGGAGCTGACGCGCGACATCGCGGCGAAGTTCAACCACGACTACGGCGTGGACTTCTTCCCGGTGACCGAGCCGATGATCGAGGGGCCGGCGACGCGGGTGATGAGCCTGCGCGACGGATCGAGGAAGATGTCGAAGTCCGACCCCTCGGACATGAGCCGGATCAACATGCACGACGACGCCGACACCATCGCGCAGAAGTTCCGCAAGGCGCGCACCGACCCCGAGCCGCTGCCGGAAACGGCGGCGGGGCTCGAGGACCGGCCGGAGGCGCGCAACTTGGTCAACATCTACGCCGCCCTCTCGGACCGCGGGATTGACGAGGTCATGGCCGACGTCGGCGGCAAACCCTTCTCGGAGTTCAAGCCGATGCTGGCCGACCTCGCGGTCGAGAAGCTGGCCCCAATCTCGACCGAGATGCGTCGGCTGATGGCGGACGAGGCCGAGATTGACCGCATTCTCGCCCGCGGCGCGGAGCGCGCCCGCACCATCGCCGCGCCGATCCTGCGGCGGACCTACGACATCGTGGGGATGGTCGGCTGAACGCCGCGTCCGGCGGCGAGATGGTGGAGCGACCGGAGCGGCGACGCGGCCGCCCCGGCGCTTCGGATCAGATCAGGCGGACCTGCGTCCCGACCTGCGCCAGCTCGAAGAGCTCGGCGATCTTCTCGTTGTAGAGGCCGATGCAACCCGAGGACGAGCGGCGGCCGATCTTGCGCGTGTCGTGGGTGCCGTGGATCAGGTAGGCCGGCCACGAGAGGTAGAGCGCATGCGTGCCGAGCGGGTTGCCAGGTCCCGGCGGCATGTACTCCGGCAGGCTCGGGTCGCGCTCGCGCATCGAGGGGGTCGGCGTCCAGTCCGGGCCGACGCGCTTGCGCACGATCTCGGTATAGCCAAGCCGGGTCAGCTCGTCGCTCATCGGCACGGAGGTCGGGTAGAGGCGATAGATGCTCTCGTCCTCGGACCAGTAGTGCAGCGCGCGCGAGCCGGTATCGGCCAGAATCGCGCCGCCTGACAGGTTCGCGAAATGGTCGCGCCAGTCGGCCATGCCGAAGCCCGAGATATTGTGCCGCACGCCATCCTGCGCCCTCAGGACGCCCGGCGACGCCAGCGAAAAGGCGCCCGCGGTTGCGAGAAAGGTCCGACGCTGCATCGATCTGCCTCACGTTTCTGATTCATCGGTGCCGCGGACCCTAGGGAAGCAGACGGCGAAAGCCAGCACTGACATTCCTTTATCACGATCTGTTGTCCTGCCGCGCCGGCGCCGCTGCATCCCGGGTGGACCGTACACTGGGCCACGCCTATGGTGCCCCTTCCGAAGGGGAGCGGACATGGCGACGGGCACCGACATCAGGACATATTTCGACGGCCGTTGGCACGACGGCGACCTGCCGGTGATGCGGGCGGCGGACCATGGATCGTGGCTCGGCTCCAGCGTGTTCGACGGCGCGCGCTACTTCGACGGGGTGGCGCCCGACCTCGAGGCGCACTGCGCCCGCGTCAACCGTTCGGCCGAGGCGCTGATGATCACGCCCACCGTCGAGACGGACGAGATGGTCGAGATCGTGCGCGAGGGGCTCGATGCGTACGCGCCCGACACCGCCGTCTACATCAGGCCGATGTACTGGGCGCTGGAAGGGGGACCGCTGGGCGTTCTGCCGAAGGTGGGCGCCACCGGCTTCGCGATCTGCCTCGAGGCAATCCCTATGCCGCCGCGCGACCGGGCGACCACACTCGGGACCACGCGCTTCCGCCGCCCGACGCTCGATTGCGCGGTGGTGAACGCCAAGGCGGGCTGCCTCTATCCGAACAACGCGCGGATGCTGGCCGAGGCGCACGCCAAGGGCTTCGGCAACGCCCTGGTGGCGGACGCCTTGGGCAACGTCGCCGAGAGCGCCACCTCCAACGTCTTCATCGTCAAGGACGGCGAGGTCTTCACGCCAGTTCCGAACGGCACCTTTCTCGCCGGCATCACCCGCGCCCGCCACATCGCCAACCTCCGGGCGGACGGCGTGGCGGTGCACGAGACGGTGCTGACCTTCGACGACGTGCGCGCAGCGGACGAGGTGTTCCTGTCGGGCAACATGGCCAAGGTGACGCCGGTGACGGAGTTCGAGGGCACGCACTTCCAGGTTGGCCCCCTCACCCGCCGCGCGACTGAACTCTACTGGGACTGGGCGCACTCCAACGGCTGACTTGCCGCGTCGGCGGGCCTCCGCCATGATCCGACGGCAGGGGGGTTACATGCGCAAGTTCCTGGTCGTCCTCGACGACACCCGCGAGTGCCTGAACGCGATGCGGTTCGCCGCGATGCGCGCGGAAAAGACCGGCGGCGGCGTGCAGGTGCTGTCGATCATCCCGCCCGAGGAGTTCAACCACTGGCTCGGCGTCGGCGAGATCATGCGGGAGGAGGCGCGCGACCGGATCCGCGCCCACTTCGAGGTCTTTGCCAAGTGGATGCGCGACCGCCACAAGGTCGATCCCGAGCTGGTGATCCGCGAGGGCGAGGCGGTACCGCAGATCCTCGCTCAGATCCGCGAAGCGCCGGAGGTGGGCGTGCTAGTCCTCGGCGCCGGCTCCGAGAACTCTGGCCCCGGTCCGCTCGTCTCGCAGCTCACGCGGATGGCGGGCACGCTGCCGGTGCCGGTGACGGTCGTGCCCGGAGGGATGTCCAAGGAGGAGCTCGAGGCGGTCTGCTGAGGCCAGTCCGCGTATGCACGTCGTATGTACGCGATGTGCATGCGGGTCATACGCCCGATCCGCGCCGCTTCGCCCCAGTTTGGAATCGTTCCAGATTCTTGACAGGGCGCCCGCGACCCCGCATATCGCAAGGCATCCAGGAGGTGGTCAGATGTTCATCCAGACCGAGTCGACCCCGAATCCCGCGACGCTGAAGTTCCTGCCCGGACAGTCGGTCCTGGACAGCGGCACAGCGGATTTCGCGACGCCCGAAGCGGCCGTCGCCTCGCCCCTCGCCGCGCGCATCTTCGCCGTGCGGGGCGTGAGCGGCGTGTTCTTCGGCAACGACTTCGTGACCGTCACCAAGGAGCAGGGCGTCGAGTGGGACCACGTCAAGCCGGCGGTCCTCGGCGCGATCATGGAGCACTACCAGTCCGGCCAGCCGGTGATGTCGGGCGGTGCCGAGACCTCGCCCGGCCACGCCGAGCATGAGGGGCCGGACGCGGAGATCGTTAACCAGATCAAGGAGTTGCTCGACACGCGCGTGCGCCCGGCTGTGGCGCAGGACGGCGGCGACATCACCTTCCACGGCTTCGACCGGGGCGTGGTCTACCTGCACATGCAGGGCGCCTGCGCCGGCTGCCCGTCCTCGACCCTGACGCTCAAGATGGGGATCGAGAACCTGCTCAGACACTACATTCCCGAGGTGATCGAGGTCCGGCCCGTCGCCGCCTGACGGCAGTGCCTGAACTTATCCTCGCCTTCGACACGTCGGCCGCGCACTGCGCGGCCGCTCTGCTTTCGGACGGCAACATCGTGGCGGATCGGCTGGAGCCCATGTCGCGCGGGCAGGCCGAGCGCCTTTTTCCGCTTCTCGAGGAGCTCCTGCAGAGCCAGTCGGTCGGCTGGAGCGACCTGGACGCGCTCGCGGTCGGCACCGGCCCCGGCAACTTCACCGGCCTCCGCATCGCGGTCGCCGCAGCACGCGGCCTCGCCCTCTCGCTCGGACAGCCTGCCATCGGCGTCGACGGCTTCGAGGCGCGGGCCTTCGGTGAGGATGGTCCGGCTCTCGTCGCCGTCCCTGCCCCTCGCGATGCCGTCCACGCCCGCCCCCACGGAAGCGGCCTGTCCGACGATGTGCTGACGCTGACCGCAGAGGAAGCGCTGTCGCTCGCCCTGCGCGAGGGATTGCGTCCGCTCGGCGAGGTTCTGGGCGTTCCGCCGGCGCAGCCGCTCGCGCACGGGATCGCGCTCGTCGCCAGACGCCGCCTGCGCTCCGGCGCGGTGCGGCCGCGCCCCGCCCCGCTCTACGTCCGACCGGCCGACGCTGCGCCATCCCGAGTGGCCATGCCCCGCCTGCTGCCGTGACGCCCGCTGCGCTGGCGGCCCTGCATGCCCGGTCGATCCGCAAGCCACGTCCCTGGACGGAGACGGAGTTCGCGTCACTGTTGGCATCGCCGCATGTGTTCCTGATCGGTGGTGCCACGGCCTTCGCACTGGGTCGCACCGCTGCCGACGAGGCCGAGCTGCTGACTCTGGTCACTGCTCCCGAGTACCGCCGGCAGGGCCTCGCCCGCCGGTGCCTCGCCGCCTTCGAAGCCGAGGCAGCACAGCGCGGCGCGACGGTGTCTCTCCTGGAAGTGGCGGCCGACAACCATGCCGCGTGCGATCTCTATGCCTCGGCGGGTTATAACGAGGCGGGTCGGCGCCGCGGCTATTACGACAGCTCGACCGACGCGCTGATACTCCGGAAAAAGATAGCTTCGTCATGACCTTGCGAGGCGATGCAACAGGCGCGCGCTAACGCCGCGGCATCCGCCTCAGCCAGAAATAGCTATTGACCCGTTTCCGGGGCTGCGGCCTTAATTGCCTCGATCCGTCGCGCGCTTTGCGCGTCGGGCGACCGTGCCGCAAACGGGCGTCGCGCGGTCGGAACAACGACCAGGGAGTTTCGGAATGAGTTCCATGCAGAGACTGCTCGGCGCTGCCGCCGTCACGGCGATGTCCGCAGCCGTCGCATCGGCCGAGCCGGCCATCATCTTCGACCTCGGCGGCAAGTTCGACAAGTCGTTCAACGAGGCTGCCTACACCGGCGCCGAGCGCTGGGCGGAGGAGACCGGCGGGAGCTACCGGGAGATCGAGCTGACGAGCGAGGCGCAGCGCGAGCAGGCCCTGCGCCGCATGGCCGAGAGCGGCGCGAACCCCGTCGTGACCGCCGGCTTCGCCTATCAGTCGGTCATGGATCAGGTCTCGCCAGAATACCCCGACACTGACTTCGTGGTCATCGATACCGTCGTCGACCAGCCGAACGTGCGGTCCTACATCTTCTCCGAGCACGAGGGCAGCTATCTCGTCGGAATGCTGGCGGCGATGGCGTCGGAGAGCGGAACCGTCGGCTTCGTCGGCGGCATGGACGTGCCGCTGATCCGCAAGTTCGCCTGCGGCTATGTGCAGGGCGTCAAGGCGGTGAACCCGGACGCGACGGTGATCCAGAACATGACCGGCACTACTCCCGCCGCGTGGAACGACCAGACCCGCGGCGCCGAACTGACGCGGTCGCAGGCGAGCCAGGGTGCCGACGTCGTCTTCCACGCCGCCGGCGGGACCGGGATCGGGGTCCTTCAGGCGGCTGCCGACGAGGGTATCCTCGGGATCGGCGTCGACAGCAACCAGAACTACCTGCACCCCGGCTCGGTTCTGACGTCGATGGTCAAGCGCGTGGACAACGCCGTCTACGACGCCTTCGTCGACGGCACCGACGGCGACGATCAGTTCGAGACCGGACTCATGGTCCTGGGACTCGAGGAAGAGGGCGTGGGCTACGCCGTGGACGAGCACAACCAGGACCTCATCACGGACGAGATGCGCGCTTCGGTCGAGCAGGCGCGGCAGCAGATCATTTCGGGCGAGATCGAGGTGCACGATTACTCGACCGACGACAACTGCTCCACCAGCTGACGGCTTGACGGGCACCAGCAGAACGGGGCGGCCAGAGGTCGCCCCATCGCCTGAAGCGGGCGCGCCTCCGGCGATTGAGCTGAGGGGCATCTCGAAGGCGTTCGGTAAGGTCCAGGCCAACAAGAACATCTCGATCCGGGTGATGCCGGGCACCATCCACGGCATCATCGGCGAGAACGGCGCCGGCAAGTCGACGCTGATGTCGATCCTCTACGGCTTCTACCGCGCCGATGCGGGCGAGATCTGGATCGACGGCACGAGGACCGACATCCCCGACAGCCAGGCAGCGATTCGCGCCGGGATCGGCATGGTCTTCCAGCACTTCAAGCTGGTCGAGAACTTCACGGTGCTGGAAAACGTCGTCCTCGGAGCCGAGGACGGAATGCTCCTGCGCCCGTCGCTGGCGAAGGCGCGGCGCATCCTCAAGCAGCTCTCGGAGGAATACGAGCTGAACGTCGACCCCGACGCGAAGATTGAGGACATCGGCGTCGGCGCGCAGCAACGGGTCGAGATCCTCAAGGCACTCTACCGCAATGCGCGCATCCTGATCCTCGACGAGCCCACCGGCGTGCTGACGCCCTCCGAGGCGGACCACCTCTTCCGCATCCTCGACGGCCTGCGCCGCGAGGGAAAGACGATCATCCTGATCACCCACAAGCTGCGCGAGATCATGGAGGCGACCGACACCGTCAGCGTCATGCGCCGCGGCGAAATGACCGCTACCGTCAAGACCTCCGAGACGAGCCCCGAGCAGCTGGCCGAGCTGATGGTGGGCCGCAAGGTACTGCTGCGGGTCGAGAAGTCCCCCGCCCGGCCCGGACCTGTCGTGCTCGAGGTCCGCGACCTGCGCGTGACCGACGAGAAGGGCGTGGAGCGCCTGAAGGGCGTCAGCCTCGACGTTCGCGCGGGCGAGATCCTTGGCATTGCCGGGGTGGCGGGCAACGGCCAGTCCGAGCTGCTCGACGTGCTGGGCGGCATCATGCCGGCGACCGGCACCGTGCGGATGAACGGCGAGGAGATCGACCTGACCGGACGCCGGAGTGACGGTCAGACGCGCCGCGCGCAGGGCATCTGCCACGTGCCCGAGGACCGCCAGCGACGCGGCCTGATCATGCAGTTCACTGCTTGGGAAAACGTCGCATTCGGCTATCAGCGCGACCCCGGCTACAATCGCGGCCCGCTGATGGACAACGACGCGCTCCGCCGCGACACCGAGGGCAAGATGCAGCGCTTCGACGTGCGCCCGGCGAATTGCTGGCTCGAGGCGCGCAGCTTCTCGGGCGGCAACCAGCAGAAGATCGTCCTGGCGCGAGAGATCGAGCGCAACCCCGACCTGCTGCTGGTCGGCCAGCCGACCCGCGGCGTCGACATCGGCGCGATCGAGTTCATCCACCAGCAGATCGTCAACCTGCGGGACGCCGGGAAGGCGATCCTGCTGGTCAGCGTCGAACTCGACGAGATCCTGGGCCTCTCGGACCGTGTCGCGGTGATGTTCGACGGCCGCATCATGGGCGAGCGCGACGCCTCCGCGACGGACGAGCGCGAGCTGGGCCTGCTTATGGCGGGCATGTCGGGCGAGGGCTCGCCTGGCCCGGTCGATGGTGCACCCGGACGCGGTCCGCTGGAGCAGCCGGCATGACGGGAGCGCGCTGATGCCGAGATGGGCCGACGTCGCGCTGGTGCCGCTGATCAACCTCGTGCTGGCGTTCCTCGTCTCGGGCCTCGTCGTGCTCTACATCGGCGAGAACCCGATCGAGGCGCTGGTCATCATGATCCGCGGCGCCGTCGGCTCGGCCTACGGCTGGGGCTATACGCTCTTCTACGCGACGAACTTCATCTTCACCGGTCTCGCCGTGGCGGTCGCGTTTCATGCGCGCCTCTTCAACATCGGGGGCGAGGGCCAGGCTGCGATCGGCGGCCTCGGCGTCGCCCTCGTCTGCCTCGCGGTGCCGTGGCCGCACTGGCTGCTGGCGCTGCCTGCGGCCATCGTCGGCGGCGCGGTCTTCGGCGCGGCTTGGGCGGCGATCCCGGCCTACCTGCAGGCGCGGCGCGGCAGCCACATCGTCATCACGACGATCATGTTCAACTTCATCGCCTCGGCCCTGCTGGTCTACCTGCTCGTCGACGTGCTGAAGGCGCCGGGTCAGATGTCGCCCGAGACGGCACGTTTCCCCGAGGGCGCGACGCTGCCGAACGCCGGCGTCCTCGCCGCGATCGGCTTGCCCTTCCGCCCCTCAACGCCGCTCAACCTCGCCTTCCTTCTCGCGATCCTCTGCTGCTGGCTGGTCTGGCTGCTGATCTGGCGCACCCGCCTCGGCTATCAGATCCGCGCCTTCGGCCATTCGGAGCCGGCGGCGGTCTATGCCGGGATCTCGCCCTTCCGCATCACCATGCTGGCGATGCTGATCTCGGGCGCGCTGGCCGGGCTGATGGCGATCAATTCGGTGATGGGCGAGGCCGAGCGGCTGGTGCTGGACAGCGTGCAGGGTGCGGGCTTCATCGGCATCGCGGTCGCGCTGATGGGCCGGTCGCACCCGCTCGGCGTGTTCCTCGCCGCCATCCTCTTCGGCATCCTCTACCAGGGCGGCGCCGAGCTCGAGTTCGAGATGCCGGCGGTCAGCCGCGAGATGATCGTGGTGATCCAGGCGCTGGTGATCCTCTTCACCGGCGCGCTCGACAACATGGTGCGCCTGCCGGTCGAGCGTTTCTACCTGCACCGACGCACGGGGCACCTGTGACGTCGGCCGAAGCGGAGGTCTGAGATGGACGTAGCCGCGATCCTCCCCCTGCTCGACTCGACTCTGCGGCTGGCGACGCCGCTCCTGCTCGCCTGCCTCGCCGGCCTCTTCAGCGAGCGTTCGGGCATCTTCGACATCGGGCTCGAAGGCAAGATGCTGATCTCGGCCTTCTTCTCGGCGGCGACCGCGGCGATCACTGGCTCCGTCTGGCTGGGGCTGATGGCGGGCGTGGCCGGGGCGCTGGCGTTCTCGCTGATCCACGGCCTCGCGTCGATCACGTTCCGCGGCAACCAGCTGATCTCCGGCGTTGCGATCAATTTCCTGGCGAGCGGTCTGACGGTGCTGATCGCGCAGGACTGGTTCAGCTCCGGTGGCCGCACCCCCGCATTGGCCGGACCCGCGCGGTTCTCGGCCATCGACCTGCCCTTCGCCGACGCGCTGCGCGATGTGCCGGTTCTCGGGCCGATCTACCACGACCTGGTCTCCGGCCACACGATCCTAGTCTACGTCGCCCTGCTGGCGGTGCCAGTGACGTGGTACGTCCTCTTCCGCACGCGCTATGGCCTGAGGCTGCGCGCCGTAGGCGAGAACCCGGCCGCCGTCGACACCGCGGGAATCAGCGTCACCGGTCTGCGCTACTCCGCCGTCCTGATCTGCGGGCTGCTGACCGGCCTCGCGGGCGCCTACCTTGCCACCGGCCTCAACGCAGGCTTCGGGCGCGAGATGACGGCGGGGCGCGGCTATATCGCCCTCGCCGCGCTGATCTTCGCCAAGTGGCGGCCTTGGTACGCACTGATGGCGACCCTGCTCTTCGGCCTGCTCGAGGCGGTGGCGATCCGCTACCAGACGGTCGATCTGCTGGGCGTCACCATCCCCGGCCCCTTCATGCAGGCCCTGCCCTACATCCTCACGGTCGTGATCCTGGCAGGCTTCGTCGGCCGCGCCATTCCGCCCCGTGCCGGCGGCGCGCCCTATGTGAAGGAGCGTTAGCAGCACGGCTGGACGAGCGCTGTCGAAGGGGCGTAACGCAGGCGCATGCAGGTCTACCTCCCCATCGCCGAGGTTTCGGTCAACGCCTTCATGCTGCTCGGTCTCGGCGGCCTCGTCGGCTTGCTCTCGGGGATGTTCGGCGTGGGCGGCGGATTTCTCATCACGCCGCTTCTGATCTTCATAGGCATCCCGGCCGCGGTGGCGGTCGCGACTTCGGCGAACCAGATCGTCGCCTCATCCATCTCGGGCGTGCTCGCGCACTTCCGACGCCGCACGGTCGACCTGCCGATGGGCATGGTGCTCCTTGTAGGCGGCCTGATCGGTGCTGCCATCGGGATGCGCGTCTTCAACTGGCTGCGCGCGATGGGCCAGGTCGACCTGCTCGTCAGCCTCAGCTACGTCGTCTTCCTCGGCATCATCGGTGGCCTGATGTTCATCGAGAGCGTCAACGCGATCCGCCGCGCACGTTCCGGCGGACGTCCGGCGCAGCGGCGACGGCACAACTGGGTGCACGCGCTGCCGCTCAAGATGAAGTTCCGCACCAGCGGCCTCTACATCTCGGTCATCCCGCCGCTGATGGTGGGGGTCCTTGTCGGACTCCTGGCGGCGGTCATGGGCGTCGGCGGCGGCTTCGTGATGGTGCCGGCGATGATCTACCTGCTGCACATGCCGACCAAGGTCGTCGTGGGCACTTCGCTCTTCCAGATCATTTTCGTGACCGCCTTCACGACGATGCTGCACGCGACCACGAACTACACCGTCGACGTCCTGCTGGCGCTGCTCCTGATCGTGGGCGGGGTAATCGGCGCGCAGGTCGGTACGCGGATTGGCGCGCGAATGAAGGCCGAGCAACTGCGCGTGCTGCTCGCACTCCTCGTGCTCGCCGTCTGCGGAAAGCTCGCGATCGACCTGCTGCTCCAGCCGGAGGAGCTCTATTCCGTCAGTTGGCGGGGCTTCTGATGCGCTGGCTTGTCGCGCTCCTCATCTGGGCCGTGCCGGCGGCGGCCGAGGAGGTTGTGGCCGACCTCAGCCAGAACCGCATCTCGATCACGGCGGACTTCGACGGGTCCGAGATCCTGATCTTCGGCGCGGTCAAGCGCGAGGAGCCGCTTGAGGGTGTGCCGCTTGAGGTGGTCATCACGCTCTCCGGGCCATCGCAGACGGTGATGGTGCGGCGAAAGTCGCGCGTGGCGGCCATCTGGGCCAATACCGCCGCGGTAGAGGTGGATCGTGCCCCCAGCTTCTATGCTGTCGCGACGAGTGGCCCGCTGTCTCAGGTGCTGAGCCAGACGGAAGACCTGCGCCACCGGATCACCACGCGACGTGCGATCCGGGCCGTGGGCGCGCCGCAGGAGGTGCTTGACCTGCCGGAGTTCGTGCGCGCCCTGATCCGGGTGCGAGAAGGTGCCGGTCAGTACCAGCTTCGCGAAGGTGCCGTCAGCGTGCGCGAGCAGACGCTGTTCTCGACCTCGATCGAGTTGCCGGCGAACCTGGTCGAGGGAAATTACGAGGTGCGGATCTTCCTCACGCGGGAGGGCCATGTGATCAACGCCTACGATACCGTGATCTACGTGCAGAAGGTCGGCCTAGAGAAGTTCCTCTATGTCCTCGCGCACGAGCGGCCTTTTATCTACGGCCTGATGTCGCTGGCGCTCGCGGGCGTCGCCGGCTGGGGCGCCTCCGCCGCGTTCCGCTGGCTGCGGCCCTAGAGCTCGCCGCCGAAGGTCGCGGCAACGTCGTAGAGCACCGGTTCGAAGCTCCGGCAGAGCGAGGTGAGGCGCCGGTTCCGCTGCCGCATCTCGGTCGAGCGCAGCATCGCGAGGAAGTCCTCGCGCCGTTCCCATCGCGAGTAGTTGCAGATCCGCGTCTGCGCGTCGTTGACGTGGAGCCGCGCGGCGATGAAGCCGGGCTGCCTGGAGATGAAGCTCTCGTAGGCGTCTGACAGCTCGTCCAGCAGGTCTTGGCAGGTGCCGGGGTTGACCTCGAAGGTGGTGATGACGGTCTGGCTCTGTGACATCGCGCACTCCTTTGCCACAGGCTAGCACATCGGGCGACGCTGCTGCATCCGCCATTGTTGACCCGCGCCGCCGCTTCCCCTCCTTTCTTCACGCGACGGAGGAGCGGATGAAGGTCGTCACCACCATGAGGAACATCACGGCAAGTGCCACGCTCGCGCTCATGGTGTCTGCCGGCGTCGTCGAAGCGGCGGCCTGGCCGCGTGGCGAGGGGAACGGCTTCGTCTCGCTGAAGTTCGAAACGCGCTTTGACCGCGAGCGCCTGTTGGTGCGCGACTTCGCCCGGGACGATCGCTTTTCCGCCTTCGCCGAGTTCGGCGTGACGCCGGTGCTGACCTTCGGTGGCGAGATCGCGAGGTCCGGCTCGGGCGACATGCGGATCATCGAAACGCGCGGCTTCGCCCGATACGCGTTCCTCCAGTCCGGCCGGCACGTCGCCTCCGTCGAGGCCGGCGTCGGCCGGCGGGGCAATGACGAGGGATACGAGGTCAATTATCTGCGGCTCGGCGCGGTCTGGGGCATGGGCTATATGTCGCGCTTTGGCGACGGCTGGCTCGAGGTCGAGGGCGCGTCGCAAGTCTACTCCGAAGGCAGCGACCCGGCGTGGAAGCTCGACGCAACGGTCGGTCTGAACGCTATAGACCGCGTCGCGGTGATCCTGCAGGCACGCGCGGGCGATTATCCGGGGGCAGAGCCCTACCTGCGCCTCGCGCCCTCCGTCGCCCTGCGGCTCACCCAGAGGCTGCGCCTGCAGGTCGAGGCGCAGGCGGGGGTGTTGAACGACACCGGCGTCGGCGCCGCGCTGGCGCTCTGGGTCGACTTCTAGGCGGCCCGCTCCGGCGTCTCGAGTATGCGCACGGCGGCGATTTGCCAGTCGTCGCCGGTCGCGACCAAGACGAAGATCAGAACGTGCAGCGCCCCGGCGCGGTCACGGATCAGGACCTTTTGCGCGACCTGGCGGTCCATCTGCATGAGTTCGAGGAAAGTGACCTCCGCCGGGCGCCAGACCATCGGATAGCCCCGCCGCACCATCGTTCCGAACGCCTCGGGCGTGCGGAACGTGCGCCGGATGCCCGGCGAGGCGAAGGTGAAGGCGGTGGCCAGATCGTCCGCCTGGAACGCGTCGAGCTGCTGGCGGATGACGTTCTCGACGTCCGGATCCGGCGCTTGCTGCGCCCGCGCCGGCGCGGCCAGAGCAAGCAGCAGCGTGAGGATCGAGAGGATGCGTAGCATTGGGCTTCTCCCTGAGAAACGCACCCATTATACGCATAAGATGGCAGTCCGGTTTACCTTGCGGCAGAAGCCGCTAGGCTTGCATCTGTTCACGGTCTCGCGATCAGAGGAGGTCAGCCATCCCTTACCGCATCCGCCTCAAGGACCATGACGCCACGGATGCACTGCGTCGGATCGCGCTGGAGCAACTAGACCGCGCCATCGCCTCGGCCGAGGACGCGGGCGATCCTGCCCCGCGCGTGCACGACATCCGCAAGCGGATGAAGAAGCTGCGCGGTCTCATCCGCCTCGTGCGTCCCGTGTTCCCGGACTACCGTATGGAGAACCGCGTGGCGCGCGACACCGCCCGCAGCGTCTCCGGCCTCCGCGACCTCACGGTGCTCGCTCAGACCTACGACCTGCTGATGGAGCGCCACGACCAACAGCTCGACCGGACGGCGTTTGCGCCGCTCAGACGCCACTACACCGTGGCGAAGGCAGACGTCGACCTGACCGAGCCGCTTGCGGCGGCGGCCGAGACGCTGGCGCGGACACGCGAGCGGGTGCCGCTGTGGACGTTGTCCGACACGGGCTTCGACGCGATCGAGGGCGGGCTGCTCAAGACCTACGGCCGCGCCCGCAACGGGCCGGAGGACGACGACGACGCAGCGCTGCACGAGTGGCGCAAGCGCGTGAAGTACCACCTCTACCACGTCCGCTTGCTGCAGGAGATCTGGCCCGAGCAGATGGAGGTGCGCCGCGCGGCGCTCGACGACCTCGGCGACCGTCTGGGCCACCACCAGGACCTCGTCGTGTTCGCCGCGTCGCTCGACGACAGCCCGCTCGACGAGGACGCCAGGCGCGTGCTCCGGGGAATCGTGGACAGGCAAAAGGCGGCGACCGCCGCCGAGGCGCGCGATCTGGCCGCGCGGCTCTTCGTCGACAAGCCGAAGGTGCTGGCCGGCCGCTGGCGCGCCTGGTGGGACCGCTGGCGCGCCGACTGAGGCTCAGGCCGCCAGACGCTCGTCGATGAGGGATGTGGTCTCGCTGACGCCGTAGAGTGCGACGAAGCCGCCGAAGCGCGGCCCCTGGCTAGCCCCGAGCAGCACCTCGTAGAGCGCCTTGAACCAGTCGCGCAACGGCTCGAACTTGTGCTCCCGACCCACGGCAAACACCAGCGACTGCAATTCCTCGGCGTCCGCCGGACCGTGCCAGTCCCTCAGCCGGCCCAGCAGGTCCAGCATCGCCGCGCGCTCCTGCTCGGTCGGCGCGCGAAAGTAACGCTGCGGCTTTTCCACGTCGTTGAAGTAGCGGACCGCGTGACCCGCCGCGCGGTCGAGGCCGGGATGCGTCTCGGGGCTCGCCTCGGGCGCGTAGCGGCGGATGAAGCCCCAGAGCGTCTCCTTGTCGTGCGCCGCCGAGACCGACGCGAGGTTCAGTAGCATCGCGTAGGGCACGACCATGTCGCTTTCGGGCACGTCCGCCCCATGGATGTGGAACACCGGGTTCGCCAGCCGCTGGCCTGCGTCCTGCTCGGGATATGCGCGGAGCTGCTGGTGGTACTCGTCCACCGCCTTGGGGATCACGTCGAAGTGCAGCCGCTTCGCAGTCTTTGGCTTCTGGAACATGAAGTAGCCCAAGGATTCGGGGCTGGCGTAGGTCAGCCACTCCTCCATGCTCAGGCCATTGCCCTTGGATTTAGAGATCTTCTGCCCCTCGGCATCCAGGAACAGCTCGTAATTGTAGAGCTCTGGCGCCGGCCGTCCAAGCGCCTTGCAGATCCGCGCCGAGAGCTCGGCGGACGGGATCAGGTCCTTGCCGTACATCTCGTAGTCGACGCCCAGCGCCGCCCAGCGCATCCCCCAGTCGGGCTTCCACTGCAGCTTGACGTGGCCGCCGGTGACGGGGACCTCCATCCGCTCGCCATCCGGCTCCTCGTAGACGATGGTGCCCTTGGCGACGTTGCGCTCCAGCGTTGGCACCTGCAGCACGCGGCCGGTCTTGGGGCTGACCGGCAGAAACGGCGAATAGGTCTCGCGCCGGCTGGCCTCCACCCCGCCGAGCGAGGGCAGCATGATCGCCATCACCTCGTCGAACCGCTCGAGCACGCGCAGCAGCATCTCGTCGAAGCGCCCCTCGCGGTAGTAGTCGGTCGAGGACGCGAACTCGTACTCGAAGCCGAACGAGTCGAGAAAGGCGCGGAGGCGCGCGTTGTTGTGGTGGCCGAAGCTCTCGTACTCGTCGAACGGGTCCCGCACCTTGGTCAGCGGCAGGTGCAGGTCCTCCGCCGTCCGCTCGCGGTTCGGGACGTTGGTCGGCACCTTGCGGAGGCCGTCCATGTCGTCGGAGAAACAGAGGAGCTTCGTCGGGATGTCGGAGATGATCTCGAACGCCCGACGCACCATCGTCGTGCGCTGCACCTCGCCGAACGTGCCGATGTGCGGCAGGCCGGAGGGGCCGTAGCCGGTTTCGAAGAGAACGTAGCCCTTTTCCGGCGGCGCCTTCTCGTACCGCTTGAGCACGCGGCGCGCCTCCTCGAACGGCCAGGCCTTCGACTGCATCGCGGCGTCGCGCAGGTCACTCATCGCATTCTCCTTCGGGACGCCGCCAACTATTGCCCGCGTCCGGCGCCGTCAATAATGTCCGCCGCGAATGCTCGGAGGTGTACCTTGTCCGATTTCGAAGAGAACATGACGCCGCAGGACGGCCTGATCGCGGTGATGATGGCGGTCTCGGCCTCGGACGAGCGCATTCGCACGCCCGAGCTGGTCACGATCGAGCGGATCGTGAACCACCTGCCGGCCTTCGCTAATTATGACCAGAATCGGATGCCGGACGTCAGCAGCGTCGTCTTCGACCACTTCGCCGAGGAGGACGGGCTCGACAGCCTCTTCGAGACGGTCCGCCGCGCGCTGCCCGAGCGGCTCTATGAGACGGCCTATGCCCTCGCCTGCGACGTCGCCGTGTCCGACGGCAGGCTGGGCGAGATCGAGCTGCGCTTGCTCGAAGAGATCCGTTACGAGCTCAAGATCGACCGGCTGCATGCTGCCGCCATCGAGCGATCTGCGCGCGCACGACACATGATCCCATGATTACGTGCCGCGTCAGCCGGAGCGGTCGCCAAGGCGCGCGCCCCAGTTGGCGAGTAAGTTCCGCTGAAGGCCTCGCGAGGCCGCGCTCCACGCGCGACCGCCCCTCGGCCGCTCCCGCTCCTCCATACTCAGGCTCTCGCGGCGGTCGAGGTCCGAGGTAAGGATGGCGAAGGCAAGCTCTCGTCCGTCGGGACAGGTGAGATAGCCGGCCAGCGCGCTGACGAAGTTCAGCGTCCCGGTCTTCGCCACGACGGACATTGGCACGTCCGCCTCGACCGGAACGCTCTTGAGCAGCGGCGCGAGCGGCGCTGAGCGCCCCACCCGCACCAGCGCTGCCACCATGTCGGCCGCGGCGATGCGCGACGCGCCGCCAAGGCCCGAATGGTCCACCAGCGCCGGCTGGCGCCCGCCGAGGCCGGTCCCGATCCAATCGTTCATCCGGGCCGCCGACGCTGCAAGCGAGGACGGCACGGGCCCTCGCGCGGCGCTGGCCGTCAGCCCCACGACCTCGGCGGTGAGGTTCGTCGAGTAGAGCAGCATCTCGCGCAGGATGGCCTGCAGCGGGGCGCTCTCGACGCGCGCGATTTCGGCGCCGGAGAGCGGCGCATCCAGAACCTCGGCCCGGTCCAGAACGATGCCGTTCGAGCGGGCCAGCACCTGAAAGACCTCGGCCGCGTAGAGGTCGGGCCGCCGGACTGGGAGCCAGCGCGCGCCGCCACCGCCCAGCGCCGCCCGCGCCACGGTCCATTCGTCCACACCCTCGCCGCGGCGATAGGTGTAGATCGGCGCGCGCCGGTCCACGACCTGCATCCGCGAGGTGGAGACGCGCGGGCTGAAGGCATCGGATCGGGCGTCGAGCGTGACGTCGTAGCCGCCTTCGCTCCGCGCCCATTCGAAGTGCACGCGGTTGTAGTTGAGGTTGAGACCCGCCACCGCCGGATTGTAGCCGACGTGCGGCGGCTGCTCGGAATCGATCTGCGGGATAAGCGGCAGCGTGTCGAGGTGCAGCAGGAAGCGGCCGGTCACCTCCGTCACGCCGGCTTCCCTCAGCTTGCGGGCGAGCGTCGCGAGGGCGTCGGTGTCGAGCGTGGGATCGCCGCCGCCCGCAAGGATCAGGTCACCCTGCAGCCGCCCTCTGGTCACTGGGCCGCCGGCCAGAAGACGCGTCGCGAACCGGTGCCCGGCCCCGAGCGTGTCGAGCGCGTAGAGCGCAGTGAGGACCTTGGCTGTGCTGGCTGGCGGCTGGCGCAGGACCGGGTTGAGGCTTTCGATCACCTCGCCGCTGCGCACGTCGGCCACGACGAACGAGATGTCGCCTGGCAGAGCTGCAGTTTCCGCGAGAAGCCGCGCGGTCGGCCGCGGCACCGGCACCGTCCCGAGCCCGCGGGGGTGCGGGCGCAACGACACGGCCGGCGCGCCTGCAAGTGCGGATCCCGCAGCTCCGGAGGCGAGGGCGCCGAGCAGCCAGCGCCGGGTATAGCGGCCAGCGTTCATCGCATTGGTCTAGCGCCACAGACCCCGGCCGGGCAAGCCGGCGCGCTGTTCACCCTTGTGTCATTCCCGGCCAGTCGCCGCGGGCACGGATCGCGGTGGAGGACGCGGAGACGAGCGGCAGCGGCAGGAAGCACCAGGCCGGCGGGTCCGTCCATGCGAGACGTCCGCTCTCCTCCGGCGGCAGACGATGACGCGCGAAGCGTCGCGCGGCGGGCGAGAGCCCCGCGCGCAGGCTCGAGCCCGGACGGGCGAGGACACCGATCGGGACCGTCCGCATGATCCCGGTCCAGTCGTCCCAGCGGTGCAGCTGCGCAAGATTGTCGGCGCCCATCAGCCAGACGAAGCGGGCGCGCGAGCGCAGGCGCCGCAGCGTGCGCAGCGTGTCCGCGGTGTAACGGGTGCCGAGGTGCGCCTCGAGGTCGGTGACGACGACGCGCGGGTCGTCGAGCATGGCGCGCGCCGCTTCCACTCGCCGGGCGAGCGGCGCAGGACCATTCCGCTTCAGCGGGTTGCCAGGGCTGACGAGCCACCAGACCTGCGACAGGCGAAACCGCTTCAGCGCGGCGCGTGTGATGTGGAGGTGCCCCTCGTGCGGCGGATCGAAGGAGCCGCCAAGCAGTCCCACCGCCCGACCCGCCGGCACCGGCGGGATCGGCCGAAGCGTTCGGTCCTGACCGCCGTCCGTCATGCGCCCTTCCCCTCCACGCGTCGGCGGCGACGGTCGCAGAGGAGCGCGTCGCGGTCCAGACCGCAGGACCATGGGGGGTGCGCGGCCTCGGGGCCTCGAGCCACTTGGCCGCGAACGCATTCGGCGGCGGCTCCGTACCACAGCCGTCAGGCGCAGGTGGCATGGCGGCTTCCCGCGCCGCGAGCGCAAGCGCTTGCGCCAAGCAGCGAAGCGTCCATGATCGGCGGGCACATCTCAGGGAGGAACCGCCATGCCAGATCCGCACCGCGTCGCGCATGCGACGCTGCTCATCGCAGCGCTCATTACCTCGCCCGCTTGGGCTCAGCAGGCGGCGGACGCGATCACCACCGAAGGCACCGCGACCGGCACGATAGCGGGGCTTTCCCCGGAAGCTCAGGCAGCGGTTGAGGCCAAGGAAGCAGGTCGTCCGGTCGAGGCGCAGGACTGGATGGTCGCCGCGGCCAATCCGCTCGCCGTCGAGGCCGGCGCCCGCGTCCTGCGCGCCGGAGGAACGGCGGCCGACGCTATGGTTGCGGTGCAATCTGTCCTGGGACTGGTCGAGCCGCAATCGTCGGGCCTCGGCGGCGGCGCCTTCCTCGTCTGGTACGACGCCGATAGCGGCGAACTCACGACGCTCGACGGGCGTGAAAAAGCCCCCATCGACGCGTCGCCGCAGTATTTCCTGGATGAGAGCGGTGAACCGCTCGACTTCTACGACGCGGTCGTCGGCGGTCGCTCGGTGGGGACGCCCGGAACGCCGATGCTGCTGGCCGAGGCGCATGCGCGCTGGGGCAACCAGGAATGGTCCAGCCTCTTCGCCGACGCGATCGAGCTGGCCGACAGCGGCTTCACTGTATCGCCGCGCCTGGCGGGGCTGGTCGCCGAGGAACCGGACGACCGCCTGCCGCGCTTCGAGACGACGCGGAACTACTTCTATCCCGGTGGTGAGCCGATCCAGGCCGGCGACACGCTCGTCAACGCGGCCTACGCCGACACGCTGCGCGCCATCGCCGAGGACGGCGTGCGCGCCTTCTACACCGGGCAGATCGCGCAGGACATCGTCGACACGGTGCGGGGCACGGTGCAGGGCGAGGACTTCAACGCCGGCCTCCTGTCGCTGACCGACCTCGCACTCTACGAGGTGGTGGAGCGGCCGGCGGTCTGCGTGCCCTACAACGAGGCGCAGGTCTGCGGTATGGGGCCGCCCTCCTCCGGCGCGTTGACGGTGGGGCAGATCCTGGGGATGCTTGACGGCTTCGACCTCGCCGGCATGGAGCCGTTCAGCCCGCAGGCCTGGACGCTGATCGGCGACGCCTCGCGCCTCGCCTTCGCGGACCGCGGACGCTACATGGCGGACAGCGACTTCGTGCCGATGCCGACGGAGGGCCTGGTCGCGGAGGAATACCTGTCGACGCGGGCGCAGCTCCTCAACCCGGACATGGCGCTGCCGACGGTCGAGCCGGGACAGCCCGAATGGAGCCACGCCGCGCTCTGGGGCGACGACGCCTCGCTCGAATTCCCCTCGACCTCCCACATCTCGATCGTCGACGCCGATGGCAACGCGCTCTCGATGACCACTACGATCGAGAACGGCTTCGGCTCGCGCCTCTTCACCGCGGGCGGCTTCCTGCTCAACAACGAGCTGACCGACTTCAGCTTCGAGACGCATGACGACGGGCGGCCAATTGCCAACCGGGTCGAGCCGGGCAAGCGGCCGCGCTCATCAATGGCGCCGACCATCGTGATGCGGGACGACGCGCCGGTGCTGGTCGTGGGCTCGCCCGGAGGGAGCCGGATCATCGGCTATGTCGCGCAGGCGATCGTCGCGCACATGGACTGGGGCATGAACGTGCAGGAGGCGGTGTCGATGGGACACCTCGTCAACCGCTTCGGCACATTCGACCTGGAACAGGGCACGCCGGCGGCCGAGCTCGAGGGGGCGCTGCAGGAAGCGGGCTTCGAGACCTCGGTGGCCGACCTCACCTCCGGTCTGCACGCAATAGCCCTCGGGGAGAGCGGCCTCACCGGCGGCGCGGATCCGCGGCGCGAGGGCATCGCGCTGGGGGAGTGACCGGCATGGCGGCGTCCTTCGGGATGCCGCCTCCGCAGCGCACGCGGCCAGAGCCACCGCGCTCCGCAGGAGGTGTCTGGCGACCCCGGAAGGACTCGAACCCTCAACCTGCCGATTAGAAGTCGGCTGCTCTGTCCAGTTGAGCTACGGGGCCTGACGGTGGGAGGGGTGACCCGATGGAGCCGCAGAAATCAAGGTGAAAACGTCTCAACCCCGGAAAGAGAAGCTGCTAGGGAACGGCGGTTTAGGTGCTTCGTTGGTCCGCTCGAAAGAGGAGGTCCGAAATGAAATATCTTCTGTCTACGCTTGCCGCAGCAACGATTGCCGGCAGCGCATACGCCCAGTCCACCCCGACAGCGCAGGCGCCCCTTCAAAACCGTGAAGGCGCCGAGATCGGCAACGCGACGTTCTACGAAACCGCGAGCGGCCTGACGTGGGTTGTCGTTCAGGCGACCGGCATATCGACCGGCATTCACGGTGTCCACGTCCACGAGACCGGCGACTGCTCTGCCGAAGATTTCTCGTCGGCCGGCGGCCACCTCGCTGGCGACGCCCAGCACGGAGTCCTCGTCGAGGGCGGTCCGCATCCGGGCGACCTGCCGAACGCGCACGTCCAGGACGACGGCGTCCTGGCATTGGAGGCATTCAAGTCGAACCTTCCGCTCAGCGACGACCTCGTGTTCGACGACGACGGCGCGGCAGTTGTCATCCATTCCGGTGCCGACGACTACCAGTCGCAGCCGTCCGGCGAATCCGGCGATCGCATCGCCTGTGGTGTAATCAGTCGCGAAGGCTCCTGACGCACAGCTTTGACGCTAGGCCTGAAAGCGGGCGGCGGTGCGGATCGCCGCCCGTTTGCGTGCCGCGCCTTCAGTGGGTCCAGGCGCCGCGCCGGTCGGTCGCGAAGTTCTCACCGTAGCCACGCGGCCGAACATTGGCGCGGCGCTGCTTCGGCTGCAGCACCACCGCGTCGATGCCGTGTTCCTGCGCGTAGTCAAGCGCCGCTTCCTTGCTGTTGAACTTCAGGCGCACCTGAGGCTGCGTATCGCTGGAGCTCGTCCAGCCCATCAGCGGGTCGACCTGGCGCGGCGTCTCAGGGATGAAGTCGAGTACCCACTTCCGCGTGCCGGCGACACCGGACGACATGGCAGTCTTCGAAGGGCGATAAATCCGGGCGCGCATGGTCCGATACCTCGTTCAGGTCGCGGCATTTATGCGAGAAATGACAAACGGGCGCAAGGCAGCGAAGGCTGCCGATCGAGGCGCGAGGGAGCGAGGGGTGGGTGTGTGTGCGCGACGATCGGCAGCCAGCACTGCTGCTTGCAAATCAACTTTAGACCGATATAGCCGACCGTCGCAATAGCCTTTAGGTTGTATTTCGGGAGCCCCGGGCCGAGCCTCTTGATCCGGGAGCGGCGGCAGACAAGTTGGTCCCTGTTGCCGGAGGAAAGCCGATGTCTCAACCCATGCTGCACGCCCCCGCCCGCGAGTCACGGCGTCGGGAAAAGCTGGAGGGCGGCAAGCGCTTTCGCATGGTGACGGACTTTTTGCCCGCGGGGGATCAGCCGGCCGCGATCGCCGAGCTCGCTCAAGGTGTGCTTGACGGCGAGCAGAACCAGGTCCTCCTCGGCGCCACCGGCACCGGCAAGACCTACACCATGGCCAAGGTCATCGAGGAGACGCAGCGCCCGGCCATCATCCTCGCCCCGAACAAGACGCTGGCCGCTCAGCTCTACGGCGAGTTCAAGCAGTTCTTCCCCGAGAACTCGGTCGAGTATTTCGTTTCCTACTACGACTACTACCAGCCGGAGGCGTACGTCCCGCGCTCCGACACCTACATCGAGAAGGAGAGCCAGATAAACGAGCAGATCGACCGGATGCGCCACTCGGCCACCCGGGCGCTGCTGGAACGCGATGATGTCATCATCGTGGCCTCTGTCTCGTGCATCTACGGCATCGGCTCGGTCGAGACCTACTCGGCGATGACCCAGGACCTGATTGCAGGCAACGACTACGACCAGCGCAAGGTGATGGCCGACCTCATCGCGCAGCAGTACCGCCGCAACGACCAGGCGTTCCAGCGCGGCTCCTTCCGCGTCCGCGGCGACAGCCTTGAGCTCTGGCCCGCCCACATGGAAGACCGCGCCTGGCGCTTCTCGTTCTTCGGCGAGGAGCTCGAAGGCATTACAGAGTTCGACCCGCTCACCGGCGCGAAGACCGCCGAGATGGACAAGGTTCGCGTCTACGCCAACAGCCACTACGTGACGCCTCGGCCGACGCTCAAGCAAGCCATCGACAAGATCAAGGTGGAGCTGCGCCAGCGCCTCGACCAGCTCGTCTCCGAGGGCAAGCTGCTGGAGGCCCAGCGCCTCGAGCAGCGCACAAATTTCGACCTCGAGATGCTCGAGGCCACCGGCGTCTGCAATGGCATCGAGAACTACTCCCGCTACCTCACCGGCCGCGCCCCCGGCGAGCCGCCCCCCACGCTCTTCGAGTTCATCCCCGACAACGCCATCGTCTTCGCCGACGAGAGCCACGTCTCCGTCCCGCAGATCGGCGGCATGTACCGCGGCGACTACCGCCGCAAGTTCACCCTGGCCGAGCACGGCTTCCGCCTGCCTTCCTGCATGGACAACCGCCCGCTCAAGTTCGAGGAGTGGGACGCGATGCGCCCGCAATCGGTCTTCGTCTCCGCCACCCCCGCCGCGTGGGAGCTGGAACAGACCGGCGGCGTCTTCACCGAGCAGGTGATCCGCCCCACCGGCCTCATCGACCCCGCGATCGAGGTCCGGCCGGTCAAGATGCAGGTCGACGACCTCCTCGACGAGATCCGCCAGACCGCGCAGAAGGGCTTCCGCACCCTCTGCACCGTGCTCACCAAACGCATGGCCGAGGACCTGACCGAGTACCTGCACGAGCAGGGCATCAAGGTCCGCTACATGCACTCAGACATCGACACGATCGAGCGGATCGAGATCCTGCGCGACCTCCGCCTCGGCGCCTTCGACGTCCTCGTCGGCATCAACCTGTTGCGCGAGGGGCTCGACATCCCCGAATGCGGCCTCGTCGCCATCCTCGACGCCGACAAGGAGGGGTTCCTCCGCTCCGAGACCTCCCTCATCCAGACCGTCGGCCGCGCCGCCCGTAACGCCGAGGGCCGCGTCATCATGTACGCCGACCGCATCACCGGCTCGATGGAGCGCGCCATGCGCGAGACCGACCGGAGGCGGGAGAAGCAGCTCGCCTACAACGAGGCCCACGGGATCACCCCCGCGACGATCAAGAAGAACGTCGAGGACATCCTCGCCGGCCTCTACAAGGGCGACGTCGACATGAACCGCGTCACCGCCAAGATCGACAAGCCCCTCCACGGCGGCAACCTCCAGGCGGTCCTCGACGGCCTCCGCACCGACATGCGGAAGGCCGCCGAGAACCTCGAGTTCGAGGAAGCCGCCCGCCTCCGCGACGAGATCAAGCGCCTCGAGGCGGTGGACCTCGCGGTGTCGGACGACCCGCTGGCGCGCCAGAGCGCCGTCGAGGCCGCAAGCGAGGCGGCGGTCAAGGGCAGCGGCCGGTCAACCGCCGGCAGGCCGGGGCAACGGGGCGGGAACGTGAAGCGGCGGAAGAGATGAGTTCGTGGTTCCCAAGGGCGCCAGTGCCCACTAGAGATGGGAAGAAAGGGGAGGAGTCCGCGTGCCGCTAGATAGCCAGCAGCTACTCGGCCAAGGCGTGTACACGCCCAGAGAAGCTGCCCGGTTGATCGGCAGTTCTCAGCGAGATGTACTGAGATGGACACGCGGCAATAAGAAAAACCGGCCGGTAATCACCGGCTATTATCGCTTTCTTGAGGACTCGACAGAGATCAGCTTCTCTGACTTGGTCGAGTTGCGCATAATTTCCGCAATGCGAAATGTCGGCATCTCACTTCAAGCTATTAGGTTCGCAATCGACTTCGCCGAAGAGCGACTTGGGCTAGCGCGGCCTCTACTTCACGAGAAATTCAAAGTGGATGGAACCGAACTCCTACTCGAAGCAGCTGAGAGCGATGCTGATTTCATTAGTCTATCCAAGAAACGCCCCGGTCAGAAAGTGTTCAAAGAGATCATCAAGCAGTCCCTCAGCGACATTGAATATGACAGGGACATCGCGGCTCGTTGGCGACCAAAAGGGTTTGCGCAGATTATCATCGACCCGCAGCGACACTTTGGCGAGCCAATCCTCGACGACTTCAGTATCAGCACTTCCACGCTCTATCGAGAGCATGAGTCCTCTCACAGTGTCGGGTATCTTTCTAAGCTATACGAGATCCCTGCGAAAGCTGTTCGAGGCGCAATACAGTACGAGAGTAGCTTGGAGCAGCAATAGAGCAGGCGGATGGTCAAAGTCCTATTTGACCACAACATGCCGCCGGCCATTGCTCGCGCGTTAAATGAGATTATCAAGATCGACGGTCACTCCGCGCACGCACTTAGAGACATCTTCTCCGTCCGAATAGACGACATTGAGTATTTCGATCGATTGGGATCTGGCGGAGACTGGATCATCATTTCAAAAGATCTTCAAAACTCGCGCAAGAAGGCGGAGAGGGCCGCAATCCTCCGAAACAGACTGCTCGCCTTTTATCTGTCTCCTGCGCTCCAAAAGAAATCAGTCGGGGCGCAGGCCGCAGTCATACTTTGGCACTGGGATGGCATGGTTCAGCAGAGAAAATTAGCCGAACGAGGCCTCTTCCAACTTCCCGAGAACAAGGGAAAGTTTCGGCAACTCTGACATTCACCTTGGCTCGGGCGACCAGCCGGGCCACGCCCGACCCCTCCCCCGGGAGGGCGCCTTGGCGATGTCGCCCGCCGCACTGTCATCGGCCGGGGCTTTCGAGATAGACCGCCCCGCCGCAACCGCAGCACCACCCAAGCTCGGGGGCGCCCCTCCGCACTCTGATCAGCCCGAGCCGCTTGGTCGGCGCTCCGCGCCTCCCCTACTCGGCGGCAGTGGCCGCGTCGGTCAGCATCCGCCAGACACGGTGGGGGGTGAAGGGCATGTCGACCCGGCGCACGCCGCGGTCCCAGAGCGCGTCCTGCACCGCGTTGGCGACCGCCGCGATCGCGCCCACGGTTCCGGCCTCGCCGCAGCCCTTCATGCCCATCGGGTTGGCCGTCGACGGCACCGGCTCGGTGGTGAACGCGATCATCGGCAGGTCCTCGGCGCGCGGCATGGCGTAGTCCATGAACGTCGCGGTCAGGAGCTGGCCGCTCTCGTCGTAGGTCGCGAACTCGGCCAGTGCTTGACCCACGCCCTGCGCGACGCCGCCGTGCACCTGGCCCTCGGCCAGCATCGGGTTGATGAGGTTGCCGAAATCGTCGGTGACGGTGTAGCGCACGAGGGCGACGTGCCCGGTCTCGGGATCCACCTCGACCTCGGCCACGTGGGCGCCGTTGGGATAGGACCGGCCCGGCAGCGTCGCGCGCTGGTAGATCGTCAGCAGATCCTCCCGCCCCCGCTCTCGTGCCAGGGCCGCGACCTCCAGCATCGTGGGCGTCACGTTCGACCCAGCGATGCGAAAGCGCTCGTCGTCAAATCGCACCGCGTCCGGAGCGGCATCATGCTCGGAGGCGAGAAAATCGCGGAACCCGCTCACCATCGTCTCGACCGCCGCGAGCGTCACGTTGTTCTGCACCGTGACCGAGCGCGAGCCGCCTGTCCCGCCGCCCTTCGCGACCAGATCGCTGTCGCCCTGCACCACCTGGATGCGCTCCGCGGGAATGCCGGTCTGGTCGCTCAAGAACTGCGCGAAGACCGTCTCGTGCCCCTGTCCGTTGGACTGCGTGCCGACGTAGATCGTGGCGCTGCCGTCCTCGTTGAAGACGACACGGACGTCCTCTTCGGGCGAGCCGAGGATCGACTCGATGTAATAGCAAAGGCCCATGCCGCGCAGCCGCCCTGCCCTGTGCGACGCCTCCCGCCGCGCCGCGAAGCCCGCTCTGTCAGCCTCGCGCTCGACTCGGTCCAGCACGCGGTGGAAGTCGCCGACGTCGTAGAGCTCGCCGCTCGCGGAGCGGTAGGGGAAGGCGTCGCGCGCGATGAAGTTGCGGCGCCGCAGCTCCCACGGGTCCACGCCTAACTCGCGCGCGGCACGATCCATCAGGCGCTCGAGCGCGTAGATCGCCTCGGGTCGCCCGGCGCCGCGGTAGGCGTCGACGCAGACCGTGTTGGTGTAGATGCCGCGCACCCGGTGCCATGTGGTGCGGATGTCGTAGGGACCGGTCAGAACCTTGGCAAAGAGCACGGACTGGATCAGCTGCCCGAACTGGCTGTTGTAGGCGCCGAGGTTGCTGAGCGTGTCGACGCGATAGGCGGTGATCCGAAGGTCAGTATTGAAGGCCAGCTCGCAGGTGCTGACCAGGTCACGTCCCTGGTTGTCGGTCAGCATGGCCTCGGTCCGGTCGGACATCCAGCGCACCGGCCGGCCGAGCCTTCGCGCCGCCGCGGGGATGAAGATGTGCTCGGGGTACGGTGCGCCCTTCATGCCAAAACCACCGCCCACGTCGGGGTTCGTCACCCGCACCTGCTCTGCATCGAGGCCGAGGCTCTTCGCGATCAGGGTCTTGTCGCCCCAGACGCCCTGGCCGTTGACGCAGAAGTGCAGCCGCTCGCCGTCCCACTCGGCAAAGCAGCCGCGAGGCTCCATCGCGTTCACGATGACTCTGTTGTCCGGCACCTCGAGCCGGACCGTATGCGCGGCCGCCTCGAACGCAAGGGTGGTCGCTGCCTCGTCGCCCATGGCCCAATCGAAAGCGACGTTGTCCCGCGCTTCATCATGGATGGCAGGGCCGCCCGGCGCCGCTTCGACATGCGGCTCGAGATCGTCGCTGTCGAAAAGGATCAAGTCGGCGGCATCCCGCGCCTGTGCAAGAGTGTCAGCGACCACGACGGCGAGCGCCTCGCCCACGTATCGCACTCGGTCGCGCGCGAGAGCCGGCCGCCGCGGCTGGGCGCCCTTGCTGCCGTCGCGGTTGGTTGCGACGGTGGCCGAGATGTGCGGATCGACGCCATCCACCAGCAGGTCTTCGAGCGTCAGGACAAGTTGGACACCCGGCGCCGCGCGCGCCTCCTCGACTTCGAGCTCGACGATACGGGCATGCGCCACCGGAGAGCGGAAGACGAAGGCATGAAGCGCTCCCCGGGGCGCAATATCGTCGACATATCGACCCGCCCCGGTCAGAAGTCGCACGTCCTCGACCCGCCTGACCGCCTGCGCCTTGCCGAACTTTTCCATACCGCCTCCGGAGCCCCTTGCCGCGGCACACTAGCCGCCCCGGCAAGGCTGTCCAGCGGTGGACGTTCAGTCGGTCAGCGACAGGACCGTGGCCATGCGCAGCACGCCGAAGCCATTGAACCGAGTCACGGTTGCGGTCGAATAGGCGCCCATGCCGTGAAAGACGACGTAGTCACCCTCTTCCATATCGGCCGGCAGCGGCAGCGTGCCCGGCAGGCGGTCGACGCTGTCGCAGGTGGGGCCGAAGACGATGCGGTCTCGGGCGGCGCCGGAGCGGGCACGGCCCTCGCTGTCGCGCACATCAACCCGGTCGATCAGGCCGATCAGCGGCAGTTCTGCAAGCCCGCCATAGACGCCGTCGTTGAGGAAGACGTGCGCATCATCGCGGATCGCGCGAACCTGCGTGGCGAGGCTGAAGGCCTCGGCCACCATGCCGCGGCCGGGCTCGCAGACGAGGTCCGGGCGCTCGGTCCCGAAAGCCTCGCCCGTCACGCGGTCGATCAGGCGGAAGATGTCGTCGAGCCGCGGCATGTCGCCCCGGACGCGGTGCGCCGGGAAGCCGCCGCCGACGTTGAGCCGCGCCAGGCGGACGCCAGCGTCCTGCGCGATGCGCGCGGCGGTGCGGATGTAGGCATCCCACGCCTGCGGGTCGGTGCACTGGGTGCCGGGGTGGAAGGTCAGTGAGGGCACGAAGCCCATCTGCTCGACCTCGGCCAGCAGGATCGCGGCATGCTCCGCGGTCGTGCCGAACTTCGCGCCGAAGTCGTAGGCCGCGCCTTTCACAGGCAGCTTGAAGCGGACGCTGATCTCGGCCCCCGCCGGCACCAGACCGCCCAGCTTGGCGAGTTCGCTGCCGGAGTCGACGCTGAATGACCGCACGCCCAGCTCGACCGCGCGTGCGATCTCGTTCCGGCTGCGGACGGGGTTGTTGTAGTGCATGGCGGCGCCGGGGGCGACGGTGCGGATCAGCTCGATCTCGTAGATCGAGGCCACGTCGTAGCCGCGGATGCCCGCCGCATCCAGGTTCTGGATCACGACAGCGTCGGGGTTCGACTTGACAGCATAGGTCACGAGGCCGGGAAAGCCCTCGAGGAAGCGCCTCGCCGTCGCCTGCAGGATCGCAGGCGAGAAGAACAGGACCGGCTCCTCGGGCTCGAGGGCGCGGACATAGTCGGCGGGCTTCGCCCAGAAAGTGTTATCAAGCCCCATGGCTGCTGCTCCTTGCCAACTGGGGCGCAGCCACCTCTTGTCCCGGGAGTCCGGTTAGGGAGACGCTTGCGCGTTTCGCTATCCGGCTGGGGTGCGGCGGCACCGCCCTTGCCCGGTTCAGTGTCCGCCATATGCAGCGCGTATCTACCGATCGAAAGGGTATAAATGCGCGAATTTATCGTCATAATGATGACGCAGCCGGGCAAATAGCCAAGTGTTGCGCGCGAGCGACGGAGGAGCGATGGACGACCTCGACCGAGCCCTGATCTCGCTCCTGGCGGGCGATGCGCGGATGCCGCTCTCCACGCTTGCGCGCCGCCTGAAGGTCGCGCGCTCGACCGTGCAGGCCCGGCTGGAGCGGCTGGAAACCAACGGGACGATCGCCGGCTATACGGTGCGGCTGGGCGAGGCGGCGCGCGCCGGCCGCATCAAGGCCAGCGTCCTCCTGACGGTCGAGCCGCGGGCGCAGGCGACCCTCGTCACGCGTCTGCGGTCCATTCCGGAGGTCGAGCGGGCAAGTACCTGCTCGGGCCGCTTCGACCTGCTCGTCCAGCTCTCGGCGCCGTCACCGGCCCAGATCGACAGCGTACTGGACGCGATCGGGGAATTGCCTGGCGTGCGGGCCTCCGAGAGCCTCATCCACCTGTCGACCAAGATCGACCGGGAGGGCTGAGGCTCAGGCAGATAGTTCCGCCATCACCTCGTCAGAGACCTCGAAGTTCGCAGTTACGTTCTGGACGTCATCGTCGTCCTCGAGCGCGTCAATCAGGCGGAGGAGCTTCTGCGTATCCTCCATGCCGAGTTCGGTCGTCGTCTGCGGCTTCCAGACGAGCTTGGCGCTCTCGCTCTCGCCGAGCTGTTCCTCGAGCTTGGCCGAGACTTCGCCCAGATGGGTGTCGGCGCACCAGACGACATGCCCTTCCTCGGACGATTCTACGTCCTCGGCGCCCGCCTCGATAGCGGCCATCATCACGTCGTCGGCGTCACCCGCCGAGAGGGCATAGGTCACTTGGCCCTTGCGGTCGAACATGAACGCCACGGAGCCCGTCTCGCCCAAATTGCCGCCGTGCTTGCCGAAGGTAGAGCGAACATTCGAGGCGGTCCGGTTTCGATTGTCGGTCATCGCCTCGACGATGATCGCCACTCCGTTCGGGCCATAGCCCTCGTAGCGGATCTCCTCGTAGTTGTCACCTTCGCCGGCTTGGCTCTTCTTGATGGCGCGGTCGATGACGTCCTTGGGGACGGAGTTCGACTTGGCCTCCTTCACTGCCAGGCGCAGGCGCGGGTTCTTGTCGGGATCGGGATCACCCATCTTGGCGGCAACGGTGATCTCCTTGGAGAGCTTGGAAAACAGCTTTGACCGCGCAGCGTCCTGGCGCCCCTTGCGATGTTGGATGTTCGCCCACTTGGAATGACCAGCCATCGGCGCCTCGTTCCCATTCGACAGGTGTAGAAATCGTGCACGCTATAGTGCAGGCGCCTGCCGCCCCGCAAGAGCGGCATCCGGTCCCCGCGGGAGCGCGAGAGGGGCCAGTCAGGCCCCTCTCGCTCGTTCAGTTTGCGGGGGCCGCCGGTTCGATTTCCACCGCTGCGGGTTCTTCGCCCACGACTGCGTCCGTCGCGACCGGGTCGGCCGACGGGGTGAACAGCCACCACAGCAACAGAAGGACGACGAGGACTGCAAGAGCGATCCAGATCCACCGGCTCGCGCCGCTCTTTCTGGTCGTCGTCACTTTCGGGTCGCGATAATCAGCCATGTCTAGGGGTCTCCTCGTTGAGCGATCAGACGTAGGGCAGTGGCGCGTTGCGCCGGTAGGTGCGCGAGAAGGGATCCGCATAGGCGGGATCGCGGCTCGCCAGGTAGTCTTCGTTGTACGGGCGGTCTCCCGCGCTGTAGGCAATTGCCTGCTCGTGGCGGAACTCGCCTTCGCGGGTGTCCAGGTTGTAGGCCTCGCTCTCGGGCCGGCGCATGATTTCCTGCACCCGGCCCACCTGCGCCTCCTCGACCTCGACCGAGACGACATAGTCGCCGCGCCGGACACTGTGCTGGTAGGTCCGCAGGTCCTCATCGGGCAAGTGCAGCCCGTGCAACTGATCCGTGTAGGTAACGTCGTCTCGGACGCCGGTGCTTGCCACCGGCACCTCGCGATCCGGAACTACGTGCACATGGCGCCCAGCGATGCCGAGCGCCTCCAGTTCGCGCCGCACCAGGTCCGCCGTCTCGCGCGTGCGATAGATCGCGGTGACATTGCGATGCATGGGAACTCTCCTCGTATATCATCTTGTCGCACAATTCGCGATGAGCCGACGACGTTCCGTCAGGAGTCCGGCGGCGCAGCGAAAAGATGCCGAGCGCCGGGCGTCAGACCGGCCAGATCAGCGGGATCATCAGCGATGCCGTGACGCCTAGGATCAGGTTCAGCGGCACGCCGACTCTGATGAAGTCAGTGAAACGGTAGCCGCCAGGTCCATACACCATCATGTTCGTCTGGTAGCCGATCGGCGTCGAGAACGCCGCCGACGCCGCGAACATCACTGCAACCACCAGCGGGCGCGGATCGAGCCCAAGTGCCAGCCCCAGCTGAATGACAATGGGCGTCAGGATCACGCCGACCGCGTTGTTCGAAACAAGCTCCGTCAGGGTCGAGGCCAGCACGTAGACGCAAAAGATCACCAACACGGGCGGCAGCGTGTCGAGCAGCGGGTAGACCAGGTTCACCAGTAGCTCCACGGCGCCCGACGAAGACAACCCTGCCCCCACCGCCAGCATCGCGAAGATCAGCGCCAGCAGCCGGCCCTCCACGAAGCCGAAGGCCTCCTCGGCGTCGATGCAGCGCGTCAGCAGGATCACCGTCACGGCCAGCACCGCCAGCGCCAGGATCGGCGCCACCTGAAAGGCCGCCAGGATCACCACCCCCGCCAGCGCTCCCACCGCGATCGGCGCGCGGTCGCGGCGGAAAGCCTGGGCCGAAGGTCGCGCCACGTTGACGAGGTCCATGTCCTGCGCCAGCCGCTGGATGTCCGGCGACGCCCCCTCCAGCAGGAGAGTGTCTCCGACATGCACGATCACGTCGTCGAGCTGCCGGCCAAGGTTCTGATTCCGCCGGTGCACCGCCAGCGGATAGACGCCATAGCGCCGCCTGAGCCGCATCGCCCCGAGCGATCGCCCGATCATCCGACAGCCGGGTGTGATGAGCACCTCGACGGTCTCCGTGGCCACCGACGACAACTTGTCGACCGAGCGCACATCGCGGTTCTGCTGCAGGCCCAGCAGCTCCGACATTTCTGTCCGCAGCACCACCCGGTCGCCGGCCTGAAGTCGCACGGCATCCATGTCGCGCCTGAGCGACTCGTCCCCCCTCAGCACGTCGATCACCCGCAGACCGTCGCGCCGGAAGAGATCCGCATCCCGCGGCGCCTGTCCGATCAGGCCCGACCCCTCGGGAACCGCGACCTCGGTGAAGTACCGCATCCGCTGCCGGTCCCCCAGCATCTGCCCCAGCGACTGACGCTCCGGCAGCAGGTGCCGTCCGATGAGCGTCAGGTAGAGCGCGCCGATCGCCACCTGGACCGCGCCCAGCGGCGCTATCTCGAAGATCGTGAAAGCCGGCAGGCCCTGCGAGCGCGCGACCCCGTCGACCAGCAGGTTGGTCGACGTACCCAGCAGCGTGACGGTCCCGCCCAGGATCGCGGCGTAGCTCAGCGGCATCAGGAGCTTCGATGGCGAGACGCCCATTCGGCTCGCCAGCTGGACGAAGACCGGGATCATCACCACCACGACGGGCGTGTTGTTCATGAATGCCGAGGCGACAGCAACGCAGCCCAGGCTGACGGTCAGCGTGCGGATCGGCCGCTTTCCCGCCTGCGCCTCGGCCTGACGAGTCAGCCACTGCAACGAGCCGGTTCGCACCAGCCCCCCCATCACCAAAAACATCGAGGCGATGGTCCAGGGTGCAGGGTTCGACAGGACCTCCAGTGCCGCCTCGTAAGGCAGGATGCCCAGCGTGAACATCGATGCGGCTCCTGCGATGGCCACGACTTCGGCCGGATAGCGCTCGCTCACGAAGAGACCCAGCATCACGAGGATGACGACGATCGCGGCAAGGGCCTTGGCGTCTGGGCCGAGGATGTCGATCATTGCGTCCCTGTCCCGGTGGCGCAGCGCGCTTCATCATCACGGCGATATCGCGCCACGGCAAGTTCGGCGCACGAGCGGCGTCCGGACGTTCGCTGGCTGCCGCGATTTCGTGCGGAGTCCGCGGGCGCAGGCTGCGCGCCTGCCTCCGCGAGAGGCGGAATACTTCTCTCGCTGCGGATCAGGACGGCAGAGCCTCCCGGTCCGCAATCGGAGGCTCGTCGCGAAAGACCTCAACCGAGGTCGCGCGCCCGGTGCGGTCGTCGGTTTCGACGAGCAGCCCGCAGAGCGTCGCCGCACCCTCCGCCGGCGCGAAACGGCCTTTTGACATGCCGGTAAGGAAGCGGCGCAGCGGCTCCTCCCGGTCCATGCCGATGATCGACGCATAGTCGCCGCACATCCCGGCATCCGTCTGATACGCTGTTCCGCCCGGCAGGACGCGCGCGTCGGCCGTGGGCACGTGGGTGTGGGTGCCCACGACCAAACTCGCACGCCCGTCGCAGTACCAGCCCATCGCGTTCTTCTCGCTCGTCGCCTCGCAGTGGAAATCCACCAGGCTCGCCTGCACCAGACCGCCGCGCGGATGCTGCTTCAGCACCGGATCGAGGGCCGAGAACGGGTCGTCGAAGGGCCGCTTCATGAACACCTGCCCCAGCGCCTGAGCCACCAGCACCTTGCGCCCGCCGGGAGCGTCGTAGACCCGCGCGCCGCGTCCCGGCGCCGCCTTGGCATAGTTGAGCGGCCGCAGGACGCGCGGCTCGCTCTCGACGAACTGCAGCATGTCGCGCTGGTCGAAGGCGTGGTCGCCCAGCGTCACGACGTCGGCGCCGGCCTCCAGCAGGATCCGCGCGTGATCCGGCGAAAGGCCGGCGCCGCCAGTGGCGTTCTCGCCGTTGACCACCACGAAATCCAGCCGGCGCGCCGCCCGGATCGCCGGCAGGCGGTCGCGCACCGCCGTGCGCCCTGCCCGTCCGACCACATCGCCGAGAAAGAGAAGTTTCATGCCGGCACCGTTACGGAAATCCGCCCGCAGCCACAATGCCGCCCGCCCGAGACGACGGGCGACCGGCACGAGGCGTGGCGGGTGGGCGGGTGGGGCCGCGCTTCGTGCCGGTCGTCCTCGCCATCAGCGCGGGAACCAGCGGATTCCCTGCTCCGTCACGACCGCATCCAGCATGATGTCGGTCGGCTCAAGCGGCACCTCATCGAACTCCTGCGCCGCATAGGCGAAGCCGATCGCGATAACGTCTCCAGCGCGGCGCAGCGCGGCGAGCGTACGATCGTAGAACCCGCCGCCATAGCCGAGCCGGCCGCCGATCCCATCGAAGGCGAGCAGCGGCACGATCAGCACCTCCGGCACCAGCTCCTCGGCTCCAACGGGCACGTCCACTGCGAAGGTCCCCGTCTGCAGCTCCGCCTCCGGGTGCCAGCGCACAAAGCGCAGCGGCGCCCCCTTCGCCACGATCTCCGGCACACCGACCGGCCCCGGCCACGCCGCCATCACCGGCCGCGGGTCGATCTCTGACCGGATCGGCAGATAGCCCGCCAGCGGCCGTCGGCGCCAAGGCGCGAGCGCCTCGGTCAGGTGCCACCGCGCGACTTCGGAATCAACCATTCGGTGCGCGGCGTCTCGCGCCGCCGCCGCCCGCTCTCTCAGCCCCGCTTTCATCACGCGCTCCCGGTCACAGCAGCAAAACGCTCGCGAGCCCCAGGAACGCGAAGAACCCAATTACGTCCGTCACCGTTGTCACGAAGGTGCCAGAGGCGAGCGCCGGGTCGATGCCGCTCTTCTCCAGCCCCAGCGGGATAGCGATGCCCGCCAGTGCCGCGACGATCAGGTTGATGACCATCGCGGCCCCGATCACGGCGCCCAGCATGGGCGAGCCGAACCAGATGATCCCGATGATGCCCATGATGACGGCGAAGGCGACGCCGTTTAGCAGGCCCGCCATGATCTCGCGCCGCATGACCCGCAGAGCGTTCGAGCCCGTCAGATCGCGGGTCGCCAGCGCGCGCACCGCCACCGTCAGCGACTGCGTCGCCGCGTTGCCGCCCATCGAGGCGATGATCGGCATCAGCACCGCCAGCGCCACGATCGCGGCAATGGCCGCCTCGAACTGCGCGATCACCAGCGACGCCAGGATTGCGGTGCCGAGGTTCACCGCCAGCCACGGAAATCGCCTCCGCACGATTTCAAGCGTGTTGTCGTTGAGGCTCTCGTCGCCGACGCCGGCCAGCAGGCGCAGGTCCTCCTCGGTCTCCTCGTCGAGCACGCTCATCGCGTCGTCGATCGTGATGATGCCGATCAGCCGGCCGCCCTCGTCCACCACCGGCGCCGAGATCAGGTGGTACTGGTTGAAGGCATAGGCAACATCCCCCTCCGGCTCCTCGGCGCGGAAGGTGCGAAAGCTCTCCTCGGTGATGTCTGCAAGCTTTACGTGCCGGCGCGAGCTCATCAGCTTGCCAAGGGTGACGTAGCCGACTGGCCGGATCGCCGGGTCGACCAGGATCACGTGGTAGAACTGGTCCGGCAAGTCGCCGTGCGCGCGCAGGAAGTCGATGGCGTCGCCCACGCGCCAGTGCTCCGGCGCGGTCACCACCTCGCGCTGCATCATGCGGCCGGCAGAGTATTCGGGGTAGGTCAGCGCCCGCTCGACCGCCACCCGGTCGAACGCCTCAAGCGCCTGGAGGATCGTCTCCTGCTGCGGCTCGTCGAGGCTCTCGATCAAGTCGACCACGTCGTCCGATTCGAGCTCGCGCACCGCCTCGGTCAGGACGTCGGGGTGCAGCGCGGCGACCACCTCCTCGCGGATACCCTCGCCCAGCTCGGACAGGATCTCGCCGTCGAACTCGCGGCCGTAGAGCGTGACCAGCCGGTGCCGCTCGTCACCGTCGATCTGTTCGAGCAGGTCCGCGATGTCGGCCGCGTGCAGCGGCGCCATCAGCTCGGTCAGCCGCTCGGCATCGCCCTCGTGGACCGCCTCGCGCACCGAGGACACCCGCCTCGCGTCGAGCGCATAGGATTCGCCCAGGTTCTCGTCCACGCTCTCGTCAGCTTCGCTCATCTGGCCCTCGTGACGTGGGATCTTGCGCGGACACTAGGCCGGCGCAGAGCGTCTGGACAGGCCCAGCACGGATTTACCAGTCAGGCGCCCTGCCCTAGGCTCTGCCAGTCCGCAAAGCCCGAGGAAGAGCATGCCAGACGAGACCCTGATCCTCGGCCGCGTGCTGCGCTATAAGGCGGACCCGTTCGTCGAGGGACCGGGCGCGGCGCGCGTGGACGAGGCGCTGCTGGTCCGCGGCGAGCTGATCGCGGCGGTGGGAACGGCCGCTGACCTGCGGGCGCAGGCACCCGAGGCCGAGGTCGCGGACTTTGGCGACGCGCTCGTCTCCGCCGGCTTCGTCGACTGCCATGCCCACTATCCTCAGACCGGAATCGTGGCGAGCTGGGGCAAGCGGTTGATCGACTGGCTGAACACCTACACCTTCCCGGAGGAGATGCGGTTCGCAGACCCCGCCTACGCCGCCGAGGTGGCGGGCCGATACCTCGACCTGCTGCTCGACAACGGCACGACCTGCGTCGCGTCCTTCTGCACGATCCATCCCGGCAGCGTCGACGCTATTTTCGAGGCGGCCGAGGCGCGCAGCATGGCCATTGTCGCCGGCAAGACCTGCATGGACCGCAACGCGCCGGCGGACCTCTGCGACACGCCGCAGCGCGCCTACGACGACAGCAAGCGCCTCCTCGACGCATGGCACGGCCGCGGCCGCGCCACCTATGCCATCACGCCCCGCTTCTCGCCCACCTCCAGCCGCGAGCAGCTCCAGGCGCTCGGGGCGCTCTGGTCCGAGCGGCCGGACTGCGCGATGCAGACCCACCTCTCCGAGCAGACCGACGAGATCGGCTGGGTGCGCGAGCTCTTCCCCGAGGCGCAGGACTACCTCGAGACCTACGAGGCGGCGGCCCTGCTCGGGCGCCGCGGGATCTACGGCCATTCAATCCACCTGACGGCGCGCGAGCGCGACCGGCTGCACGAGATGGGCGCCGCGGTGGCGCACTGTCCGACATCGAACACGTTCATCGGCTCGGGCCTCTTCGACATGGGTCTGCGCGACCGGGGGCTGACGGTGGGGCTGGCCACCGACACAGGCGGCGGCTCGTCATTCTCCATGCTACGCACGATGGCCGCGGCCTACGAGATCGGACAGCTCCGCGGCCGCCCGCTGCACCCGGCCGAGCTGTTGTGGCTGGCGACCGTGGGCTCGGCGCGCGCGCTTGGGCTGGAGGGCCGCCTGGGGCGCATTGCGCCGGGACTGTCCGCCGACCTCGTCGTGCTGGACCTCGCCTCCACCCCCGCCATCGCCCAGCGCGCCGCCCGCGCGGGAGACGTCTGGGAGGCGCTCTTCCCAACCATCATGATGGGCGACGATCGGGCAGTACGCTCGGTCTGGGTCGGCGGCCGGCGGGTCCGCAGTTGACCCAAGCTCTTGCGGTACCGAAAATGGCCGAACATTTCGCAGAACCAAATTTCTGAATGTCCGCCCTCTTCGGCATCCTCACCAGTCTGCCGCTGCCGCTCCTCGCCGTCGTGTTCCTCGGCGTCTGGGCCTATGTCGAGCATGTGTGCGACCGCAGCGTGGACTCCGAGGGCTCGCGCGCATGGATCTACCGCCAGCTCCAGCGCCTGCAGGGCGCGAGCATTTACGCGCGCACCATGCAGGCGGCCCTGAGCCGCCTGTCGAACGCGGCCAGACCGCAGGTCGCGGCGCGCGACGGCACTCGACGCGAGCTGTGGCGCCGCCTGACGTTCACCGCAGCCTCCGAGCGGGATGCCGAGGCGACCGCGCGAAACCCCTGGGGCTGGCCGGTGCTGGACTTCGCGTTGCGGCTCGCACTTGTCTACCCGATCGCCTGCGCCTTCCTGCAGTGGATCTGGTTTGGCGATGCGATCTACTTCGGCGACATCGTGCTCTTCGGCCCGGCTGCGTGGTGGGAACGCGCCGCGGTCGCAGCTGCGCTGGTGATCGCCACGTTGATGCTGAGCGAGCGCCTTTGGCGAGCGGCGCTGCGCAGGGTCCGGCGGGACGACTGGCTCTGGCTCGGACCTCCGCTCGGCTTCGTACTGTTCATGTCGCCGGCAATCATCTTCATCAACACGTTTGCCGGAGCGGGCGCCTTTGCCATGGGCTGGGGCGTCATCTTCGCGTTCATCGCCGCGCAGCACGGGTTCGGCCTTCTGGGGACCACAATCGCGATCGTCGTCGCCGGCAGCGTCGCCTCGCAGTCGGCCTTCTTCGCGCTGGGCCTACTCGCGCTCCTCGTCGTGTTCAGCCCACACTGCGCCGAGCCTCTGGTGCTGCGCAGGCGCGGCGTGCTTGCCTACCTGCTCATGATCGGCATCCTGGCCGGCGCGATGCTTCTCGCGCTCGTGCCGATGCGCCCGACCGGCGTCGTGCCCGACTACGCGCAGGTCGTCCTTCTCTTCCTCGGCGTCTTTCCCCTCATCAACGCGCTCTTTGACTACGTCTCCTACGGATGGACACTCACGCTGCTGAGCCGCGGGCGGACCCGGGGTTGGAGGGCGGCGCTCTACGGCCTCGCAGATGTCGTCTCCGCCCTTGTAATCCTTGCGGCTCTGGGATGCGCACTCACCGCCACCGTCGCGTTTCTCAACCGGTGGGTCGGGCCGAGCTTCTATCCGCTGGAGCCGGTCTTCGATGGCGCGGCGGCCATGGATGCGGACTACTACTGGCTCTACGCGATGGCCTTTTCGACGCTGCTGCCGACATACGTCCACATCGTGCTCGCGAGCTTCAGTCTGGTTGGCTTCGTCGGGCGAGAGCCGCGGGAGTGGATCTGGCGTCATTACGCGAGCGGTGAGGACTGGATCGGCGGTCGGCTACTGGGCAGCCTGCTGATCGGCCTCGTCGCGGCGCTGGCGGTGACGATCCCGCTGGCCGTCGCGTGGATGGTCGTGGGACTGGCACTCGACTGGTCAGACGAAATCGGGCGCGGCTACATCGGCCTCTTCCGCAGCCTGGCGCGGTCACTGGGAGAGCCGGTGTGACGCGGTGACGTTCCGCAGCCACATGGATGCCGCGCTGGCGGAGGCGGAGGCCGCGGCGGCGCGGGGCGAGGTGCCTGTCGGCGCCGTGGTGGCACGCAATGGCAGCATCTTGGCGCGAGCGGGGAATCGGACGCGAGAGATGGCGGATCCGACCGCGCATGCCGAGCTCCTGGCGATCCGCGAGGCGTGCCGAGTGCTCGGGTCCGAACGGCTGACCGGATGCGACCTCTACGTCACGCTGGAGCCCTGCGCGATGTGCGCCGCGGCGATCTCGGCCGCCCGGATCGCGCGACTTTACTACGGTGCGGCAGATCCCAAGTCGGGAGGCGTGGCGCACGGCGCCCGCGTCTTCACGCATCCCCAAGCGCATCATGCCCCGGAGGTCTACGACGGCATCGGAGCCGACGCCGCGGCGCGCCTTCTGCGAGCGTTCTTTTCCGGGCGCAGGTGAAGCTCGACAACCGCCGCGCTCCGGTGTCCGGTGTCCGGTGTCGCAACGGAGGTGACATGGCCAGACGCGACCGCTTGCAGGATTTCGTGCGCGAGGCGCTGCTCGCCGGGCGGAGCCGGGACGAGGTGGCGCGTGCGCTGGTCGAGGCCGGCTGGTCCGAGGGCGAGGTGCGCGGTGCCCTCGCCGCCTGGTCCGACACCGCCTTCGTGCCGCCGGTGCCGCAGCCTACGAGCTATGTCTCGTCGCGCGACGCCTTCGTCTACATGCTGATCCTGCTGGCGCTGGTCTTCGGCGCCTACCACCTTATCCAGCTCCTGCACGCGATCATCGACCTGACGGTCGAGGACCCGCTCGACCGCACTCCTTGGGTGGCGACGCAGCTGCGGTGGGCGGTGGCGATGCTAATCGTCGCAGGGCCGCTTTATGCGGGGCTCACGTGGTGGGAGGCGCGGCGCGTGGCGGCCGACCCGGGCCGGCGGCGCTCGGCGGTTCGGCACGCGCTGACCTACCTCGCACTGTTCCTGTCGGCCTGCGTGTTTCTCGGCGACCTTGTCGCGCTGATCTACCGGTTCCTGGACGGCGAGCTGACGATGCGGTTCGCGCTCAAGGTCGCTGCCGTCGCGTTGGTCTCGGCCGTCGTATTCCTGCACTATCTCGGCGACACCGGGGACGCGGAGAGATGAGGGCCGGCGGCCGGCGGCGCGACAGCGTGCGGCGCGTGCTCTGGGCGGGCACGGCCCTCCTCTCGGCGGCGGCGGTGGGCGTCGGCCTGGCGCTGGTGGGCGGTCCGCGAGACGCGCGAATGGAGCGGGAGGACGAGGCGCGGCTGGACCGGCTGCACGACATCGCGGCGACGCTGAGGTGCGACCGCCCCGATGTGGCCCTTCCGGCCGAGCTGAGCCCGGAGACACTGCGCGACTGGTGCGGCGGCCGGAGCGTCGGCACAGACATCCTGACCGACCCCTTCGACGGCAGCGCGATCCGGTACGAGCGACGGAGCGACCGCGACTTCAGCCTCTGCGCCACCTTCCACGATCCGGCACGGCTGGCGGACGATCGCCTCCGAGGCGCGCTCACCGGCGGAGTCGAGCCGGAGAGCGGCTGCCTCCTAGGGCGAATGGACGGCTAGATCTCCACCGTTTCCATCACTTCGGGCGTGCGGACGTCGACGTCCGGCAGGCCGTCGACCAGGCGCTCGGCCGACTGCTCCAGCGCGCCGAACGTGCGATAGTGGCAGGGGATCACCGTGCGAAAGTCGAAGTACCGCTTCGCCGCCCAGGCCGCCCGCGCCATGTCCATGGTGAAGTGTCCGCCGGCGCAAAGGATCCCGATGTCGGGCGCGTGCAGCTCGCCCATCCACTGCATGTCGGCCATGATGTCGGTGTCTCCCGAGACGTAGATGGTGTGGCCCTCGCCCGAGATCATGTAGCCCGCCTCGGCCCCGGTGTAGCGCGGCCCCGTCTCTCCGGCGACCGACGAGGAATGAACGGCGTTCACCATCGTCACCGTCACGCCGTTCAGGCTGACGGTCCCGCCCTTGTTGAAGCCTACGACGTCGATCCCGTGCTCCTTCTGCCAGAAGCCCATCAGGTCGAAGATGCCGAGGACCGGGATGCCCAGTTCCGCCGCCAGCGCCGGCACCTCGGAGGCGTGGTCGGCGTGGCCGTGCGTCACCAGGATGTGCGTCGCCCCCTGCACCGCCTCGCCGTGCCGCTCGTCCGGGAACACCGGGTTGCCGTGCAGCCACGGGTCGATCAGCAGGATCTGCCCGCCGATCTCGATCCGGAAGGCAGAATGACCCAGCCACGTGATTTTCATTGCGTCCTCCTTAGCTTTTTCAACCGCATCCTAGCGAACCTGCGGGCGCTGTCATGGACTGGACGCCGCAAACCGACGGCTATTGCGAACAAATAGGTCCCGACTCCTGGGCCACGGCGGCGGGCCTGGCGGCGGGAGCAATTCTCCTCGCGCTCTCGCTCCTGCTTCGTTCGGCGGACCTGCGGCTTTGCCAGCAGCTGCCGCTCGGAACCCATTTCGCCTGGCATCTCATCAACGCGCTGATGCTCGGCTATGATGATCGAAGTCTATCGGCGGCACGCGCTTGAAGGGGCGCGGAGCGCGCGCTAGACGCAGGCGCACCTGAACGGAGGCAGCATGTCGATCGACCTGGAGACGGCGCGGCGGGTCGCGCATCTCGCACGGATAGCGGTGTCGGACGAGGATCTGCCGGCGCTGGCGGACGAGTTCAACACCATCCTCGGCTTCATCGAGCAGCTGAACGAGGTGGACGTCGACGGCGTCGAGCCGATGACGAGCGTCACGCCGATGCGCCTGAAGCGCCGGCCGGACGAGATCACCGCGGGTGGCTATGCGGAACGGATCCTGTCGAACGCGCCCGACGCGCGCGAGGGCTTCTTTGCCGTGCCGAAGGTGGTCGAATGAGCCTGAACCAGCTCACCATTGCCGAGGCGCGCGACAAGCTGCGTGGGGGCGAGATCACTGCGGTCGAGCTGACGGCGGCCTGCCTGCAGGCGGTCGAAGGTGCGGACGCGCTGAATGCCTTCGCCCACAAGACGCCCGAGATCGCGCTCGCCCAGGCCAAGGAGGCCGACGCCCGCCTCGCCGCCGGCAACGCGCCCGACCTGTGTGGCATTCCGCTCGGGATCAAGGATCTCTTCTGCACCGAGGGGGTGCCGAGCCAGGCGGGCAGCCGCATCCTCGACGGCTTCCGGCCCGAGTACGAGTCGACCGTCACGCGGCAGCTCTTCGAGCAGGGCGCGGTCATGCTCGGCAAGCTCAACATGGACGAGTTCGCGATGGGCTCGTCGAATGAGACGTCGACCTACGGCAACGTGGTGAACCCCTGGCGGCGCGGCAACGACGAGGCGGCGCTGACGCCCGGCGGCTCGTCGGGTGGCTCGGCCGCGGCGGTGGCGGCCGATCTCTGCCTCGGCGCGACGGGCACCGATACCGGCGGCTCGATCCGGCAGCCCGCGGCCTTCACCGGCATCGTCGGGATCAAGCCGACCTACGGCCGCTGCTCGCGCTGGGGCATCATCGCCTTCGCCTCGTCGCTCGACCAGGCCGGTCCGATGGCGAAGTCAGTGCGCGACGCCGCCATCCTGCTCGGCGCGATGGCGGGGCATGACCCGATGGACTCGACCTCTGCCGACCTGCCGGTGCCGGACTTCGAAGCGGCGCTGACGGGCGACATCCGCAGCAAAACAATCGGCATCCCGCGCGAATACCGGATGGAGGGGATGCCGGACGAGATCGAGGCGCTCTGGGAGGACGGGCGCCGGATGCTCGAGGACGCTGGCGCCAGGATCGTGGACATCTCGCTGCCGCACACGAAATATGCGCTGCCGGCCTACTACGTGATCGCGCCGGCCGAAGCCTCCTCGAATCTCGCTCGCTACGACGGGGTCCGTTACGGGCGGCGCGCCAAGCTCTCGCAGGGCGACGGCGTGCTCGAGATGTACGAGAAAACGCGCGCCGAGGGCTTCGGCGATGAGGTCAAGCGGCGGGTCATGGTCGGGACCTATGTCCTCTCCGCCGGGTTCTACGACGCCTATTACAACCGCGCGCGCCGGGTCCGAACGCTCATCAAGCGGGACTTCGAGGAGGCGTTCGCACAGGGCGTGGACGCGATCCTCACGCCAGCCACCCCCTCCGCCGCGTTCGAGCTGGGGTCGATGGCGGACGCGGACCCGGTTCAGATGTATCTCAACGATGTGTTCACGGTGACGGTGAACCTCGCCGGCCTTCCGGGTATATCGGTCCCAACGGGGCTCGACCGCAGCGGACTTCCGCTTGGCCTGCAGCTCATCGGGCGGCCCTGGCAGGAGGCGGATCTGCTCGACGCCGCGTTCGCGCTGGAGCGGGCGGCGGATTTCGGGCACAAGCCAGGCAAATGGTGGTGACGCTCGGGAGGGTGACGATGCGCTATCTGGCCATGACTTCATTGCTGGCACTGGCGGCCTGCGCTGCCGGACCGACCACGCGCGGCGTCGGTTTCGACGAATACGATGCCCAGCGCGAGGCCGAATTGCGCGGGACCGCCAACCCGGTGATCGTCCAGCCGACGTCGGAGCCGGTCATCACAGTTGACGAACTGGCGGCTGCAGGCATTTCGGTGGCATCACCATCGCCGGGCAGCAGCGCAATCGTGACGGGGGCACCCGAGCCGGTGGCGACGCCGGGCGGCAGCCCCGTCATCTCCGACGAACAGGACTTTGCCGCAGTGTCTTCGCGCGAGAGCATCGAGTCGGACCGCGAACGGATCGAGGCGCAGCGCGAGGCCTATCGTGTACTGCCACCAGAGCCGCTGCCCGAGCGCCCGGCGGACACTGGCGCGAATATCGTCGCGTATGCCCTTTCGACGTCCAACCAGCCGGGCGAGCGGATCTACAGCCGCACCGGTTTCAATCAGCAGGCCCGCTTCACGCGCAATTGCGCCCGCTATGCGTCGCCCGACCTTGCGCAGCAGGCGTTCCTCGACGCCGGCGGCCCCCAGCGTGACCGGATGGGCCTAGACCCCGACGGCGACGGCTTCGCCTGCTACTGGGATCCGAGACCGTTCCGCAACGCCCGCGCCGGATGATCCACCGGCCTTCGCCGAACCACGGACCGCGCCGCGGCGGCGTACGCCCCGACCTGATCGTCCTGCACTACACCGCGATGGAGCGCGATGCGGCGCTCGAGCGTCTGTGCGACCCTGCGGCCGCGGTCTCGTCGCACTGGCTCATCGACCGGCGCGGCGAGGCCTTCCATCTGGTCGACGAGGAACTCCGCGCCTGGCACGCGGGAATGGGATCTTGGGGCGCGGTGACGGACGTCAACTCGCGCTCCATCGGGATCGAGCTCGAGGGCGACGGCAGTCAATATCCGGCTCCGCTGATGGAGGCGCTCACGCGCCTACTGAGGGACATCATGGCGCGTCGCGACATTCACCCTGCCCGCGTCATTGGGCATTCCGACATGGCTCCGGGCCGGAAGTGCGATCCTGGCCCGCTTTTCGACTGGCGCGGCCTAGCGCACGCCGGCCTCTCCGTCTGGCCGGAGGCGGGCGAGGACGAACCTAGCGGCACCGACGCTGCGCTGCTGCGCTTCGGCTATCCTGCCTTCGTGTCGCCGCAACTTAGACTCGAGGCTTTCCGTCTGCGGTTTCGGCCCGGAGCGTCGGGTCCGGCCGATGCGGTTGACGCCGGGCTCGCCTTCGACCTTGCAAGGCGGTTCCCGATTGACCGCTGGGACAAGGCGGCATAGCTCTGGCGCCGTGCGGATGGCCGGGTGACCGCGGCGCGCCAGGCGCGTCGAGGAAAGTCCGGACTTCACGAAGCAACGGTGCCGGGTAACGCCCGGCCGGGGAAACTCGAGGGAAAGCGCCACAGAGAACAGTCCGCCCTGCATGCAGGGCAAGGGTGAAACGGTGGGGCAAGAGCCCACCGCGGGACGGGCAACCGGACCGGCACGGCAAGCCCCACCGGGAGCAATGTCGAATAGGGATCTCGTGCCCGTTTGGGCAGGGCGGCTTCGGCCCGAGAGATCCGGGTTGGCAGCTCGACCCCGTCGGCGACGGCGGGGCCAGATGAATGGTCACCGAAGGGGGCGACCCCGGAACAGAATCCGGCTTACAGGCCATCCGCACGTAACAGAGCCGTAGCTGCGCACGGACTCTCGTCATGGTTGACTTGTGGCGAGTTGGCGGCAAGATCGCCGTCGCAGTCCGGGCAAACTGGCCCACACCGGAGGAGCCATGGCCGACGGAAGCGGAAGTACTCAGACCGACCAGGTGATGGACGTCACGCTGGCCCTGTTGCGGGATCGAGCGGATCCCATCCTGCTCATCAATGCGGAAGGCCGTATCACCTTTGCGAACCATGCCGCGCTCGTGCGGCTCGTGCCGCAGGCGTTCAGGGGGGCGCTGTCCTGGTCGGACCTCTTCTTGCCGGAGGCCGAGCCGTCGCTGCGCAATACCCTGCTTCGTTCTCTCCGCGGCGAGAACGCACGCTCGCGGCTTGTCGCGCGGGACGGAAGCGTCTGGGACGCGGCTGCCACGCCCCTGGCCGAGACTTCGGGCGAGGTGACGACCATCCTGGTGACGCTCGACCCGCAGGCCGGCATTTCAGGTTGACAGCCGACGGTCCGGGCTTAAAAGGCGGACTTCCAGTTTCAGTTCGGGCGGCCGACGCGCCGTTCCTACCACTCGAGGAGAGGGCAGCATGGCCAAGCCGACCACGATCAAGATCCGCCTGAACTCGACGGCGGACACCGGGCACTTCTACGTGACGAAGAAGAACGCCCGCACAATGACCGAGAAGATGACGATCAAGAAGTACGACCCGGTCGCGCGCCGGCACGTGGAGTACAAGGAAGGCAAGATCAAGTAGCTTTCCGCCGAGCCGGACTTTCCGAGGGTCGCGCCGCTTGCGCGGCCCTTTTTGTGTCTGCTCTATGGTGGAATGGCGGCCACACTGACCGTGAGGGTCGCGAGACCCAACGACCTGCAGACGCTCGACACCATGTTCGCGCGAAGCTATCCGGCTTTGCTGAAGAACGACTATCCGCCGTCGATCATGGTCACCGCCGTGCCGGTCATCGCACGGGCCAACCCGCGCCTCCTTGCCTCAGGGACATACTATGTCGTGCAATCCGACGGCGACATTGTGGGCGGTGGCGGATGGACCCGCGCAGCGCCGGTTGGGCCGACCCGCAGCAAGACGGCACATGTCCGACATCTCGTCACCGATCACCGCCGCACCCGAGAGGGCATCGGCCGGACGCTGATCGAAAGGATCATCGCAGACGCGGCGGCGTCCGGCGCGCGCACGCTGGAGTGCCACAGCACGCGGACCGCCCGCCCCTTCTACGCCGCCTGCGGTTTTCGCGAGCTGGATCGCATCGACGTGCCTCTCGGCGCTGGGATCGTGTTCCCGGCGATCCGCATGATACGTCGCCTCTGATCCCTAATGAAAAAAAAGCGCCCCGGTTTCCCGGAGCGCCTTCCAGTCCGATCGCAGTAAACGCGATTATTCGCGATTGCCCATGAACTGAAGCAGGAACATGAACAGGTTGATGAAGTCCAGGTAGAGGCTCAGTGCCCCCATGATCGCGGACTTGTTCAACCACTCTTGGTCCATCGACTGGACGTGCGCGACGTAATCGGTCTTGATCCGCTGCGTGTCGTAGGCGGTCAGCGCCGCGAAGATCAGCACGCCGATCACCGACACCGCGAAGTGCAGCGCCGCCGAGGCGATGAAGATGTTCACGATAGAAGCGACGATCAGCCCGATCAGACCCATGATCAGGAAGGCACCCCAGCCCGAGATGTCGCGCTTCGTCGTGTAGCCCCAGAGACTGAGCCCCGCGAAGGCGATGGCGGTCACCAGGAAGGTCTGCGCGATCGAGATGTCGGTGAAGGCAGCGAAAATCCAGCTTATCGACAAGCCCATGACGGCCGCAAACGCGTAGAAGAAGAGCTGCGCGCCCGCCGCGGAAAGCCGGTTGATGGCCGCGCCGAAGGCGAAAACCATGATCAGCGGCGCGAACATCGCGGCCCAGCCGAGGATGTTTGGCTGCAAAGTGACCGGGTCGCGGAAGATGGACAGAAGTTCAGGCGAAGATCCGATGGCCCAGGCGACACCCGCCGTGACCAGCATCCCCACCGACATCGTGCCGTAGACCTTGTTCATGTGGGCGCGAAGGCCCTCGTCGATCCGCGCCGCGCGGGCACCGGCACCGGCCCGAACCGTCTGATACTCAGCCATGTGTCGCCTCCAGAAGAATCCCCTTGCGGCAACCGACAGGCGGAGGCCGCTCTCGCTAGCAATATCGGCGAGGGCGGCCTTTAGTTCAAGCGCACTTGCACCATGTGAGGCGTGCGAAACGGTCGCGGCATCAGGCGCGCCACCAGGCAGGGATGTCCCAGATGGGGCGCGCGGCTTCGGCCTCGGCCTCGGCACGTGTCAAACCGACGTCACGGAGGATATGGTCATCGGCACCGGCCAGCGTCTGACGGCTGCGGCGCAGCGCGAGCGCCGCAAGCACACGCCGGAAAATGCCGAACCGGCGGCGGCGCGAAACGTGCATGGCAATCGTGGACATGAATTGGACCTTTCCGCTTGCTGATCGCGGGAGCAAATCGCATCACGCGTCTTGATATTTATGGTGCCTTTGTTCAATATTGAAAACGAATGTTCATGACGTGATCCATCACGGAGAATGATGTGCCTCGGAACCTGGATCTCACAGCCCTGCGCTCCTTCGTCGCGGTCGCGGATGCCGGCGGCGTGACGCGGGCGTCAAGTCTTCTCAACCTGACGCAGTCTGCCGTATCGATGCAGCTCAAGCGGCTGGAGGAAGCCACGGGCCTCTCCCTCATCGACCGGTCCTCGCGCACTGTTGCCCTCACCGGCGCAGGCGATCAGTTGCTGGGGTATGCGCGGCGGATGCTGGACCTGAACGATGAGGTCTACGCGCGCCTGACACATCAGGAGTTCGAGGGCGAGATCGTCCTCGGCGTGCCGCATGACATCGTCTATCCCGCCATCCCGTCGGTCCTGCACAGCTTTTCCGCGGATTATCCGCGCGTGCGGGTAAACCTGATGTCGTCTTACACCCGCAGGCTGAAGGGACTCTTCGACCGTGGACAATGCGACCTGATCCTCACGACCGAGGATGATTGCGATGCGGGCGGCGAAACCCTGATCGAGAAGCCCCTGATCTGGATCGGCGCCCCCGGCGGCGGTACCTGGCGGCAGCGCCCGCTGCGCCTCGCCTTCGAGCACAACTGCATCTTTCGCCACGGGGTGCAGCGCGCGCTCGACGCGGCAGGCATCCCTTGGGAAATGGCCGTGGAGTCCGACAGCAGCCGGACAGTGGAGGCGAGCGTGAGCGCCGACCTGGCTGTCTGTGCGCTGCTCGAGGGGACGCAGGTGCCTCACACCGAACGCATCCAGCACGGCGGTGCGCTGCCCGAGCTGACCTCGAAGAAGATCAACCTCTACGTCTCGGATTACGTGGCCGGCAAGCCAGCCGCGCAGCTCGCCGCGCTGCTTCGCCATGCCTTCAAGAGCTGAGTACTAGGGCAGGATCACGACCTTGCCCGTGGAGGTGCGCCGCCTGAGCATTTCGAGCCCCTCGAGAGCACGGTCGAGAGGCAGCGTCGTTCCCACATGCGGGTGGATTTGCCCCCTCTCGTACCAGTCGAGGAGCTCGCGCAGGCTGCCGGTCAGGACGTCCGGGCGAAACTTGAGATAGCCGCCCCAGTAGTGGCCAATGACGCTGGCGTTCTTGACCAGCAGGTGGTTCGGCCTGACCTCCGGCACGCCGCCGGCAAAGCCGACCAGCAGGTAGCGCGCCTCCGGACGGCAGGCGCGAAGGGCTGCCGCGAACATCTCGCCTCCCACCGGGTCGTACACGACATCCGCACCGCCGAATTCGATCACCGCCTGCCGCACGTCCGCCGTGTCGCGATCCAGCAGATGATGCGCTCCCGCACGCCGCGCCACCTCGAGACGCTCCCGGCCACGCGCTACGGCAATGACCGTAGCCCCGAGGTTGCGACCGATCTCTACAGCGGTCAGCCCCACCCCACCAGCCGCGCCCAGCACCAGCAGCGTCTCGCCCGATTGCAGTTGCGCGCGGCGGACGAGCGCGAGATGGCTCGTGCCATAGGTGACCTGGAAGGCGGCCGCCTGCTCGAACGGCATGGACGAGGGTAGCTTCAGGCAGCGCTCCGCCGGCACCGCGGCAAGTTCGGCCAGACCGCCCGAGCCCACATGCGCGGCGACCCTGTCACCGGCCCTGAAGCCGTCGGCATCCCTGCATTCGGCGACAAGGCCGGACAGCTCGCGACCCAAGACGAAAGGCGGCTCCAGACGCTCCTGGTAGACGCCATCGATCTGGAGGAGGTCGGCGAAATTCAGTCCGCACGCACGCACCTCGATGAGGAGCTCCCCCGCGCCAGGTCGCGGAGCCTCGATGTTACGCAGTACCGGCGCCTTGCCGGTAGCCTCGACCTGCAGGACCCTCATGCGCCCTTCGTCAACCACTGATTCGCCGACGATTCGTTGCAATTTGCGATGCAAAACGCGCGACACGCATAAGGCGAGTTATCATTCTGCGAAAGACCCTAATTCACATTGATACAATTGTTAGCTGAGCGCGCAAAGTGGTCGCCGAGAGCGGGAATTGGCAGCCTTTTCGCAACCTTGAACCTAACTTTTGGACAGGTTGCCGAAGTGGTGTCACATGGAGGCATATAGGCTCGTAGTTGTAGTAGGGAGCCTATTGATGAAGCATCCAGTTGATGTGCACGTCGGCAAGCGGGTGCGCCATCGCCGGTGGATGACCGGGATGACGCAACAGCAACTTGCCGAGCGTGTCGGAATCAAATTTCAGCAGATTCAGAAGTACGAGACGGGGATGAACCGGATCAGCGCCTCGCGCCTCTGGGACATCGCCAGCGCGCTGCAGGTGCCGGTCGCCTTTTTCTTCGAGGGCCTGAGCGACAGCGAAGGTGCCGAGGTGGAACCTGGTCTCCGCGGCGATATCCTCGCCGACAAGGAAGCGCTGGAGCTTATCCGGTCGTACTACTCTATCCCGGAGAACCAGCGCCGGCGGCTCTTTGAACTCGCCCGGGTGCTTAGCGACGCTGCCTGACTGCGCAACGGGGACCACGGCTGAACGCCGTCTCCCCGGAGCGTCGTCCTGAGCGCAGAATGCCTCAGGATGCCGTCCCTGCAGTTCGCGCGCCTTGATGGCCGCCTCGCCTCGCTGTAGCGCGAACCGATGCGTCACAACCCAGACCTGATCCGGACACTTCTCTCAGTGGCAAACGCGCTCGCCGATGCCGCGCGCCTCCGGACCCTGCAGCATTTCCGCGCCCCGGACCTGCAGGTCGACGACAAGGGCGTCCGCGCCTTCGATCCGGTGACGGCGGCCGACCGCGCCGCCGAGGAGGAGATGCGGCGCATTCTCGCTGAGCGGCGGCCGGAGGATGCGGTACTGGGCGAAGAAGGTGGAGCCACCACCGGATCGAGCGGCCTGACCTGGATCCTGGACCCCGTCGACGGCACGCGCGGCTTCCTCGCGGGGACGCCTACTTGGGGCGTGCTGATCGCCGTCGCCGACGCGAATGGTCCCTTCATCGGGCTGATCGACCAGCCTTACATCGGCGAGCGCTTCGTCGGCTCGCCTATTGGCGCGACATTCACCGGACCGCGAGGCCCGGCGCGCCTGCGAACCCGGCCGCCACGCCCGCTGCCGTCCGCAACGCTCTTTACCACCTATCCTGAGGTCGGCACTGCCGAGGAGGGCGCAGCGTTCCGGCGCGTCGCCTCCGCGGCCCGCCTCACGCGCTACGGCATGGACTGCTACGCCTATGCGCTCGTCGCCGCGGGGCACGTGGACCTGGTGATCGAGGCCGCCCTCGCGCCGCACGACATTGCCGCGCCCATCGCGGTGATCGAGGCCGCGGGAGGGGTCGTCACCGATTGGTCCGGCGGGTCCGCGGCCGGCGGTGGGCAGGTCATCGCGGCCGCGAACCCGGGGATCCACCGCGAAGCCCTGGCCTTGCTGGCGGGCTGACCGGCGGCGCTTTCCCTCCCGCGCAGCCCGGAGTATGGCGGCATGATGACGGATACACCCGCAGGCGAGCGAATCGCCAAGGTCCTGGCCCGCGCCGGCGTGGCAAGCCGCCGCGATGCCGAGCGCATGATCGCCGAAGGTCGCGTCTCGGTGAACGGCAAGCGCATCGAGAGCCCTGCCCTGAACGTCACGCCCGCCGACAAGGTGGCGGTCGACGGTAACCCGCTGGCCGAGGCCGAGCCGCCGCGCCTCTGGCTCTACCACAAGCCCGCAGGTCTCGTGACCACTGCGCGGGACGAGAAGGGCCGGCGCACGATATTCGACGAACTGCCCGAGGGGATGCCCCGCGTCGTGACGGTGGGACGGCTGGACCTCAACTCCGAGGGCCTGCTCCTCCTCACCAACGACGGCGCGGTCAAGCGCCGGCTCGAACTGCCGGAGACGGGCTGGACGCGGAAGTACCGCGTCCGCATCCACGGCTCACCCGAGGACTCGCTCTTCGAGCCTCTGCGAAAGGGTCTGACCGTCGACGGCGAGCGGTTCCGCCCGATGACCGTCACGCTCGACCGGCAACAGGGGGCGAATGCCTGGCTCACGGTAGCGCTGCGCGAGGGGCGCAATCGCGAGATCAGGCGCGCGATGGAGGCCCTCGGTCTTACGGTGAACCGGCTGATCCGCGTGGGCTACGGCCCCTTCCGCCTGGGCGAGCTGAAGCCCGGCGAGGTCAGCGAGGTGAAGCAGCGTGTCCTGCGCGAGCAACTCGGGCTCGCCCAGCCCGAGGGCGAAGGCACCGCGCGCCCGCAGCGCACGCGCGCGACGCGGAGCCGCAAGCCCACGCGCCGCTGACCGTCAGCCCAGCGTCACGTCGAGAAGCATCATCAGGATCAACCCGAAGACGAGGCCGGTCGTCGCCCGGTTCTGATGCCCGTGGCGGTGGGTCTCGGGGATGATCTCGTGGCTGATGACGTAGAGCATCGCCCCTGCGGCGAACGTCAGCCCCCACGGCAGCAGCACCGTCGAGACCGACACTGCGGCAACGCCGGCAAGGCCACCGAGCGGCTCGACCAGTCCCGTCGACAGCGCCACGAGAAACGCGGTGCCGCGGCTGTAGCCCTGCCCGATCAGCGCGACCGCCACGGCCAGTCCCTCGGGCGCGTTCTGCAGGCCAATCCCGATCGCGAGCGGCATCCCGTCAGCGACCGAGCCGCTGCCGAAACCCACGCCCACGGCGATGCCTTCGGGGAAGTTGTGGATCGTGATCGCCAGCACGAAGAGCCAGATGCGCGCGAGCGCTGCGGCCTCGCTCCCCTCGCGCCCCTTGATGAAGTGTTCGTGCGGCAGTGCCTCGTTCAAAGCGGCGACCGTCGCCGCCCCAAGCGCGATTCCGCAACTGGCGATGAGGGCAGATGTCAGGACGCCGCCGTACTCAGCCTCGGCGGACTCGAGCCCGGGGATGATCAGCGAGAAGAACGACGCGGAGATCATCACGCCCGCCGCGAAGCCAAGCAGCGCGTCGTTCGTCCGCCGCGTGATCCGCCGTCCGAAGAGGGCCGGCAGCGCGCCGACCCCCGTCATCAGGCCCGCCCCGAGGCTCGCCAGCGTTCCGATGAGCACGATGTTCATTGGCGATCCTTCACGGCCTGCCGTCAGAAGCATGGTCCTGCGTCCCGGATTGTCACGCCATCTACCCGTTGCTAAGCCGGATTGACCTGCAGAGAGGATCCGCGAATGCCCGTCGTGACCGAGATCGAGGATCTTCATCGCATCTTTCGGCGCCGGGTGCCCCGGATGTTCTACGACTATTGCGAGTCGGGCTCGTGGACCGAGCAGACCTTTCGCGAGAACATTTCCGACTTCGACCGGATCCGCCTGCGCCAGCGCGTGGCGGTCGACATGGAGAACCGCAATCTCGGCACCACCATCATCGGTCAGGACGTGTCGATGCCGGTGGCGCTTGCGCCCGTCGGGCTGACCGGGATGCAGAACGCCGACGGCGAGATCAAGGCCGCGCGCGCGGCCCATAGGTTCGGCGTGCCCTTCACGCTCTCCACCATGTCGATTTGCTCGATCGAAGACGTGGCCGCCGAGACTGGCCAGCCCTTCTGGTTCCAGCTCTACGTGATGCGCGACCAGGACTTCCTCGCGCGCCTGATCGAGCGGGCGAAGAAGGCGAACTGCTCCGCCCTCGTCCTGACGCTCGACCTGCAGATCCTCGGCCAGAGGCACCGCGACCTCAAGAACGGCCTCTCCGCACCGCCGAAGCTCACATGGTCCGCGATGATGAACCTGTCCACGAAGTGGGGCTGGGGCCTCGAGATGCTGCGCACCAGGCGGCGCAGCTTCGGCAACATCGTCGGCCACGCGAAGGGTGTGGAGAACCCCGCCTCGCTGATGTCCTGGATCGGCGAGCAGTTCGACCCGCAGCTCGACTGGAACAAGGTCCACCGCATCAAGGAGATGTGGGGCGGCAAGCTGGTCCTGAAGGGCATTCTCGACGCCGAGGACGCGCGCATGGCCGCGGAAGTCGGAGCCGACGCCATCGTCGTCTCGAATCATGGCGGTCGGCAGCTTGACGGCGCTCTGAGCTCGATCCGCGCCCTGCCGCAGATCGTACGCGAGGTCGGCGACCGGGTGGAGGTTCACATGGACGGCGGCGTCCGCTCGGGACAGGACGTTCTCAAGGCGCTGGCGATGGGGGCGAAGGGCGCCTGGATCGGCCGCGCCTGGGTCTACGGCCTCGGCGCCATGGGCGAGCGTGGCGTGACCACCGCCCTCGAGATCATCCGCAAGGAGCTCGATACCACGATGGCGCTCTGCGGGCGCAAGGACGTGCGAACGCTCGACCGCAACATCCTCCTCGTTCCGCGGGACTTCGAGGGCGACTGGGCATGACGGCCTCGGACGCGGACCCGGCCCTCAGCGACCGACTGTTCGACCTGCGCTGGCAGCGGGGCCGGCCCGACCTCTCCGACGCCCTCGGCCGGCTCTACCACACACCGGGTCTCCTTGACCGCGTCCACGCTCTCCTGCGTCGGCACTGGGACGAGCGGCCCGACGACCTGCGCGACCTGGACCTTGTCCGCGACCTCAACCCCGGCTGGTTTCTCGGCGAGCAGATGGTTGGCTACGTCTTCTACACCGACCGCTTCTGCGGCGCCCTCTCGGATTTGCCCACGCGCATACCCTACCTGCACAGCCTCGGCGTGACCTACGTCCATCTGATGCCCTGCCTCAAGCCGCGACCGGGCGATAGCGACGGCGGCTACGCGGTCATGGACTACCGCCAGATCGACCCGAAGCTCGGCACCATGGCCGAGTTCGAAGAGGTGTGCCGGCAGATGCGTGGCGCAGGGATGAGCGTCTGCCTCGACCTCGTCCTCAACCACACCGCAAAGGAGCACGCTTGGGCGGTCGCGGCACGCGCCGGCGACGCGGAGCACCAGGCGCTCTACCGCATGTACGACACCGACGAGGTGCCAAAGGCCTACGAGGAGACGCTGCTCGAGGTCTTCCCCAACCAGGCCCCCGGCAATTTCACCTACTACGGCGACCTCGGCAAATGGGTCTGGACCACGTTCAACGAGTTCCAGTGGGACCTCAACTGGGAGAACCCGGAGGTCTTCCTGCGGATCCTCGATACCATCCTCTGGCTCGCCAACCGCGGGGTGGAAGTGTTCCGCCTCGATGCCGTCGCCTTCATGTGGAAGCGCCTCGGGACACAGTGCCAGAACCTTCCCGAGGTTCACGACATCCTGCAGGCGATCGCCGCCTCCACCCGCATCGCCTGCCCCGCCGTCATCCACAAGGCCGAGGCGATCGTCGGCGCAAAGGACCTCGTCCCCTATCTCGGCTCCGGCCGGCACACGGGGCGCGTCTCGAACCTCGCCTACCATAACAACCTGATGGTACAGTTCTGGTCCTCGCTCGCCTCCGGCGACACGCGGCTGATGACCCATGTCCTGGGGCATTACTTCCCGCAGGCGTTCCGCCGTGCCTGCTGGGGCACCTACATCCGCTGCCACGACGACATCGGCTGGGCCATCTCCGAGGAGGACGCCGAGCGTTTCCCGCCGATGACGGGCCCCGGCCACCGCGGCTTCCTCGCCAACTTCTACAACGGAACCCACCCCGGCACCTTCGCCCGCGGCTTCGACTTCCAGTCGAACCCCGAGACGGGCGACCGCCGCACCTGCGGCAGCTTCGCCTCGCTCGCCGGACTGGAAGCCGCTCTCCTGCACGACGACCCTGCCGCCGTTTCCGCCGCCGTCGACCGCATCCTCCTCGGCCACGCCCTGATCGCCAGCTTCGGCGGCGTTCCCCTCCTCTACATGGGCGACGAGATCGGCCTCCTAAACGACCTCTCCTACCTCGACGATCCGGCGCTCGCACATGACGCCCGCTGGGCCCACCGCCCGCCGATGGACTGGCGCCGCGTCGCGCTCGCCGAGGCCGGTGAGCCGCCATGGTCATGGCTGCTGTCGGGCGTCCGCCATCTGATGGCTGTCCGCAAGTCCACGCCCGAGCTGGCCAGCCACGTTCCCACAACGGTGCTGGAGCAGCCCAACCCTGCCCTCTTCGCGCTCCGTCGTCCCGCGGACATGCGGCCCGTCACCTGCGTCTTCAACTTCACCGAGGAGTACCAGGGCACTCCCGCCGAGGTGCTGGGGATCGACCCGAACGAGGCCCACGACGAACTCATTTCCGTCGCCCCCATGGCCTTCCCCGATGGCCAGGTAATCATGCCGCCTTGGGGCCGGGCGTGGCTCCGACGCGTCGCCGACAGCTGAACGTCAAGGTCAGGCGACCACTGCTCTCAATACGGCTCCGCCAGAGACCGCCTCGGCGTCCGCGCGCGCGTCATTGTCGAAAAGATGCGCGGCAATGACCAGTTCGGCTTCCGCCGCCAGGGCCGGGCGCCCCAAGAGAAACCCTTGTGCAGCATCGCAGCCGAGGTCGATTAGCCGCTGCAGCTGCTCCCTCGTCTCCACGCCCTCGCCGACTGTGGTGATGGACATCTCGCGCGCCATCGACGTGACGGCACGAACGACCGCGCGCGCATCCGCATCACGCTCGATCGCCGCGACGAAGCTGCGGTCGATCTTGATTCGGTCTAGTTCGAACTCGCGCAGGTGCGCGAGCGAGGAATAGCCCGTTCCAAAGTCGTCCATCGCGATCCGGACCCCGAGCCGGCGAAGACGGCAGAGCGAAGCTGCGATTGCGCATCCATCCTCGACCATCGCGGTCTCGGTCAGCTCGATCTCCAGCCGCCCCGGGCACACGTCGTGGCGGGCGAGCGCGGACGCGAGGTCGTCGGCGATCCGGGGCGAACGCATCTGGACCGCGGACACGTTCATCGCGATCCGGATGTGCTCGGGCCACCTGGCGGCCTGACGACACGTCTCGTCGATGATCCATTTGCCGATGTGGTGGATCGTCCCGTTCTCCTCGGCCAGCGGGATGAAGTCTGCGGGTGCTACGCGACCGCGCACGGGATGCTCCCAGCGAGCCAGCGCCTCGAATCCCGCCAGCGTTTTCGACGGAAGTTCGTAGATCGGCTGGTAGTGCATCACGAACTCGCCTCGCTCCGTCGCCTGCGCCAGATCGAGCTCGAGGTTGCGCCGCTCTTGCGCCTTTTCCATCATTCCCGCCTCATAGCGCTCCACCCTGTCCCGGCCCTTGGCCTTGGCCCGGTAGAGAGCGAGGTCTGCCTTCTGCAACAGGATGTCAGCGTTGTCCGTCTCCTCGGCCACGACGAGCCCGGCACTGCAACTGATCCTGATGCTGTGCCCGTGCACCGTGAACGGCGCCGCAAGCGAGCCAACGATGAGTTTAGCGACCTCTTCGGAGTCGCCACCTTCTTTGTCCGGCAGGACCGCAAGCTCATCCCCGCCCAGCCGGTAGAGCCTGCCGTCGAGGCCGGCGTCGACGAGCCGATCGCTGACGCTGACCAGGAGCATGTCCCCGACATGGTGACCCAGCGTCTCGTTGATCGCCTTGAAACGATCGAGGTCGAGCATCATGACCCAGCGCTCCCTCCCCGACCGCAACATCGTGGCAACCTGATCCTGGAAGCGACGGCGGTTGGGCAATCCAGTCAGTGCGTCGTGACAGGCCATTTCCGTCATCGCCGCCTCCGCATTGCGCCGCTCGGTCACATCGTCGTAGGTCAGCACGGCCCCGCCTTCGGCCAGTGGACGGCAACAGACGCGCAGCACCTGGCCGCTTCCGATCTCGACCTCGAAGCGCGTTGTCTCGGTCCGGCTGAAGTATTCCCGAAATGCGCGGATGCGATTGTCCCGGCGCGCCTCGGACCACCTTTCAGCCTCGGCGATGGCTTGGAACATCTCGGTCAGGGTGCTCCCCTCGCCGATCCGACCGGTCTTCAGCTGCATCATCGTCACCGCCTGATCGTTGAGGGCGATGATGCGTTCGTCGGTGCCGTACATGACCAGTCCATTCGACATGTTGCGCATCGCGATCGACAGCAGGCGATTCTGCTGCGCCTCACGCCTGCTCGCCTTGTTCCGCTTCGCCCTCAGGCTTCGTGCTGCGGCCAGCGCGAAGAAAGACGAGACCGACAGCGCGAGGGATGTGAGCGCGACGAAGGCGGAGAGCGGCCCTGTATCGAATGTCCGGCCGGTCACCTCCGACGAGATCTCGAGGCTGACGCCGGCCATCGCGGTGAAGTGCAGAGCGCAGACCCCGCTCACGATGAGCAGGACCCGCCCGACAGCGACGCGGTCGCCTCGCAGTCCCAGCGCGAGCGCAAAGCACGCGCAACCGGAGAACAGCGCGACGGCCATCAGCACCGGATCGTTCGTGATGATGCAGCCCTCGAGCGCCGACATGCCGGTATAGTGCATCCCTCCGACGCCGACGCCGGTCAGCGCACCCCAGGACGCCCGCACACGCGGCGCGCGCCTGGAGCTTCCCATCGCGAGCGGCACGCCCACGAAGAAGAGGCTCGCCAGGACCGAGAGCGCGGTCGTCCCGACGTCGTAGATCAGCCCTGCGTCCGGACGATACCCAAGGATCGCCACGAAATGGGTGGTCCAGACCCCGATGCCGGCGCAGAGAGCGATCAGCGCTTGCCAGCGGGTGCGGTCGCGGCCTTCGCTGGAGGCGGCGTGATGCATCAGGACCACGACCGTCAGCGCCATCGTCAGGCAGACGACAGCCGCGGTCACGACACAAGCGATCCGAGTTCCGGGAAGCAGAATTTCCACAAAATTCATCGAGGTCGGTCCGTTGCTTTGCATTCCGTACCTAGTGTCGTGCCAATTCTGAACGCGGAGTTGTCGGGGCCCGCCCGTGTTCGGACGATACGCCTCAAATTGCTCGGCCGGCACCGGGGCGCGTCTCGGCCGGTCAGGCGCACTGCGCCCTTCACATCCCGTGTCTGTTGCGATATGGGCGCGTGCTCAACCCGGGCCGACACCCTTGGAGGCGGCCCGCCCATAGGAGAGACTGACCATGGCTGGCGAGATCCCTGATCTCATCGCCCTGGAACGGACGGGGACAGGCAAGGGGGCCGCCCGTCAAGCCCGCAGAGAGGGCTACGTTCCAGGCATCGTCTACGGCGGCGGCAAGGACCCGCTGTCGATCAACCTTCCGTTCAACGAGCTGCTGACGCGCCTCAAGAAGGGCCGCTTCCTCGCGACGCTCTTCAACCTAAAGATCGAGGGGCAGGAAGACGTCCGCGTAATCTGCCGCGGCGTGCAGCGCGACGTGGTCAAGGACCTGCCGACGCATGTCGACTTCATGCGTCTGCGCCGCACGTCCAAGATCAACCTCTTCATCCCGGTCGAGATCGTCGACCGCGACAAGGCGCCCGGTCTGCGCAAGGGCGGCGTCTTGACGATGGTCCGGCCCGAGGTCGAACTGGTGGTGACGGCGGGCGACATTCCCGACCACCTCACCGCTTCCGTCGAAGGCATGCAGATCGGCGATACGCTGACGATCTCGAAGATCGCGCTTCCCCAAGGCGCCCGCGCGGTGATCGAGCGAGACTTCGTCATCGCCAACCTTTCTGCGCCTTCCGGCCTGGCGAGCCAGACCGCGGACGAGGATGAGCCGGAGGCCGATGAGGTCCCGGCGACCGAGGTCGACCAGTCCGACGAGTAAGACGGCGACGGGACGTCGGCCTGCTCCGGCTTTTGAATGCGCAAAACGAAACAGCGCCGGCAAATGCCGGCGCTGTTTTTTTTCGGCCAGGCCGAACCGGCTTAGTGCGCCGTCGTCGCCGAGCCCTCCTCGGACGATTTCATCGACGCCTTGGCGGCCGCGGCCTCTTCGGCCGCCTCGTCCCAGTCAATCGGCTCCGGCTGTCGGACCAGCGCGTGGTCCAGCACGTCGCGAACGTGGTCGACCGGGATGATTTTCAGCCCCGCCTTCACGTTCTCCGGGATCTCCGGCAGGTCCTTGGCATTCTCCTCGGGGATCAGCACGGTCTTGATGCCGCCCCTCAGCGCAGCCAGCAGCTTCTCCTTGAGCCCGCCAATGGCCAGCACGTTGCCGCGGAGAGTAACCTCACCAGTCATCGCGATGTCCTTGCGGACCGGAATCTGCGTCAGCACCGACACTATGGAGGTCACCATCGCCACGCCCGCCGACGGCCCGTCCTTGGGCGTTGCACCTTCTGGCACGTGGACGTGGATGTCCATCTTGTCGAACTGCGTCGGCTTCACCCCGATTGACGGCGCAATCGAGCGCACGAACGACGAGGCCGCGTCGATCGACTCCTTCATCACGTCCCCGAGCTTGCCGGTGGTCTTCATCCGGCCTTTCCCCGGCAGCCGCAGTGCCTCAATCGACAGAAGGTCGCCACCAACTTGCGTCCAAGCGAGCCCCGTGACGGCGCCGATCTGGTCCTCCTTCTCGGCAAGACCGTAGCGGAACTTCTTTACGCCGAGGAACTCGCCGAGGTTCTCGGCCGTGATGACGACCTTATCGGTGTCCCGGCGCACGATCTGCGTCACCGCCTTGCGGCAGAGCTTGGCAATCTCGCGCTCGAGGTTCCGCACGCCGGCCTCGCGGGTGTAGGTGCGGATCATCTCCTGCAGGGCCTCGTCCGAAAGATCGAACTCTCGCGGCTTCAGGCCGTGGTTCTTCACCTGCTTCGGGATCAGGTGCCGCTTGGCTATTTCGGTCTTCTCGTCCTCGGTGTAGCCGGCGAGGGTGATGATCTCCATCCGGTCGAGGAGCGGCGAAGGCATATTGTACGAGTTCGCCGTGGTGATGAACATCACGTTCGACAGGTCGTACTCCACCTCGAGATAGTGGTCGACGAAGGTCGAGTTCTGCTCCGGGTCGAGCACCTCCAGCATCGCCGAGGCCGGATCGCCGCGGAAGTCCTGCCCCATCTTATCGATCTCGTCCAAGAGGATCAGCGGGTTCGTGGTCTTCGCCTTCTTCAGCGACTGGACGATCTTGCCCGGCATCGAGCCGATGTAGGTCCGCCGGTGGCCGCGGATCTCCGACTCGTCCCGGACGCCGCCGAGTGAGATGCGGATAAACTCGCGCCCTGTCGCCTTCGCCACCGACTTGCCGAGCGAGGTCTTGCCGACGCCCGGAGGGCCGACGAGGCAGAGGATCGGGCCGCGCAGCTTCTTCGAGCGCTGCTGCACCGCCAGGTACTCGACGATCCGCTCCTTGACCTTCTCGAGGCTGTAGTGGTCGTCATCCAGCACCTTCTGGGCGCGGGTCAGGTCCTTCTTGACGCGGGACTTCACGCCCCACGGGATCGACAGCATCCAGTCGAGGTAGTTCCTGACGACCGTCGCCTCGGCCGACATCGGCGACATCGACTTCAGCTTCTTGACCTCGGCCTCGGCCTTCTCGCGCGCCTCCTTCGAGAGCTTGGTCTCGGAGATTCGCTTCTCGAGCTCCTGAACCTCGTTCTGGCCATCCTCGCCGTCGCCGAGCTCCTTCTGGATGGCCTTCATCTGCTCGTTCAAATAGTACTCGCGCTGGGTGCGCTCCATCTGCGACTTCACGCGGGTCTTGATCTTCTTCTCGACCTGCAGGACCGACATCTCGCCCTGCATCAGGCCATAGACCTTCTCCAGCCGCTCGGCCACGCTCAGCGTCTCCAGCAGCTCCTGCTTCTGCGCCACGTCCACGCCGAGGTGACCGGCGACGGTGTCGGCCAGCTTGTTGGCATCGCGCGCCTCCGAGACGGCCGACAGCGCCTCCTCGGGGATGTTCTTCTTGATCTTGGCATAGCGCTCGAACTCGGTCGCGACCGACTTGATCAGCGCCCGAATTGTCGCCTCGTCACCCTCCGTCTCGTGGAGAGGGGTGGCGCGCGCCTCGAAGAAGCGGTCGTTCTCGACGTAGCCATCGATCCTCACGCGCGAGCGCCCCTCGACCAGCACCTTGACTGTGCCGTCGGGCAACTTGAGCAGCTGCAGCACGTTGGCCAGTACGCCGACGCCGAAGATCCCGTCTGGCGTCGGATCGTCGACGCTCGGGTCGATCTGGCTCGAAAGCAGGATCTGCCGGTCGTCCGACATCACCTCCTCCAGCGCGCGCACCGACTTCTCGCGTCCGACGAAGAGCGGCACGATCATGTGCGGGAACACCACGATGTCACGCAGGGGCAGGACGGGATGTGTCTGCGGGGTTTGCTCGGTCATGCCTTATCCTTAACAGCGAGATGGCTCCGGCCCCACGCCCGGGCGGCCACGTCCACCTCCATTCTCGGCTTCATCAGGTGGGAACTTGCCCTCCGCCCTTCAACCGCAAGCGCCTCGGTAAGAATGTGGCGCGGGACGTCCGACGCCGCAAGAGATAGGGCCATCGGCGCCCGCCGTCCACTAGCAGGGTGCTGAAGAACTCGGTCCTCTACGCGCCATGAAAGACATGATTCACCGGACCTTGGCGGCTGGGGGCGGTTATGCGCGGGACGGACGAGACGACGGGCGCGCTGTTCAGCTACGTGGACCTGGAGGAGCGCATCCCGTCGCGGCACCCGCTGCGGAAGGTCCGCGAGATCGTCAACGACGCGCTGGCCGCATGGATGCAGAGTTCGACCGGCTCTTTGCCAGGGAGGGTCGGCCTTCGATTGCGCCGGAGCGGCTGTTGCGGGCCAGCCTGATCCAGATGCTGTTCTCGGTACGCTCCGAGCGGCAGCTGATGGAGCAGATGCAGTACAACCTGCTGTTCCGCTGGTTCGTGGGGTTGGGGATCGACGACGCGGTGTGGGTGCCGACGGTGTTCTCGAAGAACCGCGACCGGCTTGTGACCACCGACATCGCTCGCAAGGTCCCGGCCGCAATCCTGGCTCACGCACAGGTCGCGCCGCTCCTGTCAGACAAGCACTTCTCAGTCGACGGCACGCTGATCAAGGCCTGGGCCTCGATGCAGAGCTTCCAGCCGAGGTCCGAGGGCAGCCCGCCCGACTAGCCCGGCGGCGGTCCTGACGAACCGCCCTCTGCTCGCCCCGAAGACGCCTCCGAACCGCCCAGCTCCGAGAACCCGCCGATGACCCGCGCCGCCCTTCGATCCCGCAACGCCGAAGTCGACTTCCGAGGCGAGAAGCGGTCCAACGCGACACATGCCTCGACAACCAATCCGACGCTCGGCTGTTCAAGAAGTCGCCCGGCGCGGGCGCGATGCTCTGCTTCATGGGCCACACCCTGATGGAGAGCCGGAACGGCGTGGTCGTGCAGGCCGACCTGACACCGGCGAACGGCCGCGCCGAACGGCGTGCGCGATCGACATGATCGACCGGCCTTCGCCGGGCTCCACCCGGCGCCTCACGTTCGACGCCGACAAGGGCTTCGACAGCGCCGACTTCGTCGCCGGCCTGCGCCGGATGTGCGTGACCGCGCACGTTGCCCGGAAGGCGCGCCATTCGGCTATCGACGGGCGCACCACGCGCCATGCCGGTTACGCCGCCTCGCAGAAGCGCCGGAAGAAGATCGAGGAGCCCTTGGCTGGGCAAAGACCGTCGGCGACATGGCGCAGACGATGCTTCGAGGCGTGGAACGGGTCCGCGCCCGGTTCACGCTCACCATCGTGGCGTACAACCTAGCGCGGTTGCCCCGACTCCTGGCCGCATGAAGCGGAGAGGCGCCCGCGCAAGACTGCCGACGCCACCCCCGGCACTCTCCAAGCCGCGCCACCCGGAACGACGTGTCACGGGGGCGCCTTCGTCAGCACCCTGCTAGACCGGCTCCAGGTCGCCTTCCGCGCGAATCGCTTGAAACTCGGTCTCGAAGGCGTCGAAGGCGCCTCGGGAGATCGCCGCTCGCATCGCCTGCATCAGCTCCTGATAGTAGTGCATGTTGTGCGACGTCAGAAGCATTCCGGAAATCATCTCGCCGGCGCGAAAGACGTGGTGCAGATAGGCGCGGCTGTAGTTCCGGCAGGCAGGGCAATTGCATTGCTCGTCGAGGGGCCTCGGATCGTCGCGGTGCCGCGCGTTTTTCAGGTTGACCACGCCGCGCCGCGTGAAGGCCTGCCCCGTGCGCCCCGAGCGAGATGGCAGGACGCAGTCCATCATGTCGATGCCGCGCTTCACCGCCCCCACGATGTCGTCCGGCTTGCCGACCCCCATGAGGTAGCGCGGCCGGTCCGCCGGCAGCATGTCCGGGGCGTAGTCCAGGACCGAGAACATCGCCTCCTGCCCCTCCCCGACCGCCAGGCCGCCCACGGCGTAGCCGTCGAAGCCGATCGCGCGCAGCGCCTCGGCACTCTCGGCACGTTGATCGTGATAGAGGCTGCCCTGCTGGATGCCGAAAAGCGCATGTCCGGGCCGGTCACCGAACGCCTCGCGCGACCGCGCGGCCCAGCGCATCGACAGCTCCATCGACGCCCGCGCCGCCGACTCCTCCGCTGGCCACGACGTGCATTCGTCGAAGCACATGACGATGTCCGATCCCAGCATCCGCTGGATCTCCATCGACCGCTCGGGCGTGATCTCGTGGAGGCTACCGTCGACGTGGCTGCGGAACCGCACGCCCCGTTCGTCGAGGTTGCGCAGGTCGGAGAGGCTCATCACCTGAAAGCCGCCGGAGTCCGTCAGGATCGGCCGGTGCCAGTTCATGAAGCGGTGCAGCCCGCCCAGCCGCTCCACCCGTTCGGCCGTCGGGCGCAGCATCAGGTGATAGGTGTTACCCAGCAGGATGTCCGCACCGGTCGCCCGGACGCTCTCCGGCAACATGGCCTTAACGGTCCCCGCCGTGCCCACCGGCATGAAGGCCGGCGTCCGTATCTCGCCTCGCGGCGTGCAGATCATCCCGGTCCTAGCCTTGCCGTCGGTCGCGGCGAGTTCGAACTTGAAACCTTCGGCCATATGTCCTCTTGAGCGTGGCCCGCGCCCTTCTGGGCCACAACGCCGCCACGGACAAGGAGCCGAAATGGACGAGTTGAGCCCCTTTCGCCTCGGCTGGGAGGAATGGGTCGGCCTGCCCGGCCTCGGCCTGCCGGCGCTCAAGGCCAAGGTCGATACCGGCGCGCGCACCTCGGCGCTGCACGCCTTCGAGATCGAGCCCTTCGGCCCCGCTTCGCGTCCGCGCGTCCGCTTCATGGTCCAGCCGATCCCGGGCAGAGACGACGTGGTGATCCCATGCTCGGCCGAGGTGCGCGACCGCCGCGAGGTTACCAGCTCCAACGGTGAGACCGAGTTGCGGTATGTCATCGTCACCGACCTCGCTGTGGGCAACCGACGGTGGCCCATCGAGGTGACGCTGACCGATCGCGGCGCGATGTCGTACCGGATGCTCCTCGGCCGGCAGGCGCTGGGCGAGGACATGGTGATCGCTCCGGGCGAGAGCTTCTGCCAGGAGCCGCTGGACTATGACGTCTACCACTCCGCCGATGTCCGCGACGTCGCCCCTGAACGGGCGCTTCGCATCGCCGTGCTCAGCCGCGAGGCCCACAACTACTCGACCCGCCGCATCGTGGCCGAGGGCGAGCGGCGCGGCCATGTCGTCGAGGTGATCGACACGACGCGCTGCTACATGATCATCGACGCGCTTACGCCCGAGGTGCACTACGACGGCAAGCGCCTGCCCAGCTACGATGCCGTGATCCCGCGCATCGGCGCCAGCGTCACAGCATACGGAACCGCTGTCATCCGGCAGTTCGAGACGCTGGGCACCTACTGCGTCAACGGCTCGGACGGCATCACCGCCAGCCGCGACAAGCTGCAGGCGCACCAGATCCTCGCCCGCCACCGGATCGGAATGCCGGTCACCGCCTTCGCCAACAGCCCCAAGGACACCGACAACCTGATCCACCTGGTCGGAGGCGCGCCGCTGATCGTCAAGTTACTCGAATCGACGCAAGGCAAGGGCGTGGTTCTGGCGGAGACACGCAAGGCCGCGCAGTCGGTCATCTCGGCGTTCCGCGGCCTCAGAGCCAACTTCCTCGTTCAGCATTTCGTGAAGGAGGCGGCGGGTGAAGACATTCGCTGCCTCGTGATCGGTGGCAAGGTGGCGGCCTCGATGCGCCGGGTCGCGGCGGCCGGCGACTTCCGATCGAACCTGCATCAGGGCGGTACCGCCGAGCCCGTGCGGATCAGCCGGGTCGAGCGCGAGACGGCTGTTCGCGCTGCCCGCGCCTTTGGTCTAGGCATGGCCGGAGTGGACATGCTCCGCTCCGCTGACGGTCCGAAGGTGCTCGAGGTGAACTCGTCGCCGGGGCTCGAAGGCGTCGAGAAGACGACCGCACGCAACATCGCCGCCCGGCTCTACGACGACATAGAGCGACGTGCCAGGCCGGTGCCGAGCCGGCGGGGTCGCGCGGCGAGGCCCTGAGCCGGGTTTACCCGCCGCCATCAATTCCTTATTAACCTCCTCAACAAATCCGGGACGCAGCGAGGCGCTGTCGCATGAAAATCGAAACTTCAGAGAAACTGGAAGGGCAGCCGCTCATCCGCCCCTCCACCACCGAACACCCGCTCTACGAGAACGTGGTTGAGGCGTGCCGAACCGTCTACGACCCCGAGATTCCTGTGAACATATATGATCTCGGCCTCGTCTATACGGTCGACATCTCGCAGCAGGGCGAGGTTGTCATCGTCATGACCCTGACGGCGCCCGGCTGTCCGGTCGCGGGCGAGATGCCCGGCTGGGTCGCCGAGGCGGTCGAGCCGCTGCCGGGCGTCAAGACGGTGGACGTCGAGCTGACGTGGGATCCGCCCTGGGGCATGGACATGATGTCCGACGAGGCGCGACTCGAACTGGGCTTCATGTAGGTCAGCCGATCAGGCCGCCGACCAGCCGCTCCAGGTCGTCGTAGTGCGCCAGCAGGGCTTCGGGCCCGAGAGCAGCGACTCCGTCGCCCTGCGGGCCAAAGGTCACGAGTATCGCGGGCACTCCGGCTGCCTTTGCAGTGTTGCGGTCCGTGTCGGTGTCGCCGATCAGGACCGTCCGATTGATGTCGCCGCCGCAGCGTCGCACGGTTTCGCGAAGAGCATCGGGATCGGGCTTGCGGACAGGCAGCGTGTCGGCGCCGACGAGACCGTCGAAGAGGCGCCGGACGTCGAGCCGCGCAAGCAGGAGCTCCGCCAGGTTCTGCGGCTTGTTGGTGCAGACGCCGGTTGCGTAGCCTGCTCGTTTCAGTGCCTCGACCGCAGCGACCACGCCCGGATAGAGGCGGCTGTGGACCAAGATCTCCGCCTCGTAGGACTTGAGCAGGATCGGCACGAAGCTGTCGACATCAGCCTCGGTCCACTCCCGCCCGCTGCGCTCGAATCCGAGGCGCAGCATCGCGCGACCACCACGGAAAGCCGTCGCCGCATCATGCGCCGGGTCCAGCATGTCGCCGGCCCCCAGTTCGCGGAAGCAGAAGTTCGCGGCGGCGATCAGATCGCCGGACGTGTCCACCAGCGTGCCGTCCAGATCGAAAATCACCGTCCGCATCCGCATCGCCTCCCTGTAACGCTGAGAAACCACTCGTGACGGCGGCCCGCTTGCGCGGCCGAGCCCTACGGGTAGAACACCTCCTCAACAAGGAGCAGTCTCTCGGATGCCGACACACCTCATCGTCCTGGCCGCCGGTCAAGGCACCCGCATGAAGTCGGATCTGCCGAAGGTGCTGCACACGGTCGCAGGCGCGCCGCTCTTCGTCCACGCGCTCCGCGCGGGCGACGTGCTCGCGCCAGAGCGTGTGGTGCTGGTGGCGGGTCATGGCGCCGACGCGGTGAAGAAGGCAGTCGCCGACCTCGACCCTGCGCCCCAGGTGGTGACACAGGATGAGCAGCTCGGGACCGCTCACGCCGTCCTCCAGGCGCGGGAGGCGCTCTCGGGCGCGACCGGCGACGCCATCGTGCTCTACGGCGATACCCCGTTCATCCGGCCGGAGACACTCGAACGGATGACCAAGGCGCGTCGCGCCGGCGCCCATGTGGTCGTGCTGGGCTTCCACGCCGCCGATCCGGGTCGCTACGGGCGTCTGATCCTCGAGGAAGACCAGCTCGAGCGGATCGTGGAGTGGAAGGACGCGAGCGAGACCGAGCGCGCCATCACGCTATGCAACAGCGGCGTCGTCGCCGCCGACGCGAGCGTCCTCTTTGACCTGATCGACGACGTCGGCAACGACAACGCGGCGGGCGAATACTACCTGACCGACATCGTCGCCGCCGCCCGCCGCCGCGGCCTCACCGCCACGGCCGTCTTCTGCGACGAGGCGGAGACGATGGGCGTGAACAGCCGCAGTGATCTTGCCGTGGCCGAGGCGGCTTTTCAGGACCGGGCGCGGGCCACGGCGCTGGAAGATGGCGTGACGCTGGTGGCGCCCGAGACGGTGTTCCTTTCGCACGACACGGTGATCGGGCGCGACGTGGTGGTCGAGCCACATGTCGTCTTCGGACCCGGCGTCACGGTCGAGACCGGTGCAACGATCCGCGCCTTCAGCCACCTCGAAGGGTGCCATGTCGGCTCGGGCGCGATCGTCGGTCCCTACGCCCGCCTGCGGCCGGGAGCGGAGCTGTCGAACGACGTGCGGGTCGGCAACTTCGTCGAGATCAAGAACGCCGAGATCGGCGACGGCGCCAAGGTGAACCACCTGACCTATATCGGCGACGCGTCGATCGGCGCTCGCACCAACGTCGGCGCGGGGACGGTCACCTGCAACTACGACGGCGTGCTTAAGCACCGCACCGAGATCGGCGCGGACGTTTTCATCGGCTCGGATACCATGCTGGTCGCGCCGGTGCGCGTCGGCGACGGCGCGATGACCGCTACGGGCTCCGTCGTGACGTCGGACGTCCCTGATGGCGCGATGGCCGTCGGTCGCGCACGCCAGCTGAACAAGCCGGACTTCGCCCGCCGCTTCTTTGCGCGGCTTCGGGCCGCGAGGGAGAGCTGAGATGTGCGGCATCGTCGGAGTGCTCGGCAACCATGAGGCGGCGCCGCTGCTCGTCGAGGCGCTGAAGCGGCTCGAGTATCGCGGCTACGACAGCGCCGGCATCGCCACCGTGGATGCTGGCCGCCTCGACCGACGCCGCGCCGTCGGCAAGCTGGTGGAGCTGTCCGACCTGCTGGTGCACGACCCGCTGTCGGGGAAGTCGGGAATAGGCCACACCCGCTGGGCGACGCATGGCGGACCAACCTTGGTGAACGCCCACCCGCATCGCGCGGGGCCAGTCGCCGTCGTGCACAACGGCATCATCGAGAACTTCCGCGAGCTCCGCGCCGAGATGCGCGAGAAGGGCTACGAGACGGTCACGCAGACCGATACCGAGACCGTGGCGCTGGTGACGCAGGACCTCATGGCGCAGGGGCTGCAGCCGGACGAGGCGGCGATTGCGGCGCTGGCGCGGCTCAAGGGCGCGTTCGCGCTCGCCTTTCTCTTCGAGGGAGAGGACGACCTGATCGTAGCGGCGCGACAGGGCTCACCCCTCGCGATTGGCTGGGGCGATGGAGAGATGTTCCTTGGCTCCGACGCAATCGCGCTCGCGCCACTGACCGACCGGATCACTTATCTGGAGGAGGGCGACGTCGCAGTGCTGAACCGTGGCGGCGCCGAGATCCGCGACCGGAACGGCAACCGCGTAAACCGCCCGGTCCGCCGCGTCCTGATCGACGCCAGTCGGATCGAGAAGGGCGGCCACCGGCACTTCATGGCCAAGGAGATTGCAGAGCAGCCCGCCGTTCTCCGCGAGGCGCTCGACCACTACCTGCAGGACGACGGCATCGCGATGCCTCAGATCGACTTCACCGACGTGGACCGGGTGGTCCTCGTCGCCTGCGGCACCGCGTTCTATGCCTGCCAGACGGCGCGCTACTGGTTCGAGGAGCTGGCGCGCCTGCCGGCCGAGTGCGACATCGCCTCGGAGTTCCGCTACCGCGAGCCGCCGCTCAGTGAACGGACGCTCGCGGTCTTCGTCAGCCAGTCGGGCGAGACAGCCGACACCCTGGCCGCACTGCGCTACTGCCGCGACAAGGCGAGGATCGTGTCGGTGGTGAACGTGGCCGAGAGCTCGATCGCGCGGGAAAGCGACCTGGCCCTGCCGATCCTTGCCGGCGCCGAAATCGGCGTGGCCTCCACGAAAGCCTTCACCTGCCAGCTTGCCGTGCTGATGCTCATGGCGCTCAAGGCTGCGAAGGATCGCGGCCGGATAGGCGACGATGCGCTTGCCGGACACCTCAACGACGTGCGCACTCTCCCCGGCCTCGTCAGTCACGCGCTGACGGTCGAGCCGGCGATCGAAGACGCGGCGCGCGCCCTGTCGCAGGCACAGGATGTCCTCTTCCTCGGCCGCGGCACGATGTACCCTCTGGCTATGGAGGGTGCGCTGAAGTTGAAGGAGATCAGCTACATACATGCCGAAGGTTATGCGTCAGGCGAGCTCAAGCACGGGCCGATCGCCCTGATAGACGGCAGCGTGCCGGTGATCGTGATGGCGCCGCGCGACAGGCTCTTCGACAAGACAGTGTCGAACATGCAGGAGGTCATGGCGCGTGAGGGACAGGTCATCCTGATCACGGACGCAGCTGGCGCCGAGGCCGCTGGCGAGGGGACCCGTGAGGTGCTGCAGATGCCGCCGGTGCCGCCTCTGTTGGCGCCGATCGTCTACGCGATCGCAGCGCAGCTGCTGGCTTATCATACCGCCATCGCAAAGGGCACGGATGTCGACCAGCCGCGGAACCTCGCCAAGTCGGTCACGGTCGAGTAATTGGCGGGAACCACCTCTGCGGGCGGAGCTTTTCCAAGAACGACTCGATCATCCAAGGGTTCTAGATGTCGCCCAAGGCCATCCTATTCGGCTCGCTCGGAACGCTAGCCGAAACCTCGGACCTCAGACGCAGAGCGTACAACGCCGCCTTTGCCGAGGCTGGCCTCGACTGGGCCTGGGACACACCCACCTTTCGCCGCCTGCTCAGGCATGACGACCCGATCCGCTCGCACGCCATCGAGCGTGTTCAGGTTCTGGCGACGGCGCGACTGGCGGCGCGGGCGGAGGGTATCTACCTCACCATGCTCGAGCAGGTTCGCGTGCCGCCGCGTCCGGGGGTGCGGGACGTGATCGACGGGGCGCGTTCCGCTGGTGTGACGCTCGTGCTTGCCGCCGCGGCCTCGCCCGAGGAAGCCGCAGCCGTGCAGAAGGCGGCAGGGCTGGAATCGTCGAACATCGATTGCTCGGCGGCAGCACCGCACGTTTCGCCGGATCTCTACCTCCTGGCCGTGCGGCGGATGCTACTTTCCCCCGAGGATGTCGTTGTCATCGTCGATGCGCCGGATGCCGCGCAGGCGGCTGCCACTGCCGGATTGCGCTGCGTCGCGTTCCCCGGCGCCGCCTATGCCGACGTCGCATTCCCTTCCGTGGAGCAAGTTGTGGACGTTCTGACGCCGCGCCTCCTCGGCCTCCCGCGGAGGTGCCGCGCCGACGGCCTCCTCCGCGACCCTACGGTCGTTCCCGCAGCTCGCGGCGCATGATCTTTCCGGTGGCGGTGGTCGGCAGGCTGTCGACGATCACCACACGGCGCGGCGCGACATGCGGACTGATCCGCTGGCGCACCCGCGCGATGAGGTCGTCCGGCAGCCCATCGGTCGAGGCTCCGGGTCGCAGCACGACGTAGGCGACGACGACCTCGGTGCGCACCGGGTCCGGTTCGCCCACAGCGGCGGCGAGTACGACATCTGGGTGCCCAGCCAGGCAATGCTCGATCTCGCTCGGTCCGATCCGGTAGCCGGACGAAGTGATTACGTCGTCGTCGCGCGAAACGAACGAGAAGAATCCGTCGGCGTCGCGCCGCCCCAAGTCGCCCGTCCGCATCCAGCGCCCCGTGAACTTCTCCTCGGTCTTGTCCGGCTGTCTCCAGTAGCGCAAGAACATAACGGGATCGGGCGTGGAAACGGCGATCTCGCCCTCCTCGCCGTCCGGCACCGGGTTTCCGGCGCCGTCGATGACCGCAACGACATGCCCCGGCACCGCCCGCCCCATGCAGCCCGACCTGTACTCGGTCGAGGAGCTGGAGACGACAAGGTTGCACTCAGTCTGGCCGTAGAACTCGTTGATAGGTGCCTGCAGGACCTCGCGCCCCCAGTCGCGCAAGTCGTCGCCCAGGCTCTCGCCGCCCGATCCGATCGAGCGCACGTCAACATCATGCGGCACCGGCGCCTGCCGCATCATCTTGAGAGCGGTGGGAGGCAGGAACATGTTGCGGACGCCTCGGTCGGCGATCAGGCGCCATGCCTCGTCAGGGGTGAACTTGCGGAACCGCCGGCTGACCAGCGGGACGCCGTAGTAGAGGCAAGGCAGTGCCATGTCGAAGAGGCCGCCGATCCAGGCCCAGTCGGCCGGAGTCCAACCGATATCGCCCGGCTGGCCGAAACCCTCGTGATGCAGCTCGATCGCAGGCAGGTGGCCGAGCAACACCCGGTGCGCATGTAGCGCCCCCTTCGGCGGCCCCGTCGTTCCCGAGGTGTAGATCATCACCGCCGGGTCATGGGGGGTCGTCGGCGCGGCTCGTGCAGGGGACGCCTTCACGATGTCGTCCCAGAACGAGCGTACCGACGACGGCTCCGTACAGAAGACCGCCCTGACGTCTGGCAGGTCGAGCGACATCAGCTTGTCGAGGCTGGCAAGGTCCGTCACCACCGCGCGGGCGCCGCTGTCAGACAGGCGGTACTGCAGCGCCTCGGGCCCGAAGAGCGTGAAGAGCGGGACTGTGATCGCGCCGAGCCTCATCGCGGCGAAGTGCGCGATCAGCGCTTCCGGACATTGCCCGAGCACGATCGCGACCCGATCCCCCCGCACCACGCCCTGTGCCGAGAGTGCCGAGGCGAAGCGACTGGCCGCATCGCAGAGCCGGCTGTAGGTCCACTCGCTGACGCCCTTGTCTCCCACGTGCACGAGGGCGACTCGCGACGGATCCGCCTCCGCCCAACTGTCGCAGCATGCATGCGCGATGTTGAAATCGGGAGGCAGCGTCCAGCGGAACTCGCTCCGCATCGCCTCCCACGGCCCTATCCGGGGGATGAGCCGGCGCTCAGCGGGCATGGACGGTGACAGTGTGCAGTCCGCCAAGAGGCAAATCGAGCAGGCGCATCGCCGCCAGCGACATGCGGCTGCCGCCGTCGCTGGGAATCAACTCGACCAGCCCGGACCTGCCCGCCTGTGTCACCACCCGCCCCGCGCGCGCCGCTCCGACCAGCGGCGTGCGCAGCCACAGCCCGCCCTGGGCTGGATCGCCCAGCGAGACGACGACGCTGCCGAGCTCCTCTTCCGCCGCGTCGTCGACCGCGGTCGCGGCGGCCCGCTGCTCGGCAGTGGTCGTGTCGAATTGCGCGGCGGTCCGTGCGCCAGGCGGCGGCGATGGCGCGGCAACGACCCGCGCAATCTCGGGCGGCGTCTCGCGCGGCGGCACGTCCGGAGCGACCTCCCGCGATAGGGTGGCGCATCCGGCGAGCAGAGCGAGCGCTGCAAGAGCGATGTGGGTTTTCATGCCTTCAACACTATCAGCCGGACCGCCGTGGGCAATCGCTCTTGCCGCGTTGCCAACCCGGCTCTAGTCTGGGGCGCCATGACCTCACTCGGACCCATCGAAGCAGCGCCCCTCGTCGATCCGTTCCAGCGCTCGATCGACTACCTGCGGGTTTCCGTGACGGATCGGTGCGACTTCCGTTGCGTCTACTGCATGTCCGAGAACATGACCTTTCTGCCGAAGAAGGAGCTCCTCACGCTGGAGGAGCTCGATCGGATGTGCTCGACCTTCGTCCGGCTCGGCGTGAAGAAGCTGCGCATTACCGGCGGCGAGCCGCTGGTCCGGCGCGACATCATGACCTTCTTCCGCGGCATGACGCGCCACCTCGAGAGCGGCGCGCTGCGCGAGTTGACGGTCACTACGAATGGCTCTCAACTTAAACGATTCGCAGGCGATCTTCATGCTGCGGGTGTGCGGCGCATCAACGTCTCGCTCGACACGCTCGACGAGGCGAAGTTCGCGCGGATCACCCGATGGGGCCGCCTGCCGCAGGTCCTCGACGGCATCGACGCCGCGCAGGCGGCCGGGCTACGGGTCAAGATCAACACCGTGGCGCTCAAGGGCTTCAACGAGGACGAGCTCTTCACGCTTATCGACTGGTGCGCCAGCCGCGACATGGACCTCACCTTCATCGAGGTCATGCCAATGGGCGACCTCGGCGGCGAGGACCGGCTCGACCAGTATTGGCCGCTGAGCGACCTGCGCGCCCGCATCGGCGAGCGGCATGCGATGGTCGAGCTTGCCGAGCGCAGCGGCGGGCCGGCGCGCTACGTCCGGCTCGACACGCGACAGAAGATCGGCTTCATCACGCCCCTCACGCACAATTTCTGCGAGAGCTGCAATCGTGTCCGCCTGACCTGCACCGGCGAGCTCTACATGTGCCTCGGGCAGGAGGACATGGCCGACCTGCGCGCCCCGCTCCGTGCCAGCAACGATGATGCCCTGCTGGAAGACGCGATCCGCGCCGCGATCGCCCGCAAGCCCAAGGGGCACGACTTCGACTATTCGCGTCAGCGTGCGGATGGACAGGTCTCCCGCCACATGAGCCACACCGGCGGCTGACGTCCGGCTTCGGCTGCGGCGAACCGAGGAGCCGGCAGCGCATCGTCTGCCGAGCTGTTCTCGGCGAATGCGCGCCGCGGCCGTGCCGCGAGGGCTTCAACCCCTGCCTGCGGCCGTGGCGCTCCGCTTCAGGCCGCCGGCATCCGCCGCTCGACGATCTCGGCCCACCAGGAACAGCCGGCAGGGATGGCCTCGTCATCGAAATCGTACTCGGGGTGGTGCACTGCGGCCGTGTTGCCATTGCCGACGAGGATGTAGGCCCCTGGGCGTGCGTTCAGCATGAAGGCGAAGTCCTCGCCGCCCATGATCAGCGGCGCCTCCACGCAATCGCCCGAGACCGCTCGCGCGACGTCGGCAGCGAAATTGGTCGGCTCGTCCGCGTTCACCATGACCGGATAGTTGCGCTTGTAGTCGACGCGCGCCTTGGCGCCGAAGGCCTCGGCCGTGGCCTCGGCGATACGCTTCAGCCGCGACTCGGCCAGGTCCTGCACGTCCGGGTCGAGCGTGCGGACCGTCCCGCGCAGGTGGACCTTCTGCGGAATGACATTGTGCGCCTTCGACTCTGTCTCGAACGAGGTGACCGACACGACGATCTGCTTCACCGGATCCACGTTCCGGCTGGCCACCGACTGCAGCGCGACGACGATGTGGCTCGCCACCAGCGTCGTGTCGATGCATTCGTGCGGCTTGGCCGCGTGGCCACCCTTCCCCTCGATCTCGATCTCGAAGACGTCGGCCGCCGCAAAGAACGCGCCGGGCCGGATCGCGAAGCTGCCGGTCGGGATGCCCGGCATGTTGTGCATGCCGTAGACCTCCTGGATGCCCCAGCGCTCCATCAGTCCGTCCTCCACCATCTCGCGGCCGCCGCCGCCCCCTTCCTCGGCCGGCTGAAAGATCACCACAGCGGTCCCGTCGAAATTGCGCGTCTCCGCGAGGTACCGTGCCGCGCCCAGCAGCATCGCGGTATGCCCGTCGTGGCCGCAGGCGTGCATGGCACCCGGTCGCTTCGACGCATGCGGCGCGCCCGTCGCCTCGAGGATGGGAAGCGCGTCCATGTCTGCCCTGAGACCGATGACCCGGCCGGACGTGTTGGTCTTGCCGTGAATCACGCCCACCACGCCCGTGCGGCCGATCCCCTCCACCACCTCGTCGCAACCGAACGCGCGCAGCTTTTCGGACACGATGCCGGCGGTGCGATGGGTGTCGAACAGAAGCTCAGGGTTCTCGTGCAGGTCGCGGCGCCAGGCCGCGATCTCGGATTGCATGTCGGCAAGGCGGTTCTTTATGGGCATCGGGGCTCCTCTCGTCCTGTTCGCGGTCAATGAGCCCACGGCAGCGGGGCGCGTCAATCCCCGCAGTTCAGGCGCACAGATGATCGACCACGCGCGAGACGAAGTCCTCGCCCCGACGGAACTGCTCGACCGTGATGTACTCGTCGGGCTGGTGCGCCTGGGCGATATCCCCGGGCCCGCAGACGACGGCAGAGTAGCCCGCGGCCTGGAACTGGCCGGCCTCGGTGCCATAGCTCACGACGTGGCGGCCGTTGTCGCCGGTGATCCGGCGCGCGATCGCCTCGGCGCGGCCGTCCTCCTCGGGGCGCAGCGGCGGCACGTCGAAGTAGCGCTCGACCTCGATCCGCGCCTCGGGCCGGACCGCTCGCATCTGCGCCTCGACCTCGGCGACCTTCATCTCGAACGCCGCGCGCCACTCCTCGGGGTCCTCGCTCGGAACGCAGCGGAAACTCAGCCCGAAGTGGCATTCGCCGGCGGTGATGTTGTGCGCCGTCCCGCCGCTGATCTGACCGACATGGACAGTCGTCCAGGGCGGCTCGAACAGTGCCGTCAACGGCCCCGGCTCGCGCGCGCGGTTCGCCTCATTCTGCTCGTTCGCCCACTCGATCAGTTTCGCGGCCTCCATAATGGCGTTGACGCCGGTATGCATGAGTGACGAGTGCACCTCGAAACCGCGCACGGTCACAAGGAAACCGACGCCCCCCTTGTGGCCGGTGACCGCCTTCATCATCGACGGCTCGCCGATGATGGCCGCGGCTCCGCGCGGCAGGATTCGCGTCATGTCCTCGATCATCGGCGGCGCGCCGGTGCAGCCCACTTCCTCGTCGTAGCTGAGCGCGATCTGCAGTGGCCGCTTCACCCCCCGTTCCAGCGCCAGCGGCACCGCCGACAGCGCCAGCGCGTCGAAGCCCTTCATGTCGACCGTGCCGCGGCCGAAGAGCTTGCCGTCCCGCTCGATCACGGTGAAGGGGTCGGAGGCCCACTTCTGCCCGTCGACCGGAACCACGTCGGTGTGCCCCGAGAGGATGATGCCGCCCTCGACCTCGGGCCCGACATTGGCGAAGAGCCCCGCCTTGTCGCCGTCGGCGTTCCAGGTGCGGTGCGCCGTGACGCCGAAGCCGTCGAGATACTCCTCTACCCAGTCGATCAGGGCCAGGTTGCTGTCGCGGCTGACGGTGGGAAAGCCGACCAGCCGGTCGAGGATCTCGCGCGCGGTAAGTTTCATGTCTTCATCACCAGATGGCCAGGAGCGACCTCTTCGTAGTGCGACGGCTCGGGCCTGTAGTCCAGCGGATGGATCGGCGACGGGATCGGCTTGAAGTCGAGATCGCTCTCGGTCTTTCGGCGGCGCGGGTCGGCGACCGGCACCGCCTTGAGCAGCGCGCGCGTGTACTCGTGGCGCGGATCTTCGAACACCTGTTCGCGTGAACCGATCTCGACGATGCGCCCGAGGTACATCACGCCCACGCGGTGGCTGACCCGCTCGACCACGGCCATGTCGTGGCTAATGAACAGGATCGAGATTCCGAGCTCCGCCTGCAGCTCCATGATCAGGTTCAGGACCTGCGCCTGAACGCTAACGTCGAGCGCCGAGACCGCCTCGTCCGCGATGATGAGCTTGGGGTTCAGCGCCAGCGCCCGCGCGATCGCAACCCGCTGGCGCTGTCCGCCCGACAGCTCGTGCGGATAGCGGCGCATGAAGCTGCGCGGCAGGTGCACCCGGTCGAAGAGCTGCCCGACGCGGTCGCGCATCTCCACGCCCGTGGCGAGGCGGTAGTTCCGCAGCGGCTCCGCCACCTGGTCCGCGAGCTGCATCTGGGGGTTGAGCGAGGCGAACGGGTCCTGGAAGATCATCTGCATGTCGCGGCGGGCGCGGCGCAGGCGCTGCGGCCCCATGGCCACCACGTCCTCGCCCCCGAGCACGATCTCACCTGACATCGGCTCGACGAGGCGCAGGATTGAGCGACCGCATGTGGACTTGCCGCAGCCGGATTCGCCCACGAGGCTCAGCGTCTCGCCCACGCGGATGTCGAAGCTCACGTCCTCGACCGCATGGACGTTGGCGACGTGCCGGCGGAAGAACCCACCCTTGACGGCGAAGCGGGTGACGAGGTGCCGCACCTCCAGCAGCTTGCGGTCCTCGGCCACGCGGATTGGCCCGGTGTAAGCCCCCGCGTCGCCCATCAGGCGCATCGGCTCGGGCGCCGGCCGCCCTCGCATTTCGCCCAGCTTCGGCACCGCCGCCAGCAGCGCCTTGGTGTAGTCGTGCTGCGGGTTCTCAAAGATCTGCTCGACCGAGCCCTCCTCAACCTTGCGGCCGCGGTACATCACCACGACCCGGTCGGCCATCTGCGCCACCACTGCCATGTCATGGGTGATGAAGAGCACCGCGGCGCCGGTCTCGCGCTTGAGCCGGTCGATCAGCGCCAGGATCTCCGCCTGGATTGTCACGTCGAGCGCAGTGGTTGGCTCGTCCGCGATCAGCAGGCGCGGCGAGCAGGCGAGCGCCATCGCGATGACCACCCGCTGGCGCATCCCGCCCGAAAGCTCGTGCGGATACTGCCTCAGCCGCCGCTCCGGCTCCGGAATGCGCACCTGTCGCAGGAGGTCGAGCGCCCTCGCCTCGGCCTCAGCCCGGCTCAGCCCCTTGTGGACCCGCAAACCCTCGGTCAGCTGCCGGCCCACGGTGAAGACCGGGTTCAGCGAGGTCATCGGCTCCTGAAAGATCATGCCGATCTCGTTGCCGCGGATCGTCCGCATCAACGACGTCTCGGCATGCGCGAGGTCGATGCGCTCGCCGCCGCGGTCGAACATCAGCCGGCCGCCAGCGATCTCGCCCCCGCCAAACTCCACGAGGCGCATCAGGCTCAGCGAGCTCACGGACTTGCCGGACCCGCTCTCGCCGACGATGCAGACGGTCTCGCCGGGCGAGATCTCGAAGGAGACGTCCTCGACCCCGACCACCACGCCGTCCTTGGTGCGGAACTCGACCCTGAGGTTCTCGATCGCGGCGAGTGGCGGGCCGGGCGGATGGTCAAGCATTGTCGGCGGTTCCCGATCCTGGTCGGCCGAAGCTAGGATCAACGTCCCGAGCAAGTCAAACGCCACTGCGCCCCGCTGCCCGCTCGAACGGCACCTGCCAAAAGAAGCTGCTCCGAGGGTGCGGGAAAGCTTGCTTTTCGTTTTCGATGCGGCTGAGGTTCCAGAATGCGCGCCGTGGGGGCGCCGCACTTTCGTGAGAAGAGCCTGGACGCATTGCGAACCATGCCGAGACCACACGACGTCGCCCGGGGACCCGCTCCTCGGGCCGAGTGTCACGAAGCCATGTCCGACAAGGAGACAAGCATGAGACTGAGAACCGTCCTCTACGGCGCGGCGGCGACCGCCCTCGCCAGCGCGGCTTTCGCGCAAACCGACGGCGAGCGCGGGCGCGACGGCCAGCTCAACATCATATATTGGCAGGCACCCTCGACCCTGAACCCGTACCTCTCGGGCGGCACCAAGGAAGTCGAAAGCGCGAGCCTCGTGATCGAGCCCTTGGCGCGCTACGACGAGAACGGCGAGATGGTGCCGTGGCTGGCGGAAGCGATCCCCAGCGTCGACGACGGCACCGTGGCCGAAGACCTGACCTCGATCACCTGGACCCTCAAGGAGGGGCTCGAGTGGTCGGACGGCACGCCGGTCACGGCCGAGGACGCGGTCTTCACCTGGGAGTACTGCACCCACCCTGAGGGCGGCTGCGCGCAGGCGAGCTATTTCGACGGCGTGGCGAGCGTCGAGGCCGTGGACGACCGTACGATCCGCGTCAACTTCAACGCGCCGAAGCCGTTCCCCTACACCGCGTTCGTCGGATCGGAATCGCCGATCCTGCAGAAGGCGCAGTTCCAGGACTGCCTCGGCACCCGCGCACCCGAATGCACCGAGGCCAACTTCGGCCCGATCGGCACCGGCCCGTTCGTGGTCGACGAGTTCCGGCCCAACGACGTGATCCTGCTGTCGGCGAACGAGAACTTCCGCGAGGAAGGCAAGCCCGCCTTCGCCAGCATCACCTTCAAGGGCGGCGGCGACGCGGCCGCGGCGGCGCGGGCTGTGCTCGAGACAGGCGAGTTCGACTACGCCTGGAACCTGCAGCTCGACCCGTCGATCCTGGCCGACATGGAGGCGCAGGGTATCGGCGAGGTGATCGCGGCCTTCGGCACCTCGGTCGAGCGGCTGCACCTCAACCAGACCAACGCCGATCCGTCGCTGCCGCCCGAGGAGCGCTCGGTCTACATTCCGGTCGAGGAGGGCAACTTCCAGTCGGGCAACCAGAACCCGCACCCGATCTTCACCGATCCGGCGGTGGGGCGGGCGCTGTCGAAGGCCATCGACCGGCAGCTCCTCGTCGACATCGGCTACGGCGCTGGCGGCCAGGCCACCTGCAATCTCCTGCCCGCGCCCGAGCTCTATGCCTCTACTGCCAACGACGACTGCCTCGTGCAGGACATCGAGGAGGCCAAGCGGATCCTGGACGAGGCCGGCTGGACCGACACCAACGGCAACGGCATCCGCGACAAGGACGGGGTGGAGCTGAGCGTCACCTACCAGACCTCGACCAACGCGGTCCGGCAGGACACGCAGGCTCTTGTCAAGCAATGGTGGGACGAGCTGGGCGTCGAGACGGAGCTGCGCAACGTTGATGCGAGCGTGTTCTTCGGCGGCGACCCGTCGAGCCCGGACACGTTCCAGAAGTTCTACGCCGACATCGAGATGTACACCAACAACTTCGCCGGCGTCGATCCCGAAGCGTACATGGCCAACTGGCGCTGCAATGCGATGCCGCGCCCGGACACCGCCTGGCAGGGCGAGAACATCCAGCGCTTCTGCGACGCCGAGTACGACAAGCTTGTCGACGAGATGGCGCAGACCGCCGAGTTGGAACGGCGTGGCGAACTGGCCAAGCAGATGAACGACATGATCGTCCAGTCCTATTCGATCATCCCGCTCATCCACCGCGGCAGCCCGTCGGCTAAGGCGAACACGCTGGCCGGCGTCCGGATGAACGACTGGGACAGCGAGCTGTGGAACATCAAGGACTGGCACCGCGCCGAGTGACCACGTCCTGATGCCGTCGCGCTCCGGGGCACTCCCGGGGCGCGAGCCGAGGAACGCAAGCCGCCCCGGAGGGACGGAACCACGTGCTGACCTACACGCTCAGACGCCTCGTGCTGGCGGTGCCGACGCTGATCGCCATCTCGTTCATCATCTTCCTGTTGCTCGACCTGGCGCCGGGGGATCCCACGGCGCAGCTGCCGCTCACCATCCCGCCGGAGGTGCGCCAGCAGATCCGCGAGAGCCTGGGCCTCGGCGAGCCGGTGCATGTCCGCTACCTGCTGTGGCTCAAACAGTTCTTCCTGACCGAGCCGCGATTCGCGCTCGAGGCGATCACCGGCTGGGATGTAGCGCCAGAGGGAGCGAGCCGCGTGATCTCGTGGCAGACGCGCGCGCCGGTGATGGACCTCGTGATCCAGCGCCTGCCGCAGACGCTCTGGGTCGTCGGCCTCGCCTACGTGCTGGGCGTCATCATCGCCCTGCCGATCGGCGTCATCTCGGCCTATCGTCAGTATTCTGCCTTCGACCAGGTCGGGACCTTCGTCTCGATGATCGGCTTCTCGGTGCCACCCTTCTTCACCGGCGTGCTGGCCATCGTGATCTTCTCGGTCCAGCTCGGCTGGCTGCCGTCGATCTACGACACAACGCACCGGGTCTTCGACTGGGACAGCTTCCTCTACCAGCTGCAGCAGATGATCATGCCCGTCATGGTGCTTGCGTTGCAGACCACGGCGCAGATCAGCCGCTTCATGCGCGCGTCGATGCTCGACAACCTCAACCAGGACTATGTTCGCACCGCCCGCGCCAAGGGCCTCGGCGAGCGCGACGTCGTGCTGACGCATGTTCTGCGCAACTCGATGATCCCGGTCGTGACGGTGATCGCTTTGGGCGTGCCCGGCATCTTCGGCGGCGCGATCATCACCGAGCAGGTGTTCAAGGTGAATGGGATCGGCCAGCTGCTCATCACTGCGATCCAGGCCAACGACGTTCCACTGGTGCAGACGCTGACCTTCATCTTTGCCGTGCTGATCGTGCTCTTCAACCTGATCGCCGACGTGCTCTACGGCCTTCTGGACCCGAGGATCCGGTATGACTGACCGTGACCAGCCGGAGGGCTTTCCCGTCCATCCCGCGCCGGGCGGGCGCGTGCCGGATATCGAGACGGGCGGCGCCGTCCCCGTGGACTTCGTGCAGGACCGGCCGCCGGAGGCCCCGCCACGCAGCCAGTGGGTGGATGTCTGGCGCCAGTTCCGCAGCCACAAGGGCGCTGTGGCTGGCGCGGCGTTCTTCATCTTCATCGTGCTGGCGGTGATGCTCGGCCCTCTGATCTGGACCATCGATCCGACCTACATCGACATTCGAGCGCGCAACACAGGCCCCAGCCTCGCGCATCCGTTCGGCGCGGACCAGTTGGGACGCGACATGCTCGCGCGGATGATGGCGGGCGGGCGCACCTCGGTGGCGGTGGGCATGACGGCAATGCTGCTCGCGCTGTCGCTCGGAACGCTGATCGGCGTGCTGGCGGGTTTTTTTCGCTCCCTCGACGGTCCGCTGATGCGGCTCACGGACCTGTTCCTGGCTCTGCCGCTCCTGCCGTTGCTTCTCGTGATGGTCATGCTGTTTCGCCAGACGCTGGCGACGAACTTTGGCCCGGAGACGGGCATCTTCATCCTGATCGTGGTTGCCATCGGCCTGACCTCCTGGATGCCGACGGCGCGGATCGTCCGCGGCGATGTCCTCGCCATCAAGGAGCGCGAGTTCGTTCTTGCCGCCCGCTCGATCGGGACGACGAACTCGCGCCTGATCGGCCGTCACATCCTGCCGAACGTGCTGTCGCCGATCATGGTGTCCGCCACGCTCGGCATCGCGAACGCGATCATCACCGAATCGGCGTTGTCGTTCCTCGGCCTCGGCTTCCCGCCAGATTTCCCGACCTGGGGGCGGCTGCTCTACGACGCGACGGACTACCTGCAGCAATATCCCGAGCGGGTGTTCTGGCCGGGGCTGGCAATCTCGCTCACCGTCCTGTCGGTGAACTATATCGGCGACGGGCTGCGCGATGCCCTCGACCCGCGGATCCGGGGCCGCTGACGGTGAAATAAGGACGCATTCCACCCGCAGGCTCCGTTAGCCGGAACCGGATTTCACGCATCGCCTGTCGCGCGAAACGCCGTCGCGCCGTCTCGAGCTTATTGGGACACGCAGGCGCGGCCTGCCGGACCTGCGGACATTTCCCCTCTTGCTGACGCAGCGAAAAGCACCGAGATGGCGGGGCGTCAATCACGCCTCGAGGGAGCTTGCCGCATGTTCGCATCGTTCGGATTCGAGTCGCTGACCGCCGCGCAGGCGTCGGTCGTGCTGGGCCTGATCCTCGGTCTTGCCTTCGGCGCGCTCGCAGAGGTCACCCGCTTTTGCCTGCGCCGCGCGGTTGCCGGCGAGCGAAGCGAGCGACGTACCGCGGCAGGGGTCTGGCTCGCCGCGCTGGCGGCAGCGCTCGTGGGGACGCAGGTTGCCGTTGCGTCGGGCTTCATCGGATTCGACGAGCATCGCTTCATGAATGCCGAACTGCCTTGGTTGGCCATCGTCGGCGGTGGCGCGATGTTCGGCGCCGGCATGATCCTGACGCGCGGATGCGTCTCGCGAATGACCGTGCTGCTGGCGTCGGGCAACCTTCGGGCGCTGACGGTCCTGCTGGTCTTCGCGGTCACCGCGCATGCGACGCTGAAAGGCACCTTCGCCTCCGTGCGCACCGCCATCGGATCGGTGACGCTGCCGCTCGGCGAAGCGACTTCGCTCGCCGCGCTGCCGGGGGGCGCCTTGTTCTGGTCCGGCCTTCTGGCCATCGCAGCGGCAATCTTCGCGGTGCGCTCCGGGGTCAGACCGCTGCATCTGGGCCTCGCGGCGCTGCTCGGCCTCCTCGTGCCGGCCGGCTGGGTGGGCACGGGCTTCCTGCTCTACGATGATTTCGATCCGATCGCCTTCGAGAGCCTCAGCTTCACCTCGCCGACGACCGAAGCGCTTTTCTGGAGCATTGCCTCCACCTCCATTCCCGCCGGGTTCGGCGTAGGGCTTCTTGGTGGCGTGATCCTGGGCGCCGGTGCGCTTGCCCTCGCGTCCGGCCGCTTCACCTGGCAGAGCTTCGAGTCGCCGGCGCAGACGGGCCGCTATGTCGCAGGCGCCGCGCTGATGGGCGTGGGTGGCGTACTGGCTGGGGGGTGCACCGTGGGCGCGGGCCTCGCGGGGGTGCCGACGCTGTCCGTCGCGGCGCTTCTCGCGCTGCTCTCGATCGTCGGCGGCGCGCTCCTGGCCGACCGCGCGCTGAACCGCACGCCGCAGGCCGCTGGCGTACCGGCCGAGTAGCGGCCGCCGCTATTCCGGCTCGACCTTCCGCCGGATGCTGCGGATCGTCAGCCACACCACCAGCACCACGGGCGGAACGAGGGCTGCGGTGAGCACGCCCTCGCCCCAGCCATTCGGCGCGAACGGGTACGCGAGATACCGCACCAGGTTCAGGGCGTAGTAGCTGATCGCAACCACCGAGAGCCCCTCGACCGTCTTCTGCAGCCTGAGCTGCAGGTCCGCCCGCCGGTTCATGCTCTCCAGCAGATCACGGTTCTGGGCCGAGCGCTCGACATCCACCCGGGTCCGCAGGAGGTTGCCGGCGCGGCTGGCTCGCTCCGCCATCGCGTGCAGGCGGCGCTCGGTCGATTTCACCGTACGCATGGCCGGGTCGAAGCGGCGCATCATGAATTCAGTAAAGGTCTGACGCCCGTCCACGCGCTCCTCGCGCATGACCTCAATGCGCTGGTTCACCAACGCCTCGTAGGCCGCCGTCGCACCGAAACGGAAGCTGGCCTCGGCGATGACCTTCTCCAGTTCCGCCGAGACGTCGAGCAGCTCCTTCAGCGTCTCGTCAGGGCGAGTGACCTCGCCGGTCATCTCGCTCATCAGACCGGTCAGACGCCGGTCCATCTGCGCCATCCGGTCCGCCAGCCCGCGGGCACGCGCGAGGCCGAGCATCGACATCGTCTTGTAGGTCTCGATCTCGCAGAGGCGCTGCACGATCCGCCCGGTGCGGCGTGGGCCGATCCCGTCGCGGACGAAGACGGCCATGCGAACATGCCCCGTCGCATCGATGCGGAAGTCGGACGCCATGATGGCGGCATCGTCGACGACGCGGCTGACAGCGAGGCTCTCCGGCACGAACCACTCGCCGAGCTTGCGCCCGATCACCGTCTCGTCGGCGGGCATCGGCTCGACCCGGATAAGCGCCGAGGTCATCCGCACACCTGGCGCGGCGCTCAGCCACTCGTCCGGAAAGAGCGAGAAGGTGCGGGCATGGAACGGCGCCTCGGCGTTGCCCTCCTCGAATATCGTGTAGCTCACGAACTCGGTGTGGCTCTCCCACTTGAGGAGGTGGCGACCGATGATGCCGGAGTAGTGCGTGGCGCCGGGCTGCGGATGCGGGGCGCCATATCTGTCGAGCAGTGCGACGAGGTGGCCGCGGTCGGCCTCGCGGTCGCGCGATGCGGCGTCGCGCGGCCGCTTGACCGCCAGGAAGGCCGCCCGGCACGGCACGTCGAGCGACGGAAACGGCCGCGCATGCAGCTCGTTGGTGAGCTGGAAGCGCAGCGGATGCTCCTCGATCGGTGGCATCCCCTGCCCTCAGGTCCGTCCGGCGCTAGCTCAGGTGCCCGAGAAGTGCATCGACGCTTGCCTTGGCGTCGCCGTAGAGCATCCGCGTGTTGTCCTTGTAAAAGAGCGGGTTCTCGATGCCGGAGTAGCCGGTGCCTTGGCCGCGCTTCGAGACGAAGACCTGCCTGGCGCGCCAAACCTCCAGCACCGGCATTCCGGCGATCGGCGAGCTCGGATCCTCCTGCGCCGCCGGATTCACGATGTCGTTCGAGCCGATCACGATCGCCACGTCGGTCGAGGGAAAGTCCTCGTTGATCTCGTCCATCTCGAGAACGATGTCGTAGGGAACCTTGGCCTCGGCGAGCAGCACGTTCATGTGCCCCGGCAGGCGCCCGGCCACCGGGTGGATGGCGAAGCGCACCGTCTTGCCCTTGGCACGGAGGCGCTTGGTCAGCTCACTCACCGACTGCTGCGCTTGTGCTACCGCCATGCCGTAGCCCGGAACGATGACGACGCTGTCGGCGTCGTCCAGCGCCTGCGCTACCCCCGCCGCGTCGATGGCGATCATCTCGCCCTCGATCTCACCCGCCGCCGACTGGGTCGCGCCGAAGCCGCCGAGGATCACGCTGACGAAGGAGCGGTTCATCGCCTTGCACATGATGTAGCTGAGGATCGCACCCGAGGACCCGACGAGCGCACCCGTCACGATCAGCAGGTCGTTGCCCAGCGTGAAGCCGATCGCCGCCGCGGCCCAGCCTGAATAGCTGTTCAGCATGGAGACCACGACCGGCATGTCTGCGCCGCCGATCCCCATGATCAGGTGCCAGCCGAGGAAGCCGGCGATCAGCGCGACGAGGAGCATCGTCCAGATGCCCGCGCCGTTGAAGTAGAGGATGCCGAGGATCAGGCAGAGCGCCACCGCACCCGCGTTGAGCGCGTGGCCGCCTGGCAGCTTCTCGGGCTTGGCCGAGATCCGGCCGGCGAGCTTGCCGAACGCCACCACCGAGCCCGTGAAGGTGACGGCCCCTATGAAGATGCCGAGGAAGACCTCGACCTTCAGGATCGCGACCTCGACCGGGTCCTTGAGTGCCAAGGTCCGGCTGAAGCCGGTCAGCTCGCCCACTGGACCCGGCTGCATCAGGAGCTCGCGCACGTTCGAGAGCTCGATGTCGGCATTGAGCCCGATGAAGACGGCGGCGAGTCCGACGAAGGAGTGCAGCGCCGCCACCAGCTGCGGCATCTCCGTCATCTCGACCCGCTTGGCGACATACTGGCCGGCGTAGCCGCCGACGGCGACCAGCAGGACGACCAGCAGCAGGTTGGAGACGCCGGGCGCCATCACTGTCGCCAGCACGGCGATGGCCATGCCGACAATGCCGTACCAGATGGCCCGCTTGGCGCTCTCCTGGTTCGAGAGGCCCCCGAGCGACAGGATGAAGAGTACCGAGGCGGCGATGTAGGCCGCCGAGACCAGTCCGTCAGAGATCATGTCCCGCGCCCCGCTCTCAGGATTTTTCGAACATCGCGAGCATCCGGCGCGTCACCAGAAAACCCCCGACGATGTTGATGCTGGCAATGAGGATCGAAACCGACGCCAGCAGGATGACGAGAAAGCTGGTCGAGCCGATCTGAAGCAGCGCCCCGATGATGATGATGCCCGAGATCGCATTGGTCACGGCCATCAGCGGCGTGTGCAGTGCGTGGCTCACGTTCCAGATGACCTGGAAGCCCACGAAGCAGGCGAGCACGAAGACGATGAAGTGCGACATGAAACTTGCCGGCGCGAAGGCACCGACGATCAGCATCAGAAGCGCGCCCGCGACCAGGATCCCGACCTGGAATCGAGTCGCCTTGCGAAAGGTGTCGAGTTCGGCCGCGCGCCGCTCCTGCGGCGTGAGCTCCTTCGGCTTGGCGCGCGGGGCCGCGCGCGCGATAGCCTGCACCTTCGGCTTGGGCGGCGGAAACGTGATTTCGCCGCCGTGCGCGACGGTGGCGCCGCGGATCACGTCGTCGTCCATGTTGTGGGCGATCTGACCGTCCTTGCCGGGCGTGAGATCTGTCAGCATGTGCCGGATGTTGGTGGCGTAGAGCGTGCTCGACTGCGTAGCCATGCGGCTGGGGAAGTCGGTGTAGCCGACGACGGTGACGCCGTTGTCGGTGACAATCTTCTCGCCCGGCACGGTAAGATCGCAGTTACCGCCCTGCTCTGCCGCGAGGTCGACGACGACGCTGCCGCGCTTCATCAGCCGGACCATTTCCTCAGGCCAGAGCTTCGGCGCCGGTCGGCCGGGGATCAGCGCGGTGGTGATGACGATGTCGACCTCGGGCGCCTGCTGGCGGAAGAGGGCCATCTCTTTCTCGATGAACTCCGGCGAAGCGGGCTTGGCGTAGCCGCCCTCGCCGGACTGATCCTCATCGAACTCGAGCATCAGGAACTCGGCGCCCATCGACTCGATCTGCTCGGCGACCTCGGGGCGCACGTCGAAGGCGCGCACCACGGCGCCGAGGCTGACCGACGTGCCGATCGCCGAGAGTCCCGCGACGCCGGCGCCGATCACCAGCACCTTGGCCGGCGGCACCTTGCCCGCCGCCGTCACCTGACCGGTGAAGAAGCGGCCGAAGTTGTTGCCGGCCTCGATCACGGCGCGGTAGCCCGCGATGTTGGCCATCGAGCTCAGCGCGTCCATCTTCTGGGCGCGGCTGATCCGGGGGACCATGTCCATCGCGACGACGCTCGCGCCCGTGTCGCGGACGCGGTTCAGCATCTCCTCGTTCTGGCCCGGGTAGAAGAAGGAGATCAGCGTCTTGTCCGGTCCCAGCCGCCCGGCCTCATCCTCGGTCGGGGGGCGCACCTTTACGATGACGTCCGCGCGCGACCAGAGTTCTTCGGTGCCGTCAACGACCTCGACGCCCGCCTGCCGGTAGGCGTCGTCGGTGAAACCTGCCCGCTCGCCCGCGCCACTTTCTACCAGGCAGGTATGGCCAAGCTTGCTGATCTGGGTTGCGCTGTCGGGCGTCAGCGCCACCCGAGCTTCGCCCTCGTAGGTTTCTTTCGGTGCTCCGATCTTCACGGCCGTCCCTCTCTCGCGCGTCGGTTCACGATCCCGTTGAAACTTCCTTAGCGTCCGCCCCGTAGCAGCACAAGCAACGGGCGACGCAGCGGCAGTCAGATCCAGCGACGGGTCCGGCCTGCGTACTCTTCGAACCGCGCGCCGAAGGCCTCCTCAAGCCGCCGCTCCTCGTACCTGATGAAGCGACGGTCGAGCACCACGAAAAGCACCGGGACGAGGAAGAGCGCCAGCAGCGAGCTCCAGATCAGTCCCAGGGCCGCCAGGATCAGGAGGTCGGCGAGGTAGATCGGATTTCGGCTGTAGCGAAAGATGCCGCCGGTGATCAGCGCATCGGGACTTTCGCCGGGGATGATCGTGGTGCGGTAGCGCCGGAACTGGAGCGCCGCCTTTGCCATGAGCAGCGCTGCGAGCCCGAGGAGCACCCAGCCGCCCGCGTCTGCCCAAAGGCCGAGATCCGGAGCCGGCGCAATGCGCGCCTGGAGCCATCCGGCGAGGAGGCAGGCGGCAAGCCAGACGGGGGGCATGTCGAGCCATCGCATCCCGCACAGATACCGTGCGGCCGGCTGGCATGACAACCGACAGCGCAGGGCATGCGGCGCGCTTGACCCGCGCCGGGTTGGCCGCGACAAGTCTCGGCATGACGGACTTCGACAGGACGCGCACGTTCTTTCACCTCCCGGATGGCCTCGTCTATCTCGACGGCAATTCCCTCGGTCCGCTCCCGGTGGCGGTGCCCAAACGCCTCGAGCGGATGCTGCGCAGCCAGTGGGGCGAGATGGCGATCGGCGGGTGGAATCGTGCCGGTTGGATCGACGCCCCGCGACGTGTGGGCGATCGTATCGGCCGGCTGATCGGGGCGGAGCCGGGGCACGTGGTCGCGGGCGAAACGCTCTCGATCAAGGTGTTCCAGGCGCTTGCGGCGGCGCTGCACCTGCGCCCGGACCGATGCGTGATTCTGTCGGACAGAGGGAACTTTCCCTCTGACCTCTACATGGCCGACGGCCTCGCGCGGCTGACCGAGCGGCACGAGATCCGGGTCGTCGACCCCGAGGATGTCGAGGCGGCAATCGGCCCCGACGTTGCCGTCCTGCTGCTGACCGAGGTCGACTATCGCACCGGCCGGCTGCACGACATGGCGCGGCTGACGCGCGCTGCCCACGCGGCCGGGGCGCTGACGGTGTGGGACCTTGCGCATTCGGCGGGGGCGCTGCCGGTTGATGTCGTGGCGGCCGGCGCGGACTTCGCCGTCGGCTGCACCTACAAGTACCTCAACGGCGGACCCGGAGCGCCCGCATTCGTCTACGTTGCGCCGCGCCACGTCGACCGTGTCGAGCCGTCGCTGGCGGGCTGGCTCGGTCACGCGGCGCCGTTCCGCTTCGAGGCGCGATATCGTCCCGGCGCAGGGATCGACCGGATGCGGGTCGGCACGCCGCCGATCCTGCAACTCGCCGCCCTCGACGCCGCGCTCGACTGCTGGGACGATGTCGACATGGCAGACGTGCGCCGCGCCTCGCTGTCCCTGCAGAAGACCTTCATCACAGAGGTGGAGGCCTCCTGCCCCGAGTTGAGTCTCGCATCGCCCCGCGAGAGCGCGCGGCGGGGCAGCCAGGTGTCGTTCCGCCACCCGGAGGGCTACGCGATAATGCAGGCGCTGATCGCCCGCGGCGTCGTCGGCGACTTTCGTGCGCCGGACCTCCTGCGGTTCGGTTTCGCGCCGCTCTACATCGGCGATGCGGACGTGCGGCGGGCGGCGCAGGTGCTGGCAGAGGTGATGCATGGGCGGCTTTGGGATCACGATGCCTATCGCGCTGTGGCGGCGGTGACATGAACGGCAATCTGACACTGCGCCGGATGCGGCCGGGAGAGGAAGGGCGGCTCTGGGAGGTGCTGCGAAGCGCCGTGCTGAAGGGCACGGCCGAACATTATGACGACGCACAGCGCAAGGCGTGGGCGCCATCGAAGCCGGAAATCTCATGGCCCGCGCGCCTGAGCGTCGACGCCTGCTTCGTTGCCCTGCTGGACACGCTCGTTGTCGGCTTCATGGCGGCGGACGAGCATGGACATATCGATCTGGCCTACGTGCTGCCCGACATGAAGAACTCCGGCATCGGCACGCGACTGCTGGAGCGGATAGAGGGCGAGATGCAGCTGAACGGCGTCCGGCGACTGACGACGGACGCGAGCCTCGTCGCGCAGCCGTTCTTCGAGCGCCGCGGCTGGACCTCGGGCAGGACCGAGACGGTCACCCGCAACGGCCAGTCGCTGCGCCGCGTGAAGATGCACAAGAACCTGACGTGAACCTGCCGTCGCGCGTGCGTCAGGCCGCGCCGGCGAAGATGATGCTGGCGATCAGGACGAGGATCAGCACGATCGCCAGTGCCAGCAGGACGAGGCGCCGATTCACTTCACGCGCTGCGCAGTGTCGGCGTCTGCCGCCCGCGTCTCCAGGCGCGGCAGGCGTCGCCGAAGGAGGCGAAGAGCGGGCGCGAGACCGGGTCCGTACGCGCCTGCCACTCGGGGTGCCACTGGACCGAAAGCGCGTATCCAGGCGCACCCTCGATGTAGATTGCCTCGGGCGTGCCGTCGTCCGCGTGTCCGTCCACGACGATGCGCCGGCCCAGATCAACGAGGCCCTGCCCGTGCAGCGTGTTGGTCATCACCCGCGTCGCGCCGAGCAGGCGGTGAAAGGGACCGTTCTCGGTGAAGGTGACGCCGTGACGGATGGCGAACTTCTCCTCCAGCGTCCCGTCGGGCGGCATCCGGTGGTTCATCCTACCTGGCAGCTGCCGGATCTCCGGGTGGAGCGTGCCGCCCATCGCCACGTTGACCTCCTGAAACCCGCGGCAGATGCCAAGCAGCGGCTGCCCACGCTCGACGCAGGTGCGCACGAGCGGCAGCGTCAGTGCGTCGCGATTGCGGTCGAAGGTGCCGTGCGCCTCGGTCGCGACCTGCCCGTACTCCTCCGGGTGGACGTTCGGACGGCCGCCCGGAAGCAGGAAGCCGTCGCATGTCTCGAGCAGCTCGGCCACTGAGACGAGCGACGGGTCGGCTGGCACGATCAGCGGGATTGCCTCGGCCACCTGCGCGATCGCCTGCGAAATCATCGTGCCGCCGGCGTGTACCGGATACTGGTCATTCACGAGCTGGCTGTTGCCGATGATGCCGATGATGGGCCGCGTCATGTCTTTCCTGATTTGAGGCGCTGACCGGAAGGTATACCCGGCGTCGATGGTGCGACGCAACATTCGACCTCGGACGGGCGACGCGGAGCCCGGCGGCTCAATCCTCGGGCAGGAGTGCCGTGACTTCGATCTCGATCTTCATGCGTGCGTCGAGGAGGCCCGCCACGATCATCGTCGCGGCCGGGCGCGCGATGTCGAACCATTGCCGCAGGACCGGCCAGCAGGCGCGAAAGTCCTCGGCGCTCGCGGCGATGTAGCGGACGCGGACGACGTCGTCGATGCGAGCACCCGCCGCCTCGAGCGCAGCGGCGATCGTCCGGAGCGCCGCCTCGGCCTGCGCGGCGGGATCGGGATTGATGGTCAGGGTCCGGTGGTCGAGCCCGGTGGTGCCCGCGACGAAGACGAAGCGCCCGTCGCGGACGGCGCGGATGTAGCCGATCTCGGCGGCGAGCTTGCTGTCGCCGCCGATCCGCGGGCTTATGCGCGGCCGCTGAGGCCGGCGGCCTCGATCCCCGCCATCCCTGCCGCCGCGTCGTTGTCGGAGGTGTCGCCGGTGACGCCGACGGCGCCGATGACGACGCCCGACTGGTCCACGAGGATGCCGCCCGGCACCGGCACCACCTGACCGCCGAACGCGCCGTTGAGGGCCGCCATGAAGTAGGCCTGCTCCTCGGCACGGGCCATCTGGGCGGAGCCGGGCATCCCCGTCATCACGGCGCCGTAGGCCTTGCCCTGGGCAATGGCGAAGCGGCCGGGCGACGCGCCATCCTGCCGCTCGAACGCCTTCAGGTTGCCGCCCGCGTCCAGCACGACGACCGAAAGCGGCTTCAGCCCCATCTCGGCCCCTTTGGCGAACGTGGTCGAGATGATCTTGCGGGCCTGGTCCAGCGTCAGCATCGTTGTCTCTCCTGTCATGTCGTTCAGCCCGCCTTGCGCTTGAGTTCCTGCCGGCGTGCATGCAGCACCGGCTCGGTGTAGCCGGACGGTTGCACCCGTCCCTCGAAGACCAGATCGCAGGCGGCGCGGAAGGCGATCGTGTCGTAGTCGGGCGCCATCGGGCGGTAGGCTGGATCCCCCTCGTTCTGCCGGTCGACGACCGCCGCCATCTTGCGCATCGCCTCCATCGCCCGCTCTTCGGTGATGACGCCGTGGTGCAGCCAGTTTGCCATCGCCTGACTGGAGATACGGCAGGTAGCGCGGTCCTCCATCAGCCCGACGTCGTTGATGTCAGGCACGGTCGAGCAGCCGATGCCTTGGTCGATCCAGCGCACGACGTAGCCGAGGATACCCTGAGCGTTGTTCTCGATCTCGGCCGAAATCTCGTCGTCCGACCAGTTGTGGCCGGTCGCGAGCGGGATCATCAGGAGGTCGTTGAGGCCGGCGCGGGCACCACCCTGCGAGATCTCCTCCTGCCGGGCGGCGACGTCGACCTGGTGGTAGTGGATCGCGTGCAGCGTCGCCGCCGTGGGCGACGGCACCCAGGCGCAATTGGCGCCCGCCTTCGGGTGCCCGACCTTCTGCTCCAGCATGTCCTCCATGCGGGCGGGCATGGCCCACATGCCCTTGCCGATCTGCGCCTTGCCCCGCAGGCCGCAGGCGAGGCCAATGTCCACGTTGCGGTCCTCGTAGGCCTTGATCCACGTCGAGTTCTTCATCTCGCCCTTGCGGATCATCGGGCCGGCTTCCATCGAGGTGTGGATCTCGTCGCCGGTGCGGTCGAGGAAGCCGGTGTTGATGAAGGCGACGCGGTGCTTGGCCGCGCGAATGCACTCCTTGAGGTTGGCGCTGGTGCGCCGCTCCTCGTCCATGATGCCGAGCTTGACAGTGTACTGCGGCAGGCCCAGCACATCCTCGACGTGGCTGAAGATGCGGTCGGCGAAGGCAACCTCCTCCGGTCCGTGCATTTTGGGTTTAACGATGTAGATCGAGCCGGCGACTGAGTTGCGTGGCCCGCTGTCCTTCTTCAGGTCGTGGGTGCCGATCAGCGTCGTGATCATGGCGTCCATCAGACCCTCGAACGCCTCGGCGCCGTCGCGGTCGTGGATCGCGGGGTTGGTCATCAGGTGGCCAACGTTGCGCACCAGCATCAGCGCGCGGCCCTTCAGCGTGAACTCGCCGTCCGGCCCCTCGACGCGCAGATCGTCGTTCAGGCGGCGGGTGAAGGTGCGGTCACCCTTGGAGACCTCCTCGGTAAGATCGCCCTTCATCAGGCCGAGCCAGTTGCGATAGGCCAGCACCTTGTCGGCGGCGTCGACGGTGGCGACGCTGTCCTCGCAGTCCATGATCGCACTGACGGCGGACTCCAGCACGACGTCCGCCACGCCGGCGGGGTCGGTCTTTCCGATCTGGTGCTCGCGGTTGATCAGGATGCGGATGTGGAGGCCGTTGTGGCGCAGGACCACGCTGTCCGGATCCTCGGCGGAGCCGGTATGTCCGACGAAGACCGCGGCGTCGGCCAGCCCGGTCTCGCCGTCGCCTATTTGCGCCCTAAGCGCCCCACCGGCGACACTGTACGCGGTCACTTCGGTGTGGTTGCCTTGCGCGAGCGGCACAGCCTCGTCGAGAAACGCCTTCGCCCGCGCCACGACGCGCTCGCCGCGGCCCGGGTCATAACCGAGGCTCGAAGGCAGGTCGCCCATGGCATCGGTGCCGTAGAGGGCGTCGTAGAGCGAGCCCCAGCGGGCGTTCGCGGCGTTCAGAGAGTAACGGGCGTTTGTGATCGGCACGACGAGCTGCGGACCCGCGATGCTGGCGATCTCAGGGTCGATGTTCGATGTGTCTATGACGAAGTCATCGCCCTCGGGCACGAGGTAGCCGATCTCCTGCAGGAAACCACGATACGCCTCGGCGTCGTGCTGCTGCCCGGCGCGCTGACGATGCCACTCGTCGATCTTGCCCTGCAGATCCTCCCGCGTCTCCAGAAGCTTGCGGTTCTCCGGCCCGAACTCGTGGATCAGCGCCGACAGCCCCGACCAGAAGCGTCCAGCGTCGATGTCCGCGCCGACCAGTGCCTCTTCCTCGATGAAGCGCGCCAGCTCCTCGGCAACCTGCAACCCTTCGCGATCGATGCGCTGAACCATCTTTCCCCCTGCTCCGCTCGGTGCCTTCACGGCTCAGCCGTCATACTGGACGATGTTTCCGAAAGGCAACCGGAGTTCGAAGGAGGCGAGCGCGGAGGCGCCCGCCGTGGGAGAGGATACATGCGACGTTCAGTTCTCGGCGGCTGGACCCTCGGTCGGATCGCCGACGACATCGCCCATCGGCTCGGCCACGGCCGGTTCGTCGGTCTCCTCGACTGCGCCGGTCCGGCCGTCGACCTGCACGTCAGCACCCTCCGGCTCGTTGCCCGTGAAGAACACGTAGAGGAGTAGCAGGATGAGCAGCCCCACGGACCACATCACGACGGCTCGCATTCCGAGCAGCGGCGCCTTGTGCTGCTCTTTCTGCTTCTCGACGTTCGTTTTGGGTGCAGACATGACGAATCTCCTTGGTTTGCGCGCGGGGCGCGCTGCTGGCTGACTTCACGGCCATGGACCTGTCGCCCTTCCGACCGATCGGCTCACCCACCATTCAAGCGGAACCGGGGCCATGAACGAGAGCGCGCCTCGAGCCGTCCTGCTGTCAGAGTATCGTCCATATCCATTCGCTGTCGATGAGGTGCGGTTGATTTTTCGCCTGCATCCAACCGCAACACGGGTGACGTCTTGCATCCGCTTCAGGCCTCTCGGTCGTTTGCAGGACCTCGTTCTGGACGGGATCGGGCTGACGCTCGTGAGGGTGTCCATCGATGGTCGGCCGCTCACCCGCGACATGTATCGGCTGGAGGCAGGATCGCTCCGCGTGCCCACGAGGCACCTCCCGGACCGATCGTTCACATGGGAGGCGGAGGTCGAGATCGACCCTTCGTGCAACACGTCGCTAGAGGGGCTCTACATCTCGCAAGGCATGTATTGCACGCAGTGCGAGGCCGAGGGGTTTCGCCGGCTCACCTACTACCCTGACCGTCCCGACGTGATGTCGCGCTTTCACGTCCGGATCGAGGCGAGCAAGCCAGTGCTGCTGTCGAACGGCAACCTTGTAGTGGCGGGCGACAACTTCGCGGAATGGCACGATCCCCACCCCAAGCCATCGTACCTCTTCGCACTGGTGGCAGGCGAACTCGTCGCCGAGACGGCGAGGTTTCGCACGGCGAGCGGGCGACCGATCACGCTGAACCTTTGGGTGCGTCCCGGCCCCGACGAAGGCAAGCGCAGCTACGCGCTTGACGCACTCCAGCGCGCGATGCGCTGGGACGAGGAGGTCTACGGTCGCGAATACGACCTCGACGTCTACAACATGGTTGCCGTCGACGACTTCAACATGGGTGCGATGGAGAACAAGGGCCTCAACATCTTCAACTCGAAATACGTGCTGGCCAGCCCCGAGACCGCGACCGACCGCGACTACGAGCTGATCGAGGGGATCGTCGCGCACGAATACTTCCACAACTGGACCGGAAACAGGGTCACCTGCCGAGACTGGTTCCAGCTTGCGCTGAAAGAGGGTCTGACCGTCTTTCGCGAGCACCAGTTCATCTCGGAGATGCGCAGCGCGCCGGTGCGCCGCATCGAGGAGGTGAAGCTGCTGAAGTCGCGTCAATTCCGCGAGGACAGCGGGTCGCTGGCGCATCCGGTGCAGCCGCAGGCCTACATCGCAGTGAATAACTTCTACACCGCGACAGTCTACGAGAAGGGCGCCGAGATCATCGCCATGATCTTCCGACTCGTCGGCGAGGACGCCTACCATCGCGCGGTCGCCCACTTCCTCGGGCGCTTCGACGGCAAAGCCGCGACCATCGACGACTGGCTCCGCGCGTTCGAGGAGATCACGGGCCGTGACCTGTCGCAGTTCCGCCTCTGGTACAGCCAGGCAGGCACGCCGCGCGTCACCGTGCGGGACGAGTGGCACGACGGCGTCTATTACCTGCACTTCCGGCAGGAGACGCCGTCCACGCCGGGGCAGCCCTTGAAGCACCCACTGCACATCCCCTTCGCGATCGGCCTCCTCTACCCGGACGGCAGCGAGGCCCTCGGCACGACAATGCTCGAGTTGACGCGGACCGAGCAGTCCTTCCGCTTCGACGATCTGCGCGAGCGGCCCTTTCCTTCGCTACTGCGCGATTTCTCTGCGCCGGTTCTGATGCATCGCAGCACGTCGGTCGAGGAGCGCGCGTTTCGCCTCGCCTCCGACACCGACCCGTTCGCCCGCTGGGACGCGGGACGTGTCCTCGCGAAGGACGTGCTCTACGACATGATCGTCAACAACGCCGAACCGGGCACCGTCTATCACGACGCGGTGAGGGCAATGCTGCTCGACGATCACCTCGACCCCGCCTTCCGCGCGCTGACGCTGGGTCTGCCCGGCGAGGACGACATCGCGCAGACCATGTACGACGCCGGCGTCACGCCGGAGCCGACACGCATCTATCAACTCAAGCGGCGCCTTAACCTTCGTCTCGCCCACACGCTGAGGGACGCGCTCGAGCATGTGTATGACGCGATGGAAGCCACGGGACCCTATACGCCCGACAGCGAAGCCGCTGCACGGCGCGCCCTGCGGCTCGCGTGCCTCAACCTCCTGACCTGGGTCGATCGCGGAGACCGTGCTCGGACGCTGCTGACGATGGCGGACAACATGACGGAGCAGTTCGGCGCGATGACGGCACTGATGCAGGTCGGACTCGGCGCACGAGAACTCTTCGAGTTCTACTGTCGATGGCGGGACAACCGGCAGGTCGTGGACAAATGGTTCAGCCTTCAGGCCGCTCACGCTCCGCCTGATCTCGCGGCCGACGTCGTGCGCAGCCTGACCGACCACGACGACTTCGACTGGCGCAATCCCAATCGCTTTCGCGCGCTCTTCGGTGCCTTCGCGAGCAATGCGGCCGGTTTTCACCACCCGTCCGGACGCGGCTACGACCTCGTGATCGAGTGGCTCCTGAAGCTCGACGCGGTAAATCCACAGACCGCAGCGCGGCTGCTGAGCGCGTTCGAGACATGGCGCCGATACGATCCGCATCGACAGCAGCAGATGACTGCGGCGCTGCGACGGGTCCTCGTCAACGAGAACCTCAGCCGAGAGACGTTCGAGTTGGTGACGCGCATCCTGCAAAGCTGATCGTCTCGGGGCGGAACATAGCGCCGGGACACCCGTTAGGAGGTCCAACCAGCGAAGGAGGCCAGTCATGCCGGCCATCAACGACAGCAAGATCCTGATCATTGCCACCGACGGCTTCGAGCAAAGCGAACTCGTGGTCCCCCGCGACAAGCTGCGCGAGCACGGCGCGACCGTACATCTCGCCTCGCCCTCCGGCGACGGCATCAAGGGTTGGGACAACGCCAACTGGGGCCACGTCGTGGAGGTCGATGCGAAGATCGAGGACGTGCGCGTCGACGACTACGACGCGATCGTCTTGCCGGGCGGCCAGATCAACCCGGACCTGCTTCGCACCGACAAGGCGGCGGTCAAGCTGGTCAAGGACTTCGTGCAGAGCGACAAGATCGTCGCAGCGATCTGCCACGGGCCGTGGATGCTCGTGGAAGCCGACGTGGTGCGCGGCCGCGACATGACGTCCTATCATTCGATCAGCACTGACCTCAGGAACGCCGGCGCCAACTGGATCGATAAGGACGTTGTGGTTTCGAACGGCATCATCACCAGCCGCAAGCCCGATGACCTCGACGCGTTCGTCGCGAAGATCGTCGAGGAGGTGGAGGAAGGCGAGCACCAGAGGCCGGCCGCCTGACCTCCCCCCCAAGGTCAGGCCAGCGGCGCCCGGACCTCAAGGTCCGGGCGTTTTGGTGCCGAGAGTGCGCTGGCCCATGGAACTTCACCTTCAAATCGTTCAGTGTCATGGAACTGACGCAGAACAATGGTGTTTCGCCGCCATGCGCGAACGACTGGATCCGCTGATTGCCGAAAGGGCTCCATGGCTCTTCGGCGATCATTTCTACAGCCGTCCTTCGCGCCAAGTGCTCACGCGCCTGCTCGGTTACGGACGGACCCTGGCGCTGGCCGAACACTTTCGCGATCGCTCAACCGAAGAGATCATGAGCACGATGGGCGATCTCCTCGCTCGTGACGTCGAGGTCCAGGGACTGGAGCGGATCCCGCGCAACGGGCCGGCCCTGATCGTGGCCAACCATCCCACCGGCATCGCCGACGGCATCGTGCTTCACCACCTGATAGCGCCGCTGCGACCGGACCTATTCGTCTATGCCAACTCGGACATCCTGCGCGTGCTGCCGCAGATGGAGAGCCTGATCGCGGCTGTGGAATGGCGCCCCGAAAAGCGCTCCCGCGCCAAGACGCGCGAGACCATGGACTACACCCGTCGCGCCCTCGAGGCCGGCAGGCTCGGAATCATCTTTCCGGCGGGACGGCTGGCAAAGCGCCGCGGGCTACGGCTGTTCGAGCGGGACTGGATGACTTCGGCGGCGATGATCGCGCGCAAATTCGATCTTCCGGTGATCCCGGTGAACATCCGCGCGCGCAACTCGGTCCTGTTCTACCTCTTCGACCTCCTGCACCCCACGCTCAGGGACATCACGCTGTTCCACGAGACGCTGAACAAGTCCCGCCAGCCCTACCGCGTGAACGTCGGCGCGCCGATCTCGGCCGAGGCTCTCCCCGCACGGTCAGAGGATGGGATCGAGGCTCTGCGGCAGGCGACATTGCGGCTCGGCGGTCGTCACGCACCGACCGTATCGCTGGTCGACGTGACCCGGCGCCCCGCCTTCGCGCGCCGGCTCGGCCTGCCCACGGGCTGACGCGGCTCGGCCCTTGCAGAGGCCCGGCGGACGCGATAATGGCACGCCGTCGGGTGATTAGCTCAGTGGTAGAGCGCTTCGTTCACATCGAAGATGTCGGGAGTTCGAATCTCTCATCACCCACCATGCTCGCTGTATTGCGGCGCGGGTGATTAGCTCAGCTGGTAGAGCATCTCGTTTACACCGAGAGGGTCGGCGGTTCGAGCCCGTCATCACCCACCACGCCGCCCAGCGAAGGCAGAGGCCTCGCTTCGCCCAGACGAGGATGCTGATTGAACCACTCTGCCGTGCAAGTTCCTCTCTATTTGGTTCGGCCTGAACAAAGCGCATGCTGTTGATTTCGCCAGATAGCAGGCCGTTTCTGGTGGTTTCTGATTGCAGGGATTCGTAGGATTCCGGCGAGAACCCTGCGATTTCGGATGCCGCCCATGAAGCCGAAGACCCGCCACCCTGAGCAGGACGATCTGCTGCGGCCGCGCCTGGTAGATTTGATCGACATGCGTCATGAGCTGGTGAAGCTCGAGGCGGTGATCGACTGGGAGTTCCTCGAGCGGGAGTGGGCCGGGTTCTTCCCGTCGGCAAGCGGGAGGCCCGCGACGTCACCGCGGCTGGTGGCGGGCTGCTCTGCCTCCAGCACGCCTTCGCCCTCTCGGACGAGGCTGTGGTCGCGCGGTGGGTCGAGAACCCGTACTACCAGCACTTCTGCGGCGAGACCTTCTTCCAGCACCGCCCGCCGATCGATCCCTCCTCGCTCACCCGCTGGCGCCAGCGGATCGGCGAGGAGGGCGTCGAATGGCTGCTGACCAAGAGTGAGGAGGAAAAGGAAAGGCCCCAGTGGGGCGTTTCCCCGACGAACGAAGCCGGCCGCGCCTCAGGCACGGTCGCGGACAAGAGTTTGGAGCGGGTGTCGGTCGACACCACGGTGATGGGAAAAAAACATCGCGCACCCGACCGACGCCCGGCTCTACGAGACGGCGCGGCGGAAGCTGGTGGCGCTCGCCGCCGAGGCGGGATCGAGCTGCGCCAGAGCTATGCGCGCCTGGCGCCGCGGCTGGCGGCGAAGGCCGGCCGCTACGCCCACGCGCGTCAGTTCAAACGGATGCGTGAAGCGCGCTGCGAAGACTGAAGGGCTACACGGGTCGGCTCATGCGCGATCTCCGCCGCCGGCTCGAGGACATCCCGGAAGGGCCGCTGCGCGAGCGCATCCTCGACATGCTGGTGCTGACCTCGCGGCTCCTGCACCAGCAGCCGAAGGACCGCGGCAAGCTCTACAGCCTGCACGAGCCGGAGGTGGACTGCATCTCCAAGGGCAAGGCGCGGGTGCGGTATGAGTTCGGCACCAAGGTCAGCGTCGCCGCCACCATCCGCGAGGGCTTCATCGTCGGCATGCGGGCGCTGCCGGGAAATCCCTACGGCGGCCACACCCTCGCCGAGGCGCTCGAGCAGGTCGAGGTGCTGACCGATCGCCGCCCCGTTCTCGCTGTCGTCGACCGCGGCTACCGCGGGCACGGCGTCGAGACC
>NZ_JAFFOB010000018.1:197914-340988 GCF_016918935.1 Roseitranquillus sediminis
TGTCCGCTCAAGGGAACCACCGGCGACGCCCTCTTCGCCGTCCTCTGCGCCTGCGGCCACAACCTCCGCAAGATCCTCGCCCACCTCAGGGCGCTCTTGGCTCTCCTGATCGCCGCCATCCTCGGCGCATTCAGGCCCGACAGCCCTCCCGAAATGGGCGCCGCCGGCGGCTGCCGGATTGTTCAGGCTGAACCATTTGCATCCCCAGAGTTCGGCCGGCCGATTCCAGGTGACGCGCCGCGCTCTGGTCGCGGGAAAGCGGAACTCCATCCTGCGTAACAGCGCTCGGCCCCTAAAGGCCGAGCCAGAAGGCGCGCGGCGAAGCCGCTCCGCTTCGCAACCTCAGATGTGAACCACCCGATCGTAAGCGTCGAGCACCGCCTCGTGCATCATCTCGCTGAGCGTCGGGTGCGGGAAGACCGTGTTCATCAGGTCCTCCTCCGTGGTCTCGAGCTGCCGGCCGACGACGTAGCCCTGGATCAGCTCGGTCACCTCGGCCCCTATCATGTGCGCGCCCAGCAGCTCGCCCGTCTTGGCGTCGAAGATGGTCTTGACCAGCCCCTCCTGCTCGCCCAGCGCGATCGCCTTCCCGTTGCCGATGAAGGGGAAATGGCCAACCTTGACCTCGTAGCCCAGCTCCTTCGCCTTCGCTTCGGTCCAACCGACGCTCGCCACCTGAGGCTGGCAGTAGGTGCAGCCTGCGATCGTCTCGGCCTTCACCTGGTGCACATCGTTCCGCCCTGCCACGAGCTCGGCCACCATCACGCCCTCGTGGCTCGCCTTGTGCGCCAGCCACGGTGCGCCGGCGAGATCTCCGATGGCGTAGAGCCCCTCTCCAGCACGGCAGTACTCGTCCGTCACCACGTGAGCCTTCTCGACCTTCACGCCAAGCTTCTCAAGGCCCAGACCCTCGGTGTTGCCGACGATGCCCACGGCGGAGATGACGGTGTCGAATTCCATCCTCTCGGTCTTGCCGCCGGTCTCGATCTCGGCCGTCACCTTGTCTTCCGAGCGGTCGAGCTTCTGCACGATCGCCTTCTGCATGATCTTCATGCCCTGCTTCTCGAACTGCTTCTTCGCGAAGGCCGAAATCTCGGCGTCCTCCACCGGCAGGATGCGGTCCATAACCTCGACCACCGTTGTCTCCGCGCCGAGCGTGTTGTAGAAGCTCGCGAACTCGATCCCGATGGCACCCGAGCCGATCACCAGCAGCTTTTTCGGCATGTGCGGCGGCTGCAGCGCGTGCTTGTAATTCCAGACCCGCTTGCCATCAGGCTCCAGGCCCGGCAGTTCGCGCGCCCGCGCACCCGTCGCGAGCACGATGTTCTTTGCGCCGAGCTCCTCGGTGCCTTTGTCGGTCTTCACGCTCACGCGGTCCTTCGACGGCAGGCTCGCCTCGCCCATGAAGACCGTCACCTTGTTCTTCTTCATCAGGCCCTTGACACCCGAGTTGAGCTGCTTGGCCACCGCGCGCGAGCGCTTCACCACCGCGTCGAGATCGTAGCCGATCCCGTCGGCCTTCAGCCCGAATTCCTTCGCCCGATGCATCAGGTGGAAGACCTCGGCCGAGCGCAGCATCGCCTTCGTCGGAATGCAGCCCCAATTGAGGCAGATGCCGCCCATGTGTTCGCGCTCGACGATCGCCACCTTCAGGCCAAGCTGAGCACCGCGGATCGCGCAGACGTAGCCGCCCGGCCCCGCGCCGATGACGATCATGTCGAATTGCTGGTCGGCCATGAGCCCGCCCCTCCCCTTCCTGTGCGTACTTTGATCCAACTAGCGCGCGAGCGCCGCCCGCGACACCCCCACCTCCGTCACCCGCGGCCCGTTACCCGCGCCACGAAGGCCGCGATCAGGCGTCTTACTCAGCACCCTCGGCGCTCATCGTTCTGAGCAGAGCACCATAGCCGCCTTTTTCGATGAACGCGGCCTCGGCCTTGGTGGTGTTGCGGCCGAGCGCCTCGTTCCGATAGGGAAAGCGGCCGAAGCGCCTCACGATCTCACGGTGCACCTTAGCGTGATGGAGGTTGTCCGCGCCCGTCTCCTTCATCCGAGTCAGCATCAGTCGCACGCAGCGATCCTGGTCGCTGAGGTTCTCCGAGTGCATCAGCGGCATGTAGAAGAACTGCCGCGCCGGCTCGTCGATCTTCATGTCCCAGTCGCGCGAGATGGCCATCTTGGCCGCGGCCAGCGCGGCGGCGTCGGAAGCGAAGGAACGCCTGTCGCCGCGGAACATGTTGCGCGGGAACTGATCCATCAGGATGCAGTAGGCGAGCGTTCCCGTGGCGTAGGTGAGCCAGAGCGAGTAGCCGCCCTCCTGCCCCTTCTCCCATGCCGCGAGGAAACGTTCCTGCACCTTCTCGTCCAGCTCTTCGGACTGCTTGTACCAGCCCGCAGGCCCCACCTCGTCAAGCCAGAAGGTCAGCACCTCGTCAGGAGCGATCATGGCGTGGCCTCCGCGGCTGGACGTTCGCCCACCTCCTCGACATTTTCCGCATAGACCTCCTGCGCCACTTCGAGGACCACGGGCGTCGCCGCGGCCCAGACATTCGCGTAAGGCGCCGTCTCGTCGGACGAGATCGACGCCCGCCGCGTCGCACGCCACGAAGCATAGGCCGCGAGCGCCAGCAGCAACAAGGAGATGGTGAGGAAAAATCCGCGCGGGCCGATCGCCTCCATCGCAACGCCGAGTGCGAGCGGGCCCAGAATGGCTCCAAGTCCGTTGATGAAGAGCAGTCCGCCCGAGGCACCCGCCATGTCCTCGGGCTGGAGGTAGTCGTTGGTGTAGGCCAACAGCAGCGCGTAGAGCGGGTTGGTCAGCCCGCCGACCATGAACCCGCCGATCAAGAGCGCGGTGAAGCTGCCGGCGAAGACCACGGCCAGCGCCGCCGAGAGGCCGCCGAGAGCCGAGACGATCATGATGACCCTCCGGCGGTCCACCCGGTCGCTGATCCATCCGATCGGGAACTGCAGGATCAGCCCGCCGACATAGAACGAGGCGACGAAGGTTGAGATCTGCGTCACGCTCAGTCCCTTGAGCGTGCCGTAGACGGCGGACATCCCGAACATCGCCGCGAAGACGCCGCCCGAGAGGAACATGCCGACGCAGCCTGTGGGCGAACTCCGGAACAGCCGGCGGAAGCCCATGGGCGTCGTCGTCCCGAAGGCGGGCGACGGCGCCACCGTCAGCAGGATCGGCGCGAACGAGATCGAGACCAGCACGCTCGGCACGATGAATAGGATGAAGCCCGACGGGTCGCCGAAGATCAGCACGTACTGCGCGGTCACGATCCCGAGCATCTGCACGATCATGTAGATCGACAGCAGCATCCCCCGCGTCTGATTCGTCGCCTGGTCGTTGAGCCAGCTCTCCGCCGTGACATAGACGCCGCAGAAGCAGAAGCCGATCAGGATCCTCAGGAGAATCCAGGCCCACGGCTCAGTGAGCGTCGGATAGAGGATGAGGATCGCCGAGATGAACGAGCCCAGCGCCGCGAAGACACGGATGTGCCCCACCCGCTGGATCAGGATCGGCGCAAGGCGCGAGCCGCCGAGGAAGCCCACGAAATATGCCGACATGACCACCGACATCTCGATGGTCGAGAAGCCCTCTATCCCGCCGCGGATGCCGAGCAACGTGCCCTGCAGCCCGTTGCCGATCATCAGCAGGAGCATCCCCAGAAAGAGCGGCCATGAAGAGCCGAGCGCGCCGATCATGTTCGCGCCCAATGTCCGCGTCGGATGCGCCAGTTGCTGTCTCTTCTCGTCATACTGAGCCCGTGGCTGCGCTTTCTGAACATTGCCGAGCGATGCAGACGATCGCAGGCAGTGTCCATCCGATTTAGTCGCCGCGCTGCAGCGACGCCCTCAGCCTCGCGGCAGGAGCAGCGATGCATCGCCGTAGCTGAAAAAGCGGTAACGCTGCGCGATTGCATGGGCGTAGACCTCGCGCATCCGCTCCACCCCCATCAGCGCCGAAACCAGCATCATCAAGGTGGACTTTGGCAGATGAAAGTTGGTCATCAGCCCGTCCGTCACGCGGAACCGGAAGCCCGGGGTTATGAAGATATCGGTATCGCCGCGAAAGGGCCCGATGGTGCCGTCCCGCGCCGCGGTCTCTATCAGGCGCAACGCGGTGGTACCGACCGGAATGACGCGGCCGCCCGCTGCCCGTGTCGCGGCAATCTCGTCGGCGGCCGTCTCGCTCACCTCGCCCCACTCCGCATGCATCCTGTGGTCGCGCACGTCGTCGACCTTGACCGGCAGAAACGTCCCCGCCCCGACATGCAGCGTGACATGGGTGAACGACACACCCCGCGCCTCGAGCGAGGCCAGCAGCGAATCGTCGAAATGGAGCGAGGCCGTGGGCGCGGCGACGGCGCCGGCGCGGCGGGCCCAGATGGTCTGGTAATCCTCTCGATCGGCCGCGTCCGCCGCTCGCCGCGCGGCAATATAGGGCGGCAGCGGCATCGCCCCGGCCTTCGCCAGCGCCCGGTCGAACGCCTCGCCCTCCAGATCGAAGAGGAGGCGTGCCTCGGCCCCGTCGCGCCCCGCCATCACCGCCGTCAGCCCGGAACCGAACTCGATCTGCTCGCCATCCCGCACCTTGCGGAGCGGCTTGAGCAACGCCCGCCAGCCACCGTCCGGGTCGGGCGCGAGGAGCGTCGCCTCGACCCGCGCCACGCTCGGCCCCTCCGCGCCCGCGCGTCGGCGCAGTCCGTCCAGACGAGCCGGGATCACCCGCGTGTCGTTCAGGACCAGCCGGTCGCCGGGCCGTAGAAAGGCCCCGAGGTCCGAGACGACGGCGTCGGTCAGGCCGGCGGGGTCAACGATCAGCATCCGCGCCGACGACCGCGGACGCGCCGGCCTCACGGCAATCAGCTTGTCGGGCAGGTCGAAGTCAAAGTCTGAGAGGCGCATGGCATCCCTTGGCTACTCCCGCCGACCCGCGAGCGAAAGGCCCTGTGCGGCCGGACCGCTCGCACTAGAACAGCCCCCAATGCAACAGGAGGATCCCTCATGCCCGAGCCCGGAGACATTGCGCCGGACTTCACGCTGCCGCGCGACGGCGGCGGCGATACGACGCTCTCGACGCTGCGGCCACAAAAGGTCGTGCTCTACTTCTACCCCAAGGACGACACGTCCGGCTGCACGAAGCAGGCGATCGCGTTCAGCGACCACATCGACGCGCTAGCCGAGGCAGGCGCCGTCGTGGTGGGCGTCAGCCGCGACAGCGTCGCCAAGCACGACAAGTTCCGCGACAAGCACGGGTTGAAGGTTGTCCTGCTCTCGGACGAAGTCGGTCAGGTGTGCGAGAGCTACGGCGTCTGGGTAGAAAAGAGCATGTATGGAAAGAGTTACATGGGCATCGAACGGACGACCTTCCTGATCGACGGTGACGGCCGGGTCGAGCGTGTCTGGCACAAGGTAAAGGTGCCGGGACACGCGGAGGATGTGCTTGAGGCGGTGCGGTCGACGCGATCGTGACGCAGCGTCGTCGGCGGAAACCCGCCCAGATGCTCGGCTTCCCGCCGATCCTGGAGGCGCGCCGGCCACGGGCGTTGCCTCGACGCCGCTATCCGGTCTAGCGATGCCGAAGGCCTGTACCGATGGGGAACGGACACGGGCCAACGTCAGGGGCAGTGTAGGACAGTCGAGATCGTGGCGACCGGGGGCTTTAGCAGACTGAGCAGCGCCGTTGGGCGCGTCATTCCAGAGCAACGGCTCTTTCTCAAATCGGACGACCGAACCAGGCTGGTCAGGCTGGGGCCGATTCCTCAGCTGACCGCTCTGACTGGCGTTACGCTCGTCGTCGGCTGGTCGATCCTGTCGGCGTCCATCATCGCGATGGACGCGATCGGTTCGGGCAGCCTGAGGGATCAGGCTCAGCGTGAGCGCGCGGTCTACGAGGAGCGGCTCGCTGCGCTGGCCGCCGAGCGCGACGCCCGGACGGGTGAGGCGCACCGGGCACAGGACCGTTTCGCCGCAGCGATGGATCGGATCTCGCAGATGCAAAGCGAACTGCTGTCGTCGGAAGAGCGCCGCAAGGAGCTCAGGATCGGCCTCGGCGTCGTCCAGGACACGCTGCGGCGCACGATGAACGAGCGCGACGGTGCGTCGGCCGAGGCCGAGATCCTGCAGGCGCGACTCGACGAGAGCAGCGCGGAGAACGACAGCGACGGCGTCCGCCTAGCCGAGGCCGAAGGTACTCTCGACATGCTGGCCCAGGCACTGACGCAGACCGCGGTGGAACGCGACACTCTGGCCGGCGTCGCAGCCGAGTCGCAGGCCTACGTCGAGGAACTGGTCCTCGACTCGCAGCTCGCGGCGGAGCGCAACGACCGCATCTTCGCCCAGCTCGAGGAGGCGGTGAGCGTCTCGATGGAGCCACTCGACGAGATGTTCCGATCGGTTGGGCTGGAGCCCGATACGCTTCTCGAGAAGGTTCGCAGCGGCCGCGAACCGCAGCAACTTGGCTCGATCCGCCTCTCGACCAAGGGCGGCGAGCCGCACGCCGACGCGACGCGTGCCAACGGCATCCTCAACCGCCTGTCCGAGATGGACGCCTACCGCGAGGCGACCGAGAAGGCGCCCTTCGCCGTGCCGCTCAAGACCGCCTACCGTCACACCAGCGGATTCGGCCCGCGCTGGGGCCGCCAGCACGAGGGTACCGACTTCGCCGGCGCCCACGGCAGCCCCATCCTCGCCACTGCGGACGGCGTCGTCACCTTCGCGGGCCGGCAGTCCGGCTACGGCAACATCGTGAAGATCCGCCACGAATTCGGGATCGAGACGCGCTACGCCCATCTCTCGCGTCTCAAAGTGGAGGTCGGGCAAAGGGTCTCGCGCGGCGATCAGATCGGTGATATGGGGAACACGGGACGATCGACCGGCACTCATCTGCACTACGAGGTGCGGGTCAACGGCACCCCGATCGACCCGATGACCTATATCAAGGCTGCACGCGATGTTCTCTAAGAGCAGGATCAACGAGACCGGCGCCAAGCCGGGCGAAGTCGAAGGCCGCGCGCCCGAGGCACCGAAGTCGTCTCAGGACTTCGCTCCAACCTCCGCACCCAAGCCGAAGCCTCCGGCCTCGGTCCTGTCGTCCGACCTGACGATCAAGGGCAACATCAAGACGAGCGGCGACATCACCGTCGAGGGCACGATCGAGGGCGACATCCGCGCGCACCTGCTGACAGTCGGCGAGGGCGCCACTGTCAAGGGCGAAGTGGTCGCCGACGACGTCGTGGTGAACGGTCGTGTTGTGGGCCGCGTGCGCGGTCTCAAGGTACGGCTGACCTCTACTGCACGTGTTGAAGGCGACATCATCCACAAGACCATCGCGATCGAAAGTGGCGCGCATTTCGAAGGCTCCGTCCAGCGGCGTGATGATCCTCTCAACGGCCAGCAGGCTGCGCGCCCGCCGGGGCAGCAGCCCCAGCCGGCGCCGCAGCCGCGGGCCGACCAGTCGAACGCGCAGCCGGCAGCGGCCACCGCTGCCAAGGGTTAAGCAAGAGCCGCCGCGCCACCGGCGCCGGCGGCTCTTTCGTAGCGCCCGCTGCAGAATCGAGCACCCAGAAGCGGCGCGGCATGGAGCGTGCATCGTCAGATCGCCGGACGCTCTCAGGATCGCCGCGGAGATCGACAGCGCCTGCAAACACCGCGAAAGCGAGCGACCAGAGCGTTATCAGCCAGCGATCCACGAAGACCGCGATGACGCTCACGATCGTCCCGGTGACGAGGTCCCAACTCCCGATCCTTCCTTGGGGGCCGCATACTGAGTCGGGAAGAGTCCGACACGGTCCAGAACATGGCGAATGCGCCCAGCCCCGCTGCGCCGCGTGAGCCGTTCCAGACGCCCGGGTGATGAGCTACGAAAGAGCGACGTCGCTCCAGGCCACGACAACAAGCCGCCACGCGCGACCCGGAGCACGGCCACATCCCCGTCTCTGCGCGATGTCTTCCCCGTGTAAACCGGCGGCTCGTCTGGTGAGGGCCAGTCGCGGGACCACCCGAACGGCCGCGATTCCCGTCTTCGTGTCGAGTATGTGCTTCGCGCCTGCGTCGTACTGGCGACGGCCAGAGCTCATGAGCCGTCAAGCGACGGATCATCTTCGCGCCCCGAGGCGTCTCGCCGGACCTGCCTTTACGCCGTGCTGGCCACGTCGGCCGAGGCTTGCGCCTCCTTCGGAACATTCGCCTTCAATTCTGCGACGCGTTCGCGACTCAGGTCGCCCTCCGTGAGTGAAGTACTAAAGAGAGGATACTCGTTACGCCTCACTCCTCGGCACGGGCCTCCGCGCGACTTTTGCCTGCTACGTCCATCGCCAGCGTCGCCGCCATGAAGCGGTCGAGATCGCCGTCGAGGACGCCGCCCGTGTCCGAGGTTTCGACACTGGTCCTGAGGTCCTTCACCATCTGGTAGGGCTGCAGGACGTAGCTGCGGATCTGGTTGCCCCAGCCGGCGTCGCCCTTTGCGTCATGGGCTTCCTGGATCGAGGCGTTCCGCCGGTCGAGTTCCATCTGGTAGAGGCGCGATTTCAGCGCGGCCATGGCGTTGGCGCGGTTCTGGTGTTGCGACTTTTCCGACGAGGTCACCACGATGCCGGTCGGGATGTGGGTGATCCTGACCGCCGAGTCGGTCGTGTTGACGTGCTGCCCTCCAGCACCGCTCGATCGGTAGGTGTCGATGCGGATCTCGTTCGACGGCACCTCGATTTCAATGTTTTCGTCGACCACCGGATAGACCCAGACCGAGCTGAACGACGTGTGCCGCCGCGCCGCGCTGTCGTAGGGCGAGATCCGGACCAGCCGGTGCACCCCCGACTCGCTCTTGAGCCAGCCGTAGGCGTTGGGGCCGATGATCTTGTAGGCGGCCGACTTGATCCCCGCTTCCTCGCCCGCGCTTTCCGAGATCAGCTCGACCTTGTAGCCATGCTTTTCGGCCCAGCGGACGTACATCCGCGCCAGCATCGCCGCCCAGTCGCAGCTCTCGGTGCCGCCGGCGCCCGCGTTGATCTCGAGGAAGGTGTCGTTGCCGTCCGCCTCGCCGTCGAGCAGCGCCTCGATCTCGGCCGCTGCCGTCCGGTCCACAAGACCCTTCAGCGCCGCCTCGGCCTCGGCCACGATGTCGGCGTCGCCCTCCGTCTCGCCCAGCTCGATCAACTCGACATTGTCGCTGAGCTCGCGCTGAAAGGTCTCGTAGCGCGTTATCGCGTCGACCAGCGCCTGCCGCTCGCGCATCAGCTTCTGCGCGCGCTCCGGGTCGTTCCAGAGGTCCGGGTCCTCGACGCGCGCATCGAATTCCTCGAGCCGATGCGCCGCGGTGTCCCAGTCCATCCGCTGCCGCAGCAGGTTCAGCGACTTCTGGATCGCCTGCACGTGGTTCTGGGTCTCCGCCCGCATTCCCGTCCTCCGGCTTGTCAGACGCGGGTGATATCAATGGCCCCCTGTCGCGGCAAGGTAGGGGTCGCGCTCGCGAAGCGGCCGGCCGAGGGGATTCGATGCCCCCTCGGCCCGCGCCCCCGTCAGTAGAGCCCGCCCGAGGAGAGCGAGCCGAAGCTTGCCCGGCCGGGGATTCGCGTGACCTCGCCGGTCGAGGTCCTGACGGTCTCGCCATCGTCGCTCTCGCCCGGCGCGAAGAGCGGCAGGTCGGCGGCCATGGCGAAGCCGCCGTCAAAGGTGATTCCGAAGAGCGGGACCTCGCCGTCGCGGAAGAACTCCGCCACCACGTTGTCGCCGCTCGCACCTTCGGGCAGGCGCGCGCCGGTGAAGCGGTCGATATTGATGAAGTGGCCGCCTGGCGGAACTTCGAACGGGCCGCCGCCGTACTTCTCCACCGCCGTCTCCATGAAGCTCTGGAACACCGGCCCGCACATGCTCGACCCGTAGGCGCTGGCGCCCAGCGAGCGCGGCTGGTCGTGCCCGATGTAGCAGCCCGCCACGATGTTCGAGGTGAACCCGATGAACCAGACGTCCTTGGCGTCGTTCGTGGTGCCGGTCTTGCCCGCGGTCGGAACCGGCAGATCCACCGCGCCCGATGCCGTGCCGCGGTCCACAACGCCCTTCATCATCGAGGTGAGCTGATAGGCCGTGATGGCATCCATCACGCGCTCGCGCTCGGAACGGACCTGCGGCGCCCGCCCCGGCTCGAGCATCGAGCTTTCACAGTCGACGCACTCGCGCTTGTCGTGACGGTAGATCGTCGTGCCCCAGCGGTCCTGAACACGGTCGACGAGCGTCGGCTCAACCCGCTCTCCTCCGTTGGCGAACATCGCGTAGGCGGCGACCATCCGGTAGAGCGTCGTCTCCTCGGAGCCGAGCGAGTTGGCGAGGTAGGGGCTCATCCGGTCGTAGACGCCGAAGCGCTCGGCATAGCGGGCGACGGTGTCCATCCCGACCTCCTGCGCCAGGCGCACGGTCATAAGGTTGCGCGACTGCTCAATGCCGGTGCGGAGCGGCGTCGGGCCGTAGTAGCGGTTCGACGAGTTCTGCGGCCGCCAGATCCCCTGCGCCGTCTCCACTTCGATCGGCGCGTCAACGATGATGGTCGCCGGCGTGAACCCGCTGTCGAGCGCAGCGGCATAGACAAACGGCTTGAAGGACGAGCCGGGCTGGCGCGTTGCCTGCGTCGCGCGGTTGAAGACGGAGTGCTGATACGAAAATCCGCCCTGCATCGCCAGCACGCGGCCAGTCTGCACGTCCATCGCCATGAACGCGCCTTCGACCTCGGGCACCTGGCGCAGCGACCAGCCCTCTGCCGTCTCGGCGACGTGGACCACGTCGCCCACGTCCAGCATCTCAGCCATCGGCTCGCGCACCCAGTCGGTGTCCGAGCGTAGGATCGTCTGCGGTTCCTCGACTCCCTCGACGCCAATGCGCGCCGCATCCTCGCCGACCTCCAGGACGACAGCCGGCCGCCAGTCCTCGATGTCGCGCGCAACGTCCACCGAGGTCAGCGCCTGCCGCCAGTCGTCGAGCGCCTCCGCGGCAATTGTCTCGCCGGTGCCGCGCCAGACGCCGCGGCCCCGATCGTACTGCTCTAGGCCGGTGCGGAGCGCCCGCGCCGCTTCGGCCTGCAGCTCGGGGTCGACCGTCGCGCGGATCGTCAGGCCGCCGCCGAAGAACTCCTCCTCGCCGAAGTCGCGGCTGAGCTGGCGGCGGATCTCGTCGGTGAAGTAGCCGCGCGGCGGCAGCTCGGCACGGTAGCCCTCGAAATCCTCGTTCTGCACGGTCAGCAGCGGCGCGACACGCGCCTCGTCGTAATCCGCGCGGTCGATATAGCCGTTCTCGTACATCTCGCGCAGCACGAAGTTGCGCCGCGTTATCGCTGCCTCCTTGTCGCGCACTGGATGCAACGACGCGGGCCTCTGCGGCAACGCGCCGAGGTAGGCCGCCTCACCCAGCGTGAGCTCCGAGAGCGCCTTGTTGAAGTAGGTCTGCGCCGCCGCCGCCACGCCGTAGGAGTTCTGCCCCAGGTAGATCTCGTTGAGGTAGAGCTCGAGGATGTCCTCCTTGTCGAGCGCCTCCTCCACGCGTGCGGCCAAGATCAGCTCCTTGACCTTGCGCTCGGCGGAACGGTCCGACGACAGCAGGAAGTTCTTCATCACCTGCTGCGTGATGGTCGAGGCGCCGCGCAATCGCCCGCCCTGCGCCGCGTCGACCGCCGCCGCGATCATGCCGCGCGGGTCGTAGCCCTTGTGGCTGTAGAAGTTCTTGTCCTCGGCCGAGATGAACGCCTGCTTGACCAGCGGAGGGATGTCTTCGGACGGAACGAAGAGGCGCCGTTCCTCCGCAAACTCGTCGATGATGCGGCCCTCACGGTCATAGATGCGGCTGATCGTCGGCGGCGCATAGTTTGCGAGCTGCTCATGATTCGGCAGGTCGCGGCCGTACATCCAGAGGACCGCGCCGACCGTCAGCGCGGCCATGACAGCGCCGATGGTCAGCCAGCTGAATATTCCGCCGAAGAAGGAAAGGATGAATCGGATCAAGGCCACCGCCCCTCTTGGACCGACAAGCTCCCTCTATACGTCCCGGTCGCGCGGCGGTCAAAACGCCGGAGCCGGTTCCACGGCCCATTTCCGCTGCGTCACGGTCACGTCACGGTGAGATCAGGATCAGCGCGTTCAGCGCCGGCGCTTGATGATGAGCGGGATCAGGAACTTGCCCCATGCCGCTCGCCGAAAACTGCGAATATCGTCAACAACGCCAGCACCCGGTTCGCCGGTCCGGCGAACAGCATGTTCGCGACCGGGAAGCCGAAGAAGGCACTCGTCCGCAGCCGGAGGTCCTTGCGCCGTAAGAGCCATGATGGGATCGCGGACCCTCCCGAGGCACGGCGCGACCGTAGCTGACGCCCACTCGGGCCAGCTCGCGCGGCACGATATGCAAGCTCTCCTGCCTGCTCCTTCCGGTAGCCGCCGCACCTCGCGTTGGAGGATGACCCAGCGTCGCGAACACCGAGGCGGTTTGACTGAAGCGCCGCACCTTGTCATTCGTTGCGCGGCCATCGTGGCTTCGGGAGGGCAGTGACCATGCGCGCCATCGACGCGTTGAATGAGGCTGTGGGTCGCGTCGTGTCGGTTCTCGCCATCGTCTTTGCCGTGATCATCATCTTCGATGTCGTGATGCGCTACGCGTTCAACGCGCCGACGCGCTGGGCCTTCGACGTATCCAAAATGCTATACGGTTTTTACTTCATCATGCTCGGCGGCTATGCGCTGCGTCACCAGGCGCACGTGCGGGTGGACCTGCTGATCGAACGGTTCGGCAGCAACGTGCGCCGCTGGGTCGAGGCGGCGGGATACGGCATATTCTTCTTTCCCTTCGCGTACGTCTTTCTCGTGCGGTCCTATGACTTTGCCATGACGTCTTGGAGCCAGCGCGAGACGACCTACGGTGCCGTACAGCTGCCGGTCTATCCGCTCAAGATCGCGCTTTGCGTGGCGGCGGCGCTGCTGCTCCTGCAGGGCATCTCCGAGTTCCTGAAGCTTGTCCTGAACAAGAAGCGTGAGGAGTTCGGCAATGGGTCCTGAGGCGATCGCTCTCTGCATGTTCGGACTGCTGCTGCTCGGCCTTTTCATGGGCCACCCGCTCGCCTTCGTGCTGGGCGGTTCGGCGGTGCTTGGCGCTGTCATCGCCGGCAAGACGATGGTGCTCGGCATCGTCGTGAACCGGATCTTCGGCGACGTGCTCGACAACTACACGCTCATCGCGATCCCGCTCTTCGTCCTGATGGCGCGGTTCCTGTCGGACAGCGGCGTCACGGACCGGATGTTCGAATCGCTACGGCTGTTGATGTCGAACGTGCGCGGTGGCCTGGCGCTGGCGGTCGTCTTCATCTCGATCCTGCTCGCTGCCACGACCGGCATCATCGGCGCCTCGATCACGGTGATGGGCGTCATGGCACTGAAGCCGATGCTGCGCTACGGCTACGCGCCCACCCTGACGACCGGCGTCATCGCCGCGTCGGGATGCCTCGGCATCCTGATCCCGCCGTCGATCATGCTGATCCTTATGGCGTCCTACTCGCCGCTGTCGGTGGGCGAACTCTTCGCCGGCGCGATGATCCCGGGCGTCCTGCTGGGTCTGCTTTATGCGGCTTGGGTCGCGATCGTCGCGGTGGTTCGCCCGGACATGGCTCCCTCGGTCGAACCCGAGGAGAAGCTGCCGCGAAGCGAGCTCCTGAAGATGCTCGCGCTGGAGGCGGTGCCGCCGCTGGTCCTGATCTTCGGCATCCTCGGCTCGCTGCTCGCCGGCATCGCCACGGCGACCGAGGCATCGGCCATCGGCGCGGCGCTCGCGCTCCTCATCGTCGTCATTCGGCGCAAGTTCGAGTGGCGGACCTTCTACGGCGCGATGATCGAGACCGGGCGCACCTCTGCGATGATCCTCTTCATCGTGGTCGGGGCCACTGCCTTCACCGGCGTATTCAACATCACCGGCGGCCTGCGCGCGACGCAGGAGGCGATCCGCGGCCTCGAGATGGAGCCGTGGATGCTGATCGCGACAATGATGTTCATCGTCTTCATCCTTGGCGCGTTCCTCGACTGGACCGGCATCGTACTGCTCTCGTTCCCTATCTTCCTGCCGATTGTGCAGGAGATGGACGTGAGCCTCCTGTGGTTCGTCGTGCTGATGGCGGTCGTGCTGCAGACCTCTTTCCTGACGCCGCCGTTCGGCTACGCGCTCTTCTACCTGCGCGCCATTGCGCCACCCACAGTGCGCACCAGCAGCATCATCAAGGGGGTGATGCCGTTCATCGTCCTCATCGTGCTCATGTGCATCCTGGTCGCGGTGTTTCCCGGCCTCGTCACATGGCTTCCGACAGCCCTCTACACGCAATGAAGGGAGAATTGCGAATGACCACCCGAATGACCCTGGCCGGAGCGGCCGCGGCCGCCGTGACCCTCAGCGGGCCGGCGCTCGCCCAGCAGACCTGGCAGATGACGTCGACCTGGCCGTCCTCGCTCGAGCTCATCGAGATCGACCGCCATTTCGTCGAGCTGGCCAACCAGCTGACTGGCGACGACCTGCAGATCGAGTTCTACGAGGGCGGCGCGCTCGTCCCCGCGGGCGAAGTCTTCGGCGCGGTCGAGTCCGGCACCATACAGGCGGGCGCCGACTGGCCCGGCTACTGGGCCGGTCGCGACGCAGCCTTCTCGCCGCTCGCCACCACACCCGCGCTCTTCAACGCGGTCGACTACGTCAACTGGATCCAGCAGTGGGGCGGCGGCGACCTCTACGACGAGATCTACGGCCAGTTCGGCATGGTCTACTTGCCCTACGGCGTGACGAACAACGAGTCGGGCTTCCGCACCGGCGAACCGATCCGGAGTCTCGAAGACCTGCAGGGCAAGCGCCTGCGCCTCTCGGGCCTGGAGCAGGGCCGCATTCTCGAGCAGCTGGGCGGCAGCCAGGTCTCCATGGCCGGCGGCGAAATCTACCAGGCGCTCGAGCGCGGCGTCATCGACGGCGCCGAGTTCTCGACGCCCAACGTCGACTGGTCCGCGGGCTTTCAGCAGGTGACTGACGCCTGGGCGCTGCCGGGCTGGCACCAGTCCGCCTCCGTCTTCGGCGTGATGATCAACCAGCAGGCCTGGGACCAGCTCTTGGACGAGACAAAAGAAAAGCTTCAGATCGCCGCCGACGCGACGCTGCTATGGTCGCTTGCCTTCACCGAGAAGCGCGCGAGCGAAGCCTACGCCCAGTTCCAGGATGCGGGCATCGAGATCACGCGCTACGATGACGAGACGCTGGACGAGATCCAGAACATCGCCAACAACGTGATCCAGGAAGTCTCGTGCGAGAACCCGAATTCGGCGAAGGTCTATCTCAGCATGCTCGAGTACCTGCAGGACTACTCTGGCTGGCGCGACGCGTCGGCGCCCTACAACCTGGGCCGCACGCCAAACGGGCCGGACATCGAGGCGATCCGCGCCTGCGCCGGGTAATCGGCTGATCGGAAGGATGACGAGGGGCCGGCCGCCGTGCCGGCCCTCTTTGCATTTGCGGTGCGGCGAGCGCGTCAGCGTCGCCAAACGGAGCCTAGCTCGAAACGCCGCCGGCCCAGTCCGCGACCGCCTGCAGGACCCCCGTCATGGCGACATCGAATGCAGGCACCGTGGCCGCCGCCGTCGGGGCCGCGGCAGGTACACTCTGCGCGAAGGTTCGGGAGGAGAGGATGCGACGGTCGTCCCCGACCAGCGCGGCTCGCATTCGCACGACGACCCGAACCTCCTCGGTCGCCGGGTCCACCTCTGCTTGGAACGCCTGCACGTCGACCAGCAGGTACAGGTCCGGGTCGGGCCGCACGCTCCCGGTTGAGACGAGCGCGTACCGCCCGGTGTTCGTGAGCGAGCGCGCCAGCAGCAACTGGATCAGGTCGCCAGTCTCGTCGGCCCAGCGCGCCTGGGGCAGGTATTCGACCTGCAGCGGCCCCGGCTTGATGACGATGCGGTCCGTCGAGAGCGCGCCGGAGGTGGTCGGGACCTCGACCAGCAGATGGGCGCGACCGCTGCCGCCGCTCCGCGGTGCAACCGGCGTCAGCTCGTAGACCTCAGCCCGCTCGCCGGCCGCCGTGATCGTGGAGACTGCGGCGCAGCCGCCGACGGCGCACAGCCCCAGCGAAAGCACCACACCTCGGATCAGCCGCTCCATTGCGCTCACCTCCCGAACTCCGGCGCGGAGTTGCCGAAGAAGAATCGCGCCGGGTCTCGTTCGATTCGTCCCACGAGACGCTCCAGTTGCGCAACGAGGTCCTGCGCCTCCCGCGCGAAGCGGGTGATCTCGGGCAGGCCGCGCTCGGCGAAATCGCGGATCGGCGGGGTACTGCCACTCACTGCTCCGCCGATCTCCTCCACCAGCGTCCGCGTCCGCGCCGCGGTAGTGCGCAGGTCGGCGGCGATGGCGGGCACGTCCTCGGAAAGCGCGGCCATGGTGCTCTCCACCTGAGCGGCCGCGGCGCGGACATCGGCCATCGCCGGGCCGACATCCGTCTCGATGACCTGTTCGGCGCCCGCGAAGGCGCCTTCGGCAGCGTCGAGCGTCCCCGTTCCCGATTCAAGCGCCGCGTCGAGGCGGTCGAGCGTCGTCTGCGCCCGCTCCAGTGTCCCGGTGGCCGAGGCGAGAGCGGTACGCGCCGAGGCGGTCAGCGGCTCCAGCCCGTCGGAGAGCGATGCGAGATCCGCCTCGACCGACGTCATAACCCGATCCGCGGTCGTCACCGCGCCGCGCACATCCTCGACCAGGGCCGGCACCTCGTCCGCGACGGCATCCCGCAAGGCCGCCGCCGCGGTATTGACGGTGTCAAGCGTGCCGCGCGCTTCGGCCACGAGCGCCGCGCCATCGTCATCCACCAGCGCCTCGAAGTCATTCGACGCGCTCTCGACGGCATCGAACGACGCCTGCGCGTCGATCAGCGTCGTGTCGACCGCCTCCAGCGTCCGGCCGAGCTCGACCAGCCGCGCGTCCGCCAAGTCTGCCGTGGCGCCGAAACGCGACGTGACCTCGGCCAGCGCGCCCATCGCGTCGGCCACGGCGTAGTCGACGGATTCGATGGCGTTCGACAGCTCTGCCGCGACGCGCGGGACCTCCGTCTCGATCACGACGTTTGCGGTGTCGAACGTGGTGCCGACAGAATTCAGCGCCCCGGTCGCGGAACGCATCGTGGTCTCGGCCTCGGCGATGGTCTCCCGCGCCACGACCAGCGTCTCGTCGAGGGTCCCGAGCGTGGTCTGAATGCTGCCTCCGAGCGTGTCGAGGCGGTCGGTGAACTGCGTGATCTCCGCCGTCGCCGACGCCACCGTCTGCGATATCGTCGAGAAGTCCGACAGCGCCTGATCGAGGGCGCCGGACGACTCGCTCAGGTTCTGCAGGATATTCACCACCCGTGCCTGATTTTCCGGTCCGGCGAACTGCTGCAGCTGAGCGAGCAGGACGGTCGCCTCGGTGACGAGGTCCGGAGCGTCCTCGGTCAGCGCCTGCACGACCGACCGCTCGGACTCGATGACGGGCACCGCCCGGTCGGAGACGGCCGCGAGCAGCGGCGCATCGGCGCTGCCGCCGCTCAGCGAGACGAAGGAGACGCCGGTGACGCCCTGCGCCTGCAGCTGCGCCACCGTGTCGGTGCGCACCGGCGTGTCGGCGGCAACCTCGATGCGGACCCGCACGCGCGGATCGTCCGGAACCAGCGCCAGGTCCACCACCTGCCCGACCGACAACCCGTTGAAGCGCACCTCGCTCGCCTGCCCCAGGCCGGAGACGCTCTCAAAGTAGATGTCGTAGAACGCGTACTGCCGGTCGAGCTGGACCCGCGCGAGCCAGACGAAGAAGCCGAGCCCCACCAGGATGCCGAGGATCGTGAAGGCGCCGATCAGGACGTAGTTGGCCTTGATCTCCATCAGGCCCGCCTCGCCGCCCGCGCCCGCGGCCCGTGGAAGTAGGCGCGGACCCAGGGGTGGTCGACCTCCAGCATGTCCTCCATCGTCCCCGTCACCAGAACCCGCTTTTCCGCCAGCACCGCGATCCTGTCACAGATCGCCGTCAGGCTGTCGAGGTCATGGGTCACGAAGAAGACCGTCAGGCCAAGCGCAGACTGGAGCTGCGCGATCAGTTCGTCGAAGGCGGCGGCGCCGATCGGATCGAGGCCGGCCGTCGGCTCGTCGAGGAAGACGATCTCGGGGTCGAGCGCCAGCGCGCGCGCCAAGCCCGCGCGCTTGCGCATCCCACCCGACAGCTCGGACGGGTACTGGTCCGCGGCCTTCGCCGGCAGCCCGGCCATGCCGAGCTTGAGGTCCGCGAGCGCGCGCATCGTCTCAGGCTCGAGATCGAGTTTCTCGCGCATCGGCGCCTCGACGTTCTGCCGCACCGTGAGCGACGAGAAGAGCGCGCCGTCCTGAAACATCACGCCCCACCGGCGGCCCACCGCCTCGCGCTCGGCATCCGTCGCGCGCAGGACGTCGACGTCCAGCACCCGCACCGATCCCGCGTCCGGCCGCAGCAGGCCAACGATCGCGCGCAGGAGCACCGACTTGCCGGTGCCCGAGCCTCCGACCACGCCCAGCACCTCGCCCCGCCGCACGTCGAGGTCGAGGCCGTCGTGCACGACGTGGCTGCCAAACTGGTTCCTGAGGCCCCGGACTTCGACGACGTTGTCGCCCATCAGACCCCCACCAGCGCGAAGAAGATCGAAAAGAGCGCGTCCGCCACGATCACCATGAAGATCGAGATGACCACCGACCGCGACGTCAGCCGGCCCAGCGACTCCGCGTTGCCGCCCACGGCGAAGCCCTGGTGGCACCCCACGATGCCCACGATCAGCGCGAAGAACGGCGCCTTGATGAGGCCGACGGCATAGTGCCAGACGTCCACCCCCTCACCCAGCCTGGTGCGGAACATGGCCGGCGAGACGCCGAGCTCAATCCACGACATGATCGCGCCGCCGACGAGGCCCATCAGGTTCGCGACCAGCCCGAGGATCGGCAGCACCAGGACCAGCGCCAGCACCCTCGGCACCACCAGCACCTCGACCGGGTCAAGGCCCAGCGTCCGCATCGCGTCCACCTCCTCGCGCATCTTCATCGAGCCGATGGCGGCAGTGAAGGCCGCGCCAGAGCGGCCGGCCACGATGATTGCGGTCAAGAGAATGCCGAGCTCGCGCAGGATCGAGATCGCGATCAGGTCGACGACAAAGACCTCGGCGCCGAACTGCCGGAGCTGCGCCGCGCCCTGAAACGCCAGCACGACGCCGATCAGGAACGCCATCAGCGACACGATCGGCACGGCATCGACACCGATCGACTGCATGTGCGCCACCAGCGGCGTCAGACGGATCCGGCCCGGACGCAGCGCCAGCCGTCCGATCCGGGCCAGCGTCAGGCCGAGGAAGCCCACCACCTCGGCCACCTCTGCCGCGCCCCCGGCAGTACGTCGCCCGACGCGGTCGAGCCATGCCGCGACGGAAGGGCGCGCCGCCGGCCCCTGTTCCTCCGCCCACTGGGCCCGACCGACGAGTTCGAGGAGCTCGTGCTGCGAGGCGGATGCGCCATGAACCTCGCCGCCCAGGCGCGTCACCAGCCACGCGCCCGCCGTGTCGAGCCGGTCCACAGCGGAGATGTCGACCATCTCAGGCGCCACTCCGTCGAGCGCGCGGCTGAGGCGGTCGATGTCCTCTACCATGACGTCGCCTCGCAGCCGCACGCAAGTTCGCCCGCCTCCGTCCAGGACTTCGGCGCTCGCGCGCCCGGTTGTCTCGCCTGCTGGCACAGTTACGGCAGCCGTGCGTCGCGAGGGCGCGCAGGCACTTCCTCTCGGCAAGCCGGCAGACGCTTCACTCGCGCCGCGTGCCCGTCATCTGGGAGAAGAGCTTCTGCATCTGCTCGAAGCCCTGCATTCCGGCGGGCAGCCACATCTTCATGGCCTCCTCCGGGCTCATCGCGCGGGTGGCGGCGGCCATCTTCTCCTGCATCTCCTTCATGATCTGGTCCTGGATCGGCTTGACGTCCGGCAGGCCGAGGAACGTCCGGGCCTCCTCAGGCGTGCAGTCGACATCGACGGTGATCTTCATCGCGATCCTCCTGTGCGGCGGGCGGAGTTCGGGCTTTCGCCGCGAGCCCCGCGACTTAGGTGTAACGCGATGAGTGCGGTCGGTGAAACTTTCCTCTGCGCCACCTGGAACGTCCATCGCGGTCGCGGGCGGGACGGCAGGATCGACGCCACCCGCACCACGAAAACGCTGGTGCGCGATGTATGGCGGCCGGACCTGGACATCCTCGTCCTGACCGAGGCCGACGAGGAAGCGCCGCCCTACCGCGGCTTCCTCGACCTTGCGCGGGTCGCCGAAGAAACCGGCCTCGGCAGCGCGCACGACCGGCCGGACCTGCGCTGGGGACGTGAGAGCCACGGCTTTCTCGGCACAATCCTGATGCTCCATCCGGCGATCGAGCCGGGCGAGCGGCAGGTGCTCGACCTGCCGGGCCAGTATCCGCGCGGCGCGCTCGTCGCGGACCTGCGGCGCGGGAGGGCGGCGTTCCGCGTGATCGCGACGCACCTGTCGCTGTCGCAACCGCTGCGCCTGGCGCAGATGCGCACCATAGGCCAGTATCTGCGGCGCCGCGACCCGCTGCCGACGTTGCTCATCGGCGACCTTAACGAGTGGCGCCCGTGGCTCGGCCTCGCCTTCTCGCGCCGGGTGACTGGGCTCGACCTACGCGGCCCGGCGCGCGCCACCTTTCCCGCGGTGCGGCCCATCCTGCCGCTCGATCGCATCCTCGCCAGCGGTGGCGCGGTCGTGGAGACACCTGAAGTTCCCGACACGCAGGCGATCCGCGCCACATCGGACCATTGCCCGCTGCGCGCCCGCGTCCGCCTGCCGCCGCGCTAGCGCGCGATAGGCGGCCACATGCGGGAGAAGACGCCGTCGCGCTGCCAGAGCGCGTGCTGGAGCGCCGCGCCGATGTGCAGGAGGATTACCGGAACGAGCAACAGCCGCGTGACCGCATGAGTCGCCTTCGCCGCGTCGGCAAGCGGTTCCGAGCGAGGAACCAGCGGCGGCACGCCCAGCGCGTCCAGCATCTCGATCGGAAAGCCGCCGGCCTCGACTCTGACATAGCCGCTGATCGCCTGCACGAAGACGAGGACGTAGAGCGCCACGTGGGTAGTTCGCGCGACGATCCGCTGCCAGTCGGGCATGTGCGGCGGCAGCGGCGGCGCGCGATGGGTGAGGCGGTACCCCAAGCGCAGCAGCATCAGCAGCAGGATGATGACGCCCACATTCTTGTGATAGATGAAGAGCGCATCCTGCACCGGCCGCGACAGCCCCTCCTGCACCATCGCCTGTCCCACGGGAAGCGTCGACAGGATGAGCAGCGCCACCAGCCAGTGCAGCAGGCGGGCAGTCGTCCGATACCCCGTGGCGGCTGCGCTCATTGGGTGGCCTCCGATAACCGTTGCACAACCCTAGCTCCTGCATCTAGGTCTGCAACGTTCGTGTCGCGCCATTGACCGCGCTGGCGCGACGCTAGGTGACGGCTGATGACCCAGATCGAGGGATCTCATGGCTTTCTTCGGCGCCCGAGCTTCGGGCCGCCGCAGCATGTGATCGTCGGCCGCTTCGCGCTCGTTGCGGCGTTCAACCTCGTCTTTCTGATCGTCGCCGCCGGCGCGATCTGGCCGCGCGGTGCGGCGCAGGCGCTGCCGCTGGCAGTCTTCGCGCTGCTGACCGGAGGCGCCCTACTCGGGCTCTGGCTGCGCTATCCGCATGAGCGTCTCGGCCTCTGCAATGTCGTGACCCACTTCCGCTCGACACTGGTGGCGCTGGCGGCCGCACCGCTGGCCGTACCCGCCGCATTCCACGCGCAGGAGCGGCTCGCCTGGACCGCGCTGTCGATCGCGGTCGTCGCGCTCGCGCTCGACGGGTTCGACGGCTGGCTCGCCCGGCGCAGCGGCCTCTCCTCCGACTTCGGCGCCCGCTTCGACGTCGAGGTCGACGCGGCGCTGGCGCTGATCCTCGCGTTACTCGTATGGCAGGCGGACAAGGTCGGACCTTGGATCATGGTGCTGGGACTGGCGCGTTATGCCTTCGTCGCCGGCGTCGGGCTCGTAACCTGGTTGCGCGCCCCGCTGCCGCCGCGGCTGAGGCGCAAGGTGATCTGCGTCGTGCAGCTCGGCGCGCTGATCGCGCTGCTGGCGCCGCCGGTGCAGCCGCCGTTCGCGCAGCTGCTCGCGAGCGTCGCGGCGCTGCTTCTCGTCTGGTCGTTCTCCATGGACATCGCGTGGCTCTGGCGTCGACGCAACCCGAGCTGACGGCGAGGCCGGCGCGGAATGCGGGGGCGCTGGCGCTGGCGGCGCTGACGCTTCACCTCGTGCTGATCCAGCCGAACCACCCGGCCGCGATGACGTGGCAGGCGCTCTTCCTCTTTCCGCTTGAGTTGCCGGCGATCCTGGCCCTGCTCATCGCCGTTCCCGCGGACACGCGCGTGGCCCGGGGCGTGCGGCTGGCGCTCGTGGCCGTGCTGATGGCGATCGCACTGCACAAGCTCGCCGATTTCGGCACCTACGTCGCGTACAACCGGCGCTTCAACATCATCGTCGACCTGCACCTGGCCGAGGCCGGCTGGCGTCTCGCCTCGGGCGCGGTCGGTACGCTGCGGGCGGCAGTCGCGGTGGCGGCACTGCTGGCGATGATCCTGCTGGCGACTGCCGCGCTCTGGTGGTCGACGGGACGGTGGGCGGCGCTGACGCCGTCGCGCCGGGTGCGAGCCGGAGCGGCGGTCTTCGGCCTGACGGCGACGCTCTTCGCGGCGGCGGAGGTCGGCCACGTCGCGCGGCATTGGCGGCTGCCGTTCGATCCGCCGGGCACTGCCTTCACCGCGCGCGTGGCGTGGGAGCGCGTGACGCGCGCGGTCGACACGCTGGCCGAGCTACGCGACTTCGCGGCGGCGGCGCGGCGTGATCCGTTCGCCGACGCCGGACCGCTCCTCGACCGCGTCGGCGACCGCGACATCCTTCTCCTCTTCATCGAGAGCTATGGCCGGTCCAGCCTGGAGAACCCGCTCTACGCGCCGACGCACCGGCAGACGCTCGCCACCGCCGAGCGGGAGCTGCGCGAGGCCGGTCTCGCGATGCGGTCCGGCTGGCTCACGGCGCCGATGTCGGGCGGGCAGAGCTGGCTGGCTCATGCCACAGTCGGCTCGGGCCTCTGGATCTCGGACCAGACCCGCTATCGCGCGATGCTGGCCAGCCCTCGCCGCACCCTCGCCCACGTCGCGGCCGAGTCCGGGTATCGAACCGCCGTGGTGATGCCGGCGATCACGCTCGATTGGCCCGAGGTCGAACGGATGGGCTTCGAAACCGTTTTGCCGGCGACGGAGCTCGGCTACCTCGGGCAGCCGTTCAACTGGGTGACGATGCCAGACCAGTACACGCTCACGATGCTCGACCGGCTCGTGCGCAACGTGCCGGACCCGCGCCCGGTCTTCGCGCAGGCGGCGCTCATCTCGTCGCACGCGCCATGGGTGCCGATCCCGCCGATGATTCCGTGGGATGATGTGGGCGACGGCCGCATCTTCGATGCGTGGGCGACCTCCGGCGACCCGCCTGCTGTGGTGTGGCGCGACCGCGACCGGGTGCGCGACCAGTACCGGCAGGCGATCGATTACTCGCTGCAGGCCGTCACGTCCTATGCCCTGCGCCAGGCAGACCGGGCGGCGCTGATGGTCGTGCTGGGCGACCACCAGCCGGCGGGCTTCGTCGCACAGTCCGACAGCCTAGATGTCCCGATCCACGTCATCGGGCCGCCTGATCTGGTCGAACGTGTGGATGACTGGGGATGGACGCCGGGCCTCATCCCCGCGGCCGACGCGCCCGTCTGGCGGATGGACGCCTTTCGCGACAGGTTTCTTGCGGCCTTCAGTTCGGCCGCGCCTTGAGCACGCCTGCCGCACCCGTGGCCGCAAGGCCGCACCCGTTGGTGCGCTGGCTGCCGCGGCTCGCGATCAGCGTGGGTCTGCTGGTGCTGCTCTGGGCGGCGGTGGACGGCGCGGACGCCCTCGCCCGGCTGAGGCAGGCGGATTTGCGCTGGCTGGTGGCGGCCTTCGTCATGCTCAACATCCAGACCCTGCTCTCCGCTCTCCGCTGGCGATTGACGGCAGCGCAGCTCGGCCAGCGGATCGGCGTGATGCGGGCGGTTTCGGAGTATTACCTCGCGCAGTTCGTTAACCAGACGCTGCCTGGCGGCGTCCTCGGCGATGCCGGCCGGGCGGTGCGGGCGCGCCACGAGGCCGGGTTGGCGCGGGCCGGTCAGGCCGTGGTGCTCGAGCGGCTGGCGGGACAGGCGGCGCTCTTCGCCGTCATGATCGTGGCCGTGGCGACGACCGTTGCTGTCGGCGGCGGCCTGTCCTGGCCGGGATCGGCGGGACACGTCGCGCTGGCGGCAGTGGGCGCCGTCCTCGCGCTGGCGCTGGTGGCGGCGGTCTTCGGAAGGATTCCGGGGCCGCCGGCCAATCTCTCGCGTCTCGCGGGGCACGCGCTGCTCGCGCACGGGGTCTGGCCGCGCCAGCTTGCTCTCAGCGCCGGCACGGTGGCGTGCAACCTTGCCGCCTTCGCCTTCTGCGCCGAGGCGACGGGCACCAACCTCTCGTTCGCGGCGGCGACGGCGGTGGTGCCGCTGATCCTCGCGACGATGCTGCTGCCGGTGTCGATCGGCGGCTGGGGCCTGAGAGAGGGCGCCACCGCCGCGCTCTGGCCCCTCGTCGGCGCCACGCCCGCGGCCGGCATCGCCGCCAGCGTCGCCTTTGGCCTGACGCTGGTGGCGGCGAGCCTGCCGGGGCTGGCCGTGGCCGCGACCGGCCGCGGAGCCGCCAGGTGAGCGGCGCTTGCCGAACGCGGTCGTCAGAGTAAGTTCGAAAGAGGGATGAGGGAGCATCACATGACGAAGATCGGCCTCACACGGCGCCACCTGCTGGCGCTTGGCGGCGCCGGAGCAGCGGCGGGACTGATGCGACCGGCGCCGCTTTTCGCGCAGACGCCAGTCACGCTCCAGCTTTCGTGGCTGCACTCGGTGCAGTTCGCGGGCAGCTACATCGCGCAGGAACAGGGTCTCTGGGCGGACGAGGGGCTGGAGGTCGCCCTCACCCCCGGCGGACCCAACGCGCCAGTCGAGCCGCCGGTGGTCGCGGGTCAGGCGCTGGTGGGGATTTCGGCGGCCGACTACACCGCGGCCGCGGTCGAGAACGGCGCGCCTTTCAAGATCATTCTCGTGGCGATGCAGAAGAACCCCTTCACCATCGCCTCCCTGCCCGGCAACCCGGTGCGCGAGCCGGCCGACCTCGTCGGCAAGCGGATCGGTATGGCGCTGGCGAACACGCCCGTGCTGCAGGCGCTTTGCACGCTGAACGGCGTGCCGATCGAGGAGATCGAGATCGTCCCGACCCAGTACTCCGCCGCGCCGCTGCTGGCGGGCGAGGTCGACTGCCTGCTCTGCTGGCTGACCGACCTGCCGGTGGCGATGGCGATACAGGGTGTCGACAGCGTGACGATGCTGATGGCGGACTACGGCTACGCGGTGCATTCGCAGACCTACATCGCGACCGAGGACAGCCTCGCCAACCGCCGCAACGAGTTGGTGGGCCTGATCCGCGGCGAGGTGGAGGGGTGGAATGCGTACCGACAGGACACCGACGCCGCCGCGGCGCTGACGGTGGCCAAGTTCCCGGACGCCGGCCTCGACATCGAGACGCAGCGGTTGCAGGCCGAGCTTCAGGTGCCGCTGATGTTCTCGGACCTGACCGAGCAGCACGGCTTTGGCTGGTGGACGGACGAGACGGTGGAGGCCAACGTCGAGACGCTGGCGCTTCTTGGACGGCAGGTGACGCCGGACCTCTGGGACAGGTCGATCCTCGAAGAGGTCCATGGCAGCTGAGCGGCACCCCGCGGCACCGCCCGAGGTCACGTGCCGCGGTCTCTCCCGGACGTTCTACGGGCGCGGCGGCGCGGTCGAGGCGGTTCGGCCGCTCGACCTGACTTTCGCGGCGGGTGAGACGACGGCGCTTGTCGGCCCGTCGGGCTGCGGCAAGTCGACGTTGCTGCGCCTCATCGCGGGGCTGGAGGCTCCGACCACCGGCAGGGTCGAGATCGGTGGCGAGACGCCCCTCGCTGTCCGGCGTCGCGCGGGGCTCGCGGTCGGCTTCCAGGACCCGTCGCTGCTGCCCTGGCGCACGGTGCGCGGCAACGTGGCGCTGGCGCTGCGCCTCGCGCGGCAACCTGCCGACGAGGAGGCGGTGGCGCGGCTCATCGGGCTGGTGGGGCTCGACGGGTTCGCCGGCAGCCGGCCCGCCGCACTTTCCGGCGGCATGCGCCAGCGCGCCGCCATCGCCCGGTGCCTCGTGACGCGGCCGGGCCTCCTGCTGCTCGACGAGCCGTTCGGGGCGGTGGACGAGCTTACGCGGCAGCGCCTGGCGCAGGATCTGCCCCGGCTTTGGGAGGCGCGCGGCACCACGACGCTCTTCGTCACGCATTCGGTGACCGAGGCGGTGATGATCGCCGACCGGGTCCTCGTCTTCTCGCCCCGCCCGGCCGACGTGGTCGAGGACGTGACGGTGGACCTGCCGCGCCCGCGCCGCGCCGACATCGCGCTGAGCGACGCGTTCCGCGCGCTGACCGAGCGGGTGTCCGCCGCGCTCTCCGCCGGGTTCGCCGCCGCGGAACGACCGCTCGCCGCCGAATGATCGACGCGACACTCGCGCGTTTAACGGCTTCGGGCCGTCTCGGAAGCGTGAACGGAATCCTGCTGGTCTTCGCGGGGTGGGAGCTGTCGGCGCGGGCGTTGTCCGGCGCGTTCCTGCTGGCGAGTCCGACGGAGGTGCTCGCTTACCTGGCGCAGAATCCCGGCCTGATGGGTCGCGCGCTTGCCGCCACGCTGGCGGAGGCGGCGGCGGGCTTCGTCATCGGCAACCTCGCGGCAATGGCGCTCGCCCTGATCGTGATCCTCACGCCACGACTGGAGCGGACGATCGCGGCGCTCGCGCTGCTGGTCTTCTGCCTGCCGCTGGTCGCCACCGGGCCGATCCTGCGCGTGCTCTTCGGGCCGGGCGTGGGGCCGCAGGTCACGCTGGCGGCGCTCGCCGTCTACTACACCACGTTCGTGCCGCTCCTCGTCGGGCTCCGCGCCGCACCCGCGACCTGGTTCGACGTCATCCGCAGCTATGGCCGCGGCCGCTGGACCGAGCTGGTTCAGGTCCGCGCGGCGGCCGCCCTGCCCTACCTCGTGGCGGGCCTGCAGATCGCGGCGCCGGCGGCGATCCTCGGCGCGATGGTGGGTGAGTTCACCGGCGCCGAGCGCGGCCTCGGCGTGCTCACCATCCGCGCCATGCGGGGACTCGACGTTCCGGGAACCTGGTCGCTGGCGACGCTCGCCGCAGGCGTATCGGTCGCCGCCTACGCGGGCGTGGGCTGGATTGGTCGGCAGCTCTCGTCGGGCCCGCCGCCGGTAATCCTCGCCGCGCCCGTCTCGCCGGGCGGCGCGGTGGGACCACGCCGTGTAGCCGGCGGATTCGCCCATCTCGCGCTGATCGCGGTGCTTGTCCTGGCGCTCTGGACCGGCCTGATGGACCTTTTCGGCCTCAACCCGTTCTTCGCCAAGCGGCCCGACGACGTCTGGCGCTTTCTCGTCACCGCACCGCAGGCGGCGGAGCATCGGGCGACGCTCTTCTGGGCGTTGGCCGAGACGATGGCCGTGACGCTGCCGGGCTATTTCGCCGGGCTCGCCCTCGGCGCACTGATTGCGGCCGCGATCGTGCTGGTTCCGCCGATTGCCGCCGTGGCCATGCCGGTGGCGGTTGCACTGCGGTCGGTGCCGATCGTCACCACCGCACCGCTCATCATCCTGCTGCTCGGACGCGGTGCGCTTGGCACGATCACGCTGGTCGCGGTGATGATCTTCTTTCCCACCTTCGTCGCCTGCCTGCACGGGCTGAGGCAGGCGCCAGGCCAGGTGATCGACGTGTTCGACAGCTATGCGTCGAGCCGCCTGCAGCGCCTGATGCTGGCGCAGGTTCCGGCGATGCTGCCCGCCTTCTTTGCCGCCGCGCGGATGGCCGTGCCCGCCGCGATCCTCGCCGCCACGGTGGTCGAGTGGCTGGCGACCGGCATCGGTGTCGGAAGCCTCATGGCGCTCTCGGCGTCGCTGTCCGACTACGGCATGTTGTGGAGCGCCGTCGCCGTCGTTTCGCTCACGGCATGCACTCTCTACGCCGGTGTTGCCCGGCTCGAGCGGGCGGTGCTCGCCGTCTACGCCAGCGAGCAGTTTGCCTGACGCAGGCGGTGCCGGCCTTGACCGGAGCCGGATCTGCGAAGGAAGCTGTTAGGATGGCGGGCCGGTTGGACCTTGACAGGCCCGCCGTTGCCGCGGAGGCGTCCCGCTGAACAAGATCACCTGGATAGGCTATGGGTTCTCGGCGATCGCGTTCGGCGTCTTCGTCTATCTCTTTCTATTCGCGCCGTCGGAGGAACTGCGCGACTAGGCCATCTACTGGTTCGTCCTCGCGATCGTCTGCGCTTTGCTGCCCTCGATCTCTCAGCTGAAGTACAGAGATCTCGAGGTCAGCTTCAAGAAGATCGAAAAGGAGATCCACGAGGTAAAGAAGAAGGTCTACGGCATCGAGGAGAGCTTCTTCAGGGGCGCCGACTTGTGGACCGAGCAGGAGAAGCTGCTCAGCGAGTGGGAGCGGGCCGACCGGCAAAGGGAAAACGACGCAAATGCCAAGGAATTGTGGGAACTCCCCGAGGCGGAGCGCCTGTCGAGGCAGGAGACGGCAACCCGCAACGTGCTCTTTCAGCTTGGCCTGCCGATCACGTCGGTAAAGAATGCCCTGCAGAGAGCGGGTGCCTATGACGGCCCACTAGACGTCTCGTTCACCGCGGATTTCGCGGATTCCGTCGCTGCGTTTCAGAAACAAAACGGAATCTCTCCGGTAGACGGCATCTACGGGCATGACACGCACCGCTTCCTCGCGTCGAAACTGAGGGAGCAGCAGGAGTAGTTGCGTCGTCTGGTGCCCGCGGCCGGATTCGAACCGGCACGGCCGAAGCCAGGGGATTTTAAGTCCCCGGTGTCTACCATTCCACCACGCGGGCCCCGGCCGACCATACAGCCGGCTCCGGCCGGGGCAACCGTGGTTCAGCGCGGCTCAACGATCAGGGAGCGCTCGGGCAGCCAAGGGTTCAGCGCCAGCGCTGCGCGCAGCTCCGCCTGCGCGTCGCGCATGCGCCCCAGGTCCATCAGTGCCAGCGCCCTGCCCGCTCGCGCCGCTGCGTGAAGACGCTCGACCTCCAGCGCCCGTTCGAAATCGGCGAGCGCGGCCGCAGGGTCGCGCAGCAGCATGAAGACCTGCGCACGCTGGTGGAAGCCTTCGCCGTAGTCTGAACAATAGTCCACGAGCGCATCGAAAGATGCGCGGGCCCCGTGAAGGTCGAATACCTCCCGTCGCTCGATACCCTGGTCCAGCAGCTCCTGCGCCCGGGCGTCGGGAGCAGACAGTCGCAGGTGCCGCAGGCGCTCGTTCACCGCTCGCCCCGCCTCCGCGTCGGGCGCGCTCCTGGCTTCGGTCAGAAGCGCCGTCTGGCGGGTGCCGAAGTCTGGCGCGAGCCTGCAGTCCGCCGCAGCGGGACCGGCGAGTGCGAGTAGCAGGGCGATTGGCCGCAGAAGCATGCGGCCGAGAGTGCGGCTCCGAGGCCGGCTGTCAAGCGCGCCTTGACCATGGGGGACAGCGGCCACAGCTTGCGGGAGATGTTCCCGATCCGCGATCACAACCCGTCGCAGCGCACGCCGTTCGTGACCTACCTGCTGATCGCGGCCAATGTCTCGATCTTCATTTCCTATGCGCCGCTGCTGGCCGATCCGCGGGCCACGCTGGTCTTTTTCGATCGCTGGGCCCTGATTCCGGCCGACGCGTCGGCGCCACGGCTCCTGACCTCGATGTTCCTCCACGGCGGGCTGATGCACCTGGGGGGAAACATGTTGTTCCTGTGGATCTTCGGCGACAACCTCGAGGACGAGATGGGCCATCTGCGCTATCTGCTGTTCTACCTCGCCGGCGGCATCGGCGCGGGGCTGGCGCAAGTGGTGAGCGAGCCCGCGTCGCAGATCCCGATGGTGGGCGCGTCGGGCGCGATCGCAGCGGTCATGGGCGCCTACGTGCTGATGTTTCCGCGGGCGCGGGTCGACGTGCTGGTGATCCTCGTCTTCATCTTCCGCATCGTGCCGGTGCCGGCCTGGCTGATGCTCGGCCTCTGGTTCGCACTGCAGCTCGCCGCTGGCACCGCAAGTCCGCCGGGAGTAGGCGGGGTGGCCTATTGGGCCCATGCCGGCGGCTTCGTCGCGGGCGTGGTGCTGGCGCTGCCGCTCTGGCTCAGGCGCGGCGGCCCGGCCTACTGGGCGCGCACGCATGGGCACCCGCCGCATCCCGAGGCGCCCTATCGGATGGTCCGCACATCGGTCCCGCGCACGGGCCGCCGCCGCTGAGGGTTCAGCCCCGGATCGTCCGCGTGAAGCCGTCGAAGATCGCAGAGCTGCCCGCAACGATCTCGCGGTCCTCGACAGGGTTGCCGTCGGGGGAGATCGTCTCGACGAAGCCGCCGGCCTCGCGGATGATGACGATGCCCGCGGCCACGTCCCACGCGCTAAGCCCGCGTTGCCAGAAGCCGTCGAAGCGGCCCGCCGCCACATAGGCGAGGTCGAGGGCCGCCGCGCCCCACTGCCGGATGCCGGCGCAGGCGGGCAGCAGGCGCGCCGTCTCCTGCAGCGTCTGCGGGAGGTTGTGGCGGTTGGAGGCCGGGAGGCTCGCGCCGAAGACCGCCTCGGTCATGCGGTTGCGCTTCGAGACCCGGAGCCGCGTCTCGTTGAGCCAGGCGCCCTGCCCCTTCTCGGCGACGAACATCTCGTCCTTGGCCGGGTCGAAGATGACGCCCGCCACGACCTCGCCCTTGTGCTCGAGCCCGATCGAGATGCACCAGTGCGGCAGGCCGTGGAGAAAGTTCGTCGTGCCGTCGAGCGGGTCGACGATCCAGCGGCGGGTCGGATCCTCGCCCGCCACCGGCTCGCTCTCCTCGCCGACCCAGCCGTAGTTTGGTCGGGCGCCGGTCAGCTCGTCGCGGATGATCTTCTCCGAGGCGAAGTCGGCGCGGCTGACGAAGTCGCCGGCGCCCTTGGCACTGACCTGCAGGTTCTCGACCTCGCGGAAGTCCTTGACGAGGCTGCGCCCGGCCTTGCGCGCGGCCTTGATCATCACGTTGAGGTTGGCGCTGCCCTGCATACCGTCGTCTCCCCAGCAAGCGAGGGCGCCGTATAGCGACGCCGCGCCGGGATGGAAAGCGGCGCGTGGAGGCTGACGTCGGCGAACAGCATCGCATTCTCGCTGCGCCGCCGGCGCTAGGGACCTGCCGTCGGGAGTCCCTCAGACGAGGTCTGCCGGTGCAGGCTCCTGCGCCGCGCCGCGCATGGCGGAGGGGATCTCGTTGGCGAGCGCCAGGAGGTCGGCCATGTAGGGCTTGCCCACGTCCGCGGTGCGGGTCGCAGCGTAAAGCCGCCGCACGATCCCGTTCCGGGTCAGGGGCCGGGTCACGTAGTCGGAGGAGTAACGCACCTCGCGCACCACCCAGTCCGGCAGGACCGAGACCCCTCGCTGCGACGCGACCAGCAGCAGGATGACCGCGGTCAGCTCCACCTGCCGCACCCCCGCCGGCTCCACCCGCGCGGGGATCAGGAGCTGGCTGAAGACGTCGAGCCGCGGACGCTCAACCGGATAGGTGATGAGCGTCTGGTCGCGGAAGTCTTCGGCCTCGACGAACGGCTTCGCCGCCAGCGGATGCGACGCGGCCGCGACGAAAACCGCCTCGTAGTCGAAGAGCGGCGTGAAGGTGACGCCGGGCAGGTTCTCGGGGTCGGACGAGACGACGAGGTCCACCTCCTCGCGCTGGAGCGCCGGCAGCGCCCCGAAGGCGAGTCCCGGGCGGATGTCGACATCGACCTCGGGCCAGCTCTTGCGGAACCGTTCCAGCACCGGGAACAGCCATTCGAAGCAGGCGTGGCATTCGATCGCGATGTGCATTCGCCCCACGTTGCCCGAACGGAGGCCCGCGAAGTCCTGCTCCAGCGCCTCGATCTCGGGCAGGATCCGCTCTGCCAGCCTCAGCAGGCGGTGACCCGCCGCGGAGAGCTTGAGCGGCTTCGACCGCCGCACGAAGAGCTCCACCCCCGCCTGCGCCTCGATCCCCTTGACCTGGTGGCTCAGTGCGGACTGCGTCGTGTTGAGCAGGTCGGCGGCGCGCGACATGCCGCCCGCGTCGTGGATCGCCTTGATGGTGCGGAGATGGCGGAACTCGATATGCATCGGCGCGCCTCATGTCGATCTTGAGAATTATGAATTTGTTTCACTCATCCACACGTGACACAAGGGGGACAACAGCCCCGGAGTTGACCGATGACCACCGTCTCGTTCGAGTTCTTTCCGCCGAAGTCCCTGCCGGCGTCGTTTCGCCTGTGGGACACGATCCGGACGCTCGCCCCGCTCGACCCGTCGTTCGTGTCGGTCACCTACGGCGCGGGTGGCACAACGCGCGAGCTGACGCACGAGGCAGTGACGACGATCGGTAAGCACTACGGCCTCGAGGTTGCGGCGCACCTGACCTGCGTCGATGCCTCGCGCGAGGAGACGCTTGCCATCGCTCGCAGCTATGCCGACGCCGGCGTGCGCCAGCTGGTGGCACTGCGGGGCGATCCGTCGGACGCCTCGACCGGATTCCGGCCGCACCCGGAGGGATTCGCGGACAGCTGCGAGCTGGTCTCGGCCCTCGCCGAGGCGGGCGACTTCGAGATCCGCGTCGGCGCCTATCCGGACCCGCATCCCGATGCCGCGCACGACGGCGCCGACGTCGAGTGGCTCAAGCGCAAGATCGACGCGGGCGCGACTTCGGCGATCACACAGTTCTTCTTCGAGCCCGAGACCTTCTTCCGCTTCCGCGATGCCTGCGTTGCGGCCGGCATCGACGCGCCAATCCTCCCCGGGATCCTGCCGATCGAGAACTGGGCCGGGACCGCCCGCTTCGCCGCCCGCTGCGGCGCGCATGTTCCCGAGTGGGTGCCGCGGGCCTTCGAGACGGCGGAGCGGGACGGCTCCGCCGACGTTCTTGCCACGGCGCTCTGCACGGATCTCTGCACCGAGCTTCTGGAGGGCGGGGTCGAGCACCTGCACTTCTACACGCTCAACAAGCCCTTCCTGACCCGCGACGTTGTCCATGCGCTGGGCCTCGCCCCGCCGGCCGCGCTCGAGAACGTCGCCTGATCCCGCTCATATCCGCCTGACAGGCAGCGACCACGCCAGCACAGCGCCGATGGCCGAAAAGGCCGCCGTGCAGAGGAACGCGTTGCGGAAAGCGCGGTCGAGACCCGACTCGACGGCCGCACGCTGAGCCTCGGTCAGGCTCGCCACCGCGTCCGGACCGCCCTGCAGGATCAGCGCGAACGCCTCGCCCGCCATCGGGCTCGCCAGCGCCAGTGTCAGGAACAGGGTCATCCCGACCAGCGCCGTTCCGAGGGCCGCCCCCAGCGAGCGCGAGAACTGTACCGTCGCCGCGCCGGCGCCCAGCTGATGCGCGCCGGCGGCGAGCTGCACCGTCAGCTGCACGACGCCCATCACGGTGCCCATGAAGATCGAGACCGCGCCGAAGCTGAGCGAAACGGCGCCGGGACTGAGCATCGGCGATGCGAATGCGAGAGCGGCGAGCAGCACCGCCGCCACCGTCAGTCCCCAGGAAGGGAAGATCGCGCTCCGCCCGGTCCGGCTCACGATCCGGCCGGTGACGATCGATCCCGCCCCGATGCCGGCGGTCAGTGGCAGCAACAGGAAGCCGATCTCCGCCGCCGAGAGTCCGTGCGCCATCCTGAAGAAGAGCGGCAGAAAGGTGATGAGCGACACGAGCGTCGCGCCGTGGCACATCGCCAGCGCATCGCAGCGCCAGATCGCCGGGTCGCGCAAGAGCGGCAGCGGCAGCAGTGGCGATGGCGCGCGCCCCTCCCGCCGGATGAGCAGGAGCAGCGCCGCGACGGCCGACGCGCCCAACACTGCCGGCAGCACCCACTGCCCCGTCACCGCCTCCTGCATGCGCTGGAGCATGACCAGCGTCGTGGTGATGAAGGTCGCGAAGAGGATGACGCCCTGGAAGTCGAAGCGGAACGCCTCGCCATTGCCCGCGCGGCGCGGCAGGCGCAGCGCCAGAATGGCGGCGAGAACGCCGAGCGGCAGGTTCACCAGGAACACCGACCGCCAGCCCAGATGCTCGGTCAGGAAGCCGCCCGCGACAGGACCGAAAGCGCTCGCGGTCACCGCCACGGCCGAAAGATAGCCCTGGTAGCGGGCCCGCTCGCGCGGCGCGACCGTCTCGCCTATCATCGCCTGCGACAGCGTCATCAGGCCGCCTCCGCCGAGCCCCTGCAGCACCCGCGCCGCGGTCAGCATGTCGATCGACTGCGCCGCCGCGCAGAGGACCGAGGCGCCCATGTAGAGCCCGAGCGCCACGAAGATCAGGCGGCGCCGGCCGAACGCGTCGCCGAGCCGGCCGTAGATCGGCGCCGCGATGGTGGTCGAGACGAGGTAGGCGACGACCACCCAGCTCAGCCGGTCCACGCCGCCGAGGGACCCCGCGATCGCGGGCAGGGCGGTCGCCACGATCGTCTGATCGATGACCGCAAGGAACATCGGCAGCATGATCGATGGAAAGATCGCGAAGAAACCGCGGCGCGCCTCGGTGTTGCCCGCGCTCATCTCCCGACGCTCGACATTGGGGGCAGGGAGGGCATGAGGTGCAAGAACATTATCGGTAACCGCCGGATCGGCTATGCTCGTGACAGGTGCGGCACGATCTAGCTTGCGCAACGCATGACGCCACGGAGGCAGAGCGATGAAGACGATACTCGTCCCGGTTGAACAGCACGAGCAGGCGGACGTCGGACCCCGGCTCGCCGCGATGACGGCCCTGCGCTACGAGAGCCTCGTGGAGGCCTTCGCGCTCCGGCCGCCGCCGCGGCCTGCGCTCGACTGGGATCCTGCCAGCGCGGCGATGCTCGAGGATTCGCGCCGCGACGACGACCGCAATCGCGCGGAGGCGTACGCGGTTCTTGCCGGCATCATGGCCGACGTGGGCCTCAAGGAAACGGTGGCGGACGGCGAGGCGCCTGGTTGGGTCTGGAACGAGCAGCCGCTCGCGGGCGACAACTTCCTCGGCAGCCGGGGCCGCGCGTTCGACCTGACAGTGGTGGGCCAGCCGCGGCAGAACGGCAGCTCGATCACCACGCTTGAAGCCGCGCTCTTTGACAGCGGCGGACCCATCCTGATCGCGCCGACCGCTCCGATCGGGGATTTCGGCCGCGATGTCGTCGTCGTCTGGAACGGCAGCAGCGAAACTGCCCGCACCATCGCCTTCGCACTTCCGATACTTCGCCGGGCCGAGCGGGTGACGATCCTCGCCGACGACGGCGAGCTCGGTCATGCCCCCTCCGGTCAGATGGTGCGTCGCCGGCTGGCGCGTCAGGGCATCGCGGCGGATCTGCAGCTTCTGGAGGGCGGTCGCATCCGCTCGGGCGAGACCATCCTCGACCGCGCCGCCGGGCTGAACTGCGACCTGCTGGTCAAGGGCGCCTACACCCAGAGCCGCATCCGCCAGATGATCTTCGGCGGCGCGACCAAGCACACGCTTGCCCACGCCACCGTGCCGGTGTTCATGGCCCATTGACGGGCGCGGCCCCACCCTAGTGCGACATCAGGACGGGTACGTCGGCCTCGCGAAAGATGTCGTTGGTGACGCCGCCCAGCAGATCCTCGCTGAACTTGCTGTGCTCGTAGGCGCCCATCACCAGCAGCCCCGCGCCCACCTCGCGACAGGAGTCGAGGATGGTGCGCGCGATCCCGTCGCGCCCGGCGGGCCGGATCAGCCGCTCGGCCTCCAGTCCGTGCCGCTCGAGCAGGCGGATCACGTCGTCGCCCGGTTTCTCGCGCGGCTCGTGATCGCCGATGGTCAGGACGGTGATGCGCGACTTGGTCTCTAGGATGTGCATGGCGTCGCCGAGGGCGCGTGCGGCAGCGCGCTTGCCGTCCCAGGCGACGAGCGCATGGTCGTTGAGGTGCGGCGCCGACCATTCGTGCGGCACCAGGATCAGCGGTCGGCCGCTCCGCAGGGCGACGACGTCGGGCCTGGCGGCGAAGTGCTCGCGCCCCACTTCGGCCGCCCTGGCACCCATCACCACGATGTCGTAGCCGCGCGCGCAGTCGGCGAGGCTGAAGTCGCTGACGCCGGCGAGGTCGAGAAAATCCGCCTGGACCCCCTCGCCGTCGGCGGCCATGCGTGCCTCGAAGTCCCTGCGGATCTCGGCCACCGCCTCGGCGTCGCGGTTCGACAGGATGTCGAGCACCTCGCGGTTCATGTATGACCTGTAGCGGCTCTCAAGCAGGCTCGGCCCGTGCCAGACGGCGGCGGTGATGTGGGCGTCGTACTTGCGCGCCATCAGCAGGGCCATCTTGAGGCCGCTCGATCCGCTCGCGTCGCCCGAATAGGCAGCCAGAATGCTCTTGATCGACATCGGGCAAGGTCCTCCCTCTTGGTCCCGGTCCACATCCGGCCCCGCCGGCTGCAACTGCCCACCAGTTCTCGCACATTTGTCAGGCGGCAGACAATCCGGCAGGTCGCTAGGCTGCCGTCCGCCAGCTCGAAGACGTTGCGCCAGCCGCACATTCAGGCCATCTGCCACGGCGCTTTCACGGACGGCCGTTCGCAGGCTGCGCCGCGCCCCTGCACGGCTGCGGGCGGATGAGTTCGTCGAGCATGGGCGAGATGTCCTCGATCCGCTCGGCGATCAGGTGCGTCACCCCGCCACCGCGCTGGATGCGCCCCGTGACGCGAAGCGCCCGGCCCGCGATGACCGCCCGCCGGAAGGTCTCGTAGACCCTGCGCCAGACGATGACGTTGCAGATCCCGGTCTCATCCTCGAGCGTGACGAAGATCACGCCTTTGGCGGTGCCGGGACGCTGCCGGATCAGGACCAGCCCGGCCACCGTCACGCGCGCGTTCTGCGGCGGCAGCTCCAGCTGGTCGCAGGTCAGGCAGGACGGCGGGCGCGGCCAGTCCGGGGGCGCGGGTCGAGACATGTGAACGAACGTAGAACGTATAGCCCTGCGCGCAAGCGCCTCAGCACTGGCCATCCGGGGCAGGCTGGGCTAATCCCGCTCCGCGACGACCGGAAGGAAGCGAGCATGGCCAGGATCACTTACATCGAGCACGGCGGCAAGGAGCACGTCGTCGAGGTCCAGAACGGCATGACCGTCATGGAGGGTGCGCGCGACAACGGCATCCCTGGCATCGAGGCGGACTGCGGCGGCGCCTGCGCGTGCTCGACCTGCCACGTCTACGTTCACCCCGACTGGGTCGAGAAGCTGCCCGAGAAGGACGAGATGGAGCAGGACATGCTCGACTTCGCATACGAGCCCGACCTCGAGCGCTCGCGCCTGACGTGCCAGCTCAAGGTCTCGGACGCGCTCGACGGCCTCATCGTGCAGATGCCCGAAAAGCAGATCTGAAGCCGAAAGCTCTTGCAAAGGCGCGCTGCAGCGATAGCGGCAGATCCGCGTCGGCGCCTCACTCGTCTGCCGCGTCGCCCTCGTGCATCTGGCGCGACAGCCGCTCGGCCGCGGCCATCGTCGCAGTGACGGCGCGCTCCACGTCCAGATCCTCCATCGCCACGACGCCGATGCTGGCCTCCAGCCCCGGATGCAGCCGCGGGGAGAGGCGCAGGGCCGCCGCAACCCCGACCGCTCCGGGCTGAAGCTGGCCGCGCGTCACGCTGTAGCCCCTGCTCCGCGCCTCCTGCACCGAGGGCGGTTCGTCCGTACGCTCCGGCCGTGCCGCGAGTATGGCCACGCCAGCCGCACCTACGCCGATCGGATGCCGGCGGCCCGTGCGATAGCCGACATTGACAAAGGGGCGGTCGGACTCCGCCGTCGCGATCGCCACGCAGTCATCGCCCTGCGCCACCGAGAGGAAGGCGGTCGCCGCCGTCTCGGCGCTCAGCCATTCGATCACCGGTCGTGCCAGCGCCCTGAGGTTGCTGTCGAACCGCGCCGCGAGCACCATCGGCCCGCTGCCCAGCCGCACCAGCCCGTCTTCACCCCGATGGACCATGGCGTAGTCGCCGAGCGTCGCAACGATGCGATACGCTATGGCCCGCGCCACCCCCAGCCGCGCGGCGATTTCCGCCACCGTCAGGCCGCCGCCGCTCTCGGCCACGAGAGTCAGCGCGGCAAGGCCGCGGTCGAGCGTCTGAAGTCGGGACGGGTCCAAACCACCTCCGTTGACAGGCGCAGCCGTTCCACTCTAGCCTCGTTATCCGGACATGAGAGTCCGATAATCGGACAGCGCCGTCAACGGGGAGGGTGGAGTGACAGCGACAGCCGCTTCTTCAGCGCCCGCGGCCGCTGGATGCCCGGTCTCCGATCGCGCGGCCGCCTTCGATCCGTTCGACGCCGCCTACCAGACAGACCCGGCCGCCGCGCTCGTCTGGGCGCGGGAGGAGGAGCCGGTCTTCTACGCACCAAGACTCGGCTACTGGGTCGTCACGCGCTACGACGATGTGAAGGCAATCTTCCGCGACCCGATCCTCTTCTCGCCCCGCATCGCGCTCGAGAAGATCACGCCGGTCGGTCAGGAGGCGCAAGACGTGCTCGCCTCCTACGGCTACGCGATGAACCGGACGCTGGTGAACGAGGACGAGCCCGCGCACATGGAGCGCCGGCGGGCGCTGATGGAGCACTTCATCCCCGAGAACCTAGCCCGGCGCGAGGCCACGATCCGGCGGCTGACGCGCGAGAAGGTCGATGCCTTCATCGACCGCGGCCGCGCCGACCTGATGGACGAGATGCTGTGGGAGATCCCGCTGACGGTGGCGCTCGACTTCCTCGGCGTGCCGGAAGAGGACATGGCGCGCCTGCGCGCGTTCTCAGTGGCTCACACCGTCAACACCTGGGGCCGCCCGACGCCGGAGCAGCAGGTGGAGGTCGCGCACGCGGTGGGCCGGTTCTGGCGCTTCGCGGGCGAGGTGCTGGAGCGGATGCGGGCCAACCCCGACGGCCCCGGCTGGATGCACTACGCGATCCGCCGCAATGCCGAGATGCCGGAGGTCGTGACCGACAGCTACCTGCACTCGATGATGATGGCGATCATCGTGGCGGCGCACGAGACGACGGCGCTGGCCTCGGCCAATGCGATGAAGGCGCTACTGGCGGACCGGGCGGCCTGGGACCGGCTCTGCGCCGACCCCGCATTGATCCCGAACGCGGTGGAGGAGTGCCTGCGCGCGGTGGGGTCGGTCGTGGCATGGCGGCGGCAGACGACGGCGCCGGCGCGCGTCGGGGGCGTGGACATCCCCAAGGGGGCGAAGCTCCTGCTGGTGCAGGCGTCGGCCAACCGCGACCCGCGCCACTTCGAGGACGGCGAGACGCTGGACATTTGGCGCGACAACGCGGTCGACCACCTGACGTTCGGTTACGGCGCGCACCAGTGCATGGGCAAGAACATCGCCCGGATGGAGATGCGCATCTTCGTCGAGGAGTTCACGCGCCGCCTGCCGCACATGCGGCTGGCCGAGCAGGCGTTCACCTATCTGCCCAACACCTCGTTTCGCGGCCCGGACCACGTCTGGGTCGAATGGGACCCGGCTGAGAACCCGGAGCGGCGCGACCCGTCGCTGCGCGAGGGCGGGCGGTCGTTCCCGATCGGCGCGCCGCTGCGCAAGGACATCGCGCGGACGGTGCGGGTGGTCGAAGTCAGGCAGGAAGCCGAGGGCGTTCTTGGTGTCGTGCTGGAGGACCGGGCCGGGCGACTGCCGGACTGGAGTGCAGGCGCGCATGTCGAGATCGAGATTGACGGAACGGCGCGGTACTATTCGCTCTGCGGTCCGGCGGGCGACGGGCGTGCAACGGTGGCGATCCTGCGCGAGGAGGGCGGGCGCGGCGGCTCGCGCCTCTTCCACGAGCGGCTGAGGCCGGGGGTGGAGATCAAGCTGCGCGGGCCGCGCAACCACTTCCGCCTCGACGAGGGGGTGACGCGACATGTCCTGATCGCGGGCGGCATCGGCATCACGCCGGTCCTCGCGATGGCTGACCGGCTGAAGGCGCTGGGGCGGGACTATGAGCTGCACTATGCGGGGCGGTCCAGGGGGACGATGGCGTTCCTCTACCGGATCGCGCGGGATCATGGGGAGAGGGCGACGTTGTACCCCAGCGACGAAGGGCGTCGTGCGGATCTCGCGGCGCTGATTTCCAGTCGAGGCGACGGCGGACAAATCTGCGCCTGTGGCCCCGACCGGATGATCGAGGCGCTCAAGGAGCTGACGGCCGACCTGCCGCCCGGCGCCTTCGCCTTCGAGCACTTCACCGGCGGCGACGTGGCGCTGGACCCGGCGAAGGAACAGGGCTTCGACGTCGAGCTGGTGGACTCGGGCCTCAGCCTGCACGTCCCGCCGGACCGGACGCTGTTGTCGGTGCTGCGCGGCGCGGGGATCGACCTGCCCTCGGACTGCGAGGAGGGGCTCTGCGGCACCTGCGAATGCGCCGTCGTCACCGGTGAAGTCGACCATCGCGACAAGGTGCTGAGCGCCGCCGAGCGTGCGGCGGGGGACCGGATGATGACCTGCTGCTCGCGTTCGAGGGATGGCCAAATGCTCAGGATCGCCGTCTGATCCGAAAAAACGAGAACCCAGGGAGGAATGACATGAAGATCACGACGAGGCTGCTGGCGGGTGCTGCCCTCGCCGCGCTGGCGCTGCCGGCGGCGGCGCAGGAGACGACGCTGAAGGTCAGCCACTACCTGCCCACGGTGCACGGCATCCACACCGACTTCATCGTGCCCTGGACCGAGGCGATCACCGAGTGCACAGGCGGCGAGGTGCAGTTCGAGATCTCGGCCGCCGGCAGCCAGCTCGGCAACGTCGCGCGCCAGCAGGAGCAAGTGATGGCGGGCGTCGTGGACATCGCCCACGGCCTGCACGGCATCCCGCGCGGCCGCTTCCCGCGCACCTCGATCATCGACATGCCGTTCCTGACCGACGACGCGGGCGCGGCGACCTATGCGCTCTGGGAGCTGCTGCCGGAGTACCTGGCTGAGGAGTATCAGGGCCTGAAGGTGCTGGCGCTACACGCCCACAACGGCGGACTGCTGCACACCAACGGCGCCCGGGTCGAGACGATGGAAGACATGCAGGGCCTGCGGATCCGCACCCCCTCGCCCGCCGTCTCGGAGATGCTCTCGACGCTCGGCGCCACCCCGCAGGGCCTGCCGCCGGGCGAGGTCTACGAGAACCTGCAGCGCGGCGTGATCGACGGGACCGTGTTCCCGTGGGACCCCGTGAAGTCGTTCGGCCTGAACGAGGTGCTGACCAACCACCTCGACTTCGGCGCCTACACCGTCTCGTTCTTCTTCGTGATGAACGAGAACTCCTATGACAGCCTGAGCCCCGAGGCGCAGGCCTGCATCGACGAGCTTTCGGGCGACGCGCTGGTCGGCAAGTTCGGCGACTGGTGGGATGCGTGGGACGCGCCGGGACGCGAGGAGGCCGAGGCGGCGGGGCACGAGATCATCACGCTTTCGGACGAGGAGCGCGCCCGCTGGCGCGAGGCGCTGCAGCCGATGATCCAGAGCTATCTCGAGACGGTGAAATCCGAGGGCGTCGACAACGCCGAGGAAATCTATCGGGCTATGCAGGACAAGGTCGCCGAATTCGAGTCGAACCAGTAACACTGTCGGCGGCGCCTGTGGTCGCCGCCGTTTACGGCTGAGGGAGCGCGACATGATCAGGACGATCCGGGCGCTTCGCCGCCTCATCGTGGCGCTCGCCTCCCTCGGAGTCGCAGCCTACGGCGCCGCGGCGCTCGTCACGGTTGCCGACGTGATCGGCCGACGCTTCGGCCTCCCGATCGACGGTGTCGTCGACCTCGTGCAGCTTTTCGTCATGGGCGGCGCCTGGCTTGTCATGCCGTTCGCCTTCATGACCGGCGCTCATGTGGGCGTCGACTTCCTCGTGGACCGGGTGCCGCGTGCGGCCGCGGTCCTGCTTCGGGCGCTCGCGATTTCCGTGGCGGTTGTGCTGCTCGGCCTGATGTTCTGGTACGGCTACCAGACGATGGGGATGCGGATGATGTTCGGCGACCGCTCGCAACAGCTCGGCATCCCGATCGTGTGGTACTGGGCGCCGCTGGTGCTGGGCCTCGCCGTCTCGATCCTAGGCGCCGCGCTTAGCTTCGTCGCCGTCCTGCGGCCCCACACCGCGCGATGAGCGATCCGGTATTCGGTATCGCGGCATTCGCCGCCGCGCTCGCGCTGATCGTCTTCGGGATGCCGGTGGCGGTGGCCATGGCGGCGATCGGCATCGCCGGCACCTGGTGGATGACCGGTTGGGGCGCGGCCGTCTTCGCGTTGGGCAGCGCACCCTTCGAGCAGATCTTTCCCTACTCGTTCTCGGTGATCCCGCTCTTCGTGATGATGGGCGTCTTCGCCAGCCACGCGGGCCTCTCTCGGTCGCTCTTCGACGCGATCAACAGCTTCCTCGGCCATCTGCGCGGCGGCCTTGCGGTTACCACCATCGGCGCCTGCGCCGCGTTTGGGGCGATCTGCGGCTCATCCCTCGCGACCGTCGCCACGATCGGGCGCGTGGCGCTGCCCGAGATGCGGCGGCACGGCTACGACGACAGCCTGTCGGCCGCGACGGTCGCGGCGGGCGGCACGCTCGGAGTCCTGATCCCGCCCTCGATCCTGTTGGTGATCTACGGCCTGCTCACCCAGGTCTCGATCGGGGCGCTGTTCGTCGGGGCACTGATCCCTGGCCTCCTCGGGGCGACCCTCTACGCCCTCGCCATCGTCGTGCGGCTCCGCTTCGCGCCAGAGAACGCGCCACGCCTCCCCGCCTCGTCATGGCCGGTCCGGCTGCGGCACCTCGCGCGCGTCTGGTCCGTGGTCGCCCTCTTCGCGCTCGTCATCGGCGGGATCTATGTGGGCTGGTTCTCTCCGACCGAGGCCGCGGCGGTCGGCGCGGTCGGCGCCTTCGCCCTTGCCGCCTTCGCGCGGCAGGTGTCGCTGCCCATGCTCCGCGCTTCGGTGGCCGAGACCGCAGGACTGACCGGAATGATCTTCTTCATCCTGATCGGCGCGGGCTTCTTCAACTTCCTGCTCGAGGGGACAGGCCTGCCGCAGTACCTGATCGCCTCCATCGAAGCGTCCGGCCTTTCGGCCACGGCAGTGATGGTGCTGATCCTGGTCTTCTACGTGGTGCTCGGCTGCTTCATGGACTCGATGTCGATGATCCTGCTGACGGTGCCGCTCGTCGCGCCGGTGGCGCTGGGCCTCGGCTTTGATCTCGTCTGGTTCGGGATCATCGTGGTCACGGTGGCCGAGATCGGTCTCATCACGCCGCCGATCGGCATGAACCTCTTCGTCGTCCAGGCCAGCATCCCCGGTCTGCGACTGGGAACCGTAGTTCGGGGCATCACCCCCTTCATCCTGGCCGATATCCTGCGGCTGACCTTGCTCGTTTCATTCCCCGCGCTCGTGCTTTGAGGCAGCCGGGCCTTTACAAGAATTGCCGCCGTCGCAGCACCCCTCGTCGCCCGTCATGTCCAGAAATGGGTCACCGTCAGGATCCACGCGCCCAGCGCGATCATCGAGAAGGCCACGAAGAGGCCGTTCCATTGCAGCCCGACGCGCGTGGCGCTGACCTTGCCGAAGTAGGCGACGAGCAGCGTCGAGGCAGTATACGGCGACGTCGCGCCACTGAGCGCCCACCCAGCCGTTATGGCCACGACGACGGCGACCGGGGAGATGCCCATGGCATCCGGCGAAGGCAGGAGCGGCGCGATGAGCGACACCGCCAGTATCGGGTTCATCCCGATCTGTCCGGTGACAGGGACGACGAGGAACACGCAAATCAGCAGAAGCGCGGGCGGCACCGCGGAAAGATCCAGCCCCGCCTCCGCCACGACCGGACCGAGCAGGCCGGACCCCAGCGTTCCGATGAACCCGGCCATGGCGAGGAGGACCACTTCGCCGCGCGCCTCCGGCAGGTCGGTCTCAATGAAGCTCATGCACCTCCGGCCGAGGCTGTCGGGGTCCAGCCGACCGCTCTCGACGATGATCTGGCCCGCCACCCAGCAGAGCGCGATGGACGGCACGGTGACCATCACGATGCCCTGAAAGCGCACATCCGAGACTGCCATCAGGCAGGCCGAGACGACGCCGAGCCCGGCGAGCAGCATGAGCAGTGGCGCCACCTTTTCCGCCCAATCGCGCCAGCCAGGCGCCGCAGCGCCGACACCCCCTTGTCGGGCGCCGGGCCTGCGCTCGAAAAGCGTATCCACGAACCAGCCGACCAGCATGATCACCATGCCGGTGACGAAGCAGGGAAGGACCACGCCGGCCCACGTGGCCCCCGGCACGAGCGGGATCGTGACGGCCAGCGTGAACGCGACGGGTGACCAGGGCAGGATCGAGACGAGGCCGCGCTGGATCGCCAGCAGCATCCGCCGGAGCCGGATTGACCGGATCCGCGGGTCTGGCTCGCGCATGACGCTCGTCTGCACCATCGTCCCCAGGAGGGAGATGGCGCCGTAGATGATGACGAGGCCGAAGAGCTGTCCGCCGACGGTCAGGGCGAGGTATCGTCGCCCCGGCGGCTGTTCTCCCATGAACCGCCCGCACTCAGCGATGGCGCCCGACCCCGATGCCGCGACACGCAACGACAGCAGCGCGACGAAGTAGGCGACGATAAAGCCGGCGCTGCCGAACGCCCGATGCAGTGTGTCCGGCCAGTCGGGAAGCGTCGCGACCGCGAGCACCGCCAGGATCATCCCGACGGCGAGGAAGGCGCGATGCACCCATCTGACGCGCACCGAGAGCAGTGACAGCGCCACGATCAGGAGTCCCGCCGAGATCAAGGCAAAGCCTTGGCGCCCAGTCCACTCGAAGAGAGTTACCGCCAGCATGGTGGCGACCAGCGCCGCACCGACCAGCGGGTGGCGCGGTCGGACGGTGGCGGTGTCGGCGCGTGCCAGTCTCAAGTCGTCTCGCCGCGCCGCACCTTCAGCGACGCAGAGGATCCGGCGGATCCTACCGACAATGTTGCCCATGTGGACGGGCGCCGGACTGCAATCAAGCGGCTATTCAGCAGCTTCAACCATCTGGCTCTGCTGGCCGAGGCCATCGACCTCGAGTGTCACGCGCTGGCCGGGCCGGAGGTAGACCGGCGGCGTCTGTCCCATTCCCACGCCGGCCGGGGTGCCGGTGAGGATGACGTCGCCCGCCTGCAGCGACATGAAGCGGCTGATGTAGGAGATCAGGAACGGCACGCTGAAGATCATCTTCGCCGTCTGGCCGCTCTGGTACCTCCGCCCGTCGACCTCCAGCCACAGTGCAAGATCGTTGGGATCAGCAACCTCGTCCCTCGTCACGAGCCAAGGGCCGAGCGGACCGAAGGTGTCCGCCGACTTGCCCTTGACCCATTGTCCGCCGCGCTCGATCTGGAACGATCGCTCGGAGACATCGTTGGCGACGCAATAGCCGGCGACATGATCCAGGGCATCCTCTTCCGGGACATAGCGCGCCTCACGGCCGATGATCACGCCAAGCTCGACCTCCCAGTCCGTCTTCTCGGCCCCACGCGGAATGCGGATCGGGTCGTTCGGGCCGGAGACGGCGCTGGTCGCCTTCATGAAGAGGATGGGCTCTTTCGGGTGCGGCATGCCGGACTCGTCGGCATGATCCGTGTAGTTCAGCCCGACGCAGACGATCTTGCCGATCCCGCCGATGCAGGCGCCGAGGCGCACGTCGCTCTCGATCCGCGGCAGGCTGGCGGCATCGAGATCGCGTAGGCGATCCAGCGCTTCCGCGGAAACCGTGCCGGGGGTCAGGTCCGCCACGTGCCGGGAAAGGTCGCGGATCTCTCCTTCCGGACCGATCATGCCCGGCGCCTCGCGCCCAGCCTCGCCATACCGCAGCAGTTTCATGTCGTGATCTCCGTTGTCACTGTTGTTGGCCCTCCACACGCCGAAGGGAGCATCGGACGGCTGGACGCGTGGTTGACGCCGCGAGACCGCCCTGGTCCCGAAAGACGATGGCAACCGGGCAGGCGCGAAGAATCTTGTCAGGCGCTGACCACGTTCCTCGGGCTGCCGGACCAGAACGCGTCGATATTGTCGACGAGCTGATCGGCGAGGCTCTGGATCGCTTCCTGACTCGCCCAGGCGACGTGCGGCGTTACAATCACGTTCGGCCGGTTCGCGAGCCGCATCATCACGTGGTCGGCTGGCGGCGGTTCGGCCGTCGCGACGTCGAAGCCGGCACCGCCGATCTCGCCGCGATCGAGCGCTTCGGCAAGCGCATCCTCATCCACCAGCCCGCCGCGGGCCGTGTTGATGACGAGGGGCTTGCGTTCCATGAGGGCGAACTCTCGCCGCGAGATCATGTTTCGAGTCGAGGGCAGCAGCGGGCAGTGCAGCGTCAGCACGTCGGCTCGCCGCATCACCTCGTCGAAGTCCGTGTAGAGCGGGCCCATGCCGCTGACGCCCTTGTAGGACGCGAAGAGGATTCGCATCCCGAAGGCGCGGCCGACATCGGCGACGGCACGACCAAGCACGCCGTCACCAACGATGCCGAGCGTCGAGCCGGCCAGGTCGCGGATCGGATAGTCGAAGAAGCAGAACTGTCCGGCCTCTTGCCAGCGGCCGGCGATCACCGCCTCGCGATAGGCGGCGATGCTCCGCCGCAGCGCGAAGATCAGCGCGAAGGTGTGCTCGGGCACCGTGTTGATCGCGTAGTTGCGGATGTTGGACACGGTGACGCCGCGCTGCGCGCACGCCTCAAGGTCGACGTTGTCGGTGCCGGTCGCGGCCACCGCGACCAGCCGGAGCCGGGTCGCGGCCTCGATCGCCTCGCGACGGAGCGGCACCTTGTTGGTGATGACGACATCCGCATCCCTGATGCGCTCGGCCACCTCGGACGAGGACGTTCGGTCGAACACCTCCATGCGATGCTCGAAGGCCGGCGCGCGCAGCTGCGTCTCTGGAGAGAGCGTGTCGCGGTCGAGAAATACGATCTTCGAAGTTCCAGCCTCGCTCATTCCATCACTCCCCTTCTAATCTGCGCCTCGAAGATCGCCGGCGCGGTTGCGGGACCATGACTTCCTGATCTCTTCAACCATGTCGACCGCTCCTATCAATATTTTGGACTCTGTGGATGTTCGGCGTCTGCGGAACCGGATGCATGTGCGACGCCGTCCTCCCCAGTGCCGCGCGCTTCCACGCTGCCATCGGTCTTCTGGGACCGGCGGAAGCGCTCGACAGCTGCGGTGAGGTGACACGTCATGGCCGCCTTCGCCCAATCGGGACTGCGCGCGCGAAGTCCGGCGACGATTTCCTCGTGCTGGCGCACGCTCTCGGCCATGTCCGCGTCAGAGTATATGTAGAAGCCGCCGATAACCATCGGGAACTCGAGGAGCTTCCAGCCGAACTGGCGGAGCTGCGCGTTGCCGCAGCTTTCATAGATGATCTGGTGGAACCGCAGGTTGGCTTCGTGCACCACGTCCAGGTAGCCCTTCCGCTTGCCCGCAACGGCATCGGCAATCCTGCGATTGAGGCTGTCCATCTCGTCGATGCTCTCGCGTTCGATCTTTTCGGCGGCGAGGCTGGCGGCGTAGCCCTCGATGAGGCTCCTCAGGCGGAAGATGTCTTCCGCCTCTTCCTTGCGCCACTCGGTGATCCTGGCGCCGCGTTTAGGGCCAGGCTCGAGCAGGCCCTCGGCCATGAGACGCTCGATCGCCGAGCGGACGGGCGTGCGACTGACGCCAAGCTCCTGCGCGACCGCTTCCTCGCGCAGCTGGAGCCCGGGCTCGTAGTGCCCCGCCATCAGGCGGCGGCGCAACTCGAGGTAGACGGTCTCGCTGATGCTCATGCGCTCGCCGTCAGGGTGCCGACCGGCTGTCTGCGCCCTGCGCGCGCCGCCGGGCCATGAGGCGCCTGATGATCGGCGTCAGCAGCGCCAGGATGATAAGACCCACGAGGATCAGGGAGATCGGGCTCGAGAAGAGGTACTCGTAGTCTCCGCCGCTGATCCGCAGCGCGCGGCGGAGAGACGCCTCGGCCATCGGACCGAGGATCACGGCGAGCACCGCCGGTGCCGTGGGGATATTGAGACGCTCCATCCCGAAGCCGATCAGACCGAAGCCGAGCATCAGCCACACGTCGAACATGCTGTTCTGGACCGCGTAGACCCCGACCGTCGTCAGCGCGAGGATCATCGGCCCGAGGAGCAGCGGCGGCAGGCGCAGCACATTGATGAAGGCGCGGGCACCGAGGCTGCCGATCACGTACATCAGCCCCGAAGTGATCAGCATCGTGAGCATGAAGCCGTAAACCGTGGGCGCGTTGTCACGGAAAAGCTCAGGACCAGGCCGCAGCCCGTGCACCAGCATCGCCCCGAGGATCACGGCCGCGACCGCGTTGCCCGGGACGCCGAGGGTGAGCGCGGGGATCAGCGTCGCCGCAGTGTCCGCGTTGTTGGCGCATTCGGGCGCCGCGAGCCCGTCCGGCGCGCCCTTGCTGTAGTTTTCGCTACGGCTGACGCGCCGCTGCTCGTTCCATGCCAGGAGGGCGGCGACATTCCCCCCGAGCGCCGGGATGAGGCCGATGAAGAGGCCGATCACGGAAGCCCGGATCCAGACGGGGATGAAGCTGGACCAGTCGATCCGCTCTTTCTTGCCGCCGAAGGTGAGGCCGGAGGTGTCGAGGTTCGCTCGCCCGAGCAGTAGGTCAATCGCCGGCGGGATCGCGTAGAGCCCCGTGAGGAGGACGATGATGTTGACGCCGCTCAGGAGGTTGATCTGGTCGAAGGTGAAGCGCTCCGTCCCAGTCATCGAGTCGATGCCGACCATGCCGACGACGAGGCCGAAGCAGGCGCTGATGAAACCTTTCGCCGGGTTGTCGCTGAGCAGAACCGCGATCGTGGTCATTCCGAAGAGCGCCAGCCAGAAGTAGTCGGCAGGACTGAACTTCAGCGCGACCGCCGCGAGCGGCGGTGCCACGAGGAGGAGCGCGACAGCGCTCACCCCGCTTCCGATCGCGGACGATACCAGCGAGATGCGGAGCGCGGTGCGGGCGCGCCCCTGCTTGGCCATCTCGTGGCCATCGAAGACGGTGGCGATGCCCGCAGGCGTGCCGGGAATGCGCAGGAGGATGGCGGGAATCGACCCGCCATACATCGCACCGTTGTAGATCCCGGCGATCATCCCGAGCGCGACGAGCGGCGACATCGTGAAGGTCAGCGGGATCAGCACGGCGATACCCATCGTCGCGGACAGGCCGGGAAGCGCGCCGACGCCGATGCCCACGGCGGTCCCAAGGATCATCGCCACGATCACGTCGAGCGAGAAGACGAGCGGCGCCGCGGCCGCGATGTTCGCCAGAATGTCCATTGGTCAACCCGTGAGGAGTTCGAGCAGAGCTTCCGGAGGCAGCGGAACGGAAAGCAGCAGGCGGAAGACCGCGTAGAGGACGATCGCGAAACCGGCCGTGACGAGGAGCGAGGTCAACCACCGCCGATAGCCGAGCGACCAGGCGAGAAGCGGCATCATGACGAGGGTGGCACTGAAAAATCCGACATACCCGATCGCAAGCACGTAGCCGACAACGGCCGCGACGACGCCCGCCAGTCGGGCCAGCTCGCCCTCCTCCTGCGCCAGCGGCTCGCCTGCGCCGTGCCGCGCGAGGGCCAGACCGCTCTGGAGCGCCCAGACCAGGCAGAGCGCGACAGCGAACCCGGTGACCCACATCGGCATCCGCTTCGACTGCGCGCTGAAGTTCGTCGATTCGACGAACAGGTACGCGAAGACGACCGCGACCAGGAGCGACACGACGAATTCAACTCTGGTTCGGCTCATGACGTTCTCTCTCGCCGGGTGGAAGCTTGGGCCGGCGCTGCGGCCGGCCCGGCCAGATTGATTATTCGTCGATCCAGGGCTGTTCTTCCCAGAGCTCCTCGTACCGCTGCTGAAGGTTCTGCAGGTCCTGCGAGAACTGATCCGCATTGCGGAAGGACAGCGCCAGGTCCTGCTCTTCGGCGGCGGCGATGAATTCCGGGTCCTGCATCGTGGCCTCGGCCGCGGCGGACAGCTTCTGCAACGCCTCGTCCGGGATGCCGGCGGGCGCGCCGAGGCTGCGGTTCGAGCCCATGACGATGTCGTAGCCCTGCTCCTGGAAGGTCGGGGTCTCGGGCGCGCCCTCCCAGCGCTCCTCCGCCATCTGCCCGAGGAGTACGAGGGTGCCTTCATCGGCATCCGGTATGGTCTCACTCACGTTCATCGAGGCCATCATGATGTGCCCGCCGAGCACTGCGGCGCGGACGTCGGCGTTGCCGTCGAACGGGACATGCTGGAACTCGACGCCGGCCTGGCGCTCGAATGCCAGCGCGGCGAGGTGATCGTCCGAGCCGATGCCGGTGGTGCCGTAGGTCACCTTGCCCGGGTTCACCCTGGCGTACTCGACGAGCTGGTCGAGGTTTTCGATGCCAGCATCGGGCAGGACGCTGAAGGCGCCGGGATCGTAGACGATGTTCGCGACGGGCTGGATGTCCTCCAGCGTGTAGCGGGTGTCGCGCTGGATCGGGATGGTGAGGAGATTCGGCGTGTTGATGAACCCGATTGTGTAGCCATCGGCCTCGGCGTTCGCGAGTGCGGTGAAGCCAACCTCGCCGCCCGCGCCGGGGCGATTCACGACGGTGATGCTGGCGTCATTACCGAGATACTTCTCGAGAAACGGGGCGAGGGTACGGGCGGCGATGTCGGTTCCCCCGCCGGCGCTGTAGGCCACGATCATTGTGATCGGGCGTTCCGGGTACTCGGCAACGGCCGCCGTGGCCGAAAATGCACCAAGCGCAGCGGTTGCGATCCATGTCAGACACTTCGTCACGAGATCCTCCCTGAGTTTCGGCCGACGCTTCCGGCCGTTTGGACACAGACTGCTTAAGGCAGAAGATCTGCTTGGTCAAAGCCCATGAACACGGCGTCGACAGGTGATCTGGCAAGCGTGTGTAAGATATGGCTATTTCACCATGCGGCAGCCGCTCTGCGAGCCTGCGAAGAAATATTGAGCTTGCACAGCTGCGCGACTTTGTCTTTTTTCTGTACCGATTGCGAAAGTCGGAGGAGACATGGCGAGCGAGACGAACGAGCTTCCTTGGGCGCCGTCGGCCCGGCTGCTCCGCCCTGGCGAGGCCGATCGTGCTCGCGCCACGCGCTGGCAAGCTGCCGGAATGGCGCGCGTCGCGCAGCCCTCGGCAGGCTCCCGTTCGTGCCCGCAGACCGCATCGGCAACCCCCACGGAATCGCCCGGGAGCGTGAGCATCGTGCTAACTGCGGCGCCAGCAGGCGCAAGCACTGGATGGGCGTCGCGTCCGTCCACCCTGCCCCGTCTCGATTCGTCGCGCTATGCTTGGTCCGCTTCGCTCGAAGCCGCCAAGCTTTCGGAGCGCATTCCGGCATGAGCAGAGCCCGCCATACGATCGGGGTCCTCGAGAGAATTCATCCCGCCGCCATGGAGCTGCTTGCGCAGTCGGCGGATGTCATCGCGCCTGGAGAAGCCGATGCCGCACGGCAGCGCTGCCACGCGCTCATCGTACGCGGGGCGCGTGTGACTGCCGACGACGTCGCGAGCGCACCGCTTCTCAAGGTGATCGGCAAGCACGGCGCCGGTACAGACAACATCGATGTCTCTGCGGCCGAAGCCGCTGGCATCCGCGTCCTGTCGACGCCGGGCGTGAACGCGCCGTCGGTCGCCGATCTGGCGGTTGCCTTTGCCCTCAATCTCATCCGCAACATCGGCGGCCACGATGCCGCCTTGCGCGCCGGCCGGTTGCCCACCGGAAGCGACCTGATCGGATACGAGCTCGCCGAGTTGCCGTGCGGCATCCTCGGCCTCGGCGCCATCGGATCGGCGGTCGCTCACAGGCTGAAGTATGGCTTCGGCTGCACCGTTTCGGCCGTAGATCCCGGGATCGCCGAGCACGACTGGCCCGAGGGCATCGGCCGGCACGACGACCTGTCCACGCTGCTAGCCGGCAGCCGGCTGCTCTTCATCCACGTTCCGCTCGACGAGATCACGCGCGGGATGATCGACGCAAAGATGCTCGGCAAGATGCCACGGGGCGCCTACCTCGTGAACTGCGCGCGCGGCGGGATCGTCGACGAGGAGGCGCTGGCGCAGTGTCTCCGGGAAGGCCATCTCGCCGGCGCAGCCTCGGACGTCTTCAGCGTCGAGCCGCCGGCGGCGGATCACCCGCTGCTTGCCTGCGCCAACTTTTTGGCGACACCGCACCTCGGCGCATCGACCAACGGCGGTCTTGAGCGCGTGGGCGTGGCAATCGCGCAGAAGGTGCTCGACGCGCTCGCCGACACCGAAAACGAACACCGAAAGGAAGAAATGAGATGACCGTAGGTTTCCGCGTCCTGCCGCGAACACGCGCCGTGTCCAGCGACATCGCTCAGCGCTTCTCCGCCCTTCCCGTCGCAAATGTCAGCGACTCGATGAGCCGCATGACGGCCGGCGGGGCACGGCTGCGCCCGTACCACGAGCGCGGCCTGCGCCTGGTCGGCCCCGCGCTCACGGTGAAGAGCCGCCCGGGCGACAACCTCATGGTGCACAAGGCGATCGACATCGCCGAACCCGGCGACGTGATCGTGGTGGATGCCGGCGGCGACCTCAGCAACGCGATCATCGGCGACATCATGACGACGATGGCAAAGCGCCGGGAGATCGCCGGCTTCGTGATCAACGGCGCCATCCGTGACGTCGACGACATCCGCGAAAAGGCAGGCATGCCGGTCTTTGCCGCGGGCGTGACGCACCGCGGCCCCTACAAGGACGGCCCGGGCGAGATCAACGTGCCGGTCGCGATCGACGGAATGGTGGTCGAGCCGGGCGACCTCATCATCGGCGATGGCGACGGGATCCTCTGCGTGCCCCTTGCCATGGCGGAGAGCATTCTCGCCGCCGCCGAGGCGAAACAGGCCGCCGAGCAGCGGGAGTTCTCGCAGATCGCCGACGGCACCTATGATCGCTCTTGGGTCGACGAGACGCTGCGGAAGCGCGGCTGCGAGTTCGCGTCGGAAGGCGCGTAGTCGCAATGACGAGCGGCACTCCCACGACCAAGGTTGCTCCGACCGAGCCCGCGCCCGAGGAGATCCGCCCCGCGCAGGGACGGCCGAACCGGCGGCTGCGATCGATCCTATCTCTGGAGGACTTCGAGCCGGCGGCGCGGCGCCACCTGCCCCGCCCGATCTTCGCCTATGTCGCCGGGGCGACCGAGAGCGGCGTCAGCTTCGCCGCCAACCGTGAGGACTTCGCCAAGGTCCGCTTCGCGCCCCGCGTGCTCGCCGGGCACACCGAGCGGAACCAGCGGGTCACCATCTTCGGCCGCGAGTATGCCCACCCCTTCGGCATAGCGCCGATGGGCCTCTCCGCGCTCGCGGCCTACGACGGTGACGTGACGCTCGCGCGGGCGGCGAATGCGTCGGGCATCCCTGCGATGATGAGCGCGACATCGCTCACGCGCCTCGAAAGGGTCGCCGAGGAAGGCAGCCGCTGGTTTCAAGGCTACCTCCCCGGCGACGACGACAGCCTGATGCAGATGGTTGATCGCGTGGCGGCGGCAGGCTACGAGACGCTCGTCGTCACTGTCGACGTGCCGACGAACGGCAACCGCGAGCACAACATCCGCAACGGCTTCTCCACGCCGATGAAGCCGACGCCGCGCCTGGCATGGCAGGGCATTACCCATCCGTCCTGGCTCTTCGGCACGGCGTTCCGGACGCTTCGCAACCACGGCATGCCGCATTTCGAGAACCTCGACGTGAGGCGCGGGCCTCCGATCGTGTCGCGCCACGTCGAGCGCTCGTTCAAGGGACGCGAGAGGCTGGCCTGGCGCCACATCGACATGATCCGCAAGCGCTGGTCCGGCAACCTCGTCCTCAAGGGCGTGCTAGCGGTCGCGGACGCGGAGCGGGCACGCGAGGCCGGAGCGGACGGCATCGTTGTCTCCAACCACGGAGGGCGACAGCTCGACGGAGCCCTGTCCCCCATGGCGGTCCTTCCGGAGATCGTCGAGGTGTCGCAGCCGATGACCGTCATGCTCGACAGTGGCGTCAGGAGGGGCACCGACGTGATGAAGGCGCTCGCCTACGGCGCTCGGTTCGTGTTCGTAGGACGGCCGTTTCTGTTTGCCGCCGCCATCGCCGGCGAAGCAGGCGTCCGGCACGGCATCGAACTCCTTGCCGACGAGGTGGACCGGACGATGACGCTGCTCGGCATCGCCTCGCTCGAGGAGATGGATCGCTCGCTGGTGCGCTGAGGCGGCTTGCTCAACGCGCGCTAGCCGAAATGCCAAACCTCATCGTCCAGAGGAGCGGGGGCCGCTGCCGTGTCGATTCACGCGTGGCGCCTCCTCTGTTCGGTTTGGCTATGCCGGTTGCGCTCCTCAATCCGGTTGGGGACCGAGACCGAGCCCTCGGGCGGCAACTCCCTCGATCTGGCGGCGGCGAGCGATGTAGAGCTCGGCCGCCGGCATGATGTGGGCGACGCAGAGCTCGGCCAGCCGCTGCCGGTCGGAGGACTGGAGCAGCTCGAAGAGCTCATCATGCTCCCGGCGGGTGCGCGCCACGAAATCCGGTTCGGTCGAAGCCGAAAAGCGCACGAGGTTCGCGCGCTTCGCGAACTGATGGATGCCCATCGCGAGAAAGCGGTTGCCGCACAGCGCGTAGATCTTCTCGTGGTACGTCTTGTTGTTCGAGACGATGCCCAGCAGGTCTCCGGCCTCGGCCGCCTCGGTCCAGGCGGCAAGCACCGCGCCGATCTCGGCCAGCGCATCGTCCGGCACCTTGGCGGGAATACGCAGGGCAGCCTCGCGCTCGAGGAAGGCGCGCATGTCGTAGAGCTCCCGCACCTCGGCCGAGCTGTACTCGGCCACCACCACGCCGCGCCCGGCCGAACGGACGACGAGGCCGTCGCTCTCCAGGTCGGCCAGTACCCGGCGCACGACATGGCGGCTGATGGAGAAGCGCTCGACGAGCTGTTCCTCGACCAGCCGCTCTCGCGGATAGATGCGGCCCACGACAATGTCGATCTCCAGCGCCTGGCGCACCGCACGGGTCGCATCGTCAGAGCGTGGCGTCGCACCCATCGCTCACTCCGGGCCTTCCGGCCGCGTGTCCTCCACGCGCCGCACGCGGATGTCGCGCCAGAACGAGAAGGCGACGGTAGCCACTGTCAGGACCATGAGGATTATCGTGATCCAGCGCTGCATGAAGAAGCCCATCACGCTGAGATCCGCCGCTCCGGCAAGCGTCTGCACGCGGTCGAGATTGCTCTCCGCCAGCGGCCCGAGGATCAGCCCGAGGATGATCGGAGCGAGCGGGAAGTCGGCGCGCCGCAGGATGTAGCCGAAGATCCCCATCGCGAACATGATCCAGATGTCGAAGGGGATCGAGCGGAACGAGTAGGCGCCGACCACGGCGAGCGCGGCGACGACCGGCGCGACCACACCCTGCGGGACCAGGACGATCTTGGCGATGTAGCGCAGTGCGCCGAAGGCGATCAGCGCGAACATCGCGTTGGCGATGAAGAGCGAGAAGATGAACGGGTAGAGGACGTCGGGCGCCTGCTGGAAGAGCGTCGGCCCCGGAATGAGGCCGTGGATCAGAAGCCCTCCAAGGAGCGCCGCCGTAACCGCGTTGCCGGGGATGCCGAGCGTCAGCATCGGGATCAGGCTGCCGCCCACGACGCCGTTGTTCGCGGCTTCGGCCCCGACGATCGCCTCTTCCGAGCCGTGGCCGAACCTTTTTGGCTCACGCGCGTAGCGATGCGCCTCGGACCGGCCGATGAAGGACGCGATGTCGGCGCCGGCACCCGGGATGAGTCCGACGAAGACCCCGATCAGCGAGGAGCGGGCCAAGTGCTTCTTGAGCCGCCACAGGAGCGCCCCTCCGGGCCAGAGCCGGCCGACGGTTGGAATCTCGACCTGCTTCTCCATGCCCCGCCCCTCGGCCAGTGCCAGGACCTGGCTGATGGAGAAGAGGCCGACGAGGGCGGATACCACGGGCACGCCTTCGTAGAGAGCGAGCTCGCCAAAGGTATACCGCACCTCGCCGGTCAGCGGATGCGCTCCGATGGTGCCGATGGCCAGTCCGACGATGGCCGCCAAGAGACCCTTGAGCGGCGAGCCCGTGCCGATCGCGCCCACAGTCGACATCGCGAATAGGACGATCCAGAAGAACTCGGCGGAGCGAATTTCGAGGGCCCACGCCGAAACGAGGGGCGCAGCGAAGAGCAGCACCAGTGCCGAGACCTGCCCGCCGATCATCGAGGCGATGGTTGCAAGCCCCAGCGCCAGCCCACCGCGACCCTGCTTTGTCATCTCGTAGCCGTCGATCATCGTCGCGACCGCCGCCGGCGTGCCCGGGACGTTCAGAAGGATCGCGGAGATCGAGCCGCCATAGATCGCGCCACAGTAGACGGCGCCGAGGAAGATGAGCGCCGGAACAGGGTCGAACCCGAACGTCAGCGGAACCAGGAGCGCAATCCCGAGCGTGGCGGAGACGCCGGGCAGCGAACCGAAGACGATGCCGAGGACCGCACCGGCCATGGCATAGAGCAGGTTCGCCGGCTCGAGCGCGATCAGGAGGCCGTCGATGAGACTGGTCATCTGCAATACTCAGAACAGGAGGGTGTTCGAGATCGAGATCCCGAGAACGTAGCCGAAGAACATCCACAGCACCGCCGCCACGGCGACGCTCGTCGCGATGGCGAGCCAGACGGGGCGGATGCCAAGATAGAGCATGTGGCCGAAGAGGTAGATGGCGGTCGACGCATAGAGGCCGACGCTCGTCACCGCGAGGATGTAGACGACGAGGATCGCCACGTTGATCGCGATCCTGACCTTGCCGCTCATCTCCGTGGCAGCGGGGGTCTCGGCGGTCTCGTCGACAGGGCCGAGGAATTGCGCGCCGAGAACGAGCAAGGCCCCTACGCTCATCATGATCATGATGACACCCGGCCAGGTTCCGGCATCGCCGCGGAAGTTCTGCGACATCATCCAGCCCGCGATTCCAAGCACCAAAAGCACGACCAGAACGATCGTCTCGAGCGGATTCCTTCTGAAGCGCGCCAGCATCGCTTCTTCCTCCCTGGAGTGCGCGGGCCGGCGCAGGGGGGGGCCGGCCCGCGACTATTTCGTCAGTTGTCGAGGTAGCCGCCATCGCGGAACAGCGGGATGAGCTCCTCCGCCAGCTGGTCGACTGACTGCATCTCGGCGCCGAATTCCTCGCCGATCAGCGGCTCCACCGTCGTGATGTTTGCCTCCCGCATCTCGGCCACGACCTCTTCGTCAGCGTACGCGTTGGCCAGCGCCTCGCGGTAGACGGCGAGAATGTCACCGGGTGTACCGGCCGGCGCCGCGAAGCCCCGCGTCGAACCGCCCGGAATCGGCCCGACTCCCATCGCCTCTTCGATCGTCGGCACGTCGGGAATGAAGTCGTAGCGTTCCGCGCGGAGCACGAAGGCATCCTTCGCGCCCTGTTCGTTGGTCAGGTAATCGAAGGTGTTGCCGATGGCGATGTCGACCTCACCCGACAGGAAGGCGCGCATCGCCGGCGCGGTGCCGGAGAAGGGAATGAAGGCGAATTCCGCATCGGTCGCGCGCTGCAGCTGGTACATCGCCACATGGTCGTCAGAAAGCGGACCGTCTGCGCCGACCGTGACGGAGCCCGGATCTTCCTTGGCCGCCGCGATCGCCTCGTCGAGCGTCTCGTATTCCGAGCTGTTCGCGAGCATGACGACGTTCGGATCGATGACGTTGACGCCGATCGGTGCGAAGCTTTCGATCCACGGCGAGTAGGCCGCGTCCCGCGCCTTGCCCACGATCGGGACCGCCGGCAGGTTGATGATTCCGATGGTGGATCCGTCTGGCTCGGCGTTGGCGAGATTGGTCCAGCCGATCTCGCCGCCCGCGCCAGGCATGTTCGCAATCACGGTGGAGACGGACTGCCCGGTCAGCTCCTCGAGCTCGGCCTCCCAGGCGGGGATCGTTACGCGCGCAAGCGTGTCCGACGAACCGCCGGCGCTGTAGGCCACGATCACGCGAATCGTTCCCGGAAGTTCGACGTTCGCATGGTCCTGTGCCTGCGCAAAGGTTGCCGACAGCGCAATGGTCGCGACGGCGGTCATCGTTGACTTCAAGGGCATATGGGTCTCCTCCCCCAGTTTCTTTTCCGACCTCGTGACACTCCGACGCCCGAGGCTCGTATCACGGCTACATGCAGGCCGATAATTTTGTCAACAATATTGACGACGGCCATCCGCCTGTGGTTTCCACGGCCGCGACGATCTTGTCTCCCCCGGTTTTCCGGGGGAGCGGCATTGAAGGAGGCATGGCTGACGTGTCGACGATGGGGGAAAGCCTTACCGGACAGCAGCCGGCGGAGCGCGGCGCGAACGCGCCCTCGGGGCACGGCGGCGCTGCAACGCGCCGAGGGTTGCGGCGCCATCGCGACCTGCTCGCGCTCGACGACTTCGAGCGTCATGCGCGCCGGCGGCTGCCAAGGATGATCCACCAGTACGTCGCCGGCGCAGTCGAAACCGGCAGCTCGATGCAGGCCAGCCGAACCGCTCTCGACAACCTGCAGCTTCTCCCGCGAATGTTCCGCGACGTGTCGGACCGGAACCAGTCGGTCGAACTGTTCGGCAAGCGCTGGAACGCTCCCTTCGGCATCGGCCCGATCGGCGGCGCGGCTTTCGTCGCCTACCGCGGTGACGCGGAGCTGGCGCGGGCGGCGGCCTCTGAGAGGGTGCCTATGATCCTGTCCGCCTCGTCTCTGATCCGGCTTGAGGACATCCATGCCATCAACCCGGACGCCTGGTTCCAGGCCTATCTAGCCGGGGACCAGCCGCGCATCGACAAGCTGACCGATCGTGTCGCCGACGCCGGCTTCGAGACCCTCGTCGTGACCGGTGATACGCCGATGCTGGGCAACCGGGAACACAACGAGCGGTCGGGCTTCTCGATGCCGATCAAGATAACGCCGAAGGTGGTCTGGCAGTGCGCAATTGCGCCGCGCTGGACACTCGGTGTGGTCGCGCGCACCTTCGCTCTGCATGGCGCCCCTTATTTTGAGAACACCGACGCTGAGCGTGGACCTCCGATGATGTCGAAGCTCAAGCGCAACACCGCTCGGCGGGACGAGCTGGCTTGGAAGCATGTGGAGGCGATCCGCAAGCGGTGGAAGGGCAACCTGGTCATCAAGGGCATCATTGCGCCCGAGGACGCGCGGATCGCCCGCGAGTGCGGCGCCGATGGCGTCCTGATGTCGAACCACGGCGGGCGGCAGCTCGACGCGGCCGTCTCGCCGTTCGAGCTGCTCGCGGAGACTATCGCGCTCAAGGGTGACATGAAGGTCATGATAGACAGCGGGTTCCGCCGCGGCACCGACGTGCTGAAGGCCTACGCGCTCGGCGCCGATTTCGTCTTCCTCGGCCGACCGTTCATCTACGCCGCCGTCATCGGCGGCGCGGAGACGGTGCGTCACGCAGTTCGCGTGCTGCAGTCCGAGATCGACCGCGACCTCGCGCTGGTGGGCGTCCGGCGCCTCACCGATCTTTCGCCAGATTACCTGCGGCGGGTCGCAGCCTGCGCCGCACCAGTTTCCACAGGAGCCTGAACCTATGCCTCTGAAAGTGCTGAGCTCGCTCGCGGTCGAGCGCGCCCTGACGCTTCACCTTCTCCCCTCGTTCGAGGCGGCCGAGGGAAGCGCGCCCGACGTGGAGTGGAATCCGACCAAGGTGATGATGGACCGGATCCGCGGCGGAGCGCGGGGCGACGTCACGATCCTGATCGACGACTCGATGGCCGAGCTTGCCAACGAGGGCATCGTCGATAGCGCGACGATCACGCCGATTGCCACCGCGCGGATGGGGTTCGCCGTCGCGCCCGGGGCGCCGAAACCGGACCTTTCGAATGCCGACGCGGTGCGCGAGACGCTCCTCGCCGCACGCTCGGTCGCCTTCTCGCAAGCCGGCGCTTCCGGTCAGTTCTTCGTGGGCCTTCTGGAACGGCTGGGGATCGCCGACGAAGTGACCGCCAAGGCGTCGATCATCCCCGAGGGCTTCACCGCGCGCGAGATCGTGGCGGGACGTGCCGACCTGGCCATCCAGCAGATTAGTGAACTGATGACGGTGGACGGGGTCGACATCGCCGGCCCGCTCCCGCCGGAGCTGCAGAAGGACACCGACTTTTCCGTCGCGCTCTTCGCCGAGGCAAGCGATCCCGCCGCCGGCCGCCGCTTCCTGGACCACCTGACCACACCGGAGGCGGCGGAAGCCTATCGCAAGGGCGGGCTGGTTTCGCGACTCGCCGAGGAAGGAAACGCGAAAGCATGAGGCCAGCGCCAACCATCGTTCTCTTCCACGCCACCCCCGTCGCCATGCAGCCGGTGACCGATGCCATGAAGGCGCTCTGGCCCCAGGCACGCGCGATGAACCTGCTCGACGACGGGCTCACGCTGGACCGGGCCGACGAGGGCGACGATCTGAGCGAAGCGCTGATCGAGCGCTTCGTGGACCTCGGCCGCTACGCGCATCGGCGCGGCGCCGACGGCATCCTCATCACCTGCTCCGCCTTCGGTCCCGCCATCGACCGGATGCAGGCGGAACTCCCGATCCCGGTGACGCGCCCGAACGAGGCGATGTTCCGCGCCGCCATCGCACAGGGCCGCAAGATCGGCATGCTCGCGACCTTCGCTCCCGCGGTCCGGACGATGGAAGACGAGTGGGCGACCTTCAAGGCCGAGACGGGCGCCGAGGCGGAACTCGAGACGGTCGTCGTGGAGCGGGCAATCGACCTCTTGAGGGCCGGCGACGCCGAGACGCACAACCGGCTAGTGGCCGAAAAGGCTACGGACCTCGTGGACAGGGACGCGATCATGCTGGCGCATTTCTCGACCTCGCGCGCGGCCGACGCGGTTCGCGCCGTCGTCGACGTCCCGGTGCTGACGGCACCGGAGGCGGCGGTCGAGCGGATGCGCGAGCTGCTCGAGGCGCCCCGAAGCGAGCGGTCCGCGTGATGCTGATCGGCGTCATCGCAGACGACTTCACCGGGGCGAGCGACATCGCCAACACGCTGACGCGGGGCCTGCCTGGTCAGGGCGGCCTGCGGACCTCGCAATTCATCGGCATCCCGAGCGGACCGGCGCCCCAGGACGTCGAGGCGGGGGTGATCTCGCTCAAGTCCCGCTCCATCCCCGTGGCGGAGGCCGTCTCGCTCTCGCTCGAGGCGCTGGACTGGCTGCTGTCGCAGGGCGCCGAGCAGATCGTGTTCAAGTACTGCTCCACCTTCGACTCCACGCCCGAAGGCAACATCGGCCCCGTGGCCGAAGCACTCGCGGACCGGCTGGGCGTGCGGGGCGTGATCGTCTGCCCCGCCTTTCCGGCCACTGGGCGCAGCATCCATCAGGGACATCTCTTCGTCGGCGACAGGCTCTTGAGCGAGAGCGGGATGGAGGATCATCCGCTGACCCCGATGACGGACCCCGACATCCGCCGCTGGCTCGGTCGCCAGTGCGCGACGCCTGTCGGGCTCGTGGCGGCGCCGGTGGTGCGGAAGGGCAGCGAAGCAATCGCCGCCGCGCTCGCCGAGGCGGCGGAGCGGGTCGAGACGCTGGTCGTCGCCGACGCCGCGACCGACGACGATCTCGTGACGCTGGGCCGCGCCGCCCGCGGCGCGCGGCTGATCACCGGCGGCTCGGGCATCGCGCTGGGTCTGCCGGCGAGCTTCATCGAGGTCGGGCGTGCAACCGGCGGCGCACCGGAACTGCCGACCGTCGCCGGCCGTGCGGTGATCCTGTCGGGCTCCTGCTCACGCGCGACCCGGGCGCAGATCGAGACGCATCTCGCCACCGGCGCGCCGGCGCTGGAAGTTTCGGTCGACGATGCAGTGGCGGGCGACATCACCGCAGAAGACGTGGTGGACTTCGCGCTCGGCCACGCCGACGCCCTGCCGCTCGTTTATTCCTCCGCCTCGCCCGAAGTGGTGCGCGCCGCGCAGGAGCGGCACGGACGCGAGGTGGCATCGGACGCGCTGGAGAGGCTCTTTGCCGAAGCCGCGCGCCGCCTCGTCGAGGCCGGCTTCTCGCGGATCGTCGTCGCCGGGGGCGAAACCTCTGGTGCTGTGGCGCAGGCGATCGCGCCCAGCGCGCTGCGCATCGGCCCGGAGATCGATGCGGGCGTGCCGGTGCTCGTCTCGAACGACCCCGAAGTCGCGCTGGCGCTCAAGTCCGGCAACTTCGGCGGCCCCGACTTCTTCGCCCGCGCCGCAAGACGGCTTGCAGGAGATGCGTCGTGACAGGAGAACTGACGCGCCACCGAGACCGCATCGCCCGGATGGGACAGCTTCTCTACGGGCGCGGGCTTGCGCACGGGAGCGCGGGGAACATCTCGCTCCGCCTGGATGACGGTTCGCTCCTCGTGACGCCGACAAACACCTGCCTCGGGATGCTGGATCCTGCCCGTATCTCCCATGTCGCGCCGGACGGCACGCTGCTCTCCGGGGACAAACCGTCGAAGGAGACCTTCTTTCACCTCGCCATGTACGCCGAACGCGAGAGCGCCCGCTCGGTGGTGCATCTGCACTGCACCCATGCGGTCGGCGTCTCCTGCCTCGACCATGAGAACGAGGCGGACGTGCTGCCGCCGGTCACCGCCTATCACGTGATGAAGGTCGGCAAGCTGCCGCTGGTCCCCTACTTCCGCCCCGGCGACAAGGGGCTCGCGGAGGCGGTGCGCGCCGCGGCCCGCGGCCATCACGCCATGCTGCTGGCGAACCACGGTCCCGTCGTCGCCGGCAAGTCGCTGGAGGACGCGGTCTGGACCAGCGAGGAGCTGGAGGAGAGCGCGAAGCTCTTCTTCCTGCTCTCCGGCCAAAGGACGCGCCTGCTGGACGCCGAGAAGATCGCAGAGCTGGAGAGGGTCTTCCCCTCGTGACTCAACGATGGACGATCAGCGCGCATGTCCGCTGGCTTTTCACCGAGCTGCCGTTCGAGGAGCGCGTGGAGGCCGCCGCGCGTGCAGGGTTCGGCGCGGTCGAGGACCCGGAGGCGTGGCGCATTCCGGCCGAGGACTGGCGCGCGCGCCTATCCGCCGCTGAGCTGGGGCTTGCGCAGGTGGGCATCTACGGCGGCGACCGCGCCAAAGGCGAGAAGGGAATCGCCGGCCTGCCCGACCGCCGCGCCGAGTTCCGCGATACGTTCGATGAAGGGCTTGATTTCGCCGCCGCGGTCGGATCGCCGCTGGTCCATGTCATGGCCGGCATCGTCCCGCGGGCGAGCCGCGGAAGCGCGCATCTGGAATGCCTGGCCGAGAACCTCGCCCACGCTCAGACGCAGGCGGCGAGGCGCGGCCTGAGGGTGATCGTCGAGCCGATGTGCCGGGAGGCCGTGCCGGACTACCTGATCGCTACGCCGGCAGAAGCCACCGCAGTCATAGACGCCGCGGGCGTAGATGGGATCGGGCTGCTGCTGGACGTCTACCACACCGCCGCCGAAGGGCTGGATCCGTCCGCGACGATCCGCGACCTTGGCTCGAGGATCGCCCACGTCCACCTGTCCGACTACCCCGGCCGGCATGAACCCGGCACCGGCGGCGTCGACTTCGTCGCGCTCTGTGCCTCGCTGAGTGCCATCGGCTATTCCGGTGCGCTCGGCTGCGAATACGAACCTGCTCGCGCCACAAGCGATGGCCTGGACTGGATTGACCGGCTGACCACGAAGGAAGGGATGATCTCATGACCCGCACCCCCGCGATCCTGCGCCCGGACGAACGCCCCACCAAGGATCGGGGCAACGGTGCCCGCACCACGCAGCTGGTCACGCGCAAAATCGGATCGGAGGCGATGATCAACGGGATCACCGCCTTCGACCCAGGCGCCTCCATCGGCCTGCACTTTCACGACTGCGAAGAAAGCGTCATGGTGATCGAGGGGACCGGAACGGTCGAGATCGACGGCACCCGCCACGAGATGCGCACCGGCGACGTCACCTGGGTGCCGCCGGGCGTGCCGCACCGGTTCCTGAACGAGACAGACGCTCCGATGGCGATCTTCTGGACATACGCCTCAGCCGACGCGACGCGCACCCTGGTTGCGACCGGCGAGACCCGGAAGGTGGCTTCAGAGGAGGCCTAAACGACCGCGGGCCTGCGCACGCGCGAGTTGGATCGAGGCGCCCGGGACATCGATGCATCGGAACTCGGAGCCGCCGTGGGGCATTACGTGACATCCGCAAATTGATGTGCTGGGACGTCCTGACAAGCCTCCTGCCGCATTGCCGCCCATGTTTTGCCGCGAAGATCCGGCAGGTACCTCGCATGACGACGTATCAGACATTCAGCAGCGTGCGCGCCCTCGAGGACGCCCGCTCCGCCTTCGCCCGGCTCCTCGAAAAGGGCCAGGGCCGCTCCGACCGCGACCTCGCGCGAGATGCAGACTACCGCACGCTGCACAGGGCGGGCGTGCAGATCGCCGTTCAAGGCGGCGAAGCCGCCATCGAGAACGCGGCGCTGGACCTCTGCCGCTCCACCCAACTTGCCGGCGCGCAGTCCGAGCTCAACCGGTTCTGGTATGGCATTGGGCGGTGGAGCGAAGCTGGCTGAGGGGACACCCGGGGTCAGATGGCTGGCCAAAAGTCTGGGCCGGCGCGCTCTCGCGTTCCGCCGTGGTTTGATCCGACTGTCCGCCGGTGCCTCGCCCGCCAGCCCGTCTCCTCAGCGCCCGATCCCGGGAGCGCCGGGATCGGCAGCCGCAGCGCCGCCGCTCACGCGCTTCGCGCATGTTCTCGCCAGTGCGCGCGAGGACGCGACCGCTCCGCACGTGGTGAACGCGCCGTCGTCGATCGCAAGTTCACCGTTGACCATGCCGTAGGTCACGCCTTCTGCCAGGTGATGCGGATAACTGAACGTGCCGACTTCGCGCAGGCCCTTGAGATCGAAGACCATGATGTCGGCAATCAGCTCCTCGCGGATGAAGCGGCGGTCGCACATCCGGTAGATGGGGGGCCGGACAGGCCGGTCATGGAATGGATCGTCGTCGACACCGGCAGGACGCCCTCGCATCTTGACCGTGGTCTCGCTCGGATCAAGCTCGGGATAAGCGCCGAGCAGATGCTGGTTGCCGAGGCGTCGTAAGGGTACTGGTCGACCCAGATCTCGAAGCCGTCCGCGTGCGCCCTCGATGCGTCGGATCACCACCTCGGAGAAGCCCCAGACGCGCAACCCGCGTCCACCTCATCGAGCCCGCCCCCTAAAGCGATGCGGTCCCCCCCCCCCCGCGCAGCGGGGGGCCTTCGCCAGGCTGCGTCGCCCCACCCGCCACCAGGACAGGTTTTCACCACGCCTGACGGGTTGACGTCACGGTTCTCGCGGCCTCTACTCGCCCGGCGACGTGCGGCAGGCATTGCCGCTGCCAGCACCACAAGGGCCGCTGATCTGCGGCCCTAATAATGAGCGCAACTGGGAGAACTTCATGAAGCAAGGCATCTACGGAGCGGCCTCTCTGGCCGTGGCACTCGGGCTGAGCGGAGCGGCACATGCCGGCAAGGAGGACGATACCGTCCGGTGGGCGTCCGACAGCCTTCCGTCAAGCATCGACTACTACCAGCACACGGTGCGCGAAGGCATCGTGATGATGTTCCACATCTGGGACTCGCTCATCTACAAGGATCCTCAGACCGGCGAGTACGTGCCGCACCTGGCCGAGTCGTGGGAGATCGTCGACGACACGACGATCGAGCTCAAGCTTCGCGAGGACGTGGTCTTCCACAACGGTGAGCCGTTCAACGCCGACGACGTCGTCTTCACCGTCGACTACGTCACGACGGAGACGCTTCCCCGCGACATCTTCTTCCTCTCCGGAGCCGAGAAGATCGACGACTACACGGTCCGCCTGAACCTGACGGAGCCGTTCCCGCCGATTCTCGACTATCTCGTGAACATGCTGCCGATCTACCCGGACGAGTACTACGCCGAGGTCGGGCCGGACGGCATGTCGCGCGAGCCCGTCGGCACTGGCCCCTATCGCGTCACCGAGCTCGCCGCGGGCGACCGGATCGTGATGGAGAAGTTCGACGACTATTTCGGCGGCGCGAAGGGACAGCCCAGCATCGGCACGCTCGAATTCAGGCGCATCGGCGAGTTCAACACGCAGGCCATCGAGCTGATGACCGGCGGCCTCGACTGGATCTGGCGCGTGCCGCCCGACGCCGCGGAGCGGCTTGAAGCGGCGCCCGGGATCCAGGTCGACGCGGGCGAACTCATCCGCTTCGGCTTCATCGGGCTCGACGCCGCCGGCCGCAGCGGCGACAATCCGATGACCGACGTGCGCGTCCGCAGGGCGATCAACCACGCGATCAACCGCGAGGGGATCCGCGACGCGATGATGGGCCCCGGCGCGAACCTGATCGACACCGCCTGCGCGCCGTCGCAGTTCGGTTGCATCGCCGACCAGACCGTCACCTACGAGTACGACCCCGAGAAGGCGCGGCAGCTCCTCGCCGAGGCGGGCTATCCCGACGGCTTCTCGACGGAGATCTACGGCTATCGCGAGCGTCCGATCGTAGAGGCGATCATCGGCGATCTGGCGGCAGTCGGCATCGACGTGAACCTGAACTACCTGCAGATCTCGGCGCTCTCGCCGCTCCGCGAGGAGGGCCAGCTGCCGATGTGGTACCAGGCGTGGGGTTCGACGTCGATCGGCGACATCCTGGCCAGCACCGGGCACTGGTTCCGCCACTCGGTGAACGACTATGCCCGCGACGACGAGGTCCTCGCGCTCTTCGAGAAGGGCGACACGATGGACGAGGACGTGCGCCGCGAGGCCTACGCAGAACTCCTCGGGATCATCTCCGAGCAGGCCTACATCGTGCCGATGTTCACATACGCACTGATCTACGCCTACAATGACGAGCTGAACTTCACGCCGTCGCCGGACGAGGTCCCGCGCTTCTACAACGCGAGCTGGGCCGAGTAACATTCGATCCGCGGGCGCCTTCGCACCGAAGGCGCCCGCACCTCCGGCCCGACGGAAAGGCGACGGTCCATGTTCCGCTACCTTCTGCAACGACTGGCGCTGGCGCTGCTGGTGTGCCTCGCCGTGTCGCTGCTCACCTTCTTCCTTCTCAACTCGTCGGGCGACGTGGTCTCGGCCATCGCAGGCGAGGAGGCGACGCCCGAACAGGTCGCCGAGCTGCGCGCGAGCCTGGGGCTCGACCGACCATGGCCGGTCCGCTACCTGGCCTGGATCACCGACGCGGCGCAGGGTGACTTCGGCCGCTCGCTCTTCTTCCGCGAGACCGTGGCCGACCTGATCATGCACCGCCTGCCCAACACGCTGACGCTCGCGTCCATGTCGCTGCTGGTGATGCTCAGCCTCTCCATTCCGCTCGGCATCCTCGCCGCGTTCCGCCCGAACACCTGGCTCGACCGCGCGGCGCTGAGCCTGGCGGTCCTCGGGCAGGCGATGCCGAACTTCTGGTTCGGCCTCATCCTGATCGTGATCTTCGCGCTTCGCCTCGGCATCGCGCCGCCCTCGGGCTCGGAGACGATCGGGCACTTCATCTTGCCCGCGATCGCGCTCGGCTACTACGCCACCCCGCCGGTCATGCGCCTGACCCGCGCCGGCATGATCGAAGTGCTCGAGTCCGACTACATCCGCACCGCCTACGCGAAGGGACTCAGCACCCGCGTCGTGCTCTTCAAGCACGCGCTCCGCAACGCGGTCATTCCTGTGGTGGCGCTGACGGCGGTTCAGTTCGGCAACATGCTCGGCGGCTCCGTCGTCATCGAGACCGTCTTCGGCATACAGGGCGTGGGCTACCTCGCCTGGGAATCGATCTCGCGCCTCGATGTGCCGGTCGTGCAGGCGATCCTGCTGATCGTGGCGGTCTTCTACATCGTGCTCGTGCTGCTCTCCGACTTCCTCAATGCGTGGCTCGACCCGAGGATCCGGCGATGACCTTCAAGGAACTCTCCTCACCCGAAGACGCCGCCACGCCACCGGCACCGGCCAAGCCAAGATGGCGCGACGGCCAATTCCTGCGCCGCGCATTCAAGCACTCGGCCTTCATGGTCGGCGTGGTCATATTCGTCCTGATCGTGCTGATGGCGCTGGCGGCACCGCTGCTCGCGCCGCACGATCCCTACGTGCAGAGCATGACGAACCGCCTCGTCCCGCCGATCTGGATGGAAAACGGCACGTGGGAGCATCCGCTCGGCACCGACGGACTCGGGCGCGACTACCTCAGCCGCATCCTCTATGGCGCGCGCATCTCGCTGATCATCGGCATCTTCACCGTCATCACCTCCGGCCTCATCGGCACCACGCTCGGCGTGCTGGCCGGCTACTTCGGCGGGCGGGTCGACCTCGTGGTCAACTTCGTGGTGATGACGCGCCTCACGCTGCCCGTCATCATGGTGGCGCTGGCGATCGTCTCGATCGTCGGCGGCAGCCTGATCGTGGTCATCCTCGTGCTCGGCCTGCTGCTCTGGGACCGCTTCGCCGTCGTCATGCGCAGCGCGACGATGCAGGTCAGGTCGCAGGAATACGTGCTCGCGGCGCGTGCGGTGGGCTGTTCGACGCCCTACATCATCATCCGCGAAATCCTCCCCAACATCTTTGGCAGTCTCGTCGTGATCGGCACGTTCGAGATGGCCAACGCCATCCTGCTCGAGGCCGCGCTGTCGTTCCTCGGACTCGGGGTGCAGCCGCCGACGCCGTCTTGGGGCCTGATGGTTGCCGAGGGCCGCCAGTACCTCCTGTTCGAGCCCTGGCTGATCATGGTGCCCGGCGCGGCGATCTTCGCCCTTGTGCTGGCGATCAACCTCCTCGGCGACGGGCTTCGCGACATCCTGACACCGGAGAACCGCAGTTGAGCAAAGTGCTTGAAGTCGAGAACCTGCGCGTCGACATCCCCGTCGCCGGAGGCGTCCTTCATGCGGTGCGCGGCGTCTCCTTCTCGCTCGAGAAGGGAGAAACGCTCTGCATCGTCGGCGAGTCGGGGTGCGGCAAGTCTCTGACTTCCCTCGCCTTGATGGGCCTGCTGCCGCGTGCGGCGCGCCGCACGGCCGACAAGCTCATCTTCGACGGCATCGACCTCCAAAGCGCCTCGCGGCGTCAGATGCAGACGATCCGCGGCGATCGGCTGAGCATGATCTTCCAGGAGCCGATGACGAGCCTCAATCCCGCCTACACAATCGGCGACCAGCTGATGGAGGCGATGCTGTGGCACAAGCGCGTCTCGCGGGCTGAGGCGCGCGAGCGCGCGATCTTCCTGCTGGAGAAGGTCGGGATCACCGGCGCGGCGAAGCGGCTCGGCCAGTACCCGCACCAGCTCTCTGGCGGTCTGCGCCAGCGGGTGATGATCGCCATGAGCCTGATGTGCGGCCCCGCCGTCATCATCGCCGACGAGCCGACAACTGCGCTCGACGTGACGATCCAAGCGCAGATCCTCCTCCTGCTGTCGGAACTTCAGGCCGAGTTCGGCATGGGGCTGGTGCTGATCACCCACGATCTGGGCGTCGTGGCCCGCATCGCCGACCGTGTGCTCGTTATGTATGCCGGTCAGGTCGTCGAGAACGGCAGCGCGCGCCAAGTCTTCGGCGCGCCGCTGCATCCCTATACGCGGGGCCTGCTGCGCTGCATGCCCATCCCGGGGCGGACGCGGCCAGGCGAGCGACTGGGCTCCATCCCCGGCATCGTGCCGAGCCTCATCGGCGAGATCCGGGGCTGTGCCTTCCGTGACCGCTGCGGGCACGCGCGATCCGCCTGCGCCGACTTCGACCGCCTGCGCCACAACGAGACCGGGCACGAATGGCGCTGCATCATGGACGAGGCCGAGAGCCTGAGCCGCGCCGACGAGCTGGAGGACGTCTGACATGAACGAAATGGTGCTGGAGGCGCGGGACGTCACCCGCCGCTTCACGATCGGCGCGAGCCTCTTCAAGCGGGCGACCACCTTCTCGGCGGTCAAGGGGGTGTCGCTCAGCCTGCGGCAGGGCGAGGTGCTGGGACTTGTCGGCGAGTCCGGCTGCGGCAAGTCCACACTGGCCAACATGCTGCTCGGCCTGCTCGACCCGAGCGAGGGCGAGGTGCTCGTCGGCGGCAAGGCGATCTCGCGGTCGAGCCCGCTCGAGCGGGCGCGGCGCATCCAGCCGATCTTTCAGAACCCGTACTCCTCGCTCAACCCGCGCAAGTCGGTCGAGGACATCGTCTCGCTGCCGCTCCGCATCCATAATGTCGGGTCGGCGTCCGAGCGGCGCGCGAAGGTTGCCGAGATGCTCGACATGGTTGGCCTCTCGCGGCGCTACCTCGACAGCTATCCCAACCAGCTCTCGGGCGGGCAGCGGCAGCGCGTCGCGATCGCGCGCGCGCTCATCATGCGCCCGGAGGTGGTCATCTGCGACGAGCCGACCTCGGCCCTCGACGTCTCGGTGCAGTCCCAGATCCTGAACCTGCTGCTCGACATCAAGGACGAGCTGAACGTCAGCTATGTCCTGATCAGCCACAACCTCGCGGTGGTCCAGCACATCGCGACGAGGGTCGCGGTGATGTATCTCGGCCGGATCGTCGAGGAGCAGCCGACGGAGCAGCTCTTCGCCAACCCGCGCCATCCCTACACGGAGGCGCTGCTGAGCTCGGTGCTGACGCCCGAGCCGGAGCTCGGCATTCCGGACACGCACCTGGGCGCGGCGTTCCCGAACCCGATGGACCCGCCGCCGGGTTGCAGCTTTCACCCGCGATGCCCGCACGCGATGCCGCACTGCTCGACCCTGCACCCGCGTCCGCTCAGCGACGGCGACCGGATGGTGGAATGCCACCTCTACGACGAAGCCGCGGCGCAGGCGGCGCGAGAGCCGCAACCGGCCTGACGGCGGGAAGGAGTCCAGCGATGACAACGCGTATCGGCGACATCCGCGCCAGCGTGCACCGGCATGTCGCCGACCTGCCGCTCAAGCCCGGCTCGGCGCGCGGCTCAACCCGCGTCATCTGCGAGGTCGAGACCGATGACGGGCGCGTGGGGGTCGGCATGACGGGCAGGTTCCTCTGCCATGCCACCGTGACCGCCATTACCCGCCACATCCTGCCGGCCATCAAGGGCATGGACATCCGCGACCTTGAAGCAATCCACGGCCGCCTGCGCAAGGTGCTGTCCGAGCGCGGTCGGCAGTCCGGCGTCAACCTCTGGGCGCTCAGCGCGGTCGACCTCGCCCTGTGGGACCTGATCGGTCAGGTGAGCGGTCGCCCGGTCGCGGGTCTGCTCGGCGGCCATCGCGACCATGCCGACGTCTACGTCACCTTCGGCTTTGGCGACTACGAGCCGGACGAGCTGGTCGAGGTGGCGCGGATGCTGATCGCGCAAGGCCACACACGCCTGAAGATGCTGGTGGGTGTGGCAAAGGATGGCCTGCCCGGCGACGTCCGCCGCGTCCATCACGTGCGCGACGCGCTCGGCGACGACATCCTGCTCGCCATCGACGCCAACGAGAGCATCACCCTCGACTATGCGCGCCGCCTCTGCCGCCGGATCGAGGAGTGCGACATTGCTTGGTTCGAGGACCCGGTGCGCGGCAACGATCCGCGCGACCTGGCGGCTTTGAGGCGCGGCACCTCGATCCCGCTCTCGGCCGGACAGATGGACGGGCACGCGACCCGCTTTCGCGAGTGGGTTGAGGCGGACGCCATTGACATCTTCATGCCCAACAGCCTCTACGCCGGCGGCATGACTGAGGTCCGCCGTGTCGGCGCCATCGCCCAGATCTACGAGCGGCCGATCTCGGACGCGGGCGGCGGCGGGGTCTACTCCATGCACCACGTCGCCGGCCTGCGCGGCGGCACGCTTGCCGAATGCCACCTCGGCACCGACGCGTGGGAGCGCATGATCTACCTCGACGCGCCCGAACCCGAAGCGGGGCGACTGCATGTCCCCGACCGCCCCGGCTTCGGCGTGACGCTGAACCGCGAAGCAATGAAAGAAACGCTCGTCCCCTGACGCCTGAGATGGAGTTCTGACCCTATGTCCCGTGCCGACGCCATCGCCGCAGCTCGCCGCCACGTCACCGACGGGCACTTCGCCTCCGAGCTGGCGCGGCGCGTCGCCATCCCGTCCGAGAGCCCGCGCGAGGACAGCGGTGCCGACCACCGGCGCTACCTCGAGGACGAGATGCGCCCCTGGCTCGAGAGTATGGGCTTCTCATGCCGCATCCTCGAGAACCCGTCCATCGACCGCCTGCCGGCCCTCTTCGCCGAGCGGCACGAGGGCGACGACCTGCCGACCGTGCTGACCTACGGCCATGGCGACGTGCTCTGGGGCATGGCAGGCGACTGGGACGAGGGCCTCGACCCCTGGAAGCTGGTCGAGCGCGACGGGCGGCTCTACGGGCGCGGCACCGTCGACAACAAGGGGCAGCACGCGATCAACCTGGCGGCGCTGTCGGCGGTGCTGGAGGCGCGCGGCCGGCTCGGCTTCAACGTGAAGGTGATCATCGAGATGGGCGAGGAGTCGGGCTCGCCGGGCCTGCAGGAGCTCGCCGAGACGCACCGCGACCTCCTCTCGGCTGACGTGCTGATCGCCTCGGACGGTCCGCGCATCGGGGCGGACAGGCCGACCGTCTTCCTCGGCGCGCGCGGCTCGCTGAACTTCCACCTCATCTGCGAATGCCGCGAAGGCGCGCACCATTCAGGCAATTGGGGCGGCGTGCTGACGAACCCCGGTATCCGCCTCGCCCATGCGCTGGCGACGCTGACGGATGCGAACGGGCGGATCCAGATCGATGCGTGGCGTCCGCCCTCGATTCCGGAGAACGTGCGGGCGGCACTCGACCAGCTGGCCTTCGAACCCGGTCCGAACGACCCCCAGCTCAACCCCGACTGGGGCGAGCCCGGCCTGCAGGGACCTGCGCAGGTGATGGGCTTCAGCAGCTTTGAGGTGCTGGCCTTCCTCTGCGGGCGGCCGGAGGCGCCGGTGAACGCCGTGCCCGGCTGGGCCCGCGCGACCTGCCAGCTGCGCTACGTCGTCGGCGTCGACGGCGAACAGATCCTCCCCGCGCTCCGCGAGCATCTCGACGCGCACGGCTTCAGCGACATCAAGGTCGAGCGCATGAAGCGCGGCTTCTTCAGCGCGACGCGTACGGACCCCGACAACGACTGGGTCCGCCTCGTCCGCGCCTCGGTCGAGGAGACGACGGGCAAGCCGGTCAGCCTGCTGCCGAACCTCGGCGGCTCGTTGCCGAACGAGGTCTTCGCCGAGACGCTCGGGATGCCGACCGTCTGGGTGCCGCACTCGCACCCCGCCTGCTCGCAGCACGCGCCGAACGAGCACATGCTGGCGAGCGTCGCCGAGGAGGGGATGGCGATGATGGCCGGCGTCTGGTGGGACATCGGCGAGCGGAGGGCGTAGCGCCATGGCACGGCTGCAACGGGACGGCTGCCGCCTCTACTACGAGATTCATGGCCGCGAGGGGCCGGCGCTGGTCTTCGCCCACGGCCGCGGCGGCTGCGCGGCGAGCTGGTTCAACCAAGTGCCGGTCTTCGCAGCCGATCACCGGGTGGTGGTCTTCGACCATCGCGGCTTCGCCCGTTCGACCTGCGCCGAGGACGGTCCGCACCTGCGCTTCTTTGTCGACGACCTCGAGGCGCTGCTCGACGCCGAGGGGATCGAGCGTGCGGTGCTCGTGGGCCAGTCCATGGGCGGGCGCACCTGCCTGGGCTTCACCGCGCGTCATCCCGAGAGGGTCCGCGGGCTGGTCCTGTCGAGCACTCCGGGCGGGCTGATGATTCCGGCGGTGCTCGAGACGCAGGAGGCGCGGCGGAAGATCCCGCGCGGCGTCGAGGCGCCCACCGCGGCACTCGCACCCGCCTTTCGCGAGGGGCGTCCGGACCTGACGTTCCTCTACGAGCAGCTCCGCGCCTTGACCGAGCCGCCGGGGCCGCTCTTCCGCAAGAGTCTCGAGACGCTGGAAGGCGGCACGACGCCGGAGACGCTGGCGGGCTACGGTACACCGACCCTGATCCTTTCGGGCGAAGAGGACGTGCTCTACCCGCCGGCGATCCTCGAGGCCGTTCGGGATGCGATTCCCGGTGCGCGGCTCCACCGGATGCCGGGCGTGGGCCATTCGCCCTACTGGGAGACGCCAGAGGCGTTTAACGCCGTCCTGAAAGAGTTCCTGACCACGCTCCGCGACTGAGCCGGCGCGGCGGGCATGCCGTCGCGCCGGGAGATGCACGTCAGGTCGCCGGGCGATCCGCCAGGTCCCAGAAGACGCCGGCCATCACGCCCAGCCCCTCGCCGAAGAGCGACTTGAGCCCGTGCTCGTTCGGGCCGTGCTGCTTGCATCCGCTGTAGGAGTGCGGGATCCAGATGACCGGCGTGCCGAGCTCGTCGATGAACATCTGGCTCGGGTTGCTGCCGGCCGAGCACGGCTTGACGTTCGGTGCCGTACCGGTGGTGCGCTCGACCGAGTCCGCCACGAACCTGACCCACGGATCGTTCGGGTCCGTGCGCGAAGGCGCGAATTGCTCGCGCTCGACGGTCGGCACGATCTGGACCCCGCCGAAGCCGCGCTCGTCCAGATGGCGCCGCAGCGCAGGCATCAGGACATCTGCCGGCACGTCGACGGTGTGGCGGATCTGGCAGGTGGCAACGGCGCGGCTCGGCACAGAGTTGACCGGGTTTTCGGGGTTTCCGGTCTTGAAGGCGAGGATGATGAAGCTGGTCCAGGCAAAGACCTTCTGCGCCCGACTGAGGCTGGTCTCGCCCCACTCTGGATCCGGCTCGGGCATTCCTTCGACGTGGTCGACCTTCAGCGCCTTGGCGGCCTCCATGACGGAATCCGGCACCGACTTCGGCAGCCAGTCCTCGACTAGGATGCGGCCCTGCGGCGTGGTCAGGGTCGAGATCGCGTGTGCCAGGATGATGCCCGCGTCCGGCAGCACGCCGCCCCAGTGCCCCGAATGCAGCCCGCCCGAACGGTCGAGGTCGACGACCAGGTCGAAGCGGTAGCCGCCCCGGCAGCCGAGCGTCAGGTCCATACGGTCGAACGACATCCGCGGCCCGTCAAGGCCGATGAAGACGTCGGACGCGAAGGCCTCGCGGTTCTCGTGGAGGACCTGCTGCAGCCCGGGCGAGCCCTGCTCCTCGCCCGTCTCGATGATGAACTTCATGTTGCAGCGAGGCTCGCCGCCGTTCTCCTCGGCGACGGCCTGCGCCGCGCGCATGGCGACGGTGTGCTGGCCCTTGTTGTCGACAGTGCCGCGGCCGTAGACGCGATCGCCGTCCTCGGTGAGGTTCCAGGGATTGAGCCCCTCGTCCCAGGTCTCTTCCAGCCCGCGGACCACGTCGCCGTGGCCGTAGACGAGCGCAGTCGGCAGTGACGGATCGACCTGGCGCTCCGCAAGCAGGACGGGTCCGCGCTCATCGACCGGGTTGTCGAAGACGCGCCACGTGTAGCCCATCCTGTCGAACGAGGGTCCGATCTCGTCGGTCACGTAGCGATAGAGCTCCGGGCGGCGGGACAGGATCTGGCTCTCAGTGGGGATCGCGACGCGCCGGGCAAGATCCTCCAGGAAAGTACCGTCCTCGATGGACGCTTCGGCTCGAGCGCAGGCCTCTGATCTGGATCCCATGGTTCCCTCATGTTGTTACGATGTGTTCGTGCACGACGCGCACCGGGCAGCGAAGTGCTGATTTTCACGATACTAATTGTCTGGAAGAACTGAATACCCAACTCGCGCTGCGAAATAAATTTCTCGGCGACGGGCTGCTGGAATGGCGTCAGCCCGGCAGACAGCCGGCGCTTGGCTTGCGAAGCCGCTAGTCGCTAGCCCATGCCAAGGCATTCGTTCTGGAGCTAAGCCGACCTTGTGAGGCGCTTTTCAGTGCGCCTCGCCGGACGGCTGTATGCGCAGGGTGCTTTCGCTCTCGAAAAGATGTGCCTGTGCTGGATCCGGGCGGAGATGGATCTTCTCCCCGGGGCGTGCGGAAACCCGCTCCCGCAGGACCGCCGTGATGCGATCCTCGCCGATATCGGCGACTACGTGCGTCTCGGCGCCGGTCGGTTCCACGGTCACGACCACAGCGGGCAGCGTGCCGCTCTCGCCGTCCGTCGCGAGGGCGAAGTGCTCGGGACGTATGCCGTAGGTCACGGGTGTGCCGCCGGCCACCTCGGCCACGCGCGGATCGACCTGCCAGCGCACGCCGCTGTGCGACAGGAACTTTGCGGCGCCATCCGTGCGCGCGATGCGCCCGCCGACGAAGTTGATCGACGGCGACCCGATGAACCCCGCGACGAACATGTTGACCGGCCGGTCGTAGAGAGTGAGCGGGTCGCCCAGCTGCTCGACCACGCCGTCGCGCATGACGACGATCTTGTCGGCCATCGTCATCGCCTCGATCTGGTCATGAGTGACATAGATCGTGGTGGTCTTCAGGCGGCCGTGGATCTCCTTCAGCTCGGCACGCATCTGGACCCGCAGCTTGGCGTCGAGGTTGGAGAGCGGCTCGTCGAAGAGAAATACCTCCGGGTCGCGGACGATGGCGCGGCCCATGGCCACCCGCTGGCGCTGGCCGCCCGAGAGTTCGCGCGGAAAGCGCTCGAGGTAGTTCGAGAGACCCAGGATCTGCGCGGCGTCACGCACCTTGGTCGCGATCTCGTCCTTCGAATGCCGCGCCAGGCGCAGCGAGAAGCCCATGTTCTCAGCCACCGTCATGTGCGGATAGAGGGCGTAGTTCTGGAACACCATTGCGATGTTCCGGTGCTTGGGCTGAACCTCGTTGATCACCCTCGCGCCGATCTTGATCTCGCCCGCCGAGATTTCCTCGAGCCCTGCAATCATTCGCAGCAGGGTCGACTTCCCACAGCCGGACGGGCCGACGAGCACGACGAATGACCCGTCCGGCACGTCGATCGAGACATCCCTGATGACGTGCGTCGTTCCGAAGATCTTGTGGACGTTCTCGATTTCTACCGAAGACATGGCGTCAGTTTGCTTTCGTCGTTCTGGAGGCGAGCCGCTCTGCCACGTCGGCCGCGGCCAGAAGGCTCAGCCCGGTATGATATCCCGGATCTAGACACGGTGTTGCGGGAACGTAGTCGATGGGGCCGTCGGGCGTGAGGCACTGGACCGCGATCGGCGGCGTGCCGCGCCAGTAATCCTTAAAGAAGGTCCGGTCCGCCTTCTGCCAGAGACGCAAGGTGTCTGCGCTGCCGCTTCGTGCGTGCGCCAGCGCGGCGCTGCGGATCGTCTCGGGCAGAGACCACCAGGGGCAGTAGGGGCTGACTGGCCGGCCCGTCCCGGCCGAGACGGTCAGCCGGATGCCGGGGCCCTGGAAGCCCATGTCGAACGAGGCGACGAGGATTGCCTCCAGTCTCGCGACGGTCTCCGGGTCCGCATCCGGCGGCAGGTGATCGAGCGCAAATCCTACGAACTCGATGCCGTGACCCACGTTGCAGTCGTCTTCGCCGGGGACATTGCGGAGCAGGCTCGTCGCGGGGTCGTGGTGGCGGTCGAGGATGTGTCCGATGAAGCGGTCAGCGTATTTCGTCTCGCCGCCAAGGCCTAGCCGCGCCAGCATTCCGGCGGCGCCCAGCAGGATCATGCGCGGTCCGAAGTCTGCAGGCTCCGCGTGGGCGGTGGCCGGATCCAAAGCGACCTTTTCGGCCATCTGGAAGCGGTCGTCGTCAATCGCCTCGATCACCTTCGCGAGCGAGCGGAGATGTCGCGGCACATCGTCCGGCGCATAGCGTGCCGCGCCGCAGATCAGTCCCTTGGCGAAGAAGGCGTCGGAATAGGTGTAGACGTCGCCGCACAGCGTCTGCGGCGCCACGCCGTCGTTGGTCGGGTAGACGGGCCGCAGGTCGCGATCGTAGCAGAAGTAGCCGTGCCCATCCCGCGACCAGAGCTCGTCGAGCGCGGTGTAGAGCGAGCGCCCGGCCTCATCGAGCCTGGCGGCGAAGTCCGGGTCCGTCTCCTCATAGCGGCGGGCATGTGTCGTCACCGCTTCCAGCCCACGCCCCTGGATCCAGCCGTAGAGCCAGTCCGGCCCGCGCATGCCGTCGCTCGGCCCATAGTCCAACAGGGTCAGCGGGTTCAGCTTGGTGTTTAGAAAACGCCCGTGCAGCCGCGGCCGCTCCAGCATCCAGTTCAGCGTCGCCGCATTCGACGTGAGGTAGCGACTTGTCACTCGCGCCAGGAAATCGTCGGCCGTTCCCGGCCCCGCATCGTTCATCGCGTCACTCCTTCAGGCCAGTGCTCGCCACGCCCTGCACAAGGTTGCGACGCAGGAAGATGAAGATCGTGACTGAGGGGACCAGGACCAGTGCGGAGGCCGCGCTGAGCCGGCCGAGATCGATGGTGAAGCCCGTCTGGAAGAGCGCTAGGCCGACCTCGATCGTGTAGCTTTCCTTGGTCGTGGCCACGATGATCGGCCACGCGAATGCGGTCCACGCCTGGAAGAACGCGAGCACGAAGAGGGCGCCGAGAGCCCCGCGCAGCAGCGGCACGACGACCCGGACGAAGATCCAGATCTCGCCCGCTCCGTCGATGCGCGCGGCCTCGAGCAGCTCGTCCGGGATCGAGTGGATCACGTTCTGCCGGATAAGGAAGATGCCGAAGCTCATTACCAGGTAGCCCAGCAGCAGCCCGGGCAGCGAGTTCAGGATGCCGAGCGCCTGCGCCTGAAAGTAGAGCGGGATCATGTAGACCTCGAACGGCACGATAGCCGTCGCCAGGATCACCGCGAAGAGGACGCTCATCGTGCGCGACGGGAACTTCGCCATGAGGTAGCCCGCGATTGCCGAAGTGACCGAGATCGCAATGGCCGACGAGAGCGCGAAGGCGAGGCTGTTGAAGATCCAGCGCAGCAGCGGCGTTGACGAGAGCACCGACGTGAAATTCGAGATCGTCGGCTCGCGCGGCACCAGAGTCGGCGGCCAGGCGAGCATCTCCTCCGGCGTCTTGAAGGCGTTCGCGATCAGCAGGAGCAGCGGCAGCACCATGAAGAAGCCGAAGAGCAACAGGAACACGTCGATGGCACGGTCGGCCAGCGGCGTCTTCTTCCGCCGGTGCGGCAGGTCGGGCAGCACGCCGCCGGTGCCGGTGGCAGGCGCCTCGACCTTGACGCCGTGTATGTCTGGACGCGACGTCATGCGCGGCTCCGGCGTTCCCGCAGCAGGCGGAACTGGACCAGGGTGAGCAGGAGAACGATGAGCAGCAGGATCACTGCCTCAGAGGCCGCGTATCCGATGCGGTAGTTGCGGAAGCTGTTCTCGAGCATGTCGAGGACCAGCACCCGCACCTGCCGGCCCGGCGCTCCCTGCGCGTCGGAAGCGAGGACGTAGACCTGCGCATAGACGTTGAACGACGTGACCAGCGTGATCACCGAGACGTAGAGCGTGATCGGCTTCAACATCGGCACCGAGATGTTCCAGAAGGACTGCAGGCCCGACGCCCCGTCGAGCTTGGCCGCCTCGAAGAGCGAGTTCGGCAGGTTTTTGAACCCGACGAGGTAGATTAGAACGCAGTAGCCCAGCGCCTGCCATGAACAGAGTACGATCACGCAGACCAGCGACAGGACGGGGTCGAAGAGCCAGGCCTTGGGCTCGACCCCGAAGACGGAGAGGAGCGCGTTCAGCGGGCCGAGCTGGGCGTCGAAGATCCACTTCCACGCCATCGCCGCCGGCACGAGCGAGACGACATGCGGGATGAAGACGGTGGTCTCGTAGAACCCGGCAAAGCGGCTGCGGGTGCGATGGTAGATCAGGGCGGCCAGCGTCATAGACAGCGGCACCGTGATCGCCAGCACGCCGAAGGCGATGATGGAGGTGTTCAGCAGCGCCTCGTGAAACAGGCGGTCCCCCATCAACTCGCGAAAGTTCGCGAGGCCGATGAAGGGCTTGGCGACCGAGAGGATGTCCCACTTGTGGACGCTCAGCCGCAGGATCTCGACGATGGGAAAGACCCGCACATAGGCGAAGATCGCCAGCACGGGCAAAATCGCCACGATCGAGAATAGCCACCGACGACGCTGCACGCTCGCCCCCTCTCGCAGTCCCCGGGCCGTGGCCCGGGGACGCTGATGTTACCGCTCGCCGAGGATGCCCTCGCGATCGAGGAGCGCGTTGATCTCGTCGTCCGTCTCCTGGAGGAAGGCGCCGATCGCCTCGTCGTCGCCCGCGAGCGACGGATCGGCGAAGGCCTGTTCCAGCTTGGATGCCATGCGGGCCATCACCTCTTCGATCGGACCAATGGCCGGCGTGGTGAAGAAGGCGTAGTCCTCCGGATAGTCCACGAACGCGCCGAAGGCGGGTTTTGCGGCAACGATCTCGGAATAGTCGAGGCCGGCACGGTTCGGCAGCCAGCCTACATTGTCGAGCAGCCAGAGCAGGTTCTCGGGCTGCTGCGCGGCCAGCGCAAAGTCCCACGCGGCCTGCTCTTCCTCGCCGTCGCCCGAGATGTAGAGGTTCACTGCCGAGACAATCGATCCTTCCGGCAGCGTTGCGGTGGCGTAGTTCAGGTCCGGCGCCTTTGCGGCGATGTCGCCGATAACCCACGACTCCCGGATCAGCATCGCGCTCTGCTCGCGCTCGAACGCCTCGGCGTCGGCCGGCAGGTCGATCGTCACCGTCTCGGTTTCGTAGAGGTTGTGCAGGTACTGCTGCAGCGCCGCGCGCCCGGCCTCGGTGTTGAGGCGCGAGACCCACTTGCCCTCGGACGTCTCGACCAGTGGGAATTCGCCGTGCTGGAACATGTTGATCCAGAACTTCTCGGCGATGCCCGCGCCACCGCCCGACAGGCGCAGCGTCCATCCCGAAACGACCGGGTCGCCCGCCTCGTTCCGCTGCGTCAGCTGCTCGGCGTAGGTATCGAACTCCTCCATGGTCTGCGGCGGGCCGTCCAGCCCGGCCTCGGCAAGCATGTCGGTGTTGTAGTAGAGCGCGCTCTGGCCGCGGAACAGCGGCACGCCGTAGATCTCGCCGTCCCAGGTGACGCCTTCGAGGAAGAACTCGCTGAAGTTCTCTGGGTTGGTGACAAACTCGCTCACCTCGTCGGGTGCCTGGTTCAGCAGTCCGGCGGCGAGGTAGCGGCTGGCGAGCGCGCTGGCGAGCTCGATCACCTCGGCCGCCTCGCCAGACGTCAGGCCGAGGGCGACGCGGCGCTCGTGGTCGCGCAGGTTGATTGCCTCCACCGTGACCTCGAGATCAGGGTATTCATCCGCCATCCCCTCGGCCACGTGCTCGTAGAACGGAGCGAGTTCCGGATACCCGCTCCAGACCTGGATCGACTGCGCGCCCGCGTCATCGCTGGCGGCCGTGAGCCCGAGCCCGGACACGGTAGCAAAGAGCGCCGTCTTCCTGAGTGGCACGGCCAGTCCATTGGCAAGAAACTTCATCGGGACCTCTCCTGTGTTATAATTTGTTTGAAGGATGCTGGCGGAATTCCGGCCTTTCCGCAACCGGTTGCGTAGCCGTCTCTGACCTCGCATCGGGCTTCATCCTGCCGTCTCCTTGGAAGCCACCGCTCCGCCGCTCGACAGGAGGTCGAGGGCGGTCGCCGCGAGCCGCTCGGCCGAGCCTCGCGCAAAGGCGGCTGGCATGCCGATGAAGCGATGCGCCTCTTCGACCTCGTACCCCCCGAAGGAAAACTCGTCCGCGGGCGGGATGTAGCCCGGAAAGGAGTCGGCATAGCCGAGCACGAAAGCCGCCGTGTCTCCGCACGCCGCCCGGATGGAAAGACCCGTCTGAGCGAAAATCTCACCCGGCAACGCGACGATGGGTACGCCGGCCCATCGCAGGGCCGAGACGCGCGCGGTCCAGGAACCCGGAGGAGTGTCGGCGTAGGTCTCGGCCCAGCGGATCCAATGCTCCAGCACGACGCGCCGAACCTCGTCGGCGGTCTCGGCTTCGGCCCGCCACTTGCGCGCAAGGTTCGGAAGGTCCGCCTCGCGCCGGGCGAGGTCGAGGGTGACAAGGGCGTCCAGTGCCTCGGTCGGTCCTTCGGCGGGTCTCTCCGAGGCGGCGAGGGCGGCCTCCGCGATCGCCACACCCGCCTTCTCGGCGGCGCGAAAGCTGCGGGCGTCGGTCGCGCGAAGCGACAGCGAGTCCTGCGCGCTGTGCCCCGTGTTGGCATCTCCCGCACAGCCGGTGAGGAACAGAGCAACCGCTTCGGGGTGTGCAGCACGCACCCGCTCGCGGACGTAGTGTGGGTAGTCGGCGGTGATGCGCCGGTTGTCCGGGCCCAGGACCACCGGGTGGCAGGCGTATGCGACGATGACCGCCACCACGGTGCCGTCGTCGCTCCGCAGCCGCAGTATCGGCACGGCGCCGTCCACGTCTCCGCCTCGATGCCGGCGATTGCGGGCGACGCCGGGGTCGACCCCCTGCCCCACGGTCAGCGTGACAGGCTGCCTTGCGGCACAGGCGCCGTCGAGGGCGGCGACGCAGGCGTCCTCGATCGAACGGAGGAATTCGGCTTCCGGCTCCGCGCCCAGCCGCCCCTGGACCGAGGCTGGGGCGCCATGCGTGTGTGTCGACGTCACGACGACGTTCGCGTCTGGCAAAGCGCACCGGGCGCGGATGCGGGCGCTGGTCTCCTCGTGCAGGCCGATCACGTCGACGACCACGATGGCGGTGTCTTCGACCACGACGGCTCGTGCGGCGAGCGGGTCATGGACGCCGGTCGCGGGCTCGGTGCGGGCGGCGAAGCCGGCGAGGCACAGGCCACGACCCAGCAGCTCGGGCGTAGGCGTGATCTCGACCTCCATTGCGCCGGCCACGAGCTTGCTCATTGCCGTTGCCCTTTGACCCAGGTTTCCCGAATCTTCAGCGTGCGCGCCCCGGACGACCAGTCAAACAGGATGAGGTCCGCGGACGCTCCGACCGCGAGGCAGCCGCGATGGCCGACATACCGGCCGGGGTTAACGGTGGCGAGGCTCAGCGCTTGCGCCAGCGTCAGGCCGGCGAGGTCTGCCGCGATCGCCACGTCCTCGTCGAGCGAACGCGAGGCACCGGCCAGATAGACGGTCCCGGACGTGCCGAGCCAACCGTCCGCGCGCAGCTCCACGCGACCGCCGATCGGCTGTTCGTAGAGGCCCGGCGGCATCCCCGCGAGCGCCGCGCTGTCCGAGACGAGGATGCTGCGCGCGAGCCCCTTCGCTCGGATCATCGCGGTCAGGACGTCGGCCGGCAGATGGTGACCGTCGGCAATGAAGCTCGCCGAAAGCCTGTCCTCTGCGAGCTGCGTCCAGATCATGTTCGGGTGGCGCGGCAGCATCGCCGCCGCACCGTTGCCGAGGTGAGTCGAGAACGTCGCGCCGGCGTCCACCGCGGCACGGATCTGCTCGGGCGTCGCATGGGTATGGCCGAGGGCCACGACGATCCCCTGGTCCGTGACGCCGCGGACGAACTCCGCCGCGCCGTCCCAGTGCGGCGACATGGTGATCATGCTGACCAGCCCGCCGCTGGCCTCCTGCCAGCGCGCCACCTCGTCGAGGTCGGGCGGGCGGACATGGGCGCGTGGATGGGCACCGCGCGGGCCGTCATCGGGTGAGATCGCCGGCCCCTCGACATGGACGCCTAGAATCGTATGGGCGACCAGCGCATCTTGCTCGCGCGCGGCGGCGATAGCCTTCAATGCGCGGATCAAGGTCGGTTCGGCGGCGGTGATCAGCGTGGGGAGGTAGGTCGTGGTGCCCCGTGACCAGAGCAAGCGCGTCAGCCGCGCCACGTCATCGGCCGAAAGCTTATCGCCGGCCAGATCGATCCCGCTGTGGCCGTTGACCTGAAGGTCGACAAGTCCCGCGGACAGGTAGTTCTTTGGTGCCTCCGCCGTCTCGTTCACCGCGACGATCACGCCGTCCGCGACATCGACCGCAAGGCCACGTCCGGTTGCCGGATCGCATCCGAAGAGATGTCCGGTCAAAGCCGCGGCACCCTGCCTTGGAAGCGGTCGAGGAAGCGGGCGTTCGCCTCGTCCCCGCCGGGCGCGTTGCCGCTGCGCCAGACAGGAGACTCGATGCCCCGCGTCTTCAACTCGGCCACCGTCCGGATGACGAGGTTGTTCAGCGCAAAAGCGTTGGCGAAGGTCGAGACCGCGCCGATCCTTTCGCCTACCCCATCGATCTCCACCAGCGCGTCGCCGACTGGCACCTTGCAGTCGATGGCGATGTCGACGAGGTCGTGCAGGTTCGCCTTGCTCGGATGCCGGGCCGGGTGATCCGGCGAAGTGCTCTCGGCATGCGAACGGCTGCTGACGCCGATCAGGAAGACGCCCCGCTCCCGCGCCGTCATCGCCGCATCGATCAGCGCGGCGTTGATACCGTAGGCATTCACGAGGAGGAGGACGTCGCCCTCGCCAAGTCCCTGGTCGGCGATGACGATCCTCCCGTAGCCCGGCAGCCGCTCCACCTGCATCGAGCGAAGCGCGCCGTTCGACAAGAGCGTTCCTTCGTCCAGGATGGCGCTGACATGCATCAGGCCGCCGGCACGGAAAAAGATCTCCTGCGCCGCAAGGTTCGAATGCCCGCCGGGACCGTAGACGTGGATCAGACGGTCGGCGGCGATCTGGTCGGCCAGACGCGATGCCGCTCTGGCCAACGGCTCAGCCTCCTCGTCCCGGATCCGCCGCATCAGCGCAGTGACTTGGTCGAAGTATTCGGCCGATAGATCCTCGCCGTCACGCATCGGGGTCCGACTCCGGCTCGAGGTAAAGGGTGCAGGCCGGGTGCCGGCGCAAAACCGACGCGGGGCAGTCGCCGGTGATCGGCCCGTGCAGGGCCGCGTGCGTGGCGGCGCGCTTGGCCTTGGTCGGGACGATGCAGAAGAGCCGCTCGGCGCGCATCATGCATGGCACCGTCAGGGTCAGCGCCTGGCGCGGCACGTCCTCGATCCGCGCGAAGCACGCGTCGTCGACCTGCTGCTGGCGGCAGGTCCGGTCCAGTTCGACGACCCTGACGTCCAGCGGGTCATCCAGGTCCGCCGGCGGATCGTTGAAGGCGATGTGACCATTGGTGCCTATACCGAGGCCGATGACGTCGATCGGCGCCTCGTTCAGCAGAGCTGCGTAGTCCCTTGCCGCACGCTCGGGTTCCGCCCCTGGATCCAGCCGGTGAACGGCCGCGAACGGCTGGCGAGAAAAGACCCGCGGCTCGAGCCAGTTGGCGAAGCGTTGCGGGGCGTCGGACGGCAGGCCAATGTAGTCGTCCATGTGGAAGGCCGTCACCCGGCTCCAGTCGATGCCCGGTGCGTTCATCAGGGCCTCCAGCGTATCCTCCTGGCTGGGCGCCGCGGCGAAGACCATCCGGACCGCGGGCTTCGCGGCCAGGCGCTGCCGCAGCTCTGCCGCCATGTCCGCGGCCGCCGTCTCGGCCATTGCGGCACGGCTGGGGAAGCTGATGATCTCGAGTCGGTCGACCTGGCGCCTCTTCACTTCCACCGTACCACTCCTGTCCCACCCACCTCGTTGCCACTGATCCGCAGCCAGAGCGCTGCCTCCGGCGAACGTGGGGAACAGTCTCGCGCAACCGGTTGCACGTCAACCCTATGCGGCTCGGCATCAGCCGTCTGCTTGACGCCCGCCTCGCTTGCGGCGACTGCATGGATGGCTCCGACGAAGGCAAACGGGATGACGAGTCGCGACGACGCTCCACCGGCTCCTCTCCCGCTCGCTCGCGAGCGGCCGACGATGGCGGACCTGGCCCGGGCCGTCGGCGTCTCCAAATCCACCGTGTCGCGCGCCTTCTCGCGCCCCGACATGTTGAACCCCGAGACCGTCGACCGGATCGCCGAGGTGGCGGCCCGGATCGGCTACCGGCCGAACCGCGCCGCGCGGGCGCTCAGCACCGGGCGCCACGGCAACATCGGCATGGTCGTGCCCGACATCGCCAACCCGTTCTTTCCACCGCTGATCCGCGCGGGTCAGGTCGAGGCCGACCGCTCCGACTTCTGCGTCTTCCTCGGCAACTCCGACGAGGATCCGGAACAGGAGGACCGGCTCGTCAGCCATTTTCTGAGCCAGGTTTCCGGGCTGCTTCTCATCGCCTCGCGGCTCGACGAGGACCGGATACGCGCCTATGCGGACCTTTGCCCGCTGGTGCTCGTCAACCGCGACGTGGCGGGCATCCCGCGGATCCTGATCGACAGCGGCCCGGCCGTCGCCGAAGCCGTCCGCCACCTCCATTCCCTCGGCCACGAACGCATCATCTACGTGAGCGGACCGCCCAAGTCCTGGTCGGAACAGGAGCGCCGCGCGGCGGCGAAGGCGGAGGCTGAGCGGCTCGGGATGTCACTCACGGTGGTGCCGGTGACGAAGCCCGCCTACGAGACCGGGCTGGAACTGGCACCGCCCGTGCTGGACAGCGGCGCGACCGCCGCTGTCGCCTTCGACGACATCACCGCCCACGGGCTGATGACGGGCCTGTCCCATCGCGGCGTCGCGATCCCGAAAGATTTCTCGCTCGTGGGGTGCGACGACGTGCTGGGCGCGCGGACCAACCCGCCGATGACGACCGTCACCACCTCCTCGGAAGAAGCCGGCAGGTGCGCCATTGCAATGCTCCTGGCACTAATCGCGGGGGCGGTCCCGCAGGGGACACTGCGGACGATCTCCACGAGGCTCGTCCTGCGCGGGACGACGGGCCCTGCGCCTCAGCGGTAGCGGCGCTCGACCCGCGCGGGGGCGCGCTCCGGCGCGGACTCGCGCGCCTCTTCCAGCTCGGCCTCGTTCCGCGACAGACGGCCGTTCAGTCTCAGCCCTCCGTGCGAGATGTTGAAGCTGAGCGCGACCTCGTCCCCGGCTTCCACCCAGTGCGGGGTCAGCAGCACGTTCCACAGCCGCTCGCCTGGACGCATGTCGTAGCAGAGCGCATCCTCCTCGCGGATCCCGTCCGGGCGGGAGAAGGACTTCGGGTCGTACGCCACCCGCGCCCCCCGGTCGGCCCAGCGATCAGGGTCGCGCAAGCCACAGAAGCGCTTGGTCCCGTAGACCTGCCATGCGAGCACGTGCGAGACGTCCATGTGGTAATTCGTGGCGCATCCGCGCCCGCTGACGAAGGCGATGGGGTAGCAGCGCTCCCAGGTGAAGCCGGCGTCGGCGAGCGCCGCCTCCCAGGGATCGAGCACCGCCTCCCCGAAGCCGTGGAGGAAGCGACCTGGCGCATCGAAGCGGCCAAGGTCGAAGTGGGCCAGCGCGAAGGGCACCTCCATCGCCCGCTCAATCGGCATGGCTCGGAAGACGTCCGGCGACAGGACCTCCAGGTCGAGCCGATCCGAGCGGGTTCCGCGCTTTATCGTGACCCCCTCGTCGTGCCGAAGCTCGTCCACGATCCGGTTGAGCGGAGGTGGCTGCCACTCCCACGCCGCGACCTCACCCGTCAGCCGGAAGTTCGTCGGCCCCGCCCAATGCTTGCGAAAGTCCGTCCAGTTCGCGACCGTCCTGTGCATCACCTGCCCCCCGTTCTCGCTCCTGCCGCCATTCCTGTCACGAGCCTGCCGGACGGGCCATGGACGCGCTCACTCCAGATTTGTACTTTTTCTCCTCAACTTCAGAGTGGGCGGAGAGCTTGATCGACATCGGACATGGCTGGGCCTTCTCCCTGCACTCGATCCGGCACGTAGCCTACGGACCTCGGGACGCTTTCGACGCGGTGCCGCAGTGGACACAGGATTTGCATCTTGTCCACACCATCGCGGGAGCGGGGTGGCTGAACATCGGCAGCGTGCGGGTGGAGGCGCGACCGGGCGTTGTGGTCGTGCCGCCGCCGTTCGTGAGGTGCCGCTGGGAAAAGCTCGCGGGCGTGGGGTGGGAGATGGTCAACCTGCACGTCGGCATCACCTCGCCCGCCGGCGTCCCGCTGCACGAACGGGACTTGCTGCCGATCGCATTCCCTCTGCCGGACGGCGGCCCGCGGGAGCTCACAGACCTTTACCATCGCTGGAATGCAGATTCGGAGCTGCTACGCCTTGAAGCCGCGGCCGAGGCGGTAGCTCTTGCCGTGCGGCACGTCCGCAGCGCCGGGCAGGTGGACGCGGCGGTGAGGCGCAATGACCCGGAGATGATCCGTGCCCGTCGCATCGTCGAGGCGCACGCCGATCGATTCATCACGGCATCCGCCCTGGCGGCGAAGGCCGGATTGGGTCCGCGGGAGTTCGACCGCCGCTTCCGCGCCTGCTGGGGCGTGACGCCGAAGAGCTACTGGCAGAGTTGCCGGTTCGGACTGGCACAGTCGCGCCTCATCTCGACCTCGGCGCATGTCGGCCGGATTGCGGAGGAGCTCGGCTTCACCGACGTCTACTACTTCTCCCGATGGTTCCGAAGTCGCGCAGGATTGTCGCCCAGCGAATTCCGACGGCGCAGCCGCGCCATGTGATGCCAAAAGTCCCGCGCCGCGTCGGCAGGCAGATGCAGTCCGCGTCACGGCCGCTCGCTTTCCTTCAGTCGGCCCGGCATCGGCGAAAATGGCGTTCGATTTGACCCGCCGGAACGGTCGCCCTGACAGTCGCCCGTCAGATTCCGGCGGGCGACTGCAGATGCCGATATACCGAGGTGAGGTGTGTGCGCATCGCGGTCTCGGCACCGCGGGCATCCCGCTCCAGTATCGCCTGCACGATGAGGTCATGCTCATTCGCCACCTCCGCCCGCCGCGCCTCAGAGAACGCGTTGCGGCGAAAGGCGCGCCATTCAGCCTGACGCAGCACCGACATCAGCGTCTCGAACATGGCGAGGAACAGCGAGTTGTTCGCCCCCTGCGAGATGCTGCGGTGGAAGGCGGCATCGGTGCTCTCGAAAGCATATGCGCTGTCGGCGGCGGCGGCATGCTCGGCGGCCTCGCGGATGCGCTGCAACTGCGGCTTGGTCGCGCGCAGGGCGCAGAAGCGGGCGATGACCGGCTCGAGCTCGAGCCGGACCTCGGTGACTTCCGCGGGACTCGTGTTCGCCGCCACGTCCGAAAGGTGGTCGGCATGCGGCGGGTGCAGCGCGGAGACGAAGGTGCCCTTGCCCTGCCGCCTCCAGATGATGCCTTCGTCCTCAAGGCGCGCAAGCACGTGGCGGAGCGAGCGCCGTCCGGTCGCCATCGCCTGCGCGAGCTCCCGCTCGGGCAGGAGCCGGCCGCCCTCCACGACCTCACCGGAGTCGATGGCGCCGCGGAGACGCTGGGTCAACGAGTTCGCCTCGCCGTCGCCTTCCGTTCCATTGCCGCGTGGCGCGGAAAGATCAGAGCTACCGCACATCGAGCTCTCTTGCCTCGATTGATCGCGGCGTGTCCAGCACGTGGATGCCAAACCAATCGCGATGAAATCTCGAGCATTGGTCCTGATCGCACTTGACGTGTCAACAAGCTTTGGCTCCATTCCACTCGAGTGGCCGCAGAGGGCGGACCAAACGGCGCTTTGGTTCCACCTGCTGTACCGGGCGCGGCAACAGGAGAATGACATGATCAAGGCACCCATCGCACTCGGCCTGACGCTGGCGCTCGCTGCCACGGCCGCCTCCGCGCAGGAGCTTCGCATCGGCATGCGGGACGATCCGGGCTCGCTCGACCCGGCAACCAATGCCAGCTTCGTCGGCCGCGTCTCGCTGCAGTCGGTTTGCGACAAGCTGTTCGACATCGATCCGCAGGGCACGCTGGTCCCGATGCTGGTCGAGAGCTGGGAGTGGGCCGACGACAAGCTCTCCGTCACGCTGAACCTGCGCCAGGGCGTGACCTTCCAGGACGGTACGACCTTCGATGCGGACGCGGTGAAGTGGAACATCGAGCGCTTCAAGACGATGGAGGGCTCGCGCCGCGCTGCGGAGCTCGAGTCGATCGATGCGGTGGAGGTGGTAGATGACCACACGGTCGTCCTGCGCCTCGCCGAGCCGAACGTCGCGCTGCTCACGCAGATGACAGACCGGGCGGGCATGATGGTCAGCCCCGCCGCCTATGAGGACAGCACGCAGGAGGCCTTCGAAAGCGCACCTGTCTGCGCCGGTCCCTACAGCGTTGCCGAATACCGTCCGCAGGAGGTGGTGATCCTCGAGAAGTTCGAGGACCACTGGAACGCCGATGCCTTCCACTTCGGCACGGTCCGCTTCGTCGCGCTGCCCGACAGCAACGTGCGCTTGCTGAACCTGCGGTCGGGTGACCTTGATCTGGTGGAGAACGTGCCGCCCGCCGACCTCCCCGCGCTCGAGGCCGATGGCGACATCGAGATCGCGTTCGCCGAGCAGCCGGCTTACGAGATGATCATGTTCAACCTCGAAGGGTCCGGCGCCGACCCCGACTTCGCCGAGCACCCGGAGGTCCGTAAGGCCTTCTCGCTCGCGCTCGACCGCGAGGCCATCAATCAGGTGGTGTTTGATGGGCGCTACAGCGCCGGCAACCAGATGTTCCCGCCAACCAACCCCTGGTACAACGAGGAATATCCGGTGCCCGCGCGCGACGTCGAGGCGGCGCGCGCGCTGCTCGCCGAGGCGGGCGTCGAGAATCCGGAACTCGACCTGCTGATCTCCACCTCGCCGGAGCGTCTTGCCGTGGCCGAGATGATGCAGGCGATGGTGGGCGAGGTCGGCATCACGCTGAACGTGCTGCCGACCGAGTTCATCTCGATGCGCCAGCAGGCCGCCGACGGCAACTTTGAGGCCTACGTGATCGGCTCCTCGGGCCGGGTCGACCCCGACCTCAACATCTCGCTCACGCTCCGCTGCGGCACCGCCAACAACGTGGGCGGCTACTGCAACGAGGAGCTCGACGCGCTCCTCGACGAGGCGAAGAGCCTGTCGGACGACGCGGCTCGCAAGCCGATCTACGACCAGATCATCTCGATGGTCATGGAGGAGCAGCCGGTGGTCTACATCCACAACGCCCGCTCCGCCTACGCACACGACGCCGATATCGAGGGCTTCCGGACCTATCCCGACGCCATCATCCGGCTCGACGACGTTCGGCCCGCCGATTGATGATGCCACGGGCGGCGGTACTACCGCCGCCCGACTTCCTGCCGGAACCCGACATGGCCGAGCCGCTCATCGAGGTGCAGAACCTCGCCGTCGACTTCCTCTCCGCAGAGGGTCCGCTGCGTGCCGTGGATGACGTCAGCCTGTCAGTCGAGCGCGGCCGCACCCTCGGCATCGTGGGCGAGTCCGGCAGCGGCAAGAGCGTCACGTCGCTGGCGCTGATGGGGCTCCTGCCCCGGCGCAGCGCGCGGGTCTCCGGCTCGGTCCGTCTGGATGGCCGCGAGCTCCTCGACCTGCCCGAGACGGCGCTGCGCGACCTGCGCGGCGATGTGATCTCGATGATCTTTCAGGAGCCGATGACGTCGCTGAACCCGGCCTATCGGGTGGGCGACCAGATCGCCGAGGCGGTGGAACGCCATCGCGGTGGAAACGCCGCCGCGGCCTGGACGCGGGCGGTCGAGATGCTGCGCCGCGTCGGCGTGCCCTCGCCCGAGCTGCGCGCCCGCGACTACCCCCACCGCCTTTCGGGCGGCATGCGCCAGCGGGTGATGATCGCCATGGCCCTCGCCTGCGACCCGGACCTGCTCATCGCGGACGAGCCCACCACCGCGCTCGACGTGACGATCCAGGCGCAGATCCTGCACCTGATGGGCGAGCTTCAGCGCGAGGCGGGCACCGGCATCATCCTCGTGAGCCACGACCTCAGCGTCATTGCCGAGACCTGCGACGAGGTGGCGGTAATGTATGCCGGCCAGGTGGTCGAGCGGGCGCCGGTGGCGGCGATCTTCGAGGCGCCGGAGCATCCCTACACGCTGGGCCTCCTCGGCGCGCTGCCCGCACGCCGGGCGCGGGCCGGCGGCGCACGGCAGCGACTGCCGGTGATCCCGGGCACGGTGCCGCAGCTGCACGAGATGCCGCGCGGCTGCCGCTTCCAAGGGCGCTGCCCGTTCCGCATCGCCCGCTGCGCCGAGCCGCCGCCGATGGAACCCGTCGGTCCGGGCCGCGAGAGCCGCTGCTGGCGCACTCCGCTCGAGGCGCTCGCGGCATGAGCGCCCCGCAGGTGATCCGAGCGGAGGGCCTGTCGAAGTCCTTCGTCGTCGGCCGGGACCTTCTCGGCCGCCCGACACGCCGCGTGCGCGCAGTGGACGATGTGAGCCTCTCGGTCGGCGCACGCGAGACCTTGGCGCTCGTGGGCGAGTCCGGTTGCGGCAAGTCCACGCTCGGCCGGATGGTGATGTGCCTGATCCCACCCGATCATGGCACCGTCGAGATGCACGGCCAGCCGGTCTCACACCGCTCCGAGCGCGACCTGCGCCAGGTGCGACGCAAGGCGCAGCTCGTGTTCCAGGATCCGTATTCGGCCCTCAACCCGCGCATGACGGCAGGACAGCTCATCGGCGAGCCGCTGATGCTCCACGATCTCGTGCCGCGGGCGGACCGCGCCGCCCGTGTGGCGGAGCTGATGGAGGCGGTGGGCCTCGCCGCCCCGCAGGCGGACCGGTACCCGCACGAATTCTCCGGCGGCCAGCGTCAGCGGATCGTTATCGCCCGCGCGCTCGCCGCCGAGCCCGAAATCATCGTCTGCGACGAGCCGGTCTCCGCGCTCGACGTCTCGGTGCAGTCCCAGATCCTGAACCTGCTCGTCGACCTGCAGGAGCGGCTCGGCCTCAGCTACCTCTTCATCTCGCACGATCTCGGCGTGGTGCAGCAGATGGCCGACCGCGTCGCGGTGATGTACCTCGGCCGGATCGTCGAGATCGGCACCGCGGCCGAGGTGCTGGACGCGCCGCGCCATCCCTATACACGCGCACTGGTGGCCTCGGCGCCGGTGGCGCGTCCGGGAAAGCGCCGCGGCTCGCCGCCGGTGGAGGGCGACCTGCCGAGCCCGGTGGCGCCGCCGCCCGGCTGCCACTTCCACACGCGCTGCCCCTTCGCCGAAGACATCTGCCGCCGCGAGGTGCCGGCGCTCATTTCCGGTGAGGCGGGCGGTGCCGCCGCGGCCTGCCACTTTCGCGACAGTCTGCCTCCCGCAGAGCCCCCTCGTCCCGCCGCGACGCCAAGCCCGGCGCTCGCGCGGCTCATGACGGCTTTCCATGCCGGGAGCGTCCCATGAGCCGCATCATCCTGCGCCGTCTGATGGAGCTGGTGCCGACCCTCCTGATCCTCTCGGTGGTGATCTTCGGCCTGCAGCGGCTCCTGCCGGGTGACGCGGCGCTCGCCATGGCGGGCGAGGACGCCACGCCTGAGCTGATCGCGTCGCTCCGTGCTCAGTACGGGCTCGACCGCCCTCTGCCGGTGCAGTACCTCGACTGGCTCGGCAGCGTCCTGCAGGGTGATCTCGGTCGCTCGCTGCGGCTCAACGCGCCCGTGGGCCAGCTGCTGATCGACCGGCTGCCGGTGACGCTTCAGCTCGCGCTGATGTCGATGCTCTTCGCGCTCGCCATCGGCCTGACCACGGGTGTCATCTCGGCCGTCAAGCGCGACACGAGATGGGACCATGCGGCCAACGTCTCGGCGCTCATCGGCATCTCGGTGCCGAACTTCTGGCTCGGGATCATGATGATCCTCGTCTTCTCCGTCGGGCTCGGCTGGCTTCCCGCATCGGGCTTCACGCCGCTCAGCGAAGGGCTCTGGCCCGGGCTCCGCTCCACGCTGATGCCGGCGATCGTGCTCGGCACCGCGATCGCCGCGATCATCATGCGCCACACCCGCAGCGCGATGCTCCAGACGCTCGACAGCGACTACGTGCGCACCGCCCGCGCGAAGGGCCTGACCGAGCGCCGAGTCGTGATCCGCCACGCGATGCGCAACGCGCTGACGCCGGTCATCACCCTCACCGCGCTGGAATTCGGGGCGCTGATGTCCGGGGCGATCCTGACGGAGTCGATCTTCAATCTGCCCGGTTTCGGCAAGTTGATCGTCGACGCGGTCTACAATCGCGACTACGAGGTGGTGCAGGGCGTGGTGCTGGTGACGGCGCTGATCTTCGTTTTCGTCAACCTGCTCGCCGACATCGGCTACATCCTCGCGAACCCGAGGCTCCGCGAGTGAGCACCGCGCTCTCGCAGTCGCCGGGCGCCGGTGCGCCGCGGAAGGCGCGCAGCCGCACCGGACTGATCTGGCGGATCGTGCGCCGACGGACGGCGGCCATCGGCCTTGGGTTCGTCGTTCTGATGATCGTGCTTGCGGTCTTCGCGCCGTGGACGGCGCCGTACGACCCGCTGGCGCAGGACTACACCGCCATCCGCCAGCCGCCGGGCTGGACCCACCCGTTCGGGACGGATGCGCTCGGGCGCGACATCCTCTCGCGCATCATCTGGGGCGCGCGCGCGTCGCTCCTTGCGGGGACGCTGTCGGTGATGATCGCCATGCTGATCGGCGTGCCCATCGGCCTTGCCGCCGGGTATCTCGGCGGCTGGACCGACCGCATCGTCAGCCGCTTCGTCGACGCGATCCTTGCGATCCCGTTCCTGATCCTCGCCATCGTGCTGGCGGCGGCGCTGGGCCCGAGCCTGCAAAACGCGATGATCGCGATCGGCGTCTCCGCCGCACCGCTCTTCGTGCGCCTTACCCGCGGGCAGGTGCTCGGCGCCAAGGCCGAGGATTACGTCGAGGCCGCGCGGGCGGTTGGGAACTCGCACCCGAGGATCGCGCTCCGCCACATCCTGCCTAACATCCTGCCGGCACTCATCGTGCAGGCCACCCTAACGCTCGCGGCGGCCATCGTCTTCGAGGCGAGCCTGTCGTTCCTCGGCCTCGGCCAGACGCCGCCGAATCCTTCGTGGGGGTCGATGCTGAACGACGCGCAGCGGTCGCTCTCGCGGGCGCCCTGGATCGCCGTCTGGCCCGGCATGGCAATCTTTCTCACGGTGCTCAGCTTCAACCTGCTCGGCGACGGGCTGCGCGACGCGCTCGACCCGCGCCGCGGATCAACCTGAAAGGAGACCTCCCCATGCGCGCAGTCGTTGTGGGCGCCGGCATCTTCGGCGCGAGCGCGGCCTACACCCTCGCGCAGGCGGGGGCTGAGGTGGTCGTGGTGGACCGGGAGCACGAGGGCAAGGCTACCCTGGCCGGCGCCGGCATCGTCTGCCCCTGGGCCACGAAGCAGGAGGAGCCGCGGTTCCTGCGCTTCTACACCGCCGGGGCGGAGTTCTATCCCGGCCTACTGGAGGAGTTGGCCGAAGCGGGCATTGACGACTGCGGCTACCGGCGCGTCGGTTGCCTTGTGCTCGCGCGTGACACGGCTGGCCTCGAGGCCGCGGAAGCGCGGATCCTGCCGCGGGTGCAGGGCTCGCGCACGGCTGGAGAGGTACGACGGGTGTCCGAGGCCGATGCACGGGAGATGTTCCCGCCACTCGCCGAGGGCTACCAGGCGCTCCGCATCGCGGGCGGCGCCCGGGTCGAGGCGCGGACGGTGGCAAGCGCGCTCCTGGAGGCGGCGTGGCGCAGGGGCGCCGAAGTGCGCCGCGGCCTCGTCGACCTGCGGCTCGCCGGCAGCGGGGCGGAGGCGCTCGTGGACGGAACGCCGGTTGAGGCGGACGTCATCGTCGTCACCGCCGGCGCATGGGCGAACGCGATCCTGGGAAAGCTCGGCCGCGAGATTGCGGTCGCGCCGCAGCGGGGGCAGATCGCACATCTCCGTCTGGAAGGCACCGATACGTCGCGGTGGCCGGTGCTGCTGCCACAAGGGAGCCACTACATGCTGGCCTTTGACGCAGGGCGCGTGGTGGCCGGCGCGACGCGCGAGAGCGGCGCAGGCTTTGACTACCGTCTCACGGCGGCGGGTCAGGCGGAGGTGCTGAACTTCGCGCTGGGCCTCGCGCCGGGTCTGGCGAGCGCGACGCATATCGAGACGCGGATCGGATTCCGCCCGCACTCAGAGAGCCTTCTGCCGATGATCGGCGGCGTCTCGGGCATCGACAACCTCTTCGTCGGCAACGGGCTGGGCGCTGGCGGCCTGACGATGGGTCCGCTTGCCGGCCGGCTTCTCGCGCAGGCGGCGCTGGGGCAGTCGCCCGACTTCGACCTTGCCGACTACGCGGTGGCCGCATGAACGCCGTGTCCCCGACGCGGGCGCGCATCATCGGCACCCGGCACATGGTCGCCGCCGGCCACTATCTGGCCGCGCAGGCAGGGTTCCAGATGCTCGAGGCAGGCGGCAACGCCACCGATGCCGGCGTGGCGGCGGGCCTCGCCCTCTGCGTGGTGCAGAGCGAGTATGTCAGCTTCGGCGGCGTCGCTCCGATCATGATCCACGACGCGGCGAGCGGGCGGACGACGACGATCAGCGGCCTGGGCACCTGGCCCGCGCGGACCGACCCGGAACTCTTCCTGCGCGAGTACGGCGGGCGCATCCCGCGGGGCGTGCTTCGCTCGATCGTCCCCGGTGCGCCCGACGCCTGGATCACCGCGCTGGAACTCCACGGCACGATGAGCTTCTCCGACGCGGCCGCCCCTGCCCTCGGCTTCGCGCGCGATGGCTTCCCGGTGCCGGAGCTCATGGCGAGGATCCTCGCCGACTACGGAGACGAGCTGACGCAGTTCCCGGGCACCGCCGCGATCTGGCACCCGGGCGGGGCGGCGCCAAAGACCGGCGACATCTTCGTGCAAAGTGATTTGGCCGAGACGTTCTCGATTCTCATCGAGGCGGAGCGCCGGGCGGCGGGCGACCGGAGCGCCGGCCTCGCCGCGGCACGCGACGCCTTCTACCGCGGCGAAATCGCCCAGCGGATCGCCGCGCACCAGCGCCACGAAGGCGGATGGCTCGACGAGGGGGACCTCGCGGGCTTTCGCGTCGACGTCGAGGCGGCGCTCTCCACCTCCTTCGGCGCGGCCGAGGTCTTCATGTGCGCCCCCTGGTGCCAAGGCCCGGTTCTGGGCCAGACGCTTGCCATGCTCGACGGCGACAACCTCGCCGCGCTCGGCCACAATACGCCGGCCTACGTCCACAGGCTCGTCGAGGCGCTGAAGCTCTCCTACGCCGACCGCCACGCGCTCTACGGCGATCCGACGTTCGTCGATGTGCCGACGGAAACGCTCTTGTCGGCCAGCTATGCCCGCGCGCGAGCCGGGCGGATCGACCCGCACCGCGCGCATCCGGGGATGCCCGACCCGGGTCTCGCGAGCAACTGGGGCCTGGGAACGGACCGAGAGCCGGAGAAACGCGATCCGGGCGAACTCGACACCTCCTATGTCTGCGTGGTGGACCGGCAGGGCAACGTCTTCTCCGCCACGCCGAGCGACGGACCCGCCGGCGGGCCCGTGGTGCCCGGCCTCGGCTTCGTCGTGTCCGGCCGCGGCGTCCAGTCCTTCACCGACCCGGCCGCGCCGGCGCGCGTCGGACCGGGCCGCAGGCCGCGCCTCACCCCCAGCCCGGCCCTCTTCCGGCATCGCGACGGCGACTGGATCATGCCGATCGGCAGCCCCGGCAACGACGTGCAGCCGCAGGCGATCCTGCAGGCCTTCCTGAACATGGAGGTCTTCGGAATGACGCCGCAGGAGGCGGTCGAGGCGCCCCGCTTCGCCACCTTCAGCTATCCGCGCTCGTCGGTGCCGCACCCCTTCCTCGCCGGGCTCCTTCGTCTCGAGGAGCGGATCGGCGTGGAAACGCGGGAGGCGCTGCGGGCGCTGGGGCATGACGCGCGCGACTGGCCGGACTGGGACTTCGCCGCCGGCGGTGTCTGCACGATCAGGCGCGAGCGGAACGGACGCATGGAGGGCGGCGCGGACCCGCGCCGTCCGGGAGCAGTAGCGGGATGGTGACAATGGACTTTTCGACCTTCTACCCAGTGCGGCGGGTGCCGCTGCTGGCGCGCAACGTGGTGGCAACGTCGCAACCGCTGGCCGCGCAGGCGGGGCTGTCTATGCTCCACGCCGGCGGCAACGCCGTCGACGCCGCTCTCGCGGCAGCGATCACGCTCACCGTCGTGGAGCCCACCGGCAACGGCGTCGGCTCGGACGCCTTCGCCATCATCTGGGACGGCTCGGAGCTCCACGGTCTCAACTCATCGGGCCGCTCTCCCGCAGGCTGGACGCCCGCGCGCTTCGCCGGCGGATCAGCCATGCCGCAGCGCGGCTGGGAAAGCGTCACCGTGCCCGGCGCCGTAGCAGCCTGGATCGAGCTCTCCGAGCGCTTCGGCACCCTGCCCTTCGAGGCGCTGTTCGCCCCGGCGATCCGCTACGCGCGCGACGGCTTCGCTCTGTCGCCCACCGTCGCCACCGTCTGGGCCAAGGGCGCCGAGGCCCTCAAGGACCAGCCCGGTTTCGCGGATCACTTCATGCCGGACGGCCGCGCGCCGCGCGCCGGTGAGCTCTTCCGGAACCCCGATCTCGCCCGCACCCTGGAGGCCATCGCCGAGAGCCGGGGCCGCGCGCTCTACGAAGGTGCGCTGGCGGAGGCACTCGTGGCCAACGCGACGCAGCACGGCGCGGCGCTGACGTTGGATGACCTCGCGGCGCACCAGGCGGATTGGTGCGGCACGCTTTCGACTTCGTTCGCGGGCGCAGAGCTGCACGAGATCCCGCCCAACGGTCAGGGCATCGCCGCGCTGATGGCGCTGGGCATCCTGCGCCACACGCAACTTGCGGACCACGCGCCTGACAGCGTGCAGAGCATGCACCTGCAGATCGAGGCGACGAAGCTCGCTCTCGCCGACCTCGACCGGTACGTGTCCGACCCGGCGACGATGCAGGTGAGCTACGATGCGCTGCTTGAGGATGACTACCTTGCCAGCCGCGCAGCGCTGATAGGGACCACCGCCGGCGATCCCGGAGCAGGAGCGCCCAAGGCCGGTGGCACGGTCTTCCTGACCGCGGCCGACGAGGCGGGGCGCATGATCTCGTTCATTCAGTCCAACTACTCGGGCTTCGGCTCGGGTGTCGTGGTGCCGGGCACCGGCATCCACCTGCAGAACCGCGGCAGCGGCTTCACGCTCGAGCCAGGGCACCCGAACGAGGTGGGCCCGCGCAAGCGGCCCTTCCACACGATCATCCCCGGCTTCGTGATGCGCGACGGCGCCCCCGCCATGAGCTTCGGCGTGATGGGCGGACCGATGCAGGCGCAGGGCCACGTGCAGATGATGGTGCGAACCGCGCTCCACGGCCAGAACCCGCAGGCCGCAAGCGACGCGCCGCGTTGGCGCGTCACCGAAGGGCGCGAGCTGGCCATCGAGTGGGAAATGCCGTCGGAGACGGTCGACGGCCTGGGCGCCCTCGGCCACAGCATCAAGCGCGAGGCGCCCGACAACGCCTTCGGCTTTGGCGGAGCACAGCTGATCGCCCGCACCGAAGCCGGCTACGTCGCCGGCTCGGATCACCGCAAGGACGGCTGCGCCGTCGGATTCTGAAGAAGGAGAGAAAGCAATGCTGGAACGGATGCGCCGTGGGAAGTCGCTGCACGGGGTCACCATTCACGGCGACACGGTCTACACCGCAGGCCTCGCCGCCGACGACATCGACACCGACATGGAGGGGCAGACGCGCCAGGTCTGCGCCAAGATCGACACGATCCTCGGCATGGCCGGCACCGATCGCCGGCACATCATCCGGGCGCAGATCTTCATCACCGACATGGCGGCGAAACCCCGAATGGACGCGGCGTGGCTCGACTGGCTTGATGCCGAGGACCTGCCCTGCCGCGCCACGATCGGCGTGGCCGATCTGGGCGACCCCCGCCGGCTGATCGAGGTCGTGGTCACCGCGGCCCGTCCGGCCAACGACGGCTGACCTGCTGAGAAGCTCTGGCGCAAATGTGCCGGGGGACGCTTCCGGCCCCGTGGAGAAAGGGCGATGCCGCCCCTTCTCCGCGGACCGGCAGGCCGGAGCCGGGGTGCCAGCACGTCGGTCTTCGCTCTCCCCCTCATAACGTCGATCCATCGTGACGTTCAGAGACCCGGCTCGCCGCGCCGGTGACCGCCGCCTTCCAGACCAGCGGCCGCCCGGCACGGTTCTTCGCACTTGCGGCCCTGACTCAGTCCGTGGCGAAGCAGTAGAAGAGGCCGTCCCCTCCGGTTCCCTGCAAGGCGGCGAGGCTACATCCGCGCGACGGGTGCGAGGAGTTCCACGACCGGGACGCGGCCGAGTCGTCGAGGCCCATGCGGTCGTGGTGCCCCACCATCCCGGACGAGTCGTCGCTGCTGCTCGTCCAGTCCTCGCAGGTCTGCTCGGCAGCCGTGCCGTCCGAGGCCGAGCCGGTCAGGATGTCATGCCGGTTCGGGTCGTCGCCGCGGCCGTTGACTATCGCGCCGGTCTCATCGAGCCCGGTCTCCTTGCCTATGGCGTTGTCGGCGCTGTGCAGCGATCCGACATCAGCGGCGATTTCGGTTCCGGCGGCGTTGTACCATGGGCCTTCGCCGATCCGGTCCCGCGCGTCCTCGCTGCTGGTGGAGAGGTAGGCGCGCCACGTCTTGCCCGTGACGCCGGCTGCTTCGGCCAGAGCAGCACAATGAGCGTCTGCGCCTTCGAGGCCGCCCAGGTCACCACCCTGCCCCGGATTGGCGCTTGTCACGAAGAAGCTCATGGCGCTGTCCTGCGCATGGGCGGCTCCCAACGAGCATGCAAGTCCGATAACCGCCAGAACCGTGGTCGTCTTCATATCAACGCCTCCTCCAGACTGTTGCGCGGGTCAGGCTAGCATCGGTCGAGCAATCTGCGGAGGAAATTTTCCGACGCGGCCCGCCCGCGGGCCAACGCGCCGCGGGCCAGCCCTCCCGACGCACGACCAGCGCCTGCCGTGGAACTCTCGGCCGATCGTCTGCTTCTTCCTTCAGAAAGATGCGGCCGTTGGCGTGCGATTGCCTTGGTGCGAACGGGCGCGACTGACCGCCAGGCAAGACCGGAGGTCCGAGGTGAAGGACAAAGACGCGCGGCCCGCTCGAAGCGGGCTTGGATACTGGTACATCGTCGGCGTGGGCATCCTCCTCGCGGTCATCGGGATGGCACTCGTGGCGGGCGGCATATGGCTCATCCTCCTTGGCGGCTCCTGGTACTACGCGCTTGCCGGGGGCGGCCTGTTGGTGGCCGGCGTGCTGCTGATCCGGCCCGCGATTGCAGGCCTCTGGGTCTATCTCGTCACTTGGCTGCTTACCCTCATCTGGGCGGTTTGGGAGGTCGGGCTGGACCTCTGGCCGCTGGTGCCGCGCGTCGTTGCACCCACAGTCCTGCTCGTCCTGGTGCTGCTCTGCATTCCGCCGATCCGTCGTCGCCAGGTTCAGGACAGCCCGCGCGGGAGCGTCGGTCCGGTGGCCGCTGCGGTGACCGCTCTCATCGGCGGAACCGCGCTTCTGGCGCTGAACTCCACCGCCCTCGTCGCGCAGGAACCGCGTGAGGCTCCTGACGCCCAGCTCGCGCCGTCGCCGGAGGAGCAGGCGGCGGAAAGCGAGCCAGACCGACTGACGGCGCCCGCAGGTACGCCCGCCGAGGAAGCCCCAGCGAACGCAGGGCGACTGACGCCTACCGGCCTACCCGTTCGCGCCGCCGCCGAGGCGTTCGCCACCGGAGAGAACTGGCCGGCTTATGGCGGCACCTATCACGGCACCCGCCATTCGCCGCTCGACCAGATCACCCGCGAGAACGTGGAGGATCTCGAGCGGGTCTGGACCTACCGCACCGGCGACATGCCACCCGAGGAGGGCGACGTAGCATGGTCGCCCGAGACGACGCCACTCAAGGTCGGCGATGACCTCTACCTCTGCACGCCCACGAACATCGTGCTGGCCGTCGATGCCCGGACCGGGCGGGAGGAATGGCGCTTCGACCCGCAGGTCTCGTACGACGCGATACCTCACGCGGCCGCTTGCCGCGGCGTCGCCTACTACGCCGATCCGGACGCCGATGATCCCGATGCCCTCTGCGCCGAACGCGTCCTGGTGGCAACGCTCGACGCGCGGCTGATCGCGGTCGACGCCGGTCTGGGGCAGCCGTGTACCGGGTTCGGCCTGAACGGCGAGGTCGACCTGGAGGAAGGACTGGGCGATACAGTGCCCGGCTGGGTCGCCGTCACGTCGCCGCCGACCATCGTGCGCGGCATCGCGGTTGTCGGTCACCAGGTGAACGACAACGAGGCCGAGGACTCACCGTCGGGCGTCGTGCGCGGCTACGATGCGGTGACGGGCGAACTCGCCTGGGCCTGGGATCTCGGCCAGCCGGACCTGAACGGCGAACCGCCTGAAGGCGAGACCTACACGCGCGGCACTCCCAACATGTGGACAACCGCCGCCGCCGACGAGGAGTTGGGCCTCGTCTACCTGCCTCTCGGTAATTCGGCGGTCGACTATTACGGGTCGAACCGGAGCGAGGCGGAGAACGAGTATGCCACGTCCCTCGTCGCGGTCGACGTCACCACCGGCGAAGACGTATGGCATTTCCAGACGGTCTACCGCGACGTCTGGGACTACGACCTCGGCAGCCAGCCGGCGCTCGTGGACTTTCCAATGGAGGGCGGCACGGTGCCCGCCATCATCGTCTCGTCGAAGCAGGGTGACATCTACGTCCTGAACCGCGAAACCGGCGAGCCTCTGCACGAGGTCGATGAGCGAGAGGTGCCGCAGGGCGGGGTCGAGCCCGACTACCTCTCGCCGGTGCAGCCCTTTTCGGGCTATCACAGCCTCGCCTTCGACCCGATTGAGCCGGAGGACATGTGGGGCATGAGCCCCCTCGACCAGCTCTGGTGCCGCATCCAGTACCACCGCGCCACGTACCAAGGCATCTACACGCCGCCGACCCATGAGACCCGTTGGATCCAATATCCGGGCTACAATGGCGGGCAGGACTGGGGCTCGCTTGCGGTGGACGAGCAGCGCGGCATCCTCGTCGCCAACTACAACGACGTTCCGAACTTCAACCGGCTGCTCGGTCGCGACGAAGTCGACGAGGAGGGCATGCTCGCCGTAACCGACCCCGAGGGCGACGTGGGCGACCCGCAGCTCGGCGCGCCATACGGCATATCGGTGAACGCCGGCTGGCGCCTCTTCACCGGTCTCCTTTGCAAGGAGCCGCCCTATGGAGGCATCCGCGGCGTCGACCTCGCGACCGGCGAGACGATCTGGGATCAGCCCTTTGGCTCGGCGCGCAAGAACGGCCCCTTCGGCATCCCGACCTACCTGCCTCTCACCATCGGTACGCCGAACAACGGCGGCCCGATCGTGACGGCAGGCGGCCTCATCTTCATTGCCGCGACGACTGACGACATGATCCGCGCCTTCGATATCGAGACGGGCGAGGAATTGTGGAGCGACACCCTGCCGGCCGGAGGGCAGGCCACGCCAATTACCTACGAGGAGGATGGCCGCCAATACCTCGTCCTCATGGCCGGGGGTCATGAGTTCATGGAGACGCCCAAGGGAGACTACGTCATCGCCTGGGCGCTGCCGGAGCAGGGCCGGACCGCCGTCAACACCGAGGGCGAAGACCCCTGACGGCATGCCTGATGATCTGAGCACATGACGCACCAGAACAAGGGCTGCGCTGCAGGATCAGGGCAGGTCCATCCGCGACGTCCTCCAGTTGGCTGCGCTCGCGTTCCGGCCAGGCGCTCTGAAACTTGCAAGAAGCGCCCGGTGCGTCTGTGGAGTGTTACCGGGTCTGGTGGCTTGGGTCTTGGCGAATGCGGTGGAGGCCGTGCCGGTTCGGGCTGATCTGCTAGGCGGTGCACACAGCGCTCTGGTTACTAGATCCTGCGGGGCGGCGTCGGTCGCGGGGCCTGCTCCGCCCGCCATCTGGCGGGTGCCGTCGTCGCGCCTGCGCGGCGACTGCCGCCCGCCCGCGACTGCAGCGCCGGCGGAAGCGAACATACAATGGCGCTTCCGGATAATCTGGCAAGAAAGCTTGCTCTCGCTTGGAAAACGTCATGTCATGGCGCGACAGCCGCTACGTTGCGGAAGGTTCGGGGGGAGACCGATGCTGAGTAACAATCCACGAGCGCCTCGGCGCCACCACCGGAATGATGTGTCGCATGACGCAGCGGGGTGCTCCGGCACGTCGGCTCCGGCCTCCGAGTCTCAGGCCGGTCAAGACCCACGGGCCAATGCCGAGGTGCGGCGGCGGACACCGTGGCTGACGGGGGTCGCGGCGATGATGGCGCCAGCTATCGTGCTCGGCAGTGCCGCCGACGCAGCTTGCCGGCAGGCTCTCGTTTTCGCCCTCGACGTTTCCTCATCGGTGGACACCGAGGAATATCGCCAGCAACTGGAAGGCCTTGCGGGGGCGCTTCAGGAACCGGACGTTCTGGATGCGATCCTGTTCGATCCCGAGGCGCCGATGGCCGTTGCCGCCTTCGAGTGGTCGAGCCGGGAGTACTCGTCGCTGATCGTGGATTGGACGCTGCTGAGGAGCGAGGCCGACGTGACGCAGGTCGCGACCCGGCTCAGCGGCTGGAACCGGCATCACGCCCCTACAGAGACGGGATTGGGTACGGGCCTGCGCGTCGCGGCGGATCTATTGGCCAAGGCGCCCGACTGCTGGGAGCACACGATCGACATCTCCGCCGACGGAAAGAACAACGATGGCCCGTCGCCGATTTCGGTGCATCAGTCGGGCGCTCTCGAAGAGGTGACGGTGAACGCGCTGGTGGTGGGCTCCACCGCCGGCGCTCGCGCCGAAGCGGAGCTTGAGGACGTCAGCGCTTACCTTCGCGAAAATGTGGCAAGTGGTCCCGGAGCGTTCGTCGTCGTTGCGCAGTCCTATGCGGACTATGCGTCGGCGATGAGAAGGAAACTGCTCAAGGAGATCGCGCAGGGCACTTCCGCTCGGCCGCTGGATCACGGCGGCATGAAGTCGGCGGTGGAAGATGGGGCCGATCCCAAGGGTTGAGTCAAGCACTGCGGCCCGCACTTGTCGTGGAGCGACGAGCCGCTTTCCTTCACTCTCATCGGCGTGCAACATGCGCTCCGTGCGGAAGCGCTTCGAGCTCTACGACGCGGCAACGCGAAGTCGGGTACTGCTGGCCTACGGGCGTTAAACTCATGGAGGAAACAAGCAAATGCGAACAGTCGTTCGGGCGAAGACAACCGCGGCCACGCTGGTGGCGGCGCTGCTGGCGAGCCTTGGCACCATCAATCCGGCGCTCGCTCAGGATGAGTCATTGTCCGAGCTCATGGCCGAGGGACGCCCCCTCTACCAGGACAACTGCGCCGCATGTCACGGCGACAGAGGGCAAGGCACCGGCACCGCTCCGGCGCTCGACGGCAATGTCAACCTGGAGTCGCGGCCGCTCATCATCAACCAGGTGCTGTGGGGCTCCTCCGAGCACGGCATGCCGCCGTTTGCGGACGTGATGACCGACCGGGAGATCGCTGCCGTGACCAGCTTCGTGAGGAACGCTTGGGAGAACGAGTTCGGGATCGTGTTCCCGCGCTCCGTCGAATTGAGGCGCTGAGCGGCCCCGAACCGCAAAACGCCCTGCGCTGCAGCCATCGATCCCGAAGCTGCAGCGCACTTCGCGCTCGCAAGCCAGACACGAACGAGCGCGCGCGACTTCTGACACCGAGCGAACTTGACCGCAGGCTCACGCTGACCCTACGATAACATCGTTGGCGGAGGGAAACGTGACAAAGCCACGTTGGTCCGCGGGAGGAGAAGATCATGACAAAGAGAAGAAATCGTTGGTGCGCATCGGCATCGGCGCTGGCCATGTGCGTCGTCGCGGGCTCTGCCCTCGCGAACGAAGACGTATTGCGCCTTCAGGAGGAAGAGGGCGTCGTCGTGATGCCCAGCATCACCTATAACGGCTGGAACTACAGCCCGCTGGACCAGATCAACACCGACAACGTCGACGACCTGGTCATGAAGTGGACGGTCCAGCTCGGCATTACCGACGAATTCGAGGCGCCGCCGCTCATCGTGAACGACACGATGTACATCATCACGCCCGAGCCGAACCACGTCTATGCCCTCGACCTGACGGATAACGGGAAGATCCTCTGGGAGTATCGCCCGCCGTTCTCGGACGAGGAGCTGAGCGCTGCGCTGGAAGTGGCCTGCTGTGGCTCGCAGACCCGGGGCCTCAACTACGCCGAGGGCAAGCTCTTCATGCAGACGCTCGGCGGCAAGGTCATCGCGCTCGACGCCGAGACCGGCGAGGAGCTCTGGCTGACCGAGGCTGCGGACCAGATCTACGGCGAGACGATGGTCGGCAACGGGATCGTCATTGGTGATCTTTACATCGCCGGTAACGCCGGAGGTGAGTACGGCGCGCGCGGTGCGGTCACGGCGTTCGACATCAACACCGGCGACATCCAGTGGAAGTACTACAACATGGGGCCGAACAACGAGGTCGGCATCACGGACCGCTTCCAGCCGTTCTACGCGGATGACCAGATCGAGAACCCGGCCCTGGCCTCGTGGAAAGGTGACTCGTGGAAGCGCGGCGGCGGCACATCGTGGGGATACTTCACCTACGACCCCGACCTGAACATGTTCTACTACTCGACCGGGAACTGCGGCCCCTGGAACCCCGACTATCGTCGGGAGTGGGGTCAGGTTGACCTGGACGACGCCGGCGGACTCGAGACCTACCGGAACAACTACTGCGCATCGCAGCTGGCGCGGGACGCAACCACCGGCGAGCTGATCTGGGCGTACAACATCACGCCGCAGGACCAGTGGGACCTCGACGAGCCCCTGATCACGCCGCTCGTGGATCTCGAAATGAACGGCGAGACCCGGAAGGTTGCGCTGAAAGCCGCACGCAACGGCTACTTCTACGTCTGGGATCGCGAGACGGGCGAGATTGTCAACGACCCCTGGCCGTTCCAGTACGTCGACTTCATGACGGGCGTAGACAAGGAGACGGGCCGCGCCCTCTACGACATCGGCAAGATGATGTTCACCAACGAGGAGGATCGTCGCCAGTACACTCAGGCCGGCGTTCTCAGCGAGGAGGAGATCGCACTGCAGGAGGAAGAGGCGGCGCTCTACGGCACCGAGGAGGAGGCCGAGCAGGTCGCCCGCGGGGGCACGGACGTGTCCTGGTGCCCCGGCATCGCAGCCAGGAACTGGGAGAACGACGCGTATTCGCCGCAAACCGGCCTGCTCTACACTGCGACGCAGACCGAGTGCCGCACGATGCGCGTGACGGAAGGCGAGTTCACCGTGCCTCAGACCGCAGAGGGCTACCGTCTGCGGGAGTACGTCGGCGAACCCTACAACGTCGACGTCAACGGGAATCCGACGGAGCACAAGTCGGAGCTCCAGGCCAATGATCCCGTCAGCGGCGAGACCGTGTGGCGCATCGAGTGGATGGAGAGCAACCGTACGCCGATCCTTGCGACGGCGGGTAACCTGGTGTTCCAGGGAGGCGAGGACGCGGGCACCTTCCGCGCGATCGACGCCACGAACGGCGACATCCTGTGGGAGTTCCGCACAGGCACCGGATTCGGAGTGACGCCCGTCACCTACATCTCTCCAGAGGGTGAGCAGCACGTCGCCATCATCGGCAGCAACCGTGGCGCTGACGAGAAGGTCGAGGCGAACGCCGAGCCGGACGCCGCCAACCGCTACAAGCGGCAAGGCAGCACGCTCTACGTCTTCGGACTGCAGCGCGACATGGCATCCGCGAACTGAGTGCTCAAAAACGCCGGGGCCGCCTCAGCGGCGGCCTCGGACCAAACGATCAAGGAGCAGGGCTGTCCGGCCCTGCTCCGTTTTCTGAGAAGAGCCCTGCATGGCGGTTCCATCGAGGGCCGTCGTCTCGAACGGGCGTCAGAAGCGAGGCGCGACGATGACAGTCCTGAAGTCGAGGCGGCAGGTTTCCGCACTCAAGCTGGTCCTGCTGGCATTGGCCAACATCGCCTTCGGAGCGGCGGGCGCAGCGAGCGCCTGGGAGATGCGGGTCTGCTCCGACCCGGACTACATGCCCTTCTCGAACCGCGACCTGGAGGGCCTGGAGAATCGGATCGCGACCATTCTCGCCGACGAGATGGGCGCCGAACTTGCTTACAAGTGGTGGCCGCAGGTGCCTTCGATGGTCACCGACATGCTGCGCGAGGGCGAGTGCGACATGATCATGGGCGTCCCTGACAGCCAGAAGGGGTTGCTGCCGTCCCTCGCCTATTACCAGAGCCCTTACGTTTTCGTCTATCGCGCAGACGCCGACTACGAGATCTCGAGCTTCGACGACCCGGATCTGGAGCACCTGAAACTGGGCGTTCAGTCCACGAACGATCGCGCCCACACCGCGCTCGGCAAACGCGGGCTCAACGACAACGTCGCGCTCCAGTTCATCGCCCGTCCCGAGGATGAGGACGGACCCTTCGCTCCACTCGTCGAGGCCGTGGCCAGCGGCGAGATCGACGTCGCGGTGCCCTGGGGGCCGGTGGGCGGCTACTATGCGGCACGCCAGCCGGTCGAGCTGACGGTGACACAAGCGCCTCACTTCGACCTGCCGTTCACGCCCATGTTCATCAGCGTCGTGATCGGCGTCCGCCGCGGGGACGAGGCGCTGCGCGATCGCCTGGACATCGCCCTCGCCAGCAGGTGGGACGACGTGCTTTCCGTGCTCGAAGAGTACGACGTGCCGACCATACCGCTTGCCCGACCGATCGAGAGCCTGGAGAGCGCCGCCCCATGAACAAGTTCGGATCCGCTATCGGTGCCCTCGCGCTCCTCGCCGTTACGACTCCTGCGCTCGCGCAGGATGCGGGCCTTCGCCCTCTGCGCATCGGAGTCGTCATCCCGTCCCGGACCGGCGAGATTCCCATCGTCTCGTCCGTCAACGATTACGTCGGCGAAGGCGCGCTGATGGGCGCGCGGCTGGCGGAAGCGCGGCTTGCAAGCGAGGCGGAGGAGAGCGGCATACATCTCGACCCGCTGCTCGCCAATTCTCCCACGGCAGCCGCCGCGGAGCGCGCCGCGCGCCGGCTTGTCGAGATCGAGGACGTCGACGCGCTCGTCGGCGGGATCGGCGAAGGTCAGGCCGAGGTGCTGATGCAGGTGGCCGAGGATGCGCGCATCCCCTTCCTCAACATCGGATCCACAGATGACCTCCTGCGGGGTCGCGACTGCAGCCGCTATACCTTCCATGTGGAGGCGAGCGACGCGATGTATCTCGATGCCATGGCGGCGCTCTCGGTTGTCGAGGGCAACACGCGCTGGTTCGTCGTACACCCCAACGACGCACGCGGAACGGCACTGATGCGACGGGCGGAGCAGTCGCTGGCGAAGATCGCCGCGAATGGTGAGATCGTCGGAAGCGCGGCAGTGCCCGCGGGGCTTCCGTCCTACCACGCCGAGATCGCCGCTGCCGGAAACCTGGGGGCCGATGCCATCGTGCTTCTGCTCGACCCGATGGACCAGATGGTATTCCTGACGCAGAAGGAAGAAGAGAACTCGGATCTGCCGACGCTCAGCTTCCCGCACACCTTGACCCAGACACGCGACTACATCGCCGCCGCACGACACGTCGCGCCGAAAGCAAACCCGCGCCAGCGCCTGGCGCTCTGGGAGACGACGCTGGACGAGCCTTACAACGACATCTTCCGTTCTCGGTGGGGTGAGCCTACGGACCCCACCGCATGGAGCGCCTACCACGCGATCAAGATCATCCTCGACGCGGCCAAGTCGTCCGGAGACTTTGAAGGCGAAGAACTCGTAGCCGCGCTCGAAGGCGAGGTCGGGTTCGAAGTGCTGAAGGGTCCGGGAACGTCCTTCCGCAAGTGGGACCACCAACTGCGGCAGCCGCTCTATGCGGTTACCGTGGACAGGGAGGTGGTGTGGGAGCGGATGTCGCTGCCAACGCGCATCGCGATCGCCGGCAATCCGGCTGTCCTGCCCCCGGCTGTTCCTGGCGTCGATCCCGTCGCGCGACTCGATCTGTTGGGCGACACGGCCGAGACCTCCGCCTGCACGTTCTGATCCGGCGGGAACGTCACCTGCTGGTGGTCATCCGTTTCATGGCGTGGGCGGACGCAATTACCGCGAGGGGCGGCGACAGCAGAATTACGCCGAGATCCAGGGCCAGGGGCAGTTGCCGAAAATCCAGCAGGACGAACCGCAATGTGTCGAGCATGTAGCTGACCGGATTCGCATAGACGAGAACCTGCAGCCAAACTGGCAGCTGCACCACCCAGCCGCCGCCAATCGCGTAGATCCCGAGTTGACGTAGCTCGACCCGCAGATGCTCGGGGATATCGAGGAAACCGACGCCACCGACCACGCCGCGGAGCGGAAAGATCGAGCCCGACAAGAAGTAGAGCGGCTGAATCACGCCGTTCGAGATGGCGCCGAAACCCTCGAACGTCCTGAGTCGCGAAGCGAGGACGATGCCCGCTCCGGTCAACGTGATCCCCATCGAGAAGATCACGACCAGTGCCAGGAGGAAGGCCGCCAGCGTCACCTCAACGCCGATCAGCGGCGTGAACAGGAATGGGATGATCCCCTGCACCAGCGCGATGGTCGCACCGCCGAGGAGCTTGCCCAGCGCCACGGAAAGCATCGGCGCCGGAGAGATCACCACTTCGCGCAGCAAGCCCACCTGCCGGTCCCAGATCAGGGCGATCGCGCATTGCATCGATGCGAAGAGCACGTTCAGCGTAATCACGCCCGGCAGAATGAACTGCGCGTATGTGTAACCCTCGATTTCCCGCAGCGCGGCGCCGAGGCCAAGTCCCAGGATCACCAGCCAAAGGATGGTGCGGGAGATGCCGCCGAACAGTTGCGACGTGTCGCGTACGTAGCGCAGCACCTCGCGCCGCCACATCACGAGGATGACCGCAGGTGCAATTCCGGGCAGTAGATTCATCGCGTGTGCTCTCCGCCTCGACGAGCGAAACTCACCATGAGGTCGCGCGCAGTCGCATTCTCGTCGCGCAGCTGCCGACCCGTCAGGGCGATGAACACATCCTCCAGCGTCGCCCCTTCGCCGCCGTTCGCGGCGATAAGCTCTCCGGGGCTGCCCACGGCGATCAGCTTTCCCCTGTCGAGGATACCGACACGGTCGCAAGTTTCAGCTTCGGGCAGGTTGTGCGTGGTCATCAGGACCGTCATCCCATTGGCTCGCAGGCTCGAGATGCGTTCCCAGAGGTTCAGCCGGCCCTGTGGGTCGAGCCCGATCGTTGGCTCGTCCAGGATCAACAGCCTCGGATCGTGGAGGAGCGCGCGCGCGAGTTCGAGCCGCCGCTTCATGCCGCCGGAGTATGTCCTCACGAGCCGCTTTGCCGCCTCTTCGAGCGCGGCCCAGGCAACTGCCCTCTGCACCGCTTCGGCTCTGCGACGGCGCGGCAGCCCATAGAGCACGGCATGGATCTCGAGGTTTTCGACCGCCGTGAGGCGATCGTCGAGCGCGGGGTCCTGGAACACGACCCCCAGAAGGCGGCGAACGGCCTCGGGCTGCTTGGCCACGTCGTGCCCAAGCACCCACGCTTGGCCGCCGTCGGGTGGCAGCAGCGTCATCAGCAGGTTGACCAAGGTGGTCTTGCCCGCACCGTTCGGGCCAAGGAGGGCGAAGAACTCTCCTTCGTAGATCTCGAGTGAGACCTCACTGAGGGCCTGAACGTCCCCGTAGCGGTGAGACAGACCTGCTGTCTCGACCGCGTTCTTTCGTGTCATATCGACAATCAGCCCCCCAAGGCGCTCCCGATGTCGGAAAGCGTTTCCGAGAGGGCTGCGCAGGCGGCGGCGTGCGCGCTCGGGTCCGCCGGGGCCGTGTCCGACTCCTCTGTCTGTTCTCCGTCCTCGGCCTCGTCGTCCTCGCCTTCCTCTTCCCCCTCGTCGTCGTCGTCTTCGCCGAGTTCAGCGAGGGTTGGGAAAAGCTCCTGCGCCTCCGCGTGCGCCTCTGGCGCAAACAGACCAGCGGTCGCCGCGAGCTCGCCCTCGTAGAGATCGTGGACGGCAATTATGGCCTCCACGCCGATAGCGTCGTCTCCGACCTCGTATGCCGCGCAAGATGCGCCGGTGGTCTCGGCAAGGTGCGCGGCCAGTCGCGCGAAATCTCGGCCAGGAAAGAGGTCGGCACCGACGACGCTCTCGACTATGCCGGCCAGACGCTGAGCCGGCGCCTCCGCCTCCTCTGGGTTCCACCCCACCACGGAGCCCGGAGGCCCGGCATCGGGATAGAGTGCGTGAAGAGCTGCCAGCATCTCCTCGGCGTCGCCGCGATGCTCCTCCGTCGCCAGCGACTGGATCTCCGCCCAGAGCAGGTCGACCCGCTGCAAGGTCGTCCAGCCGGATGGATACTCCCAGACCTCTTCGACGGCTTCCTCGTAGCCTTCCGCTACGCCACCTTCGGCCAACAGCAGATCCACCAGAACCGCGGCCTTGAACGCCGGCGCCTCGCGGACCTCCTGGTCGAGGACCACCTCGCGCGCGCGCGCTAGCAAGGAGGCAGCCTCGGCCGCCGCGGCGCTTGGATCCTCCCCCTCCTCTGCCGCCTCTGCCATCTCCGCGAGCGCTGCGGCCAGCTCTTCTGCCAGCTGCGCGTCCCGCTCCGCAAGCGTTCCGCCGAACCGCGCGAGGAGCGGCCCCGCCGCCGCCTCCAGCTGCTCCACGAGTTCCTCGTCGAAGGGCGGCGCGAAATGGTCGGCCAAGGTGAGTCGCGAAGCGATCATCTCGAGCCCGAAGGCGCGGCTTTCCTCGACGGTCCAGTCGAGGAAAGGAGCGGAGCCGTCCTGTGCCGGAGCCGCCGTCGCGAGGCTCGCCAGAGCCGGCGACAGGAGGGCGAGCCGACTGATGCGATCAGCCTTCATTGGGGATCCTCCCGACGATGGCGGAGTGGGCACCGCGGCCGACGGCGATGTTGTCGATGACGCTGAGCGTCTCGGTATCGATGACCGAGACGCTGTCCGAGAGACCGTTGGCGGTGTAAACCCTGCTGCCGTCGGGACTGATGGCGATGCCCCAAGGGCGCCGGCCCATCTGCTCGCGGATCGTCGCGATGACCTCGTTCTCCTCAGTGTCGATGACATAGACGGCACTCGTTCCGCCGCCGGCCACATAGAGGCGGTCGCCCTCCGGGGCGACTGCGATCTCGACCGGTCGGGAGTCGAGTCCCAGGTTGATGGTGTCGATCACCGTGTGGTCTTGCGTGTCAATCACCGACACCGTTCCGCCGATTTCGGCCGTGACGTAGGCGCGCGTGCCGTCATTCGAGAACTCCACCACCCGCGGCCTGTTGCCGACGAGGCGGTGGGTGACAACGCTGAGGTTTTCTGCGTCGATGACGGTCACGCTGTGGGTGGCCTCGGCCGTGACGTATACCCAGCGCCCGTCCGGGCTGACGGCCACGCCCTCGGCCTCCACGCCGACGGGGAACCGGGCGATCTCCGATCCGTCCTCGACCTTGTAGCCGGCGCCCTGCGCCAGCGCTTCGAGCGAGGCCCAGACTTCCTCCCCGTCCGGGCTCACCGCCAGGCGCTCCGGGTTTCCACCCGCGCGGAACTCGCTGAGGATCTCGTTCGTCTCGACGTCGATCGCGACGATCTTGTCCTCCGGCGTCTCCACCTGCGGGTTGAAGTCGCTGACCGAGATGTAGACGGTTCGCCCGTCCGGGCTGACAGCGACGCCGCGCGGGCGCACCTCGCCAGGCCGGCCCGAAATCGGCAGCGTTGCCATGACGGTGTTCGTGGCCGGATCGATGACCGAGACATCAGCGTTGTACTCGTTCGATACGTAGACGCGGTAGTCTTCATTCTGCGCCTGCGCCGGGATCCCAAGCAGGGCCGCTACGGCGACTCCTGCAAGCGCGGTTTTCATTCCTCCTGGTGATCTCACCCTTCTCTCCTCCCTGTGGTCAATGTAGGCCGTGGCCGCCGGTTCAAGCCAGTTTGCCCGCCCTTCGCGCGAATTTCATTCTTGAAAGCCTCGGCACCTACTTGCGTGCTCGAGGTCGCCGAGTTGATCGAGCCGTTCGACCGGATCAGTACCGGGCATGTAGATGGCGGGCAACTCGCCTACCAGCAAAGCGGCATCGAGCCGGTCGGATGACGTCTCGTTGATCTTCACCAGGTAGAGCGACTGCCGCATCTGGTGATCCCACGGCCTGAACGACGCCCCGATCCCCTTCCAGAGATCGAAGATTGTGTTCTCGGCACCCAGATACGCCGCGACATCCTCGGGCTCGGCCGAGCCGCCCATGACGATTGCCTCGTAGAGGATCTTGACCGCCTGAAATCCGGCCCAGGCGCCCGCCTCCATCGGTTCGCCCCAACGCTGAAGATACCGGGCGTTCAGCTCCCGCGCGCCGTAGGCATCGAGCGTCGGCTCCCAGGAGGTGGCGCGAAAGCCGCTGCCGAGCCCCGGGGCGGCATTGCGCGAGGCATCGAAGAAGGCCCTCGTCTGTGCCGCAGGATACGGGAAGCCGGTGGTCATCACCTCGACGCCCGCGGCATCGAGACTCGACAGAGCTTCCAGCTGATCCGGGGCCGGGAGCAGCAGCATGATGAGGTCCGCTCCCGATGCTGCGATCTCTCCCGCCAGCGCGCCGTAGTCGGTCGCGCTCTCCCACACGGAGCTGCCAACTTCCCGCGCCGCGAAGTGTCTCTCCTCGAGGGCGCTGACGAGCCGCTCGTGCTGATCCTGCGCTTCGCTCGAGTCATTGCGGACGATGAACCACCGCCGAAAGCCGGATCGCACGAACCAGCCAGCGAGGGCATCGATGTACATCGCCGCGCTCGGGGCGAGGTGGAACGTCATCGCACCGCACTCGTCGGCCCTGAGGAGATCGCTCGTCGCGGCGACGTTGACGAATGGCACTCCGCTCTCCTCGGCCCAAGCGCTCAGTTCGCCAGCATCTCCGCGACCGATCCCGCCAACCACCGCGGCAACGCCATGTTCCTGCCGAAGCCGTGCGGCGGTCTCCCGCGCAGCAGGCGAATGTTCGACCACGACCTGGAAGTCGATTCCGAACAGGGAGGCGTTCATCGAGAACTCTTCGGCCGCCATTACCGCACCCTGTTCAACGTCTTCGACGAGAGCCGCACGCAGACTCTCGTCTTGGCCGACTTCGGGCAGGATCACGCCGACAACGCCGCGCACCGCAACATCTTCCTGCGCCTGAACGGCTGGTACCAGCATGCAGAGGATCAGAAGAGCACGGCCGAGGCCGTTGGTCATCCCGGAGAGCAGCCCCGAGATCAAGGTTTCAGTCCTGTAGAGGAATCCAAAGTTCTTCCCGGCATGGTCGTTAGAAGTACCGAAGGAGGATCACCTTCGGCACTTCACTACGTCAAGAGCCGAGTTGTCGCGCACCTCCGTGCGCTGCGGCAGATGATTAGCCCGGATTGTCCATGGCGTTCTGGAACGCCTCCATCGCGGTCATCTCGGGGGCGACCTCGCAATCGGTCGTCATTGTTGCCAGGTGCATCGCCTGGGTCTGATCATCGGCTTCCTGCTCGCTCATGCCGATCTCGGTCGCCAGCGCCTCCATCGCCTGCGTCCGCCCCTCCTCGTCAAGTTCGTTGAATTGCGCGCAGGTCATTTCGAGGTCGAATGCCTCGCCCTCCTGCTGCTCCTGTGCCATCGCAGCTATGGGAAGCTGCACAGCGATCAGGGCCCCGACGAGCGTTGTGGATATGTAAGACATGTTGGGTCCTCCTCCTCTGACCCAGCGTCAACTCCTCCCGTTCACTTTGGTTGCAGTTCGATCTGACGCCGAGCGCCGCTGCGCTCATATCCAGACAGTGCTGCGCCTCGGTCGAGATCGGTGCGCCGGCTCGAGGACGTGCATTGGCGGCCGGCCTCGGGACTTGCCGGGCACCTCGCCAGAAGGTGCGCGAAGAGAGGGTTCCCCCGGAGAGGCTTGCCTGCCCCGGGAGAACGCGATCACCGGGAATGTCCCGGCTGGCACAGAAGTAGTCAGAGCGCTTGATTTCGCGACGGTCTCAGTTGCCGCCGGAGGCTTCGAGAGGCACCAGCGCCAGGGCGTTGTTCGGGTTCATCGGGATGGCGAGTTGGTTCGCACCGGCGTCGTAGCACATGGAGGCTGCGCTGGGGATTCCGACGGCGATCAGTTCGGCTTCACCATCGGGCGGGATGCGCGATACGCCGCCCCGCCGGACGCTGCTCACGTACTTGGTCCCGTCCGGCATGATGACGAGGCCATCACTGCCGGGCTGCGCCGCCTTTTCGGTGTTCAGCAGTTCGCCCTCCGGCGAGTAGGTCAGTACGTCGTCGCTCTCGATATTGACCACCACCACGTTGCCGTCGCCGTCGAATGCGACCCCGTTCGGCCGAGCAAGGGGCGCGCCCTCGACGATGATCGTCGCCTCGCCCTCGGGCGTGATGCGGTAGAGCCGCCAGCTGGTGGGGTCGGCATCCGGGCCGCTATCGCCGCTCTGGCTGGCGTAGACGGTTCCATCCTCGGCAACCTCGATATCGTTGAGCCAAGGCGAACCCTCGACGCGCATCTCGCCCGCCGGTGCCCCGCTCTCGAGGTCGAACATGCGTATCACCGCCACCGTCGGCTCATCCTCGGAGGTGCCGCCGTCGCGGTCGGCCACGTAGAGCATGCCGCCTCCGATGTCGCTGCCGAGCGGATCGTTCAGCACCAGCCCGTCGCGACTGGCGCCAATCCATTTTGCGGTGTGTACCGAGCCGTCGTGATTGATGAGCGAGACGAAGCCGTCGTTCGGGATCTGCGCCTGGCCGGCGCCGCGGTTGACCACGATGATCAGGTCGCGGCCCTCGTCGTAGCTGCAGCTCTCGGCGAAGATGAACGAGCCGAAGACCTTGACGTTGTCCGACATCGCGGTCGTCTCGCCGTCGGTTGTAACGCCAAGCGGCTCGCCGGCGACGAACCCGCCCTCTGCCGGTGCCTGCTGCGCAGTGCCAGCGGAGGCGGCAAGCGCAAGTATGGTGGTGGTAACAAGAAGCTGTCGCATGTGGTCCTCCCAAAGTGCGCATCGCTGCGGGCCCGGTGCGCCGGCAGCAGCTGCGTGTGTGCCTGTACGTGGCTCGATCACACTAGAGGGCTTGCGATCTGACTCCAGATGTTTCTCGCCCACGACGTGCATCGGTCGAGGCGGCATACACGCGGTATCGGGGTCAATGGGCGAAACCACGCCGACTGGGGATGCGGCGCGAGCGACCTGTTATACGTTTGCATTCAGCTGGATATCCGGCATTGTCGCGGTGATGAAGAGGATCGGCTGCCTCGATGTGGAGAGGCCGAGCATTTGTTCCCTCCGCACGGGCCTCGCCCAGCCAAACACGTGGAGACCGCATGAATGACTGACGCCGCCCATAAAAGTGAAAGCCCGTTCCTCGACCTTCTCGGCACACGAGTGGAGGAGTGGCGCGACGGCTTCGCACGGATTTCCCTGGAAGTGCAGCCGCATCACCTCAACCGCGCAGGAGTGGTGCACGGCGGGGTCCTCGCCACGCTCCTCGACCACGGCGCCGGCTTCTGCGGGCTCTACTGCACGGTGCCGGGCAATCGGCGCTATGGTGTAACCCTGTCGCTTACCTGCAATTTCGTGGCGCAGACGCGCGCAGGGGTTCTGACCGTCACCGGAAGGCGGAAGTTTGCCGGGCGGAAGATCTACTTTGCCGACACCGAGGTCCATTCCGAGGACGGTACGCTCGTGGCGAGCGGCACCAGCGTCCACCGCTTCCGAAGCGGCAGCGAGGCGCCGGAGGGAGTCGCTCCCAAAGCGCCGGGCGGGGCTGCGGGGTGACTCTCCGCAACTGCCGGCGCAGGACGGAATTGGAATGAGTGCGAGCCGCAGGTAATGTCGCCGCCGCATTCGCGGTGGGGGCGCTTGGCGGCAGCGCGTTCTGGCTCGCCGGGCTTCCCCTGCCATGGATGCTGGGCTCTCTGACAGCCTCCGCCATTGTCGCCGTGAACGGTCGGCCATGGCTGATGCCTGTCGCGATCAGAGATCTCGCGCGTCCGGTCATCGGTCTGCTCGCGGGCAGCGCCTTCACGCCGGCCGTCATGGCCAGCCTGCCGCTCTGGTGGCCGGCGCTGCTGCTCGTCCTTTGCTTCACCCTCGCCTCGCTCGGCGCGGGGTATTTCTACTTCACGAGGTTCGCCAAGCTTGATCGGGCGACCGCGTTCTTCGCTTCGTCGCCCGGAGGACTGGCCGAACTCACCTTGCTCGGCGGGACACTGGGCGGGGATGTTCGAGGTCTCGTCATGGTGCATGCGCTGCGGATCGTTGTCGTGGTGACGTTGCTGCCCCTGATGGTCCAGACGCTCCTCGGTCAGGACCTGTCAGGCTCTGCCGCCCCGGCAAGGCCTAATCAAGACGGCGCCCTGTTCGACTGGCTGGTCCTCGGGGCATGCGGCGTTGCGGGATACATCCTGGCCAGGCGCGTCCGGGTCCCGGGCGGCGTCATGGTGACGACGCTGGTATTCAGCGCGCTCGTGCACGGGCTGGGGGTGACGGAGATGTCGCCACCTGCCTGGATCGTCTCCCTGGTGCTGGTGGTGATCGGCGCGTCCACCGGCGCACGATTCGTCGGCATCCGCTGGCGCGAGGTCGGAGGCCTGCTGACGCACGGCCTGATCTGGACCGCAATCCTGCTCGGCCTGTCTCTGTCGTTGGCGGCGGCGGGCATGCTTCTGACCGATCAGCCGTATTTGGCCCTCGTTCTGGCGTTCAGTCCCGGCGGAACCGCGGAGATGACCATTATCGCCTATGCTATCGGCGTCGAGGCCGCCTTCGTCATCGCCTGCCAGGTCAGCCGCATCTTCATGGTCTACACAATCGCGCCGCTGCTGTTCCCGGTGCTGCGCCGGTCGGACGGCGCACTCTAGCTCAGGCCATCCACCAGGGCAGGTCGATGAAGCGGTCGATCAGGCCGTTCGGATAGTCGAGGATCAGGAAGTAGGAGAGTGTCAGCAGCACGCCCGTGCTGAAGATCGCCAGCGCCGCCGTCAGCCAGAATGGCGCGTCGGTCTTCGCGCGGGTAAAGACGATCACGAAGGCCGCGGCGCCGAGCGGGAAGCCCACCAGCCCGACGAGACAGAGAAAGCCGACGAGCCAGATCAGGTAGTGCAGGTTTCCCCGCGCATATTCGTCCTGGCCCTCGTCGTCCTGCAGCGCGGGTCCGACTGTCCGCTGCATCGCTTGTGTACGAAGCACCATGAGGAGGATCGCGAGCGTGATCAGGCCTGCCGTGAGCGGAAAGATCCGCCCGAGGTAGCTCGTCTGAAGCGCCTCGGCGATCACCGCGAGCGTGAAGGCGATCAGCGCTCCGGTGAAGACGAGCTGCGGGAGGCGCGCGACCAGCGGAGGCGCCGGCTCAGCCGCCTTTGTGGAATCGGGTCGCGGCCGGCTGCGCCAGGCCACGAGGATTGAGAGGACCGTAAGCGCAATGATGACGAGCACGATCGGGCGCTCGAGGAACGAGAAGCCATAGACCTGCGCCACGCGGTAGAACGAGCTCTCGAGCCCCGTCGACAGAACGAAGCCGATCAGGAGCGCGGGGCGCGGCCAGCCGAAGCGCTTCATGTAGATGCCGACAATGCCGATCCCGAGAAGCGCGAAGAAATCTGCCCAGCCGCGCGTAGCCTGAAACGCGCCGAAGAAGATGATGACGATCATCACCGGCCCGATCAGCGCGTAAGGAATGGTGGTTAGCCGCGCCACCGGATTGGCGATGAGAAAGCAGAGCCCCGCGCCGGCGACATTGGCTATGGCCAGCGACCAGATGATGGTGAAGGTGAGATCCGCATTGCTGGATATCATGCTCGGTCCGGGCTGGATGCCGATCATGATGAAGCCACCGACCAGGATCGCCATGCTGCCGGACCCCGGGATGCCGAAGAGTAGCGTCGGGATCATCGCGCCGCCGGTAATGGCATTGTTGGCCGATTCCGGCGCGATCACGCCGCGAATGTCGCCCTTGCCGAACCGGCTCTTGTCGCGGCTCGACTGCACGACGTGGCCATAGGTGATCCAATCTGCGACGGAGCCGCCAAGGCCGGGCAGCGCGCCGAGGATGCAGCCCAGGATCGAGCAACGGATCACGATCCACCGGTGCCGGATCGTATCTCGAAGCCCCTCCATCCAGCCGCTGCCCAGCCGGCCGCTCTCGGAGATCGTCCCGTGCCGGCGCAGCAGCTCGACGATCTCCGGTAGCGCGAAGAGCCCGAGGCCGACGATCACCAGGGCGAAGCCGTCGCCGAGGTAGACCGTGCCGAAGTGCAGGCGGAACTCACCCGTCGCCGGGGCGCCCCCGATGGTGCCGACCAGCAGGCCGACACCGGCGGCCGCGACGCCCTTGAGCGGGCTGGCCCCGGTCAGCATGCCGACCATCGAGAGCGCGAAGATCGTCAGCATCATCAGTTCGCCGAACCCCATCGCGAGTATGATCGGTTGCGCACCGAAGACGGCTACGGTCAGTACCAGCGAGCCGATGAGTCCGCCGATCATCGAAGCGCTGAAGGCCGCGGCGAGGGCACGCGCCGCCTCGCCCTGCTTCGACAGCGGAAACCCGTCCAGCACCGTGGCCTGTGCCGAGGCCGTGCCCGGAATGCCCATCAAGATTGCGGGAAAGGAGTCGGAGGTGTGCATCGGCGCAAGGATGCCTACCATCATCGCCAGCGCCAACGACGGGTCCATCCCGAAGGTGAAGGGCAGGATGAGCGACAGCCCGGCGATGCCGCCCAGTCCCGGCAGGATGCCCACCGTCAGGCCCATGACCACACCGAGGCCCAGCATTCCGAGATGCGACAGCGTCAGGAGGTTGAAGAGTGCGGGAATCAGCGCGTCGATCATGAGGATCCGGTGGTCTTGGCATTGAGAGTGGCACGTTCAACGGCCGGGCGGAGCCGGCGCCGGTCACGTCCGAACGCGTCGGTGAGGCGCCGGCGGAGATCGCCGGCGCCTCCCTGCATCACATCTGGATGTCGTACTTCTCGTTCAGCCAATCGACGACCCACTGGCGCGCCTCGTCGCTGATCGTCGTGGCGTTGCGCAGGCTCTCGCGCGCCGCCTCTCCAGTAAGCTGCGGGTAATCGCCGATGTAGGCCCCCGACTCCTCCTGGAACGCGGGATCGTTCACCAGAGCCTCCGCGGCGGCGTCGTAGGCCGCAATCACCTCGTCCGAGGCGCCGGACGGCAGGACCATCGCCTTGGAACTCATCACGCCCATGTAGAAAAGCGACTTCCAGGCATCGAAAGCCGGGCCCGACGGCGGCTCGCCATGTACGGTCTCGTAAGCCTCGACGAAGCTCGGCAGGTCGGGGAAGTTCGGGTCCCGCTCGATCTCGCCGGCCTCGTTGGCATAACCGAAGGCGAAGAGCGGCACGGCGGTGCCAGCGTCAACCAGCGGTTGCGCCATCTGGATGTAGGCCGAGGCCACGTCGGCGTTGGCAGTGAACTCGCCGCGCTCGAACGCCAGATGCTGGTCGCCGCCCATTGTCCCGAAGATTGGATTGATTTCCACGCCAAGCAGGTCGAGCGACAGCAGGCTCGGTAGGTCGCTCCCGGTGGGACTCTGCACACCCATGATCAGCTCGCCGTCGTAGCTCGCAAGATCCTCGATCGACTCGATGCCCGTCTTCTCGTGGACGTAGATCACCCGGCCCATCGGCGAGGCGAGAAACGCGTTCCAGTCCTTGGCGTCGAACTCGATGCGCGGATCGTCCGGCGTCATCGCGTAGGTGAGCGTCGTCGAGGTCGAAGCTACTGCGATGTGTGTGCCGTCGGTCTCGGCGTTCTGCGCGAACCAGTTGGCGCCGTTGACGGACCCGCCACCGGGAATGTTGCGCACGACGATGGTAGGTTCGCCGGCGAGCTTCGGCGCAAGTCTCTGCACCATGTAGCGCGAATAGGTGTCCGCTCCGCCGCCTTCGCCGAAAGGCACGATGGTCTCCACCCGCTTCCCCTCGAACGAGAGGCCTTCCTGGGCGGAGACCGTGTCCGCCGCGGCGGCCAAGACCGTCGCGGTCGCCACCGTGGCGACCAAACTGGATGCGATGTTGCCGTGTCGTGTCATGAAGTTCCTCCCTTTGGATGTGGGCTTCGGTCCGAACGACCGTTTCCGCTCACTCTATACGCTGTTGGCACACAGCTGTATGCGGAAGGATATCGGCATATTCTTGCGCTGCATAGCTCTGCTTCCCGCTTTTAGGCATTCCTTCCGCGCCAAATATTTCCAAAAGCTTCTACGTGCCGCCATGCGTCCCGGAACCTTGCGCCATCGAATCCTTGCCTGCACTGTGCGCGCTGGAATACAAGAATATCCATGAGAGCACGGACCGGAAACGGCGCTCCCGAAGAGGACGCTCTCGCGACACAGTGGAGGAAATTCAGGTGCAAGACTGGAATGATTGTACTGCTGCGGAATTGCGGCGTCAGATCCTGACGGCTGGCATGGCCGTGGTGGCCATGGCGGCGATCCCGGGCGCGAGCCTGGCTCAAGATGATTTCCCTGACCGGACCATCGACATCATGGTGCACGCCGGCGCGGGCGGCGGTACCGACCTGACCGCCAACGCCGCGATCTCCGGGCTGCGCGAGACGGTGGGCTGGGACGCCGCGATCAACCGCAAGACTGGAGCCGGGGGCGCGGTCTCCCACCAGTACGTGATGCAGCAGCCGTGCGACGGCTACAACGTGATCACGCTCACCAGCTCGCAGATCTCGACCATTGCGCAGGGCAAGTCGCCCTTCGGCATCGATGATCTGGTCGGGATCGGACGGGCGACGGTCGACCCGATCTACCTGATGACCGCTGCTGACGGTCCCTATCCCACGGCGGAGGAGTTTCTCGCCGCCGCCAAGGAAGAGCCGCTCTCGATCGGCCTCGTGACAATCGGTGGCGGCGACCACATCACCGTCTTCCTTATGGCAGAGCGCGGAGACCTGATGCAGCCGCAGGCGGTGCCGTCCGACTCGGGTGGCACGGCCGCGGTCAGCGTCGTCGCAGGCGACCTCGATGCCGGCATGGTCGGGGTCAGCGAGGCGGGCGCCATGATCGACGCGGGCGACATCAGGCCGATCATCGCGTTCACAGAGGAGCGGCAGGAGGATTTTCCCGACGTGCCCACCGCGAAGGAGCTGGGGATGGACCTCGTGCGTCCGACGCTGCGCGGCTTCGCCGTGCGCGACTGCACGCCCGAGGACCGGGTCGCGACCCTGCGGGACGGCTTCGCGCAGGCAATGGCGACGGAGGGCTATCAGACCTATCTGCGCAACGCCGGCATTCCCCTCGACAGCGTCGCCTCGGGCGAGGTCTTCGAGGAGGCGATCCAGCGCGAACACGACGAGGCGGTCGAGGCGCTCACGGCGCTGGGCCTGATGTAGGCCGGGCGGGACATCACGCCCGATGTCACGCAAGCGCTTCGGCCGGAGGTCGCCCGAGAGGGGCGGCCTCACGGCCCTGATATACTCGGACTTCACCGTTGCCGCCGTCGTGGCCGGGTTCTGCGCCTACGCCTACTACCTGAGCACCAGGATCGGGACGGTCCCAGACTCGCTCGCGCAGGGCATGCAGCCGGCCAGCTACCCGCAGGGCGTGATCCTTGTCATCCTACTGCTGGTGATCGGCATGCTGGTGGAGTCCCGGACGCGCGAGACGCACATCCCGGAACCGGTCCCCGCGCTCTCCTACGCCACCATGGCGGCAATGATCGTCTCGCTGGCGCTGGCGACCTGGATCGACTTCTTCGTCGGGATGATCTTCTTCGTCGTGCTCTGCGTGCCGCTCTGGGGCATGCGGCGCTATCTCGCGACCTTCGCCTACGCCCTCGTGCTCGCCGCAGTGCTATACCTGATGTTCGGCACCTTTCTTCGCGTGCGCTTTCCCGAGGGTGTCCTCGTGAACCTGCTCCCTTAGGAATTGCTCATGACTCCGTTTCTCGAGGGTCTCTCCGTCGTCGGCGACCCCTGGAACCTGTGCCTGATCCTGATCGGCCTGCTGATCGGCACCGGCATCGGCATCCTGCCGGGGATCGGAGCTACAATGACCACCGCTCTGCTCCTGCCCTTCACGATGATCATGGAGCCGGTTCCGGCGCTGGCGCTGCTCCTCTCGATCTACTGCTCCAACGCCTTTGCGGGGGCGATCTCGGCCATCCTCGTTAACGTGCCGGGCTCGTCATCGGCCATGGTGACCTGCCTCGACGGATATCCACTGGCGAAGAAGGGAGAGGCAGGCCGAGCCCTCGGCATCGCCACCGTGGCGAGCACGCTCGCGGGCATCTTCAGCGTCATCGTGTTCATCATCGGCGCCCCACTGCTGGCGCGGATGGCCTACGAGTTCGGCCCGCCGGAGTACTTCGCGCTGACCGTGTTCGGCCTGTCGATGGTTGCCTCGATCAGCGGCGAGGGATCGGCCAAGAACCTGATCGCCGCCGCATTCGGATTGCTGCTCGCGACCGTGGGCATCGACTACGTCACGGGGATGGAGCGCTTCACATTCGGCTATCTGGAGATGACCGGCGGCCTGAAGGTCATCCCGATCCTGATCGGTCTCTTCGCCATAACCGAATTGCTGCGCCAGACCCACATGGTCGACGTCGTCGTCGAGCGGATCGCCATGAAGGCGATGAAGCTGCCGAGCTGGAGCGACTACAAGCGCATCTGGCGGGCGACGCTCGCGGGCTCGGGCATCGGCACCTTCATCGGCATATTGCCCGCCGAGGGCGGCACCGTCGCCTCGCTGGTGGCCTACAACGAGGTCCGGCGCTGGTCGAAGAACAAGGCCGAGTTTGGTCACGGCTCGATCGAGGGGCTGGCGGCGGCCGAGTCGGCGAACAACTCGGCGGTTGGCGGCGCCATGATCCCTACCCTCGCCCTCGGCATTCCCGGCAGCTCCGTCACGGCGGTGATCCTCGTCGGGCTGACAGCCCAGGGCGTGCGGCCGGGCCCGTACCTTTTCAACCAGCAGCCCGAATTCATCTACGCGATCTTCGCCATCATGATGGTCTCGAACATCGCCTGGCTCGGCCTCGGGCTGCTCGGCGCAAAGTTCTTCGCCCTCCTGACGCTGGTGCCGAACGCGCTGCTCTGGCCCTCGGTTTTCTTCCTGGCCGTGATCGGCTCTTATTCGCTTGACCAGAGCATGCTCGACGTCTGGGTGATGCTGGGCTTCGGCATCCTCGGGTACTTCATGACCCGGTTCGGGTTCTCGGTCGTGCCGCTCGCGCTCGGCATCATCCTCGGCGACATCCTCGAGACGTCGCTCAAGCGGTCGATGCTGATCTTCGAACAGGACGCCACGATGTTCCTAGAGCGGCCGATCGCGCTGGCCTTCTTCGCCTTCGCGCTGCTCGGCATCTTCGCGCCCTACTTCTTTGGCTGGCTGAACCGGCGCCGCGACAAGTCGCTGCAGTCCTGACCGAACCCCTGGCGCCTCAGCACACCCGCACCAGAAGATCGCGGTTCATTTCCGCCGGCTTGCGGATGCCGATGAGGCCCATGTTCCGCTCGACCTCGTCGGCAAGGATCCTGATTGCATAGGCCACCCCCGCGCGGCCGGCCAGCGACGCGGCATAAAGGAACGGGCGGCCGACGAAGACGAAGTCAGCGCCCAGCGCCAGCGCCTTCATCACGTCGGTGCCGCGTCGGATGCCGCCGTCCATCATCAGTGGCCAGTCGCCTACGGCATCACGCGAACGCTCAAGCACCCGCAGCGGCGAAATCGTTCCGTCGAGCTGGCGCCCGCCATGGTTCGACAGGATGACCCCGTCGGCACCCCGCGCACGTGCCGACACGGCATCCTCAACGCTGCTCACGCCCTTCAGCAGGAGGCGGCCCTTCCACTGCGCGCGGATCGCGTCGAAGTGGGTCCAGTTCAGGTGGTCGCGCTTGCTGAAGTCGCGCTCGACGTTGCGCGCAATGATCGGCGCGCCCCGGTGTGCAAACGAGTTCTCGAAGTGCGGCATGCCATGCAACAGGAGCGTGCGTGCCAGCGTGCCGACCGTCCAGCGTGGCCGGCAGATCCCATCCCACGCCAAGCGCAGGCCCGGCTTGAGAGGGGTCGTGAAGCCCGTCCGAATGTTGCTCTCGCGGTTCGCGCGGGTCGGCGTATCTACGGTCAGGACGAGCACCTCGAACCCTGCTCGAGCCACTCGGTCGACCAGAGCCTCGATCTTGCCGGCGTCCCCCGGCAGGTAGGCCTGGAACCAGGCCTTGGGCGCCGCCGCCCTGATCTCCTCCAGCCGGATCAGGGACGAGCCGCTGACGATCATCGGGACATTCGCCTCGGACGCCGCGGCCGCGAGTTCGAGGTCGCCGCGGTAAGCCGCCAGTGCGCTCATGCCCATCGGTGCGATGCCGAACGGGGCGTCGTAGCTCTCCCCGAGGATGTCGGTCCGCAGCGTGCGCCCAGAAACGTCCTGCAGCACCCGCGTGACGAAGCCATAGTCGGCGAACGCCGCGCGGTTGTCAGTCATCGAGAAGTCGGTCTCGCTCCCGCTCCGGATGTAGCCAAAGACGGGGCGCGGTAGATGCCGGCGCGCCAGCGGCTCGAGATCGTCGAGGGCCAGGACACCCCGCAGGCGCCTAGGCCTTGCCGCCCGAAGCCGCTGCACCTTCGACATCGCGGGAGTTCCGTCGTTGACGGCTGGCTGCGGCTGAGATTGGCCGTCATCCATCGAGCCGGGCTTCGACGCCGGGAGGCTCAGACGATGTCGCGCGACTTGAGGTCGGCGATCCTGTCTGCGTCATAGCCGAGGTCGCGCAGAACTTCCTCCGTATGTTCCCCGAGTACGGCCGGCGGACTGCGCACATCCTTGCTGTGCCCTTCGATGTTGTTTGGCTGTGCGACCATGGTGAGTGGCCCAAGTCGCGGGTCGGTCACAGGCAGTGCCATCCCCAGATGCTGCACCTGCTCATCGGCGAAGACCTTGTCGATCGTGTTGATCGGCCCGCAGGGCACCCCTGCCTCGCTGAAGAGGTCGAACCAGTACTGGCTGGTCCTCGTCCGCGTGATCTCGGAGATTTTCTCGTTCAGCTCGTCCCGATGCGCCAGCCGGTCTGGCCCTGTCTTGTAGTCCGGGTTTTCGAGGAAGTGCTCCGCACCCGCGGTCTTGCAAAAGCGCTCCCACAGGCGGTCGCCTGCCGCGGCCAGCAGGATCTGCCCGTCGGCGGTCGGAAAAAGCCCGCTCGGGATCGACGTCGGATGGTTGTTGCCCGCCTGGCCTGCGACCTCGCCGGCCATGAGCCAGCGCGCGGCCTGGAAGTCGAGCAGCGAGATCATCGACTCGAGGAGGGACGTGTGCACGAAGCGCCCCTTGCCGGTCACCTCGCGCTCGAGCAGCGCGATGAGGATCGCCTGGGCCAGAAAACCGCCGGCGGTCAGGTCTATGACGGCCGTGCCCACCCGGATCGGACCGGATTCGGGTGTGCCGGTGATCGACATCATCCCGCCCATGCCCTGCACGATCTGATCGACGCCGGCGCGGTCCTTGTAGGGTCCGGTCTGACCGAACCCCGAGATCGAGCCGTAGACGATGCGGGGATTGATCTTGCTCACGCTCTCGTAGTCGATGCCCAGCCGGTGCTTCACGTTGCTGCGCATGTTCTCGACGATGACGTCGGCAGTCTTCACCAGCTCCATGAAGATCGCCTTGCCCTCGGGCTCCTTCAAGTTGAGCGTGAGGGAGCGCTTGTTGCGGTGCAGGTTCAGCCGGTCGGGCCCGAAGCGCTTTCCGGTGTAGTCCTCGGGGCTCGTCAGCGCCTTCGGCGGCTCGACGCGAAGGACGTTCGCGCCCCAGTCGGCAAGGTGGCGCGCGGCCGTCGGACCCGCGCGAGCGAGCGTCAGCTCCAGGACGTTGAAACGCGCCAGGGGAAGCGGATCTTCAGGCATCCGTAGCTCCACGACAAAGGGATTGGCTTTTTATCGCTGCCGTTCAGGCGCCGGTGAAATTGGGTTTGCGCTTCTCCATGAAGGCGCGGCGTCCCTCGGCATAATCGTCGCTGTCGAAGCAGTCGCGGAAGCTTGCCTCGACCTTGTCCATCTCCCGCAGCTCCGGATCGCGCATCACGTTGTCGACGGTGATCTTCGTTGAACGAATGGTCAGCGGTGCGTTGCCGGCAATCTCTTCAGCGAGTTCGACGACAGTCGCCTCCAGCTGCTCGGCCGGCACGACGCGGTTCACCAGACCGATGCGCAGCGCCTCCTCTGCGTCGAGACGACGACCGGTGAAGAGGATCTCCTTGGCGAGGGCCGGGCCCACAAGTCCGGTCAGCTTGCGCAAGCTGTCGAAACCGTAGGCAAGGCCGAGCTTCGCCGCGGGAATCCCGAAGCGTGAATCGTCCGAAGCGATCCGGATGTCCGCGCTAATGGCGACGCCGAGACCACCGCCGATGCAGAAGCCCCGGATCATCGCCACGAGCGGCTTGCCGAACGCTGCGAGCCGCGCTTTCGCGCTCTCCGAGGTCTTGGCATACATCTCCTGCTGCTCGGCGTTCTTTCTCTGGTCCTCGAACTGAGAGATGTCTGCGCCGGACATGAAGGCCTTGTCGCCAGCGCCTCGCAGAACCACGACGCGCACGTCCGGATCATTCTCGAACCGCTCGAGGGCGGCGTCCGTCAGCTGCCACATCTCGAGGCTCATGGCATTGCGGCGGGCCGGATTGTTGAACGTCACCCAGCCAATGCCGTCGTCCGCTTCGGCAATGACCTTGGGCAGCGACGAGTCGTCCATGAGTCCTCCTCCAATATCGCAGCGAAGACTTCTGCCGGTCTTCCTCACCTGCCCACGTTGCCACAATGGTCACCGGAAATGCAACTGTACACAGTTGCGCACGTGTTCGGCGGGAAGCGCGCGCCGGCGGATCGTGGCCGTCTCCGACGTCAGCGATGACGCAGCGGCTCTAGGCAGGCCGCGCAGCCGTCCCAGCCTGATACGAGAAAGAACGCCTTCCGCGAGAAAAGCTGCCAGATTTTCGCAGCTTCCCCCGAAGACGATCCGGACGACGCCATACCGGCGCCGCCCGCGCGTGGTCCGATTTCTTCTCCTTCAGGAGAAAGGCCCGAGGTCGAACCAAACGATGCCGTTTCAAGTAATGCCGCCCCGTCCGGACCCGAGGCGACGCCAGCCTCCGCCGCCGCTAGTGCTTTGCCTCGACTTCAGCGCGCACCTCACGCACGGTCTCCTCTACGTTCTCCCACGCCGGCTCGTCGCTGAACCTGTCGCGGATGAACATCGCCAGCGCGACCATCTCCTCGTCCGAGATCTGGATCGCACGGGCCGGCATGGAGCGGTCGAGCGAACCCAGCGGCGCCGGCTGGATGCCTTTGTACGTCACATGCACCAGGTTCGCCGCGTCCGGGGCGTGGATCGAGGTCATCAGGGCCAGCGGTACCGACTGGCCGCCGCTCTTGTGGCAGTCGGCGCACTGGCTCTCGTAGACCCGTGCACCCTCCTGAAGCAGCGGATCCTCCGGCAGCAGCGGGTTCTCCGGGTGGCCCCACTCCAGCCGCTCGGCGACGGCGCGCGCTTCGTCCGCTACCGCGGTCTGCTCCTCGTTCGACAGCGCGCCGCCCTTGAGCGACATAACGTACGCCGCGATCGCGAAGACGTCGTCCTCCGACTGCTGGTAGAGGTCGTCGACCACCGGCCGCATCGGGCCCGCGGCAATGCCGTGATCACTGTCCCAGCCGTCGATGAGGTAATTCACCAGACCGATCTGCGTCCAAGGGATCGGCGCCGGCGTCGTGTCGTCGAGCGGCGGCACGTACCAGCCCTCAGCTCGCGCGCCCGCATACGCTTCGGGCTCGCCTCTCGCCGGTGCTCCGAACCGGTTGCGCGGAGAATGGCAGGCGCCGCAATGACCCAGACCCTCGACAATGTAGGCGCCGCGGTTCCACTCCTCGTCCCGCTCCGGATCCGGCTCGAACTCACCATCCTCGAGGAACAGGAAGTTCCAGCCCTCGAGCAGCAGACGCATGTTGTACGGGAAACCCAGCTCGTTCTCCGATATCTCCGCCGCCACCGGTTCCTGGCTCATCAGGTAGGCGTAGATCGCCCGCAGGTCGTCCTCCGTCACCTTGGCGAAGTAGTCGTAGGGAAAGGCCGGGTAGAGCTGGTTGCCCTCGCGATCGATGCCATGGTGCATCGCGCGGATGAACGCCTCCTCGGACCAGGCACCGATACCGGTCTCGGGATCGGGAGTGATGTTGGTGGTGTAGATCGTGCCGAACGGCGTCGGGAGGGCCAGCCCGCCGGCATAGCGGCCTCCGCCCTGTGTCGTGTGGCAGACGCCGCAGTTTCCGAGGCCGGCAAGCGCCTCGCCCCGCTCGACGAGAGCCGGATCGAAGGACGCAGGGTCCGGCCGGTCAATCGGCTCGATCGCGGTGTGGCGGGTGGCATAGGCGTAGGCTCCTCCGGCCACGATCACGAGTCCGGCAAGGAGGATGAGCAACAGTCGCTTAATCAACGGCTTCTACCTGCTTTTGGTGGTTCGCACGCGGCCGCGCCGCGCACCTGCGGTGACATCTTCGGTTGGCGCCGTCGGCCGTCACCGGCCGACAAGGAGACGGCCGGGAAAGATCCCGGCCGTGCCCCGTACTCTGCTCTGAGCGCGCAGATCAGCTCCAGGTCAGGTCCTGCGACATGATCGGCGTCGTGCGGATCCGCTTGCCGGTGGCGAAGTAGATTGCGTTCGCGACCGCCGCCGGCGCCGGCGGACCTCCGGGCTCGCCGTAGCCGCCCCACCACTGATCCTCCGAAGAGGCGAACACCACTTCCACAGGCGGCATGTCGGGGATCCGCATGATGTTGTAGGTGTCGAAGTTGGTGTTGACGAACTGGCCGTTCTCCAGACGCAGCCCCCCGTAGAGCGCGTGGCTGAGCTCCCAGGCGACCGAGCCCTCGAGCTGTTCACGCGCGGCACGCGGGTTGAAGACATAACCGCTGTTCGTCACGAGCAGGATCTTGTCGATGTAGAGGGCTCCCCTGCGGGTGACCTCCACGGTCGCGCAGCAGCCGGCGATGGTGCCGTGGTCCTCGACCACCGCGACACCCATGCCCATGCCGCGGCCAAGCTCCGGCGTGAACTCCGCAACCTCCTTCAGCTTGAGGAGGACGCGCTGGTAGCGCTCGTTGCCCTCGGTCATCTTGATCCGCCACTCCAGCGGATCCCAGTCTCCGGCAAGCGCCATCTCGTCGACGAACTGCTCTATGCAGTAGCAGTTGTTGTTGACCCCCGGCGCCCGGTTGGGACCGACGGGGGGGTTCGCCTGCACGATGTGCCGCTCATACCGATAGCTCGGGATGTTGTACGGCATGTTGGCGATGGCGCGGTCGGCGTAGTCGGGGTTCTTCGGCTCCGCCACGGTCCGCGCCAGCGCCGCAGTCGGCAGGCCGTCGTCGCCCAGAACCGCCTCGAAGCGAGCCCAGATCGGAGGACGGGTGCGCGTCTGGCGCTGATCCTCCTCGCGCGACCAGATGACCTTGACCGGCCGTCCGACCTGCTTGGAGGCTTCGGCCGCCTGACGTGCCGCGTCGTGATGGTTGCCGTAGCCGAACCCGCCGCCGATGTAGGTGCCGTGGACGAAGACCTGCGCCGGGTCCACTCCGACCTGCTCCGCGACCAGCAGAAGCGTACCAGCCACGTTTTGAGTGAAGCTCCAGACATCCACGCGATCCGGCTTGACGTCGACGACGGCTGCCGGCGGCGACATCGGAGCCGTGCACTCATAGGGTCGGGCATAGTCGCCGGCGACGACGGAGTCGCTATCGGCGATCATGGGCCGCGGGTCGCCCCGCACCTCCTCGGCGTGCTGCGCCTCCTGCATCAGGAGCTCGCGCGCCTCGGCGTCCATCCCCGAGTAGCTGTACTGGTCGTTGCCCTGGAAGTCCCACTCGATCGGCATCAGGTCGAGCGCGGTCTTCGCGCGGTACCATGTGTCCGCGATCACGGCGACGCCGCTGCGCAGGTCCGCGTTGGCCAGTTCGTCCGCGGTTTGCGTGAACTCGATCACGTCGATGATGCCGGGCCGGTCACGGACTGCGTCAGCGTCGAAGCTGACGAGGCGGCCGCCGGGCACCGGGCAGGCACGGACTGCGGCATAGACCATGTCGGGCACGGTCACGTCGATCGGATAGACCGCCGAGCCGTCCGTCTTGACCGGCACGTCGACCCGCGGGATCTCCGTCCCGACAAGCCACCAGTCGCCATACGCCTTGATCGCGGGTTCTTCGTCGAGGCTGACGCCGGCCGCAGCGGTGGCGAACTCGCCATAGCCCGCGCTGTTGTTCCCCGCCGTCAGTGTCCCCTGCTCGGCCGTGACCTCGGAGCGGTCGACGCCCCACGCCTCGGCCGCCGCCTGCTTCAGCCGCTCGCGCGCAGAGGCGCCGGCCTGCATGATGTGCGGGTGCCGGTTGCGGACGAGGTTCGAGCCGCCCGTCGACATGTTGACGTAGACCTCGCCTTCCGTAACGTGACGGTTGGCGTCGGCCATGACGACGCGGATGTTCTCCCACGGCGTGTTGAGCTCTTCGGCGATCATCATGCCGACGGAGGTCATCCCGCCCTGCCCCATTTCGGTGTGCGGGCAGCGGACGGTCACGATCCCCTCAGGATCGATCGTCAGCCATGCGTTGATCTCGTTGCCATGGTCGAGCCCGTTCCAGGGCTCGGGCGTGACGGATTGCGCGTAAGCGGCGAGTCCCGGAACCTGGAACCCCAGCATGAGTCCTCCGCCGGCGGCGACTGCCGTCCGGATGAAGGTGCGCCTGGATACTTCGATCTTGGTCATCTCCCTGTTCTCCGATCAAGCCTGAGAGGCGCTGTGGATGGCCTTGCGGATGGCAAGGTACGTGCCGCAGCGGCAGAGGTTGTCTGCCATCGCCGCGTCGATCTCCTGGTCGCTCGGCTGCGGCGTCCTCGCCAGCAGCGCAGCGGCCGACATGATCTGGCCCGACTGGCAGTAGCCGCACTGCGGCACAGTGTGCTCCTTCCAGGCGACCTGCACCGGATGGCTGTTGTCGGGGGACAGGCCCTCGATGGTGGTGACCTCACGCCCGGCGACGCTCGCCGCGGTTACGTTGCATGACTTCACCGGCTGGCCGTCCACGTGGACGGTGCAGGCTCCGCACTTCGCGATGCCGCAGCCGTACTTGGTCCCGGTGAGACCGACCGAGTCCCGGATGACCCATAGAAGTGGCGTCTCGGGCTCGACATCGACCTCAAAGTCGGTCCCGTTGACGTTGAGTGTGAAACTCATCGGATTTCCTCCCGTGCTTTACGCAATACCCCGCTGGGCGGGTGCGACGCATGCCGCTCCAGCCAACCCTCCGACTTCTCCTCCTGAGGGGTGCTGCGACAGTATTGTCGGAAGACCTTGGGTCAGGCAATTGGAAATTGCCTAGTCACACCGCCCAATTTCCAATGGCTGCAATAGCTTACAAAGATTGTCGGACTTTCGCAGGCGCAGCGATCAGGCGACCGAGATCACCGCCTGGTCCTCGTAGGTGTAGTCGGTCATGTCATACCAGCTGAAGAAAACGGGACCGCTTTCCTCCGCACGCGCGTAGAACGAGAAGTACGGGTTGGTCGCCACGGCCGGATAGAGGCGGGCCTTGAAGATCTCCTCACCGCCGTAGGTGCATCCGAAGCGCGAGATGATGCGCTTGCGAATCCACTCCTGCGTGCTGTTTAGCCGCATGCCGGTTTCCATCGGGTGCGAGATTACCGCGCGCACCGGGACGATCTCGCCGCGCTCGGCGGTCGCCGGCACGCTGACGCGCGTCTTGGGCTGGAAAGCCGCGATGTCGGCGTTGCTGCCCGAGCCGATCTGGCCGCAGGCGCCAAAGCTGACCGACAGGTCGCGGTCGACGCGGATGTGTCGGCCGTCGCTCATCTGCGCCGCGGCGGTGACGGTCTGCGAGGTCTCGAGCCGGACGCGTGTGCTGAACTCGGCCCGCCCCGCGCCCGGCAGGAACCAGACCGACAATATGTGCGGCGTAGGGTTCCCGTGTGCGAGCACATGGATCACCACCGGGTAGTCGTCGGCGGTCATTGCACTGTCGACCTGAACGGTGAGCGGAACCGAACTGCCCACGTCGGCGTGCTGCGGCAGGTCGATTCGAAGCCCTTCGCCGGCATAGTCCACGTGGCCGAAGAAGGCTTCCAGCGCTTCGTCCGCGTCCCGCCAGAGTGGATCGAAGCCGCGCAGGTCGGTGATCTGCGCGCCTGCCGGGCGCCACCCGAGCAGCCCGCCACCGAGCCCGGCCGAGGCTCCGGCCAAAAAGCGCCGCCGTGTCAGCGAGCATGGATACGCCATCTCGTCGCCCTCCTTCTCCGGTTCAGTCCCAACGTCGCTGAAACGTGGCCGAGCGCAAGGCGCAGTCTTGACCGCCCACATCATATGCCGGTGAAACACGCCTTTCCCAACGGAACGCATCGCGATAGCCTCGCCGGAGGAGCACCCGAAAGCGCCGGGTACGGCACAGCGGGAAGCGGAGGACCACGCCTATGTCACATTTCCGGCGCAGCGCGCTTTGTCTGCCGATCGCCGGCCTTCTCGCGAACGCGGCGCCGGCCCAGACGCCGGAGGCGCTGGCGCTCGCCTGCGCGAATTGTCACGGCCCCGGTGGCGCCAGCCTGGGTGCCATCCCGGCCATTGACGAGCTGAGCGCGGACGAGATGGCCGTGCTCCTTCTGAACTACCGCAGCGGCGAACTGGAGGGTACCATCATGAACCGGATCGCGAGGGGGTATACAGAAGACGAGATCGCGGCGATCTCGAGCTATCTCGCCGCGGAGACGGCGCGATGAGCGCCGGCCCGTCACGACGGACAGTCCTGCGGATCGCCGGCGCCGCGTCCCTCTCCCTCGCCGCGCCGCACGTGGCCCGCGGCCAGTCGGCGGGTCGGGTGGTGGTCGTCGGCGGCGGCTTTGGCGGGGCGACCTGCGCACGTTACCTTCGAGCGCTGGCACCCGAGATCGGTGTGACGCTCGTCGAGGAGCACGATAGCTTCGTAACCTGCCCGTTCAGCAACACCGTCATCGCCGGGCTCAACGGCATGGACTTCATCACCCACGGCTTCGATGGTCTCGCGGGCGCAGGCGTGACGGTGGTGCGGGGCCGCGTGGCGTCGATCGACGCGGACGGCGGACAGGTGGTGCTCGCCGACGGCTCGTCGGTTTCCTTCGACCGCCTCGTCGTCTCGCCCGGCGTCGATTTCAAGTGGGGAACCATTGAGGGCTACGATCCTGAGACGGCCGAGATCATGCCACACGCCTGGAAGGCCGGCCCGCAGACCGGGATCCTGCGTCGGCAGCTCGAGGACATGGAGGACGGCGGCGTCTTTTTGATGTCGATCCCGGTCAATCCGTTCCGATGCCCGCCCGGACCCTACGAGCGGGCGAGCCTCGTCGCGCACTACCTCAAGACGCACAAGCCGCGGTCCAAGATCGTGCTCATTGATGCCAAGGACTCATTCTCCAAGCAGCCGCTGTTCATGGAGGGGTGGGAGCAGCTCTATCCCGGCATGATCGAGTGGCTTCCGTTCGCCGACACGGGATACGTGCTGCGGGTCGAGCCAGAGACCAAGACCGTCGTCAGCGAGTTCGGGCGCCACAGCGGCGACGTGGTGAACCTGATCCCGCCGCAGCGCGCCGCGGATCTCGCGGTCGATGGCGGCCTAACCGACGGCGACGAGTGGTGCCGCATCGATCAACGCACGTTCGAATCCGCCGTCATGCCCGGCGTCCACGTGCTGGGCGACGCGGCCATTGCCGGGGCCATGCCCAAGTCGGGCTTCTCGGCCAGCAGCCAGGGCAAGTCCTGCGCTCTCGCCCTCGCCGCCATATTGCAGGATGAGGAGCCGCCGGAGCCGTCGCTCATCAACACCTGCTACAGCCTCGTCGCGCCCGACTATGGCATCTCCGTCGCCGACGTCTTCCATCTGGCAGACGACGGAACGCTCAAGGCGGTCGAGGGCGCCGGCGGCGTCAGCCCCCCGAACGCCGGCCCTGAATTCCGCGCAAGCGAGGCAGACTATGCCCGCGGCTGGTACCGGAGCATGATGACGGACCTCTATGGATAAGCGGCTCGCGATCGTGGCCGCCCTCGCTGCGCTGCTCGCCGCTGGTCCGGCACTCGCCCAGATCGCCGCCTATGAGATCGTCGAGGGTGCAATCCCGCAGCCCCTGACCGACTCGCCCGGCAACCCCGCTCGCGGTCGCCAGATCGTGCGCGACCTCGACAAGGCGACCTGCTTGATCTGTCACCCGATGCCGATCCCCGAAGAGCCAAACCACGGTCAGATCGGTCCGTCGCTCACCGGAGTCGGCGCACGCTACACGCCGGGCGAACTCCGGCTGCGTCTCGTCGACCCAAAGGCGCTGAACCCTGATACGGTGATGCCGTCCTACCACCGGGGCGAGGATCTCTACCGGGTGCTCGACCGCTTCGAGAACAAGCCGATCTACAGCGCACAAGAGGTCGAGGACGTGGTGGCCTACCTCGCGTCGCTGGACCGCCAATGAGCGGGAGCCGCATCGCCGTGATCGCCGCCGCGGGCGCTTTTTCCGCCGCGGCTGCGTTCGGCGCGGACGAGATCGCTTCGTACGAGGTCGAGGGGCGCCGCTCCGGCTTCCTCTACATGACCGAGGAGACGCGCGCTCTGCAGGAGGACGCCTTCCTCAACCCCGGCATGTTCGCCGTCGAGGAGGGTGAGGCGCTCTGGAACCTGGTCGAGGGCGACGAGGGCGAATCCTGCGCCTCCTGCCACGAGGACGCCGCGGAGACGATGCGCGGCGTCGCCGCCCGCTATCCGGTCTTCGACGAGAAGCGCGGCGGCCTCGTGAACCTCGAGCTGCGCATCAACGAGATGCGGACCAGCTACATGGGCGCCGAGCCCTACCCCTACGAATCCGACGAGTTGCTGGCGCTGACGACCTACGTTGCGAACCAATCGCGCGGCGTGCCGATGGCGGTCGAGATCGACGGCCCGGCGGCGCCCTTTTTCGAGCAGGGCCGCACGTTCTACGAGACCCGACGAGGTCAACTCGACCTCGCCTGCGGTCATTGCCATGACCGGCACCCCGGCGACATGCTGCGCGGCGACGTGCTGAGCGAGGGACACGTCAACGGCTTTCCGATCTTCAGGATGCTGTGGAGCTCGATGGGCTCACGCCACCGCATGTTCGAGTGGTGCAACACCTCGCTGCGCGCCGAGCCGTATCCACTCGGCTCGGAGGAGTACCTCGCCCTCGAGCTCTACGTCGCGTGGCGGGGGCGCGGACTGCCGATCGAGACGCCGGCCGTCCGCCGCTGAGCCCTATTCCGTCATCGGCGTGGTGCGCCGGCACGACTCGATCACGTGCAGGCTGCGCTGAGTGCAGGCGGTGGCACTGACGCCCGACATCTGCGCCACGTCAGCCTTCTCGTTCCAATCGTTCGCCGCGCCCAGATCCCGCTCCACACCACGACCGTTGGCATACATCGAAGCGAGCTTGAACATCGCCGGCGCGTGACCCTGTTCGGCGGCCATCTCGAACCACCGCGCCGCCTCGGCCTGATCCTCGGAAATTGCGCCGCCCTCGGAGTAGAGGGTCCCGAGCTTGTTCTGCGCCAGCATGTCGCCCGCCTCGCCGGCCTGACGATACCACTCCACTGCCTTCTCGGCGTCCTGCTCGACCCCCTCGCCCGTCTCGTACATCAGGCCGAGGTTGAAAGCGGCACCCGCGTGACCCTGCGCCGCCGCGGCCTCGTAGAGCCGCGCGGCCTTGGCGCGATCCTGCTCGACGCCCTCGCCCGCGTCGTAGAGCACTCCGAGGTTGAACTGCGCTGCGGCGTCACCCGCGTCGGCCTGCTGCTGCCAGGCCGCGGCGGCTCCAGCGACGTCGCCGCCCTCAAATGCGGCCGCGCCGTCGTTCTGCGCCGCTGCGCCGCCGGCGAGCAGCGTCAGGCAAACTGCGTAAATCAATTCTCGTGTCATGATTGCTCCTCCGCACTGCCGGATCGGCCGGACCAGCGGTCCGGCGCAATCCTTATACAGAGCAGGTTATCAGACATAACGGTTTCGAGTGATCACCGTCGCGTTGCCTACCGGCCAAAGAAGCCGTCGGTGGCCATGCCAGTGCCAAACTCATCGTGCTCGTACTCCTCCAGCATCTCGCTGCCGTCGGTGTCGTAGTAGCTGAGGAAGCCGCGGCCGAGTTCCTCGCTGGTGACGTTGCCGTCGCCGTTCTCGTCCCACTGGGCGAAAATGTCCCGCTTCTCCCATTCGTTCATGAATTCCTCGCCGGTGATCGTTCCGTCGCCGTCGGCGTCCCACTGCGCGGCGTTGGAGCGGTTCACCGCCTCCTGCTGCGTCTCCGCCTCTGGGTTGGCGAGGTTGTTCCCGGGCGCGTCCGCTGCAGCGTCCTGCTGCGCAACTGCCGGCAGCGCGAGAAAACTCAGCGCCACTCCGGCGCGCGCGATACGACCGATATTCATCACGTGTCCTCCTCCACATCCTGCGGCGCGGTTGCCGCGACTGCACGTCAACGAAAAGGAGGCGCGGGACGTTCCGCTGCGTCACCGTCGAGAGCCCCGATCCGCGGAGCGCCAAGCTCCCGGATCAGCTTCTCGCGCATGGCGCGGGAGAAATCGTCGTAGTCCGCCGCACGGATGACAAAGGCATTCGGGCCCCGGATCACGAACTCGTCGTAATAGCGCAGCAGGCCGGTCACGCTCGCCTCGATAGCGAGGCCATTCACCACGATATCACCGAAGTCGCGCATCCAGTAGAGATCCTGCGGCCGGATCCCCTCATTGGTCTGTCCGTCGCCGGAAACATCGATCTTGCTTTCCCAGCAGGTCGGTCCCCGCTCCAGTTGCGTGAGCGCGAAATCCAGCGCCGCCCCGATCGCGGTCTGATTGCCGAGGAAACTGCGCGTTTCCCGCTGACGGAGCAGACCGGCCGCAAAGGCTTCCAGGTCGGCCGTGCTGTCGATGAGCATCCAGTCCTGAATCACGACCTGATCGTTCTCCCCCGACCACTCGAAGACCTGTAGCGCGATGCTGCCCCCGCTCTGAAGGATCGCCGCCTGCACCTCGCGGTCGAGCAGCGCGTGCGCGACGCCCTCGATCTGCAACCTGTATTCCGCGGAATCCACGGAAGAAGACACGTCCAGCGCAAGCGCCAGCGCGACGCGGCAGCCCTGGGCCTCGGCTGCTGCTGCAGCGACATGGAAGCTGAGAAGCATCGGGATCAACATACTGCGTTTCATCGCCACCCCGACGTCCCCTACCCGTTTCATCGCGCGATGGTAGCGGACAGAACGGGGCCGTCACACCGGTATCTGGCAATTGACGCGCGGCAAGTGGCCAGGAACTCGACCCGGCCAGAAACGATGCGACGTCGCCGTAGCGGGTGGTGAGGAACACCACGTATCGCAGAGCGCGCGGGCTCACCTGCCCCGGGGAGCCTCCACAGCGGGATCCGACTCGACGCCGTCGCCTTCGCCGTATTCGCGATCCAGGACCTCGACAGTTGCAGTGGCGGTCAGACCGTGAACGACCGTGGAGGCGAAGATGGTAAAGGCGACCAGCGCCCAGAGCTGCCCCTCGTCGATGAACTCCACGTGCGTCGCCGCGTATCCCAGGTAGTAGAGCGATCCGATCCCGCGAACGCCGTAGATCGCCACCACAGCCCGCGCCCTCAGGCTCAACGGAGTGCCGATGAGGCCGAGCATCCCCGAAAGCGGCCTGATCACCAGAATCAGACCGAAGCCGATGAGCGTGTGGCTCCAGTCCAGATGAGGCCAGAGCGAGGGCATCACGCTGCCGAGGAGCACCAGGAGAATGGCCGTTATCGCATGCTCGATGGAACTCGCGAAGTCGTGGAGACGCTTGTGGAAACGATGGCGGGCCTCTGCCCGCCGAAACACGAGTCCCGCGACGAAGGCTGCGATGAACCCGTATCCTTCGGCGAGCTCCACCACTCCGTAGGCGAGGAATACGCCGGCCAGTGCAAGAACGCCCGGCCCCGACGGGGAGACCGTGTTCCAGGCCGGCACGGCGATCAGTATGCGCCCCAGCAGCCAGCCGATGCCGATGCCGAGCAGGGTGCCGACGCCGATGCGGTAGAGGACGTCCCAAGCGAACCACTTGGCAAGCCAGAGGCTCGGGTCCGCACCCTGGGAGGCGACATGGAGCGCGAGGTAGACGAACGGGAACGCAAGGCCATCGTTCAGTCCCGCTTCGGTCGTCAGCGCGAACCGGACCGGATGCTCCTTTCCCTCGAGCGGCGGGCCGATCTGCAGGTCGCCAGCCAGCACCGGGTCCGTGGGCGCCAGCACGGCGCCGAGCAGGATGGCTCCGCCCACGGTCATTCCAGCGAGGCTCCAGCCGAGCAGCGCGACGGCGGCGATGGTGAGAGGCATGGTGATTGCGAGAAGCCTGACGGTCGGCCACCACAGTCGTCGGCCGCCCAGGTCGTCGATCCGTAGCCCGGTGGCGAAGAGCACGACGATTACCACGAGCTCGGCGGAGATTTCCCAGATGCCCGGGTTCTCCGTCGGATTTATCCCGGCGACGACATCCGGGAACAACAGCGAGCCGGCCATGCCGCACGCCATGAGGAGCGCGGTCGCCGCAGGCGGCTTCCGCAAGAAGAGGTGCGGCAGCCAGTAGGCCACCAGCAGGCTGGCGCCCAGTGCGACGAGCAGGAGGTGATAGCTGTCGAAAGCGAAGCGGGCGTCTTCCATGGCCTTATGTGCCCTGCGACGGCGCGATGCTGCAATCGCTGAAGGAGCGACCGATCATTCTGGCCGGGCTGGAGGAGCCACTCATGCTTGATACGCGTTGACAAGTGGCTCCGCCTGCGACGAGCCGGAGCCGCCGGCCTGTTCGAGGCGACGCAGCTACCGGTTGTCAATCTTCAGAAATCTCGATGAACGGCGAAGACACTGCAGTGTCTACGAACCTCCATCAGGCCAGGGAAAACAAGGCAGGAGGGCGATCCGCGCCTACTTGCGCGGATTGCGTTCACATATTGAGGAAGCCCGCGGCCTCGAAGTTCCCGAACTCCTCTTCGTCCAGGCTGCCATCTGCATCGACGTCGTATGCGCTGTAGAGCCCGCTCAGAAACTCGCTCTCCCTGATGATACCGTCTCCATCTCCATCCCAAGCGGAGTAGTCGTACGGGACGTCCTGATCGCCGAGGGCGGCGCTCAATTCGTCTTCGCTCAGCGATTCATCGGAGTCGGTGTCCGCTGCGGCAAAGAGTTCATTGCCAAGGCCGGTGTTGAACTCAGCCGCATCGATTCCGGCATTTGCATCGGCATCCCACTCGCCGAATGCCTCCTGGGCCACGAGCGGACCAGAGGCGAGCGACAGCGCAAGAGCCGAACCAGCAGCGAGCTTGAAGAGGTCGTTGATCATCTCTCTCTCCCTTTCATTCGTTCGCAGGACCAGTTTCCTGCGACTTTGGCCTAACCGACCCGCGCCGCCGCCAGTTCCAACGCAGGGAAAGGAGCGCGAGCGAGAGCCGTCGCTGGAAATTTCTTAATGTACTCCGACGGTTGTCGTGTCACGGAAGACAGGGCCAACGCTTCAGGCAAGCAGACCGACGAGCGTCCGGACAAGTTGGGCGCCATCGTAAGGCTTCCTCAGCAGGGGCGCGCCCTGGAACGTCGGATCTTCATGATGTTTGCCGGTGTATCCGGTGACGACTACGAAGGGGATCCTCTGCTCACGCAAGGCGGCAGCGATCGGCGCCGAAGACTCCCCATTAAGGTTCATGTCGAGTGAGGCCGCGTCCGGCCTGCCGGCTTCAAGCACGGCGAGCCGAAGAAGCAGCACGACTTTACGGACGATGACTATGAGTGGGTGCAGCGGACGGATTGGCAAGGTCTCCCGCTCTTCAAACGTATCCGACCGTACAGCGTGACAGGCCTCGCTCTGGCGCTCGGAACTAACCGCGAGGATGATAGCGAGAAGGCCATGCAGATCAGTGGGGTCCTGGTCTCGCTAGAGGTGAAGACGCAGACCGGCCGCCAGTCACCGGACCAGAAGGCGTGGGAGGAGCGGTGCCGCGAGATCGGCGCGGCGTACCATGTCGTGCGGTCGATCGAGGAGGCGTATCAAGAGATCGACAAGAAGGCGCGAAACTTCGCGGCACTCTGGCGGTGGCACTTCATGCCGAAGAAACGTACAGACTGAGAAGGGCAGGCGAAACCCAGCGGAGCAGGAGTGATGGAAGAGAGATCGGTTTCCGCAATAGCAGTATTCAACTACGCCCATTCCTATGCCTCATCAGCAAACGCGCTCGGGCAGATCAAGGTGGAGGCGTCGCACTGGAACGCTCCAGTGTACTACTTGTATTTCCACGCCATCGAGCTTTACCTCAAGGCGTACCTCGTAGCTCATGGCCGAACCCTCGAAGACCTTCGAAAGAGGTTTAGCCACAGAGTGCGCGCATTGGCTGAGGAGGCCAAGCCCCTCGGGCTTCGTCTCCGTTTCGATGACGAAGAAGCTATTAGACTTATGGCTGATACCGACAACGTAATCAGCGCACGTTACATCAGGATCGGCACTCACACGCGACTTCCATTTAGTTCGTATGCAGAGACCTGCATCGTCCTTCATGAACAGGTCGGTCCGCGGGCCTACGAGGGGAGCGGCATCACGCGTATCCCCGTCCTTGAGTTGCCGGAGGACATGGACTGGCGGTCACCGCTCCGAAACATCGGCAAAAATTCCGATGAATTTTAGGATAGACCGGGCGCTTCAGTTGTCCTCCTCGTCCTCTTCATCGCCAAGAAGCTCCCGGTATCGCGCCATATCTTCGTCTTTGAGGGCCTCATCCAGCTTCTCTTGCAGCTCGTCGACCTCATCCTTCTTCGGTGCCATCGGCTCCTCCACAATCGAGTGGCCCACGGTGGAACCCTTGCGCGCGTCCGTCAAGATGATGCTGGACGAAGTGTAGATGGGACGGCAGGACGCTCTTGGTGGTGCGCGGCTCTTCGAGGGTATTCGGGCAGCCGCCAAGCCGCCGCGAGTCCTCTAGCTCCAGCGCAAGGCTTGATCTTGCCCCCGTTTCGCCGGACACTCAGGCGGTTGCGGTTTGAGCTGCGATGAACTCGCGAGGCGAGCGCATCTT
>NZ_JAFFOB010000019.1 GCF_016918935.1 Roseitranquillus sediminis
CATGAGCACGTGCTCAGGCATATGCCTAAGCCTCCATGGCTATGCCTGGGGGTCCGGTCGAAACGGGGGCCAGTTCATTCAGCGACAATCAGACCTTCCTTGATCAGCGTCGTCTGGGAGTGATCAGTGTCTCAGGAGCCAGTACGACCTCTATTGCCGTCGGACGCGCGAGGCTCGCGTCAGGTCCCCGAGCCAACTAATCGAACACCTCGGTGGCGAGCGCAAAATCCTCCAATTCACTCTCCAGCAGGATGTAGATGTCGTCGGGCGCGGTCGTCATGGCCGGGATCATGAGAAGCGGGCTGACGCCCATCTCGTCGAGGAAGTCCATGACTTCCGCCTGTCCCGCCTGCACGTCGCTCACCGCGAGGAACGCGGGCAGGACCACATTCTGACCAAAGTAGTGCTGGTGAACGCCGATGGCCGCAGCCCTGCTTACGCGCCGCTCGACTCCGCCCGCAAGCATATAGGGACACGCCGAGAGGCACACGGCCCCGGCCCGGCGCATACCCGATCGGCTGGCTCTCTGACCGGATTGACCGACGCACGCTGATCTTCGGCGCGTCCGTCCTCGGTGCGGCGTCCTGCGTGTTCGGGTGGATCACGGGAGGCGATCTCTGGCCGCTGATGGCGGCGGCGTTCTTCGCCGGCGGTGTGACCACACCGCTCTACGCGCTGTTTCTCGCCTACACCAATGATTACCTCTCGGTCGAGGACATGGCGGCGGCGTCCGGCGGCCTCGTGTTCACCTTCGGGTTCGGCGCTATTCTCGGCCCGCTCGCCACCGGTTGGGCCATGGAGCAGTTGGGCCCCTTCGCGTTCTGGCTGGTGCTCTGCGCGACCTTCGGCGCGATTGCGGTCTACGCCCTTTACCGCATGACGAAGCGCGCGGCCGTGTCGGTGGAGCAAACCGAGAGCTACCTGGGCGTCCTGCCCACGGTCTCCCCGGTGGCGGTAGAGGCAGCCGGCAGCTGGGCGGCGGAAAACGCCGAGGCCGGCCGCGAGGCCGAGGCTCGTTCTTGATCCCGGGTCCATACCGCAGCGCGACTGCCAGGGTTTCTCCCTATGGCCTTCGTGTGGCGGAGCTTTACGATGACGCCTCGCCCTGTTGAGCATCGAGGAAGTGGCTTTCCGGAAGCCGACAGCACCTCTCCGGTTCGAAAGAGCGGGCCGGGGCGCTAGAGGCCACGGGACCGCTTCCCGCGAACACCGGACGTTCGGCCAGTCTCCGCCTTCGCAGGCACAGCATCGCATCGTTCCACGTGTCGAACGCGATAGCTCCAAACGGCGAAAGGCACTGAGGAGCCCTCTTCGACCGATGTTGCGCGGCATCGGAAAGCGGCAGATGCGGGGAGCGGCCCCGCCGCCTTGGCGGCAGGGCCATCGAGAGAACCGTCATTGAAGCGGCCGCTGCTCGGGACGCTCGTCGACCGGCAGCATGATATGAGCGTAGGGTGTATCCGGATACATCACATACGGTCCGTCGGTGTCTGGCGTGACCGGCAGGCCGTCCAAGATCGAGTCGTCTGGAACGATGATCATGACGTGCGGCCCCTCGACGACCCAGTTGTTCTCTGGTGACGGACCCTGGGCGTAGGGTTCGATGTTGCTGGCGCCGCCGCCGGACGAATCTCCTGCGAGCATGTAGGCGATGCCAATCCGGTCCGGCGTGAAGTCTTCCTGGTTCTGGTAGGCCTCGAACCAGCCCATCCAGGCTTGGTCAAGGCACATGGGACCAGCGAAGGCCTCGGGCGCCGGCATGCAGGTGAAGGTCTCGTCTCCCTCGCGCAAAAGCGTTCCGTCGAGGGCGCGTACGACGACTTCATCCCGAAGCTGCGGTGGCGCCGCGCTGAGCGCCTCGTCGATCATCGCCTGATCCGATTGCGCGACGGCGGTGCCCGCCATCACAAGACCCGCGGTGACGATCGTGCAGGTTGTCGCCATTCGTGTCATGGTCGTCCTCCTTGCGCGTTGCGTTCGGCCGATCTGCGACCGCGTGCCGAGAGTCGCAGATCGCCGGGCGGGCCTTCCAGTCAATGAACTGTACCACGGGGTCGACAATGGCGACCGCGCGCCCTTACGATTTCGGGCGCGCACAGCCTCCGGAATTCTCATGGCCAAGGATCGCTACCGCCAGTTCTGTCCCGTCGCGATGGCTGCCGAAGTGCTCTGCACCCGCTGGACGATGGTCCTGGTGCGTGAGCTTGTCGCCGGATCGACCCGCTTCAACGATCTGCGGCGCGGCGTTCCACGGATGTCGCCGACGCTGCTGTCCAAGCGCCTCGGCGAGCTCGAGGCGGCCGGCATCGTCCGCCGCGCGCCGATCGAGGGCGAGCCTGCGCATCTCGGCTACGAGCTGACCGAACCGGGGCGGGATCTTGCCCCGGTGGTCGAAGCCGTCGGCATGTGGGGCCAGAAGTGGGTCGAGGCGGAGCCGAGCCTCGGCAACCTCGATCCGGGCCTGCTGATGTGGGACATGCGGCGCAATCTCGACCCGACGCCGATGCCAGAGATCAAGACGGTCATCGCATTCCGGTATCCTGACCAGCCGGAGGAGCGGCGGCACTGGTGGCTGATCGTCGAGCCGGAAGCCGAGGTCGACTTGTGCTCGATCGAACCGGGCTTCGACGTCGACCTCGATGTCGAGACCGATCTCAGGTGCATGACGGCGATCTGGATGGGCCTGACCACCGTCCGCAAGGAGGCGGATCGGGGCCGGCTGGCCCTCACCGGCGACCCCGGGCTCGCGCGGGCGATGCAGGACTGGCTCGGCCTCAGTCCCTTCGCGAGCCAAGAGAAGCGCGTCGGCTGAGCGACGGCGGATCACACATCATGTCAGCTTCTCCCGGGCAGGCGCATCAGGGCGAACTGCCGAAATGTCCCGCTGACTTGACCCTGGCCTAGCCGCCGAAGGCCCGGTCCTCACCGACGTTGGCGGATGCCCTGTGAGCGTGGCAGGGCGTGTTGCAGGCGCAGCGAAGGTCGGCTGCGTCGGGACTCTGTCGAAAAACTCGGAGATCGGCCGCCGGAGGTCCAAGCACCTGGAGATTGTTCCTCAGCAACGATCAATTGGTCTTTTCAGCGGCGACAAGCACCGTCCAATGAGAACGATGATCTACACTTGAACTGCGCTGGAGCGCCTCCGAATTTTTGAACAGAATCTCGGCAAAGCTGCCCCCGTTGGGTTGCCCCAAGTCGATTAAGGCGCGCGGGGGGGTTGCCGAACGCGCCGCATTCAAGCTCCGGTTGCGTACAGGCGCTTGAGCAGGTTCATCACCGTTGAGACGTGCCATCGCCCGCCGCGTCCGGTGAGGATGCCGCGCGCGTTCAGCTCCGCCGCCATTGCCCGCAGGCTGCTTGCTCCGCCCCCACGGACGTCCTCGACCACCGCCCGCAGGTCCTCGGCGTGCTGGTTGGCATTCCGCGCGACCGCCTCCCTGAGCGGCGCACCGCCCCGTCCAGCCCGCCTGACAGCCGCGGCGCCGTTCGGGTTGCCCAGCCGCACCCCGCGCGCCCTGGCCGCCGCTAGCGCCTCCCGCGTGCGCCGGGAGATCGCCTCCCGCTCCTGCTCGGCCACCAGCGCCATGATCCCGACCGTCAGGTCGTTGGCCTCTGGCATGTCAGCGGCGACGAAGCGGACGCTACTGTCCCTCAGCGTCAGCAGGAACGCCGCGTTCCGGCTCAGCCGATCGAGCTTGGCGATAAGCAGCACCGCGCCGGTGACCTTCGCGAGATGCAGTGCCTTCGCCAGCTCCGGCCGGTCGGCGCGCTTCCCGCTCTCCACCTCGGTGAAGCGCGCGATGACCTCGGCGCCCCTCGATGCGACTAGATCGTCGATCGCCTTCCGCTGCGCCTCAAGCCCGAGCCCGCTAGCCCCCTGCCGCTTCGTCGAGACCCGCTCGTAGGCCACGAACCGCTGCGATAATGCCGACGTCGCGCCCATGCCGCCCCCCGTACAGACCTGCCAAACGTTCGTTGCGCAGTTCTGTACCTCGAATGCGGGAACTCGCGTACTCAAATCAGAGGTTTGCTTGGCTTACGCACATCGGCGCTCGCTCCGCCCTGTTGATGCCAGAGTGAGCAACGACCACTCAAACGCGCGCCGGCACAGGATCGCTCGCTGAAATAATGGTATCATAGGATATTTCGTTCATCAAAGTCTCGATGCGCGCCTTCCGCTTCGCGAGTCATTCCGCGCATGATATATGGCTTCCGTTCTCGACGGTGAGGACGGGAGGATCAGAAATGAAGCTGCACACTTTTTCGGGCGGGGCACTTGTGCTTGTCTTGCTGGGGGTTTCGAGCCTTTCTGCGCAGGAGTTTACGAAAGACGATCTATTCGTCGCCCATACGCCGACGGTGGGCGGTCATGTCGGCATGACGCTGCCGCTGTATGTCCGCCACGTCACGGCTGCCAATCCTGCAGGTGAAGTCGCCGAAGAAAATCGAGTCGTTCTTTTTATCCACGGCGGAACGACGCCGGTAGCAGCCGGATATGATCTCGATTTCAGTGACTACAGCTGGATGGAAGCCTTAGCGCAAGAAGGCTTCGACGTCTGGGCGATGGATCAAACCGGCTACGGCGGTTCGGCCCGTCCATTCATGGACGACCCCTGCAACGTCGACCCCGAACTGCAGGACAGTTTGCTCGTCGGCAACGTCCTAGAGGCGACATGCAGCGCCCACCACCCGACAAACTTCAATACGATCCGCGGCGAGTGGGAAGAGATAGGTACCGTTGTCGACCACATTCTGGACGAAACCGGGGCGGACTCCCTGAGCATGATCGGCTGGTCCGCGGGAGGACCGCGCGCGGGCGGATACACCTCTCAGAACCCCGACAAGGTTAACCGCCTCTTTCTTTTCGCACCAAGCGCCCCGAATGCAGAGCGGCAACCGGTAGACAGTCCCGAAGAGGGTTTCACGACGACGCTCCGCGATAAGCAGGGCTTCGGAGAGAGCTGGGCCGAGGACACGCAGTGCGAGGGACAGGTCGAGGAAGGCGCATTGGACGCGTATTGGGAGGCCAGCATGACCTGGGACCCAATCGGAGCGACGTGGGGGCCAGAGGGGCAGCCAGGCTACGTCCGTGGTCCGGTCCGGACGAACGCCGTCTGGACGCCGGACATGGCCGCGGCGCTCCAGGCGCCGCTCCTCGTGATTGCAGGCGAATTCGACGTCCCCGAAACGAGGCGCGAAAGCTATGAACAGGCAGGCTCCCCCGAGAAGGTTTTCGTCCTCGTCGACTGCGCGTCGCACTTCATGCTGTGGGAAAAGCAGCGTCATGCACTCCATGATGCATCAATCGAGTGGCTGCGTGACGGCACGTATCAGGGCGAGTCGTCGGGGGCTTTCCATGTCGGGGAGAATGGTGACGTCGGGGTTCTGAACTGACGATTCGGCAACATGGTCGGGCGGCGACCACGTCGCCCGGCGTCCTTGAGCGGCGCGGCGCCCTGTCCTTCCCGCTCTGATGCGCGGCACCGATGCGACCAGTTAGCCGCGCCCCGCGCGTCCTGGCGGCTGTCAGCAGCTCTCAGGAGCGTACGATCTGGACGAGTGACGGGCAGTCGCACGCTCACAGCTGAAGCGGCTGGAGGACGATCTGGAGGAGCTTCTGCCGGCCCTTGGCGTCAGGCTGCCACGAGAGAGCGGTACAGCGCTGAGATCTCTCCTGGGACCGGTAGTCGCAGAACAGGGCCTCGCCTCATGCGCGCAGGACCGCCGACGCGGTGCCGTCGACGACATCACCCTCTTGATCGCCTGGGCTGGAGAATATCAGCCGCACGATCGTCACCGGCTCGTGCGCCGCCGCTTCCGAAACCTGCACCCGCGACCGCGCCGCGGGAGTCATGCCGAGCTCCGTCATGAACCGCCCCATCAACTCCAGCTGCTTGTTCGCCACCGAGAGCCAAGGCGACTGCTGCACGTAGCCCGAGGGCGTCTTCAGCATCACCGGCGTCTCCTTCATCTTTTCCTCCGCCTCCCCAGCGGCCGTAGGCCTGGCAGTAGGCGGCGAGCGCGGCGCGGTCGATGGAGGTCAAGACGCCGATGTCGTGCAGCGTCTCCGCCACCCGGGCCCACTCGGCGCGGGCGACCTCCGACAGGTGCGGCGGACAGTCCGGCAGATCCTTCGGCGGCTGCGGCTCCGCGTGGTTGTAGGCGCGCTTGCCGGGGTTGCCGTTGGCGCGCGGGATCGCCGTCGGCTGCGGCTTCCTACCCCGCATCGTCGTCGCCCCCGGGAGCTTCCGCGAGTTCGAGACTGGAGAAATGGGCGTTGGCCTCGATGAGCGGGTGTCCCGCCTCCCGCATCCGCCGGTGCAGCCGGCCGAGGAATGCTTCCAGCTGGTCTCCCGCGTCCGCGGTCTCGATGGGACCCCCGGTCCGGAGTGCTCCAGCCGCTCGGTCTCGCGCCATCCGGCCTGCGTCTTGAGGTAGAAGATCGACGAGGTGGTGTCGCCGGAGCGCGCCTTCTGCAGCAGCCCGTTGGCGACGTGACCGCGTACCAGCACGGCTCGTGCTGCCAGTGGTAGTCGCCGCGGGAGAGCACCAGCCGCTCCTTCGCCCAGACGATCTGGCTGCGGATCTCGAAGCCGCAGGCCGCGAGGCTCTCGGCGACTGTGGTGGCGTGCAGGGCGCCATGCCAGACATAGGCCACCTCGCCGGGGAACAGCGCCCAAGCCGCACGCCAATCCGCCCGGTCGTCGTTCAGCACCTTGCCCGTCCGCTTCGTCTCCGAGGCGCCGGCACGGTTGCGCCAGCCCGGGTCGTAGTTCACGCCGTAGGGCGGATCGCTGACCAGGAGATGCGGACTAACCTCGCCCAGCACCCGAGCCACGTCCTCGCCGCTGGTGGCGTCGCCGCAAAGGAGCCGGTGCGCGCCGAGCCGCCAGAGGTCCCCAGGGCGCGAGACTGGGTTCGCCGGCGCCTCCGGCGTCTCCTCCTCGCGCGGGTCGGGCGCGTCGCTCCTGAGCAGCGCGTCGATCTCTCCCGTCTCGAAGCCGAGCGAGGTTAGATCGACGCCGAGGTCCTCCAGCTCGCCCAGCTCCAGTGCCAGCAGCTCCGGGTCCCACCCGGCCTGCAGGGCGAGACGGTTGTCGGCGAGGATATACGCCTGCTTCTGCGCCGGCGTCAGGTGCGCCAGCTCTATCACCGGCACCGTCGCGAGCCCCAGCTGCCGCGCCGCCAGCACCCGCCCGTGGCCGGCGATGATGCCGTCCTCGCCGTCGACCAGCACCGGGTTGGTGAACCCGTATTCCCGGATCGAGCTCGCGATCAGCGCGACCTGCGCCTCCGAGTGGGTGCGGGCGTTGCGGGCGTAGGGGATGAGCTTGTCGATCGGCCGGTGCTCGATGGTGAGGCCGTGGCCCGAGGCAAGCGCCGCCGGATCAGCAGTCCTGCTTCTCTTCGCCTGGTTCTTCCGCTCGACCACGAGGCGCTACGACGCCGATTGTCGATACACCGCTGGTGAGGCGATCGCTTGGGGCCGGAAGTCCTGAACCTTTCTGTCATGCACCGGTTGGGCGCGACGGCCGCCTTCTGCGCCGTGCTGCCGCCAGCGGGATCGGAGGACATGTTCGGTCTGCGGGATGAAGCTGCGGTCCAAAAGACTTCACGACGGTGCCGCCGGTAAGCATGAAGCAAGAGACCATGGCTTGCGGTCGTCGCCCCTTGAGATTGTCCGGAGCGTCAAAACGGGGATGTTCAGGCGATGCGGCGCATCCAGACGATCCACCTCTAAGTTTTCCAAACCCAGACCCACTTAATAGAAATATCATATTAGTATTGGTTGTCCGCCAGTAATTTTCCTTTGCGCGCGGCACCTACCTCCGTACGCTTTCGAGGGCGGCGAGACTGCCGCGCATATCAACATAGATAATGCACTCGCTAAAAGGCTACATCGGAGTGCTCTGCGAGGAGGAGAGAATGATGCGAATGAGTTTGTTGCGAATAGGGCTGATGGCGGCCCTTCCCGTATGTGCCGCTCCGACCCACGTCTTTTCCCAGGCCATGGAATCCGCCGAGCCGTTCAAGGTTGGCACGTTCGTCATCGACGGCGTGGAGACGGTCGGTCTCGTGATGCGAGGTGATTCTCTTATTGTAGATCTGTCGGCCGCGAACCAGGCGCTGGAGCTTGAACCGGAATATGCGGAGATGGACCTCCCGGACGACATGTTGGCATTCATCGAACAGTACGAATACGGCGCGAAAAACCGTGTCTACGAGATCGTCAACTGGATGGTTGAGGAGGACCAGCTGAGCGCCGACAGTCCGCCGGATTACATACATCCAGTCGATTCCGTGGATATCATGGCTCCAATCCAGTATCCCAGCAAGATCATGAACGCGGCCGTGAATTTCTACTCTCACGCCTGCGAAGGCTGCACTGAAGAAGAACTCGCGGCACAAACTCGCGAGCGGCAGGAAAATCGCGGCGTGCCTTACCTCTTTCTCAAGCCTACCCGCGGAGTTGTCATTGGCGACGGCGACGAGATCATCATGCCTTATGGTCGCGACGAGATCGAATACGAAGTCGAGATGGCCATCGTATTCGGGCGGACCGGCAAATACGTCTCGGCCGCACGCGCCTATGACCACGTGTTCGGGTACATGGTCGCGATGGACATCTCGGACCGTGGCGGTCGTCCGCCGGGGGGCTGGGATCAGCGTTCTGATTGGTTCGTGGGCAAGGGACATGACACCTTCGCACCGCACGGTCCGTGGATCGTGCCAAAGGAATTTTTCGGCGACCCGATGGAGCGACTGCATCAGACCACCGTGGTGGACGGCGTCACCGTGCAGGAAGCCCGCGCCGGGGACATGATCCACAATATCCCCGAGCTGATCGAGTATGCCTCGTCGATCATGACGGTTTTCCCCGGTGATGTGCTGCAGAGCGGCACTTCGGGCGGTACCGGCGCTGGACGGGTACAGCGCGCCACCGGTTCCGGCTACCTGGTCGACGGTGAGACCATCCAGGCCAGCATCGAGGGTATCGGCACGCTGACCCACCCGGTGGTCGAGGAGACCAGTGTGCCGGACGATCTTTCGGGGGCGCAGCTGACGCCGACAAGAGAATACCGGGATCAGTAGACGTAGCTCACTGAGGTGGTGAAACGAAAGGCGCCGACGAGCGCTGGCTCGGCGGCGTCTCTTGCTTCTGGCGAGCGAGGCGGCTGGCAGATTCGGATGGCCGATCTGTCGGCTTTCCTGCCGCTGGATGACGGCGCAGCATCTCTCAAGAGGACCTGCAGTTTCACCAGAGTGAGCGGGCTGGATGTCCGCTCCAGCAGGGCGCCGGACACGCCTGGACCCTATTCTAGTCACAGCGCCACTCCGCGAGGTGGTCTAGGGCCGCCTCCAGGCGCTGGCGCACCTCTGCAGCGGACGCGGCGAACCACCACACGCGCTGCCACGAGCGGCCGCGGCCACCCCTTCGATATGCAGCCGATTTAACGGTCATTTCCCTATGAGTACCCCTTATAGGGTTTTGACCGCCAAATCCCGCTCGCACGAGGGACAGCCGCGCCTGGTTCGGATTGTCGAAAAGGTCCGGGTGAAGACATGCCGCATCCGCCGGACTGTCCACTGCCACACCTGCCAGCAGCATCCGCTGCACGATGTCGGGCCTTGCTCCGTCCCACTGCACCACCCGGTCGTGCACCAGCGGCAGCGCGACGTCGGCAAGGACATGGACGTCGAGCGGGTTTTCTGCAGTACGGTTCACCCCGCGCCCGCGGCCGATCGCCTGGATCAGCTCGTCGTCGCAGATCGCCGCCCGCAGCAGTTCGGCCTTCGGATCGCCGTGCTCGACCACCTCGACCGCTCGGCTGGTGCCGTCGCGCATCCTGACGCCGCGGGTCACCTTGCGGTAGCTGCCCTCAGACGCGTGGGCCAGCAGCGCGGCGGTCGGGGACAGCAGATCGGCGTCAGACGGCAGCGGCCGGCCTATGACGATCAGGGACCGCACCTCGCGGTAGGCGTCGAGCCCGGCGATGGCGTTGAAGTGGGCCACGGAGACGTTGGGGATGCCGGCGAAGGCCGCCTCGATGCTCTTGTAGGTCACCACCAGCACCTTGCCCGGCGCCACCTTGGCCGCCTGCCACCGGACATAGTCGACGCACTCCCGTCGGCGGTTGCCGCGCCGTCGGGCCTCGGCTTGCGCGAGCCCCGGCGTCGGGCAGAGCATGCCCTTGCCGAAGCTGCTGGTGACCAGCGTGAGGTGCATGTTCGGCGCGGCCGCCTCCACTTCCCCAGTCCGGAGGCGCGGCAGGATCGTGCGCGCAAGCTCCGGCCGCAGCGTCGCGTCGAGATGCAGCACCGGCTTGCCGGCCAGGGAGGTATGGACGCGCTTCACACCCCGAACCAGGACATGGCGCGCGTTCCCCGCCATCTCGACGCAGACCCGCCCGTCGCGCTCTGCGCCGCTCGCGAGGAGGTCGGCCAGCGCGATCCAGAGCGCGACGAAGCTCCGAGCGCGGGAATTGGTCGAGGCGACGCGCCGCGACATCTTCCGCAGCGACGGCGTCATTCCCGGCCTCAGCTTCGGGTTCCGGACCAGCCGCTCCTCCAGCCTCGCCGCGAGCCGGCACGCCTCTGCAGTCAGACCGGCCGAGAGCAGGGACTTGCGCGGCACCGGCCCTTCGCAGGACGAGAGGGCTGATTGGAGCGTCGTCCGCAGATCGTGGAGGTCGGCCATGTCCGCCATCGGATCGGAGCCCGCGCGCGGCCGCAGCGACCCTGCCAGAAGCGTCAGTGTGTCGAGCGGGATCGGCACATGCTCCTGCTCGGCGCGCTGCCAGCAGCCCTCGTCGACGATGACGAGGCCGACGTCGTCGGTGTTGCCGGAGAAGCCGGTGAAGAGCGCGTCGTAGGTTGCGACCACCACGGCGGCCGCCGCCACCTCGCGCAGGTTCTCCTGCTTAGGACAGCCCTCGAAGAACCGGCAGGTCTGCCCGGTCCGGTCGCGGCAGACCGACGATTGCACCTCGATCCCGGCTTCAATGGCGATGTCCACCGCATCGGTGTCGCGGCACATCGGCTCCGGGCGCTGCTGGTCCTCGTCGAGGGCTGCAGCCAGACCCGCTTCCGTCCATTGCCGGGCAAGGTCGCGGCGAATGTCGCGCTCGGCGTTGCGGATCAGCGTCGCGGCGATCCGCTTCGGCGGCGGATACTGATCGCGCTCAACATCGATCTCGTGGTCCAGCATGGGCTGAGCAATGTGACCGAGCAGAACACGGAACGCCTGACGCCAGTGTTCGACGAGGAAAACCCGATCGGTGCAACCGGGTTGATGCGCACCTGGTACACGACCAAGCCGTGCTTCCCGACGACCAAATCGCACATCAGCCATCTGGTGGGAGATTCTGCCTGGGAGGGCCACGCGGCCAACGTCTTCGAGAAGCGCGATGACGTTCTCTCATATGCGAAGAACGATCACCTGGGCTTTCAGATCTATTACATGTGGGCGGGCTCCCGGCGGCGATACGTCCCGGATATCCTGGTCCGCCTTGCTGGCGGCACCATCCTCGCGCTCGAGATCAAGGGTACCGACAGCCCTCAGAACAAGGCGAAGCGGGACGCGCTGAACGAATGGGTGAAGGCGATCAACGCAGCAGGCGGTTTCGGACGCTGGGCTTGGGATGTCGCGTTCAAGCCGGGCGAGGTGCAGGACATCATCGCGAGGCACGCTGCCGTCGTCGAGCCTGCAGAATAGAGCTGGCGTTTCAGCCAAAGCGCGACAGAGTTGTTCGATCCCGGTTCCATCTCGATGGCGCCACTAGCATCGAAGTGTTCAGGTCAGCCTTCGATCTGTTCCCTTATTTTCTGAGGCTTACAGGCTCTACACCAAAATCGGGCAGTCGAGAGGTCCGGAGAATATCGACCCTGGGAGACCGCTTCCGGGCCTTCTGGCGCCGGGGCCAGTGCTAAGCCCCTCCTGCATAACCCTCTAAAACAACGAGAAAATCCGGCCGCAGCCGGATCGGGAGAACGCTTTCGCGGGTGCAAGTGGCGGAGAGACAGGGATTCGAACCCTGGGAGGGGTTGCCCCCTCAACGGTTTTCGAAACCGTCCCGTTCGACCACTCCGGCACCTCTCCGCGAAGGGTCGCGGGTCCAATAATGCGCGCGCCAGGGCCATGCAAGGGAGAAATCCTCCGGCCCTTCCCCCTGCCACGGAGCGTGATAGGTGTGCGGACATGAGAAATGTTGCACGCCTGCTCGCGGCGCTGAGCGTTGCGCTGATCATGATCCTGCCCGCTGCAGGCATGGCGCGGGCCGATGGGTCGGCGCTATGGGAGATGCTGCGGCTCGACGAGCTTGCAGCGATAATGGCGGAGGAGGGGCAGGCCTACGGTGACGATCTCGCCGAGCAGCTCTTCGAGGGCGGCGGCGGACCGTCGTGGGATGCCTTCGTTGCGGAGCAGTACGATCCGGAGCGTTTGATCCGGCAGATCCGGCCGATGTTCGCCAGCGCGCTGGACGCGGCCGGCAGCGACGATCTCGAAGCCTTCTACGGCAGCGACCTCGGACAGCGCATCGTGGAGAACGAGCTCGAGGCGCGGGTCGCGTTCCTGGACGAGGAGGTCGAGGAGGCGGCCTACGAGATGGCCGATGCACAGGCTTCCGCCGATCCGGAACGGAGCGCGCTGATCGAGGAGTTCATCGAGGTCAACGATCTGGTCGAGGCGAACGTCGCAGCGGCCCTGACCTACAGCTATGCCTTCAACCTCGGTCTGGTCGATGGCGAGGCGTTTGAGGGCAGCATGACCGCCGCCGACGCGCTTGCGGAAACGTGGACGCAGGAGGACGCCATCCGCGCCGACAACCGGCGGTGGCTGGTGGCGCAGCTCTCCATGGCCTTCACGCCTCTCTCCGACGAGGAAATCCGCGAATACATCGAGATCTCGCGCTCGCCTCAGGGTCAGGCTTTGAACACTGCCTTCTTCACGGCCTTCGAGCCGGCGCTGACCGATATCGCCCGGGCGCTTGGCGAGGGCGTGGCCCGCTTCATGGCGGGTCGGGACATCTGAGGCTTGACAGGCGCGGACGTCTCTTCGATAAGCCCGCATTCCGGCGGGCCGAAGTCCGGCCGGAGTGACAACATTCGCTCCGCGAGGGGCGCGCTGTCCCAGGTGGCAAATGCCGAGAACGCCCGCCGCGACGGGGGCCGAAGGACGCGGTAGACGAAGGAAGATGCAGATGTTTGCGGTCCTCAAGACCGGCGGCAAGCAGTACAGGGTCCAGTCGGGCGACGTGCTGCGGGTCGAGAAGCTGGCGGCACAGGCCGGCGAGACGGTGAATTTCCAGGAGATCCTGATGGTGGGCGGCGAGAACACGATTCTCGGCACGCCGCTTGTGCAGGGCGCCTCGGTCCAGGCCGAAGTTATTGACCAGATCAAGGGCGAGAAGGTCATCCACTATGTCAAGCGCCGCCGGAAGCACTCGTCGCAGCGCACCAAGGGGCACCGTCAGCAGCTGACGCTGCTCCGCGTGACGGACATCCTCACCGACGGCAAGTCGTCGGGTGCGGCGAAGAAGACCCGGAAGGCCGAGCCCACGGCGGCGGAAGCGCCGAAGGGTTCCGAGCCTGCGAACCTGCTGAGCGAGGCACGCGGCGGCCAGCCCGACGACCTGAAGAAGATCGAAGGCGTCGGCCCGAAGCTCGAGAAGCTGCTGCACGAGAATGGCGTCTATCACTTCGATCAGATCGCCGCCTGGTCCGACGAGGAGGTCGCCTACATGGACGACAAGCTCTCGTTCAAGGGCCGCATCGCGCGCGACAACTGGATCGAGCAGGCGAAGAACTTCGCCTCTGAAGAGGAGTAACGGCTCATGGCACACAAGAAAGCGGGCGGCTCGTCACGCAACGGCCGCGACAGCGCCGGCCGCAGGCTGGGCGTCAAGAAGTTCGGCGGCGAGGCCGTGATTCCGGGCAACATCATCGTGCGTCAGCGCGGCACCAAGTGGTGGCCGGGCAGCGGCACGGGCCTCGGTCGTGACCACACCATCTTCGCGACGGAGGAGGGTCATGTGACCTTCGCCAAGGGCCTGAAGGGACGCACCTTCATCCACGTGGTGCCAGCCGCCGAAGCCGCCGAATAAACCGCCTCATAACGAACGTGAGATAGGGGACCGGCGGAAGGCCGGTCCCCGTCGCATTTTGCGGCCACCGGTTCCTGTGCCGCCGCCGGGAGGATGAAGTCATGAAAGATGCCGTCCTGGAGCAGCCGGTCATCGAGGCGGAGCGGTTCAAGTTGCGGCCGCTCCGTCGCTCGGACGCCGGACTGATCGGGCTCTACGCGTCCGACGAGCGTCTCGCGCGGATGACTTCGCGCATTCCGCACCCGCTGCCGCCGGGCCAGACAGAGGCATACCTGGCGCGGGCGACGGCTCCGGATCGCAGCGAGGACGTCTGGGCGATCGATGGCACCGCGATCGGCCGGGACGAAGTGCTGGGCGTGGTCTCGCTCAAGCGGTTGGATCGCAGACAGTCCGAGGTCGGGTACTGGGTCGCACCGGCGCTCTGGAACACCGGCATCGCATCAGAGGCGGTCTCGGCGATGGTGGAGGCGAATCCGCACGAGGTCGACACGCTGTTCGCGGAGGTGTTCCAGGACAATCCCGGCTCGGCGCGAGTGCTCACGAACTGCGGCTTCGACTATCTGGGCGACGCCGAGACCTATTCCGTGGCGCGCCGGGCGACCGTGCCGACCTGGACCTATTCGAGACGCATGCAGCGCGCTTGATGCCGCCCGCCCGATCCTCTAGTGCGAGGGCCTTGGGCGGAGCGGCACGATGAAGTTCCTCGATCTCGCGAAAGTATACATCCGCTCGGGCTCGGGTGGCGCCGGGGCGATGAGCTTCCGGCGCGAGAAGTTCGTCGAGTTCGGCGGCCCTGACGGCGGCGACGGCGGGCGCGGCGGCGACGTGTGGGCCGAGGCGGTCGAAGGGCTGAACACCCTCATCGACTTTCGCTATCAGCAGCACTTCTTCGCGCGAAACGGGCAGGGTGGCATGGGCCGCCAGCGCACCGGGAAAGACGGCGACGACATCGTGTTGCGCGTCCCGGTGGGTACCGAGATCCTGGAGGAGGACGAGGAGACGGTCGTCGCCGACCTCGCCCGCCCCGGCGATCGGGTGCTGCTGGCCAAGGGCGGCAACGGCGGGTGGGGCAACCTGCGCTTCAAGACCTCGACGAACCAGGCGCCGCGGCGCGCCAATCCGGGGCAGGAGGGGGTCGAGCGCGCCCTCTGGTTGCGACTGAAGCTCATTGCAGACGTGGGGCTGCTGGGGCTGCCGAACGCTGGCAAGTCGACCTTTCTCGCGGCGGTGTCGAACGCGCGGCCAAAGATCGCGGACTATCCGTTCACGACGCTGCACCCCAATCTTGGCGTGGTCGGTGTCGACAACGTGGAGTTCGTGGTCGCCGATATCCCCGGTCTGATCGAGGGCGCGTCCGAAGGCCGCGGTATCGGCGACCGGTTCCTTGGCCACGTTGAGCGCTGCTCCGTCCTGCTGCACCTGATCGACGGCACGTCGGAGGACGTTGTGGCGGACCGGGAGACGGTGCTGGCGGAGCTGGAGGCATATGGCGGTGCGCTCGCCGACAAGCCGCGCGTGACGGCGCTGAACAAGGTCGACGCGCTCGACGACGAGACGCGGGCCGAACGCTTGGCGGAACTGCGCGAGGCGGTGGGCGACGAGGTTTTCGCAATGTCAGGGGTGAGCCGAGAGGGGCTGACGGAAGTGCTGCGCGCGCTCCGCGCCCGGATCGACGGCGACCGCCTGCGCCAGAAGGCCGTGGGCGTGCAGGAGAGCGAGCCGTGGCGTCCCTAACCGACGCGCGCCGGGTCGTCGTCAAGATCGGATCGGCCCTGCTCGTCGACAGCCGGGCGGGAGCGCTCCGCGCGGCATGGCTGCGCGATCTGGCCGAGGACGTGGCCTGGCTGCGCGGTTTGGGCGTGGACGTGGTGTTGGTCTCTTCGGGCTCCATTGCGCTCGGGCGGCAGGTCCTGGCGCTGCCGCAGGGTCCGCTGACGCTGGAGCAGAGCCAGGCGGCGGCCGCGGTCGGGCAGATCCGCCTGGCGCGCGCCTACGAGGAGGTGCTGGCGCCGCACGGCATCATCACCGGGCAGGTGCTGGTCACCTTGGAGGACAGCGCCAACCGACGCCGCTACCTTAACTCCCGCGCAACGCTCCAGCATCTGCTGAGGCTCGGTGTCGTGCCGATTGTGAATGAGAACGACACCGTCGCCACCGACGAGATACGGTATGGTGACAACGACCGACTGGCCGCACAGGTCGCCGCGACTGTCGTGGCCGACCGGCTGGTGCTGCTCAGCGACGTCGATGGCTTCTACACCGCCGATCCGCGGAGCGACCCGACCGCGCGTCGGCTCGACCGGATCGATCGGATCACGCCCGAGATCGAGGCCATGGCAGGCGATGCGGGAACAGGCCTTTCCAAGGGCGGCATGCGGACCAAGCTGATGGCGGCCAAGACCGCCGTGGCGGCCGGCTGCACCATGGCCATAACCGAGGGATCGGTGGCGCGCCCGCTCTCGGCGCTGGAGAATGGCGCGCCTGCGACATGGTTCTTGGCCGAGACCGATCCCCACGCGGCGCGCAAGCGGTGGATCGCGGCGATGAAGCCGTCCGGCGCAGTCCGCGTCGACGCCGGTGCCGCCGGAGCGCTGCGGCAGGGGCGGTCGCTGCTGCCCGCGGGCGTGACCGAGGTCTCGGGCGAGTTCGGCCGTGGTGAGCCGGTCTCGATACTGGACGAGAGCGGTGCGCGGTTGGGGCAGGGCCTCTCGCGCTATACGGCCGAGGAGGCGCGGCTAATCCGCGGCCGGCGCTCCGGTGACATTGCCGCGACGCTAGGGTATCCGGGACGGGCGGCGCTCATCCACAGGGACGACATGGTGCTATGAAGGACATGGACGACATCCACGCGATGATGAGGGCCATTGGATCGCAGGCGCGCGAGGCGGCGGCCGAGCTGGCCGTGGCGGACGCGGCAACCCGGCGCGCCGCGCTCGAGGCGGCGGCGGCCTCCATCTCGGAACGGCGGGACGAGATCTTGACCGCCAATGCCAGGGATCTGGAATTCGGGCGCGAGAAGGGCCTGTCGGACGCGATGATCGACCGCCTGATGCTGGACGGGTCGCGCATCCGCGGTATCGAGGGCGGGCTTCGCGCCGTGGCGGCGCAGGACGATCCTGTGGGTCGCGTACTGGCCGACTGGACGCGGCCGAATGGCCTGCGCATCCGCCGCGTCTCGCAGCCGCTCGGCGTGATCGGCGTGATCTACGAGAGCCGGCCGAACGTGACGGCCGACGCCGGGGCGCTCTGCCTCAAGGCAGGCAACGCGGTGATCCTGCGCGGCGGCTCCGAGAGCTTCCATTCCTCGGCCGCGATTCATGCTTGTCTCGTCGAGGGCCTGCGCAGGGTCGAACTGCCTGAGACGGCGATCCAGCTCGTCCCGACGCGCGACCGGGCGGCGGTGAGCGAGATGCTGACGATGACGGAGACGATCGACGTGATCGTGCCGCGCGGCGGCAAGCAGCTCGTCGGCCTCGTCCAGCGCGAGGCGCGGGTGCCTGTCTTCGCGCACCTCGAAGGCATCGTTCACATCTATGTCGATGCGGTCGCTGATCCCGAAAAGGCGCTGCGGGTGGTGCTGAACGCCAAGACGCGGCGCACGGGCATCTGCGGCGCGGCGGAGTGTCTGCTGATCCACCGCGACGCGGCCGACACGCTGGGGGAAGGTCTGGTGCGGGCGCTACTTGACGCGGGCGTCGAGGTGCGCGCGGACGAGACCCTGCAGAAGATCGAAGGCACGGTTCCGGCGGGGGCAGATGATTGGGGACGCGAATTCCTCGACAAGATCATCGCGGCGCGCGTCGTCGACGACGTCGACGCGGCCATCGCCCACATTCGCCGCTACGGCAGCGCCCATACCGACTGCATCCTGACCGACGACGACTCGGCGGCGGAGCGCTTCTTCGCCCGGCTCGACAGCGCGATCCTGATGCGCAACGCCTCCACTCAATTTGCGGACGGCGGTGAGTTCGGCATGGGCGCCGAGATCGGGATCTCGACCGGAAAGATGCACGCGCGCGGCCCGGTCGGCGCCGAGCAGCTTACGACGTTCCGCTATCTGGTCGAGGGCGAAGGGACGGTTCGAACCTAGAACGAGACGCCGATCGACTTCTCGCCCGTCTCGGTTCGCAGCTTGCGACCGATCTTCTGCGCGGTCTCCGGCGCCAGGGCGAAGTGGACGTTGGCCGAGGTCAGCTCGACCGCGGCATCGGGGTTATCCAGAAGCTGCCACATCCGATCGTTCAAGGAGAGGCGTTCGGCGGTGCCGGCAACGTTCCAGATGCCGTCGTCGTGCCGCACGGTCACGCGGCCGCCCCAAGGCAACGCCGTCTCGAAGCAGAGCAGCAGCAGGAATACAAGCTTGACCTCCTCGCGCCGCCCGTCCCGCTCGACCTGCCAGTCCACCTTGATGCGCGACGTCTTGTAGACGTCCCTCAGCACAAGCCCGACCTCGGAGTTTCCGAGCCGCTGGTCCGGGTTCGCCACTCCGAAAGCTATACGGAAGAAGCGGATGCGTGCGTTGGCATTCTCGACGCTCTCGGAGATCAGCGCGACTTCGGGCATGGTCGCGGGCGACGACATGTTCAGAAGCTCGACGCCGTTGCCGATCGCGCCAAGCGGGCTGATAAGGTCGTGACAGATGCGCGACCCGAGGAGCGCGTTCAGGTCGTGCTTGCTCATCGCCGTGCCGATCCGGAGGCTGCCTTGACTGACATGAACTCGCTGCTCGAGCCCGGCATGCTCGTCCGCCACCCCTCGCGCGACGACTGGGGCACCGGGCAGGTGCAGTCGAACATCCGCGGCCGGATCACTGTCAACTTCGAACATTGCGGCAAGGTCGTGATTGACGGCGAACGCATTGATCTCATACCGATTTTCGATCCCTGATTTCCAGACACGGCGCCGGGACCGTAACACAACCCCCCGTTGTGTCAAACGAGGCATGAGCTTGCACCGTACGTTGCTGCCGCCTAGACACTGGCGCCTCGGAGGGCGGCGACCGGATGCGTACGATCGACAATGACCTGACGCTACGACTCGCGGCGGACGAGCGTGACCTGCGGGCGGCGCAGCGCTTGCGCTACGAGGTCTTCGTTGAGGAGATGGGCGGCGACGGCCCGATGGTGGATCACAAGCGCCGGCTAGAGCGCGATGCCTTCGACGAGGTCTGCGACCACCTCGTGCTGGTCGACGCGGCGCGGGATCCGAGTGGGCTCGACCACGTCGTCGGCGTCTATCGCCTGCTGCGCGACGACCAGCTGGCACCGAACGGCAGGTTCTATTCTGAGACGGAGTACGACCTGGCGCCTCTGCGGCAGAGCGGTCGCTCGCTGCTGGAACTCGGGCGATCTTGCCTGCACCCGAACTATCGCGGGGGCGGTGCGATGTTCCAGCTCTGGAAGGGGCTCGCCGATTATGTCACCCGCCACGGGAGCGAGATCCTCTTCGGCGTCGCCAGCTTCCCCGGCATTGACGTCGAAGCACTGGCCATGCCGCTTGCGCAGCTCCACCTCGCGCACCTGGCGCCGCCCGAGCTGCGGGTGCGCTCGCGAATGCCGCAGCGGATGGACCTGATGCCGCCGGAGAAGATCGACCGGCGCCGAGCGATGGTCGCGACGCCCGCGCTCATCAAGGCCTACCTCCGGCTCGGTGGCCACGTCGGCTGGGGCGCCTTCATCGATCGGCAGTTCAACACGGTGGACGTCTGTTTGGTGATGGACACCGAGCGGTTGAGCGGCCGCGGGCACAACCTCTACGCCCGAGGATCGGCTTGAACTACGTCTGGCGGTCCGAGGACGAGCCGCCTGTCCGCCCGATCCGCGGGCTCGCCTGGATCAGGGCGACGCTCCGGTGCGCGGCGCTGGCGACGGTCATGTTCGGCGGCCTCGGTCTGCTGTTGGTGGTGCGGCTGGTCGAGTGGCCGCTCTACGACGGGCGCAGACCCGTTACGCCGTCGATCACCCGGACGGTCTGCAGGATGGCCCTCCGGATAATCGGCCTGCCACGACACACGATCGGCCAGCCGGTGGCGCAGCGGGCGGTAGTGGTGGCCAACCACGGCTCTTGGCTCGACATCTTCGCGCTGAATGCGGGCCAGCGGCTCCGGTTCGTGTCGAAGTCGGAGGTCGGCACGTGGCCCGGCATCGGCTGGCTCGCCCGCGCCACCGACACCGTCTTCATCGAGCGGCAGGCGCGCGCTGCGCCGCTCCAGCGCGACATGATTTCGCGCCGCATCGCCGCCGGGCAGCGCCTCCTTTTCTTCCCCGAGGGGACCTCGACCGACGGCATGCGAGTCTTGCGGTTCAGGACGTCGCTCTTCGACGCTCTCTTCGCGCCCGGCATGCCAGACCTCGTGGTGCAGCCTGTAGCGATCTTCTATCGCGCGCCGCCCGGAGAGGATCCGCGCTTCTACGGCTGGTGGGGCGGCATGGACTTCGCGCCGCACTTCCTCAGGGTGCTGGCAGCTCGGCGCCAGGGGCTTGTGACGGTGGCGTATCTCGAGCCGATCCGGGTTATAAACCATCCGAACCGCAAGGAACTGGCGCGCCGCTGCGAGGAGGAGGTGCGCCACGCCCTCGAGCGGCTCAGAGAAGGGGCTCGAGAATCCGTCTGAACGCATCGGCGGGATCGTTTGCGCGCCAGCACTCCGTGTCCGGCACCACGAAGTCCGTCACCTGCATCAGCGCCTCGAGCGACGGGAGGTTGACGCCCTCGGCCACAACCGGGATCTCGATCATCTCGGACCACCAAGCGAAGAGCTCCGGTTCGGCGAACGAGCCGTCGCCGAGCTGGCTCTGGCGCACCGGCCCGAACGAGACATAGTCCGCGCCCGCCTCGCCGGCGCTCATCCCGTCGTGGCGCGAGTGCCCGCAGAAGGCGCCAACGATCCGGTCGCCGCCCAGCGCCTTGCGAACCTTCCGCACCGACCGCGCGCCGTCGAGCAGGTGCACCCCGTCGAGACCGAGCCGCTCCACGAGGCCCACATGCGCGGCGACCACCACCGCCACGTCCCGCCGGTGCGCCACCTCGCGCACCGCGTCCGCCGCGCGTGCGATGCGGTCCTCGTCCGTCGTGGCGAGGTCGAGCCTCAGGCACTCCACCGGGACGCGGTCCAGCACGGCCGCGAGCGTGTCAGGAAACACCTCCGCGTCGATCTCCGGCGGCGTCACAAGATAAATCCTGGGCGTCTGCGTATCGGCCATGGCTGCTCCCCGGTGCGAGGCTGGCTATAACCGCTGCGCGAGGCCGCCGCAAAGGGATGCTTGCGGTCCCGCGGCCGCGGCCCTAGTCCCGGGCGCGTCCGTTCCCCGAGGTGCCAATGTCCCAGCCCGCCTTCGTCCTCGTGCGCCCGCAGATGGGCGAGAACGTCGGTGCGGCCGCTCGAGCGATGGCCAATTTCGGCCTGGAGCAGATGCGCGTCGTCGCGCCGCGCGATGGCTGGCCGAATCCGCGAGCGGTGGCGATGGCGAGTGGCGCGGGGCGCCTCCTGGACGCGGCGAGCCTGCACGATGACCTGCCGGCGGCGCTTGCGGACCGGCATCTCGTTCTGGCGACGACGGCGCGGCCGCGTGGCCTCGTCAAGGACGTGCTGACGCCCGAGGCCGCGATGCAGCTGGCGCGCCGCCGGATTGGCGAGGGGCAGAAGGTTGCGGTGCTGTTCGGCCCCGAGCGTGCGGGGCTCGAGAACGAGGACGTCGCGCTCGCCTCGGCCGTGGTCACGGTGCCGGTGGACCCCGCATTCCCGTCGCTGAACCTCGCGCAGTGCGTACTCCTGATGGCCTATGAGTGGCGCCGCGCCGGAGCCCCGGTCGCGCCCGCCGAGGCCGCCGAGTCCGCGACTCGACGGGAGATCACGGCGCTTGCGGATCACTACGAGGAGCGGCTGACGGAGGCCGGGTTCTTCTTCCCCGAGGCCAAGGCCGGCCCCATGCGCCTCAACCTGCGCAACCTCTGGAACCGCCTCTCGCTCACGCACGGCGATGTGCAGATCTTTCACGGAATGCTGCGGCAACTGGTCCGGCGGCGCGACGGCTGACTTGAAGGCGTCTTCCCGCTCCCATAGGGTCCGCGCGCACCGAGCAGGATGGACCCGATGAGCCAAAAGCGTGCCATCTTTCAGGAGGTCGAGAGCGACCGGCGGGAGCAGTCGGAGCAGGCGGGCGGTTTGATCGACCGCGCGCGTCCCGGCGCGCGAGGTGCGCTGCGAGTGTGGCTGATCGTGCTCTTCGCGCTCGTCGTCGTGATGATCGCAGTGGGCGGGCTGACGCGGCTGACCGACAGCGGCCTCTCGATCACCGAGTGGCGCCCGGTCACCGGCGCCGTGCCGCCCCTGAGCGACGCCGACTGGCAGGCGGAGTTCGAACTCTACCAGCAGATCCCCGAGTTCCAGCTCCAGAACCGCGACATGACGCTGGACGACTTCAAGACGATCTACTGGTGGGAGTGGGGACACCGCCAGCTCGGCCGGGTGATTGGGCTGGTGTGGCTCGTGGGCTTCGCCGGCTTCGCGCTGACGCGGCGGCTGCCGCCGGGATGGACCGGACGGCTGCTGCTCCTCGGCGCGCTCGGCGGCCTGCAGGGGGCGGTCGGCTGGTGGATGGTCAGCTCCGGCCTCGGCGGCGAGATGCTGGACGTCGCCTCCTACCGGCTGGCGGTGCATCTTGGCCTCGCCTTCGTGATCCTTGGCGCGATCGCGTGGTTCGTGATGCGCCTCGGCCGGCCGGAGGCGGCGCTCCTGCAGGCGCGGCGCGCGCGCGAGGCGCGGCTCTTCGGGATGAGCACGGGCCTCCTTCACCTGACCTTCCTGCAGATCCTGCTGGGCGCCTTGGTGGCGGGCATCGACGCGGGGCGCGGCTATACCGACTGGCCGCTGATGGCGGGCGGCTTCCTGCCGCCGGACCTGTTTCAGCTCAGCCCGTGGTGGCGCAACTTCTTTGAGGACGACGGCCTCGTGCAGTTCATGCACCGCATGGTGGCGTATGTCCTCTTCGTCTTCGGCCTCGTCGTCTGGCGCGTTTCTCGCCGCTCCGGCAACGGGGCGACCCGCACCGCCTTCGACTGGATGGCGGTCATCCTCTTCGGGCAGGTGGTGCTCGGCATCGTGACGGTGATGAGCTCGGCGCCGTGGCACCTCGCGATCCTCCACCAGCTCGGCGCGGTGGCGCTCTGGGTGCTGATCCTCCGGGCGCGCTTCTTCGCGCAGTATCCGCTGCCGCAGTCGGTGAGAGGCCGGGGATGAGCGCCTACGACGACCTGATGGCGTACCAGCGCGAGACCGAGGCGCTGGCGCAGATCGCCGGCCGTCTTTCGTGGGACCAGGAGACGGTCATGCCGCGCGGCGCGGCGCCGCAGCGGGCCGACGAGATGGCGGCGATCGAGGGCGTCCTGCATGCGCGGCGAATGAACCCGCGCGTGGGCGAGTGGCTGGAGCGGTGCGAGGCCGATCCTACGCTCGACGCCGTGGCGCGGGCGCAGCTGCGCCACATCCGCCGCACGTTCGAGCGGACGACGCGCCTTCCGGCGGCGCTGGCCTCCGAACTGGCGCGCGTCACCAGCCGTGCGCAGGGCGAGTGGGCGCTGGCGCGCGCCTCCGACGACTTCGCCGCCTTCGCGCCGACGCTCGAGCGCGTGGTCCGGCTGAAGCAGGAGGAGGCGGCTGCGCTGGCCGACGGTGGCGAACTCTACGACGCGCTCCTCGACGACTACGAGCCGGGCGCGACGGCCGAGAAGCTGACTGCGATGTTCGGCGCGCTCCGGCCGCGGCTCGTGGCGCTGCGCGAGCGGGTGCTCGGGTCCGACCGGCGCGCGCCCCGCGTCTCGGGCGAGTTCGACGAGGCGGCGCAGCTCGCCATGTCCACCGAACTCGCGCTGGCCTTCGGCTACGACATGGAGCACGGTCGGATCGACAAGGCGGTGCACCCGTTCTCGTCGGGCTCGGGCCTCGACGTGCGGATCACCACCCGCACACAGCCGCGCGACCCGTTCAACTGCTTCTACTCCACGATCCACGAGGTCGGCCACGCCGCCTACGAGCAGGGGATCGACGACGCCTACGCGCTGACGCCGCTGGGGCAGGGGGTCTCGATGGGCGTGCACGAGAGCCAGAGCCGGATCTACGAGAACCAGATCGGCCGCGGCCGTGCCTTCACCGGATGGCTCTTCGACCGGATGCGCAAGCGTTTCGGCGACTTCGGCATCAGGAGCGCGGACGACTTTCATGCGGCAGTGAATTACGTCCATCCCGGCTTCATCCGTACCGAAGCCGACGAGGTGCACTACAACCTCCATGTCCTCATGCGCTTCGATCTGGAGCGCGCGATGATCGACGGCGACCTCGCCGTCGCCGACCTGCCGGATGCCTGGAACGCGCGTTCCGCGCGCGATTTCGGGGTCGAGGTCGATCGCCCTTCGAACGGGTGCCTGCAGGACGTGCACTGGTCGGTTGGTCTCTTCGGCTACTTCCCGACGTATACGCTGGGCAATGTCTATGCCGGCTGCCTCCACGCGGCGCTGCGACGCGACGTGCCGGACCTCGACGCCGCGCTGGCGGAGGGCGACACGCGCCCGGCGACAGGCTGGCTGCGCGAGAAGGTGCAGCGGCACGGCGGCCTGATGAAGCCGCGTGAGGTCATCGCCTCCGCCTGCGGCTTCGAGCCGTCGGAAACGCCGCTCCTCGACTACCTCGAGGCGAAGTTCTCCGGGATCTACGGCCTCTGAGGGCGCCGGTGGACCATCAGGGCCTGGAGATGGACGCGGACGCTCTCGCGTCCTTCCTCGCGACGGAGTTTCCGCAGGTGGCGTCTAACTTTGAAATCATGCGCGTCATGCCGATGCAGGTCGAGGTACGGATGCCGGTGACGGAGCGGAACCTGCGTCCCGGCGGCACCGTGTCGGGCCCGTCGATGTTCGCGCTGGCCGACGTGGCGGTCTACCTTGCGATCCTGGCGATGATCGGTCCGCGCAGCCTGGCGGTAACCACGAACTGCTCGATCGACTTCATGCGCAAGCCGGCGGCAGAGGCCGCGATGACGGCGCGCGCGGAGCTCCTGAAGCTCGGGCGGACGCTGGCGGTCGGCGACGTGCGCATGTTCTCCGACAGCCTGCCGGAGCCGGTTGCGCGGGCGAGCCTGACCTACTCGATCCCGCCGCTGCGCGTCCGAAACGGGTAACGCTCCTCGAGCTCCCACGGCCCGCCGAGGTAGCGCCAGAGAAGCAGTCCGGTCACGTCGCCCGTGATCTCCGGCAGGGCCGCCAGATGCGCCAGCGTGCCGAGCGCCGTCTCCCGGTCGACCTTGTTCTGAACGGTCACGTGCGGCTTCAGTCCCGCGCGGTCCTGCGGCGCCAGCCAGTCCGCCCAGACTGCGGCGAGAGCGCTGCGTAGACCGGGCAGGGGCGGGCACACGATGCGCAGCGCGGCCCCGCGCCCGAGATCCATGGCGCCCGCCGTGTGGAAGTTCAACCGCTCCGTACGGCCCGCCGCCGCTGCCAGATCCTGGCCGACGCGGACGCGTTCATGGCCCGGCAGCTTGTGGAACAGGGTCAGGTGCGCCGGGACGAAGTTCCGCTCCGGCGGAAAATGGCGCGCGCGCAGCGTGTCGAACGCCTGCTGCGCGCACTTGTCGAGCGACACGGTCACGATGAGGGGGGCCTGGCCCGTCATCCAATCCCTCTCATTCGTGGGGTATATAAATACCGCATACGCAACTCACTGACGAGGCGTGGATATTTCGCGCGTTGCGCGCTTGACTGGCGTTTTCCAATCGCTAGAACCCTTCCATCCGGCGCCGGCGGATTCGGCGCGTGACCCGACTTCAGGATACCAGAGATGAAAACCTTCACCGCTACTCCGGCGGACATCGAGAAGAAGTGGGTGGTGGTCGACGCCGAGGGCGTCGTCCTGGGCCGCCTCGCCTCGATCGTCGCCATGCGCCTGCGCGGCAAGCACAAGGCGACCTTCACCCCGCACATGGACATGGGCGACAACGTCATCGTCATCAACGCCGACAAGGTGCAGCTGACCGGCAACAAGCGCCGGGAGAAAACCTACTGGCGCCACACGGGCTATCCCGGCGGCATCAAGTCCACCACCGCCGAGAAGGTGCTCGACGGCAAGCACCCCGAGCGCGTGGTCGAGGCCGCCGTAAAGCGGATGCTGCCCGGCAACAAGCTGAGCCGCCACGTCATGGGCAACCTGCGCATCTACGCCGGCGCAGAGCACCCGCATACCGCACAGAACCCCGAGGTTCTCGACGTCGCGTCGATGAACAAGAAGAACACGAGGACCGCCTGATGGCCCAAGAAATCAGATCGCTCGACGACCTGGACCAGGCCGTCGCCGGCACCGATGCCGCGCTGCCCGAGTCCGAGGCCCCGCGCGAGCCCGTGCGCGACGAGTTCGGCCGCTCCTACGCCACCGGCAAGCGCAAGGACGCGGTCGCCCGCGTCTGGATCCGCCCCGGCAGCGGCAAGGTCACGGTCAACGGCAAGGAGATCAACACCTACTTCGCGCGCCCCGTGCTGCAGATGATCCTGCGCCAGCCCTTCCAGGTGGCGGGCGTCGAGGGCCAGTTCGACGTGCAGGCGACCGTCAAGGGCGGCGGCCTCTCCGGCCAGGCCGGTGCCGTCAAGCACGGTGTGTCCAAGGCGCTGCAGCTCTACGACCCCAGCCTGCGCGCGCCGCTCAAGGCCGCAGGCTTCCTGACGCGCGACAGCCGCGTGGTGGAGCGCAAGAAGTACGGCCGTGCCAAGGCCCGCCGCAGCTTCCAGTTCTCCAAGCGCTGACGATCTTCGGCGGGCGGTCCGGCCGCCCGCCGCCCTCGCGGGTGTTGGCTGCCTGTGCCACGCCCCTTCAGGTCGATCAGCCGATACACCTTCCATCAAGACGGGCGCTCGCTGCGACTGCAGTGACTACCGCCTTTACATCGACCCGCGTTGGATTCTTAAGGTGACAAGGCGGCGGCCGCACAGGCCGCCGATTCACGTCGCGGGGGACAGGATTGGCGAGCGAGGCGAGACGGGGTTGGGTGCTGATGGGGCCGCCGGCGCTCTATGCGCTGCTTATGCTGGCCGTGCCGCTTGCCACGATCTTCGCCTACACTTTCTGGACGCAGGACGGCCTCACGATCGACCGCACCCTCACGTTCTCGAACTATCGCGAGGCATTCAACGACCCACTCTACCGCCAACTCATGCTGCGCTCCGTGTGGATCGCCGGGGCGGTGACGCTGGCGACGGTCATGACCGCATTTCCCATCGCCTACTTCGTGTCGTTCCACGTGCCGCAGCGGCGCAAGGCGCTCTGGATCTTCCTCATCACCATTCCGTTCTGGACGAGCTACCTGATCCGCGTCTTCCTCTGGAAGGTGATCCTCGGCTACAATGGCGTGCTGAACACGACGCTCCTCGGACTCGGCATCATCGACGAGCCGCTCTCCTTCATCCTCTACAACGCCAACGCCGTGGTCATCACGCTCGCCCACGCCTTCGCGCCGTTTGCGATCCTGCCGATCTTCGTCGCGCTGGAAAAGATCGACCGCTCGCTGCTCGAGGCTTCGCGCGACCTCGGCGAGACGCACCTGACGACGTTCCTGCGGGTGACACTGCCGCTGGCGATGCCGGGCATCGTCGCCGCGGCGCTGATCGTCTTCATCCCGACGATCGGCGACTACGTCACGCCGCGGCTGGTGGGCGGGCCTGACGGGCTGATGATCGCCAACATGATCCAGACCCAGTACCTGCGCCTCAACGATGCGCCGATGGGGGCGACACTCGCCGTGCTGGCGATGGCCATCGTTGCGGTCATTTCGGCGCTGGTGTTCCTCGCCTCGCGCCTGACCGCGAGGATCTGGGCATGAGGGGCGGGGGACTGCGCATCTACGCGCTCATCTACCTGCTCTTCCTCTATGCGCCGATCCTCCTGCTGCCGCTCTTCGCGTTCAACTCGTCGCAGATCATCGCCTTTCCGCTCGCAGGCTTCTCGACCCGCTGGTTCGAGGAGCTGGTCACGGTCGACGCGCTGCACGAGGCGGTCTTGAACAGCCTCTTCATCGCCGTCGTCTCCGCCGTGCTGGCGACTTTGCTCGGCATTTGCGCCGCCCGCACCGCCGCCCGCTACCGCTTTCGCGGCAAGGGCCCGGTGCTGGGCTTCATCATGCTCCCGCTGGTGCTGCCCGAGATCATCGTCGCGGTCGCCCTCCTGACCCTGATCCTGCAGCTCGGCCTCGACCTCTCGGTCTGGAGCGTGATCGCGGCGCACGTCCTGATCTGCGTCCCGTTCTCGATCGCGATCCTGCAATCAGCATTCCAGAACCTCGACGCCTCGCTCGAAGAGGCGGCGGTCGATCTGGGCGAGACGCGGTGGTCGACCTTTCGCCTCATCACGCTGCCGCTGGTGATGCCGGGCATCATCTCGTCGCTCCTGATCTCGTTCACGATCTCGCTCGACGAGTTCATCATCGCGTTCTTTCTCAGCGGGACGGACCCCACGCTGCCGGTGTATCTCTGGGGCCTCCTGCGCTTTCCGTCGAGCCTGCCGGTCGTGATGGCGCTCGGAACCATCCTTGTCGTGCTGTCCATCCTGCTGATAACCACGGCCGAATTCTTCCGCCGCCGCGGCCTCGCCCGGACCGGCGCAACCGACAGCGGGGGCTTCATTTGAGTGGACCGATCGTCGCCCTGAAGGGCGTGCACAAGTCCTACGGCGACTACCACGCGCTGCGCGGCATCGACCTCGAGATCGGGGCGGGCGAATTCTTTTCGCTGCTGGGTCCGTCTGGCTGCGGCAAGACGACGCTGCTGCGCACCATCGCCGGGTTCGAGGATGCCTCCGAGGGCCGCGTCCTGCTCGACGGGCGCGACATGGCAGGCGTGCCGGCCAACCGACGGCCGACGAACATGGTGTTCCAGACCTACGCCGTCTTTCCGCACCTCAGCGTCGCCGAGAATGTGGGCTTCGGCCTGCGACGCTCGCAGATGCCGAAGCCCGAGCGTGCGCGCGCCGTCGAGGCGATGCTCGAGCAGGTGGGTCTCGGCGGACTCGGCCGCCGTGCGGCCCACGCGCTCTCGGGCGGTCAGCGGCAGCGGGTCGCGCTCGCTCGCGCGCTGATCCTCAAGCCCAAGGTCCTGCTGCTCGACGAGCCGCTCTCCGCGCTTGACCGCAAGCTGCGCGAGCAGATGCAGCACGAGCTGCGCAGCCTCCAGCGCCAGGTCGGCATCACCTTCATCCTGGTCACCCACGACCAGGAGGAGGCGCTGATCATGTCCGACCGCATCGCCGTGATGTTCGAGGGCCTCATCGCCCAGCTCGCCACGCCCGAGGACATCTACAACCGTCCCGTGGACCGCCGCGTCGCCGAGTTCATCGGCGTGATGAACCTCCTGCGAGCCGAAATTCGCCGGAACGGCAGCGGCATCGAGGCGGAGATCGAGGGGCTGGGCACCGTGCCGATCGAAGCGCGGCAGGTGCCCGGCGGCCTCACCGGGGCGGCAACCGCCGGCCTGCGCCCCGAGACGCTGACCGTGCTCTACGAGGGCCAGCCGGATCGCGGCCGCGTCACCCACGGGAACATTGAGGAAGAGACGTACTACGGCGACATGACTTATTACGGCGTTCGCCTCGACGGGACCGACAGGCCGGTGACCATCTCGATGCGCAATCTTCCGGGGCGCGACATTCTGGACCCCGGCACGCGGACCCGCGTGGCGTGGTCGCCCGAGGCGCTGATCTTCTTTCCCTGAGCGCTACGCGTCCGGGGGGATCAGGCCCAACCCGCGCAGGTAGATGCCGATGCCCGACTCGAGCAAGTCCTCGGGCGAAAAGGGCGACTTGGCGCCAACCTCGCCGCGTGCAAAGAGCTCGACTACGCCGTGGCTCATCGCCCAGACATGGGCCGAGAACATCTGCGGCGGCGGACGCTTCTCCGGCGGGATGCGCTGCGACAGCCCCTCCGCCGCCCGCTCGAGCACGCGCGCGGCGCGCGACGCGGCGTCCGACAGCGCCGAGCTCCGGTTTGGCGCAATGCCGCTTTCGAACATGGCGATGTAGTGGCCGGGATAACGGCGCGCGAAGGCGAGATAGGCGCGTCCAGTCGCCTCGAAGGAGGCGAGGGCGGACGGCTGGCCGCTCTCGTAGGCGTGCTCCATCAGGTCGGCGAAGATGGCGTAGCCCTGCCGCGCCGCCTCGGCGATCAGGTCCTCGCGCCCCACGAAGTGCCGGTAGACCGCCGCGGGCGTCACGCCCGCATCCTTGGCCGCCTCGCTGAGGGTGAAGCCCGCCGGCCCCTTCGCCTCGATCAGCGCCAGCGCCGCCTCGACGAGGGCCTGTCGCAGGTTGCCATGGTGATAGCCCTGCTTAGGCATCCGCGCTCACCGACCGACTTCGGCGATGTCGAAGGGCGTGGTCTGGTAGATCTGGTTGATCCAGTTGCCGTAGAGCAGGTGGGCATGGCTGCGCCAGCGGTTGCGCGGGCTCTGGCACGGGTCGTCGCCGGGGAAGTAGTCGACAGGCGCGGCAATCCTCCGACCCTCCGACAGGTCGCGCCGATACTCCTCGGCCAAGGTCCCGCTGTCGTACTCGAAGTGGTTGAAGATGTAGAGCGCGCGGTGGCACGGGTCCTCGACGAGGCACGGCCCCACCTCGGGCGAGCCGAGCAGCGTTCTCAGCCCCTCCGCCGCGTCGATCTCCGGCTGCCGGACTTCGGTCCAGCGGCTGACCGGCACCACGCAATCGTCCGAGAAGCCGCGGAGATAGGGCGAGGCGGGATCCCAGTTGTCGTGCCGGTAGCAGCCGAAGGCCTTTGCCTCCAGCATGTGCTTCGCGACTCCGTGGAAGTGGTGGATCATCGCCATCCCGCCCCAGCACACGCCGAAGGTCGAATGCACGTGCGTCTGCGTCCAGTCCATCACCTCGCGGAGTTCGTCCCAGTAGGTCACCTCCTCGAACGGCAGGTGCTCAATCGGCGCACCGGTGATGATGAGGCCGTCGAACTTCTCGCCCCGCACGTCGGAGAACGGGCGGTAGAACGCCTCCATGTGCTCCGCCGCGGTGTTCTTCGTCTCGTGCGAGGTCATGCGGATGAGGTTCAGGTCAATCTGCAGTGGCGTCGCGCCGATCAGTCGGGCGAACTGCGTCTCGGTCTGGATCTTCTTCGGCATGAGGTTCAGGAGTCCGATCCTCAGCGGGCGGATGTCCTGCCGCGCCGCTGTCGCCTCCGACATCACCATCACGCCTTCCCGGGTCAGGACCTGGAAGGCAGGAAGGTCTGCGGGGATAGTGATCGGCATCGGCGGGTCCTTCGGGCGGAGCGCTCGGAATACGCCCCTCAGCGGCGTCTCTCAAGTGCCTCGGCGACGAGGTCGATCACGTCCTGGGCCGAACGCACCTGCGCGACCTCGGACGCCGCGACCGTGACGCCCCACTTGTCGGCCATGGCGCGATAGATCGGCTGACGGTGCGCGAGAGCGCGGGCATAGGTCCAGCGCACGAACGCGTCGGGGTCCACTCCGACGGGCGACTGTCCCGTCTGGCCGAGATACTCGTACCATGCTGCGCGCAGCATGTCGGGACGGTAGTACATCGGCTTCGGTGCCCGGTCGAAGCGGCGTATCAGTTCCTCGGTGTGCGCGTCGCTGCCCTCGATCCAGACCGGCAGAAGGTGCTGCGTCAGGAGAGTCAGGAGCGGGTCAGTCGGGTCATGCGGATCGACCACCTCGCAGATCGAGCCGCTCGTGTCGCAGACGAAGTCGTCGTAGCCGTAGAGGTCGCGCGCGCGGTCGATGAAGCGCACCGTGTCGCGCATCGCCGCGATCTCCGCCTCGCGGTGCAGCTCTTGCCGCGCCATGTACTCCTCGAAGGGCAGCCCCCCCTTGGCGGGGTCGCCCGGCTTGCCGAGGAAGGTGGAAAGAGGCGCAAGGTTTTCGAACGTTATGTTCGAGGCGATGTAGATCGAGTCGCTCAGCAGCAGGTCGCGCAGGAAGGGCTCGCGCATCGCCACGCGCTTGAAGTTGTCGACGATGTGCTCGCCGAGATACCGCGTGCCAATCCGGTAGTCGACCGAGTAGTGGAACCACCCGCCGGCCCGCCGTAGCAGGTTCGAGACGTGGGTCTTGCCAAGCCCCGACATGCCGAAGAGCAGGATGCGCTTCGATGCGGCGGCGCGCCAGTCGTCGGAGGTCTTGTAGATCATGCGCCTCCCGCTGCCACGCCGGCAGCCGCGGCGCAAGGTCCCGGCTCCAGACAGTCCGGAGCCGGTGAGCCCTTAGAAGTTGTAGCCGATCTCGATGCCGACGCCGATCGCTTCGTTGTCGGTGAAATCACCTGCCTGAGCGCCGCTAAGCTGGGTCTCGGCATCGCCAAGCCAAGCGTAGCTGACACCCCCGGTGATCGAGACGTTCTCGATCCGGTACGTGCCGCCGAGCGTGACGCTGGTCCGTCCGTCGGACGGGCCGAGATTGGCGGCGAAACCGCCGACCTGCGGCTCGTAGGAGACCGAGAGCGCGCCCGAGAACTGTTCCGTGAACTGCCGCCCGACCCCGAGCGTATACGTCCAAGTATCTTCCTCGAAGCTGACAAGGGCCTGGTCCGCCAGACTGAGGTAATCGGCGGGAGAAATGTCAAACTCGTCCCAATCGACCCACCGGACACCTCCAAAGAGGAGCGTGTCCGGCGCCACCCCCGTCTGGAACTCCAGGTTCACCGACTGCGGCGTTTCGATCTCGGTATTTGATTCCCGGCCTAGTCCGAGCACCGAGTCCTCGACCGTGTCCAGATTGTGCTCGATCCGCGAGTTGTAGGTTAGTGCAATGCGCGCCGCGATCGCCGGGATTTCGTAAGCTGCGCCGATCAGGTAGCCGACGCCCGCGTCCGCCTCGCCGTCGGCCTCGTAGGGCGTACCGGCGAGCGGGCCGAGGGGGGAGGTGACGAAGGGGACGATCGCCGTCGCCTCTAGCGTCTGGTAGCGCAGGCCGCCGTGCAAGCTGAAGTTCGACGGCATCTTGTAACGCAGCACCGCCGTCAGCGAGTTCGTGTTGAGTTCGGCCGTGGAGCCGGCAGCGAAGTACGTGCCGCCGGGATAGTCGACGTCGGCGCCGAACGGCTGGTCGAAGATGAGCGCGCCGCTCAGGCCGTTTCCGAAGTCATGCTTGTAGGCCGCGGAGAGCTGGCGGAAATCATCTACCATGTTGCCGGATGACGAACCGGCGGGCGAACCGGGCAGGTTGATCACCTGTACGCCGGAGAGGTCGGGACTGACGGTGCCGAACGCCAGTTCCGCCCGGTTCCCCTCCTCAAAGATGATGGCGATCGACTGGCCCGAGCGGTCGACGCCGCCAGCAAAGGCAGTGCCCGTGCCGAGGACGACTGCGCTGGTGGTTGCGAGAAACCGGTGCATTGTTCTCCCTCGAATTGGTCGGATCCCATTCAGTCCGCGCGGCGTACAAGGTCAACTGTCTCCGGCTTCTATGAGCAATTATCTAACTCGGCGTTATCTTTCTGTCACAACCTTCCCCCGTCGTCTCCTCTCGTTCCACACGTTGAGGTAGATGGCCGCGAAGATCACCGCGGCGCCCAGAAAGACGGGCGTTTCCAGCGGCTCGCCGTAGAGCAGCATGCCCACGATCGCGATGACCGGCAGGCGCGCGAAGTCGAGCGGGATCACCACCGTCGCCGGTGCTAGCGAGAGTGCCTGCGTCAGGCAGAAGTGCGCGAGCAGCCCGGCGCAGGCGATGACGCCGACCCAGGGCCAGTTGCCGGGCGAGGGCAGGGTGATCGACCCGTCGATCCCCGCGCAGATCAGGCCGAAGGTCGCCTGCATCACCGTCAGCCAGAAGAGGATCGAGGTGATCGTCTCGGTCCGCGTCAGCAGCTTTGTCGTCAGCGCCGAACCGGCGAAACCGATGGCAGCGAGCGCCGCCGCCACCAGCCCGGCCGAGATCGGCTCCGCCCCCGGCCGCGCCACGATCAGGATTCCGAGGAAGCCCGTCACCGCCGCGAAGACGCGCGCCCGGTTCAGGTGCTCCGCCAGAATCAGCGGCGCCAGCAGCGCGACCCAGAGCGGCTGGCTGAACTCCAGTGCGAAGACTTGCGCCAGCGGCGCCGCCGTGATCGCGAAGAACCAGAGGTTCTGCCCGGTGAAGTGACTGACGTTCCGCACCAGGTGCAGGCCCATCCGGTTTGCCCGGACCTGACGCAGAGTGCCCGCGACCGAGGCCACGCCGAGCACCAGCGCGATGCCGAGGAGCGATCGGTAGAGCATGATCTCAAACGTATCTAGCTCCAAACTAACCTCGCGACCGGCGACCGCCATCGAGCTGAAGCTGACGATCGCACCGGTCATCCAGGCTGCTGCGGCGAGCGGTCTCGACGTCTCGGGGGACAGGGCAGCGCCACCGGCGAGGGAAAGACGCCGCGGAAGCCTCACTCCCACTCGATGGTGCCGGGCGGCTTCGACGTGACGTCGTAGGTCACGCGGTTGATCCCGTGCACCTCGTTGATGATCCGGGTCGCTGTCTCTCCGAGGAATTCGTGGGTGAAGGGGTAGTAGTCCGCCGTCATCCCGTCCACGCTGGTGACCGCCCTGAGCGCGCAGGCATAATCGTAGCTGCGCCCGTCTCCCATCACACCCACGGTCCGCACCGGCAGCAGCGCGACGAACGCTTGCCAGATGTCGTCGTAGAGGCCGTGCCGCCGGATCTGGTCGATGTAGATCGCGTCCGCCTTGCGCAGGATCTCCAGCTTGTCGCGCGTCACCTCGCCGGGGCAGCGGATGGCGAGGCCGGGGCCGGGGAACGGATGGCGGCCGATGAAGCTCGCCGGAAGGCCCAGCTCGCGCCCCAGCGCACGGACCTCGTCCTTGAAGAGCTCGCGCAGCGGCTCGACCAGCTTCAGCCCCATCTTCTCCGGCAGGCCGCCCACGTTGTGGTGGCTCTTGATCGTGACCGACGGGCCGCCGGCGAAGCTGACGCTCTCGATCACGTCGGGGTAGAGCGTGCCCTGCGCAAGAAACGCCGCTCCGCCAACCGCTTCTGCATGCTTCTGGAACACGTCGATGAAGAGGCGGCCGATGGTCTTCCGCTTGACCTCCGGGTCCGCGACGCCGTCCAGCGCATCGAGGAAAAGATCGCTCTCGTCAGCATGTACGAGTGGGATGTTATAGTGGTCGCGAAACATCGTGACCACTTCCTGCGCCTCGTTCTGCCGCAGCAGCCCGTGATCGACGAAGACGCAGGTCAGCTGATCGCCGATCGCCTCGTGGATCAGCACTGCCGCCACCGAGCTGTCGACGCCGCCGGAGAGACCGCAGATCACCTTGCCGTCGCCGACCTGAGTGCGAATCTTTGCGATGGCTTCGGCACGATAGGCGCCCATCGTCCAGTCGCCCTTAAAGCCGGCGAGCCGCGCGAAGTTCTGCAGGAGCAGTCGCCCATTCGGCGTGTGGTGCACTTCGGGGTGGAACTGCACCGCATAGAAGCCGCGCGCCTCGTCTGCGACGATGGCCATCGGCGCGTTGGGAGAGGTGCCGACGACCTCGAACCCCGGCGCCAGTTCCGTCACCCGGTCGCCGTGGCTCATCCACACTTCCTCGCGCCCGGTGGCGAAAAGGCCGGCGAAGATCGAGTCGCGCCCGTGTGTCCCGCTAGGGGTGACGAAGGCGCGTCCGAACTCGCGGTGGTGCCCGCCCTCGACCCGGCCGCCCAGCTGGAGCAGCATCGTCTGCTGCCCATAGCAGATGCCCAGCACCGGCACGCCTAGATCGAAGACAGCATCCGGCGCTCGCGGGCTGTCGGCGGCCGTCGCGCTGGCGGGGCCGCCGGAGAGGATGACGCCCTTCGGCGCGAGTTCCCGCATCTTGGCGTCGTTCAGGGCATTGTAGGGCCAGATCTCGCAGTAGACGCTTGCCTCGCGCAGGCGGCGGGCGATCAGCTGCGTCACCTGACTGCCGAAGTCGATGATGAGGAGGAGGTCGTGGCGTGAGCGGTCCATTGCCCCGCGATAGAAGCGCGCCCGCCCGAGGGCAAGGGCCGCGCCGCCCGCCACGCGTCGCGTCGGCCGAATCTTCGATTGACCGACCCCCCGGTTGATCTCTACCGAATCCTTCAGGACCGGGAGGCGCGGCATGGCAGAGCGGCGGGGACGTGGCGGCGGAGCGGCACGACGGGCCGAGCGGCGCACGCTGCAGGTCGAGGCGGCGCGGTTCATCGAGCGGCGCATCCCCACGCTCGACATCCTTCACCCCGAGGCGCTGGAGCTGATCGAGACGAACGCCGAGACGGTGCTCGAAGAGATCGGCATCGCCTTTCCCGAGAACCCCGCGGCGCTGGCGCGTTGGCGCGACGCCGGCGCGGACGTGGACGGCGATCGGGTGCGCATACCGCGCGGCCTGGCGAGAAGCCTCTGCGCGACCGCTCCTTCACGCTTCACCCAGCTCGCGCGCAACCCGGCGCGCAGCGTCGAGATCGGCGGCAATTCCCTCGTCTTCGCACCCGTCTACGGGCCGCCCTTCATCCGCGACCGGAGCGGCGGGCGGCGCTACGCGACGATCGAGGACTTTCGCACCCTGGTGAAGCTCGGCCAGATGTCGCGCTGGCTGCACCACTCGGGCGGCACCCTGTGCGAGCCGACGGACTTGCCGGTCAACAAGCGGCACCTCGACATGCTGCTCGCCCACATGACGCTGAGCGACAAGCCGTTCATGGGCTCGGTCACCGAACCCTCGCGCGCCGAGGACTCCGTCGCCATGGCCGCGATCCTCTTCGGCCGCGAGGCGTTGGCAGAAAACGCGGTGCTCACATCGCTCATAAACCTCAACTCACCGCTCACATTCGACGCGACGATGGCCGGCGCGCTGGAGGTTTACGCGGCGGCGGGGCAGGCCTGCATCATCTCGCCCTTCATCGTCGGCGGGGCGATGGCGCCGGTGACGGTCCTTGGGACGCTGACGCAGATCCAGGCTGAGGTGACGGCGGCCGTCGCTTATTCGCAGCTCGTGCGCAGCGGCGCGCCGGTGATCTTCGGCGCCTTCGTCACGTCGATCGACATGAACAGCGGCGCGCCCACCTTCGGCACGCCGGAGGCCGCGCAGGTGACCTTCGGCGCCGGACAGCTCGCGCGGCGTCTCGGGCTGCCTTACCGCTCGGCCGGAGGGTTCACGGGATCGAAACGTCCCGACGCCCAGGCGGGGTACGAATCAGCCAACTCGCTGCAGGCGGGTTTGCTGGCGGGGGTCAGTTTCATGCTGCACGCGTGCGGGTGGCTCGAGGGCGGTCTCGTGGCCTCGCCGGAAAAATTCGTGATGGATGCGGACCAACTCGGCGCGCTGCACCGCTTCGCGGCGGGCGTCCGGACGGAGCCCGCCGACGATGCGATGGATGCCATTCGCGAGGTCGGGCCGGGCGGTCACTACCTCGGCTGCGCCCACACGCAGGCGCACTTCAAGGAGGCGTTCTGGCGGAGCGACGTGCTTGACTATCGCCCGTTCGAAAGCTGGGACGAGGCGGGCGCGCCCGACACGGAGGCGCTCGCCGCCGCCAGGGTCGACCGGCTGCTCGCCGCCTACGAGCAGCCGCCGCTTGACCCTGCTGTCCTCGAGCAGCTCGAGGAGTTCGTTTCGCGGCGCAAGGCTGCGGAACCAGACAGCTTTTCCTGATCCTCAGGTGACGATGCGCGGCAGCAGGCGCGCCTCGGCGATGAGCGCGATCAGCAGCTCCACGTGGCGGGCGGGGCTGTAGGCGGCATCCCGTGCCCGGCGCGTTTCCTCGATCCGCGCCTCCTCCGCAATCAGCGACGAGATCGCTCGGGTTGGCGCCGGCAGGGTCTCGGCCTTCATCAAGCGCTTCAGGTCGCGCTCGCGGTTGTAATCGCGCAGTCCGAAGCGCGCAGCGCGGATAAGTAGGCGCGGCCGGCGCAGCGTGTTCAAAGCCCCTGTGAGATTGGTCATCCTGGTTTTCCCATTCTTGACGAAGCAGACAGCGGCAGCTTCAAACAACCAGAGCGGGTGTTGCGCTGTGGACAGTATTTGCGTTCGTTGGCTTCCGGTGATCTTCAAGTTTGATAAAGACCTTGAATTGATGAAATTCGTCGCCAAAGCGCCGGACGCAGCTACAATCGAAAGTTGTGGATCGTCTGGGGAAAAGTTCGGTCGGAGGGCGACGGGTGCAATGGAGGGCGACGTGATCAAGACGGACACCGCCGGGCGTATCTGCTCCGCCCTGCCGCTCTGGGTTCCCAAGGCGGCACGGCATTACCTGGTTCACATCGAGACCGGCAGCTCCATCCGCGAGCTTGCCCGCCGCTCGGGCTGCCATGCCTCGACGGTGCTGCGCCAGGTCCGCCGGTTCGAAAGCTTGCGCGACGACCCTCTCGTGGATGAGGCGCTCCGGCGTCTCGGTTCTTCTCATTTCGCCTCTTCAAGCGAACGATCCACCAGGGGACGCAAGCCCATGACCGCTGCCTTCAATCCGCCACAGACGCCCACCGAAGAGACGATCGACCGCGAGGCCCGCCGGGTGCTGCGCCGTCTCAACGAGCCGGGCGCCTGCCTCGCCATCGCCAAGGACATGGAAAAGGCGGTGGTCGCTCGCGACTCCGCGGACGGCCGCACCATCCGGACGGCTGTGCTTGACCGCGAGATCGCCGAGGCGATGGCGCTGAAGGACTGGATCCGCTGCCACAGCCAAGGCAGGGTGGCCCGCTATCGCATCACGCAGGCCGGAAGATCGGCTCTCAAACGACTGATCTCGCAGGATGAAGCCGACAGACACGGCTTCTCCGAGGCGCCGATGGCCTTCGCCGACCAGCACCGCGACTACGACGACGACAGCAAGAGCCGCCGCGGCATCCGCTACAATGTCAGCGAGAGCCCCCTCACCACGCTCGCCCGCCGCAAGGAGAAGGATGGTTCGCCCTTCCTGTCGGCCGAGCAGGTCGCGGCGGGCGAGCGGCTGCGCGAAGACTTCGAGCTGGCGCAGCTCGGCCCGCGTGTGACGCAGAATTGGGAAAAGTTCCTCATTGGCGGCCGCGAGGCATTCGGGCCGCGCAGCGAGACGGGCAACGGTTCACAGAAGGCGCGCGACCGGGTGGCGGCGGCGCTCGCGGACCTCGGGCCCGGCCTCGGGCACGTCGCCCTGCGCTGCTGCTGCTTTCTCGAGGGGCTGGAGATGACCGAGAAGCGGATGGGCTGGTCCGCACGCTCGGGCAAGATCGTGCTGCGCATCGCTCTAGAACGGCTCAAGCGGCACTACGACGAACGCGAGGATGGCTGGTCGCCGATGATCGGCTGACCGCTGGCGGTGCCCGACGAGCATAAAGCCGCCATCATGATCCTTGCGCTGCGGCGGCGCGGCTTCTCCTCCTGGCCGCGCCGCCGCTCTTTCAGAAAAAGACCTTACTCGGCAGCCGTCTGGGCGCTGTGGCTGGTGCTCAGGCTGGCCTCCGCGTCATCGCGGCCCTGCTTCTCCAGCGCCTCGCGCACGCCCGCGCCATAGGCCGGATCGACCTTGTCGAAGTGCTCGAGCTGACGGTCCACGATGAACTGTGGAACGCCCTGCATCGCACCAGCTATGTTGGAGAAAAGCCGCTTCTTCTGATCATCGTCGAAGAGGTTGAAGAGCGCGCGCGGCTGGCTGTAGTGGTCGGCCACCCCGCGGAACTCGTACCGGCCGACTTGACCGGAGTATTTGTGCGGCGGCTCCTCCACGGTCGGATCCTCGACCGGGCCGTTGAAGCTGTTGGGCTCGTAGTAGGCATCCGGGTTGGTCTTCAGCCCGAATGCCATCTCGCCGCCCTGGTGATAGTGGTGCACCGGGCACCGCGGCTTGTTCACCGGCAGCACGTCGTAATGCGTGCCGATCCGGTAGCGGTGCGCGTCCGGATACGAGAACAGCCGCCCCTGCAGCATCTTGTCCGGGCTGAAACCGATCCCCGGCACCACGTTCGACGGGTTGAACGCTGACTGCTCGATCTCGTGGAAGTAGTTCTCTGGGTTCTTGTTCAGCTCCATCGTGCCGACCTTGATCAGCGGATAATCCCCGTGCGGCCAGACCTTGGTCAGGTCGAACGCGCTCCAGCCGGTCTTCTCCTCGAAAGCCTGCTCCTCGCCTTCGGGCATGACCTGGATGTACATCGTCCAACTCGGGAAACTGCCCTCCTCGATCATGCCGTAGAGCGCTTCCTGATAGCTCTCGCGCGACTTGGCGATGACTTCGGCGGCTTCGTCGTTGGTGAAGTGCTTGTGGCCCTGATTGGTCTTGAAGTGGAACTTGACCCAGAACCGCTCGCCCTGGTCGTTCCACAGGCTGAACGTGTGGCTGCCGTAACCATTCATCCGGCTGGGGTCGGTCGGAATGCCGCGGTCCGACATCAGGATCGTCACCTGGTGCAGCGACTCGGGGCAGAGCGACCAGAAGTCCCACATCGCGGTGGCCGAGCGCAGGTTGGTGCGCGGGTGCCGCTTCTGCGTGTGGATGAAGTCAGGGAACTTGTAGGGGTCGGCGACGAAGAACACCGGCGTGTTGTTCCCGACGAGGTCCCAGTTGCCCTCTTCGGTGTAGAACTTCAGCGCAAAGCCGCGGACGTCGCGCTCGGCATCGGCCGCGCCCTGTTCACCGGCCACGGTCGAGAAGCGTGCCAGCATCTCGGTCTGCTTGCCCTTCTCGAACACCTTGGCGCGGCTGTACCTGGTGATGTCCTCGGTCACCGTCAGCGTGCCGTAGGCGCCCCAGCCCTTGGCGTGGACGACGCGCTCGGGCACGCGCTCGCGGTTCTGGTGGGCCAGTTTTTCGACCAGCTGGTAGTCCTCCAGCAGGACCGGCCCATTCGGGCCCACGGTCTTGGAGTTCTGGTTGCTGGCGACCGGCGCGCCGGCCGTCGTCGTCAGACGAGGTCTGTCGCTCATGGTTGCTTCCTCCTTGAATGATTCTCGGGCGCAAGATCGTCGATCAGGCCGATAATGTGAAATTGCATTTTCTGCGCCTGCCGATAACCTGTCCCTATGGCGCTCACCCTCAAGCAGCTGGGATACTTCGTCGCGCTCGCGGAGGAGGGGAGCTTTGGCCGCGCCGCGCAGCGGGTACGGATCAGCCAGCCCGCGCTCTCCGTCCAGGTGCGCGAGCTCGAGGGCGCGCTAGGCGTCCGCCTCGTCGAGCGCCTGCCGCGCGAGGTGCGCCTCACCCGTGCAGGCCGAGACACGCTGTTGCGCGCCCGCGCCATCCTCTCGCAGGTCAGTGATCTCGAGCAGGCGACGCGCCGGCAGCATGGCCTCTCGGGCCACCTCACGCTCGGCATCATCCCCACGGCCGCGCCCTATATCCTGCCGCCGCTCCTCACCCGGCTGCGAGCGCACGACGTCACCCTCGACATCCGCGTCCGCGAGGCACAGACCGCGTCGCTGATCGAGGCGTTGGGGCAGGGCAGGCTCGACGCCGCCGTCGTTGCGCTCCCGGTGCCGGAGCGCAACATCGCCGCCATTCCGCTCTTCGAGGACCGCTTCGTCCTCGCAGGCTCCTCGGCCCGCATCGAGGCGCTTTCCGAAGCGGCGGCGCAACTCCGGCCCTCGCACCTCGCGCCCGACCAGATCCTCCTCCTCGACGAGGGGCACTGTCTCGCCGACCAGGCGCTCGAGGTCTGCCACCTCGCCCGCCGCGGCCGCATGGATCTCGGCGCCTCGTCGCTCGCCACCCTCTGCGGCCTCGTGGCCGAAGGGCTCGGCCTGACGCTCCTTCCCGAAACCGCGCTGCCGACCGAGACCGCCGCCGCCCCCGGCCTCGCCGTCCGCCGCTTCTCCCCGCCCGAGCCTGCGCGCACCCTCGCGCTCGTCCACCGCGCGGGCGCCGGCACCGCGTGGGTCGACGACCTGGCCGCCATGCTCTCCGACGCCGGGCGCGCCGTCCTCGATGAGGCGCGACACCTCGCCCCGCCGCCCTTGGACAACGCCCCGCCAACGGGTTAGATCACGCCTCAGACCTCCCGGAGACCCCGATGCCCCGCGACCTGACGATCCCCGGCCAGCGCCACCCTGAAAAGGCCCGCCGCCCCGACAACGCCCAGCCGAAGAAGCCCGACTGGATCCGCGTCAAGGCGCCCAGCTCCCCGGGCTACAAGGCCACCCGCGACATCATGCGCGAGCACCGCCTCACCACCGTCTGCGAGGAGGCCGGCTGCCCCAACGTGGGTGAGTGCTGGTCCCAAGGCCACGCCACCATGATGATCATGGGCGAGATCTGCACCCGCGGCTGCACCTTCTGCAACGTCGCCACCGGCCGCCCCGACGCGCTCGACGTGTTCGAACCCGGCCGCGTCGCCGACGCCGTCAAGAAACTCGGCCTCAACCACGTCGTCATCACCTCGGTCGACCGCGACGACGTCGAGGATGGCGGCGCCGAGCACTTCGCCCAGACCATCCGCGCCGTCCGCCGCCAGGCCCCCGGCACCACGATCGAGATCCTGACGCCCGACTTCCTGCGCTGCGACCCCTCCGTGCTCGAGACCGTCGTCGCCGCCAAGCCCGACGTCTTCAACCACAACCTCGAGACCGTGCCCGGCCTCTACCCCGAGGTCCGCCCCGGCGCCCGCTACTTCCACTCCCTCCGCCTGCTCCAGCGCGTGAAGGAGATCGACCCCGCGATGTTCACCAAGTCCGGCATCATGGTGGGCCTGGGCGAGGACCGCCAGTCCGTCCTCCAGGTCATGGACGACATGCGCGCCGCCGACATCGACTTCCTGACCATCGGCCAGTACCTGCAGCCCACGCCCAAGCACCACCGCGTCGACCGCTTCGTCACCCCCGACGAGTTCGCGTCCTACGAGCGCGCCGCCTACGGCAAGGGCTTCCTCATGGTCTCGGCGACGCCGCTCACCCGCTCCTCGTACCATGCGGGGGACGATTTCGCGCGGCTGAAGGCGGCGCGAGAGAGGGCGTTGGAAGCTGGTTTCTCCTTTAGGTAAACGGCTTCCCGGAGTCTGCGTTCTTCTGCACTATCTAGCTCAATGCGTATTCGCTATGTCATCCCAATAGAAAGGAAAGTGCTACTAGCGGACCATTGGGATATTCCGTTTATGGGCGGAATCTGCCGCGTCGTAGAGAAAAGCGGATATGCCTCAGCCTTAGAGCTAATATTTTCAAAGCAGCCAGCCGAATACGTCCTGCGAATCAACCAAGGAGCAGGCGCAGGTATCTCCGCAACCATTGTGGATGCAGATCGTCTTCGGCCGTTCGCTTTGAGGCAGCTACGGCAGGCTGTGGGATTTCTTCAATGCATGTTCGAGATTGATCTAGATTTTGATGAAGTTGAGGTCTTCTATGAAGCAGAGGGCGATGAGGATCTTGGCGAGGGAGTAATTTCAAAGTTCAAGTACGGCCTCGCGACTCAACCGTTGCCCCTGTCATTTGACCTCCTCGCTCGCTCTCTTATGGCGGCGGAGCGACACGATGCACCCAGTTTCATCGTTACTCTCACCAGATCCGCTCGGAAGGCTCTTTCGGAGCAACAATATATAAACTCATTCCGATACTCATTCCTGCTGCTAGAAGCACTTTATGGTGGCGGTAAATTCAAGAAGGAGGCGCTACAGGCTGCGCTGATGGAAAGTGAGGAGTTCGTTCAGCTAGTCCGCGTTGCGTTGGATACTCGGCTAAGACCTAGGGCGGCGCACACCTCTGACACGGAAGAGCTTTTGAGAAAATCACCGAGCGTTAGCGAGGTGATCAAGCACCTAGTGGAGAAACGCGGATTCTATTTTCACGGGAACATCAAGCGAAGGGACTCGTGGAAGCCGCACGACCAAAGCGCCGCCGAGAGCTTAGCACTATTTTCCATCGATATCATTCAGTCGATTTCATTTAAGGCGGCCGAGGCCATTTTCGATGGAAGCAACGGCGAAAGATACTTTGCAGATGCAGAAAGAGTAGGAGCTATCTTAATGTATGCTGTTACTTACTGGTACTCAAATCCGGGCGAAGGACTCGAGCGCACTCAGCGAATTAACATCAGGATGCCCGGGACCAAAGTTGTCCCGGACTCGGCATTTGACGTCGCCAACGAGAGCCTTCGGCTGTTCAGAGAGCGCCATCCGTCCGGGCATCTTCGGAGGATGGCGGCCGTCGTAGAAGGCTCGAGCGCCATCGTCTTCGAGCTAAATTTTGCGGCCGATATTTTTCGCAACGAGTAACGGTTGCAATCGCCAATTTTGGTTATCGTCGAGCTGCGGCGCTTACTTGCGCAACGTGCCTATGCTGGGTAAGCTCTGCGCATCGGTGTCGGTGAACGAGAGCTTTGCCCATGCCTGACGAGACGGTTGAATCCAAGCGAGCTGGCAAGGAGAAGGGCGCCAAGGCCAAGGGGGCCGCGCCCGAGACGGCGGCCGCGCCGCTCAAGCCCAAGGACAGCGAGTTGCGGTTCCAGCATGTGATCCGCAACATGGTCGCCGCCCGGGACGAGGCCAAGGGCCGCCGCTAGAACCTCAGCGCCTCCAGACCTCCCACCACCGCCGCGCCGGGGCCGGGGCCTCGGCCACCGTCTCCGGCCCCGCGGACTCCTCCGGCGGCCAGGGGAACGACCTGCCGAGCCAGGGGGCGTCCTTGCTGCTGGGGTGGAGGTGGCTCTGCGGGTCGCGGGCGCGTTCGTAGTGGCCGCCGAAGTGCTCCAGCACCCAGGCGCGGCCGAACGGGCGGCCGGTGGCGGGGTTGATCGGTCCGATCCGCCGCTCGTCCTGTCCCTCCCAGATCACGCTCAGCGTCTGCATCGAGACCAGCGCCGCCACCTCGCGTCCGTGCGAGGTCAGCACGACGTACTCCTCCGAGCGGCGGACGTGGTCGATCCAGCGGGTCAGTTCGGGGCGCAGGTGGGTGACGCTGACGCGGGCCATGGCGGTCTCCGGTTCTTGCACGAAGTTGAAAAACCGGGGTCAGTGTCTTGCACGAAGTTGCAAGATGGGCCTGACGCGGCGCGCGCTACTCCGCCGGCGGCAGCGCCTTGACGTAGCTCGCGATGGCCGCCCGATCCGCCTCCGGCAGCTTCGCCAGCGTCCGCACCACCTCCGCCATCGCCCCGCCCGCCGTGTCGAAATCGGGCGTGAAGCCGGATGTAAAATACTCCACCAAGTCCCCGTGGGACCACGACAATTCCGCCGGCGTGATGTTCGGCACCCGCCCGTCACCCGCCGGAAATGGCGCCCCCGCCATCCACCTGTCCCGCTCGAACCCACCGAGCGCGTTCCGCGGCGTATGGCACTCCCCGCAATGCGCCAAGGCCTCCGCCAGATATCGCCCGCGCTCCTCCTCCGCCGAAAGCTCTCCGCCTATAACCCAATCATTCTGAACGAAAAGAATTTTCCAGAGTCCCAGATTCCGTCGGATGTTGAACGGAAACCCCACCTCATGCGCCTCGCTCGGCCGATCCGATTCAGGCAACGTTCTCAGGTAGCTGACGAGGTCAACCACATCCTGCATCTCAGCTTTCCCATAGGAAGCATAAGGAAACGCGGGAAAATAGTGCGATCCCTCAGGCGACACGCCCAGCATGATCGCGCTGACCAGCTCCACATCGCTCCACCCGCCGACACCAACCACTTGATGCGGCGAGATGTTCGGCGCGACGAAGGTACCGAATGGCGACGGAAACCGCCGCCCTCCGGCCAGCACCGGCGGCCCGTCCTCCTCGGCGTCCTCCGCCGTATGGCACGACGCGCAACCCGCTGCGTTGAATACGTTTTCCCCGCGCGCAGGGTCGCCCTCCAGCCCCGCCAGCGCCTCTGCGGCCAGCGGCGCAGGCCGGGTCAGCCCCCACCAGAGGACCACCCCCGCCGCGACCGCGGCGGAGGTCGAAACTGCCAACAGTCTCAAGCGCTTGCCTGTCAGTCCTCGTCGGGTTCGCGGTAGTCCTCGTGGCACCCGCCGCAGGCCTGTCCCACATTTCGGAACGCCGCGCCGAACGCCTCAGGCCCTTCACCGGCCGCCGCCTCCAGCGCCTGCGCCGCCTCGACCAGGTTCAGGCGCTTCTGCTCCACATCTTCCAAATTTTCCCAGATCGCCGGCAGCGCCCGACTATCCTCCAACTCCTCATTGCTCGAGCCCTCGACCCAGTAAGGTGAGAAATCAACGCTCGCGAGCGATGCGATGTTGCCGGCGTGCAGCGCGGCCGTCTCGCCGTCGAAAGCGATATCGCCGCGCGCCATGCCACCCAGAGGACCGAGATTGTACGCGAAGAGTTGCATTTGCCTCTCGCGCATCTCGTGAGCAACGGTCGCCGGATCCTCCGTGTCCTGCGCCAAGGCGGGACCTGTCAGTGCAGCGGCGGCGAGGAACAGGTAGAAGGCGCGCGTCATCGAACTCTCCCATTTTGCATCTTCGCGGGGCGAGCGTAGCCGACCACCGCGATTTACCTATAGGAAATTCGGCACGTAACGCAGGCGTGACGTCAGTCGGCCGAGGTCTCGATGAAGCGCACCTTCCCGATGTAGGGCAGGTTCCGGTTCCGCTGCGCATAGTCAATGCCGTAGCCGACCACGAACTCGTCCGGGATCTCGAAGCCGGTCCACGTCGCCTTCACGTCAACCTCGCGCCGCGTAGGCTTGTCCAGAAGCGCAATCGTCTCCAGCCGCCGCGGGCCCCTCGTGCGGAGCAGTTGCAGCACGTGGTGCAGCGTGTAGCCGGTGTCGACGATGTCCTCGACGACCAGCACGTCGCGGCCGCCGATCTTGCCACGCAGATCCTTAAGGATGCGGACCTCGCGACTGCTCTCCATCGACGAGCCGTAGGACGAGGCTTCGAGGAAATCGACCTCAACCGGCAGGTCGAGCTCGCGCACCAGGTCGGCGATGAAGACGAAGGAGCCCCGCAGCAGGCCCACGACCACAAGCTTGTCGGTGCCTGCAAAGGCAGTCCGGATCTCGCGCGAAAGCTCCTCGATCCGCGCCGCGATCGCCTTGGCAGAGATCATTTCGTCGATGACGTAGTCGGTGCGCATCCCGTTCCCTCGTGACACGGGGCCGCTTAGCGCGAGGCGACGCGGCAGTAAAGCCGGCCCTTGCGGCTGCGTTGGGGGGAACTAAGCTCGCGTCATGCCGACGCATTCAGAGATCCGCCGACTGCCATACACAGCTGACGAGATGTACGCTCTCGTCGCCGATGTGGAGAGCTACCCGCAGTTCCTTCCCTGGTGCGCTGCGGCGCGCGTGCGCGACCGGCGCGACGAGGGCGATCATGAGGTGATGGACGCGGATCTCGTCATCTCGTTCAAGGTCTTTCGCGAGCGCTTCGGCAGCCGCGTCACGCTGTGGCCGGGCGAGAGAAAGATCGACACCGAGTACCTCGACGGCCCCTTCCGCTACATGGAAAGCACCTGGCGCTTTCGCGACGCGCCGGAAGGGTGCGAGGTGGACTTCTTCGTGGATTTCGAATTCCGCAACAGGGTCTTGCAGGGCGTAATAGGAGTCGTCTTTAACGACGCGATGCAGCGGATCGTCCGGGCCTTCGAGCGGCGCGCGGCGGCGCTCTATGGCTCCGGCGGCGCGAGTGCGGCGAGCAGAAGGTCCAGCGCATAATTCACCGAAGCCGCCCGGACGCCGGTGCGGCCGAGGGCGCCGAACTCCACGGTCTCGGTCGTCGCGCCGCGTTTGGTGGCAATGCCGAAACAAACGCGCCCCTCGGGCTTGAACCCGGAGCCGCCCGGTCCGGCGATGCCTGTGATCGACAAGGCGAGCGACGTGCCTGAGCGGGCAAGGGCGCCACGCGCCATTTGCAGTGCGATTTCCTCAGAGACCGCGCCGTGGAGGTCGAGGGCGTCCTGTTCGACGCCAAGCATCTCGCGCTTGGCGTGGTTGGAGTAGGTCACGAAACCCCGGTCGAAGACGTCGGACGCACCTGCTACCGCCGTCAGCGCACTGGCCAGCAGTCCGCCGGTGCAGCTTTCGGCAAGGGCGAGGGTGGCTCTCGTGCGACGCGCGGCCATGATGACATCTTCAGCGGTCGTCATGCCATCACCACCGCGTGGGCTATGTACGCCGCCGCGGCAACCACGATGGCGGCGAGAAAACCGGCGATCACATCATCCATCATCGTACCGAAGACATCGCCGCGCCGATCCGCCCAGCCGACCGGCCCCGGCTTCCAGATGTCAAACAGGCGAAACAGCAGGAATGCGCCGACCCAGCCGGGCCAGGGAAACGTCCAACCCTCGAAGCCCGCCCACCAGAGGCCCGCGGAGAGTGGCCAGAGGCCGATCCATTGGCCAACGACCTCGTCCACCACGATCTCGCCCGGATCGTGGTCCGAGGCGCCGCGCGTCGCGTCCGCGACCGCCCACCAGCCGCCGAGGAAGGCCAAGAGCGTGGCAAGGGCCAGGAGCGGAAAACTTCCGAGGCCATGCAGGAGCCAGGCGAGCAGGACTGCGACGGCAGAGCCCCAGGTGCCGGGGCCGGGGCGCAGATAGCCGATGCCGAAGAGGGTCGAGATCCAGAGGCTCATCGCGAGACCAGCGTGACGGTGGCGAGGGCAGCGATGCCTTCTCCGCGACCAGTGAAGCCGAGCCTTTCCGACGTCGTCGCCTTCACGCTGACCCGATCCTCACCTAGTTCCGCAAGATAGGCAATTTCTTTCGACATCGCAGCCGCATGCGGGGCGATCTTGGGAGCTTCACATACGAGCGTGCAGTCGATGTTCGAGATGCGAAAGCCCTGCGCATGAGCTCGACCGACCGCGTGCTCGAGGAAGAGGCGAGATGGTGTACCCCTCCACTGCGGGTCCGTCGGAGGGAAGTGACGGCCAATGTCACCCTCGGCGAGCGCGCCATAGATCGCGTCGGTGATCGAGTGCAACCCGACGTCAGCATCAGAATGCCCCACGAGACCAGCGGAATGCGGGATCCTGACGCCGCAGAGCATCACGTGATCGCCAGATCCGAAACGGTGCACGTCGAAGCCGTTTCCGCACCGCACGTCCATCATGTTCTCCAGCATTCTCTCGGCCCGCGCAAAATCGTCAGGGCCTGTTATCTTGAGGTTCCTCTCCTCGCCCGGGACGATGCGGACGTCCAGCCCCGCCGCAATGGCTACCTCGACATCATCTGACGGCGTGCCGCAGTGAGCGCGATGGGCTGCCAGGATCTTGTCGTAATGAAAGCCTTGCGGCGTCTGCGCCCGCCAAAGCTCGGAGCGATCGAGAATTTCCGCGACGTCGCTCTCGCCGCCGCGCCAGATTGCATCAGTGACGGGGAGGGCGGGCGCGGCCCCGTCGGCTTGCTCGAGCGCCTGAGCAACCGCTGCGATCAGTTCCTGGCTCACGAGGGGCCGCGCGACGTCGTGGATGAGGACTCGATCGGGACGGAAGGCGGCCAGCGCCTCCAGTCCGCGCATCGCGGATGCCGCTCGTGTCGTCCCGCCTGCCGCGACCTGTACGTCAGGATGCCCCAGATAACCGGCGGCGAGGTCCATATCGTTGGGATGCAGCACAAGGCAAATCCGGTCGACGAGCGGCGACACGCGGAACGCCTCGAGCACCCACGCAACCAAGGTACGGCCGCGGAGGCTCTGCCACTGCTTCGGAAGGCCGCCCCCGGCGCGCGTTCCACGCCCTGCAGCCACGATTACGGCAGCTGTTGCCATTCCCGCCCCTTGTTGGCCGTTGTCTAGACTCGGCTTGCGGAGAGAACAATGCATCGCCATGGCAAGAAGCCACTGCTCAAAAATTAGGCACAAGACGGTTCCCGCCGATCCGAAGCCATACGTCGGTTGCGAGCTGCGGCCATCAGGGCTACTCCGAGCCGAGTGCACAAGGATTGATCATTTGACCCGATATCCGGCGGCCTGTGGCGAACCCCTGGTCGTACTGGCCCCCATGGCCGGCATCACGGACCTGCCGTTTCGCGAGACGGTGGCGCGGTTCGGTGCTGATCTGCTGGTGAGCGAGATGGTCGCGAGCCAGGAAGTGGTGCAGGCGCGTCCCAGCGCGCGGGACCGCGCCGAGCTCGGCCATGGACACGAGCGGACCGCGGTGCAGCTGGCCGGGCGCGATGTCTACTGGATGGGCGAGGCGGCGCGGCTGGTTGAGGCACGCGGAGCGCGGCGCATCGATATCAACATGGGCTGCCCGGCAAAGAAGGTGGTGCACGGCTATTCCGGGTCAGCGCTCATGCGGGATCTGGATCACGCCGTCAGCCTCATCGAGGCTGTGACCGCCGCGGTCGAGGTTCCGGTTTCGGTAAAGATGCGTCTCGGCTGGGACGAAACCGCGCTGAATGCGCCAGACCTCGCAAGACGGGCCGAGGACGCGGGCGTGCGGATGGTCACCGTGCACGGCCGCACGCGATGCCAGTTCTACAAAGGTCGCGCCGACTGGGCGGCGGTCGCCCGGGTGAAGCAAGCTGTGACCGTGCCGGTGATCGTTAACGGTGACATTCTGGACGGGCCTGGAGCGGAAGAGGCGCTGCGTGCGAGCGGCGCGGACGGCGTCATGATCGGCCGGGGAGTGCAGGGCCGCCCGTGGCTGTTGCGCGATGTCTCGGCACATCTGGCAGGAACTCGCCAGCCACGCCCGCCGCGCGCCGCCGAGCTGGTGGAAGTGATCACCGATCATCACGAGAGGGCGTGCCTGTTCCACGGCCGCGAGACGGGCGTGAAGACAATGCGCAAGCACCTCGGCTGGTACCTCGACGCCGCCGGCACGGATCCTCAGATTCGGCGCAGCCTGCTGACTGAGGACACACCGCAGCGGATCCACCGCATGCTCCAGAATGCGGTGGTTGATGAGGCGCTTGCGGCATGATGCTGACCGCCGATACCATCTGGATCTCGCTGCCGATGCCGGTTTTTCACCTTGGCCCGGACGATCTCATCCTAAACCTCAATCCTGCGGCGGAACAGTTTCTGAATGCGTCGTTCCGCTCCCTCGCGGATGTCCCGCTGTTCGATCGGCTGGCGATCGACGCGCCAATGGAGGAGGCGCTGGCGCGGGTGAGGCGCGACGAGAGCCCTCTCTTCATCAACAATGTGGACGTCGGGTCCGGGAACCGCCCGCCGGTGGTCTGCAACGTGCAGGTAGCGCCGGTGGTCGGAAAACGTGACCATCTGCTCCTGCTGATGGAGGAGCGGCACATCGCGGCCAGGCTCGGGCGGTCGCACTCAGTTAAATCAGCCGCGCGGTCCGCCATCGGCATGGCCGAGATGCTCGCGCACGAGATCAAGAACCCGCTCGCGGGAATCGCGGGCGCGGCTCAACTTCTGAGCATGAATCTGAGTGGCGAGGACCGGGAGTTGACGGACTTGATCGTTGCGGAGACGCGACGGGTAACCAAGCTGCTCGAGCAGGTGGAGCAGTTTGGCAACCTCAGGCCTCCGGTAAGAAAGGTCGTCAATGTCCACGATCTGCTCGACCGTGCGCGCCGGTCCGCCTCCGTGGGTTTCGCGGCGAAGATGCACGTGGTCGAGCTTTATGACCCGTCGTTGCCGCCGACATGGGTCGACGGCGACCAAATGCTGCAGGTGTTCCTCAATCTTTTGAAGAACGCGTCCGAAGCGGCAGGGCCGGAAGGTGGAATGGTAACGATTCGCACGTTCTACGAGCCGTCCCTGAGACTGCGACGCAGCGACGGCACGGGCGCGACACTGCCACTGCAGGTCGAGATCGTCGACGACGGTCCGGGCTTGCCGCCAGAGATCGCCCGCGAGGTCTTCGAGCCCTTCGTCTCCGGCCGCGAGAACGGGACGGGTCTGGGGCTGGCGCTGGTGTCGAAGATCGTGTCGGAGCACGATGGATGGATCGCCGTGGACTCGGTTCCGGGGCGGACCGCGTTCCGCATCTCGCTGCCGGTCGCGCCGAAAGACCATGGCGATAGGAAGGGGAACTGATGGACGGCACGATCCTGGTCGCCGACGACGACCGCACGATACGCACGGTATTGACGCAGGCGCTAACCCGGGCGGGATGCAAGGTGCATGCCACCTCGTCGATGGTCACGCTGATGCGCTGGGTCGATGAGGGCAAGGGGGACCTCGTCATCTCGGACGTGATCATGCCTGATGGCAACGGCTTGGAGGCCCTTCCTACCATCGCCTCTCGGCGTCCAGGCCTGCCGGTGATCGTGATCTCGGCGCAGAACACGATCATGACCGCCATCCAGGCCACCGAGGCGGACGCCTACGACTACCTGCCGAAGCCATTCGACCTGCCGGACCTGCTGAAGCGTGCCGCGCGTGCGCTCGACGTGAAGCGTCGGGCGGCGGGGGCGCGTCGAGCGGCACCGGAGTCGCAACCGGCGGACGATCTGCCCCTCGTCGGGCGCACACCGGCGATGCAGGCTCTCTATCGCCTCGTAGCGAAGATAATGAACGCCGACCTACCCGTTCTGATCACTGGCGAATCCGGCACCGGAAAGTCGCTGATCGCGCGCGCGATCCACGATTTTTCGGATCGCCGCACCCTCCCGTTCTTGGTGGTGACCGCCGCGGACATGGTCAGCATCGACGGGCCCGCCGCTGTGCTCGCGAGAGCCAGGAATGGCACGCTCGTCTTTGACGAGATCGGCGATTTCGACATGGAGGCTCAGGCGCGCATCGTCCGGATGCTCGACAGTCTGGTCGAGACGGGTCCGCGCGTCATGGCCACCAGCCAGCGCGACCTGGCGGACGCGATAGATGGCGGCGGCTTTCGGCAAGATCTCTTCTACCGTCTCGGCGGCGTCACCATTGCCGTGCCGTCGTTGCGAGATCGCGTTGACGATATTCCTTTGCTTGCGGCCTCGTTCCTTGCGCGGGCGGAACGAGACGGCCTCGGCCTTCGCCGGATCTCTGACGGGGCTTTAAACCTCATCCGCGCCTATTCGTGGCCCGGAAACGTGCGTCAGTTGGAGAACACCATTCGCAGGCTCGTCGTGACGCAGGGCGAGGAGGAGATTGGACGGCAGGAGATCGAACAGGTGCTGGGCAACCAGCCGGCGATCGAGCCGATGACCGGCAGCGGCGAGGGCGACAAGCTCTCGGCGGCCGTCGCAAAAAACCTCCGGCGCTATTTCGACCTCCACGGCGGGATCCTTCCGCCACCTGGTCTCTACCAGCGGATCCTCCGCGAGCTTGAATTGCCGCTTATAGAGATTGCCCTCGACGCGACCGGAGGAAATCAGGCCAAGTGCGCAGACTTATTGGGTATAAACAGAAATACCCTGCGCAAGAAGATCACCGACCTCGATATTCGCGTGACACGAAGGCGCAAGTTGATGTAAACCGGCAACACCAAGAGTGGCGGATGGATCTCATCGAAGCCACCTGATCGAGACGGGCGGTGGCGGCACGGTGAGAATGCGTCTTAGAAGCGTGAGCCTGCAGCGGCTTTCCGCGGCTGCGCAGGACCGCAATGTGCGGAGTACAGCGACGCTCGGGCTCGTCCTGCTAGGGCCGATCCTCGTCTTCGCGACCTTCGTGGTGCTGGGCCCGCTGGACCATGTCAACTCACAGCTGACCCTGCGACTGATCCTGCTGGCAGACCTCGTGTACGTGCTGGTCGTGGCGGCGTTGGTGATGCGCCGGATCGCCGGAATGATCGCCGCGCGCCGTGCCAAGTCTGCAGGATCGCGCCTCCATCTTCGCCTGACAGGCGTCTTCGCGCTCGTCGCGCTGGCGCCGACGGTGTCAGTGGCGGTATTCGCCGGCCTCACGATCAACGTCGGGCTGGAAGGCTGGTTCTCCGACCGCGTCCGAAGCGCCGTCGCCGCATCGCTCGCCGCCGCGGAAGCCTACGAGGAAGACGAGCGCCGGGACCTGAGGCAGGATGCGACGGTGCTCGCCGAGTACCTGGAGGCAAACCGTCGTGCCGCCGGCTTTCTTTTCGACGGCGATATCCGGAGGCTGCTCACGCAGGGCCAGAACCAGATCCAGCGTGGACTGCGCGAGGCCTACGTGATCGACGGCAGTGGCGAGATCCGGGCGCGCGGCGAACGCTCGTACCTCTTCGACTTCGAGCGGCCGGCGCCAGAGCAGATCGAGGCAGCTCGGGACGAGGGGCTCGTCGTGATCGAGGACTGGGACACGAACGAGTTCCGGGCGCTCGTTTCCATGCCGTCGTTCAACGACCGCTTTCTCTACGTCAGCCGGGAGGTCGATGGCCAGCTTCTCGCCCTGCTCGATGATACCCAGCAGACGGTACGGCTCTACAATCAGCTCGAGAGCGAGCGCGGGCGAATACTGTTTGAATTCGGTCTGCTTTATTTGGGCTTCGCGGTCATCCTGATCCTCGCGGCCATCTGGCTCGGCCTCTGGTTTGCGGAGCGGCTATCGCGCCCGGTCGGCCAGCTCGCTGGCGCCGCACAGCGGGTCGGCGCGGGTGACCTCGATGTCCATGTGCGCGAGGTGCGAGGCGACGACGAAATTGCGATGCTTGGGCGCCTTTTCAACCAGATGACGCGACAACTGAAGGCGCAACGTGAGACTCTGCTGGCTACCAATCGGCAGATCGAGCGGCGTCGCCGTCTGTTCGACTCGGTGCTAGCCTCCGTCACTGCGGGCGTCGTCGGCCTCGACTCCGGCGGACGGGTGACCTTCGTGAACCGTTCGGCGGAGCGCCTGCTGCGAATGGAGGAGGCGGACGGTCATGCGGTCGCACTGGCCGAAGCGGTGCCGGAGTTTGCTGCGCTATTCGACCGCCTGCAAGTTGGCGGCGCTGAGTTGGCGCAGGAGGAAATTCCCATAAGCCGCGAAGGCGCCGTCGAGAACCTCCTGGTCAGGATGTCGACGCGGCGGAGCGAGAACGGCAATCTCGAGGGCTATGTCGTTGCCTTCGATGACGTTACCGACCTGGTGACCGCGCAACGGATGGCGGCATGGGGCGACGTCGCACGTCGCATCGCTCATGAGATCAAGAACCCGTTGACGCCGATCCAGCTCTCTGCCGAACGGATAAAGCGCAAATTCCGGCCGGCGAATGAGGAAGACGCCGCCACCTTTGACCGAATGACTGATGTAATTGTTCGTCAGACCAACGACTTGCGTCGAATTGTCGACGAGTTCTCGAGGTTCGCCCGGATGCCGCAGCCAGAACGCACACGAAACGACCTGCGGGATCTGGTCCGCGACGCGGTAACGTTGCAGGATGCAGCGCAGGAGGCGGTGCAGTTCACGCTGGAATTGCCGGACCACCCGGTGCGCATGGATCTGGACTCCACGCTCGTGGGACAGGCACTCACAAACCTTATTAAGAACGCTGGCGAAGCACTTGAAGCCCGGAGAGATCGGGGAGATGGTTTCGCTCCGCGGATCGAGGTTCGGCTTGCGCTCGAGGAAAGGCAGGCGCGGCTGACGATTGCCGATAACGGGATCGGGCTGCCGGCGGATCGGGCGCGTCTGTTCGAGCCCTACGTCACGACGCGCGAGAAGGGTACGGGGCTCGGCCTGCCGATCGTGCGCAAGATCGTAGAGGAACATGGCGGAACGATGCGTCTGGGCGACGCACCCGCCTGGGACGAAAGCGGCCACGTCGGCGCATGTGTGGAAATCCTGCTTCCGACGACCGACGCCGCGCCTGAGGCAAAGACAAGAAGCATGGCAGTTGGAGGGGCATGATGGGCGACATTCTGATCGTGGATGATGAGCGAGACATCCGGGAACTGGTTTCGGATATCCTGCGGGACGAGGGCTATGGCACGCGAACTGTCGCCAACTCGGAACAGTGCCTCGAGGAACTGCAGAAGGATCCGCCAGGACTGATGATCCTGGACATCTGGCTCAAGGACAGCCGGATGGATGGCATCGACATCCTGAAGCACGTGAAGTCGCACAACCCTTCGATCCCCGTCGTCATTATCTCCGGGCACGGCAACATCGAGATCGCCGTCGCCGCGATTAAGCAGGGCGCCTATGATTTCATCGAAAAGCCCTTCAACATCGACCAGTTGACGGTGGTTGTTCGCAGGGCGATGGAGACATCAAGGCTCCGTCGCGAGAACAGCGAACTAAGGCGCGGCGATGCGGCGGCGGTCGAGATGATCGGGGCAAGCCCTGCGTTCAACACTCTGAAATCACAGCTCGACAAGGTAACGCGGTCGAACGGGCGCGTGATGCTGACGGGACAACCGGGAACGGGCAAGGAAAGTGCCGCGCGTTACATCCATGCCAATTCCGGCCGGGCGGACAAGCCATTCGTCGTGCTGAACTCCGCGGCGGTCGAGCCCGGGCGGGTCGAAGAACTGCTGTTTGGCCGGGAGAGCGTGGAACGCGGGCTCGCGCCCGGCCTTCTGGAGCAGGCGGACGGCGGCGTCCTCTACATGGACGAGGTGGCGGAGATGCCGCTTGGGGCGCAGTCCAAGGTCCTGCGTGTTCTGACGGAACAGCAGTTCACCCGCGTCGGCGGCACTGATCGCATTGGCGTCGACGTCCGGGTGATCTCGAGCACCAACCGGAACCTGCCGGCTGAGATCGAGTCCGGTCGCTTCCGCAGTGAATTGTATCACAGGCTCAATGTCGTACCGATCGACGTTCCCTCACTCTCCGAACGTCGGGAGGACGTCCCGCGACTGGCAGAGCACTTCATCGCCGCACTGAACCGCGATCAGGGTCTGCCGCTGAGGCGTCTCTCCGACGAGGCCGCGACGCTGCTCCAGACGATGGCGTGGCCAGGCAACGTGCGGCAGCTCCGCAACGTGATCGAGAGGGTGCTGATCCTCGGGCCGGAGCGGGAGGACATCGCCGCCGAAGAGGTGCCGGCAGACGAGGGGAAGACCAACGGGTCGAGCCAGGTCGTCCTCTCCGCCAGCCTCGCCACGCTGCCGCTGCGCGAGGCGCGCGAGGTTTTCGAGCGGGAGTACCTGATGGCGCAGATCAATCGATTCGGCGGCAACATCAGCCGTACCGCCAGCTTTGTCGGAATGGAGCGATCGGCGCTGCACCGCAAGCTCAAGTCGCTGAACGTGGTTACCTCGACGCGGTCGGGTGCGCGGGTAGCCTGCGTCGGCACCGAGGAGGACGCTTGATTGACCCTTGCGCGGGGTTCTGACAACCCTGCTCAGCTGAAGACAGGCGGGTTGCGAGCATGAAGGTCATCATCTGCGGCGCCGGGCAGGTCGGCTGGCAGATCGCGCGACATCTCTCGAGCGAACGCAACGACGTGACGGTCGTCGACAACAACGCCGACCTCGTGCGGCGGGCCACCGACACGCTCGAGGTCCAGGGGATTGCCGGTTTCGCAAGCTACCCGGACGTGCTGGACCGTGCCGGCGCGCGCGACGCGGACATGATCATCGCCGCGACCTACTCCGATGAAGTCAACATGGTCACCTGCCAGGTGGCCCACTCGGTCTTCGCCGTACCGCGCAAGATCGCGCGGCTGAGAGCGCAAAGCTATCTCAATGCAATCTATTCCGACCTCTACCGGCGCGAGCACATGCCGATCGACGTCGTCATCAGTCCGGAGAAGGAGGTGGCGGAGGCAGCGCTCAGGCGGCTGAACGCGCCGGCTGCGTTCGACACTGAACACTTCCTCGGCGGCCGCGCAACGCTCCTCGGCCTGAAGCTCGACGAGAACTGTCCGGTCCTCGACACGCCGCTGCGGCAGCTCACCGACCTCTTCTCGACGCTCCGCGCCATCGTCGTGGGAATACGGCGCGGCGGGCGGCTGTTCTCGCCGGAGCCGAACGACCAGCTCTTCGTGGATGACGAGATCTACGTCGTGAGCCATTCCGACGACGTGAACCGCACGCTCGAAATCTTTGGCAAGGCCATGGTGAAGCAGGAGCGGGTGGTCATCATCGGCGGCGGCAACGTCGGCCTGGCGGTCGCGCGCACGCTCGAGAGCCGGGTCCAGCGGACGCGCGCAAAGATAATCGAGAAGGACCGCGCGACGGCCGAGCGGGCGGCCGACGCGCTCGAGCGCACGATCGTGCTGCTGGGGGACGGTCTCGACGCCGAGCTTCTGGCCGAGGCGAACATCGCGCGCGCGAACGCGGTGCTGGCTGTCACGGACGACGACAAGACCAACATGCTGGCGGCGGTGCGTGCCAAGACTGCCGGATGTCCCATGTCGATCTGCCTAGTGAACGACCCGACTCTGATCCCGCTGATGGCGCCGCTCAACATCGACGCCTACATCAATCCGCGCGCCACGACTGTCAGCTCGATCCTGCGCCACATCCGCCACGGCCGGGTGCGGGGTGTCTATTCGATAGGCGACGCCGAGGCGGAGGTAATCGAGGCGCAGGTCCTTTCCACCTCGCCCATCGCCGGCCAGCAGATCCGCGACATCGACTTCCCTGAGGGGGTCTTGGTCGGCGCGGTCGAAAAGCGCGGCAAGGTCATCAAGCCCGTCTCGGAGACGCGGATCGAGGAAGGCGACGTGATCGTCGTTTTTGCGCTGGCGGCGGACGTTCCCGAGGTGGAGCGGCTGTTCCAGGTGTCGATCGACTTCTTCTGATGCGCCGACGCCTCCAGTCGCTGCCGGTCCTGATGATCCTGCTGGGCTATGGCACCCTTGCCATGTTCCTCCCCGCGCTGCACGCCGCCGTCACTGGCGACTGGGAGGTCGCGCGCGCTTTTTTGCACTCGGCGCTGCTCTTCGGCCTCGTCTTCATCTTCTTCGCGATCGTCTTCGACCGGCCTCCGGCAATCCGGCCGGCGCGGAGCCATCTCCTGGCTCTCCTCGGCGCGTTCACGATCGGACCGCTGATGCTCGCCGTGCCGGTGACCGAGGCGCTGCCGGGCATCCGCCTCTTCGACGCCTGGTTCGAGATGGTCTCGAGCCTGACCACGACGGGCGCCACGCTGCTGCCCTCGATGCCGACTGTTTCTCCGACGGTCCATCTCTGGCGGGCGGAGGTCGGCTGGCTTGGCGGCTTCCTCGCTTGGGTGACGGCCGTGGGTGTGCTGGCGCCGCTTAACCTCGGCGGTTTCGAGGTGAGCAGCGGCACCGGCATCGGCGGCGGCGGCATCCTGCGGGGCCCGATCACGCACGTCGCCGATCCCGCCGAGCGCCTACGGCGCTTCGCCGCCCAGCTCCTGCCGGTCTACAGCGCGCTGACGCTGTGCCTGTGGCTTGGCCTCATCCTCGCCGGCTCAGATCCACTCGTCGCTCTCTGCCATGCGATGTCGACCATGGCGACGTCGGGCATCTCGCCTATCGGCGGTCTGACCGAGTCCGGGGCCGGCTTTGCGGGTGAGATTGTCATCTTCCCGTTCTTCGTCTTCGCCTTGTCGCGCCTGACATTCCGGGCGGACGAGCGGCCGCAGGCGCTGCGCTCGCTGGCGACCGATCCAGAATTGCGCGTGGCGCTCGCGCTGGTGACGAGCGTGATGGTGCTGCTTTTCGCCCGACACTGGTTCGATCCGCGCGCGACCCAGTGGGACGGGCTTGACGCCATCGGGGCGCTTTGGGGCGCCGCCTTTACGGCGGCGTCCTTCCTCACCACGACGGGTTTCGAAAGCCGTTCGTGGCAGATTGCGCAGTCCTGGTCGGCGTTGCAGACGCCTGCGCTCATCCTCATGGGGCTGGCGCTGGTCGGCGGCGGCATCGCGACCACGGCGGGCGGGGTCAAGCTGCTCAGGGTCTACGCGCTCTACAAGCATGGGGAGCGCGAGATCGAGCGGCTGGTCCATCCCTCCTCAATCGGCGGCGCTGGCGCCGAGGCACGTCGAATCCGAAGGCAGGGCGCCTACCTCGCCTGGATCTTCTTCATGCTGTTCGCAATCTCGGTCACGGTCGTGTCGGGCGCGTTTGCGCTGACCGGCCTCGACTTCCGCGCCGCGAACATCCTGACGATTGCCGCGCTCTCCACCACGGGGCCGCTCGCCAACGTGACCGGCGAGGTGCCGATCAGCTACGCCGCCCTCTCGGACGCCGCCAAAGCCGTTTTTAGTGCGGCGATGATCGTGGGGCGGCTGGAAACGCTGGCCCTGATCGCGCTGCTGAATCCCGCGCTCTGGCGCGCCTGACGGACGATACCACGCACTCTAAAGGACTGAATCGGGACTGGAATGATCTTTCCCCGACGTTCATAATCGCCCGAACCCGGCCCTCGTGCGCGCCTGCGTGCGGCCATGACAACGACAAGGACGTGGGACTATGGCTTCGGACAAGCAGAACCTGCAGGACGTATTTCTCAATCATGTCCGAAAGACGAAGGTCCCGGTGACCATCTTCCTGATTAACGGCGTCAAGCTGCAGGGGGTCATCACCTGGTTCGACAACTTTTGCGTTCTCCTGCGCCGCGATGGTCAATCGCAGCTGGTCTACAAGCACGCCATCTCAACGATCATGCCCTCCCAGCCGATCAACCTTCACGAAAGCGATGACTGACCGTGGAAGCGGGTGAGGTCTCGCGAACCCGCGCCTGGGTCCTTCACCCGGACCTGACCAGCGACAGGCAACGCCGTGCCGCCGAACCTGCGCTGGACGAGGCGGTGGCGCTGGCCGAGGCGCTCCCGAGCATCGAGGTCGTGGGCGCCGAGATCGTGTCGCTGCCACGCCCGCGGCCCGGCCTGCTGTTCGGCAAGGGAAAGCTGGAGGAACTGAAGTCCCGCTTCGACCAGAACGAGGTCGAGTTGGTGCTGGTGGATGGACCGGTGACACCGGTGCAGCAGCGCAATCTGGAACGTGAGTGGAAGCTCAAGATACTCGACCGAACGTCCCTGATTCTCGAAATATTTTCCGATCGCGCCCGCACGCGTGAAGGCGTGCTCCAAGTCGAGATGGCGGCTCTGAGCTATCAACGGACGCGGCTGGTCCGTGCTTGGACGCACCTCGAGCGGCAGCGCGGCGCCCTTGGCTTTGTCGGCGGGCCCGGCGAGACGCAGATAGAGGCTGACCGGCGAGCGATCGACGAGGCGCTCGTCCGCCTCAGGCGGCAGCTCGACAAGGTCGTCAAGACGCGGGAACTCCATCGCTCCGCCCGCGCGAAGGTGCCGTACCCGATCGTCGCCTTGGTCGGCTACACAAATGCCGGAAAATCCAGCCTGTTCAACCGTCTGACCGGCGCTTCTGTGGTGGCCAAGGACATGCTCTTCGCCACGCTGGATCCGACCATGCGCGTTATCGAGCTTCGCGATGGGCAGGAAGTCATCCTGTCTGACACGGTAGGTTTCATCAGCGACCTGCCGACGCAACTCATCGCGGCCTTCCGAGCGACGCTGGAGGAGGTTCTGGCCGCTGACCTCATCTGCCACGTGCACGACGTCTCGCATCCCGAGACCAAAGCGCACGCGGCGGACGTCACTTCGATCCTGACGGAGCTGGGCGTCACCGGCGAGATACCAATCCTCAATATATGGAACAAGATAGATGTCTTGAATGACGATGCTCGCGCTGCGCTCGAAGCGCAGGCGGCCCGTTCTGACGACGCGGTGATTGCGTCGGCACTGACCGGGGAAGGGCTCGGCGACCTTCGGCGGGAAATGGCGCGACGGCTTTCCGAGGAGAGGACGCGCGAGGTTGTGGATCTGCATTACGGCGACGGCCGCCGCCGCGCCTGGCTCCACCAGCAGGGCGTTGTGGAGGCCGAGACCGAGGCTGAGGACGGCATCCGACTTACCGTGAATTGGACCGGCCCGCAGGCCGCGCGCTTTCGAAAGCTCGGCTGACGCGGCAGGATCGCTCTGCAAGCTATTGCGGCGTCAAGGTCGTCACGCCAATTGCTCCCGCCCGGGCGAGCTTCGGGTCCAGCGACATCGGCACATACTCCCCCCGCCGCCACAGCTCGCTCATGTCGTCGTAGTGGCGCGAGAGTGGATGCCCTGACTGTCCGGTCGAAATGATGAAGATCGAGCTGTCCGGGTCGGCGAAGTCGTAGATGCCGCGATAGCCGGCTCCGTGAACGTTCGCAAAGGGCTCCGGCCCGCGCCCTGCCGCAAGTCCGCGCATCAGCGTGTTGTCACCGCCGCTGGTGGATTGGCGGATGTTCACCATCCACCGGAGGATCGGCACCTCGCCAAGAACAGGATGGTCATGGACCGCCTGGTGCGCATCACCCCACCGCAGTCCCTCCAGCGCACCGCCGAACCTTTCGTCGATCCAGACAAGTGCATCGTCGAGCGCCATCCGGGCAATGTCGGTGCAGGTTTCCACTGCGCTCGACTGGCGCACGTCGCACCATTGCGAGGCACCGTTGACATCCCGGAAGACCCGCTCGAGGAACAGCGGTTCGGGATGTGCGAATTCGTCCGCGACCGGACCGATCTCGTCGCGGATCAGCCGGTCCTGAAGCGCGCTCAGCCAAGCGGCATAGATGAGAGGCTCTGGAAGGTGCTCGTTCATCTCGCCGTTCCAGTCGGCGAGGAGGTCCAGTGCCTCCTTCCGGCGCCTCTCGACGCTGCCCTGTGGCGCGGTCTCGGAGGTAAACCAGAGGTCGCGGGCGATCAGCGGCAGAAGCGCCCGTGCGGTGAAGGACACGGTGTCGAGCTGTGCCTCCATGAAACTTTCGCGCGTGTGGACCTGCCTGTTCTGCATCAGTCGACGCCACCTCTGGACACGCTGCGTATCGCCCCACAAGTAGCTGACGTGAAAAGGAAATGGCCGCTCCACCGTCTTGTTGTTGGTGTTGCCCAGTATGCCGCCCGGCGGGTCGACGAACTCGGGACTCGCGCTTGCATCCATCCAGCCCTGCCAGAGATTCTCGGACAACCAGCCCGGCGATGGCATCCGTCCCTTGCTCTGGTGGTCGGGATTGCGGCGCGGCATCGCGCCGACGGTCCTGAGGGCGATGGTATCGCCGTCGACCAGGATCACGTTCTGCGACGGCGCAATGTAATCCTCTGTCGCGGTCAGCGCCTCCTCCACGTCCGTCGCGCGCATAAGGCGCAGACCGGCCGCAAGCGTCGTGTCACGGTGCGAGAGGGCGGTCCACGCCAGCGAAGCCACGTGCCCGCGCGGCGTCACTAGCCCCACGTCGAAGTCTGAGCCTGCAAGCACCGGTCCGTTCGGCGTCCAACGCAGCGTCAGCGTCACCGGATCGGCGCCGGCGATGCGGATGATGGAGGGGCGGGTCTCCATCGCCACCCAACCGTCGGGCGTCAGCACCTGCTCCGGATCGTCGGGATTGACCTTTTCCATGTAGAGATCGGCATCGTCCATGTAGGACGAGGTGAGCCCCCAGCCGAGCGCGGCGCTGCGGCCGACCTGCACCAACGGCGTGCCGGGGATGGTCCCGCCGATCACCGCGCCGCTCGGCAGCTCCAAGCGCGCCAGATACCAGATGCTGGGTGCGGTGAAACCCAGATGCGGGTCGTTGGCGAGCAACGTGCCGCCGGTCGCCGACCGGTCGGGTGCCGCGGCCCAAGCGTTGGACGCGCCGCCGAAGGGCAGGGGCTGCGCCGGCGACATCGGCTGCGGCGGCGATGAGGCCTGAGCGATGCGCGGCATCTCGGGAAAGAGCGAGGCGTATTCCGGAAGCGCGGCAACGCCGGGCCCTGGCGTCTCGGGCAGTATGTCGTCGACCCGCTCCTCCGGCAGGACGAGAGACAGACGCGCGCGCAGCACCTCCGCCTCGACGTGGGAGGAGAGCTGCAGCGCCATCAGCTTGATGAGTGCGACCGAGTCCGCCGGTTGCCAAGGGGCGATCTCGTTGGAGAACAGGAAGAACTCGGGCGCACCACGGCCCCGCGCGCCTTCGTTCACCTCACGCAGCCAAGCGTTGACGCCGTCGGCGTAGGCCTGGAGCGCAGCGCGCGTCTCCTCGTCCAGCGCCTCGGCCGAGTCCACGGCCGCACCGTGGAGATCGAGCCGCCGCACCAGGCTGTCGGTCCCCAGCGTCCGGGGCCCGAACAGCTCGGACAGCCGTCCCTGTGCGGCACGACGCAGCATCGTCATCTGCCACAGGCGATCCTGCGCATGGACGAAGCCGAGGCCGAAGAAGACATCAGCCTCGGACTCGCCAAAGATGTGCGGCACGTTCGACGTGTCGCGCACGATCTCAACAGGAGCGGCAAGGCGTTCGACCTCGTGGACCGCGTCGTAGTCCGGCAGCGAGCGCGACCCGAACCAGTAGGCAAGGGTGGTCGTCGCCACGACCACCAGGATCATGCCGGTGAGGATGCGGGTGAGCCAGCGGAAGGTTCGGGCCATGGTCGCTCTGGTTGACGGTGTCGGCGGGTCGGTTACTTAGGTTCGGCGGCAAGAGCGAGTGAAAGCGGGGAGAACATGGTCAAGATCGCGTTTCTGGGACTGGGGGTCATGGGCTTCCCGATGGCGGGGCACCTGGCGCGGGCCGGGCATGAGGTCACCGTCTACAATCGCACTGCCGCGAAGGCCAAGAAGTGGGCCGAGACGCACTCCGGCGCGACCGCCGCCACGCCGCGCGAAGCAGCCGAAGGCGCGGATTTCGTCATGTCCTGTGTCGGCAATGACGACGACCTGCGCGAAGTGTGTCTGGGTGACAATGGGGCTTTTGCCGGCATGGCCGAAGGCAGCGTGTTCGTGGACCACACCACCGTCTCGGCTGCGGTCACGCGGAAGCTTTCCGCGATAGCCGACGGGAAGGGGATCAGCTTCGTCGACGCGCCGATCTCGGGCGGACAGGCCGGCGCGGAGAACGGCGCGCTCTCGATCATGTGTGGCGGGAGCGAGGCCGCGTACGCGCGCGCCGAGCCGGTGATGGAGACCTATGCAAAGATCTGCCGCCGGATCGGCGACAGCGGCGCGGGGCAGATGACCAAGATGGTCAACCAGATCTGCATTGCGGGCCTCGTGCAGGCGCTGTCGGAGGGGCTGGCGTTCGCCCAGAAGGCGGGCCTTGACGCGAATGCGGTGGTGGAAGTCATCAGCCAGGGTGCCGCCGGATCGTGGCAAATGGTCAACCGGCACGAGACAATGCTGGAGGGCGCCTTCGAGCACGGCTTCGCTGTCGACTGGATGCGCAAGGACTTGGGCATCTGCCTTGAAGCGGCGGATGAGGTCGGCGCGTCGCTTCCCGTCACCGCACTGGTGGACCAGTTCTACAGGGACGTCCAGTCGATGGGCGGCGGCCGGTGGGACACCTCGTCCCTGATCCGGCGCCTCAACGATCTCGCGCAAGTCAGGGAATGATCCGGGTATACTTCGTGCCCTCCAGTGTCGCGCCGACCATGAGGCCCGCCTGACCGAAGACCACCGCGATGACGGGCGCCATCTGCGTCGTCGTCTCGGCCGAAAGCGTCTCTCCCTCGTTGTTCGCGACGTAGACGAGGTCCGCGCCCGCGGCCCAGCCGGGTGAGGTGCGAAAGGTGCGGAGCGCCTGCTCGGTCATGAAGAAGAGCACGTGGGCGTATTGCTGCGCACCGATCTGGGGTCCGAAGCTGGCTCGCGTTGCCGAGTAGTAGTCCACGGTCGAACCGCGGATCTGCAGTGCGCCGCGGCCATAGGCGCCGCCGACGGTAAGGAAGCCTGCGCGCGTCATCAGGGGCATCACCAGGATGCCGACGGCATCATCCCGCAGCTTGGCTGTGCCGGGATAGTTTCGGTAGAGATAGTCGAGGGTCGTGTCCACGCGTGCGTCGATGGTCCGACTACCCGGGCTCCCGATGCCGTTGCCGCACCCCGCAAGCGCAAGTGCCGATGCCGCCGCGCCCGTGACGAGCGCGCGTCGCGAAAGCTGTTCCATGCCGATGCCCGATCCGTTGCCTGTTTCCGGCGGCCTTCTCGGACCGCTCTGGTCGCGGAGTGTAGCCAACGCCCGCGTGAGTGTCACCAGCGGCCACGCGCTTCAGCAGGCTCGCGCGGCCGACCGCCTACTTCGCCTGAACCAATCCGGCAGCAGCCGTCAGTGCTTCAGAACGCGCCGCACGAGCGACGGCAAGGCTGCGAAGCTGTCGAAGGTCGCCGCTGCCGGCAGCTCCTCCACAGGCCGCTTCCGATATCCTTCCGTGTAGAGGAGGAACGGGACGTCCGCCCGCCGTGCAGTATCGGCGTCGACCTCGCTGTCGCCGACATAGATCGCCGGGCCGCCCCCCAGCCGCGACACCGTCTCGATGAGCGGCGCAGGATCGGGCTTCGCGACCGGCACCTCGTCGCCCCCCAGAACGGCGCTGAAGTGGCAGGCGAGGCCCAGGCGGTCCAGCACCGCGCGCGCAAGTTCGCCCGGCTTGTTCGTGCAGACGCCAAGCGCGTGACCCTCGCGCCGCAGCTCCTCCAGCGCGGCGGGTACGTCCTGAATGACATCCGTCAAGTCGGCCGGCGCGGCACGATAGTGGCGCAGGAAGACGCGCACCATCTCGTCATGGCGCGCCGGTGTCACCGCACGCGTCTCCATGACCTGCGCAACCAGCCTCGGCACGCCGTGGCCGATGAAGCCGCGCACCGTCGCAAGGTCGAGTGGCTGGAGCGCCACCTCGTGGAGCATCCGGTTCGTCGCGGCATGGATGTCGGCAACGCTGTCGACGAGCGTCCCGTCGAGATCGAAGACCACGGCCGCAGGATACCTGCGGCGTCTGTCGCTCAACCGCCGGTGGCGCCGCTTTCCGCAGCGGCGCGGATCGTATGGATATTGCGGGCGTAGGGCTCCGGGTCGTCGACCGAGCCGCCGCGGAACACCGCCGAACCGGCGACAAGCACGTCGGCGCCCGCCGCCGCGACCATCGGCGCCGTCTCCTGGTCAACCCCGCCGTCGATCTCGATGTGGATCTCGCGGTCGCCGATCATCTCGCGCAGCCGGACCACCTTGTCGATCTGCGAGCGGATGAACTTCTGTCCGCCGAACCCCGGGTTCACCGTCATCACCAGGACGAGGTCCACCATGTCGAGCAGGTTCGACACCGTCTCGGCCGGCGTGCCGGGGTTCAGCGCTACGCCCGCCCGCACGCCGCTGCCCCTGATCGCCTGCAGCGTACGGTGGACGTGCGGTCCCGCCTCGACGTGCGCCGAAATGAGGTCGGCGCCCGCCTCGGCGAAGGCCTCGATCATCGGGTCGACCGGCGCGATCATCAGGTGCACGTCCATGAAACCGGAGATGTGCGGGCGGATCGCGCGGCAGGTCGCGGGCCCGAAGGTAATGTTCGGCACGAAGTGGCCGTCCATGACGTCCACGTGCACCCAGTCGGCGCCCGCCGCCTCGATGGCGCGGCACTCGCGGCCAAAGTCGGCGAAGTCGGCGGACAGGATCGACGGCGCGATCCGGATGCGTCGGTCGAAGGTCATCGGGCGGCACTCCTCTCGTCGCGCGCCTTCTTCATCTTGCGCGGCTGATTGGCAACCCGCCGCGGTCAGATGAAGCGCGAGACGTAGTTCTCCAGCCGCTCCTGCCGGCCAGACCGCGGCTCGGGCCGCAGGTCCTGTTCGCGCACGCGCGCCGCGATGGCGTCCAGCGTCTCCTCCTCGAGCATCCGCCGCGCATCCCGGCTCTGCCAGCCCGCATAGCGCTCTCGCCGCGCCGCCTCGAGACCGCCGTCTTCCATCATGGCCGCCGCGGCCTTGAAGCCGCGGGCGCAGACGTCCATCGCGCCGACATGCGCGGCAACGAGGTCGACGGGATCGAGCGACTGCCGGCGGAGCTTGGCGTCGAAGTTGGTGCCGCCCGTCGTGAACCCGCCGGCCTTCAGGATCTCGTAGTAGGCGAGCGCGACCTCGCGCGGGTTGTCAGGGAACTGGTCGGTGTCCCAGCCGGACTGGTAGTCGTTGCGGTTCATGTCGATCGAGCCGAAGAGGCCAAGCGACGCGGCCAGCGCGATCTCGTGCTCGAACGAGTGACCGGCCAGGATGGCGTGGCCCTGCTCGAGGTTCAGCTTGACCTCATCCTGCAATCCGTAGCGGTGCAGGAAGCCGGCCACCGTTGCTACGTCGTAGTCGTACTGGTGCTTCGTCGGCTCCTGCGGCTTGGGCTCGATCAGGATCGTGCCCTTAAAGCCGATCTTGTGCTTGTGATCGACGACCTTCGACAGGAACGCCCCTGCCTGATCCGCCTCGGCCTTGAGGTCGGTGTTGAGGAGCGTCTCGTAACCTTCGCGCCCGCCCCAGAGAACGTAGTTCTGCCCGCCGAGGCGGTGAGTCGCATCGAGGACCGTCTTCACCGTGGCCGCAGCGTAGGCGAAGACATCCGGGTCCGGGTTCGTCGCCGCGCCCGCCATGAAGCGACGGTGCGAGAAGAGGTTCGACGTGCCCCAGAGAAGTCGGGGTCCGCCCGCCTCCATCTTCTCGCCAATGTAGTCGACGATCTCTTCGAAGTTGCGGGTGCTTTCGGCGAAGCTGTCGCCCTCGGGACGGATGTCGAAATCGTGGAAGCAGAAGAACGGCTGGCCCAGGATCGCGAAGAGATCGAAGGCGGCATCGGCCTTGGCGCGCGCCGCCTCCATCGTTTCGCCGAACCACGGGCGCTCGAACGTCTGGCCGCCGAACGGGTCGCCGCCCGGCCAGGCGAAACTGTGCCACCAGGCGACGGCGAAGCGGAGCTGGTCCTCCAGCCGCGCGCCGCCCACCGTCGCGTCGGGATCGTAGTGGCGGAATGCCAATTCGACCCCGCTCTCCGGTCCTTCGTAGCGGATCGGCTCGATGCCGGCGAAATAGCTCATCGGGTGTCCTTCAGCGATGTGTACGTGGCGCGGTAGCGGGCGTGCGCGGCGTCGAACGCCTCAACAAGGTCCGCCTGCGGCTCGAACGTCCGCCGGACCGGGGGCGGCGCGACGTACAGGTCACCGGTCTCGGCCATGCGGCCAAGGCGGGCGGCCCCGAATGCGCCGCCGAACTCACCGTCCGCCGGCACGTCGAGCGGGATGCCGAGCGCGGTGGCGATGCAGGAGAGCCAGTAGTTCGACCGGCTGCCGCCGCCGAGTGCGAGCGCCCGCTCGAGGCGTGTGCCGGTGGAGGCGAGGGCGTCGCGGCAGTCACGCACCGCAAAGGCCACACCCTCCAGCACCGCCCGGGTGGCGGCGGCGGTGTCCGTCGCATGCTCAAGGCCGACAAAGGCGCCGCGCGCGGCGGCGTCGTTGTGCGGCGTGCGTTCGCCGCCGAGGTAAGGCAGGAACGTCGTCCGCCCCGGCGCGCGCAGCGGGCCGAGGTTCTTCGTGAGCGCGTCGGCGCGGCGGCCGACCAGTGCGGCGAACCAGTTGAGCGCGTCCGTCGCCGACAGGATCACGCCCATCTGGTGCCAAGTCTCCGGCACGGCATGGCAGAAGGTATGGACCGCCGTCTCCGGCGCGGGGCGGTAACCGTCGGTCGCCACGAAGAGCACGCCGGAGGTACCGAGCGACAGGAATGCCGAGCCCTCGGCCACCACACCGGCGCCGATGGCGGATGCCGCGTTGTCCCCGCCGCCGCCGGCGACGACGGTGCCGGGCCGCAGGCCCCATCTTGCCGCGATGCCCTCGCGCACGGCGCCGGACGGGGCCGCACCCTCGACCAGGCGCGGCATCGCTTCGCGACCGAGGACCGATTTCGCGAGCAGTTCGTCCGACCAGTCTCTCGCCGGGGTGTCGAGCCAGCCCGTGCCCGCGGCGTCGGACATCTCCGAAACGTACTCACCCGTCAGCCAGAGGCGCAGATAATCCTTGGGCAGCAGGACGCGCGTGGTCCTGGCGAAGACCTCCGGCTCGTGACGCCGGACCCACTCGACCTTGGGCGCGGTAAAGCCTGGAAAGACGATGTTGCCGGTGATGTCGCGCCACGCCGGGTCAGCATCCATCTCGGCCGCCTCGCGGTGCGAGCGCGTGTCGTTCCAGAGCATGCAGGGCCGGCGCGGCGCCCGATCATCGCCCAGAAGCGTCGCGCCATGCATCTGGCCGGAGAGGCCAATGCCGCGGACACCGGAGAGATCATGCGCTGCTGCCAGCGCGGCGAGCACTGCCTCGGCGGCGGCGATCCAGTCCGCCGGATCCTGTTCGGACCAGCCGTCGTGCGGGCGCGATACCTGAAGCGGCGCCGTCGCTTCGCCGACGAGACGCTCGTCGTCGTCGATCAGGACGGCCTTGAGGCCGGACGTGCCGAGGTCGAGACCGAGATGCATCAGGCGGCCTGCGGCATCTTGCCGAGGATGATCATGCCCAGGATGTCGTCTTCGGTAACGTTCGCGACATTCACCGTGCCGACCAGTTCGCCGTTCTTCATCACGCTGGCACGGTCGCACATGGCCATGACCTGATGGATGTCATGGTCGATCAGGAAGATGCCGATGCCCTGCCGCTTGAGCTCCTGGATCAGGTCAGAGACCATCTTGGTCTCCTGCACGCCGAGGGCGGCGGTGGGCTCGTCCATGATCAGGATGCGGGCGTTGAAGTAGACTGCGCGGCTGATCGCCACCGACTGTCGCTGTCCGCCTGAAAGCGCCGCGACCGGGGCGCCGAACTTGCGGAAGTTCGGGTTGAGGCGGCCCATGATCCTGCGGGTCTCGGCCTCCATCGCCGCGTCGTCTACGAAGCCCAACGGCGTCGTCAGCTCGCGGCCAAGGAACAGGTTGGAGGCGGCGTCGAGGTTGTCGGCAAGCGCGAGCGTCTGGTAGATCGTCTCGATGTTGTAGCGCCGCGCATCCCGCGGGTTGTTGATCTCCGCCCGTTCTCCGTTGACGAAAATCTCGCCCGAGTCCTGCTTGTAGGCGCCCGAGAGGCACTTGATGAGCGTGGACTTGCCGGCGCCGTTGTGGCCGAGCAGACCGACGACCTCGCCCGGATAGAGGTCGACGCTGACGTGGTCGACGGCCTTGACGCCGCCGAAGGCGATCGAGATGTCGCGCAACTCGACAAGGGGGGTTCCGCTGCGATCGACCATCATTTGGCTCCCGTCCGGCGGCGGTAGATGATGTCCACCAGCACCGCGAACACCAGGACACCGCCCACGACGATGTTCTGGAACGGTGCGTCCACGCCCACCATCGCCATTCCGGACTGCAGCGACTGCATGATGAGCGCGCCCAGAATCGCGCCGTAGATCGTGCCGATGCCGCCTGAGAGCGCGGTGCCGCCAATGACGGCGGCAGCGATGACCCGCAGCTCGTCCAGCGTACCGATATCGTTGGAGTGGAAGGTCAGCCGCGCCGACGCTACCAGCGCCGCCAGTGCGCAAAGCGCGCCCATCAGCGCGAAGACCTTGACCGTGAGCAGGCGGGTATTGATGCCGCTCAGCTCTGCCGCGTCCGGATTGCCGCCGGTTGCGAAGATGTAGCGGCCCAACCGTGTCTTTCGCGCGATCAACGTCATCACCACCGCCACGGCCAGCAGCAGCAACACGGAGTAGGGAATGCCGTAGCCCGCCGTGTAGCCCGCCGGCATGGTCTCTCCGCGTGCCTCGAAGATGCGCTGCAGGCGCGGGCCGGGAACCTCGTAGCTGTTCAGAAGCAGGACGAAGCCCATTATGCCCACCGCGGCGACGGCCGCGATGACGGCCTCGGCCCAGAGCGGCTTTACCGGGAACTCGTGCGCGAGCTTCGACCGGCGTCCCTGCCACATCGCCACCCAGGCGGCCAGCACGGCGAGCATGCCGACGATCCAGCTGCCGGTCTCGCCCAGGGTGCCGCCGATACCGCCGAAGAGCTGGTAGGTCTCGTCGAGGGGACCGATCGTCTGCCCGTTCGTGAGGTACCAGGCGACGTTGCGCCAGATCAGCAGGCCGCCGAGCGTCACGATGAAAGCCGGGATGGTGAGATAGCCGACCAGCCAACCGTGGAACGCGCCGATCAGCGTGCCGCAGACGAGGCCGGCGACGATGGCTAGGGGCGCGATCAGGGGGTGGCCGAGGCCCAGCCCCAGCCAGCCGGGCACGATAACCGTCTGCGTCATCGCCATGATAGCGGAGCAGGTGGCGAGGAGGGAGCCGACCGAGAGGTCGATATGACGCGTCACAATGATGAAGACCATGCCGGTCGCCATGATTGCGACGCTGACGGTCTGGATCGTCAGGTTGAAGATGTTGCGCGGCGTCAGGAAGCGTCCGTCGGTGACGACGTTGAAGACCAGCGCCAGCACGACAAAGGCGCCGATCATCCCGAGGAGGCGCGTGTCGAGTTCGAGCGACGCAAAGACGCTGCGTCGTGTCGGCGCCGGTTGCTGTGCCGTCTCGGTCATGGTTGGTCCCCGATGCCCTTGAGTGCGGCGCCGCCCTTGGCGCGCGGCGCCGCGTCAGATCAATTGCAGGGCGCCGGGCCGTTCTGTACGCCCTGGCAGAGCGTTTCCTGATCGATCCAGCCGGCGTAGACGATCGTTGAGAGGTTCTCCTGCGTGATCGGCACCGGCTCGAGGAACTTGGCCCAGAGGGTCGTGCCACCTGGCGAGGTCCATTCCTCGGCGCCCTCGATCTCGCTCATCTCCGTTCCCTGCGCCAGTGCGACCGCGATTTCGCCGCCCTCGCGGCCGAGGTCGCGACTGTCCTTCCAGACGCTGACGGTCTGTGTGCCCTGCGCGATGCGGTTCAGCGCCGCGTGGTCGGCGTCCTGGCCCGAGACCGGGATGCCGTCCATCCCCTGTGCCGCCAGCGCCGCGACTGCGCCGCCCGCGGTGCCGTCGTTGGACGCGACGACCGCATCGACCTGGTTGTCGTTCGCGGTCAGGATCTGCTCCATGTTGCGCTGCGCGTTGGCTGGCACCCAGCCGTCGGTGTAGGCTTCGCCGACGATGTTGATGCGGCCGGCGTCAATCGCCTCCTGCAGCACCTCCTGCTGTCCACCGCGGAGGAAGTCCGCGTTCGGATCGGTGGGCGAGCCCTTGATCATCACGTAGTTGCCCTCGGGCGCCTCCTCGAGCACTTCGCGCGCTTGCATCCGGCCGACCTCGACGTTGTCGAAGGTCAGGTAGAAGGCGCGCGGGTCCTCGATGAGACGGTCGTAGGCGATGACAGGGATGCCCTCGTCCGCGGCCCGCTGCACGGCGGGAATGATCGCCTGCGTGTCCTGCGCAAGGATGATGAGAGCATCGACGCCCTGAGCGATCAGGCTCTCCACGTCGGAAAGCTGCTTGGCCGAAGACGACTGAGCGTCGGCCGAAATATACTCGGCGCCCGCTTCGTCGAGCGCGCCCCGGATTGCGGCCTCGTCCGTCTTCCAGCGCTCCTCCTGGAAGTTCGACCAGCTCACGCCAACGGTCAGGTCGTCCTGCGCGTAAGCGGTCGCAGACAGGCCGACGGACATCGCCGCAGCCGACAGAAGTGCGTATCGCATCTAGTCCTCCCTATGGTCGGGTCGCCGCCGCCGGCTGCCCGATCTCTTGATGAGGTCGACGATGACGCGATCAAATTCGGTTGTCAAAAAGTGCTTTAGAGGCGCCGCGCCTGATTTAGGCTGTCGGCGCGCAGGAGCAGAGGCCATGGCAACCGGATTCGAGAGCACGAGCGACATGGGCACGAGAGGAAACGTGGCTCCATGGCCGCGTGGGCTGGCGCTCGCTTTGGTCCTCGTGGCGCCCGGGGGGCGGGCGGAGGTGCGGTTCGAGGACCGCTCGGTCGACCTGCCCGTAAGCCACGTCTATTCCGGCGAATGGGAGCACTTCGTCGGCGGGGGCGTGGCGGTGTTCGATTGCGACGGCGACGCGCTGCCCGACATCTTCGCCGCAGGAGGAACTTCGCCCGCGCGCCTCTTCCGCAACCGCGGCGACTTCCGCTTCGAGCTGGGCGCGTTGCCGGAGATGACCGCCGTCACCGGTGCTTGGCCGCTCGACATCGACGGCGACGGGCACATGGACCTTGCCGTGCTGCGGGTCGGGGAAAACATGCTCCTGCGCAATCAGGGCGACTGCGCGTTCGGCCGGGGCGACTGGGGGTTCGCGGCTGGTGACGCCTGGTCGACCTCCTTCGCCGCGACGTGGGAGGCGGGCGCGGGGCTGCCGACGCTGGTCGTGGGCAACTACGTCGACAGGGCCGATCCCGAGGGGCCGTTCGGCGCCTGCGACGCCAGCGAGCTGCACCGGCCGAGGAACGATGGCTACGGAAAGCCGGAACGCTTCGAGACGCACTGCGCACTGTCGATGCTGATATCGGACTGGGCGCGGAGCGGGCGGCGCGACCTGCGAGTCTCGAACGACCGGCACTACTACATCCGCGGCGGGCGCGAGCAGATGATCCGCCTCGACACGATGGAGGAGCTCGGGGGCGGCGACGGCTGGCCCGAGGTCTCGCTCTGGGGCATGGGCATTGCCAGCCGCGATCTGACGGGAGACCGTTTGCCGGAGGTCATGTCCACCTCGATGGGCGACCAGCTCCTGCAGATCGCCACGGCCGACGGCTATGTCGCGGCACCCTACGAGATCGGCACCTACGCGGCGCGGCCGTTTCTCGGCGACGACGGGCGGCCCAGCACGGGCTGGCATGCCGAGTTCGGCGACGTCGACAACGACGGACGCGACGACCTCTTCATCGCGAAGGGAAACGTCGACCAGATGCCCTCGAACGCACTGAAGGACCCGAACAACCTGCTGATGCAGCAGTCGGACGGGCGCTTTGCCGAGACGGCGGAAGCGGCAGGCGTGGCGACGGTGGAGCGCGCGCGGGGTGCGGCGCTCGCGGATTTCGACCTCGACGGGCGGCTCGACCTTGTGGTGGTCAACCGCCGGGCGCCGATGGAGTTGTGGCGCAACGTCAGCGACGGCACCGGCCACTGGCTGGCCCTGAACCTGGAGCAGCCGGGGCCGAACCGGAACGCGGTCGGCGCCTGGATCGAGCTGGAGGCGGACGGGCGGACGCGCTGGCGTGAGATCACCGTGGGCGGCGGACACGGCGGCGGCCAGGCGCTGCCGCAACATTTCGGCCTCGGGAGCGAGATGGGGCGCGGGTGCGGGTGCATTGGCCGGATGGCGGAGTCTCGGACTGGACGGACGTCGGAGTGGATTCCGGGCTGACGCTGCACCGGCTGCGCTGAGGGCAGGCGGCGAGCGCGGCGCGCTCGGGCGGCCCCGGTCGGGGCCACCGCTCGTCGCGCCGCCGGGGGCTGACGCCCCGAGACGAGTGGCTACGTCGCTCTCAGCGATCGACGGGCAGGCCGCTCGGTACGGTGTCGGGAATGCCTGAAGCGTCCGTCGCGGCCGGGTCCGTCAGGGCCTCGAGGAACGCGAGCAGGGCCTCGATCTCGCGTTCCGACAGCCTCGCGGCCGGCTGCTCCGCCGCGGCCAACATCGCCTCGAGCTCTCGCAGATCCTCGAGCGGCAGGTAGTCCGTCGCGCCGGGCAGGGGCGGCAGTACGGCCTCGGGATCGTAGGGAAGGCTCGGGTCGAGATGGTGGTGGAGAAAACCCTCTAGCATCGCGAAGGCGCCGGCATGGCCGTAGGGGGCGGTGACGGCGACATTGCGCAACGAAGGCGTCCGGAAGCGGTAGGCATCCTCGTCGCGCCCCGTCACTCGCATCCTTCCCACATCGCGGTGGTGGCTCTCGAAGCGCTCGGCCTTGCCCGGGCCAAGCTGTGGCTCGCCCGTCGCGTGGAACGCGTGGTCGGTCAGGAAAGGGCCGGAATGGCACGAGGCGCAGCCCGCCGGGCCGTAGAAGAGTGCCATGCCCTCTGCCGCCGGACCATCGAGCGGCGCCTCGCCGCGAAGATGCGCATCGAAGGGGCTGCCGTCGCTCCGCCACTCGTCGGCCACGAAGGTGGCGATGGCGTTGGAGATGTCGGTGAAGGCGATGGGACTTCCCGCCGCCACATGGGGGTATGTCTCGCGGAAGCGGTCGGCATATTCGGGAATTGCGGCGACACGGCGCGCGATCAGGTCCCAGGCGCCGCCGTCGCCCGTGATGCGGCCGCTGCGCACCGCGATGGAGACGTCGTTTTCGCCGTAATGTCCCGCCATTTCGTCGGGCGAGAGGACCGGGAACATGGTCTGTGCCGACAGGACACCATCAAAGCCGGCGACCATCTCGTCCTCCATCGGCGTGCGGAGGCTCGAGGGGCGCGAGGAATCGCTCTCGACGCGCCCGTCGTGGAACAGGACCTGGAACTCACGCGCGCCGAGGTTGAAAAGCGCTGCGGCGTTGCGGGGGATCCGCTGCTCCGGCAGGTTTGCGGGATCCGCACGTCGCTCGGGCCCGACGCCGATTCCGCCTTCGCCGAGACCGAGCGACAGTCCGTCCGAAGTGCCGAAGCGCGGATGATGGCAGGTGCCGCAGGAGATGTTGCGGTTGCCCGAAAGGATCGGATCCCAGAAGAGCAGCCGCCCCAGCGCCGCCTCCTGCGGGTCTATGGGCAGGTACATCTCGTCCGTGACCGGCGGCGGCAGTTCGGCCCGCGCAGGCAACGCCAGGAGCGTGAGGGCGATGAGCAGTCGCATCAGGCGGATGCTGAAGCACCCGCCGCCGTCTGTCGAGGCTGCGAAGAGTGACCGCGGTGCAGTGGCCTGCGTCGAGCGGCGCCGTGAGAAGATGGTTGTCCCGCCACCCCGGGCTTTTGCACGCCTCGTGAAAGGAGGTGCGCAGGACGCTTCAAGGCGCACGCTGCCTTTGCCTGCTTGACGCGCCCGCGCGCGCACTCAACCTTAAGGTGTCGAACCGGGAGACGGAAGACATGCGGCGACCATCACGAGGTCAGGTACCCGAGTCGTCGGCATGAGCGCCCGCTCTGTCTCGACGGCCCTCGCGACGCTCACACTGGCGATTTCCTGCGGTGTTCTGCTGATGACCTGGGCCGATGGAACCACATCGCTTGAGCTCTTTGGCTTCGCACTGAGTGGAATGGTGCCAAGTACTGCCCTTTCTTTCGTCCTTGTCGCGCTCGGCATACTTGCGACCCCCCCGCTGGCGGGCCGCGCAGTCCCTGCGACGGCCATCGCCCTTGTCGTCGCCTGCGTCGCAGTGGTCGATCTGGCAGCGCTGGCCGCGGGAGAGGTCGGAGGCATCGAGGGGCTGGTGGCGGAGGACTGGCGGCAGGGGTCCATGTCATTCGCGACCGCCTTCCAGTTTCTGCTAGCCTCCTACTGCCTTGCCGCTCTCGCCAGTGTCCGCCTGCAGTCCGATCGTGCCTTCTCCGCTTGCGCCACCCTGGGCCTGCTCCTGTCCCTAGTTGGGGTTGTCGGATACGCCTTCGACTCACGCGCGTTGACCGAGATTTTCATCTTCTCCGCGATGGCGCCGCACACGGCCGTCACGGCCGCGATGCTCCATGCCGCACTCCTCGCCGCACGACCGCAGGCAAGCTGGATCGGCCTGCTCTTCGACGTCGGCACTGGATCCGATGCAGCGCGGCGGATGCTGCCGTTCGCGGTGCTCGGACCGTTTCTCCTGTGCCTCGGAACGCTGGCCCTGGTGAGGGCGGAAGTGTTCGATCCGAATTTTCGCTTGAGCCTGTTGACCATTCTTCTGATGACGGTCTCCTCGCTGGCGGTGCTCCGCAACGCCGAGACAGTCAATCACGCCGAGCGACAGGCGCGCCTCGATGATCTGACGGCCCTGATCAAGCGGGACTATTTTATGCAGGAGCTGGAGCGCGGCGTGGAAGGCGCCGCGAAGGACGGCACGAAGGTCGGACTCGTCCTCTTCGACCTCGACCGGTTCCATTCGATCAACCAGCTGCTCGGCGACTCGGTGGGCGACGCGGTACTGCGCAGCGTCTCGGAACGCGTGGCCGCGGAGATATCCGGGACCGACACGCTTTCGCGCACCGGCGGCGACGAGTTCGCGCTGATGGTCTGCGGACGACATAGCCGTGACGAGATAATCGCAGTGGCGGAGCGGATCCGCGCAGCGGTTTCAGGCCCGGTCACGGTCAATGGCGGCGCCATCGACATCGGCACCAGCTTCGGCGTCACCATCTTTCCCGATGACGCGACCGATACAGCCTCACTCTGGCGCAGCTGCAACCTTACTCTGTCCACGTGCAAGTCCTACGGACGCGGCTCGATCTGCTTTTTTGACGAGAAGGTGGCTGCGGCAGAACTGAAGCGTTCGCAGTTGGAGAGCGAGCTGAAGGGCGCGATCGAGCGGGACGAGATGTTCCTGGAATTTCAGCCGCTTTTCGACATTGCCACGCGTCGGATGACCTGCGTCGAAGCGCTGGTCCGCTGGCAGCACGTACGGGAAGGCCTCGTCCCTCCCGTCGACTTCATCCAGGTGGCCGAGGAAAGCGGCGCGATCCGAAGCCTGGGACAGTGGGTGCTCAGGAAGGCGTGCGCGCAGCGGGCCGCCTGGAAGGCGCGAGGGCTCGACTTCAAGGTCGCGGTCAACGTCTCGCCAGCCGAAACGGCCTACGACGACTACCCCGATTTCCTCGCGCGGACTCTCGACGCTGCCGGACTCGACGGAGACGATATCGAGCTGGAGATCACCGAGGGGGCGCTGATCGACTACGAGATCCCCTCGGTCAGGAGCTTTTTCCGGGTCTGCGAAAGCCGCGGCATAGGCCTCGTCATCGACGACTTCGGCACCGGCTACAGCTCGCTCAGCTATCTGCGGCGCGTGCCGGTCTCCAAGATCAAGATCGATCGCTCCTTCGTCTGGCAGATCGAGCACGCCGAGGGGGAGAAGCTGGTCGAGGCGATGGTGCGCGTCGGCAAGAGTCTCGACAAGCGCATCGTCGCCGAGGGGATCGAGAATGCGGCGCAGGTCGAGGCGCTTAGGCGCATCGGCTGCCACGACGTGCAAGGCTACTATTTCAGTCCGCCGCTCAGAGCCGAAGCTATCGCCGTGTGAACCGGCTCGCGCGTCCGCGTCGAGTGAAGCGGCGACCCTTCCGGCATCCCGCTTCCTCGCAGGGCGGGATGCCGGGAAGCCCCGGGCACAGCGGGAAACCGATGCCCGACCAGGCAGGCGCGTTGCGGATCTCGGCAACGCCGTTCGTCAAAGGCCGCGTTCTGGGCCTCGATCCAATCCGAGACTTCCGCGCAAGGATTGCACGCTAGCGGCTACGGACATGAGGCTGGAGGGACTGGAGCGGGTGAAGGGAATCGAACCCTCGTCGTAAGCTTGGGAAGCTTCTGCTCTACCATTGAGCTACACCCGCACCGCACGGTGTCGTAGCCGCCGTCCCTTGACGCGTCAAGCGTTCAGGAGCGCCGGCGCCGCTGGGCGGTGCGGGTCGATGTGGCGCCGAAGGCGACGTTGGGCAGGTCCGCGACAGCGGCAAGCATCGGGAACGGGTCCGTGGCGTGGGGGATGGCACTCGCGGCGACGAAGTGCTCCTGAAACCGCGGCTCTATCGCAGTCTCGACCTTGGTGATGCGACGCACCGTCTCCGTCAGACCTTCTCGCGCGGCGCGGTTGCAAAGGGCGATGCGCGCACCGGTTCCGGCGGCGTTGCCCGCGGACGATACCCGCTCGGGCGGGCAGTCCGGGATCATGCCCAACACGAGCGCGTGGAGCGGCGAGATGTGAGCACCGAACGCGCCGGCCAGCACGACCCGGTCCACCCGCTCCACGCCCATCTCGTCCATCAGGAGACGCGCGCCCGCATACAGCGCGGCCTTGGCAAGCTGGATCGAGCGGATGTCGCCTTGCGTGATCATGATGCGGCCGCGGTCGGACTCGTGGAGCAGATAGCCGTGGGTGCGCCCTTCGGCGCGGCAACGGGCCGAGCCAGTCTGTTCGGCCGAACCTATCATGCCGCTGCGGTCTAGCAGTCCCGCCATGCGCATCTCGGCCACTGCCTCGATTATGCCCGAGCCGCAGATGCCGGTGACCCCGGTCTTCGCCACGGATTCTGCGAAGCCGGGCGCGTCGGACCAGAGCGGGCAGCCGATCACCTGGAAGCGCGGCTCGCCCGTGGCCGGATCGATCCGCACCCGCTCGATCGCGCCCGGCGCAGCGCGTTGGCCGGAGCTGATCTGGGCGCCCTCGAAGGCGGGACCAGTCGGCGACGAGCAGGCGAGGACGCGGCTGCGGTTGCCCAGCACGATTTCGGCGTTCGTCCCCACGTCGACCAGCAGGACAAGATCCTCCGACTTCTGCGGCTCCTCGGCAAGCACGACCGCGGCCGCGTCCGCCCCGACATGGCCGGCGATGCAGGGTAGGACATGCAGGCGCGCGCCCGCGTTCACCTCGCGAAGCTCCAGGTCGCCTGCCGGAAACGACAGCGCCTCCGCCGTCGCCAAAGCGAACGGCGCCTGTCCCAGCGGCGTCGGATCCAGCCCGAGCAACAGGTGGTGCATCACTGGGTTGCAGACGATCACCGCCTCGACCACCGCGTCGGACGGAACGCCTGCCTCGGCCTCCAGTTCGGCCGCCAGCCGGTCGAGCGCCTCCCGGATCGCGGTCGTCATCGCTTCGGCCCCGCCGGGGTTCATCATTGCATAGGAGACACGGCTCATGAGGTCCTCGCCGAAGCGGATCTGCGGGTTCATGATGCCGGCCGACGCGACGACGCGCCCGTCGTCGAGGGCGCAGAGGTGCGCGGCGACCGTGGTGGACCCCACGTCCACTGCCAGCCCGTAGAGCGGCCCCTCTCGAAAGCCGGGCCAGACATCGAGAATTCGATGGCCGTCCCCTTCACGGTGAAGCGCCAGCGTCACCTCTCCTCGGCCCGCCTGAAGCGCAGCCTGCAGGCGGCGGAGGGCGACCAGGGATAGCGTCGCACCCTCGACCTGCCACTGCTCGGCGAGCGCCCGTTTCAGCCGCTCGGCGTCGCCGCCTCGATCGTTCATCTCCGGTTCCGGCACCTGCACGAGGAGCGGGCGGGTCGCGGGGTCCATCAGGATGGTCCGGGAGTCGGCCTGCTTGCGCACCACCTGGCGGTGCAGCTGGCTCTCCGGGGGAACGTCGATCACCACGTCGCGGACGATCTGCGCCTGACAGCCGAGTCGGCGGCCGGCGGGCAGGCCGCGCTTCGTATCGTACCGCTCCTCGACCTTGTTCCACGGGCTGAGCGCGTCCTCGTCCACGTCCAGGCCGAGCTTCGGGAACGCGCCGTGGCCCGGAGCGATCTGACACTTCGAGCAGATGCCGCGCCCCCCGCAGACGCTGTCCAGGTCGACGCCCAGGCTGCGCGCGGCGGCGAGCACCGTCGTGCCCTGAGGCACCCGGCCGCGTCGGCCGGAGGGCATGAAGACGACGAGCGGGTCGTTGGTCATGGCTGCCCTTTCTGTCTTCGGCACCACTTTAGCGGCATCGCGGCCGGGCGGAAGGCGCGAGGAACCGCGCCGCGCGCCGGCAGGTTGAAGGCGCAATGCCAGAGGAGGCCGCGCATGGCAAAGAGCGATGGACCACGACGCAGGATCACGCTCACCTTTGAGGGCAAGGAAGCCTTCGAACATGTCGACGATCCGATCCACAAGGACCTCTCCGCCGTCGCTCGCTGGGGCAATGCACTCTTCTTCAGCTGCGACGAGAACGGCAGGAGTGGATCGGCTGACGCGCGAGGCGAACAACCGCAATTGGGGCAACCACGTCCACTTCGCGCTCGGCGAGCTGGTCGACCTCCCGGCGGGGCCCGGCGGCGAGATGGACATCGAGGGGCTCGACGCAAGAGACGGCTGGTTATGGGTGGTGGGATCCCACTCCCTCAAGCGCGGCAAGGCCGAGGGCAATTCGCAGGCAGGGCTGGAAGCGTTGGCGTGCATCGAGCGGGACCCGAACCGTGCATTCCTCGCGAGGATACCGCTGGTCGACACCGGCGACGGCCCGATGCCGGTGCGCCGGGACAGAGACCGGCGCCTCGCGCACATCAAGCTGCGGAAGAACAAGAGCGTACTGCGCAAGTGGCTGAGGAAGGACCCGCACCTCGCGCCGTTTCTGGACCTTCCTTGCAAGGAAAACGGGTTCGACATCGAGGGAATTGCGGCGCGGGACCTCCGGGGTTGGATGGGCCTGCGCGGACCGGTCCTGCGTGGCTTGGCCGTGGTGCTCGGCTTCGAGATGAAGCTCAAGGGCGGAAGACGGCTCAAGGCCCGCCGGATCGAGGGCAAGCGACGCTATCGCAAGCACCTTCTGCCAGTGCGCGGGCAGGGGGTGCGCGACCTCGCGCTGGAGGGCGACGACCTGATCCTGCTGACCGGTCCGGCCATGGCGGGCGACGGCGCCGCCGCGATCTGGCGGTGGAGGGGAGGGGCCTTGGCCACGGCATCCGGCTTGGTTGCGGGAGGCGATGTCGAAATGATCCGCGAGTTGCCCTACCGTGGCGTCGAGGATCATCCGGAAGGCATCGTGAGGTGGGACGACAGCCCCTGGATGGTGGTCTACGACAGTCCGGCGCAGGCGCGACTTGGGTCGGAGCCAGCCCGCGTCACCGCTGACATCTGGGCGCACCAGACATGAGAAAGGGCAGCCGCGTTTATGCGGCTGCCCTTCAGCTTGTTCAGCAGCCGGTGGCTGCCAGCGGCGACCTCAGGCCTTGCGGCGCCGCGCGATGCCGCCGGCGAGGGCAAGGCCCGACACCAGGAGCAGACCGCCCGCCGGAAGCGGGATCGGCGCCAGGTTGAGACCGGCCAGCGCGTAGTCCGGGCGGCCAACCGAGTCGTTCGTGAACGACGACGTGAAGGTGAAGACGCTGCCGCGCAGCCCACCCGCGAGCGACGCCTCGGCATAACCGGTGCCGGGGTAGCGTTCGAAGGCGCCGAACGTCAGGACGCCAGGAACATCGTCGCCGGTGACGATGGCGACTTCTTCCTCACGCGTGCTCGGCGACTCGAAGAGGTCGAGGAAGTAGATATCGCGGATGGTCACCGTCCTGTCGAAAGTGATCGTCACGATTTCGCCGAAGGAAATCTCGTCGTCGCCGACGCCGATACCATCCTTTTCAAGCGCGAGAGGCGCCAGAACCAGCGACGCATCGCCATCGAAATTCTGACGCTGGTTCGCGGCGCGCGGCGAACCCGTCACGGTGTAGCCAACACCTTGGAACGTACCGGTCAACGAACCGGCGGCAGTAAAGTCGAGAATTGCGGCCGAAGCCATCCCCGGCAGGACGGCGAGTGCTGCCGCAGTCACGAGTTTCTTGATATTGAGCATTTGGTACCCCTCACAAGTTATAGAGACGCTGCGAGGGCACCGGACAATTTCTTGCAACCAAGGCCACTCACAACCACTCCAGACCGGTAACACACTTCTGACCCGATCGGTTTCAGCAACGTGAACGAAGGGTTAACAGGATGCAAGCGTTGATTGCGATCGTACGCAGTCGAACGGAGATTTAGGCGCGTCCCCGGCGGCGTCCGCCACGCCGCGAGGCACCCGCTGCGGCCGCAGTCGCGGCCTCTGCATAAGGCGTGCCGGCCTTTACGGCTTCGAGTACCCGTGCAAAGCCGATCCAAGCGGCGCCGTTGGCATCGTTGTTCATCAGCAGGTTCGCCGCTCGGATGGCCTCCATCTCGACCGGCCGCGTCGGGTTCATGATTGCGCTGGTCATGCCCGAGGCGATGGCCATCGGCAGGAAGGCCGCATTCACTCCATGCCGGTTCGGAAGTCCGAAGGAGACGTTAGATGCGCCGCAGGTAGTATTCACGCCGAGTTCCTCGCGCAGGCGGCGTACGAGCGCGAAGACCTGGCGCCCTGCGGTCGCCATGGCGCCCACCGGCATCACCAGCGGGTCGACGACGATGTCGTGCGCCGGGATGCCATGGTCCGCCGCACGCTCGACGATACGCTTCGCCACGGCGAAGCGCACGTCCGGGTCCTCCGAGATGCCGGTATCGTCGTTCGAGATGGCCACCACGGGAACGTTGTACTTGGCGGCGAGCGGCAGGACGGTTTCCATCCGCTCGTCCTCACCGGTGACGGAATTGACCAGCGGTCGCCCCTTCGCCACCTCGAGGCCTGCCTGCAGGGCTCCTGGAACGGAGCTGTCGATGACCAGTGGCACGTCCACCAGGCTCTGGACCAGCTCGATCATCGTCCGCATCAGCGGCGGCTCGGTCTCGTTCGGATTTGGGTTCGAGTTGTAGACCACGCCCGCATTGACATCGAGCGCCATGGCTCCGCAGGCAACCTGCTCCACCGCGTCGCGCTCGACCGTTGCAAAGTCGCCGGCCTCCAGATCCGCGGCAAGCTTCTTGCGCCCGGTCGGGTTGATGCGCTCGCCGATCACGCAGAAGGGCTGGTCGAAGCCGATGACGACGGTGCGGCTGGCGGATTCGATTACGGTTCGGGCCATTCGGTCTGCCTTCCTTTGTCGAGGAGGTCCCAGAGAGCGGGGTCGGTGAAGTCGCCGATTGCGAGACCGGCACCTGCGGCCTCGAGCGCAGCGGCGTCAAGCGATGTGCGCAGCCCGACGACCCGCGCACCGGCCGCGCATGCCGACCGGATGCCCGACCGGCTGTCCTCGAAGGCGACGCAGCCCTCTGGCGCGACGCCGATGCGCCGCATCGCCGTGAGGTAGGGCAGCGGGTCGGGCTTGCCGCGCGCGCACTCCTCGGCGATGACGATGGTGTCGAAGCGCCCGGCGAGGCCGATCGCCGCCAGCATTGCATCGGCATTGATGCGCGGGGCGTTCGTCACCACTGCCGTCCGCAGCCGCCGCTGCGCCGCCCACTCCAGCAGGTCCGGCAGGCCGGGGAGCGGTTGCGCTCCGGCGGTGGCCAGGCGCCGTCGGAACTCGGCCTCCTTCGCGTCGGCGAGGGCAGGAGCGTCGCCGGACGGAAAGAGCGAGGCGAAGATCGCGGCGTTCATCCGTCCCTGGATCTCGGCATCATAGCGCGCCCGATCGATCCCGACGCCGTGCAGGCGACCAAGATCGGCAAAGACCTCGTAGTGGAGGTCGTCAGTCGCGAGGAGCGTGCCGTCGAGATCGAAGAGCAACGCCGCGAGTTCCAGCGAAGCTCCGCCCGCGACGCGGCGTTGTATCCCGGCGCTCCCGCTCATGTCGCGCGCGACCAGCCGCCATTCTCCACCAGCTCGCGCAGCCGCTCCACGTCGTGTTCCGCTTCCAGCCGGTCGGCCGCCTGTCGCGCCGCGACCTGCGGTTCGGCGGCATCGGCGGCTTCGGGAACGCGGCGCCATTCGCCAAGGTAGGCGTCGGAGCCGGCCAGCCCCGAGCGCATGGCCGCGCGGTCGATCGCCTGCTCGAAACGTTCCGCGAGGGGCAGCTTCACCGCCGAGCGACCGCGCCCGACGATCACCTGAGCCGGTATGTCACGCCAGTAGACGATGGTGACGTCCGGCATCTCGGTCCCTCCTCGCATCCTGCGGGGGGCTTAGCCTCGCTGCGGTCGCGGGGCAAGGCGAGTGCACCGGAGGATGCTGACGCTGCGTCGCTTGCGCAGATGCACCGGCGCACCTACAGTCGGTGCAACTCGAAATGGAGGGCGAGATGCCGCCCAAGCGTCCCAAGGGTGCGGGCGCGATCCTGTTGCCGGTCGATCCGTCCGCGCCGCCGATTGCCGATCCGGCCGAGCTCTATGCGGCGCTCGACCTCGGCACCAACTCCTGCCGCATGCTGATCGCCCAGCCCAAGGGCAACCAGTTCCACGTCGTCGACAGCTTCTCCAAATCGGTGCAGCTCGGTCACGGGCTCGAGGCGTCGGGTCGGCTGGCGCGCGCCTCGATGCAGCGGACGATCCAGGCGCTGCGGATCTGCCGGTCGAAGCTCTACAAGCACGACGTGCGGCGCATGCGCCTCGTCGCGACCGAAGCCTGCCGACGTGCGCGCAACGGTGCGGACTTCCTTGGAATGGTCCGACGCGAGACCGGGCTCGATCTCGAGATCATCGAGCCCGAGGAGGAGGCGCGCCTCGCCGTCATCTCTTGCGCGCCGCTCGTCTCAACGCGGACGGAGCAGCTCCTCGTGGTCGACATCGGAGGCGGCTCGACCGAGCTCGTCTGGATCGACCTCACGCGGGTCCCGAAGCTCGACCGCCCGCGCGCCATCATGCGGCTGAAAAGCGGTTTCCTGCCCGAGAAGGGCTCGCCGTTTCCCGCCGCCCAAGTAGTCGACTGGATCTCCGTGCCGCTCGGCGTGGCAACCCTGCGTGACCAGTTCGACGACGTCACCGACGACGCGGCGCGCTTCGCGCTGATGAGCTGGTTCTTCGAGGAGAATCTGTCGGAGTTCAGCCCCTACGAGGCCGAGCAGACGCGGGAGGGGTTCCAGATCGTCGGCACGTCGGGCACCGTTACCACGGTCGCGGCGAGCCACCTGGGGCTGAGGCGCTATGACCGCAACAAGGTCGATGGGCTGCGCATGACATCGGACCAGATCGACAAGGTCATCCGCGACTACCTGTCGCTCGGCCCCGAGGGGCGGCGGAACGATCCGCGGATCGGCCGGGACCGCCACGCGCTCATCATGTCGGGCGCCGCGATCCTGCAGGCGCTCCTGCGGGTCTGGCCGACCGATCGTCTTTCTGTCGCGGACAGGGGGCTGCGCGAGGGGCTGCTCTATTCGCAGATGTCGGCGGACGGCGTGCTCGAGGACGGGCCGTACTGACTTCTCCGGGGGCCGCTTCCTCGGAGGCATCGAGCCCCGTCGGACGCGCGACGGACCTGCGGTCCGCCGGGCGCTTCGGCCGATCCGGCGCGACAAGGGCGGCGGGCGAATGCGCCGACATTCGGGCGTGGGGCCCACGGCGCGCCCACAGGCGCGTCCGTGCGCGGGCGAGGGGCTCGATGCCCTCAAGGACGCGCCCCTCCGTCGGGTCCGACGCGGGGTTTACCTGAGCCGCTCCGGCGCGCATCTAGCGGCGGCGGCATCGCAACGGATGAGACGTCATGGCGAAGAAGACGAGTGGGCGCGGTCAGCGTGATCTGAGAGTCCAGGTCCGGACAGCCCGCGGACGCAAGCTGAGCTCGACCCGCTGGCTCGACCGGCAGCTGAACGACCCTTATGTCCGACGCGCCAAGGCTAACGGCTATCGCGGCCGCGCCGCCTACAAGATCATCGAGTTGGATGACAAGTACCGTTTCCTCGTCCCGGGCGCGCGAGTCGTGGACCTCGGCTGCGCCCCAGGTGGCTGGAGCCAGGTGGCGGTGGAGCGGACGAACGCGCTCGGGGAGCGCGCGGGCAAGCCGCAGGGACGGGTCATCGGCATCGACCTCAAGCCGGTCGATCCGATCGCTGGGGCAGAGCTGCACGTGCTCGACTTCCTCTCGGAGGCCGCCGACGCGCAGGTGCGCGCGTGGCTGGTCGGTCGCGCCGACGTTGTGATGTCGGACATGGCGGCCTCGGCCTCCGGCCACAAGCAGACCGATCACCTGCGCATCGTGGCGCTGTGCGAAGCGGCCGCGGAACTCGCGTTCGACGTGCTGGAAGAGGGCGGCACCTTCGTCGCCAAGGTGCTGGCGGGCGGCGCCGAGACCGGGCTGCAGACGCTCCTCAAGCAGCGCTTCGAGAAGGTTTCCAACGTCAAGCCGCCTGCGTCCCGCGCCGATAGCTCGGAGAAATTCGTCGTCGCGACAGGTTTCCGCGGCTAGCTCAGAGCGGGTGGCGCCCTGAGGTGGCGGCGCTTGGATCGTGGCGCACGATCATCTCGGCTAGTTCCTCGCGTTGGCGTTGCAACAGCTCGTTCACGTCGGCCGGCTGACCGCGGCGCAGCGCCTCGTTGTAGGCCTCGATCACGTGGCGCTCCCCGTCGATGAGCTGGGCGCGTGCGTCGCCGTCGCCCCGGCCAAAGAAGTCGCGCAGCCGGGCCACCCCCTCGTGCAGATAGATGGTGAACGAGCCTCCTTCGTCCGGCGGATGCCCATGGCGCGCCATCGCCATCGCAAGCTGGCGGTCGTGCTCGTCGTGCAGCGCCCGGAACTCCGCGAGGAGCGCAGCGAGGCCTGCGTCGGCTCTGTCGCCGAACGACTCGTCGGCGTTGCGGGCGTCGACGATCGCGGTGTGCAGTTTTGCGAGGGATTCCGGGTGCGGGTCCCCCTCCACCGGCTGGATCACGGGCAGTATCGTGCTGGTGCTCATCTCGTCCTCCCTCGAATGCCGGCGGCCTATGCGGAACGCCCGCTGGTCCGGCCGCGTTCCGCAAGTAGAGGTCACGGAGGCACCGCAATGGCATCGCGCGCCGTCTGGAAGGGTCAGCTGAGGCTGTCGCTCGTCTCGATCCCGGTCGAGATCCACTCTGCCACGCAGTCGGGCGCGAGGGTTAGCTTTCGCCAGATCCATGGTCCCTCCGGCAAGCGCGTGCGCTACGAGAAGGTCGTGCCGGGCGTCGGTCCGGTGGACAGCTCGGAGATCCTGAAGGGCTATGAGACCGGGGGCGACGAATACATCCTGCTCGAGCCCGAAGAGATTGACGAGATCAAGCTCGAGACGAAGAAGACACTGGAGCTGGTGCAGTTCGTCGGCGCCTGCGAAATCAGCCCACTCTGGTACGACCGGCCATACTACGTCGTGCCGACGGATGACCTTGCGGAGGATGCCTATCGCGTTGTGCGCGACGCTCTGCGCAAGGCCGACAAGGTCGGGCTGGGGCAGCTCGTGATGCGCGGGCGGGAGTATCTCTGCGCGCTGCGACCGTGCGGCGACGGACTTCTGCTCGAGACGCTCCACTACGCCGACGAGATACGCAAGGCGGACCCGCTGTTCTCGGGGATTGAGGACGATCCGGCCGACGAGGAGCTGCTGGCGGTGGCCACGCAGCTCATCGACCGCAAGACTGCGCCATTCGAGGCCGCTTCCTTCGAAGACCGCTACGACAAGGCCCTGCGCGAACTGATCGACGCCAAGACGAAGTCCAAGAAGACGCGCCGCGTTGCGACGGGCGACAGCGGCGAATCCAAGCCCGCCGGCGGCGAAAACGTGGTCGACCTCATGGACGCGCTGAAAAAGAGCCTGCAATCCTCGGGAAAGGGCTCGAAGTCCTCCGGCAAATCGACGCGCCCCAAGGCGGCTGCGGGCGACAAGCCCGCGACCAAGTCGTCCGCGAAGCCCGCCGCGAAGAGCCGCAAGCAGGCCTGACATGGCCCTCAAGGACTACGAGGCGAAGCGGGACTTCGACGCGACGCCCGAGCCGCGGGGAGGGACGTCCACCGCTTCCGGCCGTTCGTTCTGCGTGCAGAAGCACGACGCGACCCGGCTGCACTACGACCTGCGGCTCGAGCACGAGGGCGTGCTGCTGAGCTGGGCGGTGACGAAGGGGCCTTCGACAGATCCCTCGCAGAAGCGGCTGGCGGTCAGGACGGAAGACCATCCGATCGACTACGGCGGGTTCGAGGGCGTCATTCCCGAGGGGTATGGCGCGGGCACGGTCATGCTCTGGGACCGGGGCGAATGGGAGCCGCTGCACGACGTGGACGACGGGCTGCGGCAGGGCAAGCTGCACTTTCGCATCCATGGCGCGCGGATGCGGGGCGGCTGGGCGCTGGTGCGGATGCGCGGCGCCCGCAAGGGCGATGCAAAGCGCGAGAACTGGCTGCTGGTCAAGGAGGCGGACGACCTCGCGACCGACGAGCCCGATGGGCTCATCGGAGAGCACACGACATCCATCGCCACCGGGCGCGACCTCGAGGAGATCGCTGCCGACGCGCCTGCCAGAGCGCCCGAGCGCGGCGCGCGGCCGAAGTTCCGCGACCCGATGCTGGCCACCGCAAGCGACGACATTCCCGAGGGCGACGCCTGGTGGTTCGAGCCGAAGCTCGACGGCTATCGCTGCCAGATCGCCGTGGGGAAGGGCGGGGTGCGCTGCTACTCGCGCAACGGGCTGGACTGGACCGACCGCTTCCACGACGTGGCGCAGGCGGCGGAGGGGCTGACCTGTCGCCGCGCGCTGATCGACGCCGAGATCGTCGCGCGGGACGACGAGTCCTTCTCCGGGCTGCAGACGGCGCTGAAGGAGGGGCGGTCGCTGGTGGCCTATGCCTTCGACCTCCTGCACCTGGACGGAACGGAGCTGTCGTCGCGGCCGCTGACGGAGCGGCGGGAGAGGCTGGAGACGCTGCTGGAGCCGCTGCCGCCGCGCGGGCCGCTCAGGCTTTCGCCGATGATCGAGGGGCACGGGCCGGCGCTCTTCGAGGCTGTCTGCGCGGCGGGGGGAGAGGGCGTCATCGCCAAACGGATCGACGGCAAGTGGCGGTCCGGCCGCGGGACGGCGTGGCGCAAGATCAAGTGCACCCGGCGAGCGGAGTTCATCGTCGCCGGCTGGATGCCGTCCGACAAGAAGGGGCGCCCGTTCGCCTCGCTGGTCCTCGCCACGCGGGAGGGCGGGGAGCTGACCTATCGCGGCCGGGTCGGCGGCGGCTTCGGGGCGCCTGCCTTCGAGGAGCTTGCGCCGCTGCTGGAGCGGCACGCCCGCAAGGGCTCGCCCTTCGGCAGGGCGCCCGCCGATGCGCGTGGCGCGCGCTGGGTCGAGCCGAAGCTGGTGGTCGAGGTCCGCTACGCCGAGTTGACGTCCGAGGGGATCATCCGCCACGGCGTCTACGAGGGCCTGCGCGAGGACAAGGCCGCCGACGAGGTGAGTGCGCATGACGTGGGCGTTGCGCCGCCGGAGGAGCCGAAGCAGCGCGAAGTGCTCGGTATCCGCATCTCGAGCGCGGACCGGCAGGTGTTCCCCAATGCCGGGCTGACTAAGGGCGGGCTGGCCGACTACTATGCGGCGACCGCCGAGCGGCTGCTGGCGCACGGGCAGGACCGGCCGCTGAGCCTGATCCGCTGCCCGGATGGCGTCTCGCGCTCGTGCTTCTTCCAGAAGCATGGCGGCAAGGGCTTTCCGGCCGCGATGACGACCTTCCGCAGCGAGGGCGAGGACTGGCTCTATCTCGGCGGCGCGCAGGCACTGATCTCGGCGGTGCAGATGGGCAGCGTCGAGTTCCACATCCGAGGGGTGCGGCGCGATCGTCTCGACCGTCCGGACCGGGTCGTGTTCGACCTCGACCCCGACGAGGGCCTAACCTTCGATGCCGTCCGCGAGGCGGCGGCGGAGTTGCGGGCGCTCCTCAGCGACATCGGGCTAAAGCCAGGTCTGATGACGACGGGTGGCAAGGGCCTGCATGTCGTCCTGGCCCTGAGGCGCACCACCGACGTGGAGACAATCTCCGCGTTCGCCCGCACCGTCGCGACGCACATGGCCGGTCGCTGGCCCGACCGGTTCACCGCCAAGATGACGAAGTCCACCCGCAAGGGCCGCATCTTCGTCGACTGGCAGCGCAACACCCGTGGCGCGACGGCCATCTGCCCCTGGTCGGTGCGTGCGCGGCCCGGCGCTCCGGTGGCTATGCCGCTCGACTGGGACGAGCTACCTGACCTGCCAGGCGGCAACGCGTTCAACGTGGCGGCCGCGCTGGAGCGGTTGGACCGGCCGGATCCGTTGGCCGCCATCGCCACAGGCACGCTCTCCAATGCGGTGCTCCGGCGGCTTGAGGACGCCATCGCCGCCTAGAGCGGGCGGATCTTCAGCCGGGTGATGCGGTTCTCCTTGCGCGCCACGACCTCGAAGCGAAAGCCGTGGAACGAGAAGACCTGTCCCTGGATCGGGATCGTCTGCGCCTCGTGTATGACGAGGCCTGCGACGGTGTTCGCCTCCTCGTCCGGCAGGTTCCAGTCGGTCTCGCGGTTCAAGTCTCGGATCGTCATGCCGCCGTCGACCAGCCAGTCGCCCGCTTCGGTGCGCCGGATGCGTTTGCGCTCGTCCACGTCGAACTCGTCGGTGATCTCTCCCACGATCTCCTCGAGGATGTCCTCGAGCGTGATGAGGCCCCTGAGTGCGCCGTACTCGTCGACGACCAATGCGAAATGGGTGTGCCGCACCAGGAACTGGCGCATCTGCTCGTCGAGCGGCGTCGTCTCCGGGACGAAGTAAGGCTCCATCGCCACATCGGTCACGTTGAACTCGGTCAGGTCCTCCTTGCCCGCAACCTCGCGCCGGTCGTACATCGCCCGCAGCAGATCCTTGGCGTGCACGACGCCGACGATGTTCTCGGCGTCCCCCTTGTAGAGCGGCAGGCGGGTGTGCGGCGAGCGCAGGCTGAGCGCCACGATCTCGCTCGCCGGGAGGTCGGCGTCGATCATCTCGATCTGGCTGCGGTGGAGCATGATCTCCTCGACGGTGCGGTCCGCGAGGTCGAGCGCGCCGAGGATGCGGTCGCGATCCTCCTTCTCCACCACACCCTCGGAATGACCGATCGAGAGCGCGCCCATGATCTCTTCCCGCACTGCGAGGACGTGCACATCCGGATCGGTGCGCACGCCGAAAAGCCGCAGGATCAATCGCACGAACGCTCGTACCGCGCTGACCACCGGGGCGAAGATCAGGATGACGAAGCGGATCGCGGGCGCTACCCGTGCGGCGGCGGTCTCGGCGTTGGTGATGGCGTAGGTCTTCGGCAGCACCTCGGCGAAGATCAGGACGAGGAAGGTCATCACCAGCGTCGCCAGCGCGACACCGCTCTCGCCGAAGATGCGCGTGAAGAGCGAGGTTGCGAGCGAAGCCGCGAGGATGTTGACCAGATTGTTGCCGAGCAGGACCGAACCGATCAGCCGCTCGCTGTCCTCGGTGATCGTCAGCGCCCTCTGCGCGCCGCTTGACCCCCTGTCGGCCTGGGACCTGAGCTTGCCGCGCGAGGCCGCCGTCAGCGCCGTCTCGCTGCCCGAGAAGAAGGCCGACATGATCAGGAGCGCGATGATCGCGAGGATGGTCGTCCAGAAGGCGGTATCGAGAATTCCGTCCATGGTTCCGTCAGATTGCGGGCAGGGGCGGATGGTCCCGCCGAGAAAAGGGAGATATCAGGCCGTGTCCTCCCGCGCCAGCGGGTGGCGCGTCAGGACGAGGTCGCGCAGCCGCGCCTCGAGGACATGGGTGTAGATCTCGGTCGTCGCCACATCAGCGTGACCCAGTAGGGTCTGGATCGACCGCAGGTCGGCGCCGTTGGCAAGGAGGTGCGTCGCGAAGGCATGGCGCAGTCCGTGCGGCGTCACCCGCGCCGGGTCGACTCCAGCATTCAGCGCGATCTGCTTTATGAGGAGATAGAATCGGTGGCGCGACAGGTGGCCGGCCGCGCCTCGTGACGGGAAGAGGTGGCGCGAGGCAGAGTGGGCTTCGTCGCGAAGCACCAGCCATTCGCCCAGCCGCGCGCGCGCGTCCTCGGTCAGCGGGACCATCCGCTCGCGGCCGCCCTTGCCGCGCACCAATAGCATCCGCGGGTCGCCGCGCGCGGCGGCGACCGGCAGCCCGACCAGCTCGCTGACGCGCATGCCGGTGGCGTAGAGCAGCTCCATGAGGCAAGCGTTGCGCAGGCGCTCCGCCGGCCCACGCCCGGTGTCAGATGCCGCGGCGATCAATCGGCCCACCTCGTCCTCGCTCAGGGTTTGCGGCAGGCGCTTCTGGCGGCCGGGTCCCCTGATCTGGATCGCCGGATTTTCGCCGCGCCAGCCTTCCTCGAATGCGAAGCGGTAGAACTGGCGGATCGCCGAGAGGCGGCGTGCCCGCGTCGCGCGAGACAGGCCAAGCCGATCGCAGTCGATCAGATAGCTCTCGATCGTGTCTCGCTGCGCGGTTGCAAAGGACGAGCCGTGCTCGTCAAGCCAGTCGGCGAAGTGCCGCAGGTCGCGTGCATAGGCGAGGCGCGTGTTGTGTGCGGCGCCGAGTTCGGCCGCCTGCGCCTCGAGGAAAGCGTCGATGCTGAGCGCGGCGCGGATGGCGTCGGGTGCCGCAGAGCCGCTCATGGTTTGGGCGCGACGACAAAGGCCGCCGCAGTCCTATTTGCCGCCTCCTCGAGCCCTGCCGCCCTCAGGGTAGCGAGGAGCGCAGCCATGTCGTCGGCGCCGCCCTCCCATGCGCTTCCGGCACGACCGAGGGCGGACAGTATCGCCTCGCCCGTCCGGCTGTCCAGGAGGAGCTCGGCGTCGACAGAGCGCGGCTCAGCGCGTTCGAGGCCGCGCCGGACCGTCTCGACCCGCTCCGTTCGCGCGTTGCCGACAAGCGACGCTGCTCGATCGACCGCGTCTTCGGCGCTGCCTCGCCCTGCGAGCAGGAGGGCTGTCTCCGCGAGCCGCGCAGCCTCTCCCTGCAGCGGTAGCTCGTTCAGCCGTTCTGCCCAAAGATCGGCATAGACGTGCTCCAGCCCCGCGGCTGCGAATGCCTGCCACGCCGCCAAGGCCGCCGCGGCGACGGGTCTGGCATCGCCTTCCTCCAGGGCCTCGACCAGTGCCGCCGCCGCTTCCGCCCGTTCCCAGACGCCGCCGGACGCCGCAGGGGAGCGGCTGGTATAAAGATCCAGCAGACCATCCGCAGGCAGCGCGCCTGCACGCGCAAGGCGCTCGGCAGCCTCGATCTGGCGCTTCCAGCCAAGTTGCGCCCGCAAGTCCGCGTGCGCGAAGGCGAGGGGCAGGGGCCGTGTCGGCAGCGGCTCTCCTATGGCCTCGTATATCCGGAAATGGAGCGGCGTCACGCGTTCCGTCCCGACGGGCGGAGGCAAGAGGTCGCTCTCTCCGTCGTCGAGGAACCGCGCCATGATCACCTGCTCGCCCGCGTCGAGCGCGTCGAGCGCCTGAGCGGTCTCCAGCGTCAGCGCCGCCGCCGGCCAGTCGCCGCCGCGCGCAAGGCAGAAGATACGCGCAGGATAGGTCGGCGCGATCTCGGGCCGCGCCTCAAGTTCGGCGCAGGCCGCGTCCTCCGTGCCGGTCAGCAGCGCGACGTCGAAGAGGCGGCGGAAGAGGCCTGGCGTAAGCGGGCCGGCAGCCTCTATCAACGCCCGCGCGTCCTCCAGCCTGCCCATGGCGAGCAAACGGTCGATCCGCGCAAACAGGAAATTTTCATCGGCGTCAGGGGGCGCGGCGGCGGCGAGCATCATGTCGATCACGGTTCCGCGCAGCGCTGGCGGCACGTCGCTCGGCAGCGCCTCGATCAGCCGGATCAGGTCGTGCTGGGACGACCCGTGCCAGAGCTGCTCCGGCAATCCCGCTGCTGCAGGCGACATGGTTCCGGCGGCCTTCAAAGGCTCATCGAGTGGCGCGACCGTCACGTCACCGGGCAAAGCATTGTCCGACGCCTCCGGCGCTTCGATGCTGCGCGAGAGCCAGTCTATGGCCGAGAGCGGCGCGTCCTGTTGCGCCCCGGCGGATGCCACGACGGCGCCGGCGAGCACAAAGCCCAGCACGCTAGTCCGCATCGAGCGTCACCGGTTGGTTGACGTCTACAGTCTCGGGCGACAGATCGCCCAGATACGCGAAGACGACGAACGCCAGAAAGCCCAACACCAGGAGTGTGATCAGCGCTTTCCACTTGCGGCCCATCGTGACGTCCGTCTCTCTGCTCTCGCCTGCCCGGCCCGTGTCTGCGACGACCCTCGGCCCGGTTCATATATGGTGTTTCATCCCGGATGGCTTCATGCAAGTGAACTGGGCACGAAGGTTTGGGCGGGGCGCTGCCGGTTTGCGACAACGTTTGGCGAAGTCCGTGGTGGTGGTCGGCATGATGGGCGCCGGCAAAACTGCCGTGGGTACCGTACTCGCCCGACGGCTCGGCGTGCCCTTTGCAGACAGCGACCTCGAGATCGAGAAGGCGTCGAACCTGACGATCGCCGAGATCTTCGCGCGCGAAGGCGAGGCGTTCTTTCGCGAGAAGGAGGAGCAGGTCGTCATGCGTCTGCTCGATGACAACCGGCGCGTGCTCTCGCTGGGCGGCGGCGCCTTCCTCTCGCCCCAGATCAGAGCGGTGGTCGCGTCGCGCGGCATCTCGGTCTGGCTGAGGGCCACGGTCGACGTGCTGTGGCAAAGGGTGCGGCACAAGAAGACGCGGCCGCTCCTCAGGACGCCAGATCCGCGCGGTACGCTCGCGCGCCTGACCGAGGAGCGCGCGCCGGTCTACGGCCTCGCCGACGTGGTCGTCGACACGCGCGCCGATATCACCGCCGTCGAGACCGCCGGCCTCGTCTACGAGGCGCTCGCGGCGCGGGAGGATGTGCTGGCATGACCGAGACGGTGCGGGTCGAGCTGGGCGTGCGGGCCTACGACGTCATCGTGGGTCCGGCCCTGCTCGAAGAGGCCGGCCGCCACATCGGCCCGTTGCTCGCGCGGCCACGGGTGGCGGTCATTACCGATGAGACCGTCGCGGCGCTGCATCTGCAGGCGTTTCAGGCCGCGCTCCGCCGCGAAGGGATCGAGTCGGAGGCGCTGGCCCTGCCAGCGGGCGAGGGCTCCAAGAGCTGGCCGCACCTCTCGCGCGCGGTGGAATGGCTGCTCGAGCGCCGGGTGGAGCGGGCGGACGTGGTCGTGGCGCTCGGCGGCGGGGTGATCGGCGACCTCGCGGGCTTCGCCGCAGCCATCCTCAGGCGCGGCGTGCGATACGTGCAGGTGCCTTCCACGCTCCTTGCACAGGTCGACAGCTCCGTCGGCGGGAAGACCGGCATCAACTCGCCGCACGGCAAGAACCTGGTCGGCGCCTTCCATCAGCCGTCGCTCGTACTCGCGGACATCGGCCTGCTCGACACGTTGCCGCGGCGCGACCTGCTCGCGGGGTATGGCGAGGTGGCAAAGTACGGCCTTCTCGGTGACGCAGGATTCTTCGATGCCCTCGAGCGAGACGGTGCGCGGCTTGCCGACGGCGACGCGGCGGTCCGGTCGTGGGCGGTGGCGCGCTCGGTCTCAGCCAAGGCGCGGATCGTGGAACGGGACGAGACGGAGAGCGGCGACCGCGCGCTCCTGAACCTCGGCCACACGTTCGCACACGCGCTCGAGGCCGCGACGGGTTACTGCGACCGGCTGCTGCACGGCGAGGCCGTGGCGATCGGCTGCGTCCTGGCCTTCGAAGCCTCCGCCCGCCTAGGGCTCTGCAGCCAGGAGGATCCTGTGCGGGTCGCGGCCCACTTTCGCCAGATGGGCTGCCGCGCCGGCCTCGTCGACATTCCCGGCGATCTGCCGGATCCGAACCGGCTGATGGAGCTGATGGCGCAGGACAAGAAGGTGATCGCCGGGCGGATGCGCTACGTCTTGGCCCGCGGGATCGGCCGCGCCTTCGTGGCCACCGATGTCGACCCGGACATCGTCCGGTCCGTCCTGAGCGATGGGCTCGCGGCGAAGACGCGCTGATCGCGGCGCCCGTCAGGGCGGCGCCCCAGTAAAGGCGTGGCGCGGAACGCGCCTCCGCATGATTAACGGCCCAGCAGCCGCGCCACCTCCGGCGCGAAGTATGTCAGGATCCCGTCGCAGCCCGCGCGCTTGAAGGCCAGCAGGCTCTCCAGCATCGCACGCTCGCCGTCTATCCAGCCGTTCTGCGCGGCGGCGCGGATCATCGCGTACTCTCCCGAAACCTGATAGGCGAAGGTCGGCGCGCCAAAGCGTTCCTTCACCCGGCGGCAAATGTCGAGATAGGGCATCCCCGGCTTCACCATGACCATGTCGGCGCCCTCCAACAGGTCACGCTCGACAAGGCGCAGCGCCTCGTTGCCGTTGCCCGGGTCCATCTGGTAGGTCTTCTTGTCGCCCTTTAATGCGCCCGATGCTCCGACCGCGTCGCGGAACGGTCCGTAGAATGCGCTCGCGTACTTCGCGGCGTAGGACATGATCGAAACGTCCTTGTGCCCCGCGACCTCCAGCGCGCGCCGCATCGCGCCGATCCGGCCGTCCATCATGTCCGAGGGGCCGAGGATGTCCGCACCCGCGTCGGCCTGCGCCAGCGCCATCCGCGTCAGCGCGTCGACCGTCTCGTCATTTACGATCACGCCCTCGCGCACGATGCCGTCGTGCCCGTGGGCGTTGTAGGGGTCGAGCGCCACGTCCGTCATCACCGCGATCTCCGGCACGGCCTCCTTGATCGCGCGGGTCGCGCGGTTCGAAAGGTTCTCCTGGCTCCACGCCTCCTCGCAGAGCTCGGTCTTGCGGTCCGCCTCGACGTACGGAAAGAGACAGATGGCATGGATGCCGAGCCCTGCCGCCTCGCTCGCGGCGGCCACTGCCCGGTCCACCGTCAGGCGCGACACGCCCGGCATCGACGACACAGCGGTCTCCGCATCCTCCCCCTCCATGACGAAGATGGGCCAGATCAGGTCGTCCGGCGAGAGCCGCGCCTCGCGCGTCAGGCGGCGCAGCGCATCCGTGCGGCGCAGGCGGCGGAAGCGGGCGGACGGATAGGGTGCGACGGTCACTGAAACAATCTCATCATCATCGGTTCGGGCTCGGGTTGGCACGAAAGCAGCCGTGCCTCAAGTCTGGCCATCACTTGAGGCCGGCGATACGGTCGCGCCTCGCGGTGCGGCAGCGGGATGGAGGCGGTGCTGACGGTCTTCGAACTGATCGAGGTGCGCTCGTTCTCGAACATCTGGTACTGGCTCGCCCTCGCAGCCGCGTGGTCCTCGGCAGCGCGCCGGCCACTCGGCGTGCCGCTCGACATGCTGCAGCAGGCCCGGCGCAAGGGAGGCGAGGCCGAGGCCGAGGTGCGCACCCTGGCCGACATGATGTCGCGACGCATTCTGCGCCTGGCGCGTGAGGGCGGCGCGGTCGGCATCGGCTTCGTCTGCGCCGTGGCGACGACACTGATCCTGACCGGGTTCGTCTACGGGTTCGAACTGGCGCAGGCGCTGGCGCTCTTGCTGCTGCCGCTGGCCGGCGTCCTGCTCCTCAGCCTGCGTACCGCAACACGCATCGTGGCGGACGGGGCGGCGCTGCGCCATCTCATGCGGCACCGGCTCGCGACGCAGGTGATGGGCGGTATCACCATCTTCGCCACCGCCATATGGGGCATGTACATCAACATAGTGACCTGGGCCTTCTGACGTCGGCGTTGACACCGGTTCCCCGGTCGTTACCTGAGCGCGCATGCCCGAATCGCACATCACCGCAGGCGGCGCGCCGGAAGGGTTCGACGCCCGACTCGTCGCGGCCGAGCTCGAGAAATCGGGCGCTCCCGTCCTCCATGTCGCGCGCGACGACAGACGCATGGCAGCGATGCGCGACGCGCTCGCGTTTTTCGCCCCTGATGTCGCCGTCTGGACCTTCCCCGCCTGGGAATGCCTGCCCTACGACCGCGTCAGCCCCAACCACGACGTCTCGGCCGAGCGGATGGCGACGCTGGCGGCGCTCGCGCAGGGGATGCCGGACCGGTTCGTCCTGCTGACCACGCTGAATGCGGCGACGCAACGGGTGCCGGCGCGCGACACGGTGCGGGAGGCGTCCTTCACCGCCCGCGTCGGCCACCGCATCGACGAGCAGGCGCTGCGCACTTTCCTCGCCCGGATGGGCTTCAGCCAGGCACCGACGGTGGCCGAGCCGGGCGACTATGCCATTCGCGGCGGCATCATCGACGTCTGGCTGCCGGGACAGGGTGGTCCGGTCCGACTTGACCTCTTCGGCGACGAGCTCGAGGGCGCGCGGCGCTTCGACCCGGCCACCCAGCGCACGATCGAGAAGCTTGCGGTCGTGGAGTTCGCGCCGGTGAGCGAGGTCATCCTCGACGAGGCGGCGATCACCCGCTTTCGCCAGTCCTACCGTGCTGAGTTCGGAGCCGCGGGTACCGACGACCCGCTCTACGAAGCGGTGAGCGCGGGGCGCAAGCACCAGGGCGTCGAGCACTGGCTGCCGTTCCTTCACGAGCGCCTCGAGACGATCTTCGACTACATGCCGCGTGCCACGATCTGCCTCGACGATCAGTCGACGCCCGCGCGCCTCAGCCGTTGGGACCTGATCGAGGACGCCTACGAGAGCCGGCGCGAGGCGATGACGGCCAAGTCCCGTCTCGACAGCGTCTACAAGCCCGCGCCGCCGCGCCTGCTCTACCTCGACGACGCGGCGTGGCATGAGGCCACAAGCGATCGCCGCGTGCTGCAGTTCGTCGCGCTGCCGCAGTCGACGGGGCCCGGCGTCATCGACGCCGGCGGCCGGATCGGCCGCAACTTCTCGCCGGAGCGGCAACAGGAGAGTGTGAGCCTGTTCGGTGCCTTGGCCGATCATGTTGCGAAGAAGCGTCAGGAAGGACAGGTCGTCGTCGCGAGCTATTCCGAGGGCGCGCGTGAGCGGCTGCAGGGCCTGATGGAAGATCAGGAAGTCAGCGGCGCCAGGTCGATCCGCGACATCCGGGACGTGCCGAAAGGCAAGGGCGGCCTCTTCCTCGCCGTCTGGGGCCTTGAGCATGGGTTCGAGGGGCCGCATGAGGGGGGCCGTATCATCGTCATCTCGGAGCAGGACGTCCTCGGCGACCGGCTCGTTCGCGCGCCGAAGAAGAAACGGCGGGCGGACAACTTCCTCACGGAGCACCAGAGCCTTACGCCGGGGGACCTGATCGTCCACGTCGACCACGGCGTCGGGCGTTACGTGGGACTGGAGGTCGTCACTGCGCTCGGTGCGGCGCACGAGATGATCCACCTCGAGTATCAGGGTGGCGACCGCCTCTATCTACCTGTCGAAAATATAGAATTGCTCAGCCGCTACGGCCATGAGGAGGGCATCCTCGACAAGCTGGGCGGCGGCGCCTGGCAGGCCAAGAAGGCGCGGATGAAGCAGCGGATCCGCGAGATCGCGGACCGGCTGATCCGGATCGCGGCAGAGCGGCTGCTGCGCAAGGCGCCAATCCTCGAGCCGCCGCACGAGATGTGGAACGCGTTCGCCGCCCGTTTCCCCTACGAGGAGACGGAGGACCAGCTGAACGCCATCGAGGACGTGCTCACGGATCTGGCCGAGGGCATACCGATGGACCGCCTGATCTGCGGCGATGTGGGCTTCGGCAAGACCGAGGTCGCCATGCGCGCCGCCTGCATCGCGGCGATGTCAGGTATGCAGGTCGCCGTCATCGCCCCGACGACGCTGCTCAGTCGCCAGCATTTCAAGAGCTTTTCCGAGCGGTTCCGCGGTTTTCCTGTGGAAGTGCGACAACTCTCGCGCTTCGTCGGCCAGAAGGAGGCGGCGGACACGCGCAAGCGGCTGGCTGACGGCACGGTGGACATCGTCATCGGGACCCACGCGCTTCTTTCGAAGAACGTCCGGTTCAAGGACCTCGGTCTCCTGGTTATCGACGAGGAGCAGCATTTCGGCGTGACGCACAAGGAGAGGCTGAAATCGCTGAGGACGGACGTGCACGTCCTGACGCTGACGGCCACGCCCATCCCGCGGACCCTGCAGATGTCGCTGACGGGCGTGCGGGACCTCTCGATTATCGGCACACCGCCGATCGACCGCCTGGCGATCCGCACCTATGTCAGCGAGTTCGACGCGGTCACGATTCGCGAGGCGCTGCTGAGGGAACACTATCGCGGCGGGCAGACCTTCTACGTGGTCCCGCGCGTGAACGACCTGCCCGAGATCGAGGAATTCCTGCGCGAGCAGGTGCCGGAGGTCAGCTTCATCATCGCCCACGGGCAGATGGCGGCGGGCGAACTCGACGAGCGGATGAACGCATTCTACGACGGCAAGTACGACGTGCTGCTCGCGACCACCATCGTCGAGTCCGGCCTCGACATCCCGACTGCGAACACGATGGTGGTGCACCGGGCGGACATGTTCGGCCTCGCGCAGCTCTACCAGATCCGCGGGCGGGTGGGGCGCTCCAAGACGCGCGCCTATGCTTACCTGACGACGAAGCCGCGGGCGAAGCTGACGCCGGCTGCGGAGAAGCGGCTGCGCGTGCTGGGTTCTCTTGACAGTCTCGGTGCCGGCTTCACGCTCGCGAGCCAGGACCTCGACATTCGCGGCGCAGGCAACCTCGTGGGCGAGGAGCAGTCCGGACACGTGCGCGAGGTCGGCTACGAACTCTACCAGTCGATGCTGGAAGAGGCGATCGCGAAGATGAAGTCCGGCGATCTCGAGGGGCTGCCGGACGAGGGGGATACCTGGGCGCCGCAGATCAATCTGGGCGTGCCGGTCCTGATCCCGGAGGAGTACGTGCCGGACCTCGACGTCCGGCTGGGCCTCTACCGCCGCCTGTCGGAGCTGACGACCAAGGTCGAGCTGGAGGGCTTCGCCGCCGAGCTCATCGACCGCTTCGGCGAGCTGCCGCGCGAGGTGAACACGTTGCTGCTGGTCATCCGCATCAAGGCCGAGTGCAAGAAGGCCTGCATCGCCCGCCTGGACGCCGGGCCAAAGGGCGCGACGATCCAGTTCCACAACGACAAGTTCCCGAGGCCTGAAGGCCTTGTGGAATTCATCCGGGACCAGGACGGCTTGGCTAAGGTGAAGGACAACAAGATCGTCGTCCGGCGCGACTGGTCGAGTGACAAGGACAAGATCCGCGGTTCCTTCGCGATCGCCCGCGACCTCGCAGCCAAGGCAAAGGCGAAGCCGGCCAAGTCCCAGGTGAGCTAGCCGGTCATCGATCTGGCTTCAGATCATCGCCGACCAATCCTTTCCCAGAGATACCGAAGCAGAATTTCCTCTCGTTCGGTCTCGGCGATCCGACGTCAGCCTCTCCCAAGACGCGCCGCGGCATCGGCGAGATCAGGTGCTGCGGTCACAACTGCGGATTGGAGATGCCGGGTCCGGCGGCCGATTCACTTGCAACAATTCGCGCGGGGATGCACGAGCACTCACTGATCAAAGTTCGAGGCAACGCCTCTGCGCCGGACCCGGCACCCTTGCGGCGACCGGGGTTGTAAGGTCAGCCACACGAGAGATGAATGGAGCAATGGGCGGGGGTAATCAAACGACCCTCCATAAACCCGAGATATATGTGGGACTTTTCCGCTCTAAGTCAGTTGCTTAGCGGTAGTGTTGCGAACGCGCCCCTCCGCGATCGGCCTATGCCTCACGGCCGACCAGTTCGTCGATGACGTCGGTCCAAAGCTGGGTTGCCTGGGCGCCTGAGACAGCGTGGCGCTCGCCCACTACGAACATCGGGACGCCCTTGATGCCCCTCTCGCGGGCATGGGCGTCACGCGCACGGATTTCCTCCACATCAGCTTCGGTATCGAACAGACGCTCGATCATCCCGCCGTCGAGCCCGACGCTCGTGGCGAGGTCTACCAGCGTCTGCCTCTGCTCGAGGTCGGCGCCTTCACGGAAATACGCACGGAACAGCGTCGAGACCATTGCCGTCTGACGTCCCTCCAGCCCCGCCCAATGGATCAGCCGATGCGCGTCGAGCGTGTTCGGGGTCCGCTCGATCTTCTCGAAATCGATCTGAAGCCCGGCCTCGTCGGCGGCATCCGATATCCGAGCGTAGGTGCGGGCCGCGTTGTCCCGCCCTCCGAACTTTGCCTCGAGATAGACTGTGCGATCCATCCCGCCTTCGGGCATGGCGGGATTCAGCTGGAAGGGGTGCCACTCAACCACGAACGGATGGTTCGGGCGCGCTGCGAAAGCCCGATCGAGATGCGCCTTCCCGATGTAGCACCAAGGGCAGATCGGATCGGAAAGTATGTCGAGCTTCATGTCTCCCTCCCGCAGGCTGGTCAGGCCGGCCGGGCAGGGGCGGCTCAATGCGTGCGTCGAGCGCTCCCGCCGCCACGACCGATTGGAGCATCAGCCGCCTCAACTCCATCTTGAACGACGTCACTCGGCGCCTGCCACGTCAACCAGAACTCGATGTCTTCGTGAGCCTCGTTGCGCGTCAGGTCATGCACCTTGGAGAGATAGCTGGTGAAACGCGGACGGTCTCCGTTGATGTCGAGAAGATCGGTTTCCTCGGTCGCCGGCCAACGCTCCTCGATCCGGTCGACGAAGGCGGGCCAGTTCCGCGCCACAGTGTGCCAGTCCATGACATCCTCCGGGTGATACCGTTCCGGACCAATGCAGGCCCCCGCGAGCGGTTCCCTCGCCAATTCACCTCGAGTGCCGCTACGTCAGCAGCTTATTCCTCGACCCACCATACATCAGGCTGGAAGCCGATCCAGTCACCGTAGATCGGCAGGTCGTCCGGGAAGTGCAAGGACGAGCGGTGCGCGAGGTATCCCTCGGGACGGTGCCAGATCGGGATGACGTAGCGCCCCGCCGTCAGCACCCGGTCGAGCGCCCGCACCGCGGCCACGAAGTCCTCCCGTGTCTCGGATGCCAGCATTTCGTCGATCATCGCGTCGATCGCTTCCGATTTCGCGCCCATCCAGTTGCGCGAGCCGGGCTGATTGGCCGCCTCCGATCCCCAGTAGAGGCGTTGCTCGTTGCCAGGGCTGAGCGACAGGCCACGGGTGTAGTAGGCCATGTCGAATTCGAACTCCTGCGTCCGCTCCTCGTATTGTGCACTGTCGACGCTGGTAATCCTCGGCGAGATGCCGAGCCTGCGGAGGGCGCTTGCGAAGATGTCGACGATCTGCTGCGTCTCCGTCGCGCCTTGGTTCAGCAGGATCTCGAACGTGAAGGGCTGGCCCGAGGCATTGCGCATCACCCCCTCCTGCACTGTCCACCCAGCCTCCGCCATCAACTCGAGCGCGCGCGCGATGCCGGCGCGATTGCGTTCGCTGCCGTCCGACACCGGCAGGGTGTACCCTTCTAGCGTGCCGGGCGGCAGAGTTTCGGCAAATGGCGCGAGCAGGTCGGCCACACGGCTTTCCGCCGGGCCCGGTCTCATCCCGAGCTCGGAATTGGAGTAGTAGGACGTGATCCTGGGCGCTTCTCCGCCATTCAGCACGCCATTGATGAACTCGAAATTGAAGGCGTTCATCATCGCCTCGCGCACGCGCCAGTCCCCGAACGCGTCGCGTCGCGTGTTCATGACCAGCCCCGCGATGCCCGACGGCCGTTCATGCGGGATGCGGGATTGCACGATCTCGCCCCGTGTGACGGCAGGGAAGTCGTATTGCTCCGCCCACTTCACCACGTTGGTCTCGCGGTAGCTGTCGATGGTGCCTGCCTTGAAGGCTTCGAACACCACGTCGCCGTCACCGAAATAGTCGTAGCGGATCGTGCCGATGTTGTGCTGCCCGCGGTTGAAGGGCAAATCGCGACCCCACCAGTCCGGGTCCCGGTCGAGCTCGATGAAGCGGCCCGCCTCGTAATTGCCGATTACATAAGGTCCCGATCCGATGGGAACGACGCCGAAGCCGCTCTGATCGAAGTCGAGTCCCTCGTACTGTGCCTTCTTAAGGATCGGCCGCAGCCCGAGGATCAGCGGCAGCTCCCTGTCTGCCGTGTTGAAGGTAAAGCGTACCGACCGCGGGCCGGTCGCCTCGGCGCTCTCAACCGCCGTCCAGGCGGTGCGATAGCGAGGATGCCCCTGGGTACCAAGTGTCTCGAACGACCATAGCACATCCTCCACCGTGACCGGCGTCCCGTCGGAAAAGGCGGCCTCGGGGCGCAGTGTGAATTCGACCCAGCTGCGATCCTCGGGCGTCTCGACCGATTCGGCAAGAAGCCCGTATAGCGTGAACGGCTCGTCCCAATTTCTACCCAGAAGGGATTCAAAGACGTAGCTTCCGACCCCGTAGGGAGCTCGTCCGCGCAGGATGTGGGGGTTGAGGCTGTCGAAGCTGCCCGCCTCGCCGAAAACGATGCGGCCGCCCCCAGGTGCGTCAGGGTTGACGTAAGGGAGCCACTCGAAATCGGGGGGCAAGGCTGGCTCGCCATACATAGCTATGCCATGTCCCGGCTCGGCAGACACAACATGTGAGCCGCAGGCCAGTACCATCGCTGCGCTGGCAACCCACGCGCGCAACGCGCCTCTTACCCTGATCACGGCTTCGATCTCCTGCCCGAGGTGTCTTTTGCGGGCGAGGGTAAGGCCGGTCCCTAGCCTTTACAAACTTTTAGCTTGGACGCCGGCGACTGCACGGGTATATTGATCTCACTGCTCGATAGGTTTCTTGCCTGTATGAAACCTGCCTCAATAACTTAGCGCCCGCCTCGTGCGGGCGCTTTTTTTGTCGCAGGCTCTCCAGATCGCACTTTTCTTCGCATCCGCAGCAAGTAGGCTGCGCCCGCGAAGACTGAGGAGGCAGAGCATGAGCTTGCAGGGCAAGACCGCAGTGATCACCGGTTCGAACTCGGGCATCGGGCTTGGAGTCGCCTGGGAACTGGCGCGCGCCGGCGCGGACGTCGTCCTCAACTCCTTCACCGACGACGAAGCGGATCATGCGCTGGCCGAGCAGATCGCCAAGGAGACGGGCGTCGCGGTCCGCTACATCCAGGCCGACATGTCTGATGGCGCAGCGTGCCGGTCGTTCATCGAGCAGGCGGGCCAGTGCGATATCCTGATAAACAACGCGGGAGTCCAACACGTCGCTCCGATCCAGGATTTCCCAGTCGAGAAGTGGGACGCCATCATCGCAATCGATCTCAGCTCGGCCTTCCACACGACGGCTGTCGCGCTGCCACTGATGCGCGAGGCCGGATGGGGCAGGGTGGTCAATATCGCGTCGGCCCACGGCCTGACGGCGTCGCCCTACAAGTCGGCCTACGTCGCGGCCAAGCACGGCATCGTGGGGCTGACGAAGACGGTGGCACTGGAGACGGCCGAAGAGCCGATCACCTGCAACGCCATCTGTCCGGGCTACGTCCTGACCCCGCTTGTCGAGGCGCAGATCCCTGACACCATGAAGGAGTACGGCATGGACCGCGACACCGTCATTCGTGACGTCCTGCTGGCGCGGCAACCATCCAAGGAGTTCGCCACCGTGGAGCAGCTAGGTAGCACCGCCGTGTTCCTATGCTCGGACGCAGCGGCGCAGATCACCGGCACGACGATCAGCGTCGACGGTGGCTGGACTGCCCTTTAGTCGCTCATGCAGCGCATCAACCTCGCCCTCCAAGGTGGCGGCGCACATGGCGCCTATACCTGGGGCGTGCTCGACAGGCTGCTGCGCGAGCCGGACATTGAGATCGCCGCGATTTCTGGCACGTCCGCCGGCGCGCTGAATGGCGCCGCGCTCAAGGCGGGGATGATTCATGGCGGGCGCGAGGGAGCGCGGGAGAACCTTGCGAGGCTCTGGGGGCAGGTGACGGCCCTGAACGACCTGCGGCTGACGAGCTGGATGACCTACCTTAACCCGGCGCCGTCGCTGATCAGTCAGGCAATCGAGTACTCGCTACCGTTCTCGATGATGGACGCCGCCACGCGCGTGCTGAGTCCCTACAGCTACGGCATCTTCTATCAGAATCCGCTGCGTCGCATCGCCGAGCGTTTTCGATATGACGAAGTCTGCGCGTCCGACGGCCCGCGTCTCTTCATCTCAGCCACGAATGTCCGCACCGGCAAGATCCGCGTGTTCACCGGGACCGAAATCAGCACGGACGTGATCCTCGCCTCGGCCTGCCTTCCCACGATTTTTCAGGCGGTCGAGATCGATGATCCAAGAACGGGCCACTGCGAAGCCTTCTGGGACGGCGGCTATACCGGGAACCCGGCGCTCTTTCCCTTGTTTGAGCGCGACCTCCCGGATGACATCGTGATTGTGAACATCAACCCGCTGAAGCGCGACAGCATCCCGCGTACGCCGCAAGAAATTGTGAACCGTATTAATGAGATAAGCTTCAATTCGTCGTTGCTACGCGAACTCCGGGCGATCAACTTCGTGAAGGAGCTGATAGCCGACGGCCGGATCCCGCGCGAGGCGATGAAGGACGTGCTCATCCACATGATTTCGGACGACGACCTGATGAACGACCTCAGCGTCGCCACCAAGCTGGTGCCTTCGCCCTACGTGATCGGCCGGCTGAGGGCGGCAGGAGAGGCCGCTGCCGAAGGCTTTCTGAAGACAGGCGCCACGCGGATCGGCGTCGAGACGACGGTTTCCCTCAGCGAGATGTTCTCCTAGGCGTCTACGCGCTCCCGCAGGCGCGCAACATTCGAACCCTCGGCCTCCTCGCGATTCGGATAGACCAGCCCGGCAGAGATAACGAGCTTCGCCGCATCCTCGACCGACATGTCCAACTCAATGACGTCGCGGCGCGGCACGAAGAGCAAAAAGCCGGAGGTCGGGTTCGGCGTGGTCGGCAAAAAGAGCGAGATCAGGTCCTCGCCCGCCTGGATCGACTGCGCCACTTCGCCCTTGGCGGAGGTCGAGATGAAAGCCAGTGCCCATAGCCCCTTTCGCGGATACTCAACGAGGCACACCCTGTCGAACGAGGTCTCAGTCTGGGCAAATACCGTCTCGGCGATCTGCTTCAGCCCGCCGTAGAGCGAGCGGACGACCGGCGTTCGGTCGACCAACCCCTCGCCCCATCGGATCAGCGAGCGCCCGATCAGGCCCTTCGCGAACCAGCCGACAGCGATGGTGAAGAGCAGGAAGAAGATGACGCCGACGCCGCGGAGATTGATTCCGATATATTGCTCGGGCCTCAGCCGCATCGGCACCAGCGGCAGTACAAATCCATCGACCCATCCGACGAAGGTCCAGAGCAGCCAGACCGTCAGCCCAAGCGGAGCTATGACCACCAGTCCGGTCAGGAAGCTGGCCCTCAGACCACCGAAGAGCGAGCCGCGCCCGGAGGAAGCTTGTTTCGGATCTTTCAGTGACGAGCTCATTCCGGGCGTTTCTGCATGGGCAGCGGAAACCTACGCGGTCCGCTCTGCACTCACAATGCTGCGTATCTTCCTGGCTTCATCTGGAGCGCAAGGCTGCGATTTCCTGGGCGAGCCGCGCAGCCAAACGAGCGTTCTTCAGCACCAGCGCAACGTTGGCGGTCAGCGAGCGACCCTGGGTCGCCTCGAAGATGCGCGAGAGCAGGTAAGGCGTCACGGCCTTTCCGCGTATACCTGCGCTGGCCGCGGAGCGCGTCGCTGCCTCGATGATGGGCGCGAGTTCGGTGGCCGGGATCTCGTCGCTCGCGTCGATCGGGTTGGCGACCAGCTGTCCCACGCGGATCTGGAGGCTCTCCTGGACAAGCTTCGCGCGCGCGACGGTCGCGATGTCCGGTGCGGGAACGGGGGCGGGAAGGCCACTGTCGCGTGACCAGAAGGCGGGGAAGGTCGCCTGCTCCATTACAAAGACGGGGACGCCCAACGTCTCCAGCACCTCGAGTGTCGCCGGAAGGTCGAGAATCGCCTTGGCGCCCGCGGCGACGACGCTGACCGGCGTTCTGCCAAGCTCGTACAGATCCGCCGATACGTCGAAGCTGGTGGAGGCGCCGCGGTGCACACCCCCGATGCCGCCGGTGGCGAATACCTCTATGCCCGCCACGTTCGCCGCGATCATCGTCGCGGCGACAGTCGTGGCGCCCATGCCGCCGCTTGCGATGCAAGCGCCAACGTCGGCGCGGGAGAGCTTGGCGACCTCATCAGCCTCCGCCAGCCGCTGGAGCTGAGCGTCCTCGAGACCGACGTGCAACGTTCCATCCATGACCGCAATGGTTGCCGGAACGGCCCCGAGCATTCTGATTTCGCTCTCGACTTTCTTGGCGACCTCCAGGTTCTGGGGCCTCGGAAGACCGTGAGTTATGATCGTGCTCTCAAGCGCCACGAGAGGCCGACGGGACTGCTGCGCATCTTCGACTTCGGCGGAAAGCCTGATCGGCAGGTGACTGATCACAGGTGCATATCTCCGGAAATGAAATGCGCCGCTGCCTGAAGTGCAGCGCCAAAAGCTTCGACGCTGGCGCTGCCTTGAATCTCTGCGGCAATGTGCGCGGCCATGAAGGTGTCGCCGGCGCCGGTGACGCGCGTCACCAGCACTTCCGGCGGCCGGTACGTCCAGACTTCCCCGCCACAGCCTTCCGCCGCGATGTTGGCCCCGTCGGTGACCAGAACGCGCGAGGCGCCTCGGTCAAGCAAGGCCTGCCCCGCTTCCGCCGCGGTCACGCAGCTGCGGCGAGTCAGCAGTGACGCCTCCTCGCGGTTGAGGTAGAGTGTGACGTTCGGACGCGGTAGCAGCGGCAGCAGGCGCTCCGCCTTGCCAGGCGACGCCGGAGCGACACGAAGGTCGGCACGTTCAAAGGCCGCATCGGCGGCGACCACCGTCAGGAGATCCTCCGTCAGGTTGCCGTCGAGGACGATGAGGCCCTGGTGCGGGGCATCCGCCGACCCCAGGCGGCCGTCTTTCAGGGGGCTCAGGATCTTGTCACCCGCAGCTTCCAGTGAGTGAGCATCGGCGATGGCCGCGATCAGGCCGTTCGCGCCCTCAACTGCCATGTAAACATCGGTCGGCAAGTTACTGGAGACATAGACATGGGACGTGTCCATGCCGTGTCCAGCCGCGGCCGCCAGAAGCTCGTGACCCGCATCGTCATCGCCGACTGCAGTAAGCAGTATCGGCCGCATGCCGAAACGGGTGAGTGCGCGGGCGATGTTCATCGCGACGCCGCCGGGGTGGCGAACGATGCGTCCGGGGACGTCGGAGCCGACGCGCATGTGCGCGGACGAGCGCCCGATCACGTCCCAGAGAACGGAGCCGATGCAGATGATGTCTGTCTCGTGTGTCACCGCACCTTCATGCGGTGGTGGCAGTGGCAAGACAAGGGCAGGGGGCGCAACAAGCCCTTGCCTTCCGGCGGTCGACGGGCTATCGGGCGCGACACTTCACAGGCGGGGCTTTGGGTCCTCCGGGGGAGACATCCCCGCGGATCCGCCGGTTGGACGAGAGTCTGCGCGCCCCGTCGAGGATCGAAACCGGAAAGGAAAAAATCATGGCGCTGCCTGAATTCTCCCTGCGTCAGCTTCTTGAGGCTGGCGTGCACTTCGGCCACCAGACGGCCCGCTGGAACCCGCGGATGTCCGAATACATCTACGGCGACCGCAACGGCATCCACATCATTGACCTGACGCAGACCGTGCCGCTGCTCGACCAGGCGCTGCAGGTCATCCGCGACACCGTGGCCAAGGGTGGTCGCGTCCTGTTCGTCGGCACTAAGCGGCAGGCGCAGAAGCCGATCGCCGAGGCGGCGGAAAAATGCGCGCAGTACTACATGAACCACCGCTGGCTCGGCGGGACGCTCACCAACTGGAAGACCGTCAGCCAATCGATCGCGCGCCTGAAGTCGATCGACGAGCAGATGGGCGAGGGGGCAGGCGGCCTGACAAAGAAGGAGCGCCTCGGCATGGAGCGCGAGCAGGCCAAGCTGCAGGCTTCGCTCGGCGGCATCAGCGAGATGGGCGGCGTGCCGGACCTGCTCTTCGTCATCGACGTCAACAAGGAGGACCTGGCGATCTCCGAGGCCAAGAAGTTGGGGATCCCGGTCGTGGCCGTCGTCGACACGAACTGCTCGCCCGCGGGCGTCGATTACATCATCCCAGGCAACGACGACGCCGCGCGCGCGATCAGCCTCTACTGCGACCTTGTCAGCCGCGCGGCACTCGACGGGATGTCGGCACAGCTCGGCGCAGCGGGCGTTGACGTCGGCGCGCTGGAGGAAGCGGCGCTCGAGGAAGCTGCTGCAGCCGATCCGGCGGGCGAGCCGTCCGTGACGGGCAAGGAGATCAGCGACGAGGCCGTCCACGACGACGCGATCGCCAAGGATGCTCCGTACGAGCTTCAGAACAAGGGCTGAACCGTATCGGTTCCGAGCCGGAGGCGAGCCGCGCCTCCGGACCTAATTCCGATGAAGAGGTGACGGAATGGCTATCACGGCCGCACAGGTGAAAGAGCTGCGCGACAAGACCGGCGCAGGCATGATGGACGCCAAGAAGGCGTTGACCGAGACCAGCGGCGAGATGGAAGCGGCCGTAGACTGGCTGCGCACCAAGGGCCTCGCCAAGGCCGCGAAGAAGTCTGGGCGCACAGCGGCGGAGGGTCTGGTCGCGGTCCGCGTCGAAGGCGGCCGCGGAGTGGCCGTCGAAATCAACTCCGAGACGGACTTCGTAGCCAAGAACGCTGAGTTCCAGGGCATGGTGTCGGACATCTCTGGTGTCGCACTCGGAGCGAGCGACGTCGAAGACCTGAAGACACGCCAGGTTGGCGGCAAGTCGGTCGAAGAAGTCATCACCGAGAAGATTGCCAAGATCGGCGAGAACATGTCGCTGCGCCGGATGGCTGCGCTCGAGGGCGAAAGCGTCGTCGCCTACGTGCACAACGCCGCGGCCGACGGCATGGGCAAGATCGGCGTCCTCATCGCCTTCTCCGGGTCCGGCGAGGCGCTGGCGCGGCAGGTCGCGATGCACGTCGCCGCCGTGAACCCGGCGGCGCTGAGCGAGGGTGACCTTGATCCCGCGCTCGCCGAGCGAGAGCGCACCGTACTGGCGGAGCAAGCACGCGAGTCGGGCAAGCCGGAACAAGTCATCGAGAAGATGATCGAAGGCCGGATGAAGAAGTTCTACGCCGAGAACACGCTGCTGAGCCAAGCCTTCGTGGTGAACCCGGACGTAACGGTCGGCAAGGCGGCGGAAGAGGCCGGCATCACCATCACCGGCTTCGTCCGCCTCGAAGTCGGCGAGGGCATCGAGAAGGTCGAAGAGGACTTTGCGGCCGAAGTTGCCAAGACCGCTCAGGGCTGAATTGATACGGCGGTGCGAATCTTGCGATCCGCACCGCCGCCGTCAGGTGCGCCACCCATGGGGATGAGGTTCACGGCGTCACCCTTCCATCCGATCAGAGCGACGCGAAATCGTCGTTGACCGGTGCCGGAGGTCCGGCTCCAACCGTGGTTGCCCGATATCGCGAGTCCTGCGGTCGGTCGTTCCTGGCATATGGCCGTCACTTGCGGAACATGGACAGACTGCCGATTTCCGCAGCGTCATCCTAGTGGGGAAATCCTTACCCGCCACTGCCGCTATGGCTCAACCACGAAGATCTGGTTCTGGATCGAGGCTTTGAACACCGCCTGCGCCGTTGTCTCGACATTCAGCGCCTCGCGCGCCAGCCGCAGGTGCTTTTCGATCGTGGCGGTCGTAAGCCCGAGGATGGTTGCGATGTCCTGCGTGGTCTTGCCATCGCCTACCCATTCCAGCGCCTCTCTCTGACGCTGCGTCAGCTTGCGCCGCCCGATGTTGGGCAGGTTAGTTATCCGCAGGTGCGCCACGTTGTTCAGCAGTTCGATGGCACGACCACTCGCCGCCCACACGGCGTCAACCTCATCCTGAGACATACCGGCAGCCGCTGTGAGTGCGATGCCGCCACGCGACCTGACCGACGTTTCGGCAAAGCTGATCGTGTAGCCCGCGACTATGCCTCTGCTCCTGTTGAACTCGGCAACCTTGCGCTCCGCATCGCTGAGGGCGTCCAGGTTGCTGAAGATCCAGCCCCATGAGCAGCTTCCGGTGTGCTCGGTGGCCCAGCGCACCATCGGCGCGTGCTGGTACATACGCCCGTCGACGAACTTCTCGACGTATGAGCGATCGTGGTTTGAAAGGATAAGCATGTCGTCGCTGTCTCCGAACGAGTTCGTGGTCCGGAAACGTGTGAAGCCGTAGAGCAGACGGTCGAAGCCGTAGGCCTCCATTGCCTTCGTCAGCAGGCGCCACGTCTCCTCGACGGACTTGGCGCGCGTGATCCTGTCGAGGCAATCGAGGATGTCCATCAAACGCTCCGCTGGATGATCCCGACCAGCGCCCGGATGGCGAGCGGATAGCCCAAGGGTCCGAAACCGCAGATCTGACCGACGGCGGCTGCGGCGATGTAGGAGTGGCTACGGTAGCTCTCCCGCGCGTGGATGTTCGAGAGGTGAAGCTCGACCACAGGGAAATCGACAGAGCGCACCGCATCTGCCAGAGCGACCGAGGTGTGTGTAAGGCCGCCCGCGTTGATGACAGCGCCATCCTGCCGGCCCTGAGCCTCGTGTAGCTGGTCAATGAGGACGCCTTCGTGATTCGATTGCTCGAACACGAGGTCAAATTCGAGCTCGCGCGCAGCCTCTCGACACATGCTCTCGACCTCCGTCAATGTGGTCGAGCCATAGATCTCGGGCTGCCGGGTGCCCAGCAGATTGAGGTTCGGGCCATTCAGGACGAGAACCGACGACATGATGTTTACCCCACGGTATCTGAACCTTAGCTTTCGATGACAGGACTTGTCGATAGTTGCTCGCGCAATAGCATAATACCGATTAGGCGATTCCTTGGGCGGGCTCGGTATCGCCCTGTCCGACTTCGGGAAGCGGCAGGATCACCGTGAAGATGCTGCCGACGCCGAGTTCGCTCTCGATCCGTAGACGACCCCTGTGACGCGCCACGATGTGCTTGACGATCGCGAGCCCGAGGCCGGTCCCGCCCAGTTCGCGCGAACGATGGGTATCGACCCGGTAGAACCGCTCGGTGAGCCGCGGGATATGAATGGCGGCGATGCCCTCGCCCTGGTCACGCACGGCGACGCGAACGGCAGGCCCCCGCAGGCTTGGCTCGCGGGCAGACCCGGACACGGTCACGACGACTTCGCCGCCGGGACGGCCATACTTGATCGCGTTCTCGATCAAGTTCGTGAAGACCTGACAGAGCTGGTCGCCGTCGCCCCAGAGTGCCGGGAGCTCAGAGGCACCGGTCAATACGATGCGGACGTCCTGCTGTATCGCCAGAGGCCGCACAGCCTCTACGACGGACGCAAGCGTCGCCAAGAGATCAACCCGCTGCGTCGGACGCACGCGCTCCTCGCTCTCCACCCGACTGAGTGACAGGAGTTCGTGAACAAGCCGGTTCATCCGGGCGGCCTCATGCTCCATGGTCCTCAGAAAGCGCGATCGGGCCTCGGGGTCTGCCTGCGCCGGTCCCTGCAGGGTCTCGATAAAGCCGAGCAGAGCCGTCAGAGGCGTCCGCAGTTCGTGGCTGACGTTGGCGACGAAATCCCGACGGATCTGCCCGGCTTCCTGCAGGTCCGTCTTGTCGTCGAAGGTGATCAGGGTCCCTTGACCGCTCGCCAGCGAGACGGGACCAGCCGAGACCTGCCAAGTCGTGTCACGCGTTCCGTCGCGCGCCGGGTAGAGCGCCATGGCGGGCTTGCGCCGCCGGATCGTGGCTTCGACACAGTCCAACACCGCCGGATGACGCAGTGCGGTGATATAGTGCCTGCCGACGACCGCTCGGCCAAACAGCCTCCTCGCCCCTTCGTTGACGATCAGCACCTTTTCGTCTGGCCCCAGAAGCATCTGGGGCGACGGCACTGCGTCCAGGAAGGATTGCGGGCTATCGGTCATCGGCTCAGGACCACTCGGCAGGGTTGCATTTCGCACGTCACGACTTGCAGAATGACATTTCCCCTAATATGGGGATTTGCTGCGCCCCAAGCTTGGCTTATCTCATGACGGGACGCTCACCGGGAGCGGCGGCCGGGCAAACTGCTGCGGCGCTTAGAGATAAGGGGCTGGAGAAATCGCGCATCATCGGGGCGTCATATCCATACGGGATCGTTTCGCCTCGTCCCGGGCTGCCGCAACGGAGCGGCAGCTTGAAGCGCGTGCGATGGTTCTTGCCGTTGGTGAGACCTCGCCTCACAGGCATCCGGTGCGCAAGCGCAGCGGCGACTCGCGGATATCCTTCGCCGAATTTCATGAGGTCGACACAGGACTGCTTCAGGTGGTACGGCCCGAGGTCGTGATCTCGTCCCTCCTTGCGCGCCGCTTCGACTGCGTGGATCTGGCTCAGCGGCTGCACGATCTGGGCTTCAAGGGCAAGTACCGTGTCCTGACCGACGCCTTGCCGTGTCCGGAAATGGTTCTGGGCGAACTTCGCTCGCTCTTTCCCGGCCTCGACATCGAGATCGATCCCATTCCTGCTCACCTCTCGGCCTGAGATGCTGCGACTGCGGTCGCGAACTCCTCCTTCAGCAAGGCGATGTCTTCGCAGCCGACCGAGATACGGAAGAAACCTTCGGACAATCCTAGCCCCGCCCGCTCGTCAGGCGTGAGCGCGCGGTGCGACGAGCTGGCCGGATGGCTCAGAGTCGTTCCGATGTCGCCAAGCGTCGGAGCGAACGGCAGGTCCGGCACCGCCCGCACGAGCGCATTTGCTGCAAAGCGACCGCCCTCGACTTCGAAGCTGACCATGTTTGATGCATGCGTCCCCATAAGACAGCGCGCCCGCTCATAGTCCGGATGGTCGCGCCGAAGCGGATAAAGCACGCGCGTCACACCCGGCAGTTGCGCGAGATGATCGGCAAGCTCAGCTGCATTCGCCTCGGCGCGATCGTAGCGCAGTTCGAACGAATAGAGCCCACGCTCTGCGAGCCAGCAATCGAATGGACTGGGCGTAAGGCCGGCCGTGACGGCGAAGGTGCGGATCCGCGCCTGCAGCTCCGGATCCTGCGCCAGCACGTATCCGAGCGTCGCGTCCGAATGGCCGGCGAGCATCTTCGTCACGGAGTGGATGACGATGTCCGCGTCATGACCGAACGCCTGAAAGGCCCGCGGCGTGGTAAAGGTGTTGTCGACCGCGAGGAGCACCCCGCGGTCGTGCGCCAGCCGCGCGATGCCCTCGACATCGGCAACTCGCAGCGTGGGATTCGCCACGACCTCAAGGAGGATGAGGCGCGTCTCGGGCCGCAGCGCCTGCCTGACCGCCTCGACATCTGTCGGATCGGCCAGGCTCGTCGCGATACCGAGGCGCGGCAGGTCCTCCTTCATCAGGCGCAGTGAGCGGCCATAGAGCTGGCTCCCGCCGATGACATGGTCTCCGTTCTTCAGGAGCGCCATGAACATGGCAGTGACGGCGGCCATGCCGGAGCCGACGATCAGCCCCCCGCTGCCGCCTTCGAGAGCGTCGATCTTCTGCGCCAGGACGTCCGCGTTCGGGTGTCCTTCGCGCGCATAGGTATAGCCCGGAGAGCGGCTCTCGTACTGGTCGTCGAGCGCGTCCGGGCTTTCCGAGGCATAGACCACGGAGGGCATGATGGGCGTGACGACGGCGCGGCTGCTGCTCGCTGGAACGGGCGTGCGACGGATTGGCGTGCGGCTCAACTGGCGACCTCGAGGTTGGCGCGGAACTTGCGCATGCGCTCCTGATAGCTGCGCGCCGACGCCTCGAGTTTGCGCCGCCCCGCCTCGTCCAGCTCGCGCACCACTTTGCCCGGCGCACCCATGACGAGGGAGTTGTCGGGGATCCGCTTGCCTTCCGTGATCAGCGCTCCGGCACCGATCAGGCAATTCCGCCCGATGTGCGCACCGTTCAGAACTGTCGCGCACATCCCGATCAGGCTGCCGTCCTCGATCGTGCAGCCGTGGAGCATCGCCTTGTGGCCGATCGTGCAGTTCCGCCCGATGGTCAGAGGGAAGCCCAAGTCGGTGTGTAGGACGCAGTTTTCCTGAATGTTGGACCCCTCGCCCAGTTCGATGGTCTCGTTGTCGCCTCTCAACGTGGCGCCGAACCAGACAGAACTGCCGCTGCGCAGGATCACGCGTCCGATCAGATTGGCATCCGGCGCGACCCAGTAGTCATCCGAATCCGGCAGCGACGGCGTGATGCCGTCGAGCGCATATAGCGTCATGTCTCTCCCTCGAATTCCGCCTGAAGCCGCCTGACATGGGCGAGCAGGCCGGGTTGTTGCGTTCGGCGCAGCCGCTCGGCAGCGACAATTCCTCTCAGTCGCTCCTCAGTGCGCTCCAGGTCGTCGTTCACCAGGACATAATCGTATTCGGACCAGCGGCTAATCTCGTCCCAGCTCTTGAGCATCCGCGCACGGACGACCTCCGGCGTGTCCTGACCGCGTTCCGTCAGCCTGCGCCGGAGTTCTGCGATGGAGGGCGGCAGGATGAAGACCGAAAGCACGTAGTCCCGAAGCTGACCGTTCTTGATCTGCTGCGCACCCTGCCAGTCGATGTCGAAGAGAACGTCGCGACCGGCGTCGATCGCCTGCTGGACCGGCCCGCGGGGCGAACCGTAATAGTTGCCGAACACGTTCGCGTGCTCAAGCATGTCACCTTCATCGACCCAGCGGCGGAAACGCTCGTCATCGACAAAGTGATAGTCCTGCCCCTCGACCTCTCCGACCCGCGGACTGCGCGTGGTCGCTGAGACGGAAAACACAATCGAAGGGTCCCACTGCCGCAGCCGGCGCGCCAATGTAGACTTTCCAGCACCCGATGGCGAAGAAAGGATGACGAGCAGTCCGCGCCGCGTTGTCTCCGTCACCGCGCGTCCTTCCCGTTGGGTCATGATCGACGAGTGCGTCAGATCTTAACCCTTTCTTAAATTTGGAGCTGATTTCAGCGGTGATTGTGTCATCTTAACGGAGTAGTAACCGTGCCCTAATCATCAGTTAACAGACGGCGTTTGCCGCCACAACGCGGCGCCGCCGACCGAGAGGTCCGACGTGAGCGAGATACGAGACATCAATACGGTCGTGTCTATCGACAGCTTTCGGGAGCGCGCACAGCAGGGCGCGCTCAAGAGGATCGAGGCCTACTGGGAAAGCTTGCGGAACGGTCGTGTGGTCCCTGCCCGGTCCGAGATCGACCCGCGTCAGATTTCGAGTGCGCTCGGCAACGCCTTCATTCTCGAACGGATCTCCAAGGGCCTCGCCCGCTTCCGTCTCGCGGGAATGCACCTGAACGACCTGATGGGCATGGAAGTGCGCGGGATGCCCCTCACGGCGATGATCGCGCCCGAGTCGCGTGACGCCGTTGGCTCCGCGCTCGAGACAATGTTCGAAGAACCTGCCGTCGCACGCTTTGAGCTCGTTTCGCAAGGCTCTCTCGGCAAGCCGCGGATGCAGGCGCAGATGGTCCTCCTGCCGCTTCGGAGCGACCTCGGAGACGTCAGTCGAGCCCTGGGTGTGCTGGTGGCGGCCGGCAAGATCGGCCGTGCGCCGCGCCGATTCGACGTCCTGTCACACACCTGCCAGACGATGATCGGCACCGGCGATCATCGCTGCACGACCAACCTCGCATCCGACGGAGCCGAGCGCAGCGCCGGGTTCGCCGAAGAAGCGGTGCGACCCGGCCTGCTCGAGCGGCTCGAGAGGGCCGACCGGCCCCATCTACGCCTGGTGGTCTCGCAGGATTGAGATCTGGTGGATGCCGGCCAGTGGCCGGCATCCGAGCCTCTCAAACAGCGGCCTCGAGCGCGGCGCGCCGTCGCGCGGTCAGCTCCTCTGAAACCAGGAAGGCCAGCTCCAGCGCCTGGCTTGCGTTCAGTCGCGGATCGCAGGCGGTGTGATAGCGGTGCGAGAGATCCTCGTCGCTCACGGCGCGGACGCCGCCGGTGCACTCGGTGACGTCCCGCCCGGTCATCTCGAAATGGACGCCGCCGGGAATCGTGCCCTCGGCGTTGTGAACTGCAAAGAACTCCTGCACCTCGCGCAGCACGCTGTCGAAGGGCCGGGTCTTGTAACCGGAAACCGACTTGATCGTGTTGCCGTGCATCGGGTCGCAGGACCAGACGACTTGCGCCCCCTCCTGCTGGACCGCACGGACGAGGCGCGGCAGGTGGTCTCCGACCTTGCCCGCGCCGAACCTCGCGATCAGCGTCAGACGGCCGGCTTCGTTCTGCGGGTTCAGCCGGGCCATCAGGACCTTCAGATCCTCCACCGTGAGGGACGGACCGCACTTCAGCCCGATCGGGTTCTGGACGCCGCGGCAGAACTCTACATGCGCGCCGTCAGGCTGGCGCGTCCGATCGCCGATCCAGATCATGTGCCCCGACCCAGCGACCCACTTGCCGGTCGTGGAATCGACCCGCGTCAGCGCCTCCTCGTACTCAAGCAGCAGCGCCTCGTGGCTGGTGTAGAAGTCGACCGACTGCAGCGTGTGCGCCGTGTCCTGGTTCACGCCCGCCGCCTGCATGAAGTCCAGCGCGTCGCTTATCCGGTTCGCAAGCTCACGGTACTTTTCGGCTTCCTCCCGATCTGTGAAACCGAGCGTCCAGGAGTGAACCTTGTGCACGTCGGCATAGCCGCCGGTGGAGAACGCGCGCACCAAGTTCAGCGAGGCGGCGGCCTGGGTGTACGCCTGCAGCATCCGCGCCGGATCGGGCGTCCGCGACTCGGATGTGAAGTCGATGTCGTTGATGATGTCGCCGCGATAAGATGGCAGCTCCACGTCGCCGCGGATTTCGGTCGGGGCCGAGCGCGGCTTGGCGAACTGGCCCGCCATGCGGCCGACCTTCACCACCGGCACCTTTGCGGCGAAGGTCAGCACCATCGCCATCTGCAGCATGACCTTGAAGGTGTCGCGGATGCTGTCGGCAGAGAACTCGCTGAAGCTCTCGGCACAGTCCCCGCCCTGCAGCAGGAATGCCTCGCCACGGGCCGCCTGCGCCAACGCCGCCTTCAGCCGCCGTGCCTCGCCGGCGAAGACCAGCGGCGGATACTTCGCCAGCTGCGCCTCGACCGGATGCAGCGCCGCCTGATCGGTGTATTCAGGCATCTGCACCCGGGGCTTGCGCCTCCAGTCAGTCTTCTGCCACTCGCCCATGTCCAAACTCCCGTCCGTCTGTCGGGGCGCAGGTATAGGCGACGCGAACCGCATCGCAAACCATAATGTGTCGTCCGCGCTCGCGCGCAGGACGATCTGCGCCGCCAGCCACAATCCGTTCGCGCAATGACCCTGCGGCAGCCCCCTCCCGCGGTGCCACAAGCTGGTTTCCTTCGCCGCGAGGCCGACCTAGGCTCCTGCGCGGGAGAAGATCAGCTCAGGGAGCTTAGGAATGAAGAGACTGATGATCGCCACCGCGGTAGGCGCGCTCTGCGCGGGCTCGGCCGTGGCGCAGGACGACCCGGTCAAGATCGGCGTCATCCTCGGATTCACTGGGCCGCTCGAGTCACTGGCGCCGCCGATCGCCGCGGGTGCCGAGCTTGCAATCGCCGAGGTAAACGAGGCCGGATCCTTCATGAATGGGCGGAACGTCGAGGGGATCCGCGGAGACTCCACCTGCGTGGACGCCAGTGCCGCGACGGCTGTGGCCGAGCGGCTGGTGACCAGCGACGGCATCGTCGGCATTGTCGGCGCCATGTGCTCGGGCGCGACCAGCGCCGTCTTCACGAACGTCGCGCGCCCGAACGGCATCGTGCAGATCTCTCCTTCCGCCACATCGCCTGCCCTGACGACGATCGAGGACGACGGCCTCTTCTTCCGCCTCGCGCCGTCCGACACACGGCAGGGCGAGCTGATGGCGGAGATCATCCAGGGACGCGGCATCGACGAAGTCGCCGTGACCTACACCAACAACGACTACGGCAAGGGCTTGGCCGACAGCTTCGAAAGCGCCTTTACCGAAGCCGGCGGCACCATCACGCTGTCGGCCGCACACGAGGACAACAAAGCCGACTACTCCGCCGAGATCGGCGCGCTCGCTTCGGCCGGCGGCGAGGCGCTCGTCGTGGCAGGCTACGTCGACGAGGGCGGCTCCGGCATCATCCGCGCTGCGCTCGATTCCGGCGCGTTCGACATGTTTGTCCTGCCGGACGGCATGGTGGCCGGCGCGCTGGAAGAGAATTTCGGGAACAGCATCGACGGCTCGTTCGGGCAACACCCGAGCTCGCAGAACGAGGGCGCGCAGACGCTCGAGGCGATGCTGGCGGAGGACGATGTCGACGGCACCTCGCCCTACGCCAAGGAAGGCTACGACGCCGCGGCGGTGCTCCTCCTCGCGATGCAGGCGGCCGACAGCACCGATGGTCAGGCGGTGGCCGCGGCGGTGATGAATGTCGCCAACGCGCCCGGCGAGCCGATCATGCCCGGTGAACTCGCCAAGGCGCTGCAGATCCTCACCGAGGGTGGCGACATCGACTATGTCGGCGCATCCGACGTGGAGCTGGTGGAGCCAGGAGAAAGCGCCGGCAACTATCGCGAGATCGAGATCCGCGACGGCAAGATCGAGACGGTGACGTTCCACTGAAGATGGAGAAACGGCCCGGTCATTGAGGACCGGGCCGTTTCGATGACGCGCTTGGCCTGGTCTGGCCGCCCCGGTGGGGACGAACGGGCGGCCAGCGTGCTTGTGGGGATTGGGGACATGATCGTCGTTCAAGACGTTCACAAGCATTTTGGCGGCTTCCGCGCCGTCGATGGTGCAACGTTGAAAATTGCCGATGGTTCCATCACCGGTCTCATCGGACCGAATGGCGCCGGCAAGACGACCCTCTTCAACGTCATCGCGGGCAACCTGCAGCCGACCTCCGGGCGCATCCTGATGGATGGCGGGGACGTGACGGGCGAGCCGCCGCATGCCCTCTTCCACCGCGGCTTGTTGCGCACGTTCCAGATTGCGCACGAATTCGCCTCGATGTCGGTGCGCGAGAACCTGATGATGGTGCCCGCGAACCAGACGGGCGAGTCGCTCTGGAGCGCGTGGTTCTCGCGCCGCCGGATTGCGCAGGAGGAGCGGCGTCTGGTCGAGCGTGCGGACGAGGTGCTCCATTTCCTGACGATCTCTCACCTCGCCGACGAAAAGGCAGGCAATCTCTCCGGCGGGCAGAAGAAGCTGCTGGAGCTGGGCCGGACGATGATGGTCGATGCCAAGATCGTGTTCCTTGATGAGGTCGGTGCCGGGGTGAACCGCACCCTCCTCGGCACCATTGGCGACGCGATCGTCCGCCTCAACCGCGAGCGCGGCTACACCTTCTGCCTGATCGAGCACGACATGGACTTCATCGCCCGGCTTTGCGACCCGGTCATCGTCATGGCGGAGGGTCGCGTCCTGACGCAAGGGTCGGCCGACGAGATCATGGCCGACGAGCGGGTTATCGAGGCGTATCTGGGCACCGGGCTCAAGAACAAGGCCGTGCCGGCGTGAGCGCCCTGCCCGCGCAACAAACCGGACCGGGAGAGCCGTTCCTGATCGGCGAGGGCATGACCGGTGGCTATGGCGCCGCCGACATCCTGCATGACTGCACCGTCTCCGTCAGGCGCGGCGAAATTGCGGTCATCGTCGGCCCCAACGGCGCCGGCAAGTCGACCGCGATGAAGGCAGTCTTTGGAATGCTTCCGCTCCGCAAGGGGCGCGTCCGCATCGGCGGAACGGACATCACCGGCCTCGCCCCGCAGGCGCGCGTGGCGGAGGGGATGGCCTTCGTCCCACAGACGCGCAATATCTTCGGCGCGCTGACCGTCGAGGAAAACCTAGAGATGGGCGCCTTCCTGCGGCGCGACGACATTCACGCGACGCTGGAGCAGGTCTATCACCTCTTCCCGATACTGCGCGACAAGCGCCGGCAGGCCGCGGGAGAGCTGTCCGGCGGTCAGCGGCAGCAGGTGGCTGTCGGCCGGGCGCTCATGACCCAGCCGCAGGTGCTGATGCTGGATGAGCCGACCGCTGGCGTCTCTCCCATCGTGATGGACGAGCTCTTCGACCGCATCATCGAGGTTGCGCGCACCGGCATCTCGATCCTGATGGTCGAGCAGAATGCGCGGCAGGCGCTGCAAATCGCGGACCGTGGCTTCGTTCTCGTCCAGGGGAGCAATGCCTACACCGACACCGGCGCAGCGCTTCTGGCGGACCCCGAGGTGCGCCGGACCTTCCTAGGCGGCTGATTCCTTGTTCCGACCGCCCCTGATCTTGACGCGGGCGACGGGGTTCCGCATGCCCTCGACCTGCTGCAACACGCGCAGCGTCGCCCGCCGACGGGCGCGCCACCTACGGGATCGGGAGTTGAAAGTCGCTTGGAACCGTTGAACGCGCTCGTCGCGCTTGCGAACTTCGTCATCGTTCCGGCGACGGCATATGGCGCGCAGTTGGCGCTGGGCGCTCTCGGCGTGACGCTGATCTACGGCATCTTGCGCTTCTCGAACTTCGCGCACGGCGACACGATGGCCTTCGGAGCCATGGTGACGATCCTCCTGACGTGGTGGCTGCAGGCGCAGGATGTGACGTTCGGCGTCCTCCCGACGGCCCTCCTCGCCCTGCCCGCGGGCATCGCGGTCACGGCGCTGCTGGTCCTCGCGACAGACCGCGTGGTCTATCGCTTCTACCGCCGCCAGCGCGTCGCGCCGGTGATCCTGGTGATCGTGTCGATGGGCGTCATGTTCGTGATGAACGGGATCGTGCGCTTCGTCATCGGCGTAGACGATCAGGTGTTTGCTGACGGTGCCCGCTTCCTCATCAATGCGCGCGACTTCCGGGATCTGACCGGGCTCGACGAAGGACTTGCGATACGGACGACGCAGGCAATCACCCTGGTGACCGCCATCGTCGTGGTCGCAGCGCTCTTCTGGTTCCTCAATCGCACACGTACGGGCAAGTCCATGCGCGCCTACTCCGACAATGAGGATCTCGCGCTCCTGTCCGGCATCGACCCCGAGCGCGTGGTCGCCATCACCTGGATCATCGTCGCCGCGCTCGCCACCATCGCAGGCGTGCTCTATGGCCTCGACAAGACGTTCAAGCCCTTCACCTACTTCCAGCTCCTGCTGCCGATTTTCGCCGCGGCCATCGTCGGCGGCCTCGGCTCGCCCGTGGGCGCGATCGCGGGCGGCTTCGTCATCGCCTTCTCCGAGGTAACGGTGACCTATGCCTTCAAGAAGGTGCTGGGCTATCTGCTGCCCGACGCGCTTGAGCCGGCGGGGCTGATGCAGCTCCTTTCCACCGACTATAAGTTCGCCGTCTCTTTCGCTATCCTCGTCATCGTGCTGCTGTTCCGGCCTACCGGGCTCTTCCGGGGGCAGACGTCGTGACATTCCCGCTTCGCAACCTGCTGCTCTTCGTCGCGATGCTGGTCCTGATCCTGATGGCCGGCTTCCTGCAGAGCTGGAACGTCGCGCTCTCGATCTTCAACATGGGCGTCATCTCGGCAGTGATGGCGCTGGGCGTGAACATGCAATGGGGCTACGCGGGCCTGTTCAACATCGGGGTGATGGGCTTCGTGGCGCTTGGCGGCCTGGGGGCGGTCGTCGTGGCGATGCCTCCCGTGACTCAGGCCTGGGCCGCCGGTGGTGCGAGGGTTCTTCTGGCACTGGCAGTCGGCGCGGCTGCCATTGCGGCCGCGATCCAGCTCTGGCGGCGCCTCCCGCGAGGTGCGGTCCGCGTCGTGGCGCTCGTGTCGGTGCTGTCCGCGGGCTTCTTCCATTTCCGTTGGATCTTCGACCCCGCCGTGGCGGCCATCGAGGCGATCAATCCGGCGGCATCGGGGTACCTCGGCGGCCTCGGCCTGCCCGTCCTCCTGGCCTGGCCGATCGGCGCTCTGCTGGCCGCGGGCGCGGCATGGATCGTCGGCAAGACGGCGCTCGGACTGCGGGCGGACTATCTCGCGATCGCGACGCTCGGCATCGCAGAGATCATCATCGCGGTCCTCAAGAACGAGGACTGGCTCAGCCGCGGGGTCAAGAACGTGATCGGGGTCCCGCGGCCGGTCCCGTACGAGATCGACCTGCAGAACGATCCCGACTTCGTGGCGCGGGCGGCGGGCTTGGGCATCGACGCCGCGACAGCTTCCTCGATCGCCGTCAAGCTCGCCTACGCGGGGCTGTTTATCTCAGTTGTTCTCGTGCTCCTCTGGCTGGCGCAGACCGCCCTCCGCTCTCCCTGGGGCCGGATGATGCGCGCGATCCGCGACAACGAGGTGGCGGCCGAGGCCATGGGCAAGGACGTGAAGGCGCGGCACCTGCAGGTCTTCATCCTCGGCTCCGCCGTCTGCGGCCTCGCCGGCGCGATGATGACAACGCTCGACGGACAGCTCACGCCCGGCACCTATCAGCCGCTGCGCTTCACGTTCCTTGTCTGGGTGATGGTCATCGTCGGCGGTTCCGGAAACAACTTCGGTGCGGTCCTCGGCGGGTTCCTGATCTGGTTCCTCTGGGTCGAGGTCGAGCCGCTGGGCCAGTGGCTGATTGTCACCATCACCTCCGGGCTACCGGCGGATTCAGTGGTCCGGCTGCATCTGCTGGATGGCGCCGCGCACATGCGGCTGCTCACGATGGGGCTCGTCCTGCTGCTCGTCCTCAGGTTCAGTCCGCGCGGCCTGCTCCCTGAGCGGTGAAGTGACAACGGTCATCGGCATCCTGGCCGCAGGGTCCTCGTCGCGAATGCGCGGGCGCGACAAGCTTCTGCAGCCGGTGGACGGGATGCCGCTCATAGTGCGTCAGGCGCGGATCGCCCTCGCGACCGGACTGCCCGTCACCGTGGCACTGCCGGCATACGAGAAATCCCGTGAGGCGGCCTTGCTGGGCGAAGCCGTGGCATCGGTCCCTGTCGCGGAGGAGGAGCCGGCAATGTCCGCCTCGATCCGCGCGATCGTCCGATCGCTTCCGGAAGAGGCGAGCCACCTCCTGCTCCTCCTGGGTGACATGCCCGAGGTCCGTACCGACGACCTGCTCCGTCTGCTGCGCCAGTCGCTCGACAAGCCGAATGCCGTGGTCCGGGCGGCGACGAGCGAGGGCGTGCCAGGTCATCCGGTGATCTTCCCGCGGCGCCTTTTCCAAGCGCTCGGGGCGCTTGAGGGCGATCAGGGGGCGAAGGACATCCTGAAGCGCGAGGAACAGGTCCTGGTGGCGCTGGAGGATGGTCGCGCCATCGTCGACCTCGACACACCGGAAGACTGGCTTCGCTGGCGCGCCCGCCGCTGAAGCGTCACCTTCCGATGGTGCCCGAGGTCGGACTCGAACCGACACGCCTTGCGGCGGGGGATTTTGAATCCCCTGCGTCTACCATTCCGCCACTCGGGCCGCTGGCCTTCTGTAGCGCCACGAGCGGGGCGCTCCAAGCCCCGTCAGATGGGTTCGGCTTCGAAGGTGTCGCAGGCGCGGATTTCGCCGGTCTCGAACCCGGTGCGGAACCAGTCCTGGCGCTGTTCCCCTGTGCCGTGGGTAAAAGTCTCGGGCCTGACGGTACCAGTCCGCTGCTGCAGGATATCGTCGCCGATCTGCGCGGCGGCATTCATGGCTTCCGCCACGTCGCCCTCTTCGAGGATCGCGAAACGTTCCTGCGCGTGGTGCGCCCAGAGGCCGGCGAGGCAGTCGGCCTGCAATTCTAGTCGCACGCTGATGGCGTTCGATTCGGACTCGCTGACCTGGCGGCGGATCGCGTGCGCCTCCCCCAAGATGCCGATCTCGCGCTGGACGTGATGGGCGACCTCGTGCGCCACGACATAGGCGGCCGCGAAATCCCCGCCCGCACCAAACCGTCGCTCGAGTGCGGTAAAGAATGCGGTGTCGAGATAGGCCCTGCCGTCGAGCGGACAGTAGAACGGACCCGTTGCGGCGCTCGCCTGCCCGCAACCGCTGTTGGTCATCCCGGAGAAGAGCACTAGCGTCGGCGGATGGTAGCTTTCGCGGACCTGATCCCGAAAGACTGCCGCCCACACGTCCTCGGTGTCGGCCAGCACGACGCTCACGAATGCACCTGCCTCCTCCTCGGCCGCAGTCGAGGGGCGCGTGGGGGCGCGAACCTCGGCTTCGCCAAGGAGTGGCGTCAGGTCAACGCCCAGGAGCCAGCCGACGAGCACGATAGCCAGGACCCCAAGCCCGCCCGCTCCGCCACGGACGACGCCTCGCGACCCGCGTCTGTCACTAACATTGACGCTGCCGCGCCGCCCTCTCCACCTCATCCTTTCCGCCTCCGACTCCACCTCTCGCCGGCAACGCTTGACGGGGATGCGGGGTCCACCCAAAAGGCGGGATGCGAAACCGGGGGCGGCATGATCAGGCGCGCGTATGACTGGACGCTGAGGCTGGCCGATACGCCCCATGCACTGTGGGCGCTGGCGGTTGTCGCCTTCATCGAGTCGTCGGTTTTCCCGATACCGCCGGATGTGCTGATGATCCCGATGATCCTCGCCCGGCCGTCGCGTGCCTGGATCATCGCGGGAGTCGCACTCGTGGCGTCGGTCCTCGGCGGCCTTGCAGGCTACTGGATCGGCGCGCTTCTCTTCGACAGTGTCGGCCGCCCCGTGCTGGAGTTCTACGGCAAGGACGCCTACTTTGCCGAGTTCGGTGCGCGCTACAACGAGTGGGGCGCCTGGGCGGTGCTGATCGCCGGCGTGACGCCTTTCCCCTACAAGGTCATCACCATCCTCTCCGGCGCCACCGCGCTGAACCTGCCGGTCTTTATCCTGGCCAGCATCGTCGCGCGCGGGCTGCGCTTCTTCTTGGTAGCCGCCCTGCTCTACCGCTTCGGGCCGCCTGTGCGGGTCTTCGTCGAGCGCCGGCTCGGGATCCTCTTCACCATGTTCGTGGGCATCCTCTTGGCCGGCTTCTATGCCGTGAGGTTCATGTGACGCGCCGCCACCTGATGGTCCTGGCCGGCCTCGGATCGCTGGGGCTGCTGGTCGGTGCCTGGGTGTTTCAGTCGCTGGGCTACTACCCATGCAAGCTCTGCCTGTGGCAGCGCTGGCCTCACAGCGCCGCGGCGCTGATGGGGGCGGTCGCCATCGTGGCTCCCGTGGCGCCCGTGGCCATCGCGGGAGCGTTTGCCGCGGCGACCACCGGCGCGATCGGCGTCTACCACGCCGGTGTGGAACGCGACTGGTGGGAGGGGCCGGCGACCTGCACCGCAGGTGACATCAGCGGCCTCTCGACGGAGCAGCTGATGGACCAGATCCTCAACGCGCCCATCGTCCGCTGCGACGACATCGCGTGGCAACTGGCGGGAATCTCGATGGCCGGGTGGAACGCGATCCTCTCCTTCGGACTCGCCGCTCTCTGGCTCTACGCGCTGCGGTTCAATTCAGCCGGAACTCGCCCGTGACGTGACGCCACTCGCCGGGACTGATCTCCTTCCTGTGGGTGAAGCGCACCGAGTGCAGCGGTCCCTCTATGCTCTCTTGCCAGAACTCGATGAACTTGAAGAGGCGCGGGTGGTCCGGCGCCACGTCGTAGTCCTGCCACACAAAGGAATTGAGCACGTTGCGGTAGTCCGGCATGCGGTAGAAGAACTCCGCCGTCGTCAGGCCGTACCCCCGAAGCATCAGCTCCGTTTCTCTCTTCATCTCAGCAACTCTCCAAGACCTGCCCCTTCAGTGAGCCACCACGAGCGTCACTAATCAACGATGATGATCGGTTGGCGCGGCGCCCGCCGCACGAGTTGCGCAATCGCCAGGCGGCATTGCACCTCCGCGCGCCGTTCTGCTAGTGTCCGGCAGCTACAGGAAGGCGCCACCGCGCGTCATGAGAGGCTGCGTGAGCGACATCCCAGAACCCCCTGACGATGCCGAGGAAAATGGCACGGCTAAGCTCGTCGGACCAACGATCTCGATATCCGACGAGATGACGTCGTCGTTCCTCGACTATGCGATGAGCGTCATCATCAGCCGAGCGATCCCCGACCTGCGCGACGGTCTCAAGCCTGTGCACCGGCGCATCCTCTTCGCGATGCATGAAACCGGGAACACGCACGACAAGGCATACCGCAAGTCGGCCCGCCCCGTCGGCGACGTCATGGGCAAGTACCACCCGCACGGCGACAGCGCGATCTACGACGCTCTGGTACGGATGGCGCAGGACTTCTCGATGTCGCTACCGCTCCTCGACGGCCAGGGAAACTTCGGCTCGATGGACGGTGATAACCCGGCGGCCATGCGCTACACCGAGGTTCGCATGGACCGTCCGGCGCAGGCGCTTCTTGCGGACATCGAGAAGGAGACGGTCGACTTCCAGGACAACTACGACGGCAAGGATCGCGAGCCCGTGGTCCTGCCGGCGCGCTTCCCGAACATGCTGGTGAACGGCGCCGGGGGCATCGCCGTGGGCATGGCGACCAACATCCCGCCGCACAATCTGGGCGAGGTGGTGGACGCAACGTTGGCGCTCATCGAAGATCCGGACCTCGACTCCTCGCAGCTCATGGAAATGGTGCCGGGCCCGGACTTCCCGACGGGCGGCCTGATCCTCGGCCGCTCGGGCGCCCGCCGCGCCTATCTGGAGGGCCGCGGCAGCGTCATCATTCGTGCCCGGACCCATGTGGAGGAAGTCCGGAAGGACAGACATGCCATCGTTGTGGACGAAGTCCCCTACCAGGTGAACAAGGCAGCTCTTGTCGAGAAGATAGCCGACCTCGTCCGCGAGAAACGTCTCGAAGGCATCTCCGGTATCCAGGACGAAAGCGACCGGGTCGGCATTCGTGTCGTCATCGAGCTCCGCCGCGATGCCACGCCGGATGTGGTGCTCAACCAACTCTTCCGCTTTACGCAGCTGCAGACGTCGTTCGGCTGCAACATGCTGGCCCTGAACGGCGGTCGGCCTGAGCAGCTGACGCTCCGCGACTTTCTGAGCCATTTCATCGCGTTTCGAGAAGAAGTTGTCGCCCGCCGCACGGCCTATGAACTTCGCAGGGCGCGGGAGCGCAGCCATATCCTTTGCGGCCTCGCCGTCGCGGTCTCAAACGTCGACGAGGTCGTGGCGACGATCCGGGCCTCGGCCGACGCGGCGGAGGCACGTGCACGGCTGATGGAGCGGCGCTGGCCCGCCTCGGACATCGCCGACTACATCCGCCTGATCGACGACCCGACGCACACGATCAACGAGGACGGGACCTACAACCTGTCCGAGATCCAGGCGCGCGCGATCCTGGACCTGCGGTTGCAGCGTCTCACCCAGCTCGGGGTCAAGGAGGTGACGGACGAGCTCCAGGATCTGGCCGCTAAGATAAAGGATTATCTCGACATCCTCAGATCCCGCAGCAGGATCATGTCGATCATCTCGGACGAGCTTCGGCAGGTCCGCAGCGACTTCGCCATCCCGCGGCGGACGGAGATCGTCGAATGGTCCGGCGACATGGAGGACGAGGACCTCATCGAGCGCGAGGACATGGTGGTGACGGTCACGCAGACCGGCTACATCAAGCGCACCCCCCTGACCGAATTTCGCAGCCAGCGCCGCGGCGGCAAGGGTCTGTCGGGCATGTCGACCAAGGATGACGACGTCGTCACCACGCTCTTCGTCGCGAACACGCACACGCAACTGCTGTTCTTCACGACCGACGGCATGGTCTTCAAGCTCAAGACGTGGCGCCTTCCGCTCGGCGGACGCAATGCCCGCGGGCGCGCGATCTCGAACGTGATAGACGCGATCGGCGGCGCCTCGATCGCCGCCATCATGCCGGTTGATCGGGACGAGGAGGATTGGGATGAGCTCCAGATCATCTTTGCGACCTCCGCTGGAGATGTGCGCCGCAACGCCCTGAGCGACTTCACGAATGTCATGCGGAACGGCAAGATCGCGATGAGGCTGCCGGAGGGGGTGACGCTGGTAAATGCCCGCATCGCCAGTGAGGACGATGACGTGATGCTGGTCACAGCCATGGGGCGCGCCATCCGCTTCCGCACGACCGACGTGCGCATCTTCCGCGGCCGTGCATCGACCGGCGTCCGGGGCATCCGCCTCGCGCCGGGTGACAGCGTCGTCTCGATGGCGGTCATCCGGCACTTCGAGGCCACGCCAGGCGAGCGGGTGGCCTATCTCAAGATGCGCCGGGCCGTCGAGGGCCTGACCGACGAGGCTGAAGGCGAGGCCGACGAAGACGAAGGCATCGACACGACGATGGACTTCAGCCAGTCGCGGTACGCGGAGATGTCCGCCGCCGAAGACCTCATCCTGACGATTACCGAGAGAGGCGCCGGCAAGCTGTCGTCCTCACACGATTATCCAGTCAGGGGCCGCGGCGGCCAGGGCGTGATGGCCATGGACCGTGCGCTGCGCGGCGGCCGTCTCGTCGCCGCCTTTCCGGTGGAGATGAGCGACCAGATCATGTTGGCGACCTCGCGGGGCCAGTCGATACGCGTCCCGGTCGAAGGCATTTCCTTTCGGTCGCGGACGGCGGGCGGGGTCAAGGTCTTTTCGACCGGGCCTGACGAGCGCGTGGTCTCGGTGGCGTGGATCGCCGATGCCGAGGATGCCGGGAAGCTGGTAGAATGACACTGGGCCCAACGCGATGAGCGACGCTCTGCACATCGTCGGCGGCGGTCTCGCCGGTTCGGAAGCTGCATGGCAGGCCGCGGAGGCCGGCTGTGACGTCGTGATCCACGAAATGCGGCCCGCCGTCGGCACCTTCGCGCACAAGACTGGCAACTTGGCGGAGCTTGTATGCTCGAATTCCTTCCGCTCCGACGACGACGTTCATAACGCAGTTGGGCAACTGCACTGGGAGATGCGTTCGGCGGGTAGTCTCATCATGAATGCGGCCGACCGGCACAGGCTGCCAGCCGGGGGCGCGCTGGCCGTGGACCGCCACGGCTTTTCGGAGATGGTGACGTCCCTTGTGCGTTCCCATCCGCGGATCCGCGTCGAAAGCGCTGAATTAACGTCGCTTCCGTCCAGTGGCGACTGGATCTTCGCCACCGGGCCCCTGACCTCGGCTGCTCTGGGCGAGGCAGTCCGGCGCGTGACCGGCGAAGACAGCCTCGCATTTTTCGATGCCATCGCGCCCATCGTCTATGCGGACAGCGTCGACATGTCGGTGGCATGGGCGCAGTCCCGGTACGACAAGGGCGAGACGCAAGACGAGCGTACGGCCTACCTGAACTGTCCGATGGACAAGGGCCAGTACGAGGCGTTTGTCGACGCGCTACTGGCAGCCGACGCGGTAGATTTTCATGAAGGCGAGACCGCAGGCTACTTCGACGGCTGCCTGCCAATCGAGGTCATGGCGCAGCGCGGGCGAGAGACACTACGTTTCGGGCCCATGAAGCCGGTGGGGCTGACGAATGCGCACAGGCCGGACCGGAAGGCTTATGCAGTGGTGCAGCTGCGGCGCGACAACAGGTTAGGCACCCTCTACAATATCGTCGGGTTTCAGACCAAGATGAGGTACGGCGCGCAAACCGACGTCCTGAGGATGATCCCGGGTCTGGAGGCGGCCAGGTTCGCGCGGCTTGGAGGGATCCACCGCAACACGTTCCTGAACTCGCCGCGGCTCCTCGACGACCGGATGCGTCTCAGGAAGCAGCCGAACATCCGTTTCGCTGGCCAGATTACCGGTGTCGAGGGATACGTCGAGTCGGCGGCAATCGGCCTGCTTGCGGGACGATTGGCCGTTGCCGAACGCTTCGGCCTGGATGCCTCGGCTCCGCCGATGACCACTGCGACCGGCGCGCTTGTGCATCATATCTCCAGTGGTGCCGACGCCGCAACCTTCCAGCCGATGAACGTCAACTTCGGTCTCTTCCCTCCAATCGACGCCAAGGGCGGGCGCCGCAACCGTCGCGAGCGCTATGCCGCCTTCACCGAACGCGCGAAACGCGACTGGAACCAGTGGCTGGGGCAGCGGACAGAGACCGCAGCTTGACCATTCTGCCCCGCGGGAGCGACGGCTCGCGGCTCAGGACCCGCTTCGCGCCTTCACCGACCGGGCCGCTGCACCTTGGGCACGCCTACTCTGTCTGGATCGCCTCAAACCTGGCGACGTTCCATGGCGGAGAATTGCTGCTGCGCATCGAGGACATCGATCAGAGCCGCGCCCGCCCCGAGTGGGAGAATTTGATCCGGACAGATCTGGAATGGCTAGGAGTCAGATGGTCGGGCCCTGTCCTCCGTCAGTCCGAGCGAATGGAGCACTACCGCGCGGCACTCCAGCGACTTTGGGATATGGGCCTTCTTTACCCCTGCTCCTGCACGCGCGCGGACATCGCATCGGCCGTCTCGGCGCCACAGGAGGGGGTCCGGCTGGGGCCAGACGGCGTCGTCTATCCCGGAACATGCCGCGCCGCTCGCCGAGCCGGGCCACTGCCGGACTCGGCGCTGAGGCTGAACATGAGGAAGGCGATGCAAGCTATAGGTGCGGTTGAGTTTCTCGAACGAAACAGCCCCACGAGGTCTGTCACTCGCTCGGCCGATAACTTGATCTCGAGCGTCGGCGACGTGGTACTTGCGCGGCGCGGCGTAGGAACTTCGTACCACCTCTCGGTCGTACTAGATGACGCCGGCCAAGGGATCACCCATGTCGTGCGGGGCGAGGATCTCTTCGAGGCGACGGCTATCCACGTCGTTCTCCAGCGCCTGCTAGAACTGCCGACGCCCGTCTATCTACACCACGACCTTATCCGCGATGCCGACGGGCGCCGCCTCGCCAAGCGCCACGACGCGCGCGCCATCAGGGAGTACCGCGACCGCGGTGCCACGCCCGCGGACCTGCGACGTCTGGTCGGACTGCGTCAGGCGCCGCGCGCCATGATCTCGGCTTCGTCTCCGCCGCGCACCGCCGTATAGAAGCACGAGCGGCGGCCGGTGTGACACGCGGGCCCTTCCTGCCGGACGATGAGGAGCAGCGAGTCCCGGTCGCAGTCGATGCGGATCTCGCCCAGATGCTGCACGTTGCCGCTCGTTTCGCCCTTGCGCCAGAGGGCCTGTCGCGACCGCGACCAGTAGGTCACCCGCCCGGTCTCCAGCGTGGCTCTTAATGACTCGCGGTTCATCCAGGCGAGCATCAGAACCTCTCCCGTCTGCTCGTCCTGGGCGACGGCGGGAATGAGCCCGGCTGCGTCATAACGCAGCGTGGTCAGATCGAACGTCATCGCGACACCTTTGATCGGCCGTTGGCTGCGGCTAAGTAGAACATGCGCGGGACGGGAGAAAGCGATGTCGGACGCCGACCTCATCAAGCTCTATTCGGGTCAGATCCTCCAGCTTGCGGCCGACATACCGTATCTGGGGCGGCTGGAGTCCCCGCAGGCATCCGTTCGCAAGCGGTCACCGCTATGCGGCTCGACCGTGTCTGTCGATCTAAGGCTGGACGAACAGGGCCGGATTGCGGAATTCGCGCAGGACGTGAAGGCGTGTGCGTTGGGACAGGCTGCCGCGTCGGTGCTGGGCTCCGTCGCGATCGGCCGGACGCGCGCGGAGGTCGAGGCCGCGCGCGAACAGCTGCGGACGATGCTGAAGTCCGACGGACCGGATCCTGTAGCGCCCTTTGAGCAGCTCGGGGTGCTCAGGCCCGCGCGGGACTACAAGAACAGGCACGCGTCCATCATGCTGTCGCTTGACGCCACGGCCGAGGCGATGGCGCAGGCCGAGGACACCGCCTGCGCCTGACGTAAAAAAGCCGCCGCGCTTGTGGGAGCACGGCGGCAGGTCACGCCTCGGCAGCAGCGCGGCAGCCAGGGAGCGAGCCGCAGGAGGGACGCGATGTTTGCCGTCCCGAGGCGCGGGCAGATCAGATCAGCAGAGGAAGATGCAGCCCGACAACCAGCATGGCGACAATGGCGGCCACACCGGCGACGTCCGCAGCAACCTCGCCCTGCTGGAGGCCGGAAAGCTTGGCAATTACCTGGTGCATGGGCCGCTCCGCTTGATGTTCCTGCATTGTTCTCATCTCGGGAACCGTTTGTAAACCCTCCTGTGGGTCAGGCGACGCCGAGCAGGCGGATGGCCTCGTCCTGTCGCATCAGCCAAAGGAACGTACGCACCGCCCTGCCCCGGTCCGAGGCCAGATCGGGGTCGCGCTCCAACAGGAGGCGGGCATCGATCTGCGCCATCGCCATGAGGTCGGTCTGCCGCTCGGCATCCGCTATGCGGAACCTCGGGAGACCGGACTGTGCCGTGCCGATCACGTCTCCGGCGCCGCGCATCGCCAGATCCTCCTCTGCGATCTCGAACCCGTCCTCAGTGCGGCGCAGCAGCTCCAACCGGCGGCGCCCGCTTTCGGTCAGGGGCGGCTGGTACATCAGCAGGCAGGTCGACTTCTCGCTGCCACGCCCCACCCGCCCGCGAAGTTGATGGAGCTGGGCGAGGCCGAAAGTCTCGGCGCGCTCGATGACCATGATGCTCGCCTCGGGCACGTTGACGCCGACCTCGATGACGGTCGTCGCGACGAGCACGCTGGTCTCGCCGCTCACGAAGCGCGCCATGGCCGCGTCCTTTTCCGCAGGCGCCATCCGGCCATGGATCATGCCGACATGCGAGGCGCCGAGGGCGGCGCGGAAATCCTGGTAGCGCTCCTCGGCGGCGGCGAGGTCGGTCGCCTCGCTGACGTCGACCAGAGGGCAGACCCAGTAGGCGCGCCGCCCCTCGCCGATGGCCCGCCGCAGATGTCCGACTACCTCGTCGATGCGGTCGGCAGAGACGAGAGCGGTCGTGACCGGCTTTCGCCCCGGCGGTTTCTCGTCGATGATCGAGACGTCCATTTCACCGTAGTGCGCGAGCGCCAGCGAGCGCGGGATCGGCGTTGCCGTCATGACCAGGACATCGGCGGCACACCCCTTGCTGCGAAGCTCCAGGCGCTGCGCCACGCCGAAGCGATGCTGCTCGTCCACGATGGCGAGACGCAGGTCACGGAACTCGACGTCCTTCTGGAACACCGCATGGGTGCCGACCAGCACGTCGATCCGCCCCTCGGCGAGGTCTGAGAGGAGACGCGCGCGTGCTTGGCCGCTGTCACGGCCGGTCAGCACCTCCAGCCGGATGCCCGCCGCCTTGGCCAGCGGCCGCAGCCCATCGGCGTGCTGCCGCGCCAGGATCTCGGTCGGCGCCATCAGCACCCCCTGCCCGCCCGCCTCGACCGCCACCGCCAAGGCAAGCAGCGCCACCGCGGTCTTGCCAGAGCCGACATCCCCCTGCAGCAGGCGGTTCATGCGGATCGGACGGCCCAAGTCGTGCTCGATCTCACGCAGGCACCGCTCCTGCGCAGACGTCAGGGCGTATGGCAGCGCACCGCGGAGGCGCGAGGTCATCTGCCCGGTGCCGACACTCGGACGGCCTGCGGCGCGGCGACTGCGGGCGCGCGCAAGTGCCAACGTCATCTGGTGCGCGAAAAGCTCGTCATAGGCGAGTCGCCGCCGCGCCGCCGCTTGCGGACGCACGTCTTCCTGACTTCGGGGCCAGTGCGCTAGGCGGAGCGCCTCGCTCCAGTCCGGCCACCCCTCTCGCGTCAGCAAGTGCGGATCGGTCCATTCGTCTAGCTGCGGGAGGCGGTCCAGCACCGCGCGCGCGGCGTTGCGCATCAAGCGCTGCGTCACGCCGTTGGCGAGCGGATAGACTGGCTCGATCTCGGGGAGGTCGCCTAAATCCTCGGGCGCGACGATGTAATCGGGGTGCGCCATGCGCGCAATGTTGTCGTAGAGCTCGATGCGGCCCGAGACGATGCGGCGAGCGCCCAAGGGAAGCTGCTTGCGTATCCACTCGTCGCGCGGGTGGAAGAACACGATCTGGAACGTTGTCGCCGCATCGCGCACCGTCACGACATAGGGCCGTGCGCGCTTCAGCGGCGGTGCGTGCCGCTCGACCTCGACCTCCACGGTGACAACGCACGGTGCGACGGCGTCGCGGACCGAGCCGCGCAACGTCCGGTCGATGATGCCTTGGGGCAGCGTGAAGAGCATGTCGCGCGGCGTCTCGATGCGCAGGTTCGCCAGCGCCTTCGCGGTCTTGGCGCCGATGCCCGGCAGTCGCTCCAGCGACCCGAAGAGCGGGAACAGGATCTCGGGCCGGCCGCTCATTCGCCGCGGGCGAGCGCCATCCACCCATCCTCGTCGATCGTCTCGATGCCGAGTTCCGCCGCTTTCTTCGCCTTGCTGCCGGCGCCCGGCCCCGCCACGACAAGGTCCGTCTTCGCCGAGACCGAGCCGACCACGCGGGCGCCCAAGGCCTCGGCCCGTGCCTTGGCCTCGGCTCGCGTCATCTGCTCGAGCGTGCCGGTGAAGACAATCGACTTGCCGGAGATCGCGCTGGCTGCAGCGGGGCGAGCCACCTCTTCCACCGTCAGCTGCTTGACCAGGCGGTCGATCGACGCGCGCTCCTCGTCCTGCGCGAACGTGGTCACTAGAGACGCCGCGAGCACCGGCCCGACGCCGTCGGCGTCGATTAGGTCCGCCCATTCCGGCCCCTCGCCCACCTGCGCCTGCGTGACCGCCTGCTCAAACGCCTCCCAAGTCCCGTAGCGCCGGGCGAGCACCATCGAGGCGCTCTCGCCGACATGGCGGATGCCGAGCGAGAAGATCAGACGGTTGAGCGGGATCGTCCTGCGCCGCTCGATCGAGGCGAGCAGGTTCTGCACCGATTTCTTGGCCCAGCCCTGGCGCTGGCGCAGGTCGTCCCCGTACCGCGCGCCGAGCGTGAAGATGTCGGCCGGCTCCGCGATCCAGCCGTCACGGTAGAATTGCTCGACCTGCTTCGCCCCAAGGCCTTCGATGTCGAATGCCGCTCGGCTCACGAAGTGGCGCAGCCGCTCGACCGCCTGGGCCGGGCAGATCAGGCCGCCGGTGCAGCGGCGTACCGAGTCCCCCGCCTCGCGGATCGCCTGGGAGCCGCACTCGGGACACGCCTCCGGAAAGCTGAAGGGCTGCGAATCCACCGGCCGGCGGGTAAGGTCGACGTCGGAGATCTTGGGGATGACGTCACCGGCGCGATAGATCTGCACCCAGTCGCCCACGCGGATGTCCTTGCCGTCCCGGATCGGGTTGCCGGAGGAGTCGCGGCCGGCGATGTAGTCCTCGTTGTGCAGCGTCGCGTTCTGCACGACGACGCCGCCCACGGTCACGGGCTTCAGCCGCGCTACCGGGCTCAGCGCGCCCGTCCGCCCTACCTGGATGTCGATGGCCAAGAGCTGCGTCCAGGCCAGCTCGGCCGGGAACTTGTGCGCGAGCGCCCACCGCGGCGTCGTGGAGCGGTAGCCGAGCCGCGACTGCAGCGTCAGGTCGTCCACTTTGTAGACCACGCCGTCGATATCGTAGCCGAGCGTCGCGCGCTGCGCCTCGATCTCGCCGTAGTGCGCGAGCATCTCGTCGGGCCCGTCGCAGAGGCGCGCGAGCGGGTTGGTACGAAACCCAAGCTCCGCCAGACGCTCGATCGCCTTCATCTGCGTCTCGGCCAGAGCCGCGCTGACGGTGCCCCAGGCATAGGCGAAGAAGCCGACCGGCCGCTCGCGGGTGACTTCCGGATCGAGCTGGCGCAGCGAGCCCGCGGCCGCGTTGCGCGGGTTGGCGAAGAGGCGCCGGCCCGCGGCCTCCTGCCGCGCGTTGAGCTCGGCGAAAGCCACGTGGCTCATGTACACTTCGCCGCGCACCTCCAGAACCTCGGGCGCGCCTGACAGCCGGTCGGGGATGTCCGCCACCATCAGGGCGTTGCGCGTGACGTCCTCGCCCTCGGCACCGTCGCCGCGTGTGGCGGCGACGGCAAGGCGGCCGCTTTCGTAGCGCAGACTCAGCGAGAGCCCGTCGATCTTGGGCTCGGCAGTGTAGCGCAGCGGCTCATCTGGCATGAGCCCGAGATAGCGGCGGATGCGCTTGTCGAACTCCCGCACCTCGTCGGCTTCGAAGGCGTTGTCGAGCGAGAGCATCGGCCGCGCGTGCCGCACCTTGCCAAAGCCCTCGGAAGGGGCGGCACCGACCTGCTCGGACGGGCTGTCCGCCCTCTTCAAGAACGGAAAGCGCGCTTCGATGGCGGCGTTGCGGCGCTTCAGCGCATCGTAGTCGGCGTCGCTGATCTCAGGTGAGTCTTCGGCATGATAGGCGCGGTTCGCCCGGTCGAGCTGGCGGGCGAGCTCGGCGAGCTCGGTCTTGGCCTCCGCCTCGTCCAACTCCTCGACCGCCGTCCTGCCCATGTCCAACTCCGCCCGCGTGCGAGAGTGATAGGAGGCGCGCCCGCCTCCGTCCAGACATGCGAAAGGGGCCCGAAGGCCCCTTGCAGCATCCCCGCTTCGTGAGTCTCAGGCGATCTTGCGGCGTCCTTCCGCAGCCGGCTCGGCATCGCGCAAAACGTAACCCCTGCCCCAGACCGTCTCGATGTAGTTGTCGCCGCCGGTGGCTTGCGCGAGCTTCTTTCGCAGCTTGCAGATGAAGACGTCGATGATCTTCAGCTCCGGCTCATCCATGCCGCCGTAGAGATGGTTCAGGAACATCTCCTTGGTCAGCGTGGTGCCCTTGCGAAGGGAGAGGAGCTCCAGCATCTGGTACTCCTTGCCGGTCAGGTGGACCGGGGTGCCGTCGACGTCTACCGTCTTCGCGTCGAGGTTTACCGCGATCTTGCCGGTGCGGATGATCGACTGCGAGTGTCCCTTGGACCGGCGGATGATCGCGTGGATGCGCGCCACCAACTCCTCGCGGTGGAACGGCTTGGTCAGGTAGTCATCGGCGCCGAAGCCGAAGCCTTTGATCTTGTTCTCCGTGTCGTCGTTGCCCGATAGGATCAGGATCGGCGTGTCGACCTTGGCGAGTCGCAGCTGGCGCAGCACTTCGTGGCCGTTGATGTCGGGCAACCCGAGGTCCAGGAGGATCAGGTCGTAGTCGTAGAGCTTGGCCAGGTCGATCCCTTCCTCCCCAAGGTCCGTGGCATAGACATTGAGGTTGGCATGGGTCAGCATCAGTTCGATGCTCTTCGACGTGGTCGGGTCGTCCTCAACCAGCAGTACGCGCATTCCGATATCTCCGCAGTCATCCCCTCGCGATGGCGTTAACCTTAGACGCGCAGTGGTTAACCACACGTTACCATCATTTACACTTTATCTGCCTCAACTTTGAGTTGTCTATACCGCTGGCACGTGGTGGCTTTCAGCGCAATCTCTCCATGCTGTACGACGGCCTCCCGCCAAGCTTGCAACTCCTCGAAAGACAAGGAATATTTCGACATCGCCTCCTCCTCGCCGATGAGCCTGGCATCCAGCGCACGCACCACGGCGGCCTTGCGGCTCGCGACCCAGCGTCGGGTGTTCTCGGGAGGCAAATCTGCCCGTGTCATGATCGTTCCGTCCGGCAACGTCACCGCACGCGGCCCGTCCACTTTCCTCAGGTACATCTCGTCACCCCTCACTACAGCTTGGAGCTTTCGATGCCGTGCGGCGCCTTACCTTGCCGTAAAGCCGTCACTTGCGAATGTGGCGGATTTTCCTATATTTCCGACGGCTTTTTCCCGAAGGATGACTCATGGCCCTCGACAGCACCGCGCTGAACTCGCTCGGCTTCGCCAAGGCCCCGTCCGAGACGCGCGTCGTCGTCGCGATGTCCGGGGGCGTCGACAGCTCGGTCGTGGCGGCGGAGCTGGCGGCCGAGGGGTATGACGTCGTCGGCATCACGCTGCAGCTCTACGACCACGGCGCCGCGCTTGCGAAAAAGGGCGCCTGCTGTGCGGGGCAGGACATTCACGATGCGCGCCGCGTCGCCGAGCGGATGGGCTTTCCGCACTACGTCCTCGACTACGAGAGCCGCTTTCGCGACTCGGTCATCGGCGACTTCGCGGACGCCTACTTGGCCGGCGCGACGCCTGTGCCCTGCATCCGCTGCAACGAACGCGTCAAGTTCCGCGACCTGCTCGAGACCGCGCGCGACCTCGAGGCGGACTGCATGGCGACGGGCCACTACATACGGCGCGAGGTCGGTGCCGCGGGGCCTGAGCTGCACGTCGCCGCCGATCCGGCGCGCGACCAGTCGTACTTCCTGTTCTCGACCACGCCGGAGCAGCTGTCCTACCTGCGCTTTCCGCTCGGTGGCCTCGCGTCGAAAGCCGAGACGCGGGCGCTCGCGGGGAAACATGGTCTGCCGATCGCCGACAAGCCTGACAGCCAGGACATCTGCTTCGTGCCGAATGGCAACTACGCGGCCGTGATCGAGAAGCTGCGACCCGGTGCGGCTGATCCGGGCGAGATCGTGCACGCCGATGGCCGCGTTCTTGGCGCGCACCGCGGCGTCATCCACTACACCGTCGGCCAGCGGCGCGGCCTCGGTATCGGCGGCCTGAGCGAGCCGCTTTACGTCGTCAGGCTTGACGTCGACCGGCGCGAGGTGGTCGTCGGCCCGAAGGAGATGCTCGCCACGAGACGCGTCCCGGTGGCCGAGATCAACTGGCTGGGCGAAGGTGCGCTCGACGACGGGCCGCGCGAGATTTCGGTCAAGGTCCGCTCGACGCGGCCGCCGCGCGAAGCGACCCTGCGCCCGCTGTCGCCGGCTACGGCAGAGGTCGAGCTTTTGTCGCCCGAAGAAGGCGTGTCGCCCGGACAGGCCTGCGTTTTCTACGACACCGGCACCACGCGCGTGCTCGGCGGCGGCTGGATCGTCGCCGGCTAGGGCAGTCCGTCCAGCACCGCCCGCGCGGCCCGCAGCCCCGGCTCCGTCCCTCCGCGGCCCAAGCGCCTCATCGTCGTTTCCAGCGCCTCGATCTGCGGTGACGGATTCTCGAGCAGCCTCACCAGTGCACGCGCCATCAGGTCCGGGCGGCAGTCGGCGCCAAGGAACTCCGGCACCGCACGTGTTTCCGAGACAAGGTTCACGAGCGTGACGGTGTCGGTCCTGAGCATCCGCTTCAGGATCTGCCGGCTGATCCACGTCATGTCATAGCCGACGACCATTGGCGTACCTGCGGCGGCCAGCTCCAGCGTGACCGTGCCGGATTTGGCCAGCGCCACATCGGCAGCCTTGAAGGCAGCACGCCTTTCCTCCCGCTCGGTCACGATCAGCGGCGCGCCGGGCCATTCCGACGCCAGTTGCGCGACCTCGGCAGCGCGCTGGGGCAGCGCCGGCACCAGTACCCGCAAGTTCGGGTGGCGCTCCGCCACCCGGCGCAGCGTCGCGCCGAAGATCGGGGCCAGCCGCGCCACCTCACCGTGCCGCGAGCCGGGCAGGACCAGGACGACCGGCGCACCCGGCCCGAGCCTCGCACGCAGCGCCGCGACCTCGCTGTCGCTCGCCTGCCTTTCCGTCACGACGGGATGCCCGACAAAGTCGCAGCGCATTCCCTCTGCCTCCAAGTAAGGCGGCTCGAACGGAAAAAGCGCCAGCACCTGGTCCACCATCGGCGCCATCCTCATGGCGCGGCCCGATCGCCATGCCCAGACGGTTGGTGCGACGTAATGGACGGTGTGAACCTTCTGCCGGCTGCGGACCTTGCGGATCACGCGAAGCGAGAAGTCCGGGCTGTCGATGGTGATGAGGGCGTCGGGCCGTGCCTGGACCGCAGCGGCCGCTGTCTCTCCGATCCGCCGGCGCAGCAGGCGATAGCGCGGCAGGATTTCGGCGATACCCATGACCGAAAGGTCGTCCATCGGAAAGAGGCTCGTCAGCCCCTGCTCCGCCATCAGCGGCCCGCCCACGCCCTGCACCTCAAGGTCCGGCACGATGCTCCTGAGCCCGGCGAGCAGCGCCGCACCAAGCCGGTCCCCCGATGGCTCGCCCGCCGTGAGAAACAGCTTCACGAGGCGCGTACCCACACGAAGAGGCCGACCTCGTCGGCGGCCTCCGTCACCTCCGACCGGTCGAGCACCATGACGCCGCCCGCCTCGACGGCCAGTCCCGCGAGACCAGCTCGCGCCGCGGCCCTTACCGTTTTTGGACCAATGACCGGCAGGTCGACCCGCCGGTCCTGCCCCGGTTTCGGCGCCTTGCAAAGCACGCCGCGTCCATCGTGAGGTTCCGGCCGCCCCGGCACATCGCCCGAGAGTGTATCCAGCATCCAGTCGGTACCCGGGCCGGCCTCCACCGCGAGAACCTGGCCCTGCGCTACCGCAAGGCTCTGCCCGATGTCCGCCGCGCCGATCAGCCGTAGCACCTCAAAGCCGCGCGTAGCGTCCTCCTCGTCCTGCGGCGAGGGTCGCGCCCGGCTCAGGAGCCCGGTCTCCGGGAGCAGCGCCGGCGCGGCCTCCTGGGCCGGGAGCACGCGGAAACCTTCCTCCTCAAAGATGGAGATCACGGTGCGCAGCAGTGTGTCGTCGCCGGCGCGCATCGCGGGCGCCAGTCGCGTCATCGCGGTGCGCGTGAATCTGTCCATCTGTTCAAGCTCGAGCCGCGGCCGCCGCATCGCGCCCGCCAGCACCAGCTCGCCCACGTCGCGCGACCGCATGTCCGCGATCAGCCCGCCAAGCCGCTCAACTCGGAACGAGCGGGCGCTACGGCCGTCGGTGCCGAAGCCGACCCCTTCGGGAGCGTAGATGCAGGTATCGCTCGGCGACGCATCGGCGACGAGGTCCGCCAGCCGGCCGCGTCCGCCGACGATCGCGCGGCGATGTCTAGCCGGGCTTGAGGAAGGATCGGTCACTGTCGCTCAGGATGAAATCGACGATGGTGCGAACATAGTCGCTGTCGGTCTCGTCGGCCAGCCGGCGCGCCCGTTCCTGGAATGCACCTTCACCCTGCGCCAGCATCTGATATGCGGCGCGCAGCGCAGTAATGTCCGAGCGCGCGACGCCCTTGCGCTTCAGTCCGACGAGGTTCAGCCCGTCGAGCATTCCGCGCGGCGCCTGGACGAGACCGTAGGGGATGACGTCGTTCGTCACCATGGTGACGGCGCCGATGATCGCGCCGCGGCCGATCCGCACGAACTGGTGGATGCCCGACAGGCCGCCGATGATCACGTCGTCCTCGACCACCACATGGCCCGCGAGGGCGCTCTGGTTCGCGACGATCACCCGGTCGCCCACCTGCGCGTCGTGACCCACATGCGCGCCGGTCATGAAGAGGCAGTCGTCGCCGACGCGTGTCACACCGCCGCCACCCTCGGTGCCGGTGTTCATCGTCACGCCTTCGCGGATCCGGCAGCGGGCACCGACGATCAGCCGCGTGAGTTCCCCACGGTACTTGAGGTCCTGCGGGATCTCACCAACGCTTGCGAAGGGGAAGATGACGGTGCTTTCGCCAATCTCGGTACGGCCGGTCAAAACGACGTGCGACTTCAGCTCGACGCCCGCAGCCAGCCGCACGTCCGGACCGACCATTGAAAATGCGCCAACGATGACGCCGTCGCCCAGGACCGCGCCCTCCTCAATCACCGCCGAGGGATGAACTCGAGCTGACGGGTGGATTGCCGACGCGCTCACGCCTTCGGGAGGTCCATCATCGCGGTGAACTCTGCCTCGGCCGCGAGTTCGTCCCCGACTGTTGCGCGGCCCGTAAATTTCCAGACCTTCCCGCCGCCGCGCCGGGTCTCGACACGCATTGTGAGCACGTCGCCCGGCCGCACCATCCGGCGAAATTTCACCTGATCGATCCCCATGAAGTAGACGAGCATCGCCTTGTCGGCGAGCTTTATGGTCACGCCCACCATCACCGCCGCCGTCTGCGCCATCGCTTCGACGATCAGCACGCCAGGCATGACAGGCATCTCCGGGAAGTGCCCCTGAAAGTGCGGCTCGTTGGCGGTGACGTTCTTGATCCCGACGGCGCTCTGCGTGCCATCGATCTCCTCGACCCGGTCGACTAGCAGGAAGGGATACCGGTGCGGCAGGATCCGCCGGATCAGGGCGATGTCGGCGCTGGGCAATTCGCTCATCGGATGTCGCCTCGTGCTCGGATGCTGCGCGTCGTAGCAAGCACGCAGCATCCCGGCAAGGCACCGACGGTCATTCGCCGGTCGTGACCGCGTCCGGCCCGGCTTCCTCGGAGCTTGCCGGGGCCTCGTCCACCACGCTCTCACCATCGCCGACCTCGGCGTCGATCCGGCGGATCACCTCGTCAGTCACGTCGATTTGCTGCGAGGCAATGAAAACCGCCCGGCGCTCGAGGATGATGAGCGCGCCGCGGTCGCGCAGGATTTCCGCTAGCACTGGCGTTACGTATGCAGCGAACGCCTGCCGCTCGCGATCCCGCAGCCCGGCCAGCTCGCTCGACTTGGTGTCCTGTTCATCGCGGACGCGCTGGACCTTCTGGTCGAACGCATCCGCCAGCCGGCGGAACTCCTCCGGCGTCATCTGGGGGCGTCTTTCGGTGAGATCGCGCTCCTCTGCGATCAGTTCGGCCTCTATCGCTCGGTTCTCGGCCGCCAGTGCCGCCGACCGCTCCTCGATCTGGGCCAAAACTCTCTGGCCAAAGCGACTCTCGGTGAAGAGGCGGTCCTGGTCGATCACGAGGATTGGGGCCGGCGCCTCCTCCTGCCCTGCGGCCGGCGCCGCAAGGCCAAGGAAGGCGGCGACGAGGAGGGCACGCGCCGCCATCAGAACCGGGTCGAGAACGTGAACGCAAAGTTCCGCTCCTCGTCGTACTCTTCCTTGATGAGCGGCGTCGAGAAGTTGAACCGCAGCGGCCCGAGCGGCGTGTCCCAGAAGAGCGAGAGTCCAACGGCCGAGCGAAGCGCGAATTCGTCGTCCAGCAGTTCGTCCCCGTCGTCGCCGTCCGACCCGCCGTCCACGTCGTCGAGCGACCAGACCGAACCGAAGTCGAGGAACGCGCCGCCGGTGACGCCGTACTCGTCCGGCAGGCCGAGCGGGAACTCGGTCTCGAAGCGCGCCGCGGCGTAGTAGTTGCCGCCGAGCACGTCATCGTTGTCGACGTTGAGGTCGCGCGGACCAACGCCGCGCGACTCGAAGCCGCGCAACTGGCGCGACGAAAGGAAGAACCGGTCGGTGACGCGGCTGTCGCCGTCGATCATCGTCAGCGCGCCGCCCTCGATCGTGGCTCGCAGCGTCACCTCCTCGTTCCAGACGAGCGTCTGTCCGGTCAGTTCGGCCGTCGTCTTGATGTACTGGTTGTCGCCGCCGACGCCGGCGAAGTCCTGACCGAAGCTGAAGAGAAATCCCGCGTTCGGGTTCAGCCCGGTGCGGCGGGTGTCGTAGGTAAAGGTGTAGCCGACGGCGCTTGTCCAGAGGGTCCCCTCCTCCTCGAGCAGGATGGGAGAGGAATCTTCATCGATGTCGTCGATCGTGTCGCGCGAGATCGAATAGCGCAGGGTCAGTCGCCCGTTCTCGCTGATCGGGAAGTTGATGCTGGGCGACACTCCGACAACCTCGGTGTCGTAATACGAGTTATCGCGGTCTGTCGTCGCGTAGAACGCGTCGAACCTGAACCGCAGGTCGCGGCTCAGCACGTAGGGCTCGATGAAGGTGATCCGAGACGAGGCGTTGTCGACGCCGGTGTTCACTTCGAAGCGCAGCGTCTGGCCGCGCCCGAGGAAGTTGCGTTCGGAAAAGCTGAGCGCAAAGCCGAGGCCCGATTCGTCGCTATAGCTCGCCCCGAACGAGAGCGAACCGGTCGGCTGCTCCTCCACGTCGACGTCGACGACGACTTGGTTTGACGATGAACCCTCGCGCGCGTTGACGTCCACGTTGGCAAAGTAGTTCAGTGCCCGGATCCGCTCGGCCGCAGCCCGGATCTCCCGCGGGTTGAAGGGATCGCCTTCCACGGTGCGGAACTCGCGTCGGATCACCCGGTCGAGCGTCGTCTGGTTGCCCTCGATGTCGATCCGTTCGACGAAGACCCGCGGCCCACGCGAAATGCGGAACTCGATGTCGAGCTCGAGGTTGCGGTCGTCGCGGCTTACGACCGGCTCCACCCGGATGAAGTCGAGGCCGCGCTGCGTCGCCAGACGCTCCATCCGCGCGATCGTGTTCTCGACCGCCGTTGGGCTGTAGGTCTGGCCCGGGCGGATGCGGCTTACCGCAAGGTAGTCGGCCGCGTCGACGCCGGGAACTTCGCTTGCCGCGGTGATGACGCCGAAATCAAAGGATTGTCCCTCCTGCACAACAAACGTGATGAAGGTCGCGTCCCGCTCGCGCGCCAGCTCGGTGGTCACGTCGAGGATGCGGAAGTCTACATAGCCGCGCGACTGGTAGAAGTCCCGCAGAAGCTGCCGGTCGACCTCGATGCGCTCGGCGACGAAGGTGTCACTCTGGATAAGACGGCGCAGCAGGCCGGCCTGCGAGGTCTCCAGCACCCGGCGCAGCCGCCGGTCAGAATAGGCGCGGTTGCCTACGAACGAGATCCGCTCGTTCTCGACGATCCGCCCTTCGGTCACCTCGAAGACGAGGTCGACGCGGTTGCCCTGGCGGCGAATGATCCGCGGCTCGACCGTCGCCGCAAGGCGTCCGCTGACGCGGTAGGCCTCGGCGATGCGCTGCGCGTCCTGCTCCGCCAGCGACGGCGAGAAGACCCGGCGCGGCTGCGACTGCACCACCGTCAGGATGCGCTCGTCGTCGATCTGCCGGTTGCCCTCGATCGCGATGGCGTTGATCGTTGGCCGCTCGACCACCTCCACGACGAGAGTGCCGCTCCGCGGCGTGATCTCCACCGTTTCGAAGAGGCCTGAGTTGATCAGCCGCTGGTAGGCCGCGTTGAGATCGCCACCGCTCACCGCCTGACCGCTCCCGATGTCGAGATACTCGAGGATCGTGGCGTCCTCGATCCGCTGGTTCCCCTCGATCGCCACCGAGCCGAAGCTGAAACCCTGAGCCGCCGCCGGTGGCGGGACCCACCCCAGCACGAGGCCGAAGAGCAACGCTGCCAAAGCCAGAGGCGCGCCAGCCCCGCCGACACGCCCCGAAAGAGCTCTCATCATGTCTGTCCCCGCCCGATCGCCTGCTTTTAGGATCGGAGTAACGGCAACGTCAGATCATGTCAAAAGCCGATGCAGGCGCGTCAGGGGCAGAAGAGGTCGTTGGTCAGCGCGAAGGCCATCAATGTCAGAAGGAACGCGAGGCCCATCGCCATCAGCACCCTAAGCGCCCGGTCGCTTGGTGGCCGGCCTGAAACCGCCTCGTAGGCGTGGAACACGAGGTGCCCGCCGTCGAGGATTGGGATCGGGAACAGGTTCAGCAAACCGACCGCGGTGGATAGCACCGCGATGAACCACACGAAGCTGAGCCAGCCCTGGCTGGCCGCCGCACCGCTGGTCTGGGCGATGCCGATCGGGCCGCTCAGGTTGCACGAGCTGATCGCGCCGGCCGCCATGTGCCAGAGCCCCGAGAGGCTCGACTCCACGATGAAGGCCGTCTGCTCCACGCCGTAGCCGAGCGCGGACAGCGGCCCCGGCGTCCGCGTCTGGGGCTCGAAGAGCAGCCCACCGGATATCCCGACGAGCCACCGCGTCTCGAACCCCCCGTCCTGCGTCGGCACGTCGGTCCGCCGCGGCACCACGACGATCTCCAGCCTCTCGCCGTCGCGCATGGCTTCGAGCAGGACGGGCCGCCCCTCTGAGGCCGCGACCGCGTCGCGCAGGTCGGCAAAGGTCTCCGCCGGCTCTCCCTCGATGGCGACGATCAGGTCGCCCTCGCCTAATCCCACATCGGCGGCGGCCGAACCCGGCGTGACGCCGGCCACCAGCGGCGGGAGCGGGTGCGGCGCGGCGACCACGAGCCTCTCACCGTCACGCTCGACCTCATAATCCAGCGGACTCTCCTCCGGCAGCGCCGGCAGGACCGCGTCCAGTCCGCCCACGTCCGGCAGTACCTCGCCGTCGATAGAGAGGATCCGGTCCCCTGCCTCGAGCGCCGCCGCGCCGGGCACCTCCTGCCGCACCGCCCCGACCGTCAGCGGCTCCGACGCCACGCCCTGCAGCGTCAGCACCGCCGCGAAGACCAGGATAGAGAGCGCAAAGTTGAAGAACGGTCCCGCCGCGACCGTAGCCGCCCGCGCCCAGAGCGGGGCGCCCTGCATGGTCCGGCGACGAGTGTCCTCGGTCATCGCCGCCACGACCTCGTCGTCGGCGCCCGCCGAGGCAGGGTCGGCGTCGCCTAGGAATCGCACGTAGCCACCAAGCGGCAGGGCGGCGACCTGCCAGCGCGTGCCGCGTCGATCCATTCGGCTGAAGAGCACGGGGCCGAATCCCAGGCTGAAGACCTCGGCATCAATGCCGCTCCAGCGACCGACGATATAGTGCCCGAACTCGTGGATCGCGACGATCACCGACAATGCGACCACGAAGGCCGCGAGGGTCCAGATGACGTTGCCGAAGGACGGCAAAAGGCTGACGAGGTCCATGCTCTCAGGTCCGTCTTTCGCGAACCGCCTCGTCCGCTCGCTGTCGTGCTAGGTGGTCCACTTCCATCACGTGTTCAAGTGTGACGTCGGCGCACAGCGCAGTCTCACCGTCAAGCCGGGCCAGCACCTCCTCGACCACCTCCGCCATCTCGGCAAAGCCGATCCTGCGCTCGAGGAACGCGTCGAGCGCCGCTTCCTTGGCCGCGTTGAAGGCCGCGCCGCTCAGCGCGCCGGCGGCCATGACTTCGCGCGCGAGGCGCAGCGCCGGCCATCGCACCTCGTCCGGCGCGCGAAACGTGAGGCTCCCGACACGCGCTAGGTCCAGCCGCTCGACCGGCAGCGCCCGCCGCTCGGGCCAGTGCATGGCGTAGCCGATCGCATGACGCATGTCCGGTGGTCCCAGATGCGCCATCAACCCGCCGTCGACGAAGCCTACCAGCGCGTGAACCAGGCTCTCGGGATGCACCAGCACCTCGATGCTCTCGGGCGCCACGCCGAAATACTCCCGCGTCTCGATCACCTCGAGCGCCTTGTTGAAGAGGCTGGCGCTGTCGATCGTGATCCGCTGGCCCATGTCCCAGTTGGGATGACAAGCAGCCTCCTCCGGTGTCGCCGCCGCCAGACGCTCCAGCGACCAGTCGCGAAACGCGCCGCCCGAGGCGGTTATGACGATGCGCTCGACCTGTTCCAGATCCTCGCCAACCAGCGCCTGGAAGACCGCCGAGTGCTCGCTGTCGACCGGCAGCACCGTCGCGCCGGCCTGGCGCGCGGTCCGCATGAGGAGTGGACCGGCGGCGACGAGGCTCTCCTTGTTTGCGAGGGCCAGCGTGCTTCCCTGCTCCAGTGCCTTGAGGCCCGGCGCCAGCCCGGCCGCGCCAACGATTGCGGACATGATCCAGTCGGCCTGCCGTTCCGCCGCCTCGAGAAGCGCCGCCTGCCCTGCGGCCGCCTCGATCCCGCTGCCTGCCAGCGCCTCGCGCAGATCGGCGAGGCACTCCGCGTGCGCCGTCACCGCAAGCTCGGCATGTAGCCGCCGCGCCTGCTCGGCCAGCAGGGCCACGTTGTGCCCCCCGGTCAGCGCGACGACGTCCCACTCCTCCGGCGATGCAGCGATCAGCTCAACCGTGTTGCAACCGATCGAGCCGGTCGCGCCGAAGACGGAGGCGCGGCGCATCAGTAGGCGAGTGGGGGAAAGACGACCAGCTGCTCGACCAGCAGGAAGAAGATGGAGGCGCCCAGCATCCCGTCGAAGCGGTCGAAGAGTCCCCCGTGCCCGGGCAGCAGCGTCGAGCTGTCCTTGACGCCCATCCGCCGCTTCACCGCGCTCTCTGCGATGTCGCCCAGCTGGCTCGCCATCGAGATCGCGATGCTCACGCCGATAAGCTGCGTGCTGCCGCCGAAGATCGCTACGAAGACCGCGCCGACGATCGCCGCCGCGATCCAGCCGGCGACCGTGCCCGACCACGTCTTCTTGGGGCTCACGCGCGGCCAGAACTTCGGCCCGCCGAGCCAGCGGCCAGCGAAGTAGCCGCCGACATCCGTCACAATCACGACCGATACGAGCCAGAGCATCCAGTAAAAGCCGAAGCCCGTCCTCAGCACCAGCAGGCCATAGCCCGCGACGAGGATCAACGTGGTAAAGACGGCGAAGACGGTGCGATTTCGCTCGAGCTGGCCGATACCCACCATTGCCGGCGCCAGCAGGAACGGCAACGCAAACCCCGGCGGCAGGAATTCGCCTAGCAGGATGACACCGGCCGCCAGCCCAGCCAGAGGCAGCGCCATGCGGCTGCCGGCCTTGAGCATCTGCACCAGTTCCCACGTCAGGACGGCGCAGACGACCGCCACCAGCGCGACGAAGATCCAGCCGCCGATCCAGACCGCCAGCAGGCCGAACACCGCGATCACCGCGCTCGTGGCCAGCCGCGTGTTCAGATCCTCCCAGCGCCCGGGCGCGGGCGTCATGTCGGAACGGCGCCGAACCGTCGCTCTCGCCGGGCGAAGTTGGCCACGAGCCGCGAGAACTCCGCGCGGGTGAAGTCCGGCCAGAGCGTGTCTACGAACTCGTACTCGGAATAGGCCGACTGCCAGAGCAGGAAGTTCGAGATCCGCGCTTCGCCGCTGGTGCGGATCACCAGGTCAGGGTCCGGAAGGACATAGGTGTCGAGGTAGCGTGCCAGCGTCTCGGCATCCACGCGCTCAGGGTCCAGCCGGCCCGCCGCAACCTCGCGCGCCAGGCGCTTGGTCGCCCGCGCCACCTCGTCCCGGCCGCCATAGTTCAGCGCCACGGTGAGATGCAGCAGGTCGTTATCGGCCGTCAGCAGCTCGAGCTCGTCCATCAGGCGCACGAGCGTCTCGTCGAGGCGGATGCGGTCGCCGATGAAGCGCACCCGCACGCCGTGATCTACCAGCGTCTGCGCCTCGCGGGTTATGTAACGACGGAAGAGGCTCATCAGTCCCGAGACCTCGGCCTGCGTCCGCTTCCAATTCTCGGTCGAGAAGGCAAAGACGGTCAGATACTTGATCCCGAGATCGGGGCACGCCTCCATGATCTCGCGCACCCGCTGGCCGCCGGCATGGTGACCGTAGAGCCGCGGCTTGCCGCGTGCCTGCGCCCAGCGGCCGTTGCCGTCCATGATGATCGCGACGTGCCGCGGTCCGGTCCGTTCGTGATAGGCTCCGTCCACCGGGGCACCCTCCTGGAGAACAGCAGGCATCAGACCTGCATGATCTCTTCCTGTTTCGTCTCGAGCGCGCGGTCCACCGCCTTGATGTACTCGTCGGTGAGGCTCTGCACCTCGTCGCCCCAGATCTTGTGGTCGTCCTCACTCATGCCCTCGGACTTCGCGCGCTTCAGCCGGTCCATCCCGTCGCGGCGCACGTTGCGCACCGCGACACGGGCGTGCTCGGCATACTGAGCCGCAACCCTTGACAATTCCCTACGACGTTCCTCGTTCAGCTCAGGGATCGGCAGGCGGATGATGGTGCCGTCGGTCTGCGGATTGATGCCGAGGCCGCTCTCCCGGATCGCCTTCTCGACCTTGCTGACCATCGACTTGTCCCAGACGTTGATCGTCACCATCCGCGGCTCAGGTACGTTGACGGTGCCGAGCTGGTTGATCGGAGTCTGCTGGCCGTAGGCATCGACATGCACCGGCTCAAGCATGTTGGCCGAGGCGCGGCCGGTCCTCAGTGAAGCGAATTCGGTCTTCAGCGCCGCCATCGCGCCGTCCATGCGCCGCTTCAGGTCGTCGATGTCCAGCTCGAACTCGTCCGCCATGCTCTCCCCGCTGATCGCCTCTCGAATGTTCGGCGCCTCTATATCGCCATCAGGAGACGATTGTATAGGTGCCCTGTCCGGCGAGGATCCCCCGGAAGCCGCCCGGTTCGTCGAGGCTGAAGACGATGATCGGCAGGCGGTTGTCGCGCGCGAGCGCGATCGCGCTCGCGTCCATGACGCCGAGGTGCTGCGCCAGCACTTCGTCGTAGGTCACAGTGTCGTAGCGGCGCGCGTCCGGGTTCTTCTTCGGGTCGCGGTCGTACACGCCGTCAACCTTGGTGCCCTTGAAGATCGCCTCGCAGCTCATCTCGTTGGCGCGCAGCGTCGCAGCGGTATCGGTCGTGAAGTACGGGTTTCCCGTCCCGGCGGCGAAGATGCAGACCCGCTTCTTCTCGAGGTGACGGACCGCGCGGCGGCGGATGTAGGGCTCGCAGATCTGGTCCATAGGGATCGCGCTGATGACGCGGGTGTAGACGCCCATGCCCTCGAGCGCCGACTGCATGGCCAGCGCGTTCATCACCGTCGCCAGCATTCCCATGTAGTCGGCGGTGGTCCGCTCCATTCCCTGCGCCGAGCCTTGGAGGCCGCGGAAGATGTTGCCGCCGCCGATGACCATGCAGATCTCGACGCCGAGATCACGCACCGACTTCACCTCGCTGGCGATGCGCGCGACCGTCGGCGGGTGCAGGCCGAAGCCCTGGTCGCCCATCAGCGCCTCGCCGGAGATCTTGAGCATCACGCGGGAATAGGTCGGCTGGCGCGGATGGTTGGTGCTTTGGTCCACGTGCGCCCCCGGCTTTTGCATTCGGCGGCAAAATGTCGGAAAAGCCGGCGGGGTTCAACAGTCGCTTGGAACGTGTTTCGTGCGCGAGATCATCGAGCGGCTCGACGCCGAACGGCCGGTGCTGATCGCGGGTCCGACAGGCTCCGGCAAGTCGGCGCTGGCGATGGAGGTGGCGGCGCGGACCGGCGGCGTCGTCGTCAACGCCGACGCGCTGCAGGTCTTCTCCGACTGGCGCTTGCTGACCGCCCGACCCTCGCCCGAGGATGAGGCGCGCGTGCTGCACGCGCTCTATGGCCACGTGGCGGGAGACATCGACTATTCCGTCGGCGCCTGGTTGCGTGACGTGACCCCCTTCCTCGGGCATCGCAGGCCAGTTATCGTCGGCGGCACCGGCCTCTACTTCATGGCGCTCACAGAAGGACTCGCCGACATTCCACCTGTCCCGCAGGAGGTCCGGCAGGCGGCACGCGATCGGCCCGCCGAGGTCCTGCTGGCCGAGATCGACGCCGCGACGGCCGCGCGCATCGACTGCGCGAACCCTGCTCGCGTCCGCCGCGCCTGGGAAGTCTTGCAAGCAACGGGTCGTGGCCTCGCCGAGTGGCAAGACCGGCCGACGCCGGCTATCCTGCCCCTGGCTGACACGCAGGCGCTGCTCGTCGAATGTCCGCCGGAGCGTCTGACGCCCCGGCTTGCCGCGCGGATCGACAAGATGCTCACCGACGGCGCAGTGGACGAAGCGCAGGCGAACCGGCCGGGCTGGAATCCCGCGCGGCCTTCCGCCAAGGCAATCGGCGCGGCAGAGCTGATGGCGCACCTCGACGGCCGCCTCCCCCTCGAAGAGGTTCGCGAGCGCATGGTCGTCGCAACCCGTCAGTTTGCGAAGCGCCAGCGGACGTGGTTCCGCGCCCGGATGCGCGGCTGGACTCCGATCTCGCTGCCGTGATGCGGCGTGGGCCCGGCGTTCAACCTTCCATCTTGCACCCGCACTGCTTTGCCCCTTTCATCCCGTCGAAGCGATTAACGGTCATCCGCTAGCCGCAAGAACCGCAGGCGGCGATGCGGCGACGCCATCGCGATCGACCAGGCCGAGGAGGCTACAGTCCCGTGTCAACGATCGGCCGACCTAGGATCCACCCTGCCGTCCGGATGTACGCGGCCGAGCTCCGCGCCGGGAGTCTCTCCCGCCGCGAGTTCCTGACGCGCGCGACTGCCCTCGGCGTCTCGTCGGGCACGGCCTATGGGATCATCGGTCTCGCGGCACCAGCGGCTCGAGCACAGGAGGCGCGAGGCGGCGGCACGCTCCGTGTCCAGATGGACATCATCGCGATGAAGGACCCGCGCCTCTGGGACTGGAGCGAGATGGCCAACTTCGGCCGCGGCTGGCTCGAGTACCTGGTCGAGTACCAGGCGGACGGCACATTCCGCCCGATGCTGCTCGACTCGTGGCAGGTGAACGACGACGCGACCGAGTACGTGCTGCGCGTTCGCCCCGGCGTGACGTGGAACAATGACGACGCACTGACGGCGGAGCATGTCGCCTACAATTTCCGCCGCTGGGCCGACCCGGCCGTCGAAGGCAATTCGATGGCGTCCCGATTTGCCAATATTGTCGATTTCTCCACTGGCGAAGTGCGCGACGGCACGCTTGAGGTGGTGGACGACACGACCCTGCGCGTCTCGCTGCCCGAACCCAACATCGCGCTGATCGCGAACCTCGCCGACTATCCGGCGGCCATTGTCCATCCCTCCTACGACGGCGGCAATCCCATCGAGCAGCCGATCGGCACCGGTCCCTACCTGCCCGCGGAGTACGTCTTGAACGAGCGGGGCGTCCTCGTCCGCAACCGCGAGCATGACTGGTGGGGCCAAGACGTCTATGGCGGCGCCACCCTCGACCGGATCGAGTACCTCGACTACGGTACCGATCCCGCCACCTGGCTCGCGGCCATTGAGGCAGGCGAGGTCGACATGCTCTACGAGAGCGTCGGCGAGTTCATCGCGATCCTCGACACGCTGGAGCTGGTGAAGTCCGAGGCCGTGACCGCGAACACCATCGTGATCCGGCCTAACCAGAGGGCGGAGGTCGGGGGACGGCGCCCCTACACGGACGTGCGCGTCCGCAGGGCGCTCCAGCTCGCCTGCAGCAACGAGATCCTGCTGGAGCTCGGCTACCAGAGCCTCGGCATCGTCGCTGCAAACCACCACGTCTGCCCGATCCATCCAGAATACGCCGAGATCGGACCGGCCGAGCACGACCCCGACCTGGCGCTCGCCCTGATGGAAGAGGCGGGTATGGCAGACTTCGAGCACGAGCTGGTCTCGCTCGACGACGGCTATCAGCGCGACACCTGTGACGCGGTCGCGGCGCAGCTGCGAGATGCGGGGCTTCTCGTGCGGCGCACCATCCTGCCGAGCTCGTCCTACGTCCAGGACTGGCAGAACTTCGCGTTCTCCGCGACGGAGTGGAGCCAGCGGCCGCTGGGCGTCCAGGTGCTCGCGTTGGCCTACCGCTCCGGCGAGCCTTGGAACGAGACGGGCTTTTCCAATGCCCGCTTCGATCAGCTCCTCGCCGAGGCCATGGCCATCGCCGAGGCCGAAAGACGCAGCGTCGTGATGGCCGAGCTAGAGCAACTCCTGCGCGAAGAAGGCGTCATCATCCAGCCCTACTGGCGCTCGACCTACCGCCACTTCCGCGAGGGCGTGACGGGGGCCGAGATGCACCCGATGTTCGAGATCTATCCCTATAGGCTCGGCTGGGCGGGAATGCGCCCAGCCGACTGACTCGTGCGGCGTTCAGAGCACGTAGGTGGCGTAGATCGTCAGGTAGAGCCACAGGAAGAGCACGATCAGCGTGACGTGGCTGAAAAGCCGGAACCTCAGGCTCGACCCGCGCCGACGGTGCCGACCTAGGCGCGCCGGTGAGGTCACGATGTCGGTGAAGTAGCGCCACGAGATGCCAAGCAGGTAGAGCGAGGTCACGGATATGGTGAACGCGACGAAGTCGCCCAGCAGCGTATTCTCGCGCTCGAACACGATCACTGCGGAGATGGCAAAGAAGATCACCGTCATCAGCAGGATCTCGGAGAGCGAACTCGACCGTCGCCTGATGTCCCGCACCCGCTCGATTTCGGCGCGTGTCCGCGCGCGGTGCTCCGGGTCGCGCCGCAGGCTGAACTGCACGAAGAGCTCTGAATGGAGCGCTAGAACCTCGTCGTGCCGCCGCACAAGCTGGTTGAGGATGTTCGCCTGGATGATGCCGTAGAACAGAGCCAGCGCGTTGAGATAGTTGAAGTAGTTTTCGGCGGGCGAGCCATCGAAGATCACGATGACCGCGCCAATTGCCAGCGTCGAGATCAGCACGATCTTGTAGTTCGCGGTGTTGTCGTCGGCCCGCGTCGACACGGCAAGGCCACCGAGGATGAAGGCCGCCCCCATCAGGAAGCCGACCGTCGGCGACGCATAGCCCAGCACGAAGAGGAAGATCGGCCCGAGCACCGGCGAGAGCAGCGCGACCAGCCCGGTCGCGTTGGTCGACGCCAGCTTGTAGCCCATGTGGAAGAAAACGCTGGAGAGAAAGAAGAAGGCGCCGACCGTTAGCGACAGCGCCATGAAGCTCAGATCGCGGCCGCCTTCGCTGAGCGTCTCGCCTGACCACCAGAAGATGAGGAACATGAAGAGGAACGCGAACCCGTTTCGCACCGCCATGACGAAGAAGAAGTTCTGCCACTCCCCCAGTTCCTTGTCGGCCGCGATCAGCACCTGGATGATCGACACGGCGAGCGCCATGGATACCGCAGACAGCAGCGGCAGCCCGTCGAGCCAGTCGAAGCCGTCCTGCATCAGCGCCTCGATCCCGTTGAAGTTCAGCACCGAGAAGCCGGCGACGAGAAGCAGGATGCCGAGGCCCGCGCCGGTAAAGCTGTCGTCCTTCTTGGGCAGGACGAAGAACAGGAGCGCCGAGACGAAAATCGGCCAGGATTCGAAGAGGACCGCCGCCTCGGACAGGCTGGAAGTGCGGGCCGAGAAGATGAGCGCCGTGTAGGACACCGAAACGAAGATTCCGTCGAGGATCGTGACTGCCAGGAACCGCACAGTGCGCCGCCGTTCGGCGAAGAAGCGGCGGAGAAAGTCGCGCGGCGTCAGGCGCCATGCGAAGACCCCCGCCAATATCGAGCCGATGAGCTCGGTCAGGCCGATGAACAGCGCCGCCGCGTTCGCGTATTCGACGCCGACGAGCAGGATGAAGGCCGGCTGCACCGACCAGAGTACCGCCGAAATCAGGATCAGGTAGATCGCCCTGCTCTCGGTAAACACTGCACTTCCCCCGGCTGTCGGTCTGGCTGGCGCACGGCAGCAGACGGCGATCGGATCAGCTAGACCACATCCCGCGACCACTCAACACCACCGAAGCCGACAGTTCCGGCCCTAGGTACCGCGGAACATCCGTGGCGTGCGGCCGTTGATGCTGAAGGGAGGCAGCGATGTCGCAACACGATCTTTCATGGGCGGTGCCCGTCATGCGCATCGGCTACGCCGGCCGCGGCATCGTGTATCTCGTTGTGGCCGGCTTCTCGCTCTACGCGATCTGGCGCGGCGGGCAGGCCGAGAGCACCTCCTCGGCCCTGTCGCAGCTCGAGACGACGTGGTGGGGCAACGGTGTGCTGCTGCTGATCTTCATCGGGATGATGGCCTACGCCGTCTGGCGCCTGCTCGACGCGTTCTATGACCTCGAAGCCTATGGCGCGGACGGGACGGGTATCATCGCGCGCATAGGCATGGTGGTGACCGGGCTGGCCCACCTGTCGATCGGCATACTCGCCTTCTCGCTCCTCTTCACCGGGGGCGGCGGAAGCGGCCAAGGCTCGTCAATTCCGCGCGCGATCGGCTGGGTCATGCGGCTTCCCGGCGGACGCTGGATCGTCGGGGTGGTCGGGCTGATCGTGATCGGCGCGGGCGTCTACTACCTGCACAAGGCGTGGAAGGAAAAATATCGCAGACACCTGCGCGCCAACCGCTTCACCACGCGCTGGAACGTTGTCCTCAAGGCGGGCGTCGCCGCGCAGGGGGTCGTGATCGCGATCGTCGGCCTGCTCTTCGTCTACGCCGCCCTGCAAGCCGATCCGTCTGAAGCCGGCGGCGTGGGCGAAGCGTTCCAGTGGCTGTCGCAGCAAGCTTACGGCCAGATCCTGGTCGCCGTCGTCTGCATCGGCCTTCTCGGCTTTGCAATCTTCTGCTTCGTGAATGCGGCCTACCGCATCGTGCCAAAGGTCGCTGGCGACGACGTCGAGACGCTGGCGGCGAGGCTCAAGGACAAGGCGGAGTCAGTGGCCTAGTCACCCCAGATCGCTCGCACGTAACCCTGCGTCTCGCGGTAAGGCGGCACGCCGCCGTAGCGCGTGACGGCCCCCGGCCCCGCATTGTAGGCCGCCAGCGCCAGCGGCCACGAGCGGAAGGTCTCGTACTGCCCCCGCAGGTAACGTGCGCCGCCCTCTAGGTTCTGCCGCGGATCGCGCGCGTCGACACCCAGCCGAACCGCCGTGGTCGGCATGAGCTGCGCTAGGCCAATGGCGCCCTTGTGCGAGACGGCATCTGGATTCCATCCGCTCTCCTGCTGGACGAGCCTCAGGAACAGATCCTCCGGCACGTCATGGCGCCGCGCCGCGTCGCGCGCCATCTGCAGGTACGGACCTCGGTAGCCGCCGGTGAAGGCTGGCGCGCCGACGCCCGGTATCTCCACCCGCCGCGGCTGCAACCGCACCGAGCCGGCGTACTGCTGCGCAGCCCGTCCGTCGAGCAGCGCCGTCTGGTTCTCGAAGATGCGCGCGCGATTCTTCGATGCGACCGTGATGTCGGCCACGGCGGCCGACGCCGCGCAGATGGCAACCGTGGTCGCAAGCGACAGTCTCCGCATGTCCCCCGTCCGGTGTCGTCCCGTTCCGAGCGCCAGACTAGGATGATGCGGCGGCGAAAATCCAGTCCCTGCAGCCGCCGCCGCGCAGGCGCTTGCGGACGGCCCGCGCGATGCACTAGGCAGTCCGGGACATCCTGAACGAAAGGAGCGGCCGATGGCGGGCTCGGTGAACAAGGTCATACTGGTGGGCAACCTCGGTCGCGACCCCGAGGTGCGGACCTTCCAGAATGGCGGCAAGGTCTGCAACCTGCGCCTCGCCACCTCCGAGAACTGGAAAGACCGTAACACCGGCGAGCGTCGCGAGCGGACCGAATGGCATTCGGTCGCCATCTTCTCCGAGCCGCTGGCGCGAATCGCCGAGCAGTACCTGCGCAAGGGCTCGAAGGTCTACATCGAGGGCCAGCTCGAGACGCGCAAATGGCAGGACCAGTCGGGCCAGGACCGTTACACCACCGAGATCGTCCTGCGCCCCTACAAGGGCGAGCTGACGCTCCTCGACGGCCGCGGCGAAGGCGGCGGTGGCGGTGGCGGCGGTTATCCGGAAGATCGCTCCGGCGGCGACTACGGCAATCGCGGCGGCAGCGGCGGTGGCGGTCAGTCGGGCGGCTACAGCGACATGGACGACGAGATCCCGTTCTAACGGTTCAGCAGCCGAAGCGGACGTTTCGCGGCGAAGGATCGCTAACCCTCATCGAGTTTGGGGGCTCTCCCCTACAGAGACGATGTCACGCGCTTCCCGCTCGTCATCGGTCTGGATGGCGTGTCGGCCCGTTCCATGACGCTGTCCTGGCACCGCCAGAAGCCATTCTCCGGAGAGCGGGATTGCTTGTACACCTGCGCGAGGCAGGGCTCAATCCCTGATACGCCCTCAACCGTTCACTTTCATCTTTTCGCTGCCTGCGATCAGGGCCGGGCTTCACTGGAATTCTCCGGCCGAGGTTGAGTTTCGAACGGCAGCAACGAGCTGGTCGCCGATGAAGTCGAGCGATCAGCGCTGCATCGGCCGTTCTAGGCACCTGCGGCGCGAACTGATCCCGGCGCGGCAGCTTGAGTCGCTTCCTTGTCCGCACCTGGAGGCCCGTCGGTGTAGAGCCGGTAGGTCCGCTCGCGGTTTACCACCTGGCCCTCCCGCCGCAGCACTGCGTGCAGCCGGAGGTAGCCGTAGTGCCGGTTCTCCGATGCCAGCTCCTTCAGTCGCTCGACCATGGCGTCATCGTACTTTGGCGTCGGCCGATACTGCTGCACCAATCGCGACAGACCAACGATCCGGCAGCTGCGTCGCCCGCTGAGGCCGAGCTCCGTCATGAGATAGCCCACGGCGCGTCGCCGCTCCGCGGGCTCACCAGCGCTTTTCCAGGAGCTCCTTCATCGCCGACACGTCGAGCATCTGGTCCGCGAAATCGCTGGCTACAGCGACCCTGAGGTGGAAGCACGCCTCGGCGTTGACGGAGAGATTCACGAACCAGAACGACCCCGCAATACACCCGACGCGGCCAGTCTCTGATCGAACTACGACACACACTCCTGCGATTCATCGGGATGCGCGACATCGTGCGAGACCGAATCGAAGCTTCTCGGACCGTATTGAAGATGCTGCGCTCCTGATGCAGAACATCCTCCCGCGCCTCCTATTAGGCCGCTGAAGCAGATCTTCGCGAGGGTATCTCCGTCGACGCGACTGGTGACAGCCACTTCGATCTTCACTCAACTCGACGAGAAAGCTCGAGAAAGCGGTCCGTCGTCGTTCGATCACACCTGCATCGCCGAGGCTTCCGCGTTCGTCTTTAAGCAAGCGATCTCCCGGGTCGCCCCGACATCGTCCTGTCGGAGTGGCGCGCGGTCATCTTCGTCGATGGTTGGTTAAGGCATCGCCACGGCGGCTGGTCTAAGGCCACGACACCGAGCACCCGCCGCTCCTTCTGACATGAGAAGTTTCGGCAGAACGTTGCACGGGACCACCAGGCTTCGTGATGAGCTTCTTGCTGCCGGCTGGCGCGTCGCCGTCGTGTGGGAGGGCGCGCTTTGCAAACGACGGCAACGGGAGGGCCTCAATTCAGTGGCAGCTTCGGTTCCCTCCGGGTCCCGTACTGCCGAAAACGCCGGTGGCCTCAGCGCACAGCGCTCTTTCGCCGAAACGACCGGAAATCTTGCCCTCCGGAACTTCCTGCCGCCTATTACACCGCGCCCACGCCCAATTCTCCTCGGGTTTCGCGTCCCATCCACTCACACACAGGTCGGCCAATGCGTCAGTTTTTCTGTTCTGAGCCAACTGCGGCCGCATCAGATCCAGCCTTTCTTCTTGAAGAACAGGTATGGCGCGATCATCGATCCGACCATGACCAGCAGCGCCAGCGGATAGCCGAATCGCCAGTCGAGCTCGGGCATATGCTCGAAGTTCATGCCGTAGATGCTGGCGATCAGCGTCGGCGGCAGGAACATCACTGCCACCACCGAAAACGTCTTGATGATGGCATTCTGCTCGATGTTGATCATCCCAAGCAGCGCGTCGAGCAGGAAGGTGCTCTTGTCCGCTAGGGACGTCGCGTGCTGCAGCAGCACCTCCGCGTCGCGCGCGAGGCCACTGAGACTTGGCGCGTTGTCCGTGTCGCCCCTGAGTGACGGCAGCGCCTCGGCGAAGGCCAACAGCCGCGCCAGCCCGACGAGGCTCTCGCGCGCCTTGGACACGATCTCGCCGTCGCGGCCGAGCCGCCGCATTGCCGCACGGAGGTCGGGCTGGACGCCGGCGTTGGCGAAGGTTTCGCGGCTCAGCGCGTCGAGGTCGCGTCCCGCCTCCTCCAGCACGTCCGCGATCCGGTCCACCACGGCGTCGAGCAGCGCCACGAAGATGCTGTTCGGGCCTGCGCAAATCTCCGGCCGCCGCTGGGCCGTCGCGGCGAAGATCGCGAGAGAGCGCGGCTCACCATAGCGAACAGTGACGAGGTGCTGGTCCGTCAGAACGAAGGTGACGTCCGTCGTCTCGGGATAATCGCCCGTCGCCTTCACGAGGAGCGGCGCGATCATGACGGCGGCACCCTGCTCGTGGTAGAGGCGGCTCGTCTCCTCGATCTCGGCCATCTCCTCGCGCGTCGGGATACCGACGCCAACCGCACGCTCCACCGCCCGCTCCTCCTCCGGATCGGGGTGGAGCACATCGATCCAAGCGATTCCCGACGCCGCGTCCAGGCCCTGCACGCCTTCGTCGAGGCGGCAGCGGTCCTGCTCGAGGCTGTAGGTCCGGATCATCCGGGTCGCTTCTCCGTCATATCAGGAGAGCCCCAGCGCCGCGCGCGCACCGGGCGAAAGCTGGACGAAAATGTAGGCGGCGTAGGCCAACAGGAACAACGCCCCCTCGCGGCGGCTGACGCGCCATCCGGTGATGGCGAAGACGACCAGCAGGAGCGTCGCCGCCAGCATCACCCAGACGTCGAACCGCACGATCTCGGGAGGCACCGCGAACGGCGAAACAAGCGCGGTGGTCCCCGCGATGCCGAGGATGTTGAAGACGTTGCTGCCGACGATGTTTCCGAACGCCACGTCGCCATGCCGGCGGACCGCGGCCATGACGGACGTCACGAGTTCCGGCAGGGACGTTCCGAGCGCAACCAGCGTCAGGCCGATCACCGCCTCGGAGAGTCCGGCGCCGCGGGCGATCTCGATGGCGGAGCCGACCAGCAAGCTCGCGCCGAAGATGACGCCAGCGATGCCGGCGACCGCGAGCGCGAGCCCCGCCCAGAGGGACATCCCGGGAACTGCGACCTCGTCCGCCTCGGCCTCGTACACGTCGCCCGCCGCGTCTCGCGCGCGCGTCTCGCTGAAGTAACTGAAGAGCGTGTAGCCGAGCAGCAGGATCAGGAAGATGCCGCCGACCAGCCGCCCCATCTCGCCACCGAGGATTACCGCCACCATCAGCAGCGTCGCCGCCGTCAGCACCGTCCCGTCGCGGCGGAATGCGTCGCGCGAGGTGGCGATGGGCAGGAGCGCGGCGGAGACACCGAGGATCAGCAGGATGTTTGCGATGTTGCTGCCGACGATGTTGCCCGCCGCGACGCCGGGCGAGCCCGACAGCGCCGCCTCGAGGCTCGCCACCAGTTCGGGTGTGGAGGTGCCAAATCCGACCAGCGTCAGGCCGATGAGCAGCTTGGAGACGCCGAGCCGCGACGCCGCGGACACGCTGCCTCGCACCAGCGCCTCGCCGCCCCCGAGGAGCAGCACCAGTCCGGCGGTGAGCTCGATCCAGATCATGTCACCTCGCTTCCTTGCCTCCCTGCGCCTGACGGCGCAATGCATCACGACAGCAGCCCGTTAGCCCGACGTCGTGCCTGCGTCAGCGGATCAGTCGATCCCAATCGCCGTAGCTGTTGTTGACGGATCCGCGCGGGATCGCCAGCGCGATCAGGGCGATCCCGCAGAGCGCGGAGAACGCCAGCCCCCAGAGGCTCGCCCCCGCCACCATCGGCGCGAAGATCAGCACGACGCCCATCAGCGCGTTGAGGAAACGAGCCAGCCGCGCCACCGGCGCCAGCGCGGCGACGGACACCGTCAGCACCAGCGCCCCCACGATGTGGTTCGTGGCCGCAACGCCGCTGCCCCAGCCGAAGACGAGGGGTGACAGCATCAGGAGCACGCCGATCCCCATCGACGCCGCGAGCGACCACGGCAGCGTCATGCCTCCCGTTAGCATCTCGCGCAGGATGACCCGCGGCGACCGCTGGAAGTCGTCGAGCCGCCGGTCGTCCGGCCCCTCGTCCGTGTCGCCGGTGAAGAAGACGCGCAGCCACGGCTGCCCGGCCCGATGACGCCGGCGCAGGAACTGGTAGGTCGCCACCAGCTCGTCGAGCGAGAACGGGATCTGCCAGAGCATCGCCGCCGCCGCGATCAGGCAGAGCGTGCAGTAGGTGCCGATCTGGATCGGCTGGATCACGATGAAGAAGATCGAGACTGCGCCCAAAGGCACGATCATGATGCCGAAGAGAACCACGAGCCACGGCATCGTCCGCCACCGCCGCGCCGAGCCAATGAGCCCCACCACGATTTCCAGCGCGTAGGTGGCCGCACCGATGCCCGCGTCCGGCACCGGCCACGCCTCCGACACGGACGAGGTGATGATCGCTTCGGTCCCGTTCTTGAGCGGCTCATCGGAGCCGAAGAACGGGTCCCACACGCCGGGAATTGTCTCAAGCTGATAGGCGGCGAGATAGCGCGAGATCAGGAGGCCCACGATCGCCAGGATTATGACCGGCAGGCGCTGGAACCAGTCCGAGGGCGAGTAGTCCCAGCCCTTGGGGATGGTCGGTCCGGTCTCCAGCGCCACGGGTGACACCCCCACCGCGGGCCGCGTCCCCACTGCAAAGGCCATCACCAGCAGTCCCACCAGCGTTCCGTCGAGGTAGGCGCCGGTGTTGTCGGTCCAGAAGACGAGCGGCGCGAATAGCACCCAGAGACCGACGACGGCCGATGCCCAGCGAGCCCAGCCCATCTGCCACGAGAGCGACAGCAGCGCGAGCACCACCAGAAGCGCGCCGGAGACGATGGAGCTCGCGATCATCCAGCCGTCGTCGTAGCCAAGGAGCGGCGGCGAGCAGATCAGCCAGACGCCAAGCCCCGCGTTCGCCCAGTGCGCCCAGAGGCTGCGGCGGTGCTGCGCGCGATAGCGGCTCTCGTAGCTCTCGCGCAGGGCCTCGGGATCCTCGACCCGGCGTGCGGCGGCTTTCAACCACGGCGGCGGCAGGATGCCGTTCGCCTCGTACCAGCCGAGGGGATCGTCCTTCAGTGCGCGCACCAGCGGCTTCAGCCCCTCGGCGATGCGATGTGTCGGCTCCCAGTCCAGCGCCTCGCGCGCACGGCTGATGTCGAGTGCATAGTGGTCGCTGGAGAGGTCGATCATGAAGGGCCGGATGAACGGCTTCTGTCCCTGGTCCAGAGCGTCCGGCACGACAGGTTCCGACTTCGTCTCGAGCCACGCGCCGAAGCGCGCGAGCGGCTTCGGGACGGTGACAGTGCGCCAGTGGTCCTCGTTGTGGATCAGTCGACCCAGCTCGTCCTGCAGGGCCTCATAGCTCATCGTGTCAGGCTCGCCCGCCAACAGTACCGTCTCCGCCCCCAGCTTGTCGCGCTGGTCGATGGTGCGCTCGAAGAGGTCGAGCATGTCCTCGAGGTGGATGAAGGCCTGACCCGCCTGCGCATCACCGGCATAGACGTGGGACTTGATGTGCCTCTCCCAGATCCGCGCGATCTGGTGCGAGAGCGTCGGGACCGCGGTCCTATCGTCGTAGAGACCGGCAAGGCGCAGCAGCACGTAGGGGATACCGTTTGCCTCGTCGCGGATAACCTGCTCGGTCGCCGCCTTCGACTTCGGATAGGCCCAGCCAGGGTCGAGCGGCGCGTCCTCGTCGATTCGCTCGCCGGGCGCGGCCGGCTGGTGGACCAGCATCGTGCTCGCATAGACGAACTGCTCCACCTCGAAGTCCTGCAGCGCGCGCAGGAGGCGGCGCGTCCCCTCCTCGTTGACCTCCTCGTAGAGCGGGCTCTCCTCGCCTGTGAAGTCGAAGTAGGCGGCGAGGTGCACAACCGACGCCAGCCGGTCGCCCGCCCGCTCGCGGATCTTGCGCATCGCAAGTTCGACCGAGGGATCGTCGCTCAGGTCGCACTCTATGATGTGGTCGAGGCCCTTCTCGTTGTCGAGGCTCAGGCCGATGACCTCGTAGCGCTCGGCCAGGCGCCGGGTCAGCTGACTGCCGATCTCGCCGTCGGCGCCGGTAATCAGAACGACAGGCTTCTCCACAGCTTCTTGCCCCCGGATGCTTCGGGCCTCAACGCCAGCGGCGGCGGCTGGGTCCATCGCGATTGCCGGCGGTTCCAGACGCGGCGCCGTGCGCGCGGCTCGCTGACGCAGCAAGCGGTCCCGTCGGTCGGGTGGCGGAGGGCTGAAGCGCCATCCGCCGAGAGAGCGGACCGCCCGCCGCAGCGGGCGGTGCCGGCAGGATCAGACCACCCGGACCGTCAATTCGCCCAGCCCCTCGATGGTGGCGACCATCGTGTCGCCCTTCTTCACCGGCCCGACGCCCGCGGGCGTGCCGGACATGATCACATCGCCGGGCGCCAGCTCGAAATATTCGCTGAGATACGAGATCATTTCGGGCACCTTCCAGATCATCTGGTTGAGGTCGCCCTCCTGCTTCACCTCGCTACCTACCTTCACCTCGATGCGGCCGTCCGCCGGATGCCCGACCGCGTCGACCGTGTGCAGCGGGCCGATCGGAGCCGAACGCTCAAATGCCTTGCCGATCTCCCAGGGCCGGCCCAGCTTCTTTGCCTCGCCCTGCAGGTCGCGCCGAGTCATGTCTAGGCAGATCGCGTAGCCGAAGACGTGGTCGAGCGCCTTGTCGATCCCGATGTTCGTGCCGCCCGCCTTGAGCGCGACCGCAAGCTCGACCTCGTGGTGCACGTCCTCGGTCTTGGCCGGATAGGGAAACTCGCTGGACGGATCGAGGTTGTCCGGGTTCTTCTGGAAGAAGAATGGTGGCTCACGATCCGGGTCGTGCCCCATCTCGACCGCGTGGGCCGCGTAGTTCCGCCCGATGCAGTAGACGCGACGCACCGGGAACACCTTGTCGGTGCCTGCAACGGGCAGGACGACGGGCTTCGGCGGGTCGATGACGAATTCGGTCACTTCGGGGCTCCTCCCAATCCTGATCGCGCATCGATTAGACCGGCCGCGACGGCGGATCAATCTCGACTGCGCAAGCTCTCCGCCCCACATCCGGGCCGACGTACGCCCGCTGCCATGAGCGGTTTCGTGATCAGCGCTCGTAGCAGCCTGCGGTGCGGCCGCGCGCCTTCACCAGCGCGAGAACGAGGTCGATCGTGGGCGTCGCCGTGTCGGTGATGCGGCCCAGCTCCGACACCGCCGTCACCAGCGCATCGATTTCCATCGGCCGCCCGCGCTCGAGGTCCTGCAACATCGAGGTCTTGTGCGCGCCGACGCCCGCCGCGCCCTCGATCCGCCGGTCCACGTCGATGGCGAAGCGGGTGCCGAGCGCCTCGCCCACCGCCTGCCCCTCGACCATCATCGCCCGAGCCACGCTGCGCAGGTCATCCTGCGTCGCCAGCACGTCGAGCGTCTCGCCGGTCAGCGCGCTCAGCGGGTTGAAGGCGAGGTTGCCCCAGAGCTTCACCCAGATCTCGTCGCGGATGCGCGGCTTCACCGGCGCCTTGAATCCCGCCTTGCGCATCGCCTCGCCCAATGCCGTCGCGCGCTCCGACTTCGACCCGTCGGGTTCGCCCAGCGTGAAGCGGTCGCCGTCGACGTGGCGGATCACGCCCGGCTCGTCGACCTCGCAGGCGGGGTAGACGACGCAGCCAAGCGCCTGCGCCGGCGGTAGCGCGCGGCTGACGGCGCCGCCGGGATCCACCGCCTCGACTCGCCTGCCCTCCCAGCCGTCGAGGCCGTGGAAATACCAGTAGGGCACGCCGTTCATCGCCGTCACGACCGTCGTCTCCGGCCCGATCAGCGGCGTGAGCTTGTCTGCCACCGGCGGCACCGAATGCGCCTTGAGCGTGATGACGAGGTAGTCCTGCGGCCCGAGCTCGGCGGCGTCATCGGTGGCGGCGATCTTTGCCACCTCCTCCGCGCCGCCGATCCTCAGGCGCAGGCCGTTCTCGCGGATCGCCGCAAGGTGCGGTCCGCGTGCCACCACCGAGACGTCCTGACCGGTGTTGGCCAGCCGAACCGCCATGTAGCCGCCGATCGCGCCGGCTCCAAAGACACAGATTCTCATGTCAGCCCCAGCTTTTCGGCAAGGCCTATACGTTGCAGCTTGCCCGTCGGCCCTTTCGGGATCTCGTCCAGCACCACCACCTTGCGCGGCACCTTGAACGGCGCCAGAGACTTCGCCGCGAACTCGCGCAGCTCGACCGGGTCGACGATCTGGCCGTCGACCGGCACCACCGCAGCAGCCACCTCCTCGCCCAGCTTGTCGTGCGGCATGGCGAAGGTCACCACCTGGGCCACCGCCGGATGCTCCATCAGCACGTCGTCGACCTCGCGCGGGCTCACCTTCTCGCCGCCGCGGTTGATGATCTCCTTGAGCCGGCCGCGGATGGTGACGAAGCCGTCCGCGTCCATGTCGCCCTGATCGCCGGTGCGGAACCAGCCGCCCGAGAACGCCTCGGCGTTGGCCTTGTCGTTGTTGCGATAGCCGCCGGTCACGTTCGGGCCCCGGATCACGATCTCGCCGACCTCGCCGGCGCCGAGCAGACGCCCGTCGTCGCCCATGATCGCCACCTCTGGACCGCCCATGGTTCCGACAGTTCCGGGCTTCTGCTGGTCGAGCCGGTTCGACGCCATCTGGTGCGCCGCCTCGGTCATGCCGTAGGCCTCGATCACCGGGCAGCCGAACGTCTCCTCGAGCTTGCGGAACACCGGCACCGGCAGCGAGGCGGACGACGATCGGACGAAGCGCAGGCGATTGCGCCCGACGATCTCGGCATTGCGGGCGGCGCGGCTCAGGATCGCCTGGTGCATCGTCGGGACCGCAGTGTACCAGGTGGGCTTCACCTCATCGAGCCACCCGAAGAACCTCAGCGCATCGAAGCCGGAGGTGCAGGAGATTGCCGCGCCCGCGCTGACCGAAGACAGTACCGCCGCGATGAGCCCGTGGATGTGGAAGAGCGGCATGACGTTCAGGCATCGGTCCTGCGGCGAAAGCTCCAGCGTCCGCGCGATGTTGCGCGCCGAGGCGCAGACGTTGGCTGAACTCAGGGGCACGATCTTCGGCCGCGACGTGGTGCCCGAGGTATGCAGCACGAGGGCCACGTCGTCGGGTCCGTTCGTGCGCGTCTCGGCCTCCGGTAGCGCGTCACCGTCCGCGTCGACCAGCGTGAAGTCTCCCGCCCGCTCGCCGGTCCGCAGCGCGACGACAGGCACGCCCAGCCGCGCGGCGGCGCCGCGCGCCGGGGTCTCGACGCCGTCTGCCACAATCAGCAGCCGCGCGCCGAGATCTTCCATGTAGAAGGCGAACTCGTCGCCCGTATAGGCCGGGTTCAGCGGAGCGGCGACGGCGTGAGAGCCCACCGCCATAAACGCCGCCGCCATCTCGGGTCCGTTCGGCAGCACGATCGCCACGTCCGCGCCTGGCCCGAGGCCGAGGCCGGCCAGCTGGCGCCCCGTCCGGTCGACCAGACCCAATAGGCCGGGATAATCCAGATCCGGCCGGCCTGGCTGCCGCAGCGCCGGCCCCTCGCGTCCCGCGATCAGGTCGCGGATCGTCTCGCTCGATGTCTCGGGCATCGGTTCCTCCCCTTTCGGACCTGATAGCGCGGCGCGTGGGGACGGACCAGCCTCAGCCCAGCGAAGGCAGGCGATTGACGTCCTTGTAGAGAAGATAGCGGAACGGCTCCGGTCCGCCGGCGTAGCAGGCCTGCGGGCAGAAGGCGCGGAGCCAGAGGAAATCGCCCGCCTCGACCTCGACCCAGTCGCCGTTCAGCCGGTAGACCGCCTTGCCCTGCAGCACGTAGATCCCATGCTCCATCACGTGCGTCTCGGCGAAGGGGATCACGGCGCCGGGCTGGAACGTCACGATGTTGAGGTGCATGTCGTGCGCCAGGTCGTCGGGCGCGACGAAGCGCTGCGTCGCCCAGCGGCCTTCGGTGTCCGGCATCGGGTCCGGCGGTACCTCCGCCTCGTCCGCGACGAAGTGCTCGGGCGGCGCGTAGCCGGGCGCGGACTGCCAGCGCTTGCGGACCCAGTGCACGACCGACTGCGCCTCGGCCCGTAGCGACCAGCCCGATTGCGGCGGCAGGTAGGCGTAGCCCCCGGGGCCGAGCACATGCCGCTCGTCTCCGACCTCGATCTCGATGCGCCCCGAGGCGACGAAGAGCGCGGCCTCGGCACCGGAATCCGTCTCGGGCTCGTCCGCCCCGCCCCGCGCGGCGACGTCCAGCACGATCCACGAGAACGTCTCGGCGAATCCGCTCAGCGGCCGCGCCAGGATCCACGCCCGCGTTCCCCGCCAGCCGGGAAGAAATGAGGTCACGATGTCGCGCATCGTGCCGCGCGGTATCACGGCGTAGGCGTCGGTGAAGATCGCGCGGCCGGTCAGCAGTTCGCTCTGTCCCGGCAGGCCGCCCGGCGGTATGGCATAGCTTGTCATGCGCGTCATCAAACGCCGCTGGCCCGCGGCCGCAAGGGGCAGCGTGGCGCAGCGGCCACCCACGCGACGTCGCGACGGTGGACCTCGCCCGCCATTCATGCTCCTAACCCCGGCAGGCGACAGGCAAGCGAGGTCCCTTCGTCCGCATGGAGGCATTCGTACCCGGACCCGAGACGCAACGCGATCTGCGTCGGGCGCTCGGCCGCTTCGCGACGGGCGTGACGGTCGTGACCTGCGAGAGCGAACTGGGCCCCCTCGGCATCACCGCCAACAGCTTCGCCAGCGTTTCGCTGGACCCGCCCCTGGTCCTCTGGTCGCCCGCCCGCAGCTCGGCGCGCTTCGACGCCTTCACCGGCGCCGAACGCTTCGCCATCCACGTCATGTCGGAGGAGCAGGTCGAAACCTGCATGCGCTTCACTCACACCGGCGACGACTGGACCGAGATTCGCTGGATGCGCACCCCGGACGGCATCCCCGTCCTGCGCGACTGCCTAGCCCGCTTCGACTGCACCCGCCACGCCGTGCACGAAGGCGGCGATCACGCGATCGTCGTGGGCCTCGTGACGTCGGTCACGCGCGGCCCGGGCGGGCGGCCGCTGCTCTTCGCAGATGGCTCCTACGGCCGCTTCACCCCTGACGTCTGACCGCCCTGCGCTTGCCGCGGCCCCACAGCGGAAGATAATGTGCCGACGCCGGGCGGCCGCTCGTTCCCGGGGGAGGAGGAGGATGACGCTCCTGAAGGCGCTGCTCTGGCCGCTCGAGGCCTTCAACGATGCCGTCCTGCCGCTGGGCCGCATGCTGGCCGTCGCGGCACTGGCGCTGATGGTGATCGTGACCCTTCTGCAGGTGTTCTTTCGCTATGTCCTCGGCGACGCGCTGCCCTGGCCGGACGAGGCCGCGCGCTTCCTCATGCTCTGGATGACCGGGCTGATCGCGCCGCTGGCCTACCGCCAGGGCGGCTTCGTCGCCATCGACATGGTCGAGCGCGCGCTGCCGCGGCCGGCCGCCGCCGCGCTGGCTTTGACGCTGCTCCTGATCTCGCTCGCCGTCCTCGTCACCGCCGTCTGGTTCGGATGGCGTCACGTCAACTCGGGCTGGCTCTTCGCCTCCTCCTCACTGCGCCTACCGCTCGACTGGTTCGGCGGCGAGACGGTGCGGCTCAAGCTGGCCTGGATGTACCTCTCGATCTGGACCGGCATGGTGCTGCTGACCATCGTCAACGTGGAGTTGATCCTGCGCGCCCTCGTCACCCTTGCCGGGGGCCAGCCGAAGCCCCTCGCCCACGCGGCGCTGCCGGAAGCGGAATAGATGCTGATCTGGTTCCTGCCGCTCTTCCTGCTGTTCCTCATGCTGGGCCTGCCGGTCTTCTTCGGCCTGCTGGCGGCACCCGGCCTCCTGCTCGCGCTCGACGGCAGCCAGCGCGACATCAACCTGCTCTACCGCAATCTCTACAACGGGATGGACAGCTTTCCGCTGATGGCGCTGCCGTTCTTCCTGCTCGCGGGCGAGATCATGAACCGCGGCGGCATCACCGAGCGGCTGGTAGACTTCTCGCAGGCCTTTATGGGCCACCTCCGCGGTGGCCTCGCCCACGTCAACATCCTGTCGTCGATCCTCTTCGCCGGTCTCTCCGGCTCCGCCGTGGCCGATACCTCGGCCCTCGGCTCGACCCTGATCCCGGCGATGGAGAAGCAGGGCTATACCCGTCGCTTCGCCGCCGCCGTGACCGCCGCCTCCTCGGTGATCGGCCCGATCATTCCGCCCTCGGGCATCATGATCATCTACGCCTACGTGATGGGCGAGAGCGTCGCGGCGCTCTTTCTCGCCGGTATCGTGCCCGGCGTTCTGGTGGGCGTGGGCCTGATGATCGTGGTGCGCCTGATGGCCGACCGCTACGGCCTGCCGCAGGCCGAGCGCGTGGTGCGCCAGACGCAGCCGCTTTCCGGGACCGAGCACTGGATCTCCTTCGCGCTGCTCCGGCTGAACATCGCCGGGCTGATGCTGTGGCTCGCATCGTTCGTCGGCCTGCCCGAGAGCGCGGCACTCGACCTCGTCCTCTTCGCCGCCTTCCTCCTTGCCGCGCACCTGATGCTGCTGGCCTGGCGCCGCCGGGTCGACCCCGACTTCTGCACCGTCTGCAAGAAAGCGGTCGCGCCGATGCAGACGCCGATCATCATCCTGGGCGGTATCGTCTTCGGCGTCTTCACTCCCACCGAGGCCAGCGCCATCGCCGTCGCCTACGCGCTCCTCATCGCGTTCGGCGTCCTGCGCTCCATGTCGCTGTCCGACCTCGGCCCCGTCCTCGCCCGCTCGGCGATGGCGTCGGCCACTGTGCTCCTGCTCGTCGGCGCCGCGGTCGCGTTTAAGACCGTCGTCAGCCTCAGCCACGCACCGGAGATCCTCGCGGACTTCATCCTCTCCCTTTCGGAAAACCCGCTGACGCTCCTCTTCCTCATCAACCTGCTGCTCTTCGTGGTCGGCATGTTCCTCGATGCGGGTCCGGCGATCATCATTCTCGGCCCGATCCTCGGCCCGATGTTCACCGACCTCGGCGTCCACCCGGTGCACTTCGCGATGATCATGTCGGTCAACCTGACCGTAGGCCTCGCCACGCCGCCGATGGGCCTCGTCCTTTTCGTCGCCTCCTCGGTCTCGGGCGAGCGGGTCGAGACGATCAGCCGCGCGATCCTTCCCTTCCTCGCGGTCGAAGTGCTCGTGATCCTGCTGATCACCTACGTGCCCGCGATCTCCTTGACGATCCCGCGCCTGACAGGCTTCGTGAACTGAACCGAGAGGGAGAACCATGCCGAGAATGACGATCGCCGCACTGCTGCTGGCCGCAGCCGTCGCACTGCCCGCCGCGGCGCAGGAATACACGCTGCGCGCCACCGCCAACTCCAACGAGCAGGACGAGGACTACGACGGCCTCGTGGTCTTCAAGGACTACGTCGAGAAGGCGTCGAACGGCGCCATCGAGGTCGAGCTCTTCATCGGCACCCAGCTCTGCGCGAGCGGGGCGGAGTGCCTGCAGGGCGTGGCCGACGGCTCCATCGACATCTTCGTCACCACCTCCGGCGGCGCCGCGGGCATCTTTCCCTACGTCCAGGTCTTCGACCTGCCATACGTGATGCGCGATGACCGCGTGGCCGAGGCGGTGCTGACCGACGGCGACTTCACCCGCCTCCTGCGCGAGAAGGCGCTAGAAGATTCGGGCGGCGCGATCCGGATCATGACCATCGGCAACACCGGCGGCTGGCGCAACTTCGCCAACACGCAGCGGACCATCGACTCGCCCGACGACCTTGAGGGCATGAAGATCCGCACCGTCGTCGCCGACCTGCCGCAGCAGCTTGTCGAGACGCTCGGCGGCTCGCCCACCCCGATCTCCTGGCCCGAGCTCTTCACCTCGCTCCAGACCGGCGTCGTCGAGGGCACCAAGAACGGCATCACCGACATCATGAACATGAAGTTCCCCGATGCCGGGCTGACCTACCTCACGCTCGACGGGCACGCCTACATGGCGGCGATCTGGGTGATGAATAACGACGCGTTCCTGTCGCTGCCCGAGGATCTGCGGCGTGTCGTCGTCGACGGCTTCACCCAGCTCCAGCAGGCGACCTTCGCCTCGCCCAAGCGCAAGTCGATCCAAGCCTACCGCGACTTCGTCGAGGCCGGCGGCGAAATCTACGTCCCCTCGCCCGCGGAGATGCAGGCGTTTGCCGAGGCCGTCACCCCAGTCTACGACTGGTTCAGCGAAAGCGTCGACGGTGGCGAAGAGGTGCTGACGGCCCTGCGCGAAGCCGTTGACGCGGCCGAGGCGGACATCGACGCGGGCTACGCTGCCGAGCTGAACTGACGTCCTCCGGGTGCCGCGCCGAAAGGCGCCGTGCCGCCGAGCGGCGGGGCCCTCAGGCCCAGCCCGAGGCGGTACGTCCCTCTTGACGATCCTGCCGCCTGTTTCCGCGGCGCCGCAAGCCTATGTCTCCGGCAATGCTGCTTCAGGTTCGCGACCTCATCAAGACCTTTCCCGGCGACGAGCGCCCAGTCGACGTGCTCCGCGGCGTATCGTTCGACCTCGAGGCGGGCGTGACCCTCGCCCTGACCGGCGAGAGCGGGTCAGGCAAGAGCACGCTCCTCCACCTCGTCGCCGGCCTCGACGAGGCGGACGGCGGCCAGATCCTTTTCGACGGCGCCGACGTCGCCGCAATGAACGACCGCAAGCGCGCGAAGCTGCGACGCCGCGACGTTGGCGTCGTGTTCCAGCAGTTCAACCTCGTCCCCTCGCTCGACGTCGCGGCGAACGTCGCACTCCAGGCCCGCCTCGCCGGACGGCACAGCCCGGAGGCCGATGCGCGGCTCATCGAGCGGCTGGGCCTCGTCGACCACCGCGCCAAATACCCCGAGCAGCTCTCCGGAGGGCAACAGCAGCGCGTGGCCATTGGCCGCGCCCTCGCCGGCCGGCCGCGTCTGGTCCTCGCCGACGAGCCCACCGGAAATCTCGACGAGGAGACCGGCGCCCGCGTCCTCGACCTCATGCTCGAACTTGTGACTGACGCAAGCGCGGCGCTGCTCATGGTCACCCACTCCAAACGCCTCGCTGCACGACTTGAGCGTCGCCTGCACCTGGCGCACGGCCGCGTCGCCACTCGGATCGAGCGCCGAGCGGCGGAGTGAGAGCATCGCGATGAAAGCTGCCGGTCTTACGGCGATCCTGTCTCACTGGCGTCGGCACCCGGTCCAGCTCGCGACGCTGATCCTCGGCCTGTCGCTCGCCACCGCGCTCTGGTCCGGCGTGCAGGCGATCAACGCCGAGGCGCGGGCGAGCTACGATGCCGCGGCCCGCGCGATCGGCGGCGACGGATTGCCGTCGCTCCACCAGGCCCGCGGCGCAGCCATCCCGCTCGACACCTACGTCGCGCTGCGCCGCGCGGGCTGGCTTGTGACTCCGGTGGTCGAGGGCACGCTGCGCATGACGGGCGGCGAGGTCCGGCTCCTTGGCGTCGACCTCCTGACGGCCCCGCCCCCTGCGCTGGAGGGCGATTTGGCGGGGGACGTGGAGCCGATCGATGCGCTGGGCGAGTCCGGACGGCTCTTCGCCGCGCCGGAGATCGCGGCGCGCCTCGCGTCGCCGGACCTGCCGCCGGTCGTTGCGGTCGAGGGCGTGGCGCCGGGGCTTGCCCTCGCAGACATCGGCGTCGCGCAGCGCGTGCTGGGCGAGGCGCGGATCGACCGTCTTCTGGTGCTGCCCGACCAGCCGCTCGGCCGCCCACCGCTCTCGGAGATCGCACCCGACCTCGAAGAGCGCGCGCCGGACAGGCAGGGCGGCGTGGCGCGCCTGACCGACAGCTTTCACCTCAACCTGACGGCGTTCGGTCTGCTCTCCTTCGTGGTCGGGCTCTTCATCGTCAACGGCGCCGTGGGCCTCGCATTTGAGCAGCGCCGCCCGACCTTCCGCACGCTGCGCGCCCTGGGCCTCACGGCGCGCAGCCTCGTCACGCTGCTCGCGGTCGAGCTCCTGATCCTCTCGCTCGCGGCCGGAGCCATCGGGATGGGGCTCGGCGGCCTCATCGCCGCCGCGCTCCTGCCGGACGTCGCGGCCACGCTTAGGGGGCTCTACGGCGCCACCATCGAGGGGTCGCTGACGCTGCGGCCGGCATGGTGGGCGGCGGGCATTGCGATCGCCGTCCTCGGCACCGCCGTCGCCGCCTCCGGCGCGCTCTGGAAGGTTGCACGGCTGCCGGCGCTGGCACCGGCGCAGCCACGTGCCTGGGCACTGGCATCGGCGCGGACCCGGCGTCTGCAGGGGGCCGCGGCGGCGCTTCTCGCCCTCGCCGCCGTCGTGCTCGCGGTGGCGGGCTCCGGCCTCGTGGCGGGCTTTCTGATGCTCGGCGCGCTCCTTCTAGCGGCAGCCCTCCTTCTCCCACTCTGGCTCGCGGCCTGCCTCGCCGGCGGACAGCGCCTTGCTCGTGGCGCGCTGGCCGAGTGGTTCTGGGCCGACACCCGACAGCAGCTTCCGGGCCTCAGCCTCGCGCTGATGTCGCTCCTGCTTGCGCTGGCGGCGAACATCGGCGTCGGCACGATGGTCGACTCGTTCCGCCTGACCTTCACCGGCTGGCTCGACCAGCGCCTCGCCTCCGAGCTCTACGTGACCGCGCGCGACGACGACGAGGCGGCGCGGCTGGTTCCCTGGCTCGAGGCGCGGGCGGACGCCGTCCTCCCCATCGCCCGGACTGACCAGCGTGTCGCCGGAGCGCCGGCTGAAATCTACGGCGTGGCCGACCACCCGACCTACCGCGACAACTGGCCCCTGCTAGCGGCCGAGCCGGAGGTCTGGGACGCCGTGGCCGCCGGCAACGCGGTGCTCGTCAACGAGCAGCTGGCGCGGCGCGAGGGGCTGCGACCGGGCGATCCGCTGGACCTGCCGGACGGCTGGCGCACGCGCGTCGGCGGGATCTATTCGGACTACGGCAACCCGGCGGCGCAGGTCCTGATCGGCCTCGACGAGCTCTACGACCGCTTTCCCGACTACCGGCGCGGCGACTACGGCGTGAGGATCGCGCCCGAGCGGGCCGAGGCGCTGCGGACCGCGCTGGTGGACGATTTTAGCCTCTCGCCGGACCAGATCGTCGACCAGGCGGCGCTCAAGCGGCTTTCGCTCGACATCTTCGAGCGGACATTCGCTGTCACCGCGGCGCTCAACGTGCTGACCCTGACAGTCGCGGGCTTCGCCATCCTGACGTCGCTCCTGACGCTCGCCACGCTCAGGCTGCCGCAGCTCGCCCCGGTCTGGGCGCTTGGCCTGACGCGACGCCACCTCGCGGCGCTGGAGCTGACGCGCGCGCTGGTGCTCGCGGCGCTGACCTTCAGTGCGGCGGTGCCGGTGGGGCTGATGCTGGCCTGGGTGCTGCTCTCCGTCATCAACGTCGAGGCGTTCGGCTGGAGCCTGCCGATGCACGTTTTCCCCGCCGATTGGGCGCGCCTCGCGCTCCTCTCTCTCCTCGCCGCGGGCGTGGCCGGGCTCTGGCCGGCGCGACGGCTGGCAACGCGGCCGCCGGCCGACCTCGTCAAGGTCTTCGCCCATGAGCGTTGATCACACCATCCGCGCCGCCGTCGCCCTAGCGCTCTTCGCCGCGAACGCAGCTTTTGGCCAAGGCTACGCCGGCCTCGCGAGCGACGCCGAGGGCTTTGCCCTGCCCCACCCCGACTACCGCCTCGAGTTCCCGGCTGACCACGGCCCGCATCCCGACTTCCGCATCGAGTGGTGGTACGTCACCGCCAACCTCGAGGGGCCCGACGGCACGAACTACGGCATCCAGTGGACGCTCTTCCGCACCGCGCTCCGTCCCGGCGAGGCCGAGGCGTGGGCCAGCCCGCAGATCTGGTTCGGACACGCCGCCGTGACCACTCCCGAGACGCATCTCTTTTCGGAGCGCTTCGCGCGCGGCGGCATCGGCCAGGCCGGCGTGGAGGCCGCGCCATTCGACGCCTGGATCGACGAGTGGCGGATGTGGGGGCCGACAATCTCCGATGTCACGCTGACGGCGGCGGGTGACGACTTCGCCTACCGGCTGGAGCTGCAGGCGGAGGGGCCGCTGGTGCTGCACGGCGACGATGGCTACTCGGTCAAGTCCGACGAGGGACAGGCGAGCCACTACTACTCCCAGCCCTCCTACCTTGCACGCGGGACGCTGACCCTGCCGGAGGGCGAGGTGCAGGTCGAAGGCCGCGCCTGGCTCGACCGCGAATGGTCCTCGCAGCCCCTGAGCGACCGGCAGACTGGCTGGGACTGGTTCTCGCTCCACTTCGAGAACGGAGCCGCGATGATGGGCTACTTCATGCGCCAGACCGACGGCGCCCCCTACGCGGTGGCGACATGGATCGCGCCGGACGGCACCGGCACGCCGCTGCCGGAAGGCGTGCTGGAGGCCGAGCCGCTGGAGACAGCGACCGTGGAGGATCGCGAGATTCCCGTCGCATGGCGCCTCCGCCTGCCGCCGCGCGACCTCGACGTCGAAGTGCGCGCGCTCAACCCGCAGAGCTGGATGGGCACCACCTTCTCCTACTGGGAAGGGCCGGTGACGGTGATGGGGAGCCACGAGGGCCGCGGCTATCTCGAGATGACGGGCTACGAGTGAGGCGCTTGGCGCCGGCAGCGCTGGCCGCTACGAACCGGCGGTCCGACGGGAGGCCATGATGAACCAGGTGCCGCTGACACGGGAGGTTGTGCTGATCGGCGGCGGCCACACCCATGCCTTGCTGCTCAAGCAGTGGGGAATGCGGCCGCTTCCCGGGGCACGCCTGACGCTGATCAATCCCGAGTCGACGGCGCCCTACACCGGCATGCTGCCGGGCTTCGTCGCGGGGCACTACCGGCGCGAGGAGCTGGAGATCGACCTCGTCCGTCTCGCGCGGCACGCCGGGGCGCGGCTGATCCTCGGGCGCGTCGACGGGATCGACCGCAGCGCCGGGCGGGTACACGTCGCCGGGCGCGGCTGGATCTCCCACGATATCGCGTCGCTCGACATCGGGGTGACGTCCGACTTGCCGCAGCTGGAGGGCTTCGCCGAGCATGGGGTGTCCGCCAAGCCGCTCGACCGGCTGGCGCGGCGCTGGGGTCGTCTTGTCGCCAATCCGCCTGAGCAACCGCGCATCGCGATCATCGGCGGCGGCGTGGCTGGCTGCGAACTCGCGATGGCCATGATCTGGCGCCTGCGGGACCGGCGGCCATCGGTGACGGTGGTGGAGGCGGGCGAGGGTCCGACGGGCATCTCGCCCGCCGCGGCGCGCCGGCTTGCCGCGCAGATGGCAGCGCTAGGGGTGGAGCTGGTGAACCACGCCAAGGTCAAGGCCGTGTCGGCGGACGCGCTGCACCTCAGCGACCGCGAGATACCGGCGGATCTGGTCGTAAGCGCGGCGGGCGCGCGGCCCTACGGCTGGCTGGCGGAGACGGGGCTGGACCTGACGGACGGCTACGTGACAGTGGACGAGACGCTGCGCTCGGTGAGCGATCCGGCGCTCTACGCCGTCGGCGACTGCGCGCACCTCCGGCACGCGCCCCGGCCCAAGGCAGGCGTCTACGCGGTGCGCGAGGCGCCAATCCTGACGGCGAACCTGCGTGCGGAGCTGACCGGACGGACGCGCCGCCGCTACCGGCCGCAGCGTGACTACCTCCGGCTGATCTCGCTGGGCCGTCAGGCGGCGCTGGCGGAGAAGTGGAAGATGTCAGCCGCCGCGCCGGCGCTCTGGCGGTGGAAGGACCGCATCGACCGGCGCTTCATGCACGGACTCGAAGACCTGAAGCCGATGGCGCAGCCGCCCCTGCCAACGGAAATGGCACGCGGCGTGGCCGAGGCGCTTGACCAGAAGCCGATGTGCGGCGGCTGCGGCGCGAAGGTCGGCGGCGACGCGCTCTCGCGTGCGCTTTCCACGCTTCCCGCGTTTCCGCGTGACGACGTGGAGAGCCTGTCGGGGGACGACGCCGCGATCCTGCGGATTGGCCGCATACGGCAGGTCGTGACGACCGACCATCTGCGCGCCTTCACCGAGGACCCGTGGACGATGACGCGCATCGCTGCGATCCACGCCATGGGCGACATCTGGGCGATGGGGGCGAAGCCGCAGGCGGCGCTGGCCATGATCGTCCTGCCCCGGATGAGCACAGCGCTGCAGGAGGCTTGGCTGGGCGAGATCATGGCCGCCGCGACCGAGGTGTGCTCGGCCGAGGGAGCCGCCATCGTCGGCGGCCATACATCGCTCGGCTCCGAGCTGACGCTAGGGTTCACCGTGACCGGCCTCTGCGATAGCGAGCCGCTGACGCTGGCCGGAGCGCAGCCGGGCGACGTCCTGATCCTGACCAAGCCGATCGGCTCGGGCACGATCCTCGCCGCCGAGATGGCACTCGAGGCGCGGGGGCCGTGGGTCGCCGCCTGTCTGACAGAAATGCAGCGCCCGCAGGGGGCGGCCGCGGACATTTTGGCCGGCGCGCGTGCGATGACCGACGTCACCGGCTTCGGCCTGGCCGGGCACCTGATGAACATCGCCCGCGCATCTGGTGTGGCGGTGCGTCTGCGACTGGACGCGGTGCCGGCGATGGCGGGGGCGCTCGACCTCGCGGCGCGCGGGGTACGCTCGACCATTTTTGCCGACAACCTTCGTCATGCCGGCGCCGCCGAGCCGACGGACCCGCGCGAAGCGCTGCTCTACGACCCGCAGACGGCGGGGGGCCTCCTCGCAGCGGTGCCCGCCACCCTGGCGGATGACATCCTTTCGCGGCTGACGAAGGCGGGCTACTCGGCCGCTCGCGTGGGGGAGGTCATCTCGGGTCCGCCGTCGCTCCGCGTGGACTGACGCCGCTCAGAGCTGTTGCAGTGCCCGCTCGACCTCTCCCGCGAGGCGGTCGAGCGATGCATCGTCCAGCGAATCGCTCCACACCGTTGCCGCCACGTCGATCTCGCCGCGCGACTTGGCGTAGCGCGGGTCATAGTGCCGCTCCATCAACTCCCGAGCGAGGGTGCCGTGCTGGCCCTCCTGTGCCAGCCCTTCCCAGCGAACCACCACTTCCGCGCCGCAGAGGCGCCTGAGGTTGCCGATTGTCGTCAGGAGGGTGTCCTGGTCGGAGGCTACATCGGCATAGGCGCGGACGAGGTACGCGCTTCGCGCCTCGACCGGCGCCTCGACGACGATCCGCGGCGCACCCCGCATTGCCTTCCAGAGCGCAGGCGGGATCAGCCGCTCGCCGATCTTGCTCGACTCCGCCTCGACCAGCAGCGGCCGCGCCGGGTCGAGCGCGTCGGTCGCCTCGACGATGGCAGTCTCGAACGCCTTCTGGCTCGGCTGTGGCCGGGAAACGGCGCCGAAGACCGAGCCGCGGTGTGCCGCGAGCCCCTCGAGGTCCAGCACCTGCACGCCGCGCCTCGCCAAGCGGCTCAGGATGTCGGTCTTGGCCGTTCCCGTGTTGCCGTCGAGCAGGACGACGCGGCCCGGCCACGCCTGCCGGTACAGCGCCTCGACCACCGCGCGGCGCCAGCTCTGGTAGCCGCCCTCAACCGTCTCGGCGCGCCAGCCGACCTGCGACAGGATCGTGGCGATCGAGCCGGAGCGCTGGCCCCCGCGCCAGCAATAGACGAGCGGCCGCCACCCGCCGCCCATGTCGGCAAGCGGCCCCTCAAGGTGCGCCGCGGCGTTGCGCGCCACCAGCGCCGCGCCGATCTTGCGCGCGAGGAACGGGTCCTCCTGAACGTAGATCGTGCCCACGCGCGCCCGCTCAGTGTCGCTGAGCGCCGGCAGGTTGACCGCGCCCGGCACCCGGTCCTCGGCGAACTCCGAGGGCGAGCGCACGTCGATCAGCGTGTCGAAGCCGTGGTGCAGCAGGTCGGAAGGCGCGCGGACGGGGAGTGACATATGGCTCCCCTTAGCCGCGCGAGGCCCGGAGCGGAAGCGCGAGCATCAGGCCGCTGGCTCCACCAGGATCGCGCGGAAGTCGTTGACGTTCGTCAGCGTCGGCCCGGTGACGACGCCGCCGCCTATGGCGGCGAAGAACCCGTGGCTGTCGTGTCGCCTGAGCGCGTCCTCCGGGTCGCGTCCCGCGGCGCGGGCGCGTTCGAGCGTGTCCGGTCCAGCGACGGCGCCCGCGATCTCTGCCGCGCCGTCGACGCCGTCGGTGTCGCAGGCGAGGACGTGGATGCCGCCTCGCCCGCCGATCTCGAGCGCGGCCGCGAGCGCGAATTCGGCGTTCGGCCCGCCCGACCCGTCGCCACGGCCCGTGACGGTGCATTCGCCGCCGCTCAGCAGGACCTGCGGCCGGTCGCCGGACGCCATGCGCCTCTGGCGGTCCAGCGCCTCGCGCACCTGCCGAACCGCGAGCTCGCGCGCCTCGCCCTCGAGCGTGTCGCCGAGGTCGACCGGCTCCACGCCCTCGGCCCGGGCCTGCTCAGCCGCGGCGGCGAGCGAGCGTCCCGGCTCCGCCACCACCCGGTTTTCGGTCCGCAGAAGGCGCGCATCTCCCGGGGGAACCGTGGTCGTCCCGCCGCCGAGAAGGGCCTCGACCCGTTCCGGGATCTCGACCCCGCGGCGGCGCAGGATCTCCAGCGCACCTGCCGCGCTGCCCGGCTCGCCCACCGTCGGACCGCTGGCGATGTCGCCGGCCGCATCGCCCGGAACATCCGAGATCATCAGCGTCAGCACGCGCGCGGGCCACGCGGCGGCGGCAAGACGGCCGCCCTTGACCGCGCTCAGCTGCTTCCGCACCGCGTTGAGCTCGCCGATCGGCGCACCCGCCGCCATCAGCGCGGCGCTGACCTCCTGCTTGTCGGTCAGCGTGATGCCAGGCGCAGGTGCACAGAGAAGCGCCGAGCCGCCGCCCGAGATCAGCGCGAGCAGCGTGTCCCCGTCCCCCAACTTGCGCACGAGGCGCAGGATCCGCTGCGTCACCTCCACGCCCGCCTCGTCCGGCGTCGGGTGGCCTGCCTCCACCACCTCGATCCCCTCGCAGGGACGCGCGTGCCCGTAGCGCGTGATGACTAGGCCGGGGCAAGGCCCCCACGCGGACTCCACCGCCTCGGCCATGCGCGCGGAGGCCTTGCCCGCGCCGATCACCGTCACCCGATCCGGCCGCTCCGGCAGCGCCTCGGGGATGATCCGCATCGGGTCGGCCGCCGCGACAGCGGTGTCGAAGAGCCTCCGCAGGAAGTCACGCCGCTCCATCGATTTCCTCCGTACGGTCCCGCTCCTCTTCGGGCGGGAGAAAAAGTTGCGGCATCTCGCATGGAGGGGAGCGGCGGCACAAGCGCGGTCAGTCGAGCGGGATCACGTCCACCGCGTGCGTCGTCGACTGGCCGCCGGCACTGCGCGTCACGCCGCGGACCGGGGCGACGTCGGCGTAATCCCGACCGTAGGCGACGACGATGTGGTCCGCACCTGCCAGCATTGCGTTCGTCGGGTCGTACTCGACCCAGCCCATCTCGATGCCGCACCAGGCGCGGACCCAGGCATGCATTGCGTCCGCACCCTCCAGCCGCTCCTTCCCCGGTGGCGGGATCGTGCGGATGAAGCCGCTGACGTAGCCCGCCGGAATGCCGATGCCGCGCAGGCAGGCGATCATGATGTGGGTAAAATCCTGGCAGACCCCGTGACGCGCGTCGAACGCTTCGCGCGCGGGCGTGTCGACCTGCGTCGCGTCGGGGTCGAACTTCATCTCGGCCATCAACGCCCGGCCCACCGCCTGGACCGCCTCGTAGACCGTTCGCGCCTCGCGCGCGGTACGGCGCGCCCAGTCCGTCATCACCGTGTCCACCACGACGCGCGGCGAGGCGCCGGCGAAATGGTGCGGCGCGTCGGGCGAAAGACTGCGATGCAGCGCGATCTCGCGCGCCAGCCCCGCCGCATCGGGCGACATGTCGAGCAGCGCGCCACGCGGCTCGCGCCGGACCCGCGCCTTGAGCTGGAACAGCGCGTGCTCGTGCGGGCGATCGAAGGCGACGGTGCGCGTCGCGGTGCCGAAGAAGTCCGTCGCCTCCACGCTCTCCGTCGGCTCCGGCTCTACCATGAGGCGCGAGGCGATCACCCGCTGCTCCGCCCCGAGTTCGAGGGGCCGCAGGCGCAGCACGTGGCGACCCGAGCTGGCGGGGCCGTCATACTCGTAGCTGATCGTCAGGCCGACGTCGTAGAGCACGCGCGCTCCTTCACTTCAGGTACGTGGCGGAGAGGATGTCGGCCAGCCCCTCGATCCGCCGCTGCACCTCCCGCAGGCCGGCGCTGTCGAGCTCGGCCGGCGTCTGCACGGCAAGCCCGGTGTGGGCCACGAGGACGGCGCGCTGCAGCTCGGTCATCTGCCGGTGCGGCGCGGCGCCGGGCAGGAAGTCCATGTGCTCGCGGATGCGGTCCAGCTGGTGCAGGACGGAGCGCGGGTTGAGCGGGTCTAGCGCCAGGAGGTCCATCACCGTCTCGCGGTTGGTCGAGACGGCATAGCGGCGGCGGTGCGAGATGACGCTGTCGCCGAGCTCGATCGCGAGGTCGAGTCCGCCCGGCGGCGCGTCCGGGTCGGCGAATGTCGCGAGCGCGCCGGCCATCGTCCAGCCCCGCTCCAGCGCGCGGCCGATGCCGAGAAATCGCCAGCCGATGAAGCGGTACATGTTGTCCTGGACCAGCCCGTGGAAGCTCGAGAGCCGGCGCAGTAAGTCCCCGATCGCGCGCACCGCGTCGTCCCCCGGACGCGCGGTCTCTGCCGCGTCGTTCGCCGCGGCGACGAGCTGGGTCAGCGCGGTCCAGCCGTCGGGCGAGAAGCGGTCGCGCACCCGGCTGGCGCTGCCCACCGCGAAGGCGAGCGCGTCGTGCAGGGCGTCGGGGATGGTTTGCGAGGCATCGGCACCCATCTCCTCGAGGTGCTCCTCGATGAGCGCGACGAGCGGCGCCTCGTTCGCTCCCGTGTCGTGGAGGCGCGCGTGGTAGGCGCGCAGCAGGCGCAGGAGCGCCTCCGCCCGTTCAACGTAGCGGCCCATCCATGTGAGGTTGTCGGCGGCGCGCGACGGCAGCAGACCGGGTTGGCTCCGGCTGAAGGGGTCGGCGGCGGTAGGCAGCATAGTCTCTGCCGGCACGCGCTCGTCCGCCACGATCCAGACGTCGGCCACCTGCCCGCCGCGCCGCATGGCGACCACCAGCGGATCTCCGGGCGTGCCGATGCGCGCGAAACCACCCGGCATCACGTGCCAGCCGTCCGGCGTCCGCGCGAGGAATACACGAAGGCTCATCGGGCGCGGGGCAATCCGGCCATCGCGCGTGAGCACCGGCGTGCTCGAGAGGCGGACCGCCTCCTGCGCCACCAGCCGCGGTCCCTCGGCGTCGATCCAGGCGGCGCGCCCGGAACCCTCGAAGCCGCCGAAGTCGAACGGCGCGTCGGACTCGAAGGGCAGCCGGTTCGAGCGCGCGTCGCTCAGCGTCATCGCGTCGGCGTTGGCCTTGACGTGCGCCCGCTCGGCCTCGCCGCCGCACCACCATGTGGCGATGTTGGGCATCCTGAGCGGCTGCCCCGTCAGGACCTCCGCGATACGCGGCAGGAAGGCGAGGAAGGCGCGCGTCTCGAGGACGCCCGCGCCAAGCGCGTTGACAGAGGTGACGCAGCCGCCGCGGATTGCCTGGACCAGGCCCGCCGTACCGATCTGAGAGCTCTCGTCGAGTTCGAGCGGGTCGCACCAGTTGGCGTCGAGACGACGCCAGATCACGCTGACCGGCTTCAGGCCAGAGACGGTGCGGACCATCAGCTGACCGTCGCGCACGGCCAGATCCTCGCCCTCGAGCAGCATCAGGCCGAGATAGCGGGCGATGTAGGCCTGCTCGAGATAGGTGTCGCTCCCCTGCCCCGGCGTCAGGATCGCGACCCGGCTCGGTGTATCGCCGCGCAGGCCAAGCAGCGCCTCGCGGAAGATGCGGAAGAACGAAGCCAGCCTGTGCACGTTCAGCTGGCCGTAGACGTCGGAGAAGGCCCGCGTGGTGGCGATGCGATTTTCGAGCGCGAAACCCGCGCCCGAGGGCGCCTGCGTCCGGTCGCCCAGCACCCACCAGGCGCCGTCCGGGCCGCGGCCGATCTCGAACGCGACGAAGTGGAGGAAGTGCCCCCCCCGCGGTCGTACGCCGACGAGGGGGCGGAGCCATTCGCGATTGTCCCCCACGAGCGACGCGGGCAGATGCCCCTCCTCCACCAGCCGGTTAGGACCGTAGAGGTCGGCGCAGAGCGCCTCGAGCACGTCGGCGCGCTGCTTCAGCCCCGCCTCAATGCCGCGCCACTCCCGCTCGTGAATCAGGACGGGAAGGTGCGAGAGCGGCCATGCCCGCTCTGGCGCAGTCCTCGTGTCGTAGCTGCGGAAGAAGACGCCGGCGTCGCGCAGATACTGGTCCGCCCGAGCGGCGCGCCGGCCGAGATCGTCGCCGGAGGCCGAGGCAATCTGCTCGATCAGGGTCGACCATACAGGCCGCACCTTTCCGTCCGGTCCGATGAGTTCGTCCGGAGTGCCGTCGACCGGCCGATACCCGTGAAGCAGGCCCTCGAGCCGGTCGCCCTCGGGCGCGGCAACCGCCACTTCAGAGACCGGCCGGCCGGCGCAGGTCCAGCGTCATCGGGAACTCGGGGTGGGGCCGGTCGGGCGCTGGCGCATAGGCGCCGGGCGTGTGGCCGTGCGGCTCGAACCGCGCCAGTCTGCGAGCCTCTGCCTCGTTGTTATTGACCGGAAAAGTGTCGTAGCTGCGCCCGCCCGGATGCGCCACGTGGTAGACGCATCCGCCGAGCGCGCGGCCGGTCCAGGTGTCGAAGATGTCGAAGGTCAGTGGAGCGTCGGGCTCCAGCACTGGGTGCAGCGCACTCGCCGGTTGCCACGCCTTGTAACGCACGCCGCCGACGCTGACGCCGTTCGTCTCGGTCTGCGTCAGGGGCACGCGGCGGCGGTTGCAGGTGACGGCGTAGCGACTGGGGTCGGCGGCGCTCAGCTTGACCTGAAGCCGCTCGGTCGAGCTGTCGGTATAGCGGACCGTCCCGCCGATCGCGCCCGTTTCGCCCAGCACGTGCCACGGCTCCAGCGCCTGGCGCAGCTCGAGCCGGACGCCGTCGGCCTCGGTCTCGCCACAGAACGGGAAGCGGAACTCGGCCTGCGCCTCGAACCAGTCGGGGCGCATCGGAAAGCCGTGGTCGGTCAGGTCGTCCAGCACCTCGAGGAAGTCGGCCCAGACGTAGTGCGGCAGCATGAAGCGGTCGTGCAGCGTGGTGCCCCAGCGGGTGAGCTGACCGCGCAGCGGGTCCTGCCACAGGCGGGCGATGATCGCCCGGATCAGGAGCTGCTGGGCGAGGCTCATGCGCGGGTCGGGCGGCATCTCGAAGCCGCGGAACTCGACGAGGCCGAGGCGTCCCGTCGGCCCGTCGGGCGAATAGAGCTTGTCGATGCAGATCTCGGCCCGGTGGGTGTTGCCGGTGACGTCGACCAGCATGTTCCTGAGCAGCCGGTCCACGAGCCACGGAAACGGCGTCTCGCCTTCCCCCGGCGCAGGGATCTGCGCCAGCGCGATCTCCATTTCGTAGAGGCCGTCGTGTCGCGCCTCGTCGACCCGCGGGGCTTGGCTTGTCGGGCCGATAAAGAGGCCGGAGAAGAGGTAGCTGAGCGACGGGTGCCGCTGCCAGTAGAGGACGAGCGACTTCAGCAGGTCCGGCCGGCGCAGAAACGGGCTGTCGAGCGTCGTGCGCCCGCCGACGACGACGTGGTTGCCGCCGCCGGTGCCGGTGTGCTTGCCGTCGATCATGAACTTGTCGGCGCCGAGACGAGACTGCCGCGCCTCCTCGTAGACCCCGTGCGTGATCTCCTTGCACTCGTCCCAGCTCGCCGCCGGGTTGACGTTGACCTCGATCACGCCGGGGTCGGGCGCCACGCGGATGACGTTCAGCCGCGGGTCGGGCGGCGGAGCGTAGCCCTCGATGTGGACCTGGACGCCCTGCGTCTTCGCCGCGGCCTCGGCTGCGGCGATCAGCTCCAGATAGTCCTCGACCCGCTCGACCGGCGGCATGAAGACGGTCAGGCGGCCGTGGCGCGGCTCGACCGAGATCGCGGTGCGAACGGCGCCGCCGATCTCTCCCAGATGCTGCTCGACCCGGTCCTGGCGCACGCTCTCGCCGGCGAAATGCGCGGCCATCTGCGCCCGCCCCTCCTGCCCCGGCGTGTCGGGCAGCGGCCCGCGCGGCTCGGTCGGGTCGGCGATGTTGGTGTAGGGGTATTGCGACGGCGGCACGTAGGGCAGCGACTCGAGCGGTAGGCGGTAGCCGACGGGGCTGTCGCCCGGCACGAGGTAAATCTTGTCGCGGCGCAGCTTCCACCGCTCCGAGCGCCAGCCGCGCCCGGCGTCGCGAGCCTGCCAGCGCTGCACCGGCAGGACGTAGCCCGCGGGCGTGGTCAGGCCGCGGTCGAACACCGCGGCGATGCGGTGGCGCGCCTCGGGGTCCTCGAGCTCGCTGTTCTCGGGCGTCACGTTGTCGGGCAAGCGCGCTTCCTTGAGCAGCCACTCCGCCGGGTCCTCGTAGGCCGGCGCCACGTAGTCCGGCTCCAGCCCCAGTTCCTCGGCGATGCCCACCGTCAGCGCCTCGGCGTCGGCCGGCGTCGGCTGCGCGTCCGTCTCCTCCGGCGCGATCGTCGCCGGGTCCTGCCAGATCGGCTGGCCGTCGCGGCGCCAGTAGAGGCTGAAGGTCCAGCGCGGCAGCGTCTCGCCCGGATACCACTTGCCCTGCCCGTAATGCAGGAACCCGCCTGGCGCGAAGCGGTCGCGCAGCCGGCGGATCAGCCGGTCGGCCAGCGCGCGCTTCCGGGGACCGACGGCGGCGGTGTTCCACTCGTCGCTCTCGAAGTCGTCGATCGAGACGAAGGTCGGCTCGCCGCCCATCGTCAGGCGAACGTCGCCGTCCTTGAGCGCCTCGTCCACCTTGTGGCCCAGCGCGTCGAGATCGGCCCAGGCGTCGTCGTCGAAGGGTTTGGTGATGCGCGGATGCTCGGCCACCCGCTCGACGCTCATGTCGAAGTGGAAATCGACGTTGGCAGCGCTCGCCATCCCGCTGATCGGGGCGGCGTTGCGGTAGTGCGGCGTGGCGGCGAGCGGAATGTGGCTCTCGCCCGTCAGCAGGCCGGAGGTCGGGTCGAGGCCGATCCAGCCGGCGCCCGGCAGGAACACCTCGGCCCAGGCGTGCAGGTCGGTAAAGTCATGGTCCGTTCCCTTCGGCCCGTCGAGCGCCTCGACGTCGGGCTTGAGCTGGATCAGATAGCCTGAGCAGAACCGCGCCGCGAGGCCGAGGTGCCGCAGGATCTGCACCAGCAGCCACGACGTGTCGCGGCACGAGCCGGATCCGCGCTCAAGCGTCTCCTCCGGCGTCTGCACGCCGGGCTCCATGCGGATCAGGTAGTCGATCTCGTTCGAGAGCCGGCTGTTGAGGCCGACGACGAAGTCCACCGTCCTCAACTCGGTCCGGTCCACGCCGGCCAGCCACTCGGTCAGGCGCGGTCCAGCCGGCTCCCTCGCAAGATAAATGGCAAGGTCGCCCGCAAGCTCCTCGGGATAGTCGAAGGGCCAGGTCTCCGCCCGCTCCTCCACGAAGAAGTCGAACGGGTTGTAAACCGTCATGTCCGCGACGAGGTCGACCTCGATCCGCAGCTCCCGCACGGGATCGGGGAAGACATAGCGCGCCAGCCAATTGCCGTAGGGATCCTGCTGGTGGTTCACGAAGTGTCCGGCGGGGCTGACCTTCAGGCTGTGGCTGATGACGCGGGTGCGGCTGTGCGGCGCGGGGCGGAGCCGGATGATCTGCGGGCCGAGCGTCACCGGCCGGTCGTAGACGTAGTGGGTCAGGTGGTGGATCGCGGCCTTGATCGACATGGGCAGGACATTCGTTTCTGAACTGAGGCGAGGCTTTCACACTTCCCGCCGCGGCACCACAGGCTTTCGTCTTGCGGCGCTCATCCCGCGTCCGCGAGGATTGCCGCGACGGCACGCTGATTCAGCGGCGCAGGGTTCGCCCTCATCGAGGACGAGCCGAGCGCGGCCTCCGCGAGCGCCACGTGGTCCGCGGCTCGGACCCCGAGTGCCGACAGGCGCGGCAGGCCGCTGTCGTGCATCCAGCGCTCCAGCCCGTCGATGCCGCCGAAGCGGCCGGCGATGAGGCGCTCCACCTCGTCCAGCCGGCCGGTCCGGCCGAGCGCGCGGAGGTTCGCCCTGAGCCCGTGCGGCAGGAGCGCGCCGCAGATGGCACCGTGCGACGCGCTGGTCATACCGCCGATCGGCCCCGCCAGTCCGTGGATCACGCCCAGGCCCGAGTTGGCGAGGGCGATCCCACCCGCCACGCTGACCCACGCCATCCTGTCGCGTGCCTCAGCGTCTTCGTCCTCCATCAGCCGGGGCAGCGCGTCGAGCGCCATCGGGATCGCCGGCCTACAGATCGCGTCGGTGAGCGGGTTTGCGCGCGTCGAGCAGTAGGGCTCGATCACCTGCACAAGAGCATCGAGGCCGCTTGCGAGCGTCACTGCGCGTGGGCAGCCATCGGTCAGCGCCGGGTCCACCAACGCGACGTCCGCCAGCATCCGCTCGTCGCGCAGGCTGACCTTTCGCCGATGCTCCGGCACGCCAATGACCGCGTTGCGGGTCATCTCGGCGCCGGTTCCGGCTGTGGTCGGCAGGGCGACGAACGGCAGCGGCTCCGCCTCGAGCGGGCGGCCGGCGCCGACCACCTCCAGATGGTCAAGCGGCGCGCCGGCAGCGGGTGCCAGAGCGGCAACCGCCTTGCCGAGGTCTACGGCCGCGCCGCCACCGAGTGCGACGACGCAGTCGGCACGCGCCTCACGCGCGACGTCGAGCGCCGCGAGCAGCATGTCGAGGTCCGGTTCTGCGGTGCAGGCGTACGTCTGCGCAAGCAGGCCGCGAGCGTCGAGCGCCTCGACCAGCCACGCCGCGCGCGCGGTGCTGCGCCCGTGGACCAGCAGCACACGCTCTCCCCGCCTGGCCACCACATCCGACGCCTCGGCCGCGACGCCGCGCCCGAACCTGAGGCGGTCGACAGTGGCGAAGGTAAATGGCGCGATCATGCCCAGATCCTCGCGGAGCGGCAAAGATGAGGCGCGGAAGTGACCTCCCGCGCCCCGGTTGGCAGGCAATCAGCCGCCTTCGCCAATGCTCAGCCCTGCTGCCACGACTGGATCAGATCCTCGTAAGTGATCGTCTCGGGCTCCGGATCCTCGTTCTCGAGCTTCGGCTTCGGCGCGCCGGGCTGGCTCAGCCAGTATTCCGGGTCCTGCTCCTCGTTCAGCTTTGGACCGAGCTCCCCCTGGATGCCGGCCCGCTCGAGCCGCTCGAGCACCTGCTCCTGCTGCTCGCACAGCGCGTCGAGCGCCTCCTGCGCCGACTTCGCGCCCGAGGAGGCGTCGCCGATATTCTGCCACCAGAGCTGCGCGAGGCGCGGGTAGTCCGGAACGTTCGTTCCCGTCGGGGACCAGCGCACGCGGTCGGGCGAGCGGTAGAACTCCACCAGGCCGCCGAGCTTCGGCGCACGCTCGGTGAAGCTCTCGTGATCGATCGTCGACTCTCGGATGAAGGTCAGGCCGACGTGGCTCTTCTTGGTGTCCACGGTCTTGGACGTCACGAACTGCGCGTAGAGCCAGGCGGCCTTGGCGCGGTCCTCGGGCGTGGACTTGAGGATCGTCCAGGAGCCCACGTCCTGATAGCCGACCTTCATGCCCTCTTCCCAGTAAGCGCCGTGCGGCGACGGAGCGAGTCGCCACTTGGGCGTGCCGTCCTCGTTCATGATCGGCAGCCCCTCCTCCACGAGCGACGGGACGAAGGTCGTGTACATGAACATCTGCTGGGCGATGTTGCCCTGCGCGGGAACCGGCCCCGCCTCGGAGAAGGTCATGCCCGCCGCGGCCGGAGGCGCGTAGTTCTTGAGCCAGTCGACATACTTCTCGATGGCGTAGACCGCCGCCGGCGAGTTGGTCGCGCCGCCGCGCGCCATGCACGAGCCGGTCGGCTGGCTCGCCTCGTTGACGCGGATGCCCCACTCGTCGACCGGCAGGCCGTTCGGTTCGCCCTTGTCGCCCATGCCGGCCATCGACATCCAGGCGTCGGTGAAGCGCCAGCCGAGGCTCGGGTCCTTCTTGCCGTAGTCCATGTTGCCATAGACCTGCTGGCCGTCGATCTCGCGGCCGGTGAAGAACTCCGCGATGTCCTCGTAGGCCGACCAGTTGACCGGAACGCCGAGCTCGTAGCCGTATTCCTCCTCGAATTCGGCCATGATCTCGGGGTCGGTGAACCAGTCGTGGCGGAACCAGTAGAGGTTGGCGAACTGCTGGTCGGGCAGCTGGTAGAGATCGCCGTCGGGCCCGGTGGTGAACTGCAGGCCGATGAAGTCCTCGAGGTCCAGCGTCGGGCTCGTCACGTCGGCGCCCTCGTTCGCCATCCAGTCGGTCAGGCTGCGCGCCTGCTGATAGCGCCAGTGGGTGCCGATCAGGTCGCTGTCGTTGACGTAGGCGTCGTAGATGTTCTCGCCCGACTGCATCTGCGTCTGCAGCTTCTCGACGACGTCGCCCTCGCCGATCAGGTCGTGAGTGACGTTGATGCCGGTAATCGCGGTGAAGGCGGGGGCGAGGACCTGGCTCTCGTACTCATGCGTGGTAATCGTCTCGGACACCACGTTGACGTTCATGCCGGCGAAGGGCTCCGCGGCATCGACGAACCACTGCATCTCCTGCTCCTGCTCCTCGCGGGAGAGCACCGACAGGTCGCCGATCTCCTCGTCGAGGAACTGCCGGGCCTCTTCCATGCCGGCGAAGGCCGGCGCGGCCAGCAAGCCCGCGACGAGCCCGAGGGCCGTCGTCGTTCTCAGTCCGGGTATCATTTCTCATTCCTCCCTCTTTATTGACTATCTTCAGACCCAGCGGAACACGGCCGCCGCGTAGAGCGCACAAAGTATCAGCGCCTGCCACTGCGGCAGGTCGGTCAGTCCGAGCCAGCCGAGATTTATGAAGGCCGAGCCGAGCAGCGTGATGAAGAGCCGGTCGCCCCGCGTCGTCTCGATCCCCAACACGCCCACTCGCGGTGTCTCGGGGTAGCGGATCGCCAGGATGGTGAAACCCACTAGGACCGCCGCAATGGAGCCGAAGAACGCCGCCGTCGGCCACGTCCATGCCATCCACGACAAGTCCATCAAACCCTCCCCAAGGCGAAGCCCTTGGCGATGTAGTTGCGCACGAAAAAGACTACGAGCGCACCGGGAATCAGCGTCAGCGCGCCGGCGGCGGCAAGGACGCCCCAGTCGAGGCCCGACGCCGAGACGGTCCGGGTCATGGTGGCGGCGATCGGCTTGGCGTCGACGCTGGTCAGCGTCCGGCTCAGCAGCAGCTCGACCCACGAAAACATGAAGCAGAAGAACGCGGCGACGCCGATTCCCGACGCGATGAGCGGCATGAAGATCTTCACGAAGAACTTCGGGAACGAGTAGCCGTCGATGTAGGCGGTCTCGTCGATCTCGCGCGGTACGCCGCGCATGAAGCCCTCGAGAATCCAGACCGCCAGCGGCACGTTGAAGAGGCAGTGCGCCAGCGCCACGGCGATGTGCGTGTCGAAGAGCCCGACCGACGAGTAAAGCTGGAAGAACGGCAGCGCGAAGACCGCGGGAGGCGCCATCCGGTTGGTGAGCAGCCAGAAGAACAGGTGCTTGTCGCCCATGAAGCTGTAGCGACTGAAGGCGTAGGCCGCGGGCAGCGCCACGGCGACCGAGATGACCGTGTTCATCACCACGTAGATGAGCGAGTTCACATAGCCCATGTACCACGACGCGTCGGTCAGGATCGTGCGGTAGTTCGCCAGCGTCGGGTTGCGCGGCCAGAGCGAGAAGGTGCCCAGGATCTCGGCGTTGGTCTTGAGGCTCATGTTGATGAGCCAGTAGATCGGCAGCATCAGGAACAGGATGTAGAGCACCATCACGAGCGTGGAGCCGGAGGGCCGCCAGCGCCGCGCGGACCGTGCGCGCGCCCGGTCCGGCGCCAGATCGCCGGGGATATCGGTCGTGTCGGCGCTGCTCATCGCTCGCCCCGCCGGTCGAGGTTGACCATCACCGTGTAGAACACCCACGAGATCAGCAGGATGACGAGGAAGTACATCAGGCTGAACGCCGCAGCGGGGCCGAGGTCGAACTGCCCCAGCGCCATCTTGACGAGGTCGATGGACAGGAACGTGGTCGCGTTTCCGGGACCGCCTCCGGTCACGACGAAGGGTTCCGTGTAGATCATGAAGCTGTCCATGAAGCGCAGCAGGATCGCGATCAGCAGAACGCCCTGCATCTTGGGCAGCTCGATATAGCGGAAAACGCTCCACCGGCTGGCCTGGTCGATCTTGGCCGCCTGGTAGTACGCCTCGGGGATCGACTGCAGACCGGCGTACGCCAGCAGCGCCACGAGCGATGTCCAGTGCCAGACGTCCATGACGATGACGGTTATCCAGGCGTCGAGGGCGTTCTGCGTGTAGTTGTAGTCGACGCCGAGATTGCGCAGGGTCCAGCCAAGCAGGCCGATGTCGACCCGGCCGAAGATCTGCCAGATCGTGCCCACGACGTTCCACGGGATCAGGAGCGGCAGCGCGATGAGCACCAGGGAGAGCGAGGCCCAGAAGCCGCGCTTGGGCATGGAGAGCGCCACGAGGATGCCGAGCGGCACCTCGATCGCGAGGATGATCGCCGAGAAGACGATCTGCCGCCCGAGGGCGTTGTGCACCCGCTCCGATGTCAGGATCTCCTCGAACCATTCGAGCCCGGCCCAGAAGAACTGGTTGTTGCCGAACGAGTCCTGCACCGAGTAGTTGACGACCGTCATCAGCGGTATGACAGCGGAGAAGGCCACCAGCACCAGGACCGGCAGCACCAGGAACCACGCCTTCTGGTTGACGGTCCGGTTCATCGCGCGGCCCTCCCCTGCTCCGCCTCGGGCGCGACGCGCCAGTCCTCGACGTAGACGTTGATGCGCTCCGGTGCGAAGACCGCCCGCGCCCGGCCGGTGCCCACGGCGGCACCCTCCGCCACGACTGCGTTGACGGGCTCCCCCTCATGGTGCGCGCGTGCGATCCGGTAGCGACCGACGTCCTCGACCCGGCTGACCTCGACGGGCAGCCCCTCGCCGTCCGAGGTCAGGGAGACGAACTCCGGCCTGATGCCGATCTGCACCCGGCCGCGGACCGGCCGATAGTTGCCGGAGAGAGGCACTGCGTGATCGCCGACCCAAGCGGTGTCGCCGAAGACCTGCGCGTCGAGCAGGTTCATGCCGGGCGAGCCGATGAAGTAGCCCACGAACGTGTGCTCCGGACGCTCGAAGAGCTCCTCGGGCGTGCCTGTCTGCACCACGCGCCCGTCGTGCATCACCACCACGCGGTCGGCAAAGGTCAGCGCCTCGGTCTGGTCGTGGGTGACATAGATCATCGTATGGCCGAACTGCTGGTGCAGGGCGCGGAGCTGGGTCCTCAGCTCCCACTTCATGTGCGGGTCGATGACCGTCAGCGGCTCGTCGAACAGGATAGCGCTCACGTCCTCGCGCACCATGCCGCGGCCGAGGCTGATCTTCTGCTTGGCGTCGGCGGTCAGCCCCCGCGCCTTGCGGTCGAGTTCCGCCTCCATCCCGATCATCGCCGCGATGCTCTCCACCCGCCTGCGCACGTAATCGGCGTCGGCGCCGCGGTTCCGCAGCGGAAAGGCGAGGTTCTGGCGGACCGTCATCGTGTCGTAGACGACGGGAAACTGGAACACCTGCGCGATGTTGCGCTCGGCCGTCGGCGCGTCGGTGACGTCCGTCTCGCCGAAGAAGACGCGCCCGCGCGAGGGCGCCAGGAGGCCGGAGATGATGTTGAGCAGGGTCGACTTGCCGCAGCCCGACGCGCCGAGCAGCGCGTAGGCGCTGCCGTCCTGCCACGTCATGTTCAGCTCCTTGAGCGCCCAGTCGTCCGGATCCGCCGGGTCGGGGACATAGGAATGGGCGAGGCCGGAGAGGGTGATGCGGGCCACGGGTCAGGCCGCCTGCGCGTATGGGGCGGCCGACGCCAGGCGCCCCTCGCCGTCGAAGAGATAGATGTGGGCGGGCGAAAGGTAGACGCGCACCTCCGAACCCTGCGGCAGGTGCCGCACCCCGCGCATCAGTCCGACCCAGCGCCACTCGGCATAGTCGAGGTGCACGAACGTCTCCGATCCCGTGATCTCGCTCACCGCGACGCGCGCGACGAATTCCAGCGCGCCCGCATTGTGCCGCTCGAGCTCCAGATGGTTCGGCCGGAAACCGGCGCTGTAGCGCCCGTCGGGCAGCGCCTCGTAGCGCCCTGCCGCCGGTACCTCGTCCTGCGCGCCGAAGCGGAGCATCCCGGCTCGCTTCTCGAGCGACATGAAGTTCATCGGCGGATCGCTGAAGACGCGTGCGGTGGTCGCGTCGGCAGGGCGTCGATAGACACGCGGCGTCGGCCCGAACTGCGTCACGCGCCCCTCCCAGAGCGCTGCCGCGTTGCCGCCGAGCAGGAGCGCCTCCTCCGGCTCGGTCGTGGCGTAGACGAAGATGGCGCCTGACTTGGCGAAGATGCGCGGGATCTCCTCGCGCAGCTCCTCGCGCAGCTTGTAATCGAGGTTCGCGAGCGGCTCGTCGAGCAGGACGAGCCCCGCCCCCTTGGCCAGCGCCCGCCCCATCGCGCAGCGCTGCTGCTGCCCGCCCGACAGCTCCAGCGGCCTTCGCCCCAGCATCGGCGTCAGCTTGAGCATCGACGCCGTCTCGCGCACCGTCCGGTCGATTTCGTCCGCGGACCTGCCCATCAGGCGCAGCGGCGAGGCGATGTTGTCGTAGACGCTCATCGACGGGTAGTTGATGAACTGCTGGTAGACCATCGCAACGTCGCGGTCCTGCACCCGCCGGCCAGTCACGTCCTCGCCGCGCCAGTAGAGTCGCCCCTCCGAGGGAGCGTCGAGGCCCGCCATCAGGCGCATCAGCGTCGTCTTGCCCGCGAGCGTCGGGCCGAGCAGGACGTTCATCGTTCCCGCCTCGAGCGTCAGGTCGGTCGGATGGATGTGCGCGTCCGCGCCGACCCGCCTGGCCAGTCCCCGCAGCTCGAGCGTCACGACCGCCCTCCCGTGGTCGGGAGACAGACTTCCGCCATTCGCCGAGACAGATGCATCGCCCCCCTTCGTCTCGCGCCGTTCCGGGCCCGTCGGCGTCTCTCAGCGCGCCTTTCAGGAACGATAGTCGCAACGATCAGGGACAGCTAGCCCCTTGCATGTCTCAGCTGCATCGAAAGGAAGGGTGGTGCCGGTTGAGGGACTCGAACCCCCGACCTTCGGTTTACAAAACCGCTGCTCTACCAGCTGAGCTAAACCGGCATCCGGCGGCACCCGCGATAGGACGATTCCCCGCGGCGCACAAGATCCGCGCCCAGGCGAAATCCGCACCGAGGCGAACCGCCACCGCCGGAGGACCAAGGCGTCTGCGCGCCGGTGAATGTGCCGCGCTACATGCCGAGCGCCTGGCGGTACATGTCCAGGACGGCTTCCTCTTCGGCGATGTCATCCTTGTCGCGCTTGCGCAGCGCGATCACCTTGCGCAGCACCTTAGTGTCGTAGCCGCGGCCTTTGGCCTCGGCCATAACTTCCTTCTGCTGCTCGGCGATGTCGCGCTTCTCGGCGTCAAGCCGCTCGTAGCGCTCGATGAACTGCCGCAGCTCCTCGGCCGTGACGCGATAGCTGGCTTCTGCGCCCGTCTCGACGACGTCGTCCATTTCTGCCTCCTGCCCGGTGGATCGGCAGGTGTCGTAACTGGCCGTCGGGACCGTCGCAAGGCTTGCATTCTGCCGCCATGCGCTTCATCTCCGCCCGGAGTTTTCGGGAGGTCGCGATGCAGTGGCTCATCTGGCCGGGTGTGATCGTCTCGCTGGCGGGGCTGGCCATACTGCTCTGGTGCGTGACGCGTGTCATAAGCGCCAAACGCCGCGGCATGTCCGACGAGGAGCTGCGCAAGACATTGCAACACGCGGTCGGGGTGAACCTCGCCGCGTTCCTGACTTCGATCCTCGGACTGCTGATGATCGTGACGGGGTTACTGCTGGGCTAGTCGTTCCGGCCGTCAGAGCGGGACGTTGTTCCAGAGCTCGTCGAGCGGATCCTGCTTCGGCACGTTGCGGCTCCGCTTCCCGGTCACGGGCTTCGGATTGGCGACCACCATGCGCAGCCTGTGCTTGAGTTCTCCGGCGCGCGCCGGGTCGGCGAGGATCGCGTCCACTATGGTATCGACTTCATCGAGGAAGATCCTCTTCGGCTCTGCCTTCATATCGTCGTCCTCCCTGCACAGAGTCGGCGCCCTCGTGGCGACTCCCTCGTAACACATCGAAGTCGTATTCTGGATGACAATTGCTGCGCCATTCTGGCGCGCTTGCCGCACCGGCTGCTCAATCGGGCAGTACTGTCCGCGCTGCCCGTTGAGAGGCAGAATGCGAACTGGACCGTGCCACCGCCGGCGGCTAGAAAAGGCGCATGGATTTCGCCCGTATCACACCCGAATTCGCCGTTGCGCCGCAGATCCTCCCACGTGACGCGGAGGAACTGCGGGAGGCCGGCTTCACCGACGTCGTCTGCAACCGGCCAGACGAGGAGGTGCAGGACGAGGTCGCTTCGCAGGCCGTCCGCGCCGCGGTCGAGGGCGCGGGACTGCGATTCCACGACAATCCGGTCCGCAACGGCGCGATGAGCGAGCAGAACATCGAGGAGCAGCGGCGCGTGCTGGCTGAGGCCGAGGGGCCGGTGCTCGCCTACTGCCGCTCGGGCACACGCTCCGCGGTGGTGTGGGCGTTGGGGCGCGAGGATCTGAGCGTGGACCAGATCCTCTCCGCGACCGGCGAGGCAGGCTATGCGCTCGATGGCCTGCGGCCGCAACTCGAGGCGCGGCGCAACCGCTAGTCGGGCAGGTCTGCGATCTGCATCGGCGGGAAGTCACCAAGATCGAGATCGAGCGGCAGAGCATCAGTGTCCGCATCGACCCCGTCGCCGCTCCATTCTCCGGACAGATCGAGACTGCCGCCAGCCGCCGCGGGCAGCGCCCGCATTGTGGCAGGTGCGGCGTCCTCAAACGCCTCGTCGCCGTCGCGCTTTTCGCACGCTCCGAGCGCCACGATGCGGATCGCGCGGAAGCCGCCCTGCTGACCGAGGCGCGCAGTCGCCAGCACCTCGCCCTCCGCCGTCTCGAGCGTGACGGCGGCGAGAGCGGAGAGCGGCACTGGCACCACGTCGCCCACCTGCCACTCTGACACAGTGGCAATCGGCACCCGCGCACGGTGCAGCACCGCATCGACGCTGGCCGGAGCGCCGAGGATCTGAGCCTGAAACGCTGCGGAAAACGCCCGCTGGTCCGGCGCCGTCGCACCGGACTGCGGCGCGACGGGGAACGCGACCGTGAGTGCACCGCACTTGGCGCCGCCTCCGAGGTCCAGCTCGAGCCGGAAGACCTGGTAGGGCCCTTCCGCAAGTGTCATCGTCGCCGCGCGGGCATCGACCAGCGGCGCCGCGTAGCGATAGCCGCTGTACGCAGGAGGCTCGGGCATCTGCGACAGCGATCGCTCGAACTCCTCGAGCAGCGCGTCGAGCATGTCGGCGCATAGCATCGCGTCGGTCGCGGTCGCCTTGCGCGGCTCCGCCTGCCGCGCCGTGACACGGCCGGAGGTCAGCGCCTCGATCAGGCCGCCCAGGATCTGCGCATCGAGAATGGCGAGCCCGTAACGCTCCGCCGGTCCCTCCAGCAGGGTGAGGAGCGCGCCGGGCGGCAGATCCTCGACCAGAGCGTCGCGCACCACCCGCTCTTCCGTCACGGAGCGCGTCATGGCAACCAGCGACGCGGCCTTGTCGGCGGCCTGCGGAACGGCAATCTTCCAGGCGCGCAGCGTCGTCATGCGGCCAAGCTCGGGCGCCGGTCGCCCCTCGCCCGCCTTGCGCCGCATCGCTCGAAGCGCGCCGTCGCTGACCATCACCCCGCCTTCCATCCGTCCCGGAACCTGCGTCCGGTCTGGCAGAACGCCGTTAATGCGGGGTTACGCCCCTCACTCAGCCGCCTGCGCGCGGGCCGTCGCCAGCGTCACGCGAAATGCCGCGCCGCCCTGGCCTGGCAGGTACGCGATGTCGCCGCCGAGATTCGCCATGATCTCGCGACAGATGGCGAGGCCGAGGCCTGCGCCGCCCGCCGCGCGCTGGTCGGTGAGGCGGGAGAACTTCTCGAAGATCAGGTTCTGCGCCTCGCGGGGGATGCCGCGGCCGTTGTCGATGAAGTCGACCGTCACCTGCCCCTGTCCGCTTCGCACGTGGACGGCGAGTTCGGGCCGCGGGGCTTCGCAGTACTTGGCTGCGTTGGACAGGACGTTGATGAAGACCTGCGCGAGGCGGTCGGGATCCGTGCGGATCGCCACCGCCTCCGAGGCGAGATCACGGCGCAACCGCACCCGGCCAGCCTCGAGTCCCGCCGCCGATACGGCCCTGTCTATCACGCGCCTCAACGTCGTGTCGGCGACGTTCAGCATCACCTGACCGTTCTCCAGCACGCTGAGGTCGAGGAGGTCGTCGAGCAGCCGCGTCAGTCGGACCGCCTCGTCATGGATCACCCCGGTGTAGCGGAGCCGATCGGCCTCGCCCAGCTCGGCACCGTCGCGCAGGATCTCTGAGAAGGCGCGGATCGAGGTCATCGGTGTCCTCAGCTCGTGGCTGATCTGACTCAGGAACGCGTCCTTCTGGTGGCTGAGGGCAGTCAGCTTCTCGTTCGCGTCGCGCAGCTGCCGCGCCGTACGCTCGAGCTCGGACGACTTGGCCTCGAGTTGGGCGGAATATTCCATGATCTGCGCAGTCTCGTCGGCGACGCGCATCAGGTCCTCTACCGAGACGGAGCTGCCGCCGATGATCTGGCCCAGCATAGCATGCGCCGTCGCGGCGCCGACCGAGCCCGCCAACTCGCGCTCGAGCCGCTCGAGGAAGGCGGGCGTCGGGTCGGGTAGGAAGCCCACGCGGCCCTGCCGCGCGACCTCGCGGCTGAAGAGGGCTTGCGCCTCGGCCGAGCCGAGGATGCGCTGCGCCATCATCAGCAAGTCCTCTGCCTCGGCCGAACCACCGCTCCAGCCGCGCGGCTCGGCGGCGTGGCGAAACACGTTGACGAAGGTCGCCCCCTGCAGCCGCTCCAGCGGCTTCGGAAAGGTCAGGATCGAGCCCGCGAGAAAGAGACAGATGTTGATCGAGAGGCTCCAGAACATCGCGTGCACGACCGGATCGAGGCCCTCGATGCCGAAGAGGGCCCGCGGCCTGAGCCAGCCAATGCCCCATGGACCCTCGGCCAGCATCACCGCTGGGATCAGCACACCCTCGCCGAAGCTCGGCAGGAACAGCGTGTAGACCCACACGAGGAAGCCTGCGAGGAGGCCCGCCACCGCACCGATGCGGGTCGCGCCGCGCCAGAAAACACCCCCGACCAGCGCCGGCGCGACCTGCGCCACGCCGACAAAGGAGATCAGACCGATCGCGGCCAGCGCCTCGCCGCCACCCGTGACGCGGTAGTAGGCGTATCCGAGCGCCAGCACCGCGCCGATGGACAGGCGGCGCGAGGCTAGTACCACCTCGCGCACGTCGCCCGACCGTACTCCGCCACCGGACCGCGTGCTGAGCCAGATCGGCAGAACGATGTTGTTCGAGACCATCGTCGCAAGCGCGATGGCCGCAACGATCACCATCGACGTCGCAGACGAGAAGCCGCCGAGGAACGCCAGCAGCGCAAGCCCCTCGCGCCCCTGCGCCAGCGGCACCGTGAGTACGAAGAGGTCAGGGTTCGACCCGGCGGGCATCACGGCCAGCCCCGCCACCGCGATCGGCAGCACGAAGAGGCTCATCGCCATGAGGTAGAGCGGGAACGCCCACGAGGCGGTGGCGAGGTGGCGCTCGTCGGGGTTCTCGACCACAAGCACCTGGAACATGCGCGGCAGCGTCAGGAACGCGACCCCTGCCAGCAGCGTGTAGCCGATCCAGCGGCTGGGCCGGACCTGCCACTCGGCAAGCCGCGAGGTGTCGATCATGTCGAACATTGGCGCGACGCCGCCCGCCACACCCCAGACGACGAAGACGCCGACAGCCAGTAGCGCCACCAGCTTGACCACCGCCTCGAGCGCGATGGCGGTCACGATACCATGGTGCCGCTCGTTCACGTCCAGCTTGCGCGTGCCAAAAACGATGGTGAAGAGCGTCAGCCCCGCCGCCACCCAGAGCGCGCTCCCCGACGTCTCGGGTGCGCGCATGAAACCCGGCTCCTCGGCCGCGAAGACCGACACCGACAGCGTGACCGACTGAAGCTGCAGCGCGATGTAAGGGGTCGAGCCCAGCACGGCGAGGACGGTGACGAGCGCGCCCAGCAGGTTGGACTTGCCATATCGCGACGAGACGAGGTCGGCGATCGATGTGATGCGCTGGCTCCGGCCGATCCGCACGAGCTTGCGCACCACGCCCCACCAGCCGACCATCACCAGCGTCGGCCCGAGGTAGATCGTCATGAACTCCAGTCCGGACCGTGCCGCGTAGCCGACTGCGCCGTAGAACGTCCACGCCGTGCAGTAGATGGAGAGCGAGAGCGTGTAGACCGCCGGCGAGCGCAGCCAGCCCGCCTGCCCTCGCGACGCCCGCTTCTCGGCCGCCCACGCGACCAGGAAGAGCAGGCCCACATAGAGGAGGCAGACCGCGAGCAGGAGGTGGAGCGACAGCATCAGCCGTCATCCTCGGGGTCGATGCGCTTGAGCCGGCCGGACAGCACGAAGGCCGCGAGGATCAAGCCGAACCAGACACCGAAGAGGTAGATCGCGCTGACAGCTATGCTTGAGGCGTGGCCGCCGCGCAGCACCGGCAGCATGAAGAGGAAGAGTCCGAAGTAGGGCAGGATCCGAGCCGCATCCATGATCCGGCGCCGGCGATAGCCGCGCCGCGCCAGGAACAGCGGTTCACGCGGCGCCTTCACGGCCGAGGAGATGGCGGAGCGAGTCGAGCACCTCGGCGTTCGAGAACGGCTTCGTCATGAAGAGGCTCGCTCCGTGCCGCTCGGCCATCTCGCGGTCGCGCTTCTGTCCGCGTGCAGTCAGCATCAGCACCGGCAGCGCGGCGGTGGCTGGATCCCCACGCAGGTCCCTCAGAATGTCGTAGCCCGAGCGGTTGGGCAGCATCACATCCAGCACCACCACGTCGGGGTCGCGCTGACGCACCGCATCGAGCGCGGTCGCGCCGTCCGAATGGCAATGCACGTGCCAGCCGTCCCGCGACAGGATGAAGCGCATCGCCTCCATTATGTTCGGCTCGTCCTCGATCAGCAGGACCGTACCGCCCATTGCCGACCTCCCCTCCCGATCCCAGGGGCTCGCCTTGCGGTCTTTTCCGCCCCTTTCGCACCTGTATCACCCCAAGACAAGGACGTGTCAAAGAACGTCCAAGAGGATCGAAGGCTCGCGTCGCGCGACACAGGCCTCGCGCGGGCAGATGCGGCAACTGGTGCCGATCGGCTCCGCGGGTGCGTCTGGCGGCGGATCAGGCAGGATCAGCAACGTCGCCTCGTGCACGACCGGACCGTCGAACCCGGCGGGACGCGAGGCCGCGGCGCTGGCGAACGTCAGGAAGCGCTGCGGCCGCCGGCCCGGATGCTCGACAACCGAGCGGATGGGCACGCCCGGCCCGGCCAGCGCCCGGTAAAGAGGCCAGAGCGGGCATGCAGCGCCGAAACGCGGCATCGGAAAGCCGTCGATCGCCTTGCGCAGGGTCATCGTGCCTGACCCGTCGCAGATGACGAGACCGCTCGACGTCTCGTCGGGCACCAGCGCCCACCGCCGCAAAACTGCGGCCACGTCGACGCCGAAGCGCCGGGCCAGCGCGGCGGGGTCCGGTGACGCCGCCCTCGCCTCGGCATAGAGCTCGTGCGGCATCGCCGCTGCGTCGGTCGCGAAGCGGCCGAGCCAGTGCTGGGCGAGCAGGCGGCCGGCGCGGGAGCCGAACGCGTTCTCGGACAGCATGTCGTCAGCGCTTGCGCCGTCGGGCAGACGCCAGCCGAGATCGTCCAGCCACGCCTCGACCTCCTCGTGCGGCGCCAGCCGCGTTCGGTCTACATCGGCGGTCGTGTCGAGGTAGGCGACGAGGGCGCGGCTGCTCTCGGCTAGGCTGCGGCTGTCTTCGTGCAGGTTGCGGTGGAACCGCGCCTGCCACTCCGGGTCGATTCCGGCGGCCTCCGTCAGGATTGCGGCCGTCGACCTGATCGCGGTGACCTTCGACAGCACCTCGTGCAACGACGTTTGCAGGAACGGGTCGTGGGTCAGTCGGTCACTCAGCGCCTCGACGCTCCGTTCGAGCGCCTCGATGCGACGTGCCTGCGTGTCGATCAGCCTTGCCCAGCCAGGGAACCGTCCGGCGAATTCCTCGACCCGGTCGACCTCCGGTTCGCTTGCGCGCGAGGCTTCGGCGGTGTCGCGCAGCGTCGCGATCAGGTCGACCGCGGCGCCTTCGGACAGGGCTGCCGGCTCCACGTCGAGCGCGCGCGCAATGTCGTTGAGCAGCTTTCCCCCGATCCTGCGCCGGTTGTGCTCGATGAGGTTGAGGTATGAGGCCGATATGCCTGCCTGGCGCGCGAGGTCCGCCTGCCTCATCTTTCGATCGAGCCTCCGGTCGCGGATCCGGCTTCCGGTGAGTGCGGTTCGGGGCAAGGCGGCACTGTCCTGTCGCTGGCGTCCGCGGCCCCGTCCGACTCAGGAACGCCGACGCGGTGCCGCAGATCGAAGTCTAGCCGTTCCCGGCGCGAAGAAAACGGCCCTCCCGGCGCCGGTTCAGCTTGCGATGCCGGCGGTCTCGAGAACGGCGTGCAGGAGGACGTTGGTCCCCTTCGCGGCCCAGTCCGGCATGATCTCCTCCGCCTCGTTGTGGGAGATCCCGTCCTTGCAGGGGCAGAAGATCATCGCCGTCGGCGCGATGCGGTTGATCCAACAGGCGTCGTGCCCAGCGCCCGACACGATGTCCCTGTGGCTGTAGCCGAGCCGCCGGGCCGCCTCGCGCACCGCACCCACGCATCCCGTGTCGAAGGTCACGGGGTCGTAGTGCCCTGTTGGCTCGATCTCGATCTCAAGTCCGAGCCCCGAGGCGATCTCCCGGGCCTCCGCCTCGAGCCGCTCGCGCATCGAGGTGAGCTTGCCGAGATCCGGCGTGCGGAAGTCGATGGTGAACACCGCGCGGCCGGCAACCACGTTGCGCGAGTTCGGGTGGAGGTCGGCGTGCCCCACCGCACCGACCGCCTCCGGCTGGTGGTCCATGGCGATGCGGTGCGCGGACTCGATGACGCGCGCCATGCCGAGGCTCGCGTCGCGGCGCATCTGCATCGGGGTCGAGCCGGTGTGTGCATCGCGCCCTGTCAGCCGCACCTCGAGCCACCAGAGCCCCTGGCCATGGGTCACGACGCCGACGTCCGTGCCCTCGGCCTCGAGGACCGGGCCTTGCTCGATGTGGAGCTCGAAATAGGCGTGGATCGGACGGCCTCCGACCTCTTCCTCGCCCTTCCAGCCGATGCGCCCCAGTTCGTCGCCGAAGCGCCGGCCGTTGGCATCGGTCCGGTCGTAGGCCCACTCCAGCTCGTGCTCGCCGATGAACACTCCGGAGCCCAGCATCGCTGGCGCGAAGCGCGTGCCCTCTTCGTTAGTCCAGTTGGTGACGACGACGGGCCGGCGGGTGCGGATGCCCGCGTTGTTCAGCGTCCGCACCAGCTCGAGCCCGCCGAGCACGCCCAGCACACCGTCGAACCGCCCGCCGGTCGGCTGCGTGTCGAGATGCGAGCCCACATAGACCGGCGCGGCGTCAGGCTCAGTGCCCTCGCGGCGGGCAAACATGGTCCCGATGCCATCGACGCCGACGGTGCAGCCCGCCGCCTCGCACCACTCGCGGAATAGCGCCCGACCATCGGCATCGGCGTCGGTGAGCGTCTGGCGGTTGTTGCCCCCGGCGACGCCCGGCCCGATCTGCGCCATCTGCATCAGGCTCTCCCAGAGGCGGGCGCCGTCGATCTGCAGGTTTGGAGCGGGGGCAGTCACGGGTTCAGTCGAGCCGGCTCAGGACGTCGCGCAGGGTGGAGACGATGCGGTCGATCTGTTCCCTCTCGATGATGAGCGGCGGCGAGAGGGCGATGATGTCGCCCGTAGTGCGGACGAGGACGCCGCGGTCGTAGGCGTCGAGGAAGGCGGTGAAGGCGCGGCGCGTGGGCTCACCCTTCATCGGCTCGAGCTCGATGGCGCCGATCAGGCCAAGGTTGCGGATGTCGATCACGTGGCGCGCGTCGCTCAGCGAGTGCAGCGCCTCCTCCCAGTAGCTCTGAATCTCGGCCGCGCGGTCGAAGAGCGCGAGCTCGCGGTAGGTTTCGAGCGTCGCGAGACCTGCCGCCGACGCGATCGGGCAGCCGGAATATGTGTAGCCGTGGAAGAGTTCGATCAGGTGCTCGGGGCCATGCATGAAGGCGTCGTGGATCTGGTCGCTGGCCAGCACGCCGCCCATCGGCACCGCCCCGTTGGTCAGGCCCTTGGCGCAGGTGATCATGTCGGGCACGGTTGCGAACCTGTCGGCCGCGAAGGGCGCGCCGAGCCGGCCGAAGCCGGTGATGACCTCGTCGAAGATGAGCAGGATGCCGTGCTTCGCGGTGACCTCGCGCAGCCGCTCAAGATAGCCCTTTGGCGGCACTAGGACGCCGGTCGAGCAGGCCACGGGCTCGACAATGACGGCGGCGATGGTTTCGGCGCCGTGCAGCGCCACCAGACGCTCGACCTCGTCGGCGAGATGCGCCCCCTCCTCCGGCTGGCCGCGGGTGAACGTCTGACCCGGAAGTTGCGTGTGCGGCAGGTGGTCGACGCCCGCCAGCAGATGCCCGAAATAGCGGCGGTTGTTGGTGATCCCGCCGACGGAGATGCCGCCGAAGTTCACGCCATGATAGCCGCGCGCCCGCCCGATCAGGCGGGTCCGGCTGCCCTCGCCTCGCGCGCGATGGTAAGCCAGCGCGATCTTGAGCGCGGTGTCGACGCTCTCGGACCCAGAATTGGTGAAGAAGACGTGGTTCAACGGGTCTGGCGCGAGGTCGCGCAGGCGGTTGGCCAGCTCGAACGCCTTCGGGTGGCCCATCTGGAAGGCGGGCGCGTAGTCGAGCCCCGCCGCCTGGCGCTGGATTGCCTCGACGATGCGCGGCTGCCCGTGGCCGGCGTTGCAGCACCAGAGGCCAGCGGTGCCGTCCAGAACCTGCCGTCCGTCCGCGGTAGTGTAATGCATGCCCTCGGCCGCGACAAACATGCGCGGCGCCTGCTTGAACTGGCGGTTGGCCGTGAAAGGCATCCAGAATGCCGAGAGGTCGTTCGGCACGTTCGGCCGGTCTAGCGCCATGGAAAGTCTCCAGAAGCGGCCGCGCGGGCCGCGTTGCAGGGCCGTGATCGTCAGGTCGCGGCGAGGCTAGCAGAGGCCTTCGGCCAGTCAAGCCGAGGCGCCCTTGCCGGCGTTAACCATCGCGGCGGATGCACCGGCGCAATTTACCGCCGGCTAAGAATGTCAGGACGATCTTCGCCGTGGATTGGGGGCCTCGCGCACGGAGCGGAGGTATGACTGACATTGGAGTGATTGGGCGGGTGCTGGCCGCGGGTCCTGGAGCCGTGGTTCATCCGGCCCAGCCGGCGAGCCAGGCGAGGCTGCAGGTACAGCCGCATGCAGAAACGCCGCGCCCGGTCGCGGATCCGGACGCGCCGACTGGACCCCGGCCCACGTTCGAGCATACGTTCCTCGAGCGGGCACGCGCGATCTGGCCGGACGATCCCGCCGCGACGGCGCGGGCCGAGCGCAACGCCCCAAAGGAAATCCCGCGGACGTCTCCGCGGATCGGCGGCGATGTCCTGCTGCTTCGCACCGTAGACATGGTGGCTCCGCCGACCATCGACCTTCGGCGTTGACGCGCGAAGGGCACGGGCTATCCGTCAGCGACGAGCAGGACGTTGTTCTCGCTGTCCCTGATCAGGGCGTAGGCTACCAGCGGGTTCCAGGCCGCCGATTTCGGCTCCTGCACGATCTCGACGCCGTTGTCGCGCAAGACTTCCAGCGCCTCGTCGAGGTCATGTACCACGAGTGGCAGCGCCAGCCGTGATTTGGACACGCTGCGGCCCGGCTTGTCGTCAAGATGGATCTGGGTGCGGGAGTCCGCCACCTCGAGCAGGACCCAGCGGCTGTCGCCGAAGGGTGCGTCGGTCAGGACCCGCAGGCCAAGCTTGTCCCGGTAGAAGTCGCGTGCACGAACTATGTCGGTGACGGGCACGGAAACGAAGCTGATGTGACTGAATATGCTCATGACTTGGGATCGCCGTCAAAAATTGTCCGCGTGACGGCTTCTACCTGCCCTGCGCAACCCAGTGTGCGCAATCCGAAACTGACGCAAGGAGAGGCATGTGCGGTGTCAGGACAACTATGAGGCGTGCCGTGGCGACCGTCCTGGCATGCATGACTTTCAACTGTCCGTTGCCTCGACTATAAGCACGTCAATCGAGAAACGGACCCGTGGCAGACGGGCGCTAATGGACCGATCGGGACGCGGATGACCAGAGAGACCCACGAGACGGACGTCGCCTTCATCAGGGCGCTGGCGGAGTTGCTGCGCGAGAACGACCTGACGGAACTGCAGGTCAAACGCGAATACGCCGAGGACGACAGCCTGAACGTGCGGGTCAGCCGCCTGACCGCTCCGCCGCCCGCCGCGCCTCCCGCACCGCCGGTGCCCATCCCGGCGGCACCCGCGATTTCGACACCGGCGCCGACCGCCGCGGCGCCTGCCGAGACCGAAGATCCGGCAAGCCATCCGGGCGTGGTGACCTCGCCCATGGTCGGCACCGCCTACCTGCAGGCCGAGCCGGGCAGCGACGCGTTCGTGAAGATCGGTGACCGGGTGACAGAGGGACAGACGCTGCTCATCATCGAGGCGATGAAGACAATGAACCACATCCCCTCGCCGCGGGCCGGAACCGTCCGCCGGATCATGATCGAGGATGGCGCGCCGGTGGAGTACGGCGCTCCCCTGATGATCGTCGACTGAATGTTCTCGAAGATCCTGATCGCCAACCGGGGCGAGATTGCCCTGCGCGTCGTCCGGGCCTGCCGCGAAATGGGCATCCGCAGCGTCGCCGTCCATTCCACGGCCGACGCCGACGCGATGCACGTGCGCATGGCGGACGAAAGCGTCTGCATCGGGCCTCCGTCCTCTTCCCAAAGCTATCTCAGCGTTCCCGCCATTATCTCGGCCTGCGAAATAACGGGCGCCGAGGCGATCCACCCCGGCTACGGCTTCCTCTCCGAGAATGCGAACTTCGTGCAGATCGTCGAGGACCATGGGCTCACCTTCATCGGCCCGCGAGCGGAGCACATCCGCGTCATGGGTGACAAGATCACCGCGAAGGAGACGATGCGGCAACTCGGCGTTCCATGTGTGCCCGGATCGGCCGGAGGAGTGCCGGACCTCGACGCGGCCCGTGCGGTCGCCGACGAGAGCGGCTATCCAGTCATCGTCAAGGCGACGGCCGGTGGCGGGGGGCGCGGCATGAAGCTCGCGCGCTCGGCAGAGGATCTCGAGCGCGCCTTCCGCACCGCCCGGGCCGAGGCCAAGGCGGCCTTCGGCAACGACGAGGTCTACATCGAGAAGTACCTCAGCAAGCCGCGCCACATAGAGATCCAGGTCTTCGGCGACGGCAAGGGACGGGCGGTGCATCTGGGCGAGCGTGACTGCTCGCTTCAACGGCGCCACCAGAAGGTACTGGAGGAGTCGCCCGGCCCCGCCATAGACGATGCGACGCGCGCCCGCATCGGCCGGATATGCGCCGACGCGGTGGGAGCGATCAACTACGCCGGTGCGGGCACAATCGAGTTCCTCTATGAGGACGGCGAGTTCTACTTCATTGAGATGAACACCCGCCTGCAGGTCGAGCATCCGGTGACTGAGGCGGTTTACGACGTCGATCTCGTGCGCGAGCAGATCCGCGTCGCGGCGGGACAACCCATGTCGTTCGACCAGGACGCGCTGACGCCGCGGGGTCACGCGATCGAAGTGCGGATCAACGCCGAGAAGCTGCCCAACTTTTCGCCGTCACCGGGCCGGATCAGCCAGTACCACGCGCCAGGCGGCCTCGGGGTGCGTGTCGACAGCGCACTTTACGACGGCTACCGGATCCCGCCCTACTACGACAGCCTGATCGGCAAGTTGATCGTGCATGGCAGCGACCGACCCGAGGCGCTGTCGCGGCTGGCCCGTGCGCTGGGGGAACTGATCGTTGACGGCGTGGACACCACCATACCGCTCTTCCACGCGCTGCTCCGCGAGCCGGCAGTCCTCTCCGGCGACTACGACATCCATTGGCTGGAGCACTGGTTGGAGCAGCGCCCCGGCTGACTGCGACAGACATGACCGACGGCGCTCTTACTCCCGACCTGTTGCTCGGCGCCTACGCCACAGGTATCTTTCCCATGGCGGAGCGGCGCGATGACCCGGAGATCTTCTGGGTCGACCCGCTGCGGCGGGGGATCATCCCACTCGACCGCCTCCACGTCTCGCGCTCGCTGCGGCGCCGGATCCTGCGCGGCGGCTATGAGGTGACGTACGACACCGATTTCGACGGCGTGGTGGCTGGATGCGCCGCGCGGCCGGAGACCTGGATCAACGACACGATCCGGCAGCTCTACGCCGAGCTCCACCGGCGAGGGCACGCGCACAGCGTCGAGATCCGCCACTCAGGTGCCTTGGTCGGCGGCGTCTATGGCGTGGCGATCGGCGCGGCCTTCTTCGGCGAGAGCATGTTCAGCACCATGCGCGATGCGTCAAAGATCGCCCTCGTCCACCTGGTCGACCGGCTGGTGCAGGGAGGCTTCATGCTGCTCGACACGCAGTTCGTTACGCCGCACCTGCGATCGCTCGGTGCGACCGAGATCTCGCGTGGCGAATACCGTCTGCGCCTTGCCGAGGCGCTGGACCTGCCGGCGGAATTCGGCGCCGCGGGATCGGCGCCGGCGCCTCAGCTCGTGCTGCAGCGCATCACCCAAACGTCGTAGCGCGGATGATCGAGCGCGTTCAGCGCCGGGCTCGACGCGACCATCCAGCCCTTGAAGAGTGACGCCTCCTCTTGCCGGACCTCAAGCAAGGCAAAGGCGTCGCCCGAAGGGTTCTGCGACGGATACCGGCATTCGACGAGCGTGATGCCGAGGCGGCCGAAGCTGGCTGTCTCCCCCACGTGCACGGTCACGTCCGCGACACGCCCGTCGATCTTGTCGAGCGCGCGCAGAACGGCCCCCGGCGCTTCGACCACCTGCGCCTGCGCGGCCGGGGCCGTGAGAAGCGCGACGGCGAATGCAACGGCCCTCACCCCTCGCTCCCTGTCACGAAGCGCAGGAGGAGCGTGATCAGGCTGACGGCGCTCTGCGTGTCCTCGATCTCGCCACCCGGATCGATGTCGAACGGCGAGCCGCCCGGCAGCACCTCGATGAAGGTCCCGCCGAGCAGGCCCTCGGACGCCACCGCAATCGATGTGTCCTCCGGCAGGCGCACCCCGTCGTCGATGGCGAAGAGCGTGTCCGCCCGATAGGTCTCGGGGTTCAATGCCAGACCCGTGACGGTGCCGATGCTGACGCCCGCGAGCCTTACGTCGGTGCCTACGGTCACGCCCTCGGCCGAGCGGAAGCTCGCAGTGAGCGGATAACTGGCGGCACGGACGCCGCTGCCGCCGGCGAACTGCGCGGCGTAGACGAGAAACCCCACGGCGATCAGGACGACGAGCGCCCCGGTTGCGACCTCGACCGGATTCTCCCGCATCACTCCGGCGTCCAGGCCTCGTAGTCGCTGCGCAATGCCGGCTCGGGCCGGCGGATCGAGCCCGGCGGCGCATAGGCCAGCGTCGTACCGGTCAAGTTCGGCAGGTGCGGCTTCTCCCACGACCGGTGGCGCAGCGGCCGCTCGGACGGCGGCTCGTCCCAGGTGTGGTGCAGCCAGCCGTGCCAGTCGGGGCTGACGCGGCTCGCCTCGGACTCGCCGTTATAGATGACCCAGCGCCGCTTGCCGTCCTTCGTTCGGTAGAAGGCGTTGCCGGCCTCATCCTCGCCGACCCTCACGCCGCTGCGCCAGGTGAAAAGCTGCGTGCCGATCGTCTGGCCGTGCCACCAGGTCAGCGCGCGCGTGATGTAGGTGCCGATGCTCATTCCGCCTCCGACTGCGTGGGGCAGGTATGCCCGTTCCGCCGGGCGCCGTCCAGCGGCTCACGCCGCAGCAGCATCTCGCAGCCGTGCGCGATGCGCCTGCAGCCACCACGCCGTGACAAGCAGCGGCGCATCCTCCGCCTCCCCCGACGCGACCAGCTCCATCAGCCGCGCGAACGGGAGCACGTGGCTCAGGATGTCCTCCTGCTCGGCCATAGCGCCGCCCACCTCGCCGCCCCGCGCCGCAAGGTCGCAGATGCCGACATAGGAGTGCACGTACTCGCTGAGGCACCCGGTCGACGCGTAATAGCCGCCGACCCGTTCCAGCCGCGCGATCTCCAGCGCCGCCTCCTCACGCGTCTCCCTCAGCGCGGTCGCCTCTGGCGTCTCGCCCGGATCGATCCGCCCCGCCACCGGCTCCAGCGTCCAGGCGCGTTCGTCCCCGCGAAGCCATGGGCCGTAGCGGTACTGCTCCAGCAGCATCACCTCGTCGCGCCTCGGATCGTAGGGCAGCACCGTCACCGCATCCGACGCGATGAGTCCCGAGCGCGTCACCGTCTCGCTCCACGAACCGTCAAAGCGGCGAAAGCGCAAGTCCTGCTCGACGAGCGTGAAGTAGTCGGCGTAGGGCCGTCGGTGCGCCCGAACCTCCACGTCGGCGCCGTCGAACCCGCGCCGCACCTCGGCTGGCGCCTGGACTGCCTTGGCGCGGGCCGCCGAATCCGCGCGCTGCAGGATCATCGGGCGGTGGCCGGCGACCCAGTCGGGCGAGCGGCTGGATATATACTCCATCGTCTCCCGCGCGGCTTCGCGCAGGATCGACCCCCATTTCTCCTGCCAATGGTCCAGCCGCCACGGATCGACGGCCGATGCCTCCACATCGGCGCGCCAAATGATGACCGGAATGCCGCCCAACAGCGCAGGCTCACGTCCATGCCCGAAGCTCGCCTCGTAGAACTCCAGGCGCCGGAGCGTCTCCTCGCCGAGCGACGCCGTCATCAACCCATCCGCAGATGCGCCCTCCTTGGCGACGAGGGTGGGGACATCCGCCGTCGCGCGCACCGCGAAGCCGTCAAGGGTCGCCGGCTCGACCGCCACCTCGGCGCCGAGCACGATACGACGCAGATCGTCGTCGCGCAGCGTGCCGTAGAAGAATGCCCGCTCCATCACCTCTCCCCCGGGTTCGACTCAAGACCGCCGCCGCGCCACCTTCCCCGTGATCCAGCCGGCCGGCAACGCGCGACGACCAGCAGCAGCGCAGCATGGTGCAGCAGGGGGCCGCTCGACGCCGCCATCAGCGCCACCACGTCCTGCACCGCCCCTACCGGGTCTTCGGGGCGAAATCGAGCGAGCGCAGGAGCATCGCATGCGTCGCGTGTAAAGAACTCGAGACGCAGCCGTTACCGCCGTAGCCGGCCCGATCGCGTCGACGCCGGCCACGCTGTCCCGCTCCGGCATCGCGAGTACGACGACCGGAGACAACTTCGCGAAGAGGAGCACGGCCGTTGCCTTGGCGGATGTCGGCATCCTCAGCCCGGGCGCTGCACGGTGATCTGCGTGACGTCGCAGTTCCCGCTCTGGAACGCAGCCGCGCACGAGGTCAGGTAGAACGACCACATCCGCCGGAACCGTTCGTCGAAGCCGAGGCTCGCGATCTCGTCCCAGCGCATCGTGAAGGCGTCATGCCAGCGTCTCAGCGTCTGGCTGTAGCTCTCGCCGAACTCGACCGACTGCGCGACCCTCAGGCCCGCCCGCTCGATCTCCGCGCGCAGCACCGTCGGGCTCGGCAGCATGCCACCGGGAAAGATGTACTTCTGGATGAAGTCCACCCCGCGGCGATAAACTTCCCACCGCCGGTCCTGCAGGGTAATGATTTGCAGCGTCGCATTGCGACCGGGCCGCAGTCGCTCGCGCACGGCATCGAAATAGACGGGCCAGTACTTCTCGCCTACCGCCTCGAACATCTCGATCGACGCGATCCCGTCGTACCGCCCCGCCTCGTCGCGATAGTCGCGGAAGGCGATCTCCACTTGTTCTACCAGACCGGCGTTCGCGATCCGCTGCCGGGCGAAGTCGAACTGCGCCCGGCTGATGGTTAGACCCGTCACCCGAAGGCCCCGCTCGCGCGCGGCGTACTCGGCAAATCCGCCCCAGCCACAGCCGATCTCCAGAACATGGTCGCCCTCGCGCACGCCCATCTGGTCGATCAGGCTGGCGTACTTCGCCGCCTGCGCCGCCTCGAGGCTCTCCTCGCCTGTCTGGAATTTCGCCGACGAATAGGTCATCGTGGAATCGAGCCAAAGGCGGTAGAAGTCGTTTCCGAGGTCGTAGTGCGCCGCGATGTTCCGCTTGGCCTGCGACCGCGTGTTGCCGCGCAGGAGGTGGCGCAGACGTTCGTAGGCGCGCAGGACCCGCATGCCGGGGAAGCCGTCGTAGAGATCGTCTCCCGCCACGTGAATCACGTCCATAAAGGCCTGCAGATCCGGCGTCGACCATCCACCGTCTAGGTAGGCCTCGCAGAAGCCCATGTCGCCCTCGCGGATCAGCCTCGCGAAAAGGTCGGGGTCGTGCACGACTACCTCCGCCTCCGGCCCCTTCTCGCGTCCATCGGCGCGGAACCGTCTTCCGTCCGGCAGGACGAAGTCGAGGCGCCCGCGCTCCATCCCGCAGGCCGTGGTGAAGACCGGTGCGAAATAGCGCGGCAGGTCATCCTGTCCCTCCGTCGTGCTGAGCATGCCCACTCCTTTCCCAACCCGATCAGGAAGCTACCGGCCGAAGTGAGTTCCAGCAACTCCGCCGAGACCCACCCGAGCGACCGCGAGGTCGCGAGAGGAAAGAAATGGCGCCGAAGGCGCCTCCGCCGAGTTGGCCGTCAGTCCCTGCGCTCCGCGTAGGCGTCAAGTGCGCGTTGCCTGCCGGCGGCCGCGGAGACCAAGGGCGCGGGATAGGCATCGTCGGGCGACATGTTCCATCTCAGCGGGATCGCATCGAAATAACTCAGCGCATCCTCGCCGGGCCGCCTCTGACCCTCCGCGATCCAGCGACCGACATAGGCGCGTTCGGGATCGAACTTCTGTAGCTGAGTCGCTGGGTTGAACACTCGAAAGAACGGCGACGCGTCGGGACCCGATCCCGCCACCCACTGCCAGCCGAGCGCATTGTTCGCCACGTCCCAGTCCGTCAGGCACTCTTCGAACCAGCGGCAGCCGACGCGCCAGTGCGTCATCAGGTGCTTGGTGAGGTAGGAGGCGACGATCATCCGAGACCGGTTGTGCATCCGCCCGGTGACGAACATCTCCCGCATCGCCGCGTCGACGAAGGGCATGCCCGTTCTGCCCTGCCGCCAGAGCATCGCGTCGCCATTGTCGTCGCGCCACGGAAAGTCATCCCATTCCGGCCGCCAGTTACCGGTGACGAGTCGCGGCGTGTACCAGAGCAGGTGGTAGGCGAATTCGCGCCAGATCAGCTCCTTGAGCCAGGTCGAGGCGCCGGAGCGTCCCTCTTCCTCCGCCCGCCGCGCCGCGTGCCAGCAGGTGCGGATTGAGATCTCTCCGTAGGTCAGGTTCTCCGACAGCCCCGACGTGCCATTGACCGCGGGCAGGTTCCGCCCCGCCTCGTAGTCGGCGATACCATCTTCGATGAAGCCGGCGAGCCGGTCCTGAGCCGCCGCCTCGCCGACGCGGACATGCCGCGCCACGACCTCGGCCCCGCGCTGCATGTCCGCTCCCAGCGCCCAGTCGTTCAAGGTATCGCTCCGGGGCCAGCGCTCGGGGGGCCTCAGGCGGGGCACCCGCGGCAGCGGGTCCTGCACCTCCCAATGCCGCGTCGCGCGCCAGTAGGGCGTGTAGACCTTGTAGTAGCCGCCGGATCCAGTCTCGATCGACCAGGGCTCGAACAGCACGTGGCCCGGAAACACCCGCGTCTCGACGCTGCTTTCTCGCTCCACCTCTTCGTCACGTGCGCGAGAGGCGGGATCGTAGGCGCGGGTCCACCAGATCGCCGCCGCGCCCGTCTCGTCCACCAGCCGTGCGAGAGCTTCGGCGGCGCGGCCATGTCGAAGCACGAGGCGTGACCCGATGGCCTCAAGTTCGCGCCCGAAGGCGCCGATACTCAACGATAGCCGCCAACGCGGCGCGGCGCCTTGACCTTCGATCACCTCGTCGCGCAGGAACACGGGAATGACTGGGCGGCCGCTCTCGAAGGCAGCGTGCAGCATGGGGTGATCGCCCAATCTCAGGTCCCGCCGCAGCCATGCGATTATCGGCCGATCATCCGGCATCTGGTCCTCCGCTTCAGCTTGCCGTCGATCTAGCGCCGTCGCCCGCCGATCAACGCGCCGCCGGATGGTTCTCCACGCAGCCGCTGCTCCAATGCAAGGGAACGGCCCGCGACGTTCGCTGCGCCGAGCCGCTGGATGCGCGTGTCAGCAAGACCAACCGAAATCGCAGTGCAGCACCAAAGCCGCGCATTTTAGGTTGGCGAGCCACGGCACACCGCGCTGCCGTCCCGATCGCAGCTGCCCGCGCCCGACGCCCGGCCGTCCTGACGACGCGCCGTTTCGTTTTCCGGAGCTCCAATAGCGACGCAAATGTTCGCCGCATCCTGCGCATGGTCATCCTGCGGCCTCAAAGCAGGCAGCAAGCGGTTCTTCGGCTTGAAAAGTGTCGTCCGCGTGCTCACCTGCGCGCGGAACCTGCCTTTGGCCGCGTATCTTGAGACGTTCCCAGTCTAACGCAATGCGCCCGTCGAGCCCTCGCTCAACTCTCCAGCACCCTTTCGGCGGCGGCGATGGCGGCACTCGCGTTCGCCGCATCCTTGCCTCCGCCCTGCGCGAGGTCCGGCCGACCGCCGCCGCCCTTACCGCCCAGTTCCCCGACCGCTGCGCGTACAAGATCCACGGCCGAGATCCGGCTGGTCAGGTCCGTCGTAACCCCGGCCGCTACCGCCGCCTTGCCGCCGGCATCGGTGATCAGCAGCACCGCGCCAGATCCAAGCCGCGCCTTGTGCTCGTCGACGAGCGCCGGCAGGTCCTTGCCGCTGACGCCCTGCAGCACCTGCCCCACGAACGAGATCCCGTTGACCTGCCGCGCCGCTTCCTCCGCCTGCCGCGGTCCGCCCAGAGCGGCCTCGCGCCGCAGTTGCGCCACCTCGTTCTGCAGCGCCCGCCTCTCGTCCAGGAGCGCGCGGATGCGCGCGGGCACCTGATCCGGCTGTGACTTGAGCGCCGCCGAGACTTCGGCCAAGTGGTGGCCCTGCCCGGCGAGATACTCGAACGCCGCCGCGCCAGTCAGAGCTTCAATCCGACGCACGCCGGCCGACGAAGCGCTATCGCCCAGCGTCACAAAGACGCCGATGTCCCCGGTCCGCCGGACATGGGTGCCCCCGCAGAGCTCGATCGAGTAGGTGCGCCCGCCCGGACCCTTGCCGGTGTCGGCCTCGCCCATCGAGACGACGCGAACCTCGTCGCCGTACTTTTCGCCGAAGAGCGCCTGTGCTCCCAGAGCTCGGGCATCGTCGGGCGTCATGACCCGGGTTTCGACCGGCGCATTCTGCCGGATGAAGGCGTTCACCTCCCGCTCGACCTGAGTGACCTCATCGGGACTGAGCGCCGCCGCATGGCTGAAGTCGAAGCGAAGCCGGTCCGGCGCATTCAGCGAGCCACGCTGCGCAACATGCGGCCCCAGGGCCTGCCGCAATGCCTCGTGCAGCAGGTGCGTCGCCGAGTGGTTTGCCCGGATCGTCGAGCGCCGCGCATGGTCCACTTCGAGAGCCGCCGCCTCACCCGTCTTGACGCGTCCCTCGACCACCTCGGCATAGTGGATAAAGACGCCGGCCGTCTTGCGCGTGTCGGTGATCTGCGCGCGACCGCTGGCGGTGCGCAGCATCCCGGCATCGCCCACCTGGCCGCCAGCCTCGGCGTAGAACGGCGTCTGGTTCACGACGATCAGCACGCCTTCGCCTGCCGTGGCCTCGTCGGCGGGTGCGCCGTCCTTGACGAGCGCGAGGATCTGTCCCTCCGCCGTCTCCGTGTCATAACCCAGGAACTCGGTCGAGCCGTGGCGGTCGGCGATGTCGAACCAGATGCCGGCGTCGGCCGTTTCGCCCGATCCGGCCCAGGCGGCGCGCGCCTTCGCCTTCTGCTCCTCCATCGACTGCTGGAACGCGTTGACGTCAACGCCGCGGCCGCGCTCGCGCAGCGCGTCCTGCGTGAGATCGAGCGGGAAACCATAGGTGTCATAGAGCTTGAAGGCGGTCGTGCCGGGCAACTCGACGCCGTCGGGCAGGTCCGCCAGCTCCTCGTCGAGCAGGCGCAGGCCGCGCTCCAGCGTCTGGCGGAAGCGCGTCTCCTCCGACCTCAAAGTCTCCTCGATCATCGGCCGCGCGCGAACGAGCTCCGGATAAGGTTGCCCCATCTGCCGCACGAGCTCGGGGACCAGCCGGTGCATGAGCGGCTCCTGCGCACCCAGCAGGTGGGCGTGACGCATCGCGCGCCGCATGATGCGGCGCAGCACATAGCCTCGCCCCTCGTTCGAGGGCATCACGCCGTCGGCGATGAGGAACGATGTCGACCTCAGATGGTCGGCGATCACCCTGTGATGCACCTTGCCGGGGCCGTCCGGCTCGGTCGAAGTGGCGTGCGCCGCCGCCTCGATCAGCGCCCGCATCAGGTCGGTATCGTAGTTGTCGTGCTTGCCCTGCAGCAGCGCGCCGATCCGCTCGAGGCCCATGCCGGTGTCGATCGACTGCGCCGAGAGTTCTCGGCGGGTGCCGTCCTCGAACTGCTCGTATTGCATGAAGACGAGGTTCCAGATCTCGATGAACCGGTCGCCGTCCTCGTCCGGACTGCCCGGGGGGCCACCGGGAATATGGTCGCCGTGGTCGTAGAAAATCTCGGAGCACGGACCGCATGGACCGGTCGAGCCCATCATCCAGAAGTTGTCGTCGGTCGCGATGCGGATGATCCGGTTGTCCGGCAGGCCGACCTTGCGCCAGATCGCCGCCGCCTCCTCGTCGGTGTGAAAGACGGTGGCGAGAAGGCGCGACGGGTCGATGCCGTACTCCCGCGTCACCATCTCCCAGGCGAACGGGATGGCGGCATCCTTGAAGTAGTCGCCGAACGAGAAGTTGCCGAGCATTTCGAAGAAGGTGTGGTGTCGCGCTGTATAGCCGACGTTGTCGAGGTCGTTGTGCTTGCCGCCGGCCCTCACGCACTTCTGCGCGGTCGTGGCGCGCTTGTAGTCGCGCGTCTCGATGCCGGTGAACAGGTTCTTGAACTGGACCATGCCCGAGTTCACGAACATCAGCGTCGGGTCGTTGCGTGGCACGAGCGGCGAGCTCTCGACCACCTGATGGCCCTTGCCGGCAAAGTAGTCGAGAAACGTCGATCGGATGTCGTTGAGCGAGGGCATGGAAGGTCCGGGTTCAGGGATCAGCCCCCTTTAGCCGCGCGCCGTCCGCCTGTCCACACGCGCGCGGACCGCCCCCGCCCGCGTCAGGAGGGGACGGTCGCAGCTCGGCCACTCAGCCTTCCAGCAACGCGTCGCCGACCTCGTCGTCACCGGCACCCATGTCGAACTCGAGGCCGTGCGCCGCGCGGATCTTGTCCTCGATCTCCATCGCGATGCGCGCGTTCTCCTTCAGGAAGGTCTTGGCGTTCTCGCGGCCCTGTCCAATACGCTCGTCACCGTAGGAGAACCACGAGCCCGACTTCTCCACCACGCCGGCCTTGACGCCGAGGTCCAGCAGCTCCCCGACCTTCGAGATCCCCTCGCCGTACATGATGTCGAACTCGACCTGCTTGAACGGCGGCGCGACCTTGTTCTTGACCACCTTCACCCGCGTGGTGTTGCCGACCACCTCGTCGCGGTCCTTGATCGAGCCGATACGGCGGATGTCGAGCCGGACTGAGGAATAGAACTTGAGCGCGTTGCCGCCCGTCGTCGTCTCCGGGCTGCCGAACATGACGCCGATCTTCATGCGGATCTGGTTGATGAAGATCACCGTGCACTTCGAGCGGCTGATCGAGCCGGTGAGCTTGCGCATCGCCTGGCTCATCAGCCTCGCCTGGGCGCCTACCTGCGCGTCGCCCATGTCGCCCTCAAGCTCGGCCTTTGGCGTCAGCGCCGCGACCGAATCGACAACGACCATGCTAACCGCGCCGGAGCGCACCAGCGTGTCGGTGATCTCCAGCGCCTGCTCGCCCGTGTCGGGCTGCGAGATCAGGAGTTCATCGAGGTCCACGCCCAGCTTGCGCGCGTAGAGCGGGTCGAGCGCATGTTCGGCATCGACGAAGGCGCACACGCCGCCCTTCTTCTGCTCCTCGGCCACGCAATGCAGCGTCAGCGTCGTCTTGCCCGAGCTTTCCGGCCCGTAGATCTCGACGATGCGCCCTTTCGGGATGCCGCCGATGCCGAGCGCGATGTCGAGCCCTAGCGAGCCCGTCGACGTCGACTCGATCTCGGCGATCGGGTTGTCACCGCCGAGCTTCATGATCGAGCCCTTGCCGAACTGCCGCTCGATCTGGCTCAGCGCGCTGTCGAGCGCCTTCTGCCGGTCGCTGTTTCGCTTGTCGGTCATGTCGAGGATGTTCGCCGTGGCCATTGGGTGCCGATCCTTATTTCACAGCAGCCGCCGAGCGGCAATGACTGCCCATGTTCACTTGATGTTCCGTTAACCCTTATGGGACCGTAACAGGAACATTGCAAGCCGCACGTGGATGCGCGGCAGAGCATGGTTAATCGCCGCGTTTGGCCAGCGCGTCGAACTGAGCATGAACCGTCGACGTCAGGTCGGTCAGCGAGAACGGCTTGGGCAGGAATTTCGAGTTCGGGATCCGCGCCTGGTCCTCGGCAAGGCTGTCCTCAGCGTAACCAGAAACGAACACCACCCGCGTGTCCGGCCGCGCCTTCAGCGCCTCGCGCACCCAACTCGGCCCGTCCATCCCCGGCATGATCACGTCGGTTACGAAGACGTCGACGCGCAGCGTCTCGTCCTCCAGGAGCTTCAGCGCTTCCTCCGCGTTTTCCGCCTCGAGCACGGTATAGCCCCGCATCCGCAGGGCCCGTCCGGCGAAGGCGCGGACCGGCGCTTCGTCCTCGACCAGAAGGACTACCCCGTCGCCCTGCCGCGGCGCTTCAGACACCTGCTTCGCAGCTTCCGCCTCGGGCTCGGAGGGCGCGTCGTGCGCAGGGAAGTAGAGCGAGAACTCGGTCCCCGTCCCAGGCACGCTGTCGGCGAAGATGAAACCGCCGGTCTGCTTGACGATGCCATAGGCGGTCGAGAGCCCGAGGCCGGTGCCCTCGCCGGTACGCTTGGTGGTGAAAAACGGCTCGAAGATCTTCGGCAGCTTGTCCGGCGGAATGCCGACGCCCTGGTCGACGACCCGAACCACCACCCACTCGCCCGTGGGCACCACGGCCCTGTCGCGGCGCATGGGCTCGCGAAGCGTCAGAACCTTCGTCGAGATCTCGATCCTGCCGCCCGACGGCATCGCATCACGCGCATTGACGACCAGGTTCATCAGGACCTGCTCCAGCTGCCGCTTGTCCGCCCGGATCATCTTCAGCTCCGGATCGTGACTCAGCTCGAGCGTCACCTTCTCGCCCACCAGCCGGTTGAGCAGGTGGGCGAGGTCGGAGAGGCTCTCGCGCAGGTCGAGCGACTGCGGCTTGAGGTTCTGCTTGCGCGAGAAGGCGAGCAGCTGCCGCACCAGGCTCGCGGCGCGGTTCGCGTTCTGCGCGATCTGGCTGAGGTCCGAGTAGTCGGGGTCGCCAGCGTCGTGCCGCAGCAGCAAAAGGTCGCAGTGACCGCTGATGGCCGTCAGCAGGTTGTTGAAGTCGTGCGCCACACCGCCGGCCAGCTGGCCGATCGCCTGCATCTTCTGGCTCTGGACGAACTGTGCTTCGAGCGTCTTGAGTTCGGTCGCGTCGTTCAGGACCGCGACCAGCATTGGCTCGCCCTCCTGCTCGATCCGGCCCAGCGTGATCTGGAGGTAAACCTCCTTGGAGGGACGCGAGGCGCGGACGACCTCTGGCTTGTTCAGGCCGCGTCCCTCTAGAGCATCCGCAATCCACTCGCCGACCGGCCGCCCCAGACCTTCGACGAGGGAGGACATCGGCGTCCCCACAGCCATCTGATCGGCCAGCAGGTCGCGGGCGAGCCGGTTAGCCATCTCGACCTCGCCGGTCGCCGCGATCTCGAGGAGCGGCACCGGAAGCGCGTCGAAGAGCTGCCGGTCAGGCGCTGTGGCGAGCGTGCGCGCCGGCAGCAGATAAACCTCGCGCCGTCCTGCCGCGCTCGCTGTCTCGACGACCGTCCACCGCCTCGCGCCGCCCGGCCCTGTCACCTCGTGAATCTCGCCAGAGCGGAGCGGCAGGTCGGGGAAGACCTCGTCCAGGGTGTTTGAGCAATCGCCGATCACCTCGCGCATCGCGGTGTTGCGGTAGAGGATGGTGCCGGTGCGCGAGGCCGCGAGCACCGGCAGGGCCGCGTCGTCGCTGCCCCTCCCACCCCCGTCGAGGGCGAGATCTTCGAGCCGCCACAGGAAACCGTCCCTGCCCATGCGATGCGTGTTCAGCCTGATGCGGCCTTGGCGGGTGACGACCTCCTCCTCCGCGCGGCCCCGGCTGGCGGCCTGCTCCTGCAGGCGATGGAGCACCGCGGCCGGCGCGGCGAAGGCGTCCCCGAGCGCACCGAGAAGCGTTTCGACGTTGTCGCCGAAGCGCTCGACCGCCGCGGCGTTGCGGTAGCCGACGCGCCCCTCGCCGTCGGTCGTGAAGGTGGGCGTCTTGTCGTGCTCGACGAACCTTGCGACGGCGCGAAAGAGCTCCCGCTTGGCCTGCCTGCGCCGGAGCCCGAATACCCCCATTATTGCCGCAACCGCAAGGACCGCGCTGCCCGCCGCAAGGAGGAACGGGCCCGTCTGCGGCAACGGCGCAATAATCCCGGCCCCAAGAAGCAGGAGCGCAGGGACGAGCAGAAGCCACAGCCGCGGCATGGTGGACTCGGCCATCTTGTCGATGGACCTTGGAGCGAGTGAGGGATGCGGCAAGTGTCAACCTCGATGAACGTGTCGCGCCTCGCCGACCGAGAACGCTCGGCAGCGCGCCACCTTGAATCATGTACAAGTTGTGTTTTCTTACTTCAACTCGCGCCGCATGATAGACAGGAAGAAACCGTCGCCCCCGTCCAGCGGCGTGAGGCGCTGCGCCTCCTGCTGCGACCAGTCGGAGTGGCGCTCAAGGAAGCCGGCGATCTGCTCTTCGTCCTCCTCCCGCAGCAGCGAGCAGGTGACGTAGGCGAGAGTGCCGTCCGCCGCCGTCAGCTCCGCCGCTTGGTCGAGGATCTCCGTCTGCGTGCGGCGCAGTTCGGACAGGCGCCGAGGTGTTAGCGACCACTTCGCCGCGGGATCTCGGCGCCACGTCCCCGACCCCGAACAAGGCGCGTCCACCAGCACCACGTCGAAGACGTCGCGCACCGGCGGCCGGTCGTGCAGTGCGACCACAACCCCGGCGCGGCGGGCGCGCTCCGGCAGGTCGGCCATCCGCCGCGGAAACGCGTCGTGCGCGTGCCACTCCGCATCCTGCCGCGCGGCGAGGGCGAGGGTCTTGCCGCCGCCACCCGCACAGAGATCCAGCACCCGAGCGCCGGGCTTGACCGGCACCGCGTCCGCCACGGCCTGCGAGGCGGCGTCCTGTACTTCCACCAGCCCCTCGCCATAGCTTCGCGAGTTACGGATGCGGCGCGCGCCCTCGAGCACCTCGAGCGCCGTCGGGGACAGGTCGTGAGGCTGCGCGACGATGCCCTCGGCCGCGACCGCCCGCAGCGCCTCGTCCTGGTCCGCCTTCCGCAGGTTGACGCGCAGATGGACCGGCGCGCGCGACTGCATTGCCCGAAGGACCGGCTCGGCCAGGTGACCTAGCGCCTCGTCGAGGCGCGGCAGCAGCCAATCGGGGCAGTCGAGTTCGGTTTCGCGCGGCCAGGGACCGTGCGGCGCCGGCGCCTCCTCGGCGTCGAGCGGCGGCGGCGCATGGCGGGCGCCGTCGAAGACCTGCGCTGGATCGAGTCCTGTGGCGCGCACGTGACCGAGCATCAGGCCCCTGCCGGTCTCAGACCCGCCCCATGCAGCCAGCGAGCGCCGCCGGCGCAGCGCGTCATAGACATGGTCACGGATGGCGGCGCGGTCGCCCGAGCCGGCAAAACGGTTGCCTCGCGCCCAGTTGGTCAGAACCCGCTCGGCGGGCGCGCCCTTGAGGATCGCATCCAGCACCTCGATCGCCGCCGCGACCCGCGCCTCCGGTGTCACGCCGGCACCGCCGCGCCTGACCGCCGCCGCCTCGGCGCGTCCCGCAGCATCAGCATCGCCGGCGTCACCACCAGCGTCATCACCGTCGCGATCACCAGCCCGCCGGCGATGGCCGACGACAGCTCGGTCCACCACTGAGTCGAGGGCGCCCCGTAGACGATGGTGCGGGCGAAGAAGTCGATGTTGACGCCGATCACCATCGGCAAGAGCCCGAGTGCGGTCGTGACCGAAGTCAGCACGACGGGCCTCAGGCGCTGCGCACCCGTTCTCAGCGCCGCCTCGCGCGGCGACTGCCCTGTGCGGCGCAGGTCATTGTAGGTGTCGATCAAGACGATGTTGTTGTTCACGACGATCCCCGCGAGCGCGATGACTCCGATGCCGCCCATGACCACGCCGAAGGGGCGTCCCGTCACCATTAGCCCGAGGAGCACGCCGGCGACCGAGAAGATGATCGCCGACATCACGATCAGCGCCTGGTAGAAGCTGTTGAACTGGATCAGCAGAACCGCGAACATCAGTCCGATGGCAGACAGGAAGGCGGCTGCGAGAAACTGCATCGCCTCCTGCTGGTCCTCCGCCTCACCCGCGAATGACCAGTCGACGCCGGCAGGCAGGTCGGTTGCCTCCAGCGCATTGCGGAGCGCGTTGATCTGGTCGTTGACCAGGAGGCCCGGCGCCACGTTCGCCTCGATCGTCAGCACCCGCCGCTGGTCGATCCGCTGGATGCGGCCGGTGCGGGGCGACGGCTCGAAGCTGACGAAGTTGGAAATAGGGACGAGGCCCGCCGACGTCGGGATGCGAAGGCTCTCCAGCTCCTGCAGTGTCCGGTTCTCGTTCGGGAAGCGGACGCGGATATCGACCGGCCCCTCCGCGTCACCGGGGCGGTAGTCCGCGACGGTGATGCCCTGCGTCAGGAGCTGCACCGCCTGCCCCAGCAGCGTCACGTCGGCGCCGAAGCGCGCGGCCTCCGACCGGTCCAGCGCCAGGCGCCACTCCACGCCCGGCAACGGCCGGGTGTCGGCGATGTCGGTGAAGCCTCCGATCCGGCGCATCGCCGCCAGCGCAGCCTCGACCGCCTGTTCCTGCGCCTGCCGGTCGTTCGAGATGATCTGCAGGTTGACCGGCTTTCCCTCCGTCGGACCGCCCGACTGGGTCTGCACCTGCACGTCGATGCCGGGAATCTGGGCCATCTCCTGCCGGATCTCCTCGCCGATCTCGTCGGCGGTGCGGCGCTCGTCCCACTCCATCAGTTCGAGCTGGATCGTGCCGATGACCTCCTCGTCGGACTGCCTGTCGGCGCTCGAACGAGCATAGACGCTGGCGATCTCGCCATACTCCAGCAGCCGCCGCTCGACCTGACGTACCAGGGCGTCGCGCTCGTAAATCGAGAAGTTGTCCCGCGCGCGGACGGTGACCTGCATGAACTCCGGCTCCACCTCCGGGAAGAAGGTGAGGCCTCGCCCAAGCTCGCCATAGGCCGCAAAGGCGCCGAGCAGCAGCGCGACCGCCAGCAACAGCGTCGTCACCGGCCTGAGGATCGCGCGCTCGAGCAGGCGGAGATAGGCGCCCGTCATGCCGCCGATGTGGCGCGGGTCGCCATGCTCGGCGGCCGCGAGTGCCGCCTTCTGCCGCGCCGACTGGGGCTGCCGCCTGCCAATGATCCCGCCGAGCACCGGAATGAAGATCAGCGCCATGAAAAGCGACGCCGTGAGCGTCAGGATCACCGTGATCGGCAGGAACTTCATGAACTCGCCGACGACCCCCTCCCAGAAGAGCAGCGGGAAGAAGACGCTGAGCGTGGTCGCGGTCGAGGCGATGATCGGCCAGGACATGCGCTTGGCCGCATGGGCGTAGGCGTCGCGCGGGCTCGCCCCCTTCTGCAGCTTGCGGTCGGCGAGCTCGACCGTGACGATGGCGCCGTCGACCAGCATCCCCACCACCAGGATCAGCGAGAAGAGCACGACGATGTTCATCGTGTACCCCATCGCCCAGAGCGCCGCGACGCCGCTGAGGAAAGCTCCTGGAATCGCCAGCCCGACCAGCACCGACGAGCGGAAGCCCAACGCCCAGACGATGACGATCATCACCAGGATGATCGCCGCGATGACGTTCGACTCGAGGTCCGAGAGGATCGTCTCGACCTGCTCGCTCTCGTCCTGCAGGTAGGTGATGCGCACGCTCTCGGGCCAGGTTTCATCCGCCTCGTCGACGACGTCCTTCACCGCCGCCACCGTCTCGATGATGTTCGCGCCGACGCGCTTCTTGATCTCGAGCGCCAGCGCCGGCTGGCCGTCGATCCGCGCGAAGCTCGTCGGGTCCTCGAAGGTCCGCCGCACCGTCGCCACGTCGGCGAAGGTCACGACCGTGTTGCCGCGCACCTTGACCGGCAGCTCCATCACGTCCTGAATATTCTCGATGAGGCCGGGGACCTTCAGGACCAGCCGTCCCGCCTCGGTCTCGATGGCGCCGGCTGCAATCAGGCGGTTATTTCGGTTTATCTGGCTGATCAGCTCGTCGAACGAGAGGTTGTATGTCTCGAAGACCGTCGGGTCGATCAGGACCTCCATGACCTCCGACCGCTCGCCGCCGATCTCGACCTCGAGCACGCCCGGCACCGCCTCGATCCGGTCACCGAGATCATTTGCAAGGTTGTTGAGGGCGCGCTCCGGCACGGGACCGGAGAGGATTGCGGTCAGGATCGGGAAGAGCGCGGTGTTGACCTCGTTGACCGTGGGCTCCGAGGCGTCGTCGGGCAATTCCGGGCGGGCTCGGTCCACCGCCTCACGCACGTCGGTCAGGGCCTCGTCGGCGTCGAAGCCGGGCTCGAACTCCAGCGTGACCGAGGCATAGCCCTCGCCCGCGCTCGCGCTCATCTCGTCAACGCCGGTCAGCGAGGCGAGTTCGGTCTCGATTGGCTCCACCAGCAGGCGCTCGGCATCCTCGGGCGAGATGCCGTCGAGCGTCGTCACGACGTAGATGACAGGGATCGGGATTTCGGGCGAACTCTCCTTCGGGATGAACGCGTAGGAGACCGCTCCGACGACCATGATCAGCGCGAAGACAAGCGCCACGAACCGCCCGCGCGAGAAGGCCGCCTCGATGACGGCACTCATTCGGTCATCTCCCGCCGATCATCTGTCGCGGCGAGTGTCGCGACCTCGTCTTCCGTGCGCGGCGCCACCGCCTCGCCCGCACTCACGAATCCCTGACCGATGGTGATGATCCGCACCTCGTCCGGCAGCCCGGAGATCCAGATGCCGTCGGTCTGGGCACGCACGATCTCGACCTCGTGGAACTCCACCCGGTTTCCGTCATCGACCGTCTTGACGCCCAGCGCGCCGTCGGAGCCGAGCGACAGCACCGCGGGCGAGAGAAAGTGCGCCACGGTCTCGCCCACAGGAATGCGCACCTCGGCGCTGACGCCGCTCGGAACCGGATCTTCCTGGTTCGGGACCACGATCTCGGCGCGGAACGTGCGCGTCTCGGCATCGGCGTTCACACCAATATAAGCGACCTCCCCCTGCCGCACCTGCCCCGTGATGAACGATACCTCCGCGTCCTGTCCCACCTCCAGCGCCGACAGCGACTGCTGCGGCACCTGGATCACGACCGTCAGCGGCTCGCCGTCCACGATCTCGCCCACCTCCTCGCCGGCGGTGACGTACTCGCCGACCTCGATCGTCAGCTCGTCCAGCGTTCCGGCGAAGGGCGCGCGGATGATGGTGTTTTCCAGCGCCTCCTCGGCCGCCGCCACCTGAGCGCGCGCTGCGGCCAGCGCCGAGCGCGTCTCGGCGATACGGTCGAGCGTCGAGGCGCCGCGCTCGAGCAGCGTCTCGGCGTTGCGGAAGTCTCGCTCGGCCCGCGTCAGCTCCTCCTGCGCCCTCTCCAGTTCCGCCTGCCGCTGCGTGTTGTCGACTCGAGCGATGATCTGGGCGGCCTCGACGGCCTCGCCCTTGCGCGCCGCGACCTCGGCGATCTCGCCCGTCGCCTCCGTTCGGATCGAGGACAGCCGGTCCGGCTGCGCCTGCCCCTCGGCGGAGAAGATGCGCGTCACCGGTTCGGCGCGCGACTCCCGCACCGCCACCGCGATTTCCCGCGGAGCGTCGGCGACGGAGGTCTTGGTGTCCGGCTCCTCGCCGGGCAGGACGAAGCCGCTCGCCATCCATCCGAGGAGCGCGAGGATCAGCGCGGCAGCGACCCACTTCGAGCGGGAGACACCGCCGTCATCCTGGAACGAAAGCGCTGGGGTCTCGGTCGTCGCGGATTGCGGCATAGTCATCCTCAGCGGCGGCGGCCAGCGGGCGTGGCGCGGTTCGGGAGCAACTCATGCCCAGTCCGAGTCCGACGAGGCAAAGCGGATGGCTGCGCTCTCGCCGGCCACGGGAAGCGCCTCAGCACATGTCGCGGCGAAGCGCAATTTCAATCTCCTGGACTCGGCCCGCGTCGTCGCAACAAGCTCGCCGAGGTCACTACAGGAGACGCCATGACCCCGGAATCCTTCAAGCTGGAGCCGAATGACGCGATCCCGAACAATCCGCGCCTGCCTGTTCTGCACTATCGACGGGTTCTCGCCCCTTTCGAGACATCGGCCGAAGCGCTGGAGACGCTCTTCCGGCGCAACGGTTGGCCGCCGCAATGGCGGAACGGGATCTTCGACTACCACCATTATCACTCGACCGCGCACGAGGCGCTGGGGGTGGCTGCCGGTTCGGCGCGGGTGATGCTGGGCGGTCCCGGCGGGCGCGAGGCCGAGCTAGCGGCTGGTGACGTCGTGGTCCTGCCGGCGGGCACCGGTCATTGCCTGGTCGAGGCGAGGGACGGCTTCCTCGTCGTCGGGGCTTATCCTGAGGGACAGGAGTGGGACCTGCGTCGGGACGGTGCGGACCGTGAAACGCTGGCTGCCATCGCCGCAGTGCCACGCCCCGCTTTCGATCCCGTCGGCGATATGGAGGGCGCGATTTTCCAGCTCTGGCCGTCCTGAAAACGCTCAGCCAGTACGATAGTTCGGCGATTCGCGCGTGATCGACACGTCGTGGACATGGCTCTCGCTGAGACCGGCGTTCGTGATCCGGACGAAGCGGCACTTCGACCGCATCTCATCGATTGTCGCGCAGCCCGTGTAGCCCATCGCCGCGCGCAGCCCGCCCACCATCTGGTGGAGGACGGCGCCAACGGACCCCTTGTAGGGCACCTGCCCCTCGATCCCCTCGGGCACCAGCTTGTCGCCCGCCGCGTCGCTCTGAAAGTAGCGGTCGGCAGATCCGCGCGCCATCGCTCCGAGGCTGCCCATGCCGCGGTAGGTCTTGAAGGATCGGCCCTGGTAGAGGATCAGCTCGCCTGGGCTCTCGTCGGTGCCGGCGATCATGCTGCCCACCATCGCGCAGGAGCCGCCCGCGGCGATCGCCTTGGCGAAATCGCCCGAAAACTTGATGCCGCCGTCGGCAATGACCGGCACCTCGTCGGCCGCGGCCTCCGCGCAGTCGCGGATTGCGGTCAGCTGCGGCACGCCCACGCCCGCCACCACGCGCGTGGTGCAGATCGAGCCCGGGCCGATGCCCACTTTGACCGCGTCGGCGCCAGAGCCGATCAGTGTCCGCGTCGCCTCGCCCGTCGCGACGTTGCCGGCGATGATCTGGACCTGGTTCGAAAGGCGCTTGATCCGCTCCACCGCCAGCCCGACCGCCTGGCTGTGGCCGTGGGCCGTATCGACTACGATGACGTCGACGCCCGCGTCGATCAGCGCCTCCGACCGCTCGAACCCCTTGTCCCCCACCGTCGTCGCCGCCGCGACGCGCAGCCGACCCAGCCGGTCCTTGCACGCCTGCGGGTTCAGGACCGCCTGCTCACTGTCCTTGAGCGTGAGGAGGCCCGTCAGCTTGCCCTGCCCGTCGGTAACGAGCAGCTTCTCGATCCGCCGCGCCCGCATCAGGCTGCGCGCCTCGTCCAGGTCGGCGGGCTCGGTCAGCACGGCGAGATTGTCGGACGTCATCATCGCGCGAACAGGGGTGCGGTCGTTCTCGGCGAAGCGCATGTCGCGATTGGTGACGATACCGACCAGCCTCCCGTCCTCGTCCACCACGGGGAAGCCGGTGATGTTGTAGCGCTCCTGGAGCAACTTGGCGTCGGCCAGCGTCTGGTCCGGGCGCAGCGTGACGGGCTCGTAGACGATTCCGCTCTCGAAGCGCTTCACGCGCCGCACCTCGGCCGCCTGCGCCTCGACCTCGAGGTTGCGGTGCAGCACCCCCATGCCGCCCGACTGCGCCATCGCGATGGCCATCCGGCTCTCGGTCACGGTGTCCATTGCCGCGGAGACGAGCGGGATGTTGAGCATCACGTCCCGCGTCAGCCGGGTCCGGGTGTCGGCGGTCGACGGCAGCACCGAAGATGCCGCGGGCACCAGCAGCACGTCGTCGAAGGTGAGTGCCTCACGCACGTCCATCATCGGCCTCCGTCTCAGCGTCGCCGCCGCTATGGCACAACGACGGCGGGACGGAAAGGCACCGGGCCTCAGCCGCTGCCCGCCGCCTCGCGCGCAATAGCCGCCAGACCGGCCAGCGCCCGCGCCAGGGCAATCGTGTCGCCTCCGACGCCGAGGAATGTGACGCCTTGCCGCGCGTAATCGCCAATCCGCTCCGGCTCGAAGGTGACGATGCCGGCGGCCTTGTCCGCCGCACGGATGCGAGAGATCGCGTGGTCGATTGCCTCGACCACCTCCGGCGCGTCGGGGCGGTTCGGGTGGCCCATGTCGGCGGAAAGGTCGGCGGGCCCGATGAAGACGCCGTCGACGCCTTCGGTCGCGGCGATCGCGTCGATGTTCTCGATCGCACGCCGCGACTCGGCCTGTACCAGCAGGCAGACCTGCGCGTCCGCCGTTACTGCATACTCGGCCAACCGCGAATAACCCGACGCGCGGGCGAGGCCGGCTCCGACGCCTCGGACGCCGCGCGGCGGGTAGCGGACCGCCCGCACCATGCGCGCGGCCTCCTCCGACGTGTCGACCATCGGGACGAGGAGGCTCTGCACGCCGAGGTCCAGGACCTGCTTCAGGATCCGCGCCTCGCCGATCGGCACGCGCACCACCGGATGCGCTGGCGCGCCGTTCATCGCGTGGAGCTGCGACAGGATCGAGGTCAGTTCGTTCGGCCCGTGCTCGGCGTCGATCAGGCACCAGTCGAAACCCGCATGCGCGGCGATCTCGGCGGCCACTGGGCTGGCCATGGCGAGCCAGAGGCCGATCTGCAGCCTTCGCTCCTCCAGCGCCTGCTTGAGCGGGTTTGTCGGTGCCGTCATTGCCGCCTCCATCGCGGCACGCTCTCACGCTCGCGAATTGTTGCCAAGCGGGTTGCTGGCACAGCGGCACAGGGGTCGCTAACGTCGTGGCCGAGGCACTTCGGACGGAGGAAAGCGATGAAATCGGTGCTGGCCAGCGCAGCCCTTGCCACCTGCCTCGCGATCGGAAGTGCGGCGGCCGAAACCACCGAGTGGGACGTCTCGCTCTGGGGCGAACGCAGGCCGCTGACGGAGCACGTGCACAGACTGGCCGAGCTGCTGGACGAAAAGACCGATGGCGACTTCACGCTCCGGATCAACTACGGCGGCCTTTCCAAGGACACCGAAAACCTCGACGGGCTGAGGCTGGGCGCGTTCGAGATGGCGCAGTTCTGCGCCGGCTATCATCCCGACAAGACGCCGTCGCTGACCGTTCTGGAGCTGCCGTTCCTTGACGTCCAGACCCTCGAGGAGGAGCTCGCGGTGAGCGAAGCGGTTTACGCTCATCCTTCGGCGCAGGCGGACCTCGAGCGCTGGGGCGCGCGGATCCTCCTGCCGTCGCCGACGCCGCAGCACGGCATTGCCGGGCGGGGCGATCCGCCGCGCTCCCTCGAGGACTTCGAGGGTCTGAGGATCGGCATGACCGGCGGGCTCGGGCGAACATTGCAGGCTATCGGGGCGCTGCCGGTCCCGATCACCGCCTCGCAGACACATGCGGCGCTCGAAGACGGCGTGATAAGCGCCGTGGCACTGGCGCCCCATGCGCACCTGGCGTTCCGCTCCCTCGACCTCGGCGACTGGTGGACCGCGAACCTGCCCCTCGGCACCGTGAACTGCCCCGTCGCGGTCAGCACGGCCGCCTTGGAGGTCTTGCCGGAAAAGCACCACGAGGCGCTGGACGGCGCGATCGAGGAAGCGCTGGCGCACTACCTGTCGAGCTACGAGGAGTTCATGGTCCAGTGGGAGAGCCTGCTGGAGGAGAACGCCGTCCAGCAGGTCACGCTGTCGAGCACGGATGTAGGCCGCCTGCTGGAGATGGCCGCACCCATACGTACGCAGTGGATCGCGGACATGAGCGCCAAGGGCCTGCCGGGAGAGGAGCTCCATCGCCTCCTGCAGGACACGCTTCAGGACGTTCGCGCTCGCAGGCCTGCCACCGCCAAACATTGACTGGAACCGCCGGGAGCCTCGGGCGTCATGCCATGAGAAGGAGGCCCCGATGCAGACCACCCTCAAGATCAACGGCGAGAGTTGGACGCTGGATGTCGACCCGCGCACCAGCCTGCTCGACGCGCTGCGCCACCACCTTGACCTGACCGGCACCAAGAAGGGGTGCGACCACGGCCAGTGCGGCGCGTGTACGATCATCCTGAACGGCCGGCGGATCAATTCGTGCCTGACGCTGGCCGTGATGCACGACGGCGACGAGATCACGACCATCGAAGGGTTGGGCGAGCCGGGGCGGCTGAACCCGATGCAGGAAGCGTTCGTGCGCCACGACGGGTATCAGTGCGGCTATTGCACGCCGGGTCAGATCATGTCGGCGACCGGAATGCTGGACGAGGTTTCGCAGGGCTGGCCCAGCCACGTCAGCGCCTCGCTTGAAGGCGACGTTCCGCTCAGCCGCGAGGAGGTGGCCGAGCGGATGAGCGGCAACCTCTGCCGCTGCTCAGCCTATCCCGGCATCGTGCGAGCGATCCGGGAGACCGCGGGTGAGGTTTCGGAATGAGGCCGTTTGACTACATGCGCGCCGAGGATCTGCAGGCAGCGACCGAGGCAAAAGGAAATGGTGCGACGGTGATAGCGGGCGGCACCAACCTGCTCGACCTGATGAAGCTGGAGGTCATGGCGCCTGAGCGGCTGGTCGACATAACACGTTTGGACCTGCACAACACCGAACGGACGTCGGGGGGCGGATTGCGCATAGGCGCGCTGGTCACGAACAGCGATCTTGCGGCAAATCCGGACGTGCGGCGCAACTGGCCGGTGCTGTCGCGCGCGCTGCTCGCGGGCGCCACAGGGCAGCTGAGAAACAAGGCCACCACCGGCGGCAACCTTCTGCAGCGGACGCGGTGCTACTACTTCTATGACACCGCCATGCCCTGCAACAAGCGCGAGCCGGGGTCGGGGTGCCACGCGAGGACCGGCTTCAACCGCATCCACGCGATCCTCGGGGCGAGCGACAAGTGTATCGCGACTCACCCCAGCGACATGGCGGTCGCCATGCGGGCCCTCGACGCCGAGGTGGAGGTGCAGGGTTCGGGTGGCACACGCCGGATGGGCCTCGATGCGCTCTACCGCCTGCCCGGCGACACGCCGCACATCGAGACGTCGCTCGCGGAGGGCGAGATCATCACCGCCGTCATCCTGCCACCGCCGCCCACCGCAGCGACGCAGGTATATCGCAAGGTGCGCGACCGCTCCTCCTATGCGTTCGCGCTCGTCTCCGTTGCCGCCGTCGTGGCGATGGACGGCGCGCGGATCCGCGAGGCACGGCTGGCCTTCGGCGGCCTCGGACCGATGCCCTGGCGCGACGGCGAGGTGGAGCGCGCACTCGAGGGTCAGGAGCCGTCGGACGCGCTCTTCGACTGTGCCTCCGATATCCTGCTGCGCGACGCCCAAGGCCAGGGCAGCAACGACTTCAAGATTCCCCTCGCCCGGCGGACGCTCAAGGCGGTCCTCCGCGAGGTCACGCGCACGGAGGCGCCGGCATGAACAAGCACCTCAAGATGGACGCGCCGCAGAAGCGGGTTCTCGACGAGACGGCGCAGGGGACGCTCGGCCGGCCGCTGGACCGGCCGGAGGGGCCGCTCAAGGTTTCCGGCCGCGCCGCCTACTCGGCGGAATACCAGCTGCCGAACATGGCGACGGGCGTGCTGGTGCGGGCGACGATTACCCACGGGCGCATGACGTCGCTGAACGACGAGGCGGTCCGGGGGATGCCCGGCATCCTTGGCGTCTTCACGGGCGAGCGGTTCCTGCGCAATCCCGCGCAGGGAGGCGCGGGCAAGGCCCCGGTGCAGGGTGCCTCCGAGGTGGCCTATCTCGGGCAGCCGGTCGCGCTCGTCGTGGCCGAGACGTTCGAACAGGCGCGGCACGCGGCGCAGCAGCTCAGGCCGACCTTCGCCGGCGAGCCGGCGGATACGCACCCCGAACACGCGGCGCAGGTCGACCGGCCCGACAAGAAGCAGCTCGATCAGGGCGATGTCGATGGCGCGATGCAGGCGGCGGCGGCGAGCGTCGACGTCGTCTACACCACCCCGCCGCACAGCAGCGCGCCGATGGAGCCGCACGCCTCGGTCGCCGAGTGGCAGGGCGACCGGCTGATCCTGCGCGGCTCGTACCAGATGTTGAAGTACAACAAGAAGGAACTTGCGGATGCCATTGGCGTCGCGCCGGAAAATGTCCGGATCCTGTCGCCCTATGTCGGCGGCGGCTTCGGCTCGAAGCTCGGGATCGCGCCCGAGGCGGTGTCGGCGGCGCTGGCGGCACGGGAGCTGGGGCGGCCGGTCCGGGTGGTGATGTCGCGCCAGCAGGTGTTCGAGGGGACCATGCGCCGCAGCGAGACCCGGCAGCGCCTGCGCCTCGCGGTCGATGCGGACGGCGTGCTGACGGCGCTGGAGCATGACGCGCGGGTCTCGAACTTGCCTGGCGAGAGCTTCAGCGAGCCGGTGCAGCAGGCGACGCACTTTCTCTATCGTGGCGAGAACCGGCGGCACGAGAACGAGATTGCGCGCGTCCACCGTACCTGCGCCGGCTCCGTCCGTGCACCGGGCGAGGCAGTGGGAATGCTGGCGCTCGAGGCGGCGATGGACGAGCTGGCCGAGGCAGCGGGCATCGACCCGATCGAGCTGCGCAAACGCAACATTCCCGATACGCACCCCGAAAACGGTATCCCCTACTCCGCCCGCTCGCTTGCAGAGTGCCTCGACGAGGGCGCCAGGCGTTTCGGCTGGGGGCAGCGCGATCTCCGGCCCGGTCAGCGGCGCGAAGGCGAATGGCTGATCGGCATAGGCGTCGCAGCGGCGGCGCGGCCAAACATACTGTCGGATTCGCGCGCCCGCGTCACCTTGCGCGAGGACGCCACGGCCCTCGTCGAAACGGACATGACCGACATCGGCACCGGCACCTACTCCGTCCTGTCGCAGCTCGCGGCCGAGATGCTTGGCCTGCCGGTCGAGAGCGTGGAGGTGCGGCTGGGCGACACCGACCTGCCGCCCGCCGCTGGCTCCGGCGGCTCCTGGGGTGCCTCGTCCTCCGGCTCTTCAGTCTTCCTGGCCTGCCGCGGCATCCGCGAGACGCTCGCGCGGCGGATCGGCTGCGGCGCCGAGGCGCTGACGCTGCAGGACGGCGTGGCGACTGGTGGGAACCGGCGCGAGACGCTGCGGGACCTGCTGGCGGAGGGCTCGATCGAAGTCGAGGGGCACATCGAGCCGGGCGAGACGGCGAAGGAGGTCAGCCAGGCATCGTACGGCGCGCACTTCGTCGAGGTGGCGGTGAGCGCTGTCACTGGCGAGGTGCGGGTGCGCCGGATGCTGGGCGTATTCGCCGCCGGCCGAATTCTCAACGAGAAGACCGCCCGCTCGCAGTGTCACGGCGGGATGATCTGGGGCATCGGCTCGGCGCTGACGGAGGAGATCGCACACGACCCGCGCGACGGGCACATCGTCAACCGCGACTTGGCCGAGTACCACATCCCCGTAAACATGGACGTGCCGGATCTCGACGTGACGTTCTTGGAAGAGCGCGACGATCATGCCAGCCCGATCCAGTCGAAGGGCATCGGCGAACTCGGCATCTCGGGCGCGGGCGCGGCGGTCATCAACGCCATCTACAACGCCTGCGGCGTGCGGGTGCGCGACTATCCTGCGACTCCGGACAAGATCATCGCCCAATTGGCCGAGTAAGCGTGATGCTGGATCTCTGGTACAAGAACGCGATCATCTACTGCCTAGACGTCGAAACATTCATGGACGCGAATGGCGACGGCGTGGGTGACTTCGAAGGGCTGACACACCGGCTCGACCATCTCGAGGCGCTGGGCGTCAATGTCATCTGGTTGAACCCGTTCTACCCGACGCCCAACCGCGACAACGGTTACGACATCACGGACTTCTACGGTGTAGACCCGCGCCTCGGTCATCTGGGGCATTTCGTCGACTTCTCGCGCGCCGCGGCGGATCGGGGCATGAAGGTGATCGTCGACCTCGTGGTGAACCACACCTCGACCGATCATCCCTGGTTCCGCTCGGCCTGCGAGTCCGAGGACTCGCCCTATCGCGACTGGTACGTCTGGTCGAAGGAAAAGCCGGAAGACATCCACGAGGGCATCATCTTCCCGGGGGTTCAGGATGCGGTTTGGACCTACAGCGAGCGGGCCGAGGCGTGGTACCTGCACCGCTTCTACGCGCACCAGGCCGACCTCAACATCGCGAACCCGAAGGTGCGCGAGGAGATCCAGCGGATCATGGGCTTCTGGCTGGAGCTTGGCGTCTACGGCTTCCGCATCGACGCGGTGCCGTTCCTCGTCGAGTACATGGGGCTGAAAGAGAAGCCCGATCGCGAGCCGCTGCTCCTGCTGACCGAGATGCGGGACTTCCTCTCCTGGCGGCGCGCCGGGGCAATCATGCTGGCAGAGGCCAATGTCACGTATGACACCGTCGGAGCCTACTTCGGCGGACAGCAGATCGGCGCCGAAGACCGGATGCACATGGTCTTCGACTTTCCGCTCAACCAGCAGATCTACCTCGGCATCGTGCGCGGCAGCGCCCTTCCGGTCATCGAAGCGCTGAAGCGCCGACCGAGCGAGATGTCGCACGGCGCGCAGTGGGCGAACTTCCTTCGGAACCACGACGAATTGTCGCTCGACAAGCTCGAGGACGACGAACGACAGGAGGTCTTCGACGCGCTGGGATCCGATCCCGACATGCAGATCTACGAGCGGGGACTGCGGCGCCGACTCGCCCCCATGATGGGCGGCGACGAGACGCGGCTGGCAATGCTGCACTCGCTGCTCCTGGCGCTGCCCGGAACGCCGGTCCTATGGTACGGCGACGAAATCGGCATGGGCGAGGACCTGTCGCAGCCGGAGCGCAGTGCAGTGCGCACGCCGATGCAGTGGGCGAACGAGCCGCACGCCGGCTTCTCGCGCTGCGAAAGCAAGAGCGACCTCGTTCGGCCGGTGGTCGACGAGGGGCCGTTCTCATTCGAACGTGTCAATGTGGTGGCGCAGCGGGACCGACCCGATTCGCTGATGGGCCGGATCCAGCGACTGATCCGGGTGCGCCGCGCCTGCCCCGAGATTGGATGGGGGGAAACGCAGGCCATCGACGTTGGCTCCGACGCTGTCCTGGCCATGATCGCGGACTGGCGGGACAATCGCGTGCTCACCCTCCACAATTTCTCGGCTGAACGGCTGCAGGTGCGGGTGACGCTGCGAGATGCGAGGTTCCTCGCCCGCCTGCTCGAATGTGACACTCCAGACACGGTCCCGGCGGACCAGCCGATCGAGCTGGAGCCCTATGGCTTTCGCTGGTTCCGCGTGGACGGCGAGCGGCGGTAGGTTCAGCCGAGGACGCTACGCAGGAGGCTGGCCACAGCCCGCGGGTCGACCGGCTTCGTCAGGCTGCGGGCATTGGGAAAGCGTGACATCACCTCGTTGCCGGCGGCGCCATATCCGGTGAGGAAGACAAACGGCTTGCCGTCGCGCTGGAAGCGTTCCGCGATCTCGTGGCTCGTACCGTCGGCGCCGAGATTGATGTCGAAAACGCCGATCTCCGGCGCCACCTCCTCGAAAGCCTCAATTGCGCCCCCTGTCGAGCGGTACGGACCGTAGGTCTCGAAACCTTCGTCCTTGAGCACGTCGGCGAGATCGAGCCCAACGATGATCTCGTCCTCGACGATCAGAACCTTTGTCTTGCGCTCTACCACATGAACCTCACCTACAAGAAGCGCCGCCTCCAGTGGCGGATCGGGCCAAGGTGACGCATTGGCAACCGCTTCCTGTTGCCAGTGCGCCTCGGCACGCAACCCATCAAAACAGAGCGTCGCTTTCTTTCAACCGCGTTTCGCAGGCGCGCGCCGATTCTGCCCCACATAGGCGCCGGTGCGCTAGCCTAGCGGCTTCTGCGTAGCCTCCCGACGACGCCGTCGGGAAAAAAGTAGACGCTGAGGATGAAGAGCACCCCCAACCACAGCAGCCAGCGGTCCGAATTCAGGAGATCGGGCAGCAGGAACAATCCTGCCGTCGCCTCGGACGCTCCGCTCATCAGTGTCTGAAGGTAGTTCTGCGCCAGTACGAAGAGAGTCGCGCCGATTACCGCACCATACATCGTGCCCATTCCGCCGATGACGACCATCAGCAGGATGTCGAGCATGATCTCGAAGCTCAGCACCGTGTCCGGCCCGACGTAGCGCAGCCAGATGGCGAAGAGGCTGCCGGCGAGGGAGGCCGCCGCGGCCGAGATGCAGGTTGCGGCGATCCGATAGCGCACCACCCGGTAGCCGACCGCCTCGGCGCGGAAGTCGTTCTCGCGGATCGCCTTAAGCACGCTGCCGAAGGGCGAGTTCACGATGCGCAGGAGGAGCAGGAATAAAATGAGCGCAGAGAAGAAAACGAGGTAGTAGTTCAGGAGCTTGCCGTTCAGCCGCGTACCGAAGAGCTCGCCCTCCACAATCGTGAGCGCCGGCGTCAGCGCCCGCGGAATGGAGTAGTTGAGCCCGTCCTCGCCGCCGGTGAGCCCTGAGAACTGACTGACCAGCACCGCGAAGGCCGAGGCCACAGCTAGCGTGATCATCGCGAAGAAGATTGCCCGGACCCTGAGCGAGAATAGCCCGATCACCAGAGCCAGCGCGACCGCGGCGAATGCGCCCGCCAGCGCGCCGGCGCCGAGGGCCGGGAAGCTGCGGCCAATGTGCTCGCAGCCCAGCGCAACGCCGTAGGCGCCGAGGCCGAAGAACATGGTGTGGGCGAAGCTGACGATGCCGGTGTAGCCGAGCAGCAGGTCGTAGCTCGCCACCAGCACGATGAAGATGCAGATCCGCGCCGCCGTCTCCAGCGAGCGCGTGCCGGGAAACAAGAACGGCGCGAAGGCGAGCGAGACGAGGATCGCCGTCAGGATCAGCGCCAGTGCGGCACTGCGCGGCCGGTCGCCTGCGAGCAGGTGAACGATCATTTCGCCTTCACCACCGGCATCATGCCCTGCGGCCGCCACATAAGGATGACGACCAGCAGGCCGATGTTCGACATCAGCGCGAGCTTCGGCTCGAGGAAGGCCACGTAGTTCTGCATCAGACCCACGAGCAGGGCGCCGATGAAGCACCCCTCGACCGAGCCGAGCCCGCCAATGATGACCACGATGAAGACGAGGATCATCATCTCCTCGCCCATGCCAGCCGTCACTACCTCCTGATAGAGTCCCCACATCACGCCACCGAGCCCGGCCAGCGCAGAACCCGCGACGAAGACCACCACAAAGACCAGCCGCAGGCGATAGCCCAGCGCCTGCACCATCTCGCCGTCCTCCACGCCCGCCCGGACGATGAGCCCGATGCGCGTGCGGCGCAGCACCCACCGCATCGCGAGGAACAGCACCAAACCCACCGCCACCGCGACCAGCCGGTAGCGCTCGAGCGCGGCGCCGGCGAAGGTTACCGCGCCCTTGAGCATCTCCGGCCGCGTCAGATAGATTTCTTCGGGTCCCCAGATCACGGCGATGAGTTGCTCGACCACGATCAGGCCGCCCACAGTGACGAGGATCTGCTTGAGGTGCGCGCCGTAGACCGGCCGGACGATCACCCGCTCGAACGCCCAGCCCATGACGGCCGTCGCCGCCATCGCCGCCAGCACGGCGAGGAACAGAGCCACGAGGTTCAGCGCCAGCGACGGCGCGCCCGTCATCTCCCCCAGCGCCATGAGCAGGCTGACGCCGACGAACGCGCCGACGGAGATGAAGGCCCCGTGGCCGAAGTTGATGACGTCCATCAGCCCGAAGACCAGCGTCAGCCCCGACGCCATGATAAAGATCATCATCCCCATCGCCAGTCCCGAAACTGTCAGCGTGAGCCAGGACGAGGTCGACGAAATCGCCGCCAATCCCACCAGCACCAGAACCGGCACCAGTAGCACCGGCGCCAGACGCGAGAGTCGGTCGGCCAACGGCAGCCGCCTGACGACGCCGGCGCGATCCGCGGCCTCGCTCACGCGGCGCTTCCGACGCCGACCAGATCCATTCCCTCGAACGCGACCCGCACATCGTCCTTCATGCGCCACGTCTTCGCTTCATCGTCCCAATCGGCGAGGAGCCCCGACCAGAACGGCGTGCCGTCGCGACGCATCTCCACCGGCCAGAGGTAGTCGCCCCGCTCATGGCACATCTTGCCGAAGTGCGTGTGCCAGGCTTGGCCGTCCCACCCACAGACCCTCGACAGAGTGGACGACGAGTCGTCCGGGTGCCGGAACAGCGCCTGGATGAAGCGCAGATCAGTCTCCGACGGCGGCCGGCCACGGAAGGCGGCGGTGACGCGCGCGATCCGCTCCTCCGGTTCTAGCGCCTCGTATACGCTGGCGGCCGGCGCGGGCACGGCGTCGTCCAGCGCCACGATCAGCCGCTCCGCAGCCTGGCGCTGCGCATCGCTGCCGCCGTCGCGCCAGCATCCGGCATTTCGGCGCATCCGCGCCCTCTCCTGCTCGGACTTCTCCGTCAGGGTCGCCCTGATCCGGTCGATATTCACGCACCCTCCATTCTCAGGCCCATCAGGCGCTCCTGCAGCGCCGTGTCGCCTGCGAGGTCGGCCATCGCACCGGTCCAGACGACGCGGCCATCATCCATGACGGCCGCCGTGTCGCCGAGAGCGCGGGCGACGGCGAAGTTCTGCTCGACCATCAGGATGCTCGCCCCCTGCCGCTTCAGGTTGCGCAGCGCCGCCGCCATGGTCGAGACGATGGCGGGCGCGAGGCCCTTGGTCGGCTCGTCGATCAGGTAGAGGCGCCGCTCTTCGGCCATGGCGCGGGCGATGGAGAGCATCTGCTTCTGTCCGCCCGACAGCGTGCCTGCGGGCGAGCGCCAGAAGGTGCGGAGCGGCGGGAACGCCTCGAAGATCCGCTCCAGCCGCATCCGGTCGAGCGGCCCGGAGACGGCGGCGAGCACCATGTTCTCCTCCACCGTCAGGTCCGAGAAGATGCCCATCCCCTCCGGCACATAGCCGACGCCGGCGCGGGCGATGGCGGCGGTCGGCGCGGCGATGATGTCCCGGCCGTGGAGCCGGATCGTTCCCGCCCGCGCCCGCCAGTGTCCCATGATCGTGCGCAGGGTCGTCGTTTTGCCGACGCCGTTGCGGCCGAGCAGCATCGTGACGCCGCCGCGCGCCACCTCGAGGTCGACGCCGTGCAGGATGCGATACTGCGCGATGTCGGTGCAGACGCCGGAGAGGGACAGGATCGGCTCAGGCAACGTCCAGCCCCCGGCCCATGTAGGCCTCCTGGACCACGTCCGACTCCATGACCTCGGCCGGCGGCCCGTCCGCGGCAACCCGACCGTTGTGCAGCACCACGATCCGGTCGGCCAGCGTGCGGATCACGTCGAGCTTGTGCTCCACCAGCAGGATGCAGCGGGTGCGGTCGGCCTGGAGCGCGGCGATCAGGTCCAGCACGCGCGGCGCCTCGTCCATGCTCATGCCGGCCGTGGGCTCGTCGAACATGTAGACGGCGGGATCGAGCGCGATCAGCATCGCGACCTCCAGCTTGCGCTGGTCGCCGTGGGAGAGTTCGCTGACCCGCGCCGTCTCCACCCGGTCGAGCCGCACCCGCGTGACGATGTTGCGCGCCGCGGCCGCGAGGCCAGAGAGGTCGGCCGCCCTCCGCAGCAGCGTGAAGCCGCAGCCTCGCCGGGCCTGCACCGCGAGGCGCACGTTCTCGAGCACCGTGAGGTCGGGAAAGAGGTTGGTGAGCTGGAACGCGCGGCCGATGCCGCGGGCCGTCCGCTCTGCGGCGCCGGCGCGGGTGATGTCTTGCCCCGCCAGCAGGACGCGGCCCGCCGTCGCCCGGACCTGGCCGGAGATCAGGTTGAAATAGGTGGTCTTGCCCGCCCCGTTCGGCCCGACGATGGCCGTCAGCTCGCCGGCGCGAAAGCCGCAGCTGACGCTGTCTACGGCGACGTGGCCGCCGAAGCGGACCGTCAGGTCGCGGGTCTCGAGGAGGGGCTGGGACATGCGGCGAAGGGGGGCGTTGAAACGCCCCCGCTCCCTCACTGGTTCTGGATCGGGATGTCCATGTCCTCGATCCCCAGCTCGCGGACCAGCACCGGGACCCCGTAATCCTTGCCCTCCTGCACCTCCGTGCGGAAGTGGTACATCGACTGGAGCGCCTGGTGGTCCTCCGGCCGGAAGCGCATCGTGCCTTTGGGCGTCTCCCACTCCATGCCTTCCATGGCCACGATCAGCTCCTCGGTGTCGGTCGACCCGGCCTTCTCCAGCGCCTCCACGATGGCGATGCCCGCCGCCATGCCGCCGGCGGTGAAGAAGTCGGGCGGGGTTCCGAAGCGCTCCTGGTGCTGCTCGACCAGCCAGTCGTTCACCGCGTTGTCCGGGATCTCGTAGTAATAGTAGGTCGCGCCCTCCATTCCCGGCAGCTCCCTGTAGGCGGTGAGCGCCGCCAGGATGTTGCCGCCGGTGGCAATCTCGATGCCGTGGCGCGAGGGCTCCATCGCGTTGATCTTGGTCATCGGGTTGTTGCCGCCGGCCCAGATGATGAAAAGCTTCTTCTCGCCTTCCACGCCGTCCATCGCGTTGAAGATGCGCTCCGCCGCGGCAGTGAAGTCCGTGGTGTCGGTCGGAACGTACTCCTCGTGGACGACCTCGCCGCCTGTCGCCTCGAGCGCGGTGCGGAACGCCGCCACCCCGTCGCGGCCGAAGGCGTAGTCCTGCGCCAGCGTCGCCACCTTGACGTCCTCGCCGCCGAGCGCCACGGCATTCGAGATCGCATCCTGAGAGGAATTGCGCCCAGTGCGGAATACATAGCGGTTCCAGTCGGTCCCAGTGATGGAGTCCGCGACCGCGGGTTCGACGATCAGGATCTTCTCGTAGTCCCGCGCGACCGGCAGCATCGCGAGCGCTACGCCGGAGCTGACCGGCCCGACGGCGATGTCGGCGCCGTCGTCGGCGTATGCCTCCTCCAGCATCGCCTTGCCCTGAGCCGGGTCGAGCTGCGTGTCCTTCTCGATGACCACGATGTCCTCGCCCAGAATCTGCATCGTCCCGTCGGTCGCGTACTCGAGACCCAGCATCAGGCCCTGATGGCTCTGCGCGGCGTAGGCTTCGAGCGGCCCCGTCTTGCCGTAGACATGCGCGATGGTGATCTCTGCCGAAGCTGCGCCGGAAATGGCGCCGAGGGCCGCGGCGGCGGCCACTATATGTCTCACGTTCAACCTCCCCACGCGCCTGTACGGCGCTTACAGAATTGTGCGGTCATGGCTACACCGCCCGGTGTGACGCAACAAGCTGCGCCGACTGGCTTTCCCCAGGTCGCGCAGCTCACGCGGAATGTTGGTAAAGGTTCCCCTCCGTTGCTTGCGCTTTCTGCATGGCAGCATTGAACCTTCGGACATTGTGCATATGCAGCATTCGACCATGTTGCTCTGCGAAGGCGGCGCATGATCGCGCCGCGCGAAAGAGAGAGTTTGACAGTATGGAACATGTTCAGAACGCCGGCACGCACCGCATCGGGTTCCTCGAGCGCCTCGTCCTGATGACGCGGCAGCTCAACGAGCGCAACGAGCGCGAGACAATCCGCCGCAAGACCTACCGTGAGCTCCAGTCGTTGAGCGACCGGGACCTCGCCGACCTCGGGATCAGCCGCTCGATGATCCCGCAGATTGCGCACGACGCAGCCTACGGCGCGTGAACTGTTCGCGGGCGCGCCGCGGGACGAGGATCGGACGCGCCTCGTCTACGGCGCGCGCACGCGTCTCAACGGGTTCGTGAGGCCACGAGGCTTGATGCGAATCCGCAGAACGACTAAGGAACGTCCCTGCTTCCCGGGACTTGCCGGGACCGCTCGCGCGACATCGTATTGCCGCATTCGCGCGATCTGAGCCACAGTGGTTCCGAGCGAGGGTCAAGCGCAATGTCAGTAGCGAGTTACGTGTCGCGAGCGCCGAGAGAGCTCGGCTCCTTCCTCACATGGGGCTTGCTCTGGCTAGCCGTCGCCACGCTCGGTGCGGGCGTGTTCTTTAGGGACGGCATCGCCGAGCTGCTTGAGGCGTGGCAGCTCCCGGAATACAGTCACGGCCCCCTGATCCCGGTCCTCTCTGCTCTGCTCTTCCTGCGGCAGCTCAAGGAAGTGCCAGTCCGGCATGGCGCGCTGCCTGACCGCTGGCCAGGTGTCCCCGTGCTCGTCCTTGCCGTGATGATCGGCTTTCTGGGCAACCTGTCGATGGTGGGCGACCTGGTGGCCTACGCGCTCATCATCTGGGTCTACGGGATTTTGCTCGTCAGTTTCGGGTGGAATACCGGCAAGCACTTCTGGCCGCCGGTCGTGCACCTCGTCTACATGCTACCTTTGCCGGCTGTGCTCTACTACAAGGTCTCGACCTACCTGCAGTTCATCTCGTCCGAGCTCGGGGTCGTCTTTCTCAAGCTGCTCGGCGTCTCCGTCTTCCTCGACGGCAACATCATCGACCTCGGCGTCTACAAGCTCCACGTGGCCGAGGCGTGCTCGGGTTTGCGCTACCTGTTCCCGATCCTGTCGTTCAGCTACATCTTCGCGGTGCTCTACCGCGGTCCTATGTGGCACAAGGCCGTGCTGCTGATCTCGGCCGCTCCAATCACAGTCCTGATGAACTCGGTCCGGATCGCGATCGCGGGCGTCGTCGTCAACGTCTACGGCGTCGAGTGGGTCGAGGGCTTCACGCACTTCTTCGAGGGCTGGGTGATCTTCATCGCCTGCATCCTCATCCTGTTCCTGCTGGCGTGGTTCCTGCTCTTCCTGCGCCGCGACCGGCTGAGCCTCGTCGACGCGCTCGACCTCGACACGTCCGGCCTCGGGGCGCAGGCGGCCAGGCTGCGTCTGATCCAGCCGTCCCGCGCCCTAATCACCGGCGCGCTCCTCATGGTGGTGGCGGCGGCGGCCTGGCAGGCGGTACCCGAGAGATCGTCCGTCGTGGTGGAGCGGGACCCGTTCGCCCTCTTCCCTCGCGAGATGGATGGCTGGCAAGCCGGTCCCGCAAGAGGTCTCTCCGCTGGCGTCGAAGGAGTCCTAGCCGCGGACGATTATCTCTCGGTCGACCTCGTCAACGCACAAGCCGCGGCGCCCGTCGACCTCTTCATGGCCTACTACTCCGACCAGACGGACGGCGGCGTTCACTCGCCCGAGATCTGCCTGCCCGGTTCGGGCTGGGAGATCGCGTGGCTCGAGCGGGTCGACATCTCGGACGAGATCGGGCTTGGCCAGTCGTTCGACCTGAACCGCGCCATCATCCAGAAGGGCGAGACGCGGATGATGGTCTACTACTGGTTCGACCAGAAGGGGCGGAAGATTGCGTGGGACATGGCCGCCAAGGTATACCTCATGCTCGACGGGATGACGACCGGCCGCAGCGACGGGGGGATGGTGCGCCTGACGACGCTGATCCGGAACGACGAGACCGACGCTGCGGCCGAAGCGCGCCTGCAGGACGTCCTCGTCGAGGTGATCGAGCCCTTGCCGCGGTTCATCCCCGGCGCATGACCCCCCACCGCCTCGTGAACCGCCAACGGCAGTTTGTGGGCGCCGCGACCTGAGGCCGTAAGGCGTCGTGCATTCGCGCCCAATTCCCGCGGGCGAAGTGGGTAGCCCTTGCTTGCCGCAGGATCCCCCCCTCGACACGTCATCCCGCAGCGCCGGCAAGCGCCGTTGCCGGCAGGGCATAGGCTCGCGCGATTGCCATTTCCACGTTCTGCGATTGGTGCCCGGTCCAGAGGGCGGGATCCGAGAGCCACGGTCTTGGCTCGATATCTACTTTCCTACACGCTCCGCCGCGGGATCAGGCGGAGCGGTGAGCCGTCGCGGTCGCGCGTGTGACGGGGTCAGGCCACCGCGTCGAGCGGGCGGGGCCGCAGCGCCGGCCCATGGCCGAGGCTGAAGCGCGAGACCACGCCGCTCAGCATCGCGATCTCGTCGCGCATCCGCTGCGCCGCGACCAGTGCCTGGTCCGCCTCGCTCGACTGCTTCTGGATGTACTGGTCCATGGATCGGACGGCGACGTCCACCTGCTCGATGCCCGTCGCCTGCTCGCGCCCAGAGCTAGACACTCCGCCGATGTCCTCGGCGAAGCGGGACATCGCCTGGTGGATCTCGCTCAGCACACTGCCGGTGTCGCCGACCATCATCACACCGGCTTCGACGCTTGCCGTGCTCTCGGCAATCAGCTTCGCGATGTCGGCCGCCGCTTCGGTGGAGCGCTGCGCCAGGCTCCGCACCTCCGAGGCCACCACCGAAAAGCCCTTGCCGGCCTCGCCCGCCCGTGCCGCCTCGACGCCGGAATTGAGCGCGAGCAGGTTGGTCTGGAATGCAATGTTGTCGATCACGTCGCTGATCTGCGAGATCTGGCGGGCGCTCTCCGCAATCCGGTTGACCGCCTTGATGGCCGCCTCGACCTTCTCCCGGCCGATCTTGGTCCGCTCCGAGATGCCGATCACGTTTCGCTCCGCCTCGGTGATGAGGCCCGCATTGCGCGTCACTGCATGCGACAGACTGTTCATGGTCGCCGACGTCTCCTCGAGCGAGGCCGCGTTCTCCTCGGACAGGCGCGCGACGACTCCGGCCGCCTGCTCGATCTGGTCGGCGGCCGCGCGGCTGTTCTCGACCGAGCTCAGGATCGCTTCGACCACCTGCCGCTGCGCTAGCGCCGTCTCGTTGACGCTCTGCCTGAGCTGCTCGAAGCGCCCCTTCTGCGGCAGGCCAATTGTCGAGGTCAGGTCGCCTGCCGCGACTGCCTCCATGTGCCGCCCGAGGCCGTCGATGAAACCGTCCAGAACGTCGAAGAGCGCATTGAGCCGCTCGGCGAGCCGCGCCAGCGTCTCATCGTCGAATTCCGCCGAGATACGGCCGGTGAGGTCGCCTTCAATGCCACGCGCGATGAGGCGCGAAAATTCCTCCTCGAGGGTCAGCAGCATCTGTCGCCGCTTCTGCTCGTTCTGCTCCTCGGAGGCACGCGCCAGGCGATCCGCCGCGCGCGCGCGCTTGGCCTCGGCCTCGGCCTGACGCGTCGCTTCCTGCGCCTGCCGGCGCGCCTGTTCCGCGTCGGCGAGCGCAGCCTCCGCACGCGCCGCTGCCCCCTCCGTAGCGCGGCGGCTCTGCTCGTTCTCGACGCTCATCTGCCGGCGGTTGCGTATTGCCATGACGATGGCAATCGTTTCGCACGCGACGATGGCGCCGTGCAGCAGCGTGCGCTCGATGTTCTCCACGATGTCCGCGCTGGGATAGACCAACGCGGGCGCGAAGAGGCCAAGCGACAGGTGGTGGACGACGATCAGTCCCGTCGCGACCAGCACTGCCTGCACGTCGACCAGCGCAACCAGGGCGGCCAGCGCGGCGAAGAAGGCCATATGGCTGTCGATCTGCCACGGATGACCGGCGAAGGCCGAGGTCAGCGCGACCGCCTGCCCGATCAGCGCCACGGCGGCGCCCGAGCGCAGGGCGGATTCTCCGATCCAGCGCGTGGCGTGGCCCAGTCCCGCGAAGAGCAGCGACGCGCCCAATGCGAGGGCCAGCGGTCCGCCAGCAAGCCACGCGGTCACCGCCACGACGGGCGCGCAGACCCAGCTCGTGAGCAGGATGAAGTGCGCCGCCTCGCGACCCGCGAGTTCGTTTCCATCCATCGTGTCAGCCATTGGGCCCCCCGCACATCCACTTGATTCCGGTGCCGTCGCGCACCAGCCACGCGCCCGCATCGAGGAGGCGATCCGCAAGTTCCGCATCGCCGGCCGCCAACACGGCGAGTGGTGCGCGGCCAAGCCCGATCACGCGCCCGCCGGCCGCCTCGACCGTCGCCGCCGGGTCCACCCACGGCGGCGTCACGACCAGCAGCGGCGCCCCTGCGACAGGCCGCGCCACGGCAATCGCGGCAGCCGGCCCGATGCCGAACGCCGCGAGAAAGGCCGCTCCGATTATAAGTCGCGTCACGCCGTTGCCCATCGTCCGGGTTCGACGTCCGCTTCGCATGGAATTGGCTAACGATAGATGAAGCGCCGTCGGCGGCGCCGGCCTACTCCCAGTGCATGGACACGGACGACTCGCTGCGATCCTGCTCGCCCGGCCAGATCGCTCCGTCGTCGGGCGGAGCGGCGCCAGAGACGTCCATCGTCACCACCAGCGTCCGGTCGCCGGCGACGCGCCGCATTGTCCAGCGCATCTCCGCCGCACGCTCGAAGTGCGCCTCCGCCTTTGCGAAGAACTCCGCCTCATCGCGCCGCAGCCATGCCAGCTTCCGCGTCAGACGCGCCTTGCGTCCGTCGGCACCGTCTTCCCCGGCCAGCCGAGCCAGCCGATCGAAGTCGACCGGGCGCCGGTTGTCAGGGTCCGTCAAAAAGTGATGGCCTGCCTCGGCACCCTGATAGATGTCCGGGATGCCTGGCATTGTCATCTTGAGGGCAAGTTGTATCTCCGATAGCGCCCGCCCCCGCTCCATGATGCTGGTCGCCGCAGTTGGCAAGTGCCGGCCCCAGTCTGCCGCGAGTGCCCGCGCCCAATCGAGCGCCGGCGTCTCGGCCTCCTCCACCGGATCGGTCCAGAAGGTGATACGCTTGGCCTCACGCAGCGCCTTCTCGGCATGGTCGGCCAGGCGGTCCCCCAGGTCCGTCGACGCCTCGTCCCAGATCGCCAGGAGCGACTGGCAGAGATACCAGCGAAAGTTCGCGCTGACGTCCGAGGCGCCGGGCACGCGGGACGAGGCGTCCCGGTAGAGCGTCACGAAGTCCTCCGGGAAGTGGCTGATCGCCACCAGCCGCATCCGCGCATCCTCGCTCCGCTTGGTGTCGTGACTCGACGTGAGCGTCAGACCGGCGGGCTGCACCCTGAGCCGTTTCTGCAGTCGCCAGTCGAAGCCGCCGGCATCGAGCGTGGCATGGTCCGGCTCGGCCCCCACCTCATTGGCGGCGAGATAGCGATTATAGCGGAAGGAGGCCGTGTCTTCATGCGCCTTGGCGAGCAGCGCCCCGGTCACCTGCTGGAAGCGGGCGCGAAAGGCGACCTCCTCCTTGGTCTTCGGGTTGCGGACAACCTCGGCGAGGAACCGGATCGCAGCATCCGATCGCGGCCGCTCCACCGCCTCGGCGACCACCGCCTCCCACAGCGACGCGTCCTCCTCGCGCGCAGGATCCTTGTCGAAGTAGGTGCGATAGCGCGGGAAGGCGACCAGCAGCGCCCCGATCGCCTCGCGCAGGAACTCCGGCCCCACCTCGACGTGTGGCGCGCGGTCGGCTGCGCGCTGCGCGAGACCGATCAGCTGGTGCAGCTCTGCCGCCAGCTCGTTGCGGAGCACTTCGCCCTTCGCCTGCCGCAGCGTCTGCATGAAACTGCCGGTTCGGCCGGTCGTCTGCCGCCACGCCGAGTCGAGGCGGACGAGGCCTTCGTCATCCGTCAGCACTTGCGCGATGGCACGCGCGGCCTCGTATCCGGTGGTGCCCTCGACCGGCCACTCCTCGGGCAGGTCCTCGTCCCCGACGAGGATCTTCTCGACCCAGATCGGCCGGTCGCCCACCCGCTCGCGCAGGCGGCGCAGGTACCCGGTCGGGTCCGCGAGCCCGTCGACATGGTCGACCCTCAGCGCGGTGACGAAGCCTTCGTCGACCAGGTCGAAGGTCAGGCGGTGCATGTCCTCGAACACCTCCGGCTCCTCGATCCGCATCCCGATCAGGCCGGTGATGTTGAAGAAGCGGCGGTGAGTGATGCCGTCGCGTTCCAGCCGCCAATCGGCCAGGCGCCACGGCTGCGACGCATGCAACTTTCGCAGGGCTGGGGGGTCGAGGTCGTCTGGCACACTCCCGGGCCGCAGCGGGATCTCGAGCGGGCCGTCAGTCAGGACGGGCCCGTCGGCCGCCTCGGCCACGGCAATGGCGCCCTCGGCGAGCCGCGTCTCGAAAGGCGCCGCCAGAAAAGGCAGGATCAGCCGCCCCTTGGACCAGTCGATGTCGAAGTGCCGGGCGTAGCGGCTCTCGCGGCCGTGGCGGAGCACCTCGCGCAGCCAAGGGTTCTCGGGCGAGAAGGCAGTATGGTTCGGCACGATGTCGAGGATGACGCCCATCCCACGCTCTCGCGCGGCACGGGCGAGGCGCGCGAAGCTCTCGCGCCCGCCGAGTTCCGGCTCGATCTCCGTCGGGTCGATCACGTCGTAGCCGTGGGTCGAGCCGGTGCCGGCGCGAAAGATCGGCGAGAGGTAGAGGTCACTCACGCCGAGATCGTCGAGATAGGGCAGCAGCCCCTCCACCGTCTCGAACGTCACCCCCGCGCGGAGCTGAATCCGGTAGGTCGTGCTTGGCAGCCTCATGAAACCTGCACCTCGATGGCATAGTCGTTGGTCTCGAGGTTGCCCCATTTCAGGACCGCCTCGCCGCTGGCGGCGCCACCCTCGGCGCGGGTGCCGAGGTTCGCCCGCACCGTCAGCGTGCCGTCGCAGAACGGCCAGCTCGCCGTCAGGCTGCGCGGACTGGTGCGCTGCACCTGCGCTGGCCTGGCTCGACCTGACCGCACCAGCGGCACCACGCGCTCGTGGCGCAGCGCCAGCGCCTGCCGCGTCAGCTCCCGCCACTCGTCCGCATCCGGGCCGTCCAGCGGCCGCGAGGCCTCGAACGTTGCCGGATCGGTCGGGTCGGGCACCCGGCCGGTGAAGCTCTCGAAGTCGGCGAACTCTTCCGCGCGGCCCTTGCGCGTGGCCTCCGCCAGCTCGCCCTCGAAGTCCACGAAGAACTGGAACGGCGCGCGCGACCCCGCCTCCTCGCCCATGAAGAGCATCGGCGTGAAGGGGGCGACCAGCAGCAGCACATGCGCCACCTTCACGCCCCGCGGATCGTCCGCCAGTGTCAGCAGCCGCTCGCCCCGCGCCCGATTGCCGATCTGGTCGTGGTTCTGGTTGAAGTTGACGAAGGCAGGCCACGGCAGGCCTTCCGCCGGTTCGCCCCGCCGCTCCGACTTCGGCGGCCGCTCCTGCCCCTGCTCGACGTAGCCCTCAGCCAGCGACAGGCAGAGGTCCGCCATCGGGTCGACGGCGTAAGGCGCGTAGTATCCCTCGCTCTCGCAGGTCATCAGGCAGTGGATCGCGTGGTGATAGTCGTCGTTCCACTCGCCGGTGTAGAGGCCCGCCTCGGGGTGGTGCAGCCGCGTGATGTTGCGGTTGTCCTCCGTTGTCAGGTGGATCGGCCGTCCCCAGTCGCGCGCCCGCACCGCCTGCGCCAGCTCGACCAGCAGCTCTGGCTCCGACGGGTCGCGGATCTGGTCCACCGCGTCCAGTCTCAGCCCGTCAAGCCGGAACTCTGTCAGCCAGTAGAGCGCGTTCTCGATGAAGAAGCGCCGCACCTGCGGTTGCGTGTAGTCAATCCCGGCGCCCCAAGGGGTGTGCCGCGCCTCGTCGAAGAAGCGCGGCGCGATCTGGTGCAGGTAGGCGCCGTCCGGCCCGAAGTGGTTGTAGACCACGTCCAGCAGGACCATGATCCCCAGCCCCTGCGCCACCTCGACAAAGGCCTTCATCTCCTCCGGCGTGCCGTAAGCCGGGTGCGGCGCGTAGGGAAGCACCCCATCATAGCCCCAGCCGCGGTCGCCCGAGAATTGCGCCACCGGCATCAGCTCGACCGCCGTCACTCCCAGCCGCGCCAGCTCCGGCAGCCGCTCCGCCGCCGCAGCGAAGGTCCCTTCGGGCGTAAAGGTGCCGACGTGCATCTCGTAGATCACCGCCTCCTCCCACGGCCGGCCGGTCCATTGGCTCGACCAGCGGTAGGCGCGCGGATCGACGAGGCGCGATGGGCCATGCACGTCCCCCACCTGCGCCCGCGCCGCCGGGTCGGGAACCCTGGCGCCGTCCACTTCCAGAAGATATTCCGCGTCCGCCCGCGCAGGAGCCGTGGCGCGGTGGTACCCGTCCGCCTCTTCGACCATGGCGTGGCGCGCCTCGCCTACCAGCACCGCGACCGTCTGCGCGCCAGGCGCCCAGACCGAGAAGGACCAGCCCTCGCCCTCCGGCTCCGCGCCCCAGCTCTTGCGGAAATGCAGCGTGCTTCCCTCGATCCGGCTCTCTCTGGTCACGATGGCTCGATCCCCTCTCGTCCTGCATCATACTCGACAACCGAAGGTCTGGGCGCTGCAAGAGTTCCGGCCGACGGCGATGCCGCGCCGGAACGGCCGCGGAGGCGGTCGCGTTCCGGCAAGGGGAACAGGACGGGGAAGTTCAGCATGTGCATCGGCCACGGGCTCAGCCGGCGTCGGTTTCTCGCAGGTGCCGGCGCGCTCTCCCTCGCCGGCGGCTGCGACGGCGGCTTCCCAATTGATCTCGTCTCCGACGACAGGATCGAGGCCATGGGCCTCGAGGCGTGGCAGCAGATGCACACCGGGACCCGCCGCTCGGACGATGCGGACCTGCAGCGCGCACTGGACACCGTGGCGGGACGACTGCTGACGGCCGCGGGGGAGAGAACCGACGCTTGGGAGGCAGTCGTCTTCGAGGGTCCCGAGATCAACGCCTTCGCCCTGCCCGGCAACAAGATCGGCGTCTTCGAGGGACTGTTCGGCGTGGTCGGCAACCTTGACCAGCTCGCCGCCGTCGTCGGTCACGAGATCGGTCACCTGCAGGCGGAGCACGGGCACGAGCGGGTCAACACGCAGGTCGCCAAGGACCTAGGCCTGCGGGTCATCGCCTTCCTGCTGCAGCAGGGCGACGTGCAGTTCGCCGCCGAGATCGCCGCGGCGCTCGGCCTCGGCGTGGAGTTTGGGCTGGTCCTCCCCTACTCGCGCAATCAGGAGCTCGAGGCGGATCGGCTGGGCCTCCAGATAATGGCCTCCGGGGGCTACGATCCGGCCCAGGCGGTGGACCTCTGGCGCCGGATGGAGGCAGCGGGCGGACCGCGTGCGCCTGCCTTTCTAGCCACCCACCCGGCGCCGGCCCAGCGCATCGAGGCCATCGAGGCCATGCTGCCGGAGATCCGGGCGGGCTGAGGCGCGACAGGATTCCGGTCGGAACCCGGCCTGCGACATCCCGTTTCCCCTCCGGGTGACGAGAGAGACGGGACAAGCAGTGGACGCCGTTGAGCAGACCGACGATGACGCGCTGCCCGTGTTGCGGGGCGGGATACTGCATCCGGGCGACACCTGCTGGCGCCTCGCACGTGCCGATCGCCTCGGCGTGATCGTGGACGCCGCCGACTACTTCGCCGCCGCCCGCGCGGCCATGCTCGACGCCGAGGAGAGCATCCTGCTGATCGGCTGGGACTTCGACCTCAGGATCGACCTTGTCCCCGGCGAGACTGACGACGGCGCACCGCAGGAGCTGGGGCCGTTTCTCAAGCACCTCGTCCGCCGCAAGCCTCACCTGGGCATCCGCATCCTCAAGTGGGACATGGCCGTAGTTTACATGATGAAGAGTCAGTTCCTGCCGCTCATGGCGCTCGACCTGCGCTCGGTCGACCGCATCCGACTGCGCTTCGATAGCAAGCATCCGTGGGGCGCGGCGCACCACCAGAAGATCGTCGTGATCGATGACGCGCTGGCCTTCTGCGGCGGCATCGACATGACGACGAACCGCTGGGACACACGGGACCACCTGCCCGCTGACGAGCGGCGACGCCGCCCGGACGGCGAGCTATCCGGTCCTTGGCACGACGCCACCACCGCCGTCGACGGTGACGCCGCACGGGCCTTGGGGGACCTCGCGCGGGCGCGGTGGCATGTCGCGACGGGGCAGCGACTGCGGCCGCCGCGCTGGCGCCGCCCGATCTGGCCCAAGTCGATCGCGCCACAGATGCAGGACGTGGAGGTGGGCATCGCCCGCACGATGCCTGCCTACGAGGACCGCCCCGCCATCAACGAGATCGAGCGCCTCTACCGCGCCGCGATCCGGGCCGCACGGAAAACGATCTACCTCGAAAGCCAGTACTTCGCCTCCGCAAGCATCTGCGAGGCCATCGAAGAGCGGTTGGCAGAGCCGGATGGACCCGAGATCCTGGTGATCAACCCCGAGTCGATGATCGGCTGGCTCGAGGAGCACACGATGGAGGTCGCGCGCGAACTCCGCCTCGCCTCGATCCAGCGCGCCGACTGCTACGGCCGCTTCGCGATCTGCCATCCGGTCAACGAGGCAGGCCGGCCGATCTATGTCCACGCCAAGGTCCTGATCGTGGACGACCGCCTGATCCGCGTCGGCTCGTCCAACGTCAACAATCGCTCGATGGGCTTCGACACCGAGTGCGACCTGGCCGTCGATGCCACCGACGACGCCACCCGCGCCGCGATACTGGCAATCCGCGACGACCTCCTCGGGGAGCATCTCGACGTGGAGCCGGCCGAGGTGCGTCGCGTCGTCGAGGAATGCGGGTCGCTCATCGGAGCCGTCCGGCGGCTGCAGCGCGCAGAGGGGCGCACGCTGCGTCCCGTGCGGCGGATCGAGGTGAACGAGGCGGAGAAGGCCGTGGCCCGTGCGCACCTCGCCGATCCCGAATTGCCTGGCGGCCCCGAAGGGCGCATCGCCCACATGGCGAAGCGCCTCGCGCTCAGCGTGCCGCTGTCGGCATGGCTCGGGCTTGCCGCGCTGGGCGTCGCCGGCGCAATCTACGAAGTTCGTCGCCGCCGCTAGACCCGGAGGGTAGCGTGCATGACCCCACGCTCTCCCGGCCGGACCCGCAAGTCGAAGCCAAGCTCCGAGACGAGGGCCAGCATCGGCCCGTTGTCCGAGAGGATGTCTCCCTCGACCAGGCTCAGTCCCCAGCTTCGGGCGGTCTCGAGCAACGCCGTCATGAGCTGGGTCCCGATGCCGATGTTCCGGCTGTCGTCACTCACGACCACCGCGAACTCGGCACTTTCGCCATCGGGCTGCACCACGAAGCGCGAGACGCCATGTTGCACCTCCCCGCCCTCCTCCGGCGTCACCGCAAGGAACGCCATCTCGCGGCGATAGTCGATCTGCGTGAAGCGCACCAGCATCTCGGGCGTCAGCACCCGCAGCGCGTGCTGGAACCGAAAGCGCCGCGATTCGTCCGACAGCTTGTGCACGAACGCCTGCTCGCTCTCCGCATCCTCGGGCCGGATCGGACGGATGACGATTTCGCGACCGTCGGGCAGACGGTCGTGGCGGACCAGGTGCCGCGGATAGGGCGCGATCGCCATGTGAGAATAGGGACCTGCTCCCGGCTCCGCCCGCCGCACATGGATGCGCGCGTCGATCACGACTGCGCCGGCGGGATGCGCCAGAAGCGGGTTGATGTCGAGCTCTTCGATCTCCGGCAGCTCGGCCACCATGTCGGCCACCTTGAGCAGCACGTCAACGACGGCCGCGCGGTTTGCAGGCCGCAGGTTGCGGAACTCCCCAAGCAACTTCGAGACGCGGGTGCGCTCGATCAGCCGCTCCGCCAGCACCGAGGTCAGCGGCGGCAGCGCGACGGCGCTGTCGCGGAACACCTCGACCTCGGTTCCGCCCGCGCCGAACAGGATCGCGGGACCGAACACGGGGTCGCGCTTGACACCGACCAGCAGCTCGCGCCCGTCCGTCATCCGCGCCATCGCCTCCACCGTCACGCCGCGCAGTTCGGCGTCGGGACGCCGCGCCCGGACCCGCTCCATGAGCATCGAGTATGCCGCGCGCACCTCGTCGGCATCGCCGAGGTTCAGCTCCACCCCGTCCACGTCGGACTTGTGGCTGATCTGCGGCGACGCGATCTTGAGCGCGACCGGATAGCCGATCCGCTCCGCCACCACGGCCGCCTCATCCGGACTCGCCGCGCCCTCGGTCGTGATCACCGGCACTCCGAAGGCGCTCATGATGCCCTTGCTCTCGTGGTCCGTGAGCATCGTGCGCCCATCGTCCAGCGCCCGGGCGATCGCGGCGCGCGCGGCCTGCAGGTCCGGCTCGCGCAGGTCGCGGCAGGGCTTCGGCATCTCCAGCGACAGGCGCTGGTGCACGGCGTGCCGCGCGAGGTAGGAGAATGCCTCGACCGCGCGCTCGGGCGTCCGAAAATCAGGGATGTGTTGGGCGCTCATCAGCCGCCGCGCCTCGAGCACCGACGTCTCGCCCATCCAGCACGCGAGTAAGGGCTTGCGCCGTGCCCCCTCCGCCGCCGCGACGACGGCCTCGGCACAGGCGCTCGGGTCGGTCATCGACTGCGGCGTCAGCAGCACGAGGACACCGTCGTAGGCCGGGTCCTTCAGGCAGGCCGCCAGCGCCTCGGCATAGACCTCGGGTGTGGCATCGCCCAGAATGTCAACCGGGTTGCGGTGCGACCAGTAGGGCGGCAGCAGACGGTTCAGCGTCTCCACCGTCTCGGGCGAGGGCGGCTCCAGGTGCAGCCGCAGGTCCTCCGCCCGGTCCGCGGCCAGCACGCCGGCCCCGCCGCCGTTGGTCAGGATGCAGAGCCTCTTGCCGGCGGCGCGCTTGTTCGCCGCCAGAATCTCGGCCGCCGCGAAGAGCTGGCCGATGGTCGCCGCGCGCACCGCGCCGGTCCGCTCCAGCGCCGCGTCGAACACCTCGTCGCCGCCCACCATCGCGCCGGTATGAGTGCTGACGGCAGCCGAGCTCACCGCGTGGCGCCCCGCCTTCAGCACCACGACCGGCTTGATCCGCGCGGCCTCGCGCAGCGCGCTGACGAACGACGCGGCATCGCGCACGCCCTCGACGTAGAGCAGGACCGCCGCGGTGCGCGGGTCGCGCGCGAGGAAGCCGATCGCGTCGCCGAAGTCGATGTTGGCCGCGTTGCCGAGCGAGACCAGCGCCGATAGACCCACGTCGTTCGGTCCCGCCCAGTCGGCGATGGCCGAGCAGAGTGCGCCCGACTGCGATACCAGCGCCAGGTTTCCCGGCGGCGGGTTCACCTTGAGAAACGATGCGTTCATCTGATTCCACGGCCGCACGAGGCCGACGCAGTTCGGCCCGAGACTGCGCACGCCGTGCCGGCGCGCCGCCTCCGTCACCTCGTCCTGCAGCCGCCGCCCCGCCGCTCCCGTCTCGGTGAAGCCGGCGCTGAGGATGATGGCGTTGCGCACACCCGCCTTGCCGCACTCCGCAATGATCTTCGCCACCCTCGTCGCTGGCGTCGCGATCACAGCGAGGTCGATCGGCCGCCCGACGTCCGAGACACGGTCGGGACAGCGCCGGCCAGCCACCTCGCTATGCTTGGGGTTGATGGGGACCACGTCGCCCTCGAAGCCGCCCGCCAGGAGGTTCGCGAAGACCTGGCTGCCGACGGACGCGGAATCGCTCGCGCCGAAGACCGCGATCGAGGTCGGGTCGAACAGCGTGGCCAGCGGATGTGGTCCCATGGCTGCTCCTTGCATTGCGTTCGCGCGCCCATCTAGCCGGGCGCCCCGGAACCGCCACCCGAGCCCGCATGTTCGACGGGCGAAAGGAGGCGCGATGACCAGCCGCCGGCCGATCTTTTCATTGGGCAGCATCAACGCCGATTTCCACGTCCGAGTCGACCGCCGGCCCGAGCCCGGCGAGACGCTGATCGGCCGTGATTTCCGCGCGCTGGGAGGCGGCAAGGCCGCCAACGTCGCACTCCTCGCGATGCGGCTGGGCCATCCGGCGCATCTCTTCGGTCGTGTCGGCAACGACGCGCTGGCCGAGCAGGCGCTGGCCCCACTGCGTCTGGCGGGCGTCGACCTGTCGGGCGTCTCGCCCGTCGACGGCTGCGCCACCGCGGTCTCGATGATCAGCGTCCCGCCGGATGGCGACAAGGGCATCGTGCTCGCCCCCAACGCAAATGATCGCTGGGACGAGGATGGCATCGCCGCGCTCGAGGCCAACATCGCCGGTGCGCCGGAAGGCGCCGTTCTGGTGCTCGATTGCGAAGTTCCGGCCGAGGTCGCCGCACGCGCCGCGGCGGCCGCCGGCAGGCGCCGGCTGACGCGCGTCCTGGATCCCTCACCTGCAGAGCGTGTTGACGACGCGCTGCTCGCCGAGGCCGATTTCGTCCTCCCGAACTCCGCCGAGGCCGAAGCACTGACGGGCATCGCCATCGACGACGCTGCCTCGGGCGCCCGCGCCGCACGTCGCCTGATCGACCGCGGCGCGGGAGCCGCCTGCGTCAAGCTGCCGGGCGGCGGCTCGGTGCTGGCAGAGAGAGGCCGCCTCAGCCTCGTCCGTGCGCCGCAGGTGGACGTCACCGACACGACCGGCGCGGGCGACGCCTTCGCGGGCGCCTTCGCGGTGGCGCTCGCCGAGGGCCGCGACCCGGTGGAGGCGGTCCGCTTCGCCACCGCCGCCGCAAGCCACGTCGTCACCGGCTACGGCTCGCAACCGGCCTATCCCGATCGCGAGGACGTCGAACGCCTGCTGGCCGGGGTCCAGGCCGAGCCGCTCGATCCGCCGGACTGACCGGGAACGCGCGGCCCCGCCACCCGTTGGTCTCCTACGGCGGCACGGAGGCATCCATGACCGACGACAGCTTCCGACAGGAGCGCGAGCGAATGGTCGACCGCACCATTGCCGCGCGCGACATCCGCGACCCGCGCGTGCTACAGGCCATGCGCACCGTCCCGCGCCACCTCTTTGTCCCGCCGGAGCAGCGTGGCAGCGCCTACCGGGACATGCCGCTGCCGATCGGCTTCGGCCAGACCATCTCGCAGCCCTACATCGTGGCGCTCATGGCCGCAGCAGCCGAGATCGGACCGGGCGATCGCGTGCTGGAGGTGGGCGCGGGATCGGGCTACGCCGCCGCGGTTCTCGCCGCCCTCGGCGACCACTTTTACACCGTCGAGCGGCATGGCGGCCTCGCCGATGCCGCGGCCTCAGCCCTGCGCGAGGCGGGCGTTCGCAACGTTACCGTCCGCACCGGCGACGGCACGCTTGGTTGGCCGGATGCCGCGCCGTTCGACGCCATCCTAGTCGCGGCAGGTGCGCCGGCTGCGCCCGAGACGCTGAAGCGACAGCTTGCGATCGGCGGCCGCCTCGTCATTCCGGTCAGCGCAGGAAGCTACCAGAACCTGACGGTGATCCGCCGGACCGGACCCAACAGCTATGCCGAGGCGACACACGGCGCCGTGCGCTTCGTCCCACTGATCGGCGCCGAGGGCTATGAGGAAGAAGGTTGCGCGCCCGCCCGCCTCGGCGAGCGCGATCTGCCCGCCGCAATCGACCGCGCCGCAATCCCCCTGCCCGACATCGGCGATCCGGCCTTCGCGAAGGCGTTCGACCGGTTGCGCGGTACCGGCATCGTCGGGCTGGGCGAGGCGACGCACGGGACGTCCGAGTTCTACACCGCCCGCGCCGCCATCACTCGCCGCCTGATCGAGCGCCACGGCGTCCGCATCGTCGCGCTCGAGGCCGACTGGCCCGACGCCGTCCGCCTCGACCGCCATGTCCGCCACCGTGCGCCGCTGGAGCACGACGAGCCGCCCTTCACCCGCTTCCCCACCTGGATGTGGCGCAACGGCGAGTTCCGCGCCTTCGTCGACTGGCTGCGCGAGTTCAACGCCGGCCGGCCGGCCGAGGACCGCGTCTCGCTCCATGGCCTCGACCTCTACGCGCTCGACAGCTCCATCGCCGCCGTCATCGACTATCTCGACGAGACGGACGACGAGCTCGCGCGCCTCGCCCGCCAGCGTTACGCCTGCCTCACGCCGTGGCAGGAGGACCCCACTGCCTACGCCCGCGCCGCCTACAGCAGGTCGTTCGACGCCTGCGAGGACGCGGTCGCCGCCATGCTGCGCGACGTCATGGCGCGGCGCGCGGCCCTCATGCATGAGGACGGCGACGACTTTCTCGACGCAGAGGGAAATGCCCGCCTCGTCGCCTCGGCCGAGCGCTACTACCGCGAGATGTTCCGCGGCCGCGAGAGTGGCTGGAACCTGCGCGACATCCACATGGTCGACACGCTCGACCGGGTGCGGGCGGCGCGCGGCGGCGCCCGGGCGGTGGTCTGGGCGCACAACTCCCACATCGGCGACGCGCGGGCGACCGAGATGGGGCGGCGCGGGCAGGTGACGGTCGGCTCGCTCTGCCGCGAGCGGCACGGCGCGGACGTCCTCCTCGTCGGCTTCGGCACCGATGGCGGCACCGTCGCCGCGGCCGACGACTGGGGCGGCGAGATGCGGATCAAGGACGTCCGCCCGGCGCTCTCCGGCAGCGTCGAGGCGCTTTGCCGCGAGAGCGGCGGCGGCCGCTTCCTCCTCGACTTCACGCGGGATCAGCGCTCGCCGCTCGGCGATGCGCTGCGGGAGGACCGGCTGGAGCGTGCAATCGGCGTCATCTACCGCCCCGAGACCGAGCGGCAGAGCCACTATTTCCACGCTGCGCTGACCGATCAGTTCGACCACTGGGTCTGGTTCGACGAGACGCGCGCCGTCAACATGCCCCCGCACCACGAGCCGCACGGCCCCGCCGACACCTATCCGTTCGGCCTCTAAGGGGCAGCACGTCCGCCCTGCGCGAGCATGCGGCACGGTCGGGAGCGGTCGGCAACCGCGCCTCGGAGATCGACGAAGGCCGGGCGCGTTGGGGTTCGATGCCCCGGCGCCCCCGCCCCCGTCACGGGTCATTCGCGCAGGACTCGCCTGGCCTCAATCCTGCAGCACGTCCTCGACCGTCGCCTCGATCAGCCGCAGGCACTCGAGGCTCGAGAAACGGTGATCCGCCCCCTTGACCAGCGTCAGCCGGATGTCCGGCCCCTCGGCATGATCGAGCAGCCGCAGCGCCACGTCGGTCGGGACGTCGGCGTCGTCCGTTCCCTGCAGCAGGCGCACGGGAAACGGCAGGCGCAGCGGATCGCGCAGGACCAGCCGCTCGCGCCCCTCGTCGATCAGGCGGCGGGTGATGACGTAGGGCTCGTCGCTGTACTCGGACGGCTGCTCCACCCGCCCCTCCTCGACGAGGCGCCGCCGCTCGTCGTCAGAAAAGCCCGCCCACATCGAATCCTCGGTGAAGTCCGGCGCCGCCGCGATGCCGACCAGCGCCGCCACCCGCTCCGGCATCGCACGCGCCAGCAGGAGCGCGATCCAGCCGCCCATCGACGAGCCGACGAGGACCTGCGGCCCCCCGGTCAGCGCGCCGAGCACCGCCGCCGCGTCCTCGGCCCAGTCGCCGATCGCCCCGTCCTCGAAGCGCCCGCCACTCTCGCCATGGCCGGAATAGTCGAAGCGGAGGAAGGCGCGGCCGGTCCGCTCCGCCCAGTCCTGCAGGTGAAGGGCCTTGGTCCCGCTCATGTCGGAGCGAAAGCCGCCAAGAAAGATGACGCCGGGTTCGCGTCCGTCCGTGCGGACGTAGGCGATGCGGCGGCCGCTGTCGGTCTCGAGGAAATCGGTCATGGCGGGACCATCCGGCAGAGCCGCGCAAGCTGCAACCCCCGGCGCCGCGAGGGGGGGCGGCCGGACCGGGGCATCGAACCCCGGCCCGGCCGCGCCTTCGGCGGCACGCTGCTCCGACCTTTGGCTTGACCGCGGCCGCGCGCCGGGGCACCGGGCGGCATGGACAGCACCATCGAGATCCGACCCGCCACGGCCGCCGACGCGGACGGCATCTGGTCGATCCTCCGCCCCGTCATCCGAGCGGGCGAGACCTACGCCCTGCCGCGCGACATGACGCGCGAGAACGCCCTCGCCTACTGGTTCGCACCCGGTCACGCCGTCTTCGTCGCCACCGACGCGAACGAACTCCTCGGGACCTACTACATGTGCGCGAACAGGGCCGGCGGCGGCGCGCATGTGGCGAATTGCGGTTACGTCACCGCCGAGCGGGCGCAGGGCCGCGGCGTTGCCGCCGCAATGTGCGCGCACTCGCTGGAGACGGCGCGCACCCGCGGCTTCCGCGCGATGCAGTTCAACCTCGTCGTCGCGACCAACGAACGCGCCGTGCGGCTCTGGCAGCGGATGGGCTTCGCCATCGCCGGCACCCTGCCCGGCGCCTTCGCGCACCCCGCGCTCGGCGATGTCGATGCGCACGTGATGTACCGACGGCTCTGAGGCCTGCTTGACAGCCCCTCGCGCTGCGGTCACATCGCGGCCTGACATACCCGCAGCCGGGCGTTCCGTGGGCGCCGAACCGACGAGGAGCCGACATGGCCGACCAGATCTCCCTGACATTTCCCGATGGCGCGTCGCGCGAGTACCCCGCTGGGGTGACCGCGGGCGAAGTCGCCGCGTCGATCTCCAATTCGCTCGCCAAAAAGGCAATCTCGGCCCGTGTCGACGGCGCCCACTGGGACCTCGCCTGGCCGATCGACCGCGACGGCGCCATCGACATCAAGACCATGTCCGACGACGCCGAGGCGCTCGAGCTCATCCGCCACGACGCCGCCCACATCATGGCTCGCGCCGTTCAGGAGCTCTGGCCGGACGTTAAGGTGACCATCGGTCCCGTCATCGAGAACGGCTGGTACTACGACTTCGACCGCTCCGAGCCCTTCACGCCCGAGGATCTCGGCGCCATCGAGAAGCGGATGAAGGAGATCATCGCCGCCCGCGACGAGGTCCGCACCGAGGTCTGGGACCGCGCCCGCGCCATCTCCCACTACGAGCAGAACGGCGAGCCCTACAAGGTCGAGTTGATCGAGGCGATCCCCGGCGACCAGCCGATCCGCATGTACTGGCACGGCCCTTGGCAGGACCTCTGCCGCGGCCCGCACTTCCAGCATACCGGCCAGGTCCCCGCCGATGCCTTCAAGCTGATGCGCGTCTCCGGCGCCTACTGGCGCGGCGACAGCACCCGCCAGCAGCTCCAGCGCATCTACGGTGTCGCCTTCCGCAACCGCCAGGACCTCAAGGACCACCTGACCTTCCTCGAAGAGGCGGAGAAGCGCGACCACCGCCGGCTGGGACGCGAGATGCACCTCTTCCACTTCCAGGAGGAGGCGCCGGGCCAGATATTCTGGCACCCGAACGGCTGGAAGATCTACACCACGCTGCAGGACTACATGCGCCGCCGCCAGACAGAGGGCGGCTATGTCGAGGTGAACACCCCCCAGGTCGTCGACCGCAAGCTCTGGGAGGCATCGGGCCACTGGGCGAACTACCAGGAGCACATGTTCATCGTCGAGGTCGAGGAGGAGCACGCGCGCGAGAAGCGCATCAACGCGCTGAAGCCGATGAACTGCCCCTGCCACGTCCAGGTGTTCAACCAGGGCCTCAAGTCCTACCGCGACCTGCCGCTGCGCATGGCGGAGTTCGGCTCGTGCAACCGCTACGAGCCGTCGGGCGCGCTCCACGGCCTGATGCGGGTCCGCGGCTTCACCCAGGACGACGCCCACATCTTCTGCACCGAGGAGCAGATCGAGGAGGAGTGCGCGAAGTTCATCGAGCTCCTCGCCTCAGTCTACCGCGACCTCGGCTTCGAGCGCTTCGACATCAAGCTCTCCACCCGGCCGGAGAAGCGCGTCGGCTCCGAGGAGAGCTGGGACCGCGTCGAGGCCGCGCTCGAGAACGCCATCAAGCAGACCGGCAACGCCTACGAGATCGACCCCGGCGAGGGTGCGTTCTACGGGCCCAAGCTCGACTTCAAGCTGACCGACGCCATCGGCCGCGAGTGGCAGCTCGGCACCTTCCAGGTCGACCCGAACCTGCCCGAGCGACTCGACGCCGAGTACATCGGCCAGGACGGGGCCAAGCACCGGCCCTACATGCTGCACCGCGCCATCCTCGGCAGCTTCGAGCGCTTCATCGGCATCCTGATCGAGAACTACGCCGGCCGCCTGCCCTTCTGGCTGATGCCGCGGCAGGTCGTCGTCGCCACCATCGTCTCGGACGCCGACGACTACGCGCACGAGGTCGTGGCGCGGCTGCGCAAGGCGGGCCTGCGGGCCGAGGCGGACGTGCGGAACGAGAAGATCAACTACAAGGTCCGCGAGCATTCCGTCGGCAAGGTCCCCGTCATTCTCGCCGTGGGCCAGCGCGAGGTCGCCGAGGGCTCGGTCAACCTCCGCCGGCTGGGGGAGAAGCAGACGCAGACCCTGCCGCTCGACGTCGCCGTGACCGAGCTCGCGGCCGAGTCGGTGCCGCCCGACCTGTGCCGCTGAACGTCGACCCCAGGGCGGCGCGGGTGGCTTCTCGCGCCGACTCGCCCGCCCGTTGCGAGGAATCGTTGATTTTTGGCGCAAGTGGGGACACCCTGCCCCTGCGACCGACTTCCAAGACCGCTCCCTCTTCGTGGGGCAGCCGGACGACAGGAATACAGGCTGCACGACCGACCGCATGTCGCGGCGGACAACGAAGAGGAGAAACGGCAATGCCTACCGGCACCGTAAAATGGTTCAACACGACCAAGGGCTACGGCTTCATCGCTCCCGATGACGGGGGCAAGGACATCTTCGTCCACATCTCGGCCGTCGAGCGCGCCGGCATGACCGGCCTCGCCGACAACCAGAAGGTGTCCTTCACCATGACCGAGGGCCGCGACGGCCGCCAGAGCGCCGGCGACCTCAAGGCCCTCTGACGCCTTCGCCGACCCTTCCAAGGCCCCGGCCCACCCGCCGGGGCCTTTTTTTTGCGCTCTGACAGCGGACTTAGGCGCAGAGGGACGCGCCCGAGCCTGGGTGGGCGCGGCGCGGCGGTTGTGGTCAGCAGTTTATCTCGAAAGCCCCGGACGACGGCGGGGCGGCGGGCGACGTCGCCACGCGCCCTCCCGGGGGGAGGGTCGGGCGCGGCCCGGGCTGGTCGCCCGGGCCAAGGGGCGAGCGGGACAAGCAGCATAAATGTTACGCGATAGCCTTGTCACCCTTGTTCCGGTGTTGTTCGCGTTTTATGGAACGAGATGACAGCCAGTACGGCAGTCCGCCAGTATGCGGAGTGCTTGCGATCAGGCGCGCTTTCTCTTCCGATAATATCTCAAGCTTCTCTCGCAAGGCTTGTTCTGAAGCTGAAGAAAACACGTCAATTTCTCGAAATCTACGAGCCCGCGATCGAAGTGCCGCAAAGCTGGTTCCGGCTAGATGCCTCAGAGAAGCCTGTCGGGCCGGCTCCAAGAACGTCAGGAGAACCGTTAGTACGGCAGTTGCGACAGCGAACCTGTGAGTACTCTCAGGAAAGATCGCTCCCGTGGACGACAAGCCAGTAAGTGCGGCAGATAGTGCGCTTGCTAACCCCAGAACGAAGTTTGACCATTGCCACAGCGTCGCAACCTGAAAGTTCGCTTTCTCAGAGTACAGAACATCCTCCTCGATGCGACTCGCCTCGCGCACAAAAGCGGAGGTTGGAAAACCATCAGGTTGCATGACGCGAAAACTGCCCGTTGAAGACATTATCCCAGTACTGCACTGCCATCGTCTCGCGGCCTTCACTCTCGTATGAGCGAGCCTTCTCAGCATATGAGATTGAGCTTCTTATCTTGCTTAGCGCCGATGCCTTTGCTGCCTCGCTGCATGGATAGATGTTCGAGGTCACACCTATGGGGTCGCGGCAGACTGCGAGCTCCGAAGACGACATCTTCCTGAGCACAGTTAAGAAATCGATGCTAAAGACTATTGCTTTTTCATCACGCATGGACCGAGCTGTCCTTATCTCTATGTAGAAGGAGCGTAGACCAACAGACCGAATGTAATTCCAGCACTTGAGGAGGCGTATAAGTTCCTTCAGGCGGCCATTCAAGCCGTTGTTGAGACGATTCACCCAGCCATTGTGACCGGTGGGTGCAGCTCGCATCCAGCCACCACTTCGGTCCGGGATGTCAAACACGCGGTAGCCGCTGCGCGACTCTATGTAGTCGGCTGGAACGATCTCATGGTTCCGCACGCCACTACTCGCGAAAGGCACGACAACAGCAGGAGACCGTACAACAATGCTCGTTGTTGGAAACCTTGTGAGTAGCGAGGAACGGAAGCCCTGCAGGGAGGAGTTCGAGTCTCTTTTGAGCTTCTCGCGGGGAGTTACCGCGAAATAATCAATGTCAGAGTGAATCGGAAGACTTGTTCCATGACCAAACGACCCACTCCGCACCAACTCTGTAGTGCCGAAATCCTTCTGCAGACGACTCAGGATGGCTTCCTTTCTTAGGGTAGCTTCCTGAAGTTCTATTTCGGTGGCCCGAAGACTCCGAACTAGACCATTAAAACCGCTAGAAACACTCATCAACCACCTCCCGAAACTCCCGCCACTCCCTCCCGCTCATCCCGCTCGTCTCCTGCGTGACCTCCTCGCCCGCCAGCATCCGCCGCACGCAGTCAAGCATCTGCGCCGACAGGTGGGCGCCGCCCATCCGGTAGTCCTGGAAGGCGCGCCAGGAGAGCGGCACCCAGTCGGCCACGACGGCGGCGATGGCGTCGGCGTAGGCGCGGATCTCCATCTGAGCGTGGGGGTCGGCGCGCAGGCGCAGGAAGTGGAAGAGGTTGTGCAGGTCGGTCTTCCAGTACCACTGCGTGTAGACGTTGGCGGGCAGGACCATGCGGGCCAGCTCGCGGGCCAGCCCGGTGTCCTCCCCCAGCAGGCTCTCGTAGGTGGCGTAGGTGCGGGTGGCCTCGTCCCGCAGCAGGTCGAGGACGCGGGCGGCGTCGGCCTCGGAAAGCGGCTCGCCACGGCCCTGGTTGTTGACGGCGGACTGCTGCGCGAGGGCCGAGGCGTCGGGCAGGTAGAACTCGCGGTCGAGGATCGAGTAGCGGGCGGAGATCTCGTTGACGTTGGCGGTGCGGTGGCGGATCCACTGGCGGGCGACGAAGATCGGCAGCTTCACGTGCAGCTTGATCTCCGCCATCTCGAACGGGGTCGAGTGCCAGTGGCGCATGAGGTAGCGGATCAGCCCCTCGTCGTTCGAGACGGCCTTTGTGCCGGCGCCGTAGCTGACCCGCGCCGCCTGCACCACGGCGGCATCGTCGCCCATGTAGTCCACCACCCGGACGAAGCCGTGGTCGAGCACCGGGATCGGCATGTGCAGGTGCGCCTCCATCCCCGGCGCCGTGGCGCGCAGGGTCTGGTGCGGCGTCTCGCGGAGGCGGGCGGCTTCCTCGTCGGGTGTCGCTGGCGTATCGGTCATGTCGGTCATCTCGCGCCTCCTAGTGGAGCCCCGATGGTCGCCCACAAGATGTGGTGCCGTCAAGCGCTGGAGGTCATTCGCTTGGGGATAAGAGGTCCGCGACGTGTGCGGGCCAACGCGGTTTCCCCTCGCCCCCACCTGCGCTAGGTCACGCGGCGAAGAAAAGGGAGCCGCACGAATGAAGATCGAATACCTGCACACCATGGTCCGCGTGAAGGACCTCGAGAAGTCCATGGCGTTCTACGAGCTGCTGGGCCTCAAGGAGCGGCGGCGGGTCGACAACGACAAGGGCCGCTTCTCGCTCATCTTCATGTGCCCGCCCGGCCAGGAGGACGGCCGCGCCGACGTGGAGCTTACGTACAATTGGGACGGCGACGAGGGGCTGCCGTCCGACAGCCGCCACTTCGGCCACCTCGCCTACCGGGTGGAGAACATCCACGAGATGTGCCAGCATCTGATGGACAACGGCGTGACCATCAACCGCCCGCCGCGCGACGGCCACATGGCCTTCGTCCGCAGCCCCGACAACGTGTCGGTGGAGCTGCTGCAGATGGGCGACCCGCTGGAGCCGGCCGAGCCGTGGAAGAGCATGGAGAACACCGGGCACTGGTGACGGGCGAGGGAGGGGGCGCTGCCCCCGTCGCCTCCGGCAACTCCCCCGGGATATTTCAGGGAGCAAAGAGGCTGTGGGGGCTGGCGGCTCTCGCCGTGGCCGTGGGCGCCGGCGGTCCGGCGGCGGCCTGCCGGCTGGCGCTCATCCTGGCGCTCGACGTGTCGGGCTCGGTCGATGCCCGGGAGTACCGGCTGCAGCTCGACGGCCTCGCCGAGGCTCTCGCGGATCCGGAGGTGCGCAGCGCCATCCTGGCCCTGTCCGACGCGCCGGTGGACCTCGCGGTATTCGAATGGTCGGGGGCGGCGTTCCAGCGCCAGATCATCGACCGCACCACGATCGATGGCCCCGCACTCGACGCGGCCATCGGCCGACTGCGCGGCTGGCAACGGATATCCGCCCCTGAGGCCACCGGCCTCGGCGCCGCGCTGGAGGTAGCGGCGGCCCAGCTCGCCGACGGCCCCGCCTGCTGGCGGCACGTGGTGGACATCTCGAGCGACGGGAAGAACAACGACTGGCCGTCGCCGCGGCAGGTGCACCTCTCGGGCGCCACTGCGGGGCTGACGGTCAACGCGCTCGCCGTGGGACTGACGAGCGCCGCGACCGGAGGAATCCCCGGTCTTCCCGAGCTCGTCGCCTATCTCGAGGCCGAGGTCATCCGCGGCGCGGACGCCTTCGTCGAGACTGCCAGCGGGTACGAGGATTATGCCGAGGCGATGAAGCGCAAGCTCCTTCGGGAACTCACGGCGGGACTCTTCGCCAGCTCGCTCCCGATCCCTCGGCTCGCCTCGGCTCAGTAGATGTAGCGGATCTGCTCGGTCCAGTAGCGCTCGACCCGGCGCAGCGTCTCGGTCAGCTCGTTGATCGTCAACCCGTCGACCACACCGCGCGCCTGCAGACCGTCTGCGTGCCGCTCGAAGAGCGCTGATACTGCCTCGTGGATACGCCGGCCCTTCGGCGTCAGCCGCACCCGGACCGAACGGCGGTCGATCTCGCAGCGCTGGTGGTGCATGTACCCCATCTCGACGAGCTTCTTGAGGTTATAGCTGACGTTCGAGCCCTGGTAGTAGCCGCGGGTCTTGAGCTCGCCCGCCGTCACCTCGTTGTCGCCGATGTTGAACAGCAGGAGCGCCTGGACCGCGTTGATCTCCAGCACGCCGAGCCGCTCGAACTCGTCCTTGATGACATCGAGCAGCAGGCGGTGCAGCCGCTCGACCAGCGCAAGGCAGTCGAGATACTCGTCCATGAACCCACGCTCGCGCGCGTCGCTCAGCTGTGAGTGGATGGTCATTGGAGCTCTCCGCGTGTATTCGTCCCGCGGGGACATTCTGCGGAAAGCCCGAAAAATCCGTTAAAAGGTGCGCCGATCCAGCTCGAGCTCAGCCGCGGCACCAACAACCGCGCCACCGCGCGCCGCGCCAGCGGCGCGCCCGGCCCAACGGGAAGAGCGCCGCGAGGCGCGATGACGGGCGGGAGCCTCCCCGCCACGACACCACGGGGTCAGCCCTGGCGCGCCCCCGCCTCCTCGGCGATGCGGCCGACGAGCGGGGCGAGGTGCTCCGGCGCAGGCGCACGCCCCGCGATCCACGCGTAGAGGTCGTGGTCGTTCTCCGACAGGAGCGCCTCGTAGCCGTCGAGCTCCTCGCCCGACATCGCCGCCAGTCGCGCATCGGCGAAGCGGCCGAGGATCAGGTCCATCTCCTTGATCCCGCGGCGCCAGGAGCGCATTCTCAGACGGCGCAGCCGATCCTCGTCCGTCACGCCGGCATGTCCCGCAGGCGCCGCTCCAGCGCCGCGATCCGTTCGCCCGCCTGCTCGAGATCCACGCGGACGCCGCGGAGTTCCGACAGCACCGCCTGCACCGTCTCCGGGCCCGCCGGTCCGGCCGGTCCCGCGCCCTCGCCGGTCAAGAGCCAGCGCATCGATATGCCGAGCAGCCCCGACAGCATCTGCAAACGGTTGGCGCGTGGTTCGGCGCGATCCCCCTCCCACGCGCGCAGCGTCTCGGGCCGCACGCCCAGCCGCCGGGCCAGCTCCTGCTGCGTCATTCCCAGCGCCTCGCGGCCCGCCGTCACCCTGCCGCCAAACGTCGCCGGGGCCACCTCCGGCAGTTCGCCATCTCCCTCAGGCATCGCTCCTCTTTCGCCTTGATCCCCGTTGCCCGGCACCCTAGGCCAAGGCACGTCTGCACGCAAACCGGAGCCCGACGCGATGGCATTCCTCTCCGACACCCTTGCGCGGGTGAAGCCCTCGCCGACCGTCGCCGCGGCGAGCCGCGCACTCGAGCTTCGGGCCGAGGGGCGCGACGTCATCGGCCTCGGCGCCGGCGAGCCCGACTTCGACACCCCGCAGCACATCAAGGATGCCGCCAAGCGCGCCATCGACGAAGGGCACACGAAGTACACCGTCGTCGACGGCATCCCCGAGCTGAAGCGGGCCATCTGCGACAAGTTCGCGCGCGAGAACGGGCTCGACTACCGGCCTTCGCAAGTCACTGTCGGCAGTGGCGGCAAACACGTGCTCTACAACGCGCTGATGGCGACCCTCAATCCGGGCGACGAGGTCGTCATCCCCGCTCCCTACTGGGTCAGCTACCCCGACATGACGCTCCTCGCCGGCGGCACGCCGGTAATCGTCGAGGCGGGGGTCGAGCAGGGCTTCAAGATCACACCCGCCCAGCTCGACGCAGCCATCAACCCGCGCACCAAGTGGCTGATCCTCAACTCGCCGTCGAACCCGAGCGGCGCCGCCTACTCGCGCGACGATCTCGCCGGCCTCGCCGAGGTGCTGATGAAGCACCCCCATGTCTGGGTGCTGACCGACGACATCTACGAGCACCTCGTCTACGACGGCTTCCGCTTCGCCACCATCGCGGCGGTCGAGCCGCGGCTGATGGATCGCACGCTCACCATGAACGGCGTGTCGAAGTCCTACGCCATGACCGGCTGGCGCATCGGCTACGGCGCGGGCCCCGAGGCGCTGATCGCAGCCATCCGCAAGGTCCAGTCGCAGTCCACCACCAGCCCCTGCACCATCTCTCAGTGGGCTGCCGTCGAGGCGCTGGACGGCCCGCAGGACTTCATCGCCGAGAGCAACGCCGCCTTCGCCCGCCGCCGCGACCTTGTCGTCGGCCTTCTGAACGAGGCGCCCGGCGTCGAGTGCCCGGTGCCGCAGGGCGCGTTCTACGTGTATCCGACGATCCGCAACCTCATCGGCAAGACCAGCGCCGGCGGCACCCGCATCGACAATGACGAGGCGTTCACGACGGCGCTCCTCGACGAGGCCGGCGTCGCGGTGGTGTTCGGCGCCGCCTTCGGCCTCTCGCCCGCCTTCCGCATCAGCTACGCCACCTCGGACGAGACGCTCGTGGAGGCGTGCCGCCGCATCACGGAGTTCTGCGCTCGCCTCAGCTAGGCGCCGGCCCGACCGGACGGCGCCGCACCGCCAGCCGCCAGAAGCGCGTGGAGAGCAGCACCCCCGCCACGGTCAGCCCCAGCACCAGCCCCAGCCAGATCCCCGGCGCGCCCATCTCCATGGGAAACGCCAGCACGTAGCTCGCGCTCATCCCGATCAGCCAGTAGCCGACTGCGGCGTGGATCATCGGCACCCGCGTGTCCTGAATGCCGCGCAAGAGCCCCAGCGCCATCACCTGCGCCGCGTCCGCGAGCTGGAACAGCGCCGCAAGCGCCAGCAGCGTCACCCCGACCGCCAGCACCGCGGGCAGCGCCGCGTCCGCCGGGTCGAGGAACAGCGCGATCAGGAACCCCGGCACCGTCAGGAACAGGACCACCGTCGCCAGCGCCCATACCGCCGACAGCCCCGCCGCCGCCAGCGCCCCGCGCCGCAGCCCCTCGGGATCGTCCCGCCCCAGCGCCGCCCCCGCCCGGATAGTCGCCGCGTTCGAGAGGCCCAGATGGAAGAGGAACGTCACCGACGCGATCTGGATCGCGATTCCGTGCGCCGCCAACTCGATCGTCCCGATCCAGCCCATCATCAGCGCCGAGGCTGAGAAGAGGCCCACCTCCGCCAGTGCGGTGATCCCGATGGGCCAGCCGAGGCGCAGGACGCGGAAGAACGCCTCCCAGTCCGGCCGCCAGAAGCGCTGGAACATCGCGTGCTGCGGCATCGCCTGCCGCACGTAGAGCCCGATCACCACCAGCGTCGCCCACTGCGCGAGGACCGAGGCCCAGGCCGCACCCGTCAGCCCCAGCTCCGGCGCGCCCCAGTTGCCGAAGATCAGCGCCCAGTTGAGCAAGCCGTTGAAGATTGCAGCCACCACCGTCACGACCAGCACGACGCCGGTCCGTCCGAGCGCCGCGAGATAGCTCTTGAGCGTGTTCGCCGCCAGCGCCGGCGGCAGTCCCAGCCACATGATCGCCAGATAGAGCCCCGCATCCGCCGAGACCTGCGCGCTCTGCCCCAGCGCCAGCAGGATCGGCTCGCCCCACAGCATCGCCGGCAGCGCCAGCATCGCGAAAAGGATCGACAGCCAGATCCCCATCCGCGTGACCCGGCGCACCTGCGCATCCGCGCCCGCCGCGGCCTCGGCCGAGACCAGCGGCATCACCGCCCAGGCGAACCCCGAGCCCATGATGAGCAGCAGGAAGAAGAACGACGAGCCCACGACCACGGCCGCCAGCGCTTCGATCCCGTACCAGCCCAGCATGACCGTATCGACGATGCTGACCGTGAACTGCGCCAGGTGACTGCCGATCAGCGGCAGGCCGAGCCAGAGCGTGTCCGCGGCGTGACGCCACACGCTTTCGTCCCGCACCCGCGCTCCGGCCAACTCTGTCATCGCGCCCGCTTACGCCCGCCCCTCTGGCACGGCAAGTAGTGGTTCCCGCGCTTGCCACCGCCGCCCGGAAGGACAGGTAGCGCCGCATGGATTGGCTAACTCTCGTCGCCGGGCTCCTGCTTCTCGCCGGCATCAACATCGACTTCCTCTTCACCGCGATCGGATCGCAGGACCATTCGCTGGTCTCGCTCCGGGTCACGCGGGGCGTCTTCGGCGCGCTCCGCCTCGTCGCCCGCGCGACCGGCTCCGGGCCGCTGCACAGGCTCTCCGGCCCGCTCGTCATGGCCTCGCTCGCGGCGTTCTGGATCGCAGGCGTCTCGCTCGGCTGGACGCTCGTCTTCGCAGCCTTTCCCGACGCCGTCACCGTCAGCAGCGACGCCGCCCGCCCGCTCGGCTGGTGGGACGTCTACGGCCACGTCGGGCACCAGCTCTCGACCCTCGGCGCCGGCATCACGGAGCCGGGCTCGACGCCCTGGTACGTGCTGGGCGTGCTGCCGGGCGTGAACGGCATGGTGATCCTGACGCTGTCGGTCAGCTTCATCCTCAGCACGACGCAGACCGTGGTGCAGGGCCGCGCCTTCGCCGTGCTGACCCAGGTCTACGACCCGGTCGAGCCGGCCTCGTTCGACACCCTCGCGCCGCAGCTCACGCAGCTTTGCTCGTCGCTCCGCGCCTCGCCCTTCGCGCTCTTCTATTCCGCCTCGGACGAGGCGCTGCGCATTCCCGCCAGCCTGCGCACCTTCGCCGAGGCCGCCGAGCGTGGCCCCTGTTTCGACCGCTACCGGCCGATCCTGCGCCTGCTGCCGGCGTTCGACCCGCCGCAGGACAAGCGCGGCTTCCTCGACTGCCTGCGCCGCTGGTGCGCCAGCTACTCGCTTGCCTGACCGCGCTCGCCCAGCGGGTCGGCGACCTCGCGCCACCAGGGATGCCGCTCGGCAAATCCCAGCTCCTTCCGGATGCGCGCGTTGGAATAGAGCGTCTCGAACCGCCCCAGCTCGCGCCGCACCGGAACGCCTGAATACCACCGCTCCACGATCTCCGCCGTCGGCAGATGCACCGACGGCGCGTCGTTGGCCGCATTGAAGACGCGGTAACCGACACCCTCCGCCTTTAGGCAGAGGTCCACGATTTGGCCGAGGTCGCGCGCGTCGATGTAGGCGAAGATGTTGCGCCGGCGGATGTCGGGCTCGGCAAAATAGTCCGGAAAGTCCCGCGCATATTCATGCGGTTCGATCACGTTGTTGATCCGCAGCGCATAGATGTCCGCGCCCGACCGCGCCTGGAAGCTGCGGGCCGTCGCCTCGTTCACCACCTTCGACATCGCATAGCTGTCGTGCGGCACCGTCGGATGGTCCTCGTCGATCGGCAGGTAGTCGGGCTGCATCCGCCCCTCGGCAAAGCAGATGCCGTAGGTCGTCTCCGACGAGGCGATGACGATCTTGCGGATGCCTGCCCGCAGCGCCGCCTCGATTACGTTGTAGGTGCCCAGCACGTTGACGCGGTAGCACTCGACGTCCGGCACCAGACCGATCCGCGGCACCGCCGCGAAATGCACCACCGCGTCATAGCCGCCACCGCCGCCCCCCTCGTCCAGCGTCGTCAGGTCCACCCGGCTCGCGAATGCGCCCGCCACCTGACCCGCGTCGGTAATGTCGGTCTTCAGGTCCACCACCCCCTCCTGCCCCAGCGGGACCAGGTCCAGGTTCACCACATGGTGCCCCTGCATCCGCAGGTAGGGGATGACGTGCCGGCCAGCCTTGCCGCTGCCGCCGGTGAACAGAATCTTCATGTGGCCTCCCCCTGCTTGCCGATGGCACGCGACGTAGCGCGCCCCGGCGCACGAGGCCAACAGGTTGGTCAGGTCGAGAGGTGGCGGGCCAGGAGTGTCGGCGCGCGGCCGTCAGAAGCGGAACGTCACCCGTGCGTTCAGCGTGGTCGCGTCGATGTCGGTGCCGCTGTCGTCGAAGTCGTCGAAGCTGTGGTGCGTGACCTCGCCGCCCACCGCGACGTTGTCGCGCACCAGGTAGTCGACGCCCGCGCCCAGCAGCCAGCCGTGGTCCTCGGCGCTGTCGCCCGCAACCTCGCCCGAAGCACGCGCCCATCCGGCCGAGCCGTAGATCAGCGCCCGCCCGGCATCGTACCCGGCGATGCCCTTGACCCGGAACACGTCGTCGAGCTGGCCCGCATCGTCCTCGAGGTCGATGTCGGCCCAGTCGTACTGCAACTCTCCGCCCAGCACGAAGCGGCCGAGGTCCTGCCGGTAGCCGCCGGTCAGCCCGCCGATCAGCCCGTCACCTTCGTCGCCGTCGGCTTCCGCCCGGCCCCAGCCAAGCTGCGCCCCGAAGTACGGACCGCTCCAGTCGGTGTTAACTATAACCGGCGCTGGCGCCGGCGCAGGCGCGGACACGACCGGATCGGGCGCAGGTTCGAACGGTCCCGCGGCCCATGCCGGAGCCGCCAGCCCCACCGCCAGAACCACTGCCAGCGTTCCCGCGACCTTTGCCATGGTACTCTCCCGCGTCTCGCGAGGGACTCGCCCCGCCGTGCCCTGAAAGATGCGCGCTCTGGCCGCGCAATCAAGCCAATCTGCTGTCAACTACCGGAAAATCCGCAATTCTCGCCCGAGGGGCTCGCGAACCGCCTCCAATGCACGCATCCGGCGCATGACGTTGCCCGTCCCGCCGGCACCTGACATGATGCCCGCCAATCAACGAGAGCGAGCAGTCATGGCCGACGACCTACTCAGCGGCGCACAGGACGCCGCCTACGACGCATCCTCCATCGAGGTCCTCGAAGGGCTGGAGCCCGTCCGCAAGCGCCCCGGCATGTATATCGGCGGCACCGACGAGCGCGCGCTGCACCACCTCGTCGCCGAGGTGCTCGACAACGCCATGGACGAGGCCGTCGCCGGCCACGCCAACCGGATCGAGGTCGAGCTCCACGCCGACGGCTCCGTCACCGTCCGCGACAACGGCCGCGGCATCCCGATCGACCCGCACCCCAAGTTCCCCGGCAAGTCCGCGCTCGAGGTCATCCTCTGCACCCTCCACGCCGGCGGCAAGTTCTCCGGCAAGGCCTACCAGACCTCCGGCGGCCTCCACGGCGTCGGCGTCAGCGTCGTCAACGCCCTCTCCGACCACCTCCGCGTCGAGGTCGCTCGCAACCGCACCCTCTACGCGCAGGAGTTCTCCCGCGGCCTGCCCCAGGGCCCCGTGGCCGAGGTCGGGCAGGCCCCGAACCGCCGCGGCACCACCGTCACCTTCCACCCCGACGAGCAGATCTTCGGCCCCCTCGCCCTCAAGCCCGCCCGTCTCTTCAAGATGGCCCGCTCCAAGGCCTACCTCTTCTCGGGCGTCGAGATCCGCTGGAAGTCCGTCCAGGACGACGGTGAGACCCCGCAGGAGGCCACCTTCCACTTCCCCGGCGGCCTCGCCGACTACCTCGGCGAGACCCTCGCCGGCGCCGCCACCTACGCCGAGCGCCCCTTCGCGGGCCGCGTCGGCTTCCCCGAGAAGTACGGCGTCCCCGGCTCCGTCGAATGGGCCATCAACTGGACCCCCGCCCGCGACGGCTTCATCCAGTCCTACTGCAACACCGTCCCCACGCCCGAGGGCGGCACCCACGAGGCCGGCTTCTGGTCCGCCATCCTCAAGGGCATCCGCGCCTACGGCGAGCTCACCAGCCAGCGCAAGGCCGCCCAGATCACGCGCGAGGACCTGACAGCCGGCGGCTGCGCCCTCGTCTCCTGCTTCATCTCCGAGCCGGAGTTCGTCGGCCAGACCAAGGACCGCCTCGCCACCACCGAGGCGCAGCGCCTCGTCGAGGGCGCCGTACGCGACCACTTCGACCACTGGCTCGCCGCCGACACCAGGTCCGCCGGCGCCATCCTCGACCACCTCATCCTCCGTGCCGAGGAGCGCCTCCGCCGCCGCCAGGAAAAGGAGACCGCGCGCAAGTCCGCCACCCGCAAGCTCCGCCTCCCCGGCAAGCTCGTCGACTGCACCGCCTCGAACCGCGCGGGCACCGAGCTCTTCATCGTGGAGGGCGACTCGGCCGGCGGCTCCGCCAAGATGGCGCGCGACCGCAAGACTCAGGCCCTCCTCCCCCTCCGCGGCAAGATCCTCAACGTCCTCGGCGCCGCCTCGTCCAAGCTCGGCTCCAACCAGGAGATCGCCGACCTCTGCCAGGCGCTCGGCACCGGCATGGGCACCCGCTTCAACGTCGAGGACCTGCGCTACGACAAGGTCATCATCATGACCGACGCCGACGTCGACGGCGCCCACATCGCCTCGCTCCTGATGACCTTCTTCTTCACCCAGATGCGGCCGCTCATTGACCGCGGCCACCTCTACCTCGCCTGCCCGCCCCTCTTCCGCCTGACGCAAGGCGCCACCCGCGTCTACGCCACCGACGAGCCGGAAAAGGAACGCCTGATGGCCCAGGGCCTCGGCGGCAAGGGCAAGATCGACGTCTCCCGCTTCAAGGGCCTGGGCGAGATGGACGCCAAGGACCTCAAGGACACCACCATGAACCCCGCCACCCGCAAGCTGATCCAGGTCTCGATCCACGAGACCGAGGAAAGCGCCGGCGAAACCGCCGACCTCGTCGAGCGCTTGATGGGAAAGAAACCGGAACTACGGTTTGAATACATCCAGCAGAACGCGAAGTTCGTGGAAGAGCTGGATGTATAGCTCGCTTCAAGAAATGTCGAAAAGGTCGGGTTCAGACGGGCCTGGCCAGCGCTTTTCGAAAGAACCCAGCATAGCTTTTAATGCCTCATCATCCAGAGGATCAGCCAGTCGAATTCCCTCCACTTCCAAGACTCGAACGGCATGGAATCGCATACGCCGACCTTCAAGCCGGACAGCAAATTGAACCAGTAACTCTGTCTCGTCACGAAAAGCAAATTCCTCCTTTCGAATGCGCAACCAGAAATCCTCGTCGTCTACAGTAAACAGTCGCACTGATCCTTCCGAGTTTCTCCCCTTCCAACGCCTATAGATTTGATCGTTTGCGTCAAAGTTTGGAGAAGTAACTATCACCTTTTCAATGCGAACGATCCACTCCCCTTCAGGCTCCTCTTCGAGCCTAGTCGGTGGCACGGCTCGCTCCGCGAAATCTCCCCTTCGAATTGGAGGGATGCCAGTCCCCTCGAATTCAACCGCTTTCACACGGCTGTCATCAAGACAAGCGCGGAACAACTTGCTTTGCGAGCTTGCAATCTCGAACAAGGTGGACGGTGGAAGCGGAAGTCTATCTATAGAATTCCTTTCAGAGCCAAGGGCACTTGCGGTGGCGCGACATAGAAGATCTTCGACGATGCGGTGCGCTTCCTCCTCAGACTCAAAGATCGCTTCGCCCACTCCGTCGCTCGTGGCCCTCTCGATCCGAGACTGTAAATTCCGAAGGCCGTCGATTATATGATCCGAGGGATCTTTTCCAGTGAGTTCCTCAGACACGTCTTGAAGCGTCTCGCTATCAAGAATCGCTAAGATTACAGCCATAGTTCCTAGGGCCACACCTGCCACTTTGCCGCTGTGGACGATTATCCCGAGGACTTGTTTTAGACTCCCTGCTTCGGGCGCCTTGACTATGAACTCTATTAGTAGCGCGTCTTCGAAGATCTCGCGATTAAGCGCGAAGGCTGTTCGCTGTGCCGCTCTTGCAGACTCGAGAAAGGTATCGAAATCGAGATAAGCATCCGGCACATCGAATGAGATTGTGAAAAGCTGCATCTGTAGTTCTCGCGCAAGCCAATAAGCTTACACTAGAACAAGCCGAAGAAAATCAACAAGATACTTCTGCTGCCTCATGCCGGATTCCACGGCGAGAAATGAGAGCAAGCTAGGTGCCATCCACTTCTTCGGCTCACCCGCGCCGGCTTCAATCCGCGACGTACTCGCCCCGCCCCTCATAGTCTCGCCAGTCCGCGTCCTCGGCCAGCGCGGCCTCGGCCTCGGCGCGGGAGAGGACGCCGTCGCCGCTGGCGTCCTCGGTGGCGAGGATGCGGCTCGCGCGCGACGGCGCGTCCGGCTTGCTGACCTGCCGATGGCCGGCAGGTCAGCACAAGATTGTCAGAATTCGCCCGAGGTACGTTTCCCGCTATCGGCCGGATCGGCATCGGGCGTCGTTGCATTCGGTCAGGGCAGCGGCTCCGGCTCCGGCTGAGGCTCCGGCTGGGGCTCAGGCTCCGGCTGGGGCTCCGGCTGAGGCTCCGGCTGAGGCTCCGGCTGAGGCTCCGGCTCGGGTTGGGGCTCCGGCTGAGGCTCGGGCTGGGGTTCAGGCTCAGGGATCGGCTCGGGCTCCGGGTGGGGGATCGGCTCGGGCAGAGGATGCGGATCCACGATCGGATCGGGCTTCACGTGATGATCGGGCACGGGCGGCTTGGGCTGCAGCTGGAACAGCCGGGTCAGACGCTTCGGCTCGTCATCGCGGGTTCCCCGCGACTCCGCGGCCTGCCGTTCGGCGCGCTCGCGCCCGGTGCTGTCGTCGCGGTCGACGGACCGCGCCTCGTCGCGCGAGATCGCCTGGTCGCCGGTCAGATCCTGGTTTTCCAGAACCCGCGCAGCACCCGCGGGGCCGAACACGGCCTCGAGCTCCCGCAGCGTCACCAGCCCGTCGGCGTCGGCGTCGAGCGTGCCGAAGGTGACCTGTTGCGCAGCCGCCGCTCCCGCCAGCGCCAGGCTCAGCGCGGCCGAAGCCAGTAGTGTCTTGCCCATTGTTCTCTCCATCTGGGTGTCGCCGCGGGGACCGTCTCCGGCCTTTCGTCCCGCAATGCGCACTCCCTAGACAGACGAAATTAACAGGCGGTGACCGGATGAGCGGCGCCGGCGAAACAGCCGTGAGCGGCCCAACGACGGCCGCAGGCCGTCTTGCAAGACTTGCATGAAGTTGCAAAACCGGCCCTCCGGTCTTGCAAGTATTTGCAACTATTCCTGCACGCTCTGCAGCCAGCGCACCAGATCGGCAATGGCCGAGCTCGTCAGGATCGGCTGCCCCGTCTCCTCCCGCAGCGCCCCGCCATCGCCCTCGAAGAAACCGCCCCAGACCGGCATCGGCCCCCCGTGGGCCAGCAGCGGATCGCGCCCATCGATCCGCCTAACCACCTGAAATGTCGGGAACTCTCCCCCGTGTGAGGCGGTGAGCCCGGTCAGGTCCGTCGGCGGCACGGTCAAGAGCGCGGCCATCGGCCCCTCGCCCCGCGCGTCCACACCATGGCAGGTCGCGCAAAATGTCTGGAACAGCTCCTCCCCTTCCTCCTGCGCGGCGGCAGGAAGCGCCAGCAACGCTATGGCAAGAAACAGCTTTTTCATATCAAGTCTCCAGGGTGGCAGGTCGGCCCGATGGCTCTAGCTTACCCGGATATCGGGAGTTTCCCATGCGGAACTTGATCCTCGCCCTCACCCTCCTGCTCGCTCCGCTCCCCTTGGCGGCGCAGGACGTCGAGCTCGAGCTCGTCCTCCTCGCCGACGCCAGCGGCTCCATCGACCCAGATGAAATCCGTTTTCAGAGAATGGGTTACGCGACGGCGTTGACAGACCCGGAGGTGCTGGCCGCGATCTCCAACACCGCCTACGGCAGCATCGCCGTCACCTATGTCGAGTGGGGCAGCGCCGCCTCGCAGGACGTCGTCGTCCCCTGGACCGTCATCGACGGCGCCGAGTCCGCCACCGCCTTCGCCGCCGCCCTCCTGCCCCCGCCGCAGCGCGCCTTCGGCCGCAACGGCATCGGCGCGGCGCTGCTCAAGGGCAAGGAACTCATCGAAAACAACGATCTGGAGGGTTGGCGCAAGGTGATCGACTTCTCCGGCGACAGCGCCAACAATTGGACCGGCCCCCCGATCGAGACCTCCCGCGACGAGGTCCTTGCCGCCGGCATCACCATCAACGCCCTCGCCGTCCTCTGCCGCACCTGCTCCGGCCAGCCCTCCGGCCCGGACCTCGAGCTTCTCTACGAACAGCGCGTGATCGGGGGTCGCGGCGCCTTCGTCGTCACCGCCGCAGGCCCCGACACCTTCGCCGAGTCCGTCAAGCGCAAGTTGATACTGGAAATTTCCGGAACCCTCCCCGCCAGCCGAACAGCCGAGGCCAGATGATCCGCACCCTCGCCGCCGCCCTCGCCCTCGTCCTCTTCGCGACCGCCAGCCCCGCTCAGGACCTCGCCCGCCAGGCCCTCACCCTCGTCAACGAGGCACGTGCCGAGCAGGGCCTGAACCCGCTCGCCCTCTCGCCCCCGCTGATGGAAGCCGCCCGCGCCCACGCCGAGGACATGGCACGCCGCGACTACCACGCCCACGTCTCGCCCTCGGGCCGCACACTCCGCGACCGCTTCCGCGCGGCGGGCGGCCGGCGCGGGCAGCTGATCGCCGAGAACATCGCCATGTGCGAAGGCTGCGGCGGCGCCGACCGCGCCCGCGTCGACGGCTTCCAGAGCGGCTGGATGCAGAGCCCCGGTCACCGCGAGAACATCCTGCGCCGTGGCATCGACAGCTTCGGCTTCGCGATGGCGAGCCGCGGCCGCGCCGTCTACGCCGTGCAGACCTTCGCCGGCCCCGGCCGCAGCCGCGGTGCGGCGAACGACGTCGACCCAACGCCGATCTCACCCGACGAGGCGGCGGACCGGTTGCTGGCCCAGCACGATGGCGACCTCGAGCCAGCCGCGGCGCTGGATCAGGTGGCGCGCTCCGTCGCAGGCGCGGTGGAGCTCGAGGGAGAGGAACTTGCCGGAATCCCGAACGACCTCTTCTCGCTCCTGCCGGAGGGTGGCGGCGGCTGGACCGGCCTCTCTGTGCGGGTCGCCGCGTGCGAGGCGTGCGGCGCGGAAGTGACGGAGCCTGACGTGCCCTGGTTCGCCGGTGAGCTGGCGCCCGAGGATGCAGCCGGCTTCAGCCACGCGGGTTTCGCGCTCGACGCAGAGGGCGACGGACGTAAGGTCGGCGTCGCGGTCTACGGAACGCGCTGAGCCTCAGGCGACGTGGCCCCCGGCCATGCGCAGCGTGCGGTCCATACGGGCCGCGAGGTCGAGGTTGTGTGTCGCGATCAGGGCGGTCAGCCCGGTTTCGCGCACGAGGCCGATCAGCACGTCGAACACGTTCTCGGCCGTCGCCGGGTCGAGGTTGCCGGTTGGCTCGTCCGCCAGCAGCAGACGTGGCCGGTTGGCGAGCGCCCGGCAGACGGCCACGCGCTGCGCCTCGCCCCCGGAGAGCGCGGCGGGCCGGTGATCCGCCCGCGCGGCCAGGCCGACGTGACCCAGCAGGTCGCGCGCCCGCTCCCGCGCGGCGCGGCGCGGGGTGCCGTTGGCCAACTGTGGCAGCACGACGTTCTCTTCGGCGCTGAACTCCGGCAGGAGGTGGTGCGCCTGGTAGACGAAGCCAATCTCGCCGCGGCGGGCGGCGGTGCGGCGGCGGTCGGAGAGGCCATCCATGTCCTCGCCGCCCAGCCGGACGGTGCCGCTGTCGGGGCGGTCCAGCAGGCCCGCGATGTGCAGGAGCGTCGACTTGCCGGCGCCGGACGGGGCGACGAGCGCCACCAGCTCCCCCCGCCGGAGCGTGAGCGTCGCGCCGCTCAGCACGGTAACCTCTGCCGGCTTGCCGCGGTTGTAGGCCTTGGCGACCTCGCGTAGCTCGAGCACCGGGGGCGCGTCACTCATAGCGCAGCGCCTCGACCGGGTTCATCCGCGCCGCGCGCCGCGCCGGAAAGAGCGTGACGAGAAAGCTGAGGCCGAGTGACAGCAGGACCGCCGAGACCACGTCGCGCGCCCGGAGCACCGCCGGCAGCTCGTAGATGCCGCGCACCGAAGCGTCCCAAGCCGTGCCCCCCGAGAGCCAGTCCACCGCGTCGAATATCGGCTGGACGTAGAGCGTGAAGAGCACCCCCAGCGCCACGCCCAGTACGGTGCCGATGAGCCCCGTCGACGCGCCGCAGAGGAAGAAGATCCGCAGGATCGCGCCCTCGGTCAGGCCGATGGTGCGCAGGATGCCGATGTCGCGGCCCTTGTTTTTCACCAGCATCACGAGGCCCGAGACGATGTTCATCGCCGCGATCAGGACCAGCACCGACATGATGACGAACATCACGTTGTCCTCGATATCGAGCGCACGCAGGAACGCGCCGGAGGCGTCGCGCCAGGTCCAGAGCAGCGTGCCCTGACCGGCGGCCTCGGCGATGGCGGGCGCGATGGTGTCGACCGCCTCCGGCTCCTCGACCATCACCTCGAGCTCGTCGGCCACGCCCTGCCGGTTGAAGTAGGTCTGCGCCTCGGCGAACGGCATGTAGACGCGGGTCTGGTCGATGTCGTAGCGCCCGGCGCTGAATACATAGACCACCTCGTAGGCCGAGATGCGGGGGCTGGTGCCGAAGGCGGTACGTGCGCCGTCGGGCGAGATCAGGCGGACGGTGTCGCCGACGCCGACGCTCAACGAGCGCGCCACACCCTCGCCCATTGCGATGCCCTCGGTAAAGCGGCCGATGTCGCCCATGCCGGTCTGCGGGTCGGCGATCCGCGGCAGGGCCGCGAGATCATCCTCGTGGATGCCGAAGACCTGCACGCCCGCGTTCTGGCCGTGGGCGTTGGCCATCACCTGCCCGCGGACCAGCGGCGCAACGCGGGTGACGCCCGGGACCGCGGCGACCCGCTCGGCCATCGCGGCGTAGTCGCCGAGGGTGCTTACGTTCGCGCCCGTATCGGTGACGCGGCCTTGCGAATAGACGGTCACGTGGGCGTTGGCGCCAAGGATCGTGTCCACGAACTCTGCCCGGAAGCCTGCGCGAACAGCCAGCGTCGCGATCAGAGCGAAGACCGCGAGCGTGATGCCGATCAGGCTGATCCAGGTCATCACGCTGACCCCGCCCTCAGCCCGCCGCGCCCTGAGATAGCGCCAGGCGATCAGCCATTCATGGCCCGCGAAGGGTGTGGTGGAGCGCGACACGAGGCGGGATGTGGGCCGCGCCGAAGTTGCGGTCAAGCGAGTTTTAGCCTTGCCGCCGCCGCTCTGTCAGGCATCCTCCGCGCAACTGAGGGAGGTGCGCGATGATCCGGTTCCTGACACTGGCTGTGGTGGCGGCACTCGCTACGGCTTCGGCCGCCTCGGCTGACGCCCCCACCGCAGTGATCACCGGAGCAAGGGCGGCGGAGCCGATCTCAACGGTCTGCCTCGGCGGCGGCCGGGCGCGATTCTATGTGACCTTCTCGGACCCCGACGGCATCTCCTACGCGGCAGTGCACCTGGCTGCCGACTCCATCCGCCCCGCCGTTCCCGAGCGCACGAAGACATGGCTCTGGATCCCAGACTACGCCCGCGACCAGCGCGCCTACCGATGGCGGTATGAAGATCCCTCCGCCAGCCGCACGAGCCGGACGATCCCCGTCGTGGTGGACGTCATGCAGGGCAGCCGGCCGCTGACGGTGCACCTCGAGGCTAAGGATGCGGGCGAGGGCCTGCTGATCGAGGAAGTCGAGATCCTGCCCTCCGTCTGCCGCTAACCTGCTTCGCGCGGCGCAGGGCCCAAGGCCTAGCGCTTTCGCAAGTTGGGGAGGCCGCATCCGCCACGGCGCGGAATGACGCTTTGCTATGACCGTCGAGGTTTCGGCTCGAACAGGGAAGCAGGCGGAGGACTGGCAGTGTCGGCGACTCCGGATGCGGCGCGGCGGTGGACGTCGGGACTCCCCTGCTTGATCCTGAGCGGGTGCGCGGCATGGCCCCGGGGCGTGCGCGGACTGCCGGTCGTCTTCTCGACCAGTCCGGACATCGAGGCGGCTCACAGCGGGCGAGGCTGAAGGGACTTACGCGGCGGCGTAGATATCTGCCACGCGCGCCACGGCGTCCTCGAGAGACATTTCCTCGGACCGGCCGGTCCGGCGGCTGGTCAGCTCGACCTTGCCGGCGTTCAATCCCCGCGGGCCCACGGTGATACGCCAGGGGAGGCCGACCAGGTCCATGGTCGCGAACTTGGCGCCCGCGCGCTCGTCACGGTCGTCGTAGAGCGGATCGAGTCCACGCGCCGTCAGCGTGGCGTAGAGCTGCTCACAAGCCGCATCGGTCGCGGCGTCACCCTGTCTGAGGTTCACGATGCCGCAGTGGAACGGCGTCACGCCCTCGGGCCAGATGATGCCGTTCTCGTCGTGGCTCGCCTCGATGATCGCGCCGAGAAGGCGGCTGACGCCGATGCCGTGCGACCCCATGTGGACCGGGACCCGCTCGCCCGCGTCGTTGGTGACGAGCGCGCCCATCGGCTCGGAATATTTGGTGCCGAAGTAGAAGATCTGCCCCACCTCGATGCCGCGCGACCGGCGCTGCCGCTCGGTCGGGACGCGCTCGGCGAAGGCCGCCTCGTCGTGGGTCTCGTCGGTGCGGGCGTAGGGGGCGGTCCATTCGTCAACGATGGCGCGGCATTCGTCGCGGCTGTCGAAGTCGACGACGCGGTCGCCGAGGCGCAGGTCGGTGATGGCGCTGTCGTAGAAGACCTCCGACTCGCCCGTCTCGGCCAGCACCAGGAACTCGTGCGTATCGTCCCCGCCGATCGGGCCGGAGGCCGCACGCATCGGAATAGCCTGCAGGCCCATCCGCTCATAAGTGCGCAGGTAGCTCACCATGTGGCGATTGTAGGCGTGGATGGCGGCGTCGCGGTCAACATCGAAGTTGTAGCCGTCCTTCATCAGGAACTCGCGCCCGCGCATGACGCCAAAGCGTGGCCGCACCTCGTCGCGGAACTTCCACTGGATGTGGTAAAGCGTCAGCGGCAGGTCGCGGTAGCTCGAGACGTGGCTGCGGAAGATGTCGGTGATCATCTCCTCGTTCGTCGGGCCGTAGAGCATGTCGCGGTCGTGCCGGTCGCGGATCCGCAGGAGCTCCTCGCCGTAGGCATCGTAGCGCCCGCTCTCGCGCCACAGGTCCGCCGACTGAAGCGTCGGCATCAGGAGCGGGATGTGGCCGGCACGCTGCTGCTCCTCGTGGACGATCTGCTCGACGCGGCGCAGTACGCGATAGCCGAGCGGCAGCCAGGAATAGATGCCGGCGGCGGCCTGCTTGATCATGCCCGCCCGCAGCATCAGCCGGTGGCTGACAATCTGCGCCTCGGCGGGCGTCTCCTTGAGGACGGGGAGGAAGTAACGTGACAGGCGCATGTGCTTTTCCGGCGCAGAATGATCCGTCCGCTCTAGGCGATCGCAGGGGGGCGGGCAAGCCGCGGCCCTTGCGCGAAAGACGGGGTTGAGCGATGACGCTGCATGGCCCTGCCGGTACGCGAACAGCTGAAATACTGGGGGATCGCCACACTGGCGTTCATCTTCCTGCTGTGGCTGCTCGGTGACGTCATCCTGCCGTTCATCCTCGGCGCTGCCGTTGCGTATATCCTCGATCCGGTGGCGGACTGGCTGCAGCGGCGTGGACTGCCGCGGATCTGGGCAACGATGGTCATCACCATCGTCGCCCTGCTAATCTTCGTGGTGCTCGTCCTCCTCGTCGTGCCGACGCTGGTGAACCAGGCGACGGCGCTCGCCGAGGCCGCGCCGGAGATCGTTCAGAACCTGCAGGCGTTCCTGATCGAGCGGTTCCCGTCCTACATCGACGAGGATTCGATCCTGCGTCGTTCGCTGAGCGATGTGGGTGAGACGGTGCGCGCGCGGGGGGGCGAGCTGGTGCAGGGCCTCCTTGCCTCGGTTGGCAGCGTGGTGAACGCGCTGGTGCTGGTCGTCATCGTGCCGGTGGTGACGTTCTACCTGCTGATGGACTGGGACCGAATCGTGGCGCGTGTCGACGCGCTGCTGCCGCGCGACCACGCGCCGGTGATCCGGCGCCTCGCGCGGGAGATCGACGACACGCTGGCGGGCTTCATCCGGGGCCAGGGCACGGTCTGCATCATCCTCGGCACCTACTACGCGGTGGCGCTGATGGCGGTGGGGCTGCCGTTCGGACTGGTGATCGGGTTCATCGCCGGGCTCTTGACCTTCATCCCCTACGTCGGCGCCCTCGTCGGCGGCGTCATGTCCATTGGGCTGGCGCTATTCCAATTCTGGGGCGACTGGATCTGGATCGTCGCCGTCTGGGCGATCTTCCAGTCGGGCCAGTTCGTCGAGGGCAACATCCTGACGCCGAAGCTCGTGGGCGACAGCGTCGGCCTGCATCCGGTCTGGCTGATCTTCGCGCTCTCGGCGTTCGGGGCGCTCTTCGGCTTCGTGGGGCTGCTCGTGGCGGTCCCGGTCGCCGCCATCATCGGCGTACTCGTGCGTTTCGGCATCGAGCGTTACCGTGACAGCACGCTCTACACCGGGATCGGCGATGGCGGCGAGAGCTGATCCACGGCAGCTCGGCCTCGACCTCCCCGCGCGTCCGGCGCTGGGCCGCGAGGCGTTCCTCGTCTCGCCCTGCAACGATGTTGCGCTGGCGCAGATCGATGCCTGGCGCGACTGGCCGACGCGAAAGCTGGTGCTGACGGGACCGCCCGGCAGCGGCAAGACCCACCTCGCCCACATCTGGGCCGCCGAGGCGGAGGCGCGTGTCCTGGCGGCCCCGGATCTCGCGTCGGCCACTCCGGCCGAGGTGGCGCCCGGAAATCTCGCGGTCGAGGACGCCGACCGCATCGCGGGTGACGCGGAGGCCGAACGGATGCTCTTTCACCTGCACAACATGGTGCTGGAGAGTGGCGGCTCGCTCCTCCTGACCGCGCGCGAGGCACCAGCGCGTTGGGGGGTGCGGCTGCCGGATCTCGCCAGCCGCATCGGCGCGGCGGGGCTGGCCGGGCTCAATGCGCCGGACGACGACCTCCTGCGCGCGGTGCTGGTCAAGCTCTTCGCCGACTGCCAGCAGGCTGTCTCGCCGCGGCTGGTGGACTACCTTGCGACGCACATGGATCGCTCGTTCGCCGCGGCGCGCCGGATCGTGGCGCGGCTCGACGGGCTCGCGCTGGCCTCACGCTCGAGGATCACCCGCGAGATGGCGCGCCGCCTGCTGGAGGAGGATCATGCAACCCGTGCCTGACCTGACCGCCTCGGCCGCAGCGCCGGAAGCCAGCCGAATCCCGGAGACCGATTTCCTGACAGCCCCCCTGCCCCCGCCGGTCGAGCTGGAGGACGTCGCGCTGGACGGGCCGCAGCGCTTCTTCAACCGCGAGCTCAGCTGGATCGCCTTCAACTGGCGCGTACTTGAGGAGGCCGAGAACGAGCGCGTGCCGCTGCTGGAGAGACTGCGCTTCCTGTCGATCTCGGCGGCGAACCTCGACGAGTTCTATACCGTTCGCGTCGCGGGCCTAAGGGAGCTCGCGCACGCCGGAAACACGACGCCCGCGGCGGACGGCCGCACGCCCGCCGAGCAGCTCGTGCTGATCGACGAACGGGCGCGGGCGCTGATGAAGCGCCAGCAGTCGGTCTTGCAGGTATTGCAGGGCGAAATGGCGGCGACCGGAATGCACATCCTGACCCGAGCCGAGCTGACCGAGGAGGAGCGGCGCCATCTCGACGCGGCATTCCTCGAGCAGGTGTTCCCGGTCCTCTCGCCGCTCGCCATCGACCCGGCGCACCCGTTCCCATTCATCCCGAACGCAGGCTTCTGCCTCGGGCTGCAGCTCGAGCGGCGGTCGGACCGCCGCAAGCTTCAGGCGCTGCTGCCGATCCCGCACCAGATCGACCGGTTCCTGAGGTTGCCGGGCGACGGCCACCGCTTCCTCCCGCTGGAAGAGCTGCTGCTTCTCAAGCTCGACAGCCTGTTCCCGGGCTATGCCGAGGTCGGCAACTGCGCCTTTCGCGTACTGCGCGACAGCGACCTCGAGGTCGAGGAAGAAGCCGAGGACCTGGTGCGCGAGTTCGAGACGGCGCTCAAGCGCCGCCGTCGCGGCGAGGTGGTACGGATGAAGATGTCGGCGGGCGCGCCGGAGGGTCTGCGCCGGCTCATCATGGACCAGCTCCACGTCCGCACGCATGAGGTGATCGAGATCGAGGGGCTGATCGGCATTGCCGCGCTCTCCGAACTCGTGGTGGACGACCGGCCCGACCTGCTCTGGCCCAGCTTCACGCCGCGGGTCCCGGAGCGGGTGCAGGACCACGACGGCGACATGTTCGCCGCGATCCGGCAGAAGGACATGCTGCTGCACCACCCCTACGAGACGTTCGACATGGTGGTGCGCTTCCTCGCGCAGGCCGCGGCCGATCCCGACGTGGTGGCGATCAAGCAGACGCTCTACCGCACCTCGATCCAGTCGCCGATTGTCGCGGCGCTTTGCGAAGCGGCGGAGTCGGGCAAGTCCGTCACCGCGCTCGTCGAACTCAAGGCGCGGTTCGACGAGGCGGCGAACATCCGTCAGTCGCGCCGGCTCGAGCGGGCAGGAGCGCATGTCGTCTACGGCTTTCTCAACTACAAGACGCACGCCAAGATCGCGACGGTCGTCCGGCGCGAAGGCACGCGGCTCGTGACCTACACGCACTACGGGACCGGCAACTACCATCCGATCACGGCGCGGATCTACACCGACCTCAGCCTCTTCACCTGCGACGCGGCGCTGGGACGGGACGCGACGAAGGTCTTCAATTACCTTTCGGGATATGCGCAGCCGGTCGGCCTGGAGAACCTCGCAATCTCGCCACTGACGCTTAAGACGCGGCTCCTTGAGATGATCGACGCCGAAGCGCGGCAGGCCGAGGCGGGACGGCCTGCCGTGATCTGGGCCAAGCTGAACGCGCTGATCGATCCGGACGTGATCGACGCACTCTACGACGCCTCGCGCCGCGGTGTGCGGATCGACCTGGTCGTTCGCGGGATCTGTGGACTGCGACCGGGCCTGAAGGGGCTCAGCGAGAACATCCGCGTCAAGTCGATCGTCGGCCGCTTCCTCGAACACAGCCGGATCGTCTGCTTCGGCGACGGTCACGGTCTGCCGCACTCCAAGGCACGGGTCTTCATCTCGTCGGCCGATTGGATGGGCCGCAACCTCGGCCGCAGGGTCGAGACGCTGGTGGAGTGCCGGAACCCGACGGTGAAGGCGCAGATTGCCAGTCAGATCATGGCGGCGAACATGGCCGACGTGGCGCAAAGCTGGGTGCTGAGGCCGGACGGAACGTTCGACCGCGACGTGCCGCCGGGCGAGCGGGCGTTCAGCTGCCACCGTTTCTTCATGGAGAATCCGTCGCTCTCGGGGCGGGGCTCGGCAGGCGCGGCCGATGTTCCGGAACTGACCCATTCAAGCGATTGACGCACTGGCCCATGAACGACAGGTTGAGCCCTGCACCTGCGGAGGAACCGTCCATGGCAGATGACGGCACTGGATGGGGGCCGTTCGGACGGCCGCTCTTCGACAGCCCAAAGGCCCGTGCGCTCAGCCGCGTCGGGGTGATCGACGTCGGTTCGAACTCGGTCCGCCTCGTCGTCTTCGACGGAGCCGCCCGCAGCCCGGCGTATTTCTACAACGAGAAGGTCATGTGCGGCCTCGGCCGCGGCTTCAACGAGACCGGCCGTCTGCACCCCGAGGGCCGCGCGAGGGCGCTCGCGGCGTTACGGCGCTTTGCCCTCATCGCCAAGGGCATGGCGGTCTCGCCCCTGATCTCCGTGGCCACGGCCGCGGTGCGGGAGGCGGCCGACGGCCCGACCTTCCGCGAGGAGGTGCGCAAGGAAACGGGCATCGACCTCTGGGTCATCGACGGCGAGGAGGAGGCGCGGCTCTCGGCTCAGGGGGTTTTGCTGGGCTGGCCCGGAGCGGAGGGGCTGATCTGCGACATCGGCGGCTCATCAATGGAGCTCGCCCGGATCGGCGACGGCAAGGTGGGCGAGCGGGTGACATCGCCGCTGGGGCCGTTCCGCCTGGCGGAGGTGAAGCCGGCCAAGCTGAAGGGCCATATCGCGGGCATGGTCTCCGGACTCGTCGAGCGGATGGGCAAGGCCCCCGACCGCCTGTTTCTCGTCGGCGGATCATGGCGTGCCATCGCGCGGCTCGACATGCTGCGGCGGAACTATCCGCTGACGGTCCTGCACGAATACCGGATGACGCCGCAGGCGGTGGTCGAGACGGTGGACTGGATCGCGCAGAACGACATCCAGGCGCTGCGCCAGCGCGCCGACCTCAGCGAGGCGCGGATGGCGCTGGTGCCGGTGGCGTCGCACGTGCTGCGCGGCGTGGTGAAGGGCTTTCGCCCGCGCGAAATCGCCATATCGAGCTACGGCATCCGCGAGGGGATGCTCTACGAGCAGATGCCGCCGGAGCTGCGGGCGCGCGACCCGCTGATCGAATCCTGCCGCTTTGCCGAGAGCAAGGACGCGCGGATGCCGGGTTTCGGTCGACAGCTCTACCGCTTCGTGATGCCGATCTTCAAGGCGATGCCGGACGACCGTCTGCGCCTCGTCCGCGCCGCCTGCCTGCTGCACGACGTGAGCTGGCGGGCGCACCCGGATTATCGCCACGAGGTCTGCTTCGACAACGCCACCCGCGCCAATCTCGGCGGGCTCACGCATCAGGAGCGGGTGTTCCTCGGCCTCTCCCTGCTCCACCGCTACAAGGGCTCGCGCGACGGCCGATTCGAGGCCGCGGTCTCGCTCCTGCCGCCGAAGGAGATCAAGCTGGCCGAAGTGCTCGGCCGCGCGATGCGCTTCGGCGCGATGTTCAGCGTGGAGGACCCCGCCGCCATGGGCGAGATGCGGTGGTTCCCGCGCAAGAAGCGGCTGGAGATGCACGTCTCGCGCGAGGCGGACGGGCTCTTCGGCGAAGTCGCGGCGAGCCGTTTCCACGCGCTGGCCTCGGCCCTCGACGCGTCACCCGTGGTGATGCGGCGCTAGAGTTCGATGCCGCCCTCGGGCATCTCCTCCGGCACCTCGTCATCGGGCAGCGGCGTCTTGCGGCGAATGATGATGTCGCCATTGGGTAGCATCTCCGGCGCCTCATAGGCGTCGAGGTCGCCGGCCAGCTCGCGAAGCTGCTGCAGTGCAGGCTCCATCTCGCCCAGCAGGCCGCGCAGCAGCGTCTCAGCCCCGCGCGACAGGAGGTCGAAGCCACGCTCCACCTCGCCGTCCTCCTGCACCTGTGCCTGTGCCTGTGCGGCGCAAAGCACCAGTATCACCACAAGTCGTTTCATGCTCCGTATGGTAGCACGGTCGGGCGACTTGTCAGGCCGCTTCGCCGCTGATCTCGCGCCAGGCACGGTTGATGGCCACCAGGCGTTTCTCAGCGAGCTTGATCGCCTCTTCCGGCACGCCCCGCGCCAGCATCCGGTCGGGATGCGTCTCGCGCACGAGGCGGCGCCACGCGGCCCGCACTTCGGCGACAGGTGTCCCGGGCTCCACGCCGAGCACGTCGTAGGGATCGGGATCCGCATCGGGTACGAAACGCGCGCGGATGCTGCGGAATTGCCGGTCCGGCAGGCCGAAGAGGACCGAGACGCGGTGCAGGAAATCATCCTCGGCCGGGTGATAGGCCCCGTCCGCGACCGCGATGTGGAAGAGGCCCTCCAGCAGGTCGGCGAGCGTCTCGCTCCCCTCGCCGAACATCCTGCCGATGCGCCGGGCGTAATCCTGAAATCCCGCGATGTCCTTTCGAGCAAGGTTGAAGACGCGGGCCGCGTTCTCCTCTTCGCCCGGCGGGATGGTGAATACCTCGCGGAACGCGGTCACCTCGTCGCGGGTGACGCGGCCATCGGCCTTGGCCATCTTGGCGCCAAGCGCGATGACCGCTATGGCGAAGGCGACGCTGCGCTCCGGCGGGCTGCGCAGGCGGTCGAACAGCGCGGCCAGCCCCTCGCCCGAGGCAAGCGCCGAAAGAGCGGCTGCGATGCGTCTCCAGATCGACATGGCGTCAGGCTATCGCATGGGGGCGCAGGGGGCGAAAGGTGTCAGGTCTTCCCGAGCACCTTCTGCATGAGGTGGAGACCGATCCAGCGCCCGAACTTGCGGCCGACCTCCGGCAGGACCGCGATCTCGTCATAGCCGAGGGCGACGTGGAAGGCGCGGCCGCCGGGATTCTCCGCGCTCACGCCCGCGATCAGGGAATGCACCCCGCGCTCGGCCGCATGTGTCTCGAGAGCCGCCATGAGTTGCCGCCCCAGCCCGCGACCCCGGGCAGAGGGCGCAAGGTGGATCGTGTGCTCCATCGTGTGGCGGTAGCCGATCCCCGCCCGGAACTGGGCGTAGGTGGCGAAACCTGCCACCTCGCCGTCGATGTCGGCCACGAGGAACGCGCATGCGCCCTGCGCGCGCTCACCGATCATGGCGGCGAGGGCGTCCTCCGCGTGCTCTGCCGCATTGAAGGTGATCGTCGTCTCCCGGATCAGCGGGTTCCAGATCGCGGCCACGGACGCCGCGTCGGCAGGTCGCGCCAGTCGTATTGTCACGTCAGAAGCCGGCCACCGCTCGGCGTCGCGATGATGGCGCGCAGTCCGGGATGCTCGCTCGCGGTTAACTTCACGCGCTCGATCGGCGGGAGCCTCAGCGACTGCGGATCGCGGTGACCGACCTGCAGCTCGATCAACCGGCATCCCACGTCGGGCAGGATGTCCGGCATCGGCGCGCCCAGCAATTCGAGGAACGCGGGCGCGCAGCAAACCTCCTGCTCCATCGCGTCGCGAGGAATGGAGATCCGCCATGCGAACGTCTCGCGCGCGATCCGCTGCGGCGGGCTCATCCCCTCCATCCCGTACCGAATTGCCTCCTCGACATCCGGCACCCGCACGAACCAACCGCTGAGCCGCGGCGGACCGCGGAACCAGTCCAGATTGAACCAGCGCGGTCGTACGGGCGGAGGCGCGTCCGGATCGACAGCGACCACCTGCAGGTAGCAGTCAGGCCCGAGCGACAGCAGGTTGTTGTGGGTGCCCGCGCCGTCGTGACGGCCTCCTGGTGAGAGGCGCACCGACAACAGATCCTCGACATACGCGGTGCCCTCGTCGAGCGTGGCAGCCGTGACGACGAGCGAATCCAGGTTCATGCAACCCTCGCGACGAGTGGTACAACCACGGGCGCGACGAGCGCTCTGAACATGCGCATAAGCACAGACAATCGACCGCCCAATCCGGTGTAACGCAATAAAGGTGTTTTGGCACCACGAGAATGCGCACATTCTTATGCAAGCGATATTTACCTGACGTCTCTCCGACGCGGCAGGCCCGCCTCCGGAGCGGAGACGGGCCCGAGCGAACAGTTTCGCGTGCTCGCAGTCAGCTACACCCGCTCGTGCCGCCGCAGGTGTTGCACTTCATGCAGGTACCATTGCGCACCAGCGTATAGTTGCCGCACTCGCCGCACGGGTCGCCCTCGTAGCCCTGCATCCGCGCCTTGGTGCGCGCATCCGCCGCCGGCGAGGTCTCGACCATTCCCGTGGCGACAGCCTGCGCGGCGACAGCGGCTGATGTGCTCGCGTCGAGCGTGACCGCCGCCCCGCCCTGCAGCACCACGAGCTCGTGCGGCAGCCGCTTGCGGAGATAGCCAGTCGAGCTGATCTGGCGCAGCACCTCCAGCGACTTGGACGCCGCGGTCTCGGACACCGGCGAGACGTTGGAGCGACCCTCCTCCTCGCCCCGGCCGAGGTCGTCGAAGCTGACGCCCTCCGGCTGGACGTGCGCGAGGTCGGTGCGGTCGAGATAGCTGACTGCCAGCTCCCGGAAGATGTAGTCGAGGATCGACGTCGCGTTCTTGATCGTCTCGTTGCCCTGCACCATACCCGCCGGCTCGAACCGGGTGAAGGTGAAGGCCTCGACGAACTCCTCGAGCGGCACGCCGTATTGCAGGCCGACCGACACGGCGATGGCGAAGTTGTTCATCATGGCGCGAAAGCCGGCGCCTTCCTTGTGCATGTCGATGAAGATTTCGCCCAGAGTGCCGTCCTGGTACTCGCCGGTGCGGAGATAGACCTTGTGGCCGCCGACGATCGCCTTCTGGGTGTAGCCGCGGCGGCGCTGCGGCATCTTCTCGCGGTGCGAGCGGACGGCATCCCGCACGATCACCTTCTCGACGATCTTTTCTGCCAGCACCGTCGCCTTTTCCTGCGCCGAGCCGGTGGCGAGCGTTTCCTCCGCCTCCTCGTCGTCCTCGACGAGGGCCGAGGCCAGTGGCTGGCTGAGCTTGGAGCCGTCGCGGTAGAGCGCGTTCGCCTTGACGCCCAGGCTCCACGACAGCTCGTAGGCGCGCTGGCAGTCCTCGATCGAGGCGCTGTTTGGCATGTTGATCGTCTTGGAGATCGCGCCCGAGATGAAGCTCTGCGCCGCCGCCATCATGTGGATGTGGCTCTCGGCGCCGAGGTAGCGGCGGCCCTTCTTGCCGCAGGGGTTGGCACAGTCGAAGACCGGGTAGTGCGCGGGGTCGAGATGCGGCGCGCCCTCCAGCGTCATCGTCCCGCAGACATGGTCGTTCGCCGCCTCGACCTCGGCGCGGGTGAAGCCAAGGTGCCGCAGCAGGTCGAAAGTCGGGTCCGCGAGCTTGTCCGCTGGAATGCCGAGCGCGTCGCGGCAGAAGTCCTCGCCCAGCGTCCACTGGTTGAAGATAAATCGGATGTCGAACGCGCCCGGCAGCGCGGCCTCGACCTTGGCGATCTCGCGCGGGCCGAAGCCGTGGCCGACGAGGGCGGTGGTGTTGATGCCGGGCGCGTTGCCGAGCGAGCCGTGGCCGACTGCGTAGGCGACGATCTCCTCGATCTGCGCCGGTGCATAACCCAGCGTCTCGAGCGCGGCGGGCACGCTTCGATTGATGATCTTGAAGTAGCCGCCGCCGGCCAGCTTTTTGTACTTCACCAGCGCGAAGTCCGGCTCGATCCCCGTGGTGTCGCAGTCCATCACCAGGCCGATCGTGCCGGTCGGCGCGATCACCGTCGTCTGCGCATTGCGATAGCCGTGCCGCTGGCCGAGCTCCAGCGCCCGGTCCCACGCCTCGCCCGCCATTTGTACCAGCCGCACATCCGGGCAGTTGGCGCGGTCGAGCGCCACCGGCTCCACCGCCAGCCCCTCGTAGGCGCCGCCGCCGCGTGCCGCGGTGCGGTGATTGCGGATCACCCGCAGCATGTGCTGCGCGTTGCGCTCATAGCTGGGGAAGGCGCCAACCTCGGAGGCAATCTCGGCCGACGTGGCGTAGGCGGTGCCGGTCATCAGCGCCGTCAGCGCGCCGCACATCGCCCGGCCCGCCTCGCTGTCATAGCCAAGGCCCATGTTCATCAGGAGGCCGCCGATGTTGGCGTAGCCGAGGCCCAGCGTACGGAAGTCGTAGCTGAGTTGCGCGATCTCCTTCGACGGGAACTGCGCCATCAGCACGCTGATCTCCAGCGTGAGGGTCCAGAGCCGCGTCGCGTGGACGTACTGCTCGGCCTTGAACGCGCCGTTCCTCCAGAAGGTCAGCAGGTTCATCGACGCCAGGTTGCAGGCCGTGTCGTCGAGGAACATGTACTCCGAGCACGGGTTCGAGGCGCGGATCGCCCCGTCCTCCGGGCAGGTGTGCCAGGCGTTGATCGTGTCGTGGAACTGGATGCCCGGGTCGGCGCAGGCCCAGGCGGCGTGGCCGATCTGCTCCCAGAGGTCGCGGGCCTTGATCGTCCGCGCCACCTTGCCGTCGGTGCGGCGCAGCAGCTCCCAGTCCGCGTCGTCCTTCACCGCCTGGAGGAAGGCGTCGGTGACGCGCACCGAGTTGTTCGAATTCTGCCCCGAGACCGAGGCATAGGCTTCGCTGTCCCAGTCGGTGTCGTAGGTCGGGAACTCGATCGAGGTATAACCCTGCCGCGCATACTGCAGCACGCGGTTGACATAGGTCTCGGGGATCGCCGCCTTCTTGGCCGAGCGGATCGCCTTCTTCAGCGCGTCGTTCTTAAACGGGTCCGTCGCGTCCTCTACCGTGCCGTCCCAGCACGCAATGGCAGAGAAGATCCAGTTGAGCTTCTGCTCATGCATCTTCGAGCCGGCAACGAGCGAGGCGACCTTCTGCTCCTCCCGGACCTTCCAGTTGATGAAGTCCTCGATGTCGGGATGATCGGCGTCGCAGATCACCATCTTGGCCGCGCGGCGCGTGGTGCCGCCCGACTTAATTGCGCCCGCCGCACGGTCGCCGATCTTGAGGAAGCCCATCAGGCCCGACGACTTGCCGCCGCCCGAGAGCGACTCGCCTTCGGCGCGCAGCGATGAGAAGTTGGTGCCGGTGCCGGAGCCGTACTTGAAGAGCCGCGCCTCCCGCACCCAAAGGTCCATGATGCCGCCCTCGTTCACGAGATCATCGGCGACGGACTGGATGAAGCAGGCGTGCGGCTGCGGGTGCTCGTAGGCCGAGGACGATTTCGTCAGCTTGCCGCTGCGGTGGTCGACATAGAAGTGCCCCTGGCTCGGCCCATCGATGCCGTAGGCCCAGTGCAGCCCGGTATTGAACCACTGCGGGCTGTTGGGCGCACCCATCTGCGCGGCCAGCATGTGGCGCATCTCGTCGTAGTAGGCGCGGGCGTCCTCCTCGGACGAGAAGTAGCCGCCCTTCCAGCCCCAGTAGGCCCAGGCGCCGGCGAGGCGGTCAAAGACCTGCCGTGCGGACGTCTCGCCGCCGTAGCGCGCATCCTCGGGCAGTTCAGCCAGCGCGCTCTCGTCGGCGACGGAGCGCCACAGGAACTCCGGCACGTCCTTCTCGCGGACGCGCTTCAGACGCGCGGGGACGCCAGCCTTGCGGAAATATTTCTGCGCGATCACGTCGCAGGCGACCTGGCTCCAGCGCGCCGGCACGTCGAGTTCGTCGAGGCGGAAAACGATCTTGCCGTCCGGGTTACGGATCTCGGAGGATGTCGTGGTGAAGTCGATGCGCTCGTAGGCATCCGCTCCGGCAGTGGTGAACTCGCGCGCGACTTTCATGAATCTATCCTCTCGTTCCGGTTCGTTTGCCGGCTCGCGAGGCTGCATCGGCAGACGGGCGCTCCGTCTGTCTACGAGGTGCCTGCATGAAACCGGCGCCCGCCTACCGATGTCCGTCCCCCGCACCGCGACGCCTATATGTGGTGTCTTGCCGGCCGGTAGATACAAGGTGGAGCGATTCTCGTGCCCACGTCAATGAAACTTTCACCACATCTGGTGGCTAGTTTCACTTGACCAACCAGATCGACGATCTACCGCGAGTTGTAGGATGGTCGGGGCGAGAGGATTCGAACCTCCGACCTACGGCACCCAAAGCCGCCGCGCTACCAGGCTGCGCCACGCCCCGACGCGCACACTGCTAGCCCGTCGCCACGCCAAAGGGAAGAGCGGCGCTTGTGTGGCGCAGGTCCATGGCTGTATGGCTCGAAGGATGCGGGAACGGCAGGAAAAGCGACCAACCCTCGCGCTGACGCTCGTGTGCGGCCGGCGTCCGGCGCTGCTCCAGAAAACCCTCGCTTCTTTCTCAGAACGGGTCTTCCGTCACTTCGAGATAAGCGATGTCTACGCCAACCTCGACCCCTTCGCGGGAGGGCCTGACGAGCATGCGGCGTGCCTGCGGCTGATCCGCGACACGTTCCCGCAGGCCCGGATCTTCGAGCCCGAGACGCCGAGCTTCGGCGCGGCCGTGCAGCGGCTCTGGTCGCACGCGCCCGACGGCACCGTCCTGCACCTCGAGGACGACTGGATCGCGAACGAGGATATCAAGCCCGATCGGGTGCTGCCCCTGCTCTCAGGCCGGACGCGCGCCGTCGTCCCGCTCAGCGTCGAGCACAAGTGGAACGGCAAGACGCCGTTCAAGACCCATGTCATCAAGACACGCCTTTTCGGCTGGACCGTCTGGCGCCGGCGCGCCGGCACCTTCGGCACCAGCCCGCGCTTCATCGACGGCGCATTTGCTCGCACCTGCGCCGGCCTCATGAACCCGGACCTCGACCCCGAAAAACAAATGTACCTGCCGCACAACAGGAAGTTGCACGACTTCATGGCGCCCTATGGCAACCGCCTGCTGCCGGCGCGTGACGGCGGCCCGCTCATCACCGACATCGGGCGCGAGTGGCGCGACAGCCGCGGCATGGCCAAGGTCGTTTCTGGCGGACGATCCGAATGGGTGACCGGCTGAGCCTCGACAGCGCTCAGTCGCAGGGCCATGCGGCGATCGACTGATCAAGGGCCGGATGCCGTAGCTCCGTCCCCTCCTCGATCCCGAGCCGTCGTGCCATGCCGCCGTTGATCTCCAGCACCGCGAGCACGCCCGACCCGCCTGGAATCGGCGTCTCGTCGAGCGGCACCGCATTCTCGTGCACGTGCGTCACGCGGCCGGTTTCGTCGGCGAAGATCATGTCGAGGGGGATCAGCGTGTTGCGCATCCAGAACGAGGCGTTCTGCGGCTGCTCGTAGACAAAGAGCATCCCGCGGCTTGCCGGCAGCGACTCGCGGTGCATCAGCCCCTGAGCGCGTTCCGCCGGGTCGTCCGCGATCTCGACGCCGAAGCTCGCCACGCCCCAGTCGCCGCGCAGCTCGACCCGGCCGGGGTCGCACGCGGCCGCGGCGGGGCCGGCGAGCGCGACCAGAACGGCGAGCAGACGGATCAAGTGCGCTCCTTGAGAGCCGCTTCCCAGCTCGTGACCTGCTGCGCCATGCGCCCGCGCTTGCCGTCGATGATGCGGAGGCCGACCGCCTCGCCGGGCTGAAGGTCGGCGAGCCCGCTGCGTCGCAGCACCTCGATATGGAGGAAGACGTCCCCCGGCTTGCCGAACACGTTGGCAAAGCCGAAGCCCTTGGACTTGTCAAACCACTTCACCCGCGCGGGCTCGAGCGGCAGGTCCTCGGCCGCTGGCACGTTCGGACCCGCGAGGTCCGGCAGCGCCGGCTCGTCGCTTGCCGGTGGTTCTATGTCGTACACGACCGTAGCCTGCGCACCGCGAGGCGTGTCCTGCACCGCCACCTCGATCCGCGACCCTTCGGCGACCGAACTTTGGCCGAAGTTGCGCAGGACGTTGGCGTGCAGCAGGATGTCCGGCCCCCCGTCCTCAGCTACGACGAAGCCGAACCCCTTACCGGGATCGAACCATTTCACATGGCCTACGATCGTTCGCGCCGATGAGGCCTCGGGCTCTGTCATTGCTGCGCCTGAACGGGATTCAATTTCTACAACTTCGTCTTTCAGCAAAATACCCTACCACGAAAGGTCGTCGAGCGTCGCAGCCATGCTCATCGACCAAATGGTAACATCATTTCGTGGCTTGTCATGGATTAAGTCGGATCCGCTCCCACACATTTCCCGAATGCGTGAACCGGAAGCGGTCGTGCAACCGGTGGACGCCGTCCGCCCAAAGCTCGATCTCGACCGGGCGGAGCCGGAAACCTCCCCAGAAGGGTGGTCGCGGCGGCGCCTCCCCAAGCTCATCGCGCAGACGCGCGACCTCGGCCATCAAGGTCTCGCGCGAGTCGAGCGGCCGCGACTGGCGCGACGCCCAGGCGCCGAGGCGGCTGTCGAGGCTGCGCGACGCAAAGTAGGCGTCGGAAAGCGGTCCATCCTCGCGCACGACCGGGCCGCGCACGCGAACCTGACGGCGCAGCGACTTCCAGTGACAGACAAGGGCGGCGCGGCCGTTCGCCGTCAGCTCCTGCGCCTTGGTGCTCTCGTAGTTGGTGTAGAAGACGAAGCCGTCCTCACCAATTTCCTTGAGGAGCACGATGCGCACGTTCGGCATCCCCTCATGGTCGACGGTGGCAAGCGCGACGGCATTGGGGTCCGACGGCTCGGTCGCCGCCGCCTCTTCCATCCAGCGCCGGAATATGGCGATGGGACTTTCCCCCGCGAAGATGTCGTCCTGCAGCATTTGGTTCTCCATCTTCGGCGTTAGTGGCGTAGCCCGCACCCCACGGAGGCGCAAGTGGCCGGCCTTGATGCCTTTCCACCGATGTCATAGACGACTTCGAGGTCAGTACGAGAGGGGCGCGGCATGGCAGACGGTCTGATGCAGGGCAAGCGCGGCCTCGTCATGGGCCTTGCCAACGACAAGTCCATTGCCTGGGGCATCGCGAAGGTCGCGGCCGAGCACGGGGCCGAGCTGGCCTTCTCCTACCAGGGAGAAGCGCTGAAGAAGCGCGTCGATCCGCTTGCGGCGGAGGTGGGATCGGATCTCGTCCTGCCGTGCGACGTGGGCGACGGCGACTCGCTCGACGCCCTCTTCGACGCCCTGCGGGAGAAATGGGGCACGCTCGACTTCGTCGTCCACGCGATCGGTTTTTCCGACAAGTCCGAGTTGCGCGGCCGCTACGTGGACACGAGCCGCGAGAACTTCCGCACCTCGATGGACATCTCGGTCTACTCCTTCACCGCAGTCTGCCGCCGCGCCGCCGCAATGATGCCGGACGGCGGCTCGCTGCTGACGCTGACCTACTACGGGGCCGAAAAAGTGATGCCACATTACAACGTCATGGGTGTGGCCAAGGCCGCGCTCGAGGCGTCGGTACGCTACTTGGCCGAGGATCTCGGCCGCGACGGCATCCGCGTCAATGCAATCAGCGCCGGCACGATAAAGACTCTCGCGGCGAGCGGCATCGGCGACTTCCGCTACATCATGAAGTGGAACGAGTACAATTCGCCCCTCCGCCGAAACGTGACGCAGGAGGAGGTGGGCAAGTCCGCCCTCTACCTGCTCTCCGACCTCGGCTCGGCCACCACGGGCGAGGTGCTGCACGTCGACGCCGGCTATCACGTGGTGGGCATGAAGGCGCCCGACGCGCCGGACATCACAAAGGCGGTCGCTAAGGAATGAGCGCGGCGGCCTTCGCCTCCATCGCCTTCCTTCACCTGCTGGCGGCAATGAGTCCCGGCCCCTCCTTCGTGGTCTCCGTCCGCACCGCCGCGAGCCAGGGCTTCCGGGCCGCGACCGGGCTGGCCGTCGGACTTGGGCTCGGCGCGCTGGTCTGGGCCGGGGCGGCGCTGACCGGGCTCGCGCTGCTCTTCGAGATCGCGCCCTGGCTCCTCACCGCAATGAAGGTGCTGGGCGGCCTCTTCCTCGTCTGGATTGCCGTCGCCACCTGGCGGCACGCGGCGGAGCCCATGCCGGATGCAGACGTGGCGGTGCCGCGGAGCGTCGCCTCCGCCGTACGGCTGGGGCTGATGACGCAGCTCGCCAACCCCAAGCCCGCGATCTTCTTCGGCGCCGTCTTCGTCGGCCTCGTTCCCGCCGACGCCAATCTCGCCGCCGTCGCGCTCCTGCTGGCGGTCATCTTCGCGGACGAGACGTTATGGTACATCCTGGTGGCGCGGGTTTTCTCGCTGCAGCGGGCGCGCGCCGCCTACGCGCGGGCGAAGGGGCTGGTGGACCGCGCCTTCGGCGGACTGATCGCTGCCTTCGGCATCAAGATCGCCGCCTTCTGAGGAGGAGTAGATGCGCATGACCGACCGCCTGCCGCACGAGAAAGGATTCCACGTCAGCTGGGACCAGTTGCACCGCGACGCGCGGGCGCTGGCATGGAGGCTCGACGGGCACGGTCCGGAAAACGGCGGCTGGCGCGGCGTTGTCGCCATCACCCGCGGCGGCATGGCGCCCGCCATGATCGTCGCGCGCGAACTTGATATCCGCACCGTCGACACGATCAGCGTCAAGTCCTACGAGCACCAGGACCAGCACGAGGTGCGCGTCCTCAAGTCGCCTGACGCCGAGCTGATGGGCGACGGCAGCGGCATCCTCGTCGTCGATGACCTGGTGGACAGCGGGAAGACCGTTGGCCTCGTGCGCGAGATGTTCCCTCGGGCCCACTTCGCCACCGTCTACGCCAAGCCGCAGGGCCGTCCGCAGGTCCACACCTTCGTCACCGAAGTCAGCCAGGACACCTGGATCTTCTTCCCCTGGGACATGGCGCTGCAGTACGTCCAGCCCTACCGCGGGCGGGACTAGTCAAGCGGGTCGCGCGCGACGAGGATCGGCCGGGTGGACTCCGCCAGCGAGTGCCGCTGCCGGCCGTTCGCGTCGAAATTCGCCGATGCGAGCCAGGTTTCGAACGCTTCCCGCAAGCGCGGCCACTCCGCGTCGATGGCGGCGAACCAGGCGGTGTCGCGGTTGCGGCCCTTCACCACCGCCGCCTGCCGGAAGACGCCTTCGTAGCTCAGGCCGAAGCGCTGCGCAGCGGCGCGCGACGGGCGGTTGGCCGCGTCGCACTTCCACTCGAAGCGCCTGTAGCCGCTCTCGAACGCCCAGCGCATCAGCAGGAAGACCGCCTCCGTCGCCTCACGCGTGCGTTGCAGGCGGGGCGCGAAGGTAAGCCATCCGGCCTCGATGCTGCCCACCGCCGGCGCCATTCGCATCAGGCTTAGCGTCCCGCCGAGCCGCCCGTCCTCCATCCGCACCGCGAAGTGCAGCGGGTCGTGGAGGAGCCGCGCACCTTCGATCCATTTAGCATAGCCGTCGGCGCCGAACGGCCCCACCGGCAGAAAGCGCCAAATCGTGCCTTCGGAATCCTCGGCAAAAGCCTCATGCAGCGCAAGCGCGTGCTCCGCCCCCAGCGGCTCCAGTTGCACGTAGCGGCCCTCGATCGGCGTCCGCGGCGGCAGCGGCGGCGGGCGCCAGTCCGCGAGCGGACCGGTCATTCCTGCGGGATGAGGCGGAGGCCAAGTTCGCGGAGCTGCTCATTGGTGGGCTGCGAGGGGGCGCCCATCATCAGGTCCTGCGCCTGCTGGTTCATCGGGAACATGATGACCTCGCGAATGTTCTGCTCGTCCGCCAGCAGCATGACCATCCGGTCAATGCCGGCGGCGCAGCCCCCGTGCGGCGGCGGGCCAAAGCGGAACGCGTTGACGAGGCCGCCAAAGCGCCGCCGCACCGCGTCCTCGGTGTAGCCGGCCAGCTCGAACGCCTTGAACATGACATCGAGCCGGTGGTTACGGATCGCGCCCGACACGAGCTCGTAGCCGTTGCAGGCGAGGTCGTACTGGAAGCCCAGCACCTCCAGCGGATTGCCCTCGAGCGCCTCGAGACCGCCCTGCGGCATCGAGAACGGGTTGTGGGAGAAATCCACCTTTCCCTCGTCGTCCTTCTCGTACATCGGAAAATCGACGATCCAGGCGAAGGCGAAGCGGTCCTCCTCGAAGTGGCCAAGCTCGCGCCCGACCTCGACCCGCGCCTTGCCCGCCACCCGCTCGAAGTCGTGCGGCGCGCCACCGAGGAAGAAGGCCGCGTCCCCGGCCCCGAGACCGAGCTGCTTGCGGATCGCCTCGGTCCGCTCGGGGCCGATGTTCTTGGCGATCGGGCCAGCACCCTCCGGCCCGCCTTCGGCCTCGCGCCACATGATGTAGCCCATGCCGGGCAGGCCCTCGGCTTGCGCGAAGCTGTTCATCCGGTCGCAGAAGGCGCGGCTGCCGCCGCCGGGCGCGGGGATCGCGCGAATCTCGGTGCCGTCCTGGTTCAGGAGGCGCGCGAAGATGCCGAAGCCCGAGTCGCGGAAGTGGTCCGAGACCGTCTGCATCTTGATGTGACAGCGCAGGTCGGGCTTGTCGGTGCCGTACCAGAGCATCGCGTCGCGGTAGGCGATGCGCGGCCAGACGGCGTCCACGGTGCGGCCGCCACCGAATTCCTCGAACACGCCCTGGATCACCGGCTGGATGGCGTGAAAGACGTCGTCCTGCGTGACGAAGCTCATCTCCACGTCGAGCTGGTAGAAGTCCGTGGGCGAGCGATCGGCACGCGGGTCCTCATCGCGGAAGCAGGGCGCGATCTGGAAGTAGCGGTCGAAGCCCGAGACCATGATGAGCTGCTTGAAGAGCTGCGGCGCCTGCGGCAGCGCGTAGAACTGCCCCGGATGCAGGCGCGAGGGCACGAGGAAGTCGCGCGCGCCCTCGGGCGACGAGGCGGTGATGATCGGCGTCTGGAATTCGGTGAACCCGGTGTCCCACATCCGCTGGCGCAGGCTGCGCACGACGTGGGAGCGCAGCATGATGTTGCGGTGCAGGTGCTCCCGCCTGAGGTCGAGGAAGCGGTAGCGCAGCCGCGTCTCCTCCGGGTAGTCCTGCTCGCCGAAGACGGGCAGCGGAAGCTCCTCGGCCGAGCCCAGCACCTCGAGGTCGCGCACGAAGACCTCGATTTCACCCGTCGGGATACGCGGGTTGACGAGTTCGGGTGAGCGCGCCTTCACCTCGCCATCGATGCGGATGCACCACTCGGACCGCACCTTCTCGACCTCGGCGAAGGCGGGGCTGTCGCTGTCGGCAAGGATCTGCGTCACGCCATGATGGTCCCGCAGGTCGATGAAGAGGACGCCACCATGGTCACGGACGCGGTGCACCCAGCCGGACAGGCGGACATTCTCTCCCACGTTCGACGTGTTGAGTTGCGCACAAGTGTGGGTTCGGTAGGCGTGCATCGGTCGGTCCTCGGGCGGGGCTGGCGGATCGGGCCGATACACAGTGCCGCGCGGGCGAAGTCAAGCCGAGCGGCCAGTTTCAGGGAACATCCAGCCTTTACAACACTTTCGCCACTGGACAAGATATCCGTCGAGCATGCATCGGGGCGCCGAACGGGGCGCCACCTGACAGGGACGGCCATCGGAACGGGCCGCGAGGAGGGTAGGATGTGGATGGCTCTGCTGGACAGGATGCTGAAACAGGTGATCCGCAAGGGAAGCCTGACGCTTCATGCGCCCAACGGCCGCACCTACCGTTACGGTGACGAGACTGGCGAGCCTGTAACCGTGCGCCTTCTGGACCCGACGCTTCCGCGGCGGATCGTGCAGAGCCCGGATCTTGGCGTGGGCGAAGGCTACATGGACGGCGGCCTGACGTTCGACGGCGACGACCTGAGAGGCTTCATGCGCCTCGCCGTTCGCAACAGCGAGTGGGTGGTCGGCGTGCCCTGGCACCGCTCGCTCGACGGTTTGCGCTACCTGCGCGGGCGCTTGCGGCAGTACACTCCGACCAGCCGCGCACGGCGCAACGTCGCGCATCACTACGACCTCTCGGGCGAGCTCTACGACCTCTTCCTCGACTCGGACAAGCAATACAGCTGCGCCTACTTCCGATCGCCCGACGACAGCCTCGAGCAGGCGCAGGCGCAGAAGAAGGCGCATATCGCCGCCAAGCTGGCGCTGCGGCCGGGGATGCGCGTTCTCGACATCGGCTGCGGCTGGGGCGGCATGGCGCTGACGCTGGCGCGCGATCACGGGGCGCAAGTTCTTGGCATCACACTGTCGGAGGAGCAGCACCGCACCGCCACACGCCGCGCCGCCGAGGCCGGCCTGCAGGACAGGGTCTCGTTCCGCCTATGCGACTACCGCGAGGTGGAGGGGCGCTTCGACCGCGTCGTGTCCGTCGGCATGTTCGAGCATGTGGGCGCGCCGCAGTACGGCGCATACTTCCGTCAGGTCAGCGAGAAGCTCACCGTGGACGGCATCGCGCTGATCCAGACGATCGGCCGCACCACGCCGCCCGGCACCAACAGCCCGTGGATCGAGAAGTACATCTTCCCCGGCGGCTACATCCCTGCCCTCAGCGAGATGACGCGCGCCATCGAGCGCGCGAACCTACTGCCGACGGACATCGAGGTCTGGCGGCTGCACTATGCCGAGACCATACGCCACTGGCTCGACAGATTCGAGGCGAACATCGAACGCGCCCGCGCGCTCTATGACGAGCGTTTCTGCCGGATGTGGCGCTACTACCTCGCCGCGTGCGAGCAGACATTCCGGATGAACCGGCAGGTGGTCTACCAGGTGCAGCTGGCGCGCAGTCTCGATGCCGTGCCGCTCACCCGCGACTATCTGCATCCCAGGCCGGAGGCGACACAGCCGCTCGAACAGGTGGCTGCGGAATAGTCGGGCGCTGATCCTTCATCTTGATCTGCGCGTCGCGGATCAGCGCCGCGACGCGGTAGAAGCCGTGGATCATCTTGGAGTACGGCATCAGCAGGAAGAATGCGAGGACCGTGCCCAGATGAAGCGCCAGTAGCGGCTGCACCGCCGCCGTCCCCGTCGCGGCATAGAGCACCAGGCCCGTGAGACCGGTCGCCGTCAGCAGCAGCACGAACGCCATCTCGCCGCCCCAGTAGGCCGGCGCGTTGAGGTCGCGATCGGCCTGCGTCTTGAGCCAGGCGAGCCCCAGCCCGCCCACTGTCAGGAGGATGCCACCGGGAATGCCGAGCAGCTTCGGCAGCGACCAGAAACCGTAGGGCGCAGGATAGCCCGCATAGTGCAGCAGCGTGCCTGACGAGGTCGAGGCGAAGCAGAGCAGGAAACCGTAGAGCACCGCCTGGTGCATCCAGCGCCGCGTATCGCTGTAGCGATCCTCCTTCTCGTAGTTGCAGCCCTGCCCCTGCCCGCCGGAGAGGTTCTTCAATCTGGCGCTGTCCATCAGGGCCGCCTTCACGTGCCGCCATTGAACCGCGCCGCCGCCCACTGTCCGCCAGTAGCGGCGGAGCGACACGCCGATCGCGACCAGCGGCAGGACGAAGGCGGGCAGAAAGATTGCGACCATGGCTCCATGCGAGAGGTAGGCGTAGAAGCCCTCGCCGCCTTGGGGCCGGATGCCCTGCACGGCAAGGAACAGCGCCGCCAGCGCCAAGACCAGAAGTCCTGCGATGGCGAGGCCCTGCCGCTGGAACAGGCCGCCGAAGCCCGAAGGCCAGGCGAAGCGGTCCCAGTCCTCCGCCCGCGTCTCGGCCAGGATGCGCGGCAAGTTCACCGCAAACTCGTGCGGGGGGGTGTACTGGCACGAATAGTAGCAGCCGCGACAGTTGTGGCAGAGATGGGCGAGCTGCTGGATGTCGCCGCTCGCGAAGATCCGCTGCCGGTTGATCGCCGGGAAGACGGCGCAGAAGCCCTCGCAGTAGCGGCAGGCGTTGCAGATCTCGACCTGACGCTTCGCCTCGGCGATCGTCGGGCTCTCGGCGGTCGTATCAAGCGGCGACATGCGCGGCGGCTCCCTGTCCGGCCAGCCGCCCGAAGACGGTGCCGATGGTCATTCCGAACCCGGCCAGATAGCCCTGCCCGAGGATGCTGCCGGCCATGATTTCGCCGGCGGCCCAGATGTTGTGGTAGCGGCCCTCGGGGCCCGTCACGCGGGCCTCGTGGTCGACCTTCAACCCCAGATAGGTGAAGGTGACGCCGGGTCTGAGCGAATAGCCGTAGAACGGCGGCTCGACGATCGGCCGGGCCCAATTCGTCTTGGGCGGGTCCAGCCCCTCGGTCGCCAGGCCGTCGAGCTCCGTCGGGGTAAACGGGCCCTCGCGGCAGGCGGCGTTGAACGCGTCGATCGTCTCGCGCACGGCCGCGGGCGGCAAGCCCAGCGCCTCGGCTAGTCCCTCGATCGTGTCGGCTTCGATCGGCGGGTAGACCGAGGGCATGAAGAGGTCGATGCTGCGCGAGTCGATGATCGCGTAGCCGACCTGGTCGGGCTGCGCGGCGACAAGCCGGCCCCAGATCGCGTAGCGCTTGGGCCAGACATCCTCGCCCTCGTCATAGAAGCGCTGGCCGTCGCGATTGACGACGACGGAGAACGGCACGCAGTCGAGCCGGGTGACGATCCCGCCGTCGTATTGCGGCGCCCGACCGTCGATCGCCACCGCGTGACACTGGGTCGGGTCGCCGACGCTCTCGGCGCCCTGGTCCAGCATGTCCTTGAGGACTACGCCGCGGTTGTATGGCGTGCCCCGGATCAGGAAGTTGCGCGCGCTCTCACCCCAGGCGCGGGCGAGCCAGTCGATGTCCGACTGAAAGCCGCCGGAGGCGAGCACCACCGCTTTGCCCCGGACGCGGAGCCGCTCGCCGCCGATCTCCACCTGCACCGCATCGAAGCGTCCGCCGCTCACCTCCACATGTGTCACCTGCGCCTCGTAGGCGATGGTGACTCCGAGATCCTCCGCGGTGATGTAGTAGGCGTTGACCAGCGCCTTGCCCCCGCCAAGGAAGAAGGCGTTGGTGCGACTGAGAGACAGCGTGCCGGAGAGCGACGGCTGGAAGCGCACTCCGTGCGCCTCCATCCAAGGAAGGCACTCCTCAGACGTGCGAATGGCGAGGCGCGCGAGGCCTTCGTCCGTCTGGCCCTTGGTGACGCGGATCAGGTCGTCGAAATACTCGTTTTCGCCGTAGCTGTCGGTGAGCACGCTCAGCGGCCCGGAGTGCATGCAGCGGAAATTGCGCGTGTGACGAGAGTTTCCGCCTCGATAGGTTTCCGGCGCCCCCTCGAGGATCACCACGCGGCAGCCGCGCTCCGCCGCCTCGATCGCGGCGCAGAGGGCGGCGTTTCCCCCGCCCACGACGACGACGTCCCACTCCGTCTCGGTCAGCTGGCCCAGCCTGCTCATTCCCTCACGTCCCGTCTCCGGGAAGCCTGTTCTGCGGATGCGTCCACCTCGCGAGGCCCCTTTCCTTCCATGCATCCGGCTGTATACGGTCGGATGCGAAATGGGTCAACGTCCCGCATCTCCTCGTACATCGCTGTCTCCGGCACGCCGGCGATTGCTGACGCTCGTCGTCGCGACGGCGGGCACGGCTGCGTTCTGGGCGCTGAACCTGCCGCTTCCGTTCCTGTTCGGCCCGATGTCAGCGTGCCTGCTGGGTGCGCTGGTCGGCGCACCCCTGCGCGGTATGGAGCCCGTCTCGAAGGCCGCGCGCACCATCGTCGGGGTCACGGTCGGATCCTCGGTGACGCCCGCCGTCGTCGATCAATTGCCGCAGACGCTGGGATCTCTCGCACTGATCCCGGTATACATTGTGCTGATCGGGCTGATCGGCGTTCCGTTCTTCACGCGGATATGCGGGCTAGACCGAGTGACCGCCTATTATGCCGCCATGCCCGGAGGGCTGCAGGACATGGTCGTCTTCGGTCAGGAGGCGGGTGCCGACGTGCGGGCGCTTTCCCTGATACACGCGACGCGGATCCTGATCCTGATCGCGCTGGCACCGTGGATCCTGATGCTGGGATTCGGCGTCACCCTCGGCAACCAGATCGGCGAGTCCGCCGCCGACCTGCCGATGCGCGAGCTGGCGCTGATGGCGGCGGCGGCGATCATCGGCTGGAAGGGTGGCGAGCGCATCGGCCTCTTCGGCGCAGCCGTGCTCGGCCCGATGATCCTGACGGTGGCAATGTCGCTGACCGGCCTGATCCACTCGCGACCCCCTGCCGAGGCGATCGTGGCGGCGCAGTTCTTCATCGGCATCGGCATCGGCATCGGCTACGTGGGCGTAACCCTGCAGGAGCTCAGGAAGTACGTGCTGGCGGCCGTTGCATTCGTGCTGGTCCTGGCGGTCATCGCGGCCGGCTTTACCGAAGTCGTGGTGCTCGCGGGCTTCGCTCAGCCGCTCGAGGGCTTCCTCGCCTACGCACCAGGCGGACAGGCCGAGATGACAATCCTCGCGATCCTTGCGGACGCGGACCTGGGCTTCGTCATCGTCCATCACGTCTCGCGCGTCATGCTCGTGATCACGGGGGCGCCCATCGTCTGGCGGCTGCTGCGTCAGCGCGGGACAAGCTGAGCGATGCGGCTTGGCGGCAAGAAAGGGTTTGTCGACGGTGCGAGGCACATGCATACCATGGCGCGCTGCAGGCGGATCCCCGTGTAGCGCCGGAGAGGCGCGGACCGTCTGCGCCGCAATGCAAGCGCACGGAAGAGTGCGTGTCAGAGACGAAAAAGGGAGCAAGAAGAATGAGCCACATGAACATCCGCGCACACGGCGCCGCCATGGCGCTGGGCGTCGTCGCCGCGGTGGCGGCGCAGGCGCAGGACGCGCCGAACCTGCAGGGTGAGACGGTCGAGTACGTCATCCCCTTCTCCGAATCCGGCGGCTCGGCGCAGTGGGCGAACTTCTACGCGCCGCTCCTGAGCGAGGCGCTGCCCGGCAGCCCGACGGTCGTCGTGCGCTATCGCCCCGGCGCCGGCTCGACCGAGGGTGCCAACTGGTTTCAGAGCAATCAGGGCAGCGGAAACGGCGTGCTGATTTTCGGCGACTCCGGCTCGACCAAGTTCCCCTACCTGCTGGGCGATCCTCGCGTGCGCTACGAGTATGACGATTGGCAGCCAGTCCTGGCGTCTGGCACCGGCGGCGTCGTCTACCTGCCGCCCGACCTCGCCGAACGCTGGGACGGCGACGTGGACGACCTCAAGGACGAGTTCTTTCTCTACGGCAGCCAGGGCGCGACAACGCTCGACCTCGTGCCGCTACTTGCCTTCAACATGCTGGGCCTGCAGGTCGACCCGGTGTTTGGCGTGCAGGGCCGCGGCGACGGCCGCCTGATGTTCGAGCGCGGCGAAGCCAACATCGACTATCAGACTTCGGCCGCCTACATCGACAACGTGCAGCCGCTGGTCGACCAAGGCCTGGCGGTGCCGATCTTCACCTGGGGCTCGCTCGACGAGGAAGGCAACATCGTTCGCGACCCGACCTTCCCCGACCTGCCGTCCTTCAAGGAGGTTTGCGAGGCGACGGAGGGCTGCGAGACCGAAGGCGTCGCTTGGGACGCGTGGAAGGCGTTCTTCGTAGCCGGCTTCGCCAACCAGAAGACGATCTTCCTGCCCGGCTCGGCCCCGCAGGAGGTGGTGGACGCCTACACGCAGGCGCTCGAGGACATCAAGGCGCGGCCCGACTTCGCGGAGATCTCGGCGCAGGAACTCGGCGTCTATCCGCAGCAGACCGGCGAGGCGGCCATCGAGGCGACCGAGCAGGCCACGACGATCAGCGACGAGGCCAAGCAGTACGTGCTCGACTGGCTGGAAGAGGACTACAACGTCACGATGGAGTGACCCGCAGTCCCACCTGACACACCGCCTCCGCCTCACGGCGGGGGCGGCCACAGGCGCCCGTCGGAGGAGTCCCAGTGGACGCACTTGATATTGCCCTGCCCGCCCTCGCGTCGGCGTTCGGCATGGTCTTTCATGTCCAGCAGCTGGCTTACATGGTCGCCGGGGTCCTGCTCGGCCTGTCGATCGGCGTGCTGCCAGGCCTCGGCGGCATCGCCGGGCTCGCGTTGGTGCTGCCGTTCATGTACGGCATGGAGCCGGTCTCGGGCCTCGCCCTGATGGTGGGGCTCATCGCCGTCATCCCGACCTCCGACACCTTCTCTTCCGTCCTGCTCGGCATCCCCGGCAGCTCGGCCAGCCAAGCTACCGTTCTCGACGGCTTCCCGCTGGCCAAGCGGGGGGAGGCGGCGCGCGCGCTGTCGGCGGCCTTCGCCTCATCGCTCTTCGGCGGGCTCTTCGGCGCCATAATCCTGACGTTCCTCATCTTCCTTGCGCGGCCGCTGATCCTCGCCTTCGGCCTGCCCGAGATGCTGATGATTACGATCCTCGGCCTCTCGATGGTGGCGATCCTCGCCGGCCGCGTCCCGCTCAAGGGCATCGTCGCGGCGGGACTCGGCCTCATGGCGGGCACGATCGGCGCCGCCGGTCCGGGCGGCAGCCTCAGGATGGCGACCTACGACATCCCCTACCTCGTCGACGGGCTGCAGCTCGTCATCGTCGGTCTCGGCATCTACGCGATCCCCGAGATCGTCTCGCTGCTGCGCCAGGACAAGCCCATTGCGGGCGAGAGCCGGTTGGGTTCGGGCTGGTTCCGAGGCGTCTCTGACTGGTGGCACAACAAGTGGCTGTCGCTGCGCTGCGCCGGCATCGGCGTCGTCATCGGCGTGATCCCCGGCCTCGGCGGCTCGGTCGTCGACTGGATCGCCTACGGATCCGCGGTGCAGACCGCCAAGGACCGCTCGCAGTTCGGCTCGGGCGACATCCGCGGGGTCGTCGCGCCCGAAAGCTCCAACAACGCCAAGGAGGGCGGCGGCCTCGTCCCGACGCTGATCTTCGGCATTCCGGGCTCCGGCTCGATGGCAATCTTCCTCGGCGGCCTCGCGCTCCTGAACATGACGCCCGGGCCGCAGATGGTCCGCAACAACCTGGACTTGACCTACACCATCGTCTGGTCGCTGGCGCTGGCCAACGTCGTCGGCGCCGGCCTCTGCATCCTGCTCTCGGGCTGGATCGCCAAGCTGACCAAGATCCGCTTCACGCTGCTGGCGCCGTTCCTCTTCATGATCATCGCCTTCGCCGCGTTCCAGTCGCGCCAGTCGATCGGCGACCTCGTGGCGCTGGTGGCGATCGGCGTGCTTGGGATCATGCTGCGGCGTTTCGACTTCTCGCGGCCTGCATTCCTGATCGGCTTCGTGCTCTCGAGTCAGGCAGAGCGGTTCGCGAACCAGGCGCACCAGATCGCCGGTGCGCGGTTCGCTCGCAGCACCGCAGCCGGTTTCGACTACCTGCTCTCGCCGCTGACGATCGGGCTCATTGTGCTCACGCTGGTGTCGATCTTCGTCGGCATCCGAGCCTCCAAGAACATCCGCGAGAACATCGACCCGCCGACCGGCGGCAAGCGCGCGCCCTTCCTCTTCCTGCTCCTGATCACGCTTTACCTGATCGTCGCATGGTTCGACGCCCTCACGATCAACCGCATCAGCGACAAGATCTTCCCGCTGACGATCGGCGGCATCACCCTGCTGGGCTGCTTCGCGCTGCTCTGGCGGATGCGGCGCGCTCCGGAGACGGACGACATCTTCATCGACCTGGAGGCGGGCGGCGACGATGCCGCGGCGCCGCACGGCCTCTGGTCGACGCTGGCGTGGTTCGTGGTGCTGCTGATCCTGACCGCGATCTTCGGCTACATCATCGCCGCGGTGATCTTCCTGCTGATGTTCTTCCGCATGCGCGGCAGGGTGTCGTGGGTAGCGGCGACGCTCTATGCGGCTGCCGGCATAGGCTTCATCCTCTTCCTCGCAGCTATGCTCGGGCGCGACTTCCCGCCGGGCGTGCTCCAACGTTTCCTCGAACTGCCATGGCCATTCACATGACCCAGACTGCGATCCCCTACCTCTTCCTGCGCGGCGGCTCGTCGCGCGGACCCTACTTCGACCGCGCGGATCTGCCCGAGGATCGCGAGACGCTGACGGAGGTACTGCTGAGCATCGTGGGCTCCGGCCACACCTGGTGCATCGACGGCATCGGGGGCGGCACCGCCGTCACGACCAAGGTCGCGATGCTGAGCAGGTCGGAGGCGCCGGACACCGACGTTGACTACTTCTTCGCCCAGTGCGGCGTCGGGGACCGGATCGTCGACTACCGCCCCACCTGCGGGAACATCCTCACGGGCGTGGGCCCCGCGTCGATCGAGATGGGTCTCGTGCCGGCGCAGGACGGCGAGACGCGGGTCCGCATCCGTGCCGTCAACACCGGCGCACGGGTCGAGGCGGTGGTCCAGACGCCCGGCGGGCGGGTGAACTACGAAGGTAGTGCCACGATTGACGGCGTGCCCGGCAGCGCGGCGCCGGTCGCTCTGAACTTCCTCGACGTGGTCGGCACCTCCACCGGCTCACTCCTGCCCACCGGCAACGTGCGGGACGTGATCGACGGCATCGAGGTGACCTGCATCGATGTCGCCATGCCCATGGTTCTCGCGCGGGCAGATGCCTTCGGCCTCACGGGCTACGAGACGGCGGAGGAGATCGACGCCAACCGGGCGTTCTACGACCGCTTCGAGCCGATCCGGATCGAGGCCGGCCGCCGCATGGGCCTGGGCGACGTCACCAAATCCGTCACGCCCAAGATCGGGATCCTGGCACCGGCCCGCGCCGGCGGCACGATCGCGGCGCGCTACTGCATGCCGTGGAACTGCCACCCGACGATGGCCGTGACGGGCTCCCAGTGCATCGCCTCCTGCGCACTGACGCCCGGCACCGTCGCAGACGGGCTCGTCACCGGCATCGACGGCTCGCCCGCGCATGTGGTGATTGAGCATCCGGCCGGCGTGATCGAGGTGCTGGTCGACTACGAGGTCGGCGACGACGGCTTCCGCCTCATCTCGGCCGGCCTCGTCCGCACGGCGCGCCTGATCGCGCGCGGCGAAGTGATGGTGCCGGCTTCGGTCTACGCGCCCGCCGCCCGTCGCGATGTGGCAGCATGAGCGCCTTGAGGCGCCGGGGACGCAGCGCATGAGCGACCGCAAGACCTTTGACGTACTGGCCGAGGCGTTTTGGCAGGAGGATGTCGCGACTTGCTTCGCCCTCCTCGGCGACGCCAACATGAACTGGGCCACGCGCCTGTCGCAGATGGGTTGCCGCATGATCTACGTGCGGCACGAGCATTGCGCGGTCTCCGCCGCGATGTCCTACGCCCGCGCAACGCGAGACGTGGGCGTGGCAACCGTGACGTGCGGCCCCGGCCTGACGCAGATCCTGACGGCTCTTCCCGCCGCCGTGCGTGCCGGCATCCCGCTGGTGATCTTCGCCGGCGAGGCGCCGCTCAAGGCGGCATGGTACAACCAGGAGATCGACCAGGGGCCGCTCGTCACCGCGACGGGCGCCGCCTATCACCCGATGCACCAGCCGGCCCGCATGCCGACGCAGGTCCGCGACGCGTTCCTGCAGGCGCGGACCGAGCGGCGGCCGGTAGTGCTCGGCGTGCCGTTCGACCTGCAGGACCGCAGCTGGACGGGCGACACCGCGCTGCCGGAGCCGTCGAAGGCCATCATGCCGCGCCTGGCGCCGATGATGCCGCACCCGGACGAGGTGAAGCGCGCGGCCGAGGCGATCGAGGCCGCCGAGCGGGTCGTGGTCGTCGGCGGCCGCGGCGCGTTCCTGGCCGGCGCGGCGCCTGACTGCCGGACGCTGGCCGGACGGATCGGCGGCCTCCTCGCCACGACCCTGCCGGCGCGGGGCCTCTTCCACGACGACCCGTTCTCGCTCGGCATCATGGGCGGGTTCTCGACCCATGTCGCGCGGGAGTTCCTGGCGGAGGCGGACCTGATCGTCGCCATCGGCGCTCGCCTCGCCTCGCACGCGACCGACGCCGGAAAGCTCTTCCCGAAGGCGCGCGTCCTGCACGTCGACGAGCGCCCGCTCGCCGTCAGCCAGGGCCGCCGCGCCGCAGACCTCCACCTGCGCTCGGACGCAAAACTCGGCGTCGCCGCGCTCGCCGAGCGGGTGTCGGAGCGCTCGGGCTGGCGCTCTCCCGACCTCGCCCGCCGCATCGCCGAGAGCCCCGCAGACCCCGAGGAATTTCAGCGCGAACAGGGGCTGCACGACCCGCGCGACGTCGTCTCGGCCCTCGACGCCGCCTTGCCCGGCGATTGGGAGATGGTGAACTCCTCCGGTCACTGCTCGTATTTCTTCGCGCAGATGCCACGGCGCCCGGTCGAGCGGTTCCACACGATCCGCGAGTTCGGGGCCATCGGCAACGGCATCTCCTACGCTATCGGTGTTGCCGCGGCACGGGCCGGGAACCGGGTGGTGCTGTTCGACGGCGACGGCAGCCTGATGATGCACGTCCAGGAGCTGGAGACGATCCGCCGCCACGGCCTTTCCGTTGCGATATGCGTGATGAACGACGGCGCCTACGGCTCCGAGATCCACAAGCTGCGAGCCGAAGGCCTGCCGGACGACGGCGCGATCTTCGGCCGGCCCGACTTCGCCGGCATCGCCCGCGGCTTCGGCCTCGACGGGACGCGGGTGGAGGACCTTTCGGCCCTGCCCGATCTCGTGGCGGAGTTCGGCCGCACCGGTGGCGCCGCGGTCTGGGACTTCCACGTCTCCGATCGCGTGGCCTCGCCCGTGGTTCGTCGCTCGCATCCGCCGCACCACACGCGGGAGCCGCAGCGGACATGAGGGTCCATATCCTCGACGACTACTTCGACACGCTGCGCCAGCTCCCGAGCTTTGGCCGCCTTGCGGACCACGACGTGACCATCTGGACCGATCATGTCACGGACCCTGCCGCGCTGGCCGAGCGTCTCCGCGACGCCGAGGCGCTGGTGCTCTTCCGCGAGCGGACCGAGGTCGGTGCAGACCTGGCCGACCGGCTGCCGAACCTCAGGCTCGTCAGCCAGCGCAGCGTATATCCGCACGTCGACGTGGAGGCTCTGACGCGCAATGGCGTGCTGCTCTGCTCGAACCTGCAGCTGGATGCGCCGTCGAGCGCGGCGGCGGAGCACACCTTCGCGCTGATCCTCGCGGCGGCGCGGGACTTGCCGCGCCAGGTCGCATCGGCGCGCGCCGGCACCTGGCAGGCCGGCGTCGGCAAGAGCCTGAACGGCCGGACCCTCGGCCTCTACGGTTACGGCCGCATCGGCCGGCAGCTGGCTGGCTACGGCCGCGCCTTCGGGATGCGGATCGTCTGGTGGAGTTCCGAGGCGGGCCGCGCTCGCGCCGCAGCCGATGGCGAGAAGGTCGCCAAAAGTCGCGAAGCATTCTTTGCCGAGTCCGACTTCGTGAGCGTCCACGTTCGCCTCAAGGAGGCCACGCGCGGGATCATCACGAGCGACGACCTCCAGGCGATGAGACCCGACGCCACCTTCGTCAACACCTCCCGCGCCGGCCTCGTCGCCCCCGGCGCACTGCTTGCGGCGCTGGAGGTGGGCCGGCCGGGCACAATCGCGCTCGACGTTTTCGACAGCGAGCCGGTGACGGACCCAAACGATCCGATCGTCTCGCACCCGCGCGTGATACCGACCCCGCACATCGGCTTCGTGACTGAAGACGAACTCGACCTGCAGTTCGCCGGCATCTACGACCAGATCAACGCGTTTGCCGTGGGTAAGCCGATCAACATGATCAACCCCGAGGTTTGGGACGGCAGCGGACGATGACGCCATCCCTCGGCCGTCGCCCGCACGGTCCACGAAGTTGAGCCCGGACCTTTTCCTGCCGCCTGGGATGGCGCCCGAGGTGCTGCTGGGGCTGCTGGCGGCCAGTTTCGGCGCGTCCTTCATCACGGCGGCTTTCGGGATCGGCGGCGGCGTGGCGCTGCTTGCCGTAATGGCGACGCTGGTGCCGCCGGCCGTCCTGATCCCCGTGCACGGCATTGTGCAGGTCGGATCGAACGTCGGGCGGGCGGCAATCATGCTGCGCTGGATCTCATGGCCCGCGATGCCCGCCTTCGCCATCGGCTCGGCGGTAGGCGCCGCACTGGGCGGCATGCTCGTGGTGTCGATCTCGCCGGCGTTGGTGCAGCTCGGCCTCGGACTTTTCATCATCTGGTCGGTGGTGGCGCGGCCGCCTCGCCTGATGCGGCGATGGTCGGCTGTCACGGGCGCGATCTCAAGCTTCCTGACGATGTTCTTCGGCGCCACCGGCCTCTTCGTCGCGACCTACACCAAGGCGCTCGAGTTGGAACGGCACGGGCACGTCGCGACACACGCCGCGCTCATGACGGTGCAGCATGCGGTCAAGACGGTGGCCTTCGGCCTACTCGGCTTTGCCTTTGGACCGTGGCTGCCGTTCGTGGCGGCGATGATTGCCGCAGGCTTCGCCGGCACGGTCGCGGGACGGCAGGTCCTGACGCGGCTGGGCGACCCGCGCTTCAAGATCGCGCTGAACACGGTGCTCTTCCTGCTCGCCGCGCGCCTGATCTGGTCCGGTAGCAGCCAGCTCCTGGCGGGCACCGGATAGGCGTCAGAGGCGTCGCATGAACTCGGCGAGGCGCGACAGGCCCTCGGCAATGTCGGCCTCGGACCTCGCGTAGCTGAAGCGAAGCGTGCGATGGCCCCGCACCGGGTCGAAGTCGACGCCCGGCGTCACCGCGACGCCTGCCTCATCAAGGATGCGCCGCGCAAACGCCGGGCTGTCGTCGGTCAAGTCGGATACATCGGCATAGACGTAGAACGCGCCGTCGGGGGGCGCGATGCGGCCGAAGCCGGCCCTTGGCAGCCCATCCAGCATGAGCTGCCGGTTGCGCCCGTAGACGGCAAGGTTGGCGCGCAGCTCGTCCTGGCACTCCATCGCGGCGAGCGCCGCCACCTGGCTCGCGTGGGGCGGGCAGATGAAGAGGTTCTGTGCCAGCCGCTCGATTGTGCGGAGGTGTTCCTCGGGAACGACCATCCAGCCGATCCGCCAGCCGGTCATCGAGAAGTACTTGGAAAATGAGTTGATGACGTAGGCGTCGTCGGTGACTTGCAGCGCGCTGACCGCGGGACGGTCGTAGTCGATGCCGTGGTAGATCTCGTCGCTGACGAAAGCGGCATTGCGCGCTGCTGCAGCCTCGATCAGCCGCGTGAGCGCGTCCCGGTCCAGCATGGTCCCAGTCGGGTTGGCGGGCGACGCGACGATCAGGCCGGCGATGTCGGGCGGCAGCATCTCCGCCACCGGCTGGTATCGATCGGCGGCCTCGGTCTGGAGGTCGACGGGCCGGAGGCTCAGCGCGCGGAGGATCTGGCGGTAAGACGGGTAGCCCGGCGCGCCGAGAGCGACGCGGTCGTCCGCATCGAAGAGCGCTGTGAACGCGAGGATGAAGCCGGCGGACGAGCCTGAGGTGACCACCACGCGGGCGGGATCGAGGTCGACGCCGTACCAGTCGTGGTAGAGCCGCGCGATCCGCGTCCTCAGCGCGGGCAGGCCGAGCGCGACGGTGTAGCCGAGCGGCCCCGCCTCGAGCGCGTGCGCCACGGCGAGGCGCGCGCCCTCGGGCGCGGGTGTGCCCGGCTGGCCCACTTCCATGTGGATGATGCGGCGGCCAGCTTCCTCGGCGCGGCGCGCGGCCTCCATCACGTCCATCACCATGAACGGGTCGACCTCGCCGCGTCCGGAAAGTCTCATGTGCCTGCTCCCTCGCTGCGTGGGGTGGCACGGGTCCGTCCGGTGGTCAACGCCACCAAACGTGAAGTTGCCGCCCTTGCCTCGGCCGCACCCCGCGGCGAAGGTGCGCGCGCAGTTTTCCGGAGGAGACACAATGACCCGCCTCGCCCTTGCCGCCGCCTTTACGCTCACCGCCGCGCCGGCCGCCGCAGACCTTCTCGACATGTCGGCCGAGGAGCGGGAGGCGTTCCGGTCCGAGGTGCGCGCCTACCTCCTGGACAATCCCGAGGTGCTGATGGAGGCCATTGGCGTGCTGGAGAGCCAGCAGGCCGAGGCGCAAGCCGAGGCGGACGTGGCGCTGGTGCGGGACCACGCGACGGCGCTCTTTGACGACGGCTACTCATGGGTCGGCGGCAACCCAGAGGGCGACGTGACGATGGTGGAGTTTCTCGACTATCGCTGCGGCTATTGCCGCCGGGCCTATCCCGAGGTCGAGAGCCTGGTCGAGAAGGATGGCGACGTGCGGCTGATTGTGAAGGAGTTCCCGATTCTCGGCGAGCAGTCGCTCCTCGCCTCGCGCTTCGCGATCGCCACGCGCATCGCGCTGGGAGACGAGGCCTACGAGCAGGTCCACGACGCGCTGATGACGATGCGGGCGGACGTTACGGAGCAGTCGCTAGGCCGGCTCGCGGAGGACTTGGAGCTAGACGGCGAGGCGATTGAGGCCGCGATGGATGATCCGCAGGTGGCGGCCGAAATCGCGGCGAACCATGCGCTGGCCGAGTCGCTGGGGATCAGCGGGACGCCGACCTTCGTGGTGGGCGATCAGCTTCTGCGTGGCTACATGCCGCTCGAGGCGATGGCGCAGGTGGTCGAGCAGGCGCGCGCGGACTGACGGGGGCCGGCCGCCGGGGGCATCGAACCCCGGCTGGCCCGGCGCGACCGTCATCGCGCGCAGCTTCGCGCTATTCGGCGGCCTGAGGTGCGGCCGCGGCTTCGGCCTCGATCTCGGCAGCGCGCTTCTCGACCAGTTCGACAATGTGATCGACCATCTCGTCGTTCGACATGCGATGGCTCTGCTTGCCGGCGAGGTAGACCATGCCGTTGCCGGCGCCGCCGCCGGTGAAGCCGACGTCGGTCATCAGCGCCTCCCCCGGGCCGTTGACCACGCAGCCGATGATCGAGAGCGACATCGGCGTCTTGATGTGCTCGAGCCGCTTTTCCAGCACCTCGACCGTCTTGATCACGTCGAAGCCCTGCCGCGCGCAGGACGGGCAGGAGATGACGTTGACGCCGCGGTGGCGCAGGCCGAGGGATTTGAGTATCTCGTAGCCAACGCGCACCTCCTCGACTGGATCCGCCGAGAGGCTGACGCGGATGGTGTCGCCGATGCCCATCCAGAGCAGGTTTCCTAAGCCGATCGCGCTCTTGATCGTGCCGGATGTGAGCCCGCCCGCCTCGGTGATGCCGAGATGAATCGGCGCGTCAGTCGCCTCGGCGATACCCTGATAGGCGGCCGCGGCGAGAAAGACGTCCGATGCCTTCACGCTGATCTTGAACTCGTGGAAATCGTTGTCCTGCAGGATGCGGATGTGGTCGAGCGCGCTCTCGACCATGGCGTCCGGGCACGGCTCGCCATACTTCTCGAGCAGGTGACGCTCGAGGCTGCCCGCATTCACGCCGATCCGCATTGAACAGCCGTGATCACGCGCCGCGGCGATGACCTCGCGCACGCGATCCGCCTTGCCGATGTTGCCGGGGTTGATCCTGAGGCAGGCGGCGCCGGCCTCGGCCGCCTCGATCGCGCGGCGGTAGTGAAAGTGGATGTCTGCCACGATCGGCACCGGGCTCTCGCGCACGATGTCGCGCAGGGCGCGGGTGCTCGACTCGTCGGGCGTCGATACGCGGACGATATCGGCGCCTGCGTCTGCCGCCGCCTGCACCTGCGCGACGGTCGCGGCCACGTCCGACGTGTCGGTGTTGGTCATAGTCTGGACGCTGATCGGCGCGTCGCCCCCCACGGGAACGGAGCCGACCATGATCTGCCGCGAGGCGCGACGGTAGATGTTCCGCCAGGGGCGGACGTGGTTCAGGGTCATGAGGTCATCCGGAATTGGCGTCGGTGCAGAACGTAGAGGCGCAGGCCCCTGATGGCAAACCGAGCTGTGTCAGTCCTGCGCGTCACGAACCTCGGCGTAATAGCGCGCGAGGTTCACGTCCGACTCGGGGTCGGCGAGCGCAAAGGTCTGCGTAACGTCGTCTGGCGTCAGCGGCACATTCTTGACCACCGACGGACCCTGCCCCGCCGGTCCGTAGGTCTGCCCGTTCACGGCAAAGTAGAGCGATCCGGCGTTGCCTGCGCGCAGCGTCGGCACGCCCTCCACCTCCGGCAGGACGTACTCTTCGTTCGCGTCGAGGATCTTCTCGAAGATCACCGTCCCGTCTCCCGCGCGCACCCGCACCCAGCTTGGCTGGACCGCCACCAGCATCAACTCGGGAGCTTCGACCTGCTCGGTCACGACCGGGACCTCGCTCTCGGACGTCATCGCCTCGGCAACGGCGCGTTCCAGCGGCGATTGCGGCAGCGCCTCGGATCCGCCGCCGACCGGCGTCCGTGCGGCCAGCATTGTCTCTCCGCCCATCTCGGGAGCGAGGGCACCGACGGTGGCGGGGTCCAGCCCAGCGATCGGTCCGTCGCGTGGGACGAGGACGGGGACGTCGAGCGCCTTTGGACGGTAGAGACGGTCCAAGGCCTCGGCCGTCACGGCGGCGACATCCTGACCGGCGGCGTCGACCTCGGGCGTCACCGCGCGACTGAGCGGATCCAGATCGGCAACGACTTCAGGCGCTTGGTCGATGGGAACAAAGCGCACCTTCTGCACTTCCTGCAGGACCGCCCAGCCGCCGTAGCCGATGATGCCGATCAAAGCGGCGAGCACCGCGACCGAGGTCACGGCACGCGGCTCGAAGCCCGAGAACAGGGGGCGCTCGCTCGGAATGAAGGGAGCGCGGGGGTTGCCGAAAGGATCGCGCTGCTCGGGAAGCCGGGCTCCTACCTTTTTTGGTTCACGCGTGCCCGCGCCTATGGGTGCCAAGCCGCCTTCGCGACGGAAGGCGTCGTACGCCCAGTCCGGTTCGAGGCCCAGGTATCGGGCGTAGGAACGCACATAGCCGGCGATGAAGCCCTGTGTCTCGAAGACGGACGGGTCGGCGTTTTCGATCGCCGCGATGTAGGACGCCTTAATCTTGAGCTCGCGCTGCACGTCGAGCAGCGACTTGCCCAGCGTCGCGCGCTCGCCCCGCATCACGTCCCCGAGCTTTAGGTCGAAGTCGTCGAAACCACGGGGGCGCGTGGTGTTCTCCGATCCAGCGCCAGCGCCAGCGGAAGGCCTGCTCATACGTCCCGACATCCGATTTCGCTGCTCTTGCTCAAACATGAACGACGCGAGTCATCCACGCCCGATCATGAGCCATGGTAGCACAGCGCCGGTTAACGCACACTGCCCGGTTTGCTCAAGCGGTGAGTTCTGCGCGGTTCAGCGCGCAGTGTGACCAGAGCTCGTCCATCGCGCGCACCAGC
>NZ_JAFFOB010000020.1 GCF_016918935.1 Roseitranquillus sediminis
CGGCGTCGAAATGGGCCTCGACCTCGCCGGCGTCCCACACAAGACAGGAGGCGCACGCGCCGCAATGGAATATCTTGCAAGCACTGCCGCAGGGCCAGATCGCCCTGCCACGTGATGTAGGGGCGCGGGCCGCGAGGGCTCCGCGTCGGTGGGCCAGGGCACTGATGCAGCTCTGCCCGTTATCCATGGTTGCCAGCCGATAGCCGCTACCACGGCGTGCATGGCCGCGTCACCCAGTCGATCGAGGCGGCTGTGCAGCGACGCGCTCCTCGCTCGCGGCGAGCCGGCCGGGATCACGACAGCCTCTCCCGAATTCGCCGCAGCGTGCCCGAAAGGATGCGCGAGCGGCAACAATCCTTGACCCTGATCTGGCTGCGCGACCGCAGGTAGTCGCGCACCGTCGTCGCCCGATCTCTCCCGCTCGACCTCCGTCAGCGCCCATGGATGGCTCTCGGCAGCGACGCCAACATCCCTCGACGTGGTGAGGGAAAATGCGTCGCCGAGCGACACACCGTTCGAACCCGGCGGCTCCCGGTCACTCGGTCGAGGAAGATCATCCTGGTGTCTCCATGCGGCGCACCTCGAGAACGCCGGGAAGTAGCCGCTCTTTCATGGCTTCGGGATGTGCAGGTCGACCGCCCCGGCTCGCATCTCCCGATCGCGGTAGCCGTTGCGCTCTTGCGCGGCCGGCGGGGCCCGCTGACCTGCTGCCGGTTTCGCGCAAACGAAGATCAGATCGTGACCATAAAACTTGGCACATCAGAGGATGGCCGCAGCGAAGGTTCAGCCGCGAGTTCGAGAGAGACAGGCGGTGAAACTGGTGACGGAGCATTGCACCGCGGGTGGCGCAACCGTCTTTCATCACGCGATCTTCACGAAGGGGGCCGATCGGCGTTAACACCTCTTCGCGTCACACCGGCATCTCGGGCGGGTCAACGCTCCGGCTCACAGGGGACGCCGCATTCGGCCATTGATCGAAGGACGTGTTTCGTCCGGCGCCGAGGCAGGACGACGGCGATCAGCCGTCCGCAGGACGCGCCGTTCGAATGTTCGCCCTTGTATGCTCCGCTCTGCCCTCGCGATTGCGCGTCGCATGGGAGCTTTTCGGGCAGGCACGGAAAGGCAGGTCGACGAGCGAACGCCGCCGTTGTCGCGCGGCGAGAGCTGTGCCAGCCTTCAGACGTTCGGCCTGTGCACCTTTGCCGCCGAAACGTTCAGACAGAGGGAGACTGTCCGTGAGATCGATCCTGTTGCTTACCGTCGCGCTCGCACCTGCCGCCGTTCTGGCGCAGGCGTCCGGCGGCGACGTACCGATCAACTATGGGGAAAGACCGTATTACCTGGTCTCGAAGATGGAGGATGGCCCGCTCAAGGAAGAGCTGATGGCCTGCATGGGACAGGAGCCGCAGCGTACCAAATTCTCAATCGGCCACCGCGGCGCGCCGCTGATGTTCCCGGAGCACACGGTCCAGTCGAACGTCGCCGCGGCCCGCCAAGGCGCCGGCATCCTGGAGTGCGACGTGACCTTCACGGCTGACCGGGAGCTCGTCTGCCGCCACGCGCAGAACGACCTGCACACCACGACGAACATCCTCGTCACCGACCTGGCCGAGAACTGCACGGCGGGCTTCACGCCGGCAGAGGGTGACGCTCCGGCCAGCGCCGAGTGCCGCGCGTCGGACATCACGCTCGCCGAGTTCCGCACGCTCCAGCCCAAGATGGACGCTGCCGCCTCCGACGCCACCACGGCGGAGGAATACCAGGGCGGCGTCGCGCCTTGGCGGACGACGCTCTATTCGGACGGAGCGGAGCTGATGACGCATGCGGAGTCCATCGAGCTCTTCGACAGCCTCGGCGCCGACTTCACGCCCGAACTGAAGTCCGCCTCGGTCGAGATGCCCTACGAGGGCTTCAGCCAGGAGGACTATGCCCAGAAGCTGGTTGACGAGTACAAGGCGGCGGGCATCGACCCGAGCCGGGTCTACCCGCAGTCCTTCAACTTCGACGACATTCTCTACTGGATCGAGAATGAGCCGGAGTTCGGCGCGCAGGCCGTCTATCTCATTGACGACAGCTCGATCGAAGGTCTCGACGGGATGGACCCCTCGACCTGGGGCTGGACGCCCTCGGAGCTCAAGGAGCAGGGCGTGAACTACGTCGCGCCGGCGATTCCGTTCCTGCTGACACTGAACGAAGCGGGCGAGATGATTCCCTCGGAACTCGCGAACCAGCTCGCCGAGGCCGACATCAACATCATCACCTGGACGCTCGAACGGTCCGGTCCGCTCGCGGGCGGTGGCGGCTGGTACTACCACACCGTCACGGACACGATCGACAACGACGCAGATTACCTGAACGTTCTCGACGTCCTGGCGCAGGACGTGGGCGTGGTCGGCGTCTTTTCGGACTGGCCGGCGACCGTCACCTATTACGCCAACTGCAAGGGCCTCTGAACCCAAGCGGCGGCGCCTCGGGATGCATGGTCGAGGGGCCGTCGATTCGTCGCGGGAGAGATGGCACTCCGGCGTGCTGTCGCAGCCCAGGAGTATTGCGGGTAGCTGCCGGCGGGAGCGCCGGCAGTCTGCATGTGGCACGTCGGCGGCGGCGTCGTGACGAGGGGATAGGCGGATGTATGGCGCCGAGATCGAATGGATCGCCGTCGACTGGGGCACGTCGAACCTGCGCGCTTGGATCATCGGAGCGGACGGCGCCGTGTTGCAACGGCTCACCAGCGACAAGGGCATGAGCCAGCTGCAGCGCAATGAGTTCGAGCCGACGCTGACGTCGCTCGTCCAACCCTTTATCAAAGGCGAGCGGCGCGTGCCGGTCATCGTCTGCGGCATGGCGGGCGCACGCCAGGGTTGGGTCGAGGCGCCCTATGAGACGGCGCCTTGTACGCCGCCGGGCATCGGGACAGCGCTTCCGCTTTCCATACGCAGCGCGCCACTCGAGGTGCGGATCCTGCCTGGCGTCAAGCAAGACTCACCGGCCGACGTGATGCGGGGCGAGGAGACGCAGATCGCGGGGATCCTCGCCGCCGATCCGCGCTTCGACGGCGTCATCTGCCTGCCCGGCACGCACACGAAGTGGGTGCAGATCAGCGCCGGCGAGATCGTGAGCTTTCGCACCTTCATGACCGGGGAGCTCTTCGCGCTCCTGTCCCGGCAGTCGGTGCTGCGGCACAGCGTCGGCGGTGATGGATGGGACGGCGATGCCTTCCTTGCCGCCGTCCGTGACGGCATGGCGCGGCCCCAGGCGCTCGCCTCGAGCCTCTTCGGACTGCGCGCCGAGTCGCTGATTTCGGACCTCGCACCCGACGCCGCGCGAGCGCGGCTCTCCGGCCTGCTGATCGGCGCCGAGTTGCAGGCCGCGCGCCCCTACTGGCTGGGGCAGGACGTCCGCCTGGTCGGCGCCGAGAGCCTCTGCCGCCAATACGCCGAGGCGCTCTCGGCAGAAGGTCTCAGCGTATCGGTTGCTGGGGCGGAGGACATGACGCTCGCCGGCCTTGCCGCCGCCCGCCGTGCGCTGGAGGAAATGCAGGCCTGAGCTCCGCCACTCGGCGCCAATGCGAACCGGCCCCGGTCGGCAACGGGATCGGGCAAGTCAGGCGGCCGACAGCCGGAACTGCCGCAGGCTAGAGAGCACGTCGCCGAGATCCACCTGCCTACCTTCGCCGAACCCGAAGTATAGATCGGAGAACAGGCGGTAGAGACGCTCGTACCTCTCGCGCGTCTCGCCGCGTGGGGTATAGGTCCGGGTCGGCGGCGCGAGTGCTTCCTGCGCCTCTTCCACGCTCGAGAAGCAGCCAGCCGCGACCGAGGCGAAGATGCATGCCCCCACACCAACGGGCGAGCGCTCGGGAACATGGACTTCCGTCCCCAGAACGTCGGCATAAATCTGGTTCAGCGCCTCGTTCTTCTGCGGTATGCCGCCGCCGTTCACGACCCGCCGCAGGTCCAGCCCGCCGGAGCCGAGGCGCTCGATGATCAGACGGATATGCATCGCCATGCCTTCGAACGCGGCGTGCATCTCGTCGGCGGCGGTATGGGCAAGGTCCCAACCGAGCGTCACGCCGCCGAGGTCCGGACGCACTAGGACGGTCCGGTCGCCGTTGTCCCATACGAGCCGCAGCAGACCCGTGGAGGCGGGGCCGCGACGCTCCAGCCCCGCCGACAAGGTGGCGACGTCGCTGCCGGCGCGGCGGGCGATCGCATCGAAGATGTCGCCCGTCGCCGACTGGCCCGCCTCGACCCCCATGTGCCCGGGCAGCGCGCTGCCGGGCACGGCGCCGCAGATACCTGGGACTGCGCCCATCGAGAGAGGCCCGAGGGCGATCATGCAGGTGGAGGTGCCGACGACGTTGACGACGTCTCCCGGCCCGCAGCCGCAGGCGACGGCGTCCCAGTGCGCATCGAAGGCACCGAAGGGGATGGGGATGCCGGGCCTGAGACCGAGACGAGCGGCCCATTGCGGCGTCAGATGCCCGGCAACCTTCGAGGAGATGCCGTAGCTCCCACCCAACCGGTCGTTGATGCCGTCCAGCAGCGGGTCGACACGCGACAGGAAGCCCTGGTCTGGCAGCCCGCCCCATGCCGCGCCCCACAGCCACTTGTGGCCGGCGGCGCAGACGGAGCGGGGCAGGTCGCGGACGGATGCGCCGGTCAGCGTGGCGACCAGCATGTCGCAATGTTCAAGCGCAGTGGCGACGCGATCCCTCTTGTCAGGGTTGTGGCGCAGGAAGTGCAGGAGCTTGGCGTAACCCCATTCGTGGCTGTAGACGCCGCCACACCATTTCAGCGCCTCGAGACCTTCCTCGCGGCCGCGGCGGGTGATCTCCGCGGCCTCCTCGTGTGCGCGGTGGTCGCACCACAGGTAGTAATCGTCCAGCGGCCGCAGATCCTCGTCCACCATGACGACGCTGGAGCCGGTGGTGTCGGCCGCGAGGGCGGCGATGTCGCGGCCGTCCACGCCGGCCTTTTCGGTCGCGGCCCGGATCGCGCTCGCAAGGGCGGCCATGTGGTCGTCGTGCGATTGCTGCGCGCGCAGCGGATCATGCTCCGAGCGCTTGAGCGGGTACTCGGCGACTGCGGTGCCGACCGCCTTGCCGGTCTCGGTCTCCATGATGGTGACGCGGACGCTGAGCGTCCCGAAATCTGCTCCGGCAACGAGAGTCATGTCAGCTCCGCCTGGCCGTAGGTGGCGTCCTTGCCATGCTTGCGCAGGAAGTGCCGGTCGAGGAGCGCCTGCGGAATCGGCGGCAGGTCCGGGCGGAGCTGCAGCGAGTACCAGGCCATCCTGGCGCACTCCTCCAGGATCAGCGCGTTCAACGCGGCGTCCTTGGGTGTTGCGCCCCAGACGAAGGGACCGTGACCGGCGACGAGCACAGCCGGGACCTCTAGCGGATCTCGCTCGCCGACAATCTCCACGATGGCCTCGCCGGTGGCGGCGACGTAGCGCTCGGCGATCTCGGTCTCGGTCAGGTGGCGCGTGACGGGGACCTCGCCGCGAAAGTAGTCGGCGTGGGTGGTGCCGAAGCAGGGGATCGGCGTCATCGCCTGGGCGAAGATCGTGGCATAGGTCGAGTGCGTGTGGATCACCCCGCCGATGCCCTCGAAGGCGCGGTAGAGCACGAGATGCGTGTCGAGATCCGAGGAGGGGCGCCAGCGGTTGTCGACGACGGTGCCGTCGAGGCGCACGCTGACCATGTCGCCGGCCGACATGGTCTCGTATGGCACGCCGCTGGGCTTGATCGCCACCACGCCCGCCTTGCGGTCGATACCGCTCGCGTTGCCGAACGTGGCCATGACCAGGCCGCTTCGCACGGTGGCGAGGTTCGCGTCCAGGACGGCCTGCTTGAGAGCGGAAAGCTGCATCAGATCTCTTCTTGGTGGCGGGTGCGCCCCCACCTGAGGCGCACCCTTCTCGTCATCAACGCGGGTCGGTCCAGCCGGTGTACTCTTCCACGTTCTCGGAGGTGATGAGCTCCGGGTCGATCAGGACAGTGGTCTCGTCCGGCGGCGTGCCCTGGAAGACCTGATAGGCCAGCTCCATCGACTGTGCGGCCATGGTGTAGGGGTCCTGGCTCGCAGACGCCTTGATGAGCGAGTTGCCAGACTCCAGCGCCTCCTCAATGTCGGGCGCCCCGTCGACGCCGGTGATGATGAACTCGTCACGCTGCAGCTGCCGCGCCGCGAGCTCGACGCCGAGCGCCGTGGGATCGTTGATCGCGAAGACACCGTCGATGCGGTCGAAGCGGGTCAGAAGCCCCTGCATGACATCGAGGCCGCCTTCGCGCGAGCCGCCGGCGTTCTGGTCGTCGGACAGGACGTTGATCCCCTCCGTTCCCTCGAACACCTCCTTGCAGCCTTCGACCCGGTCGAGGATCGAGGACGAGGCGGGGCCGTTGACGATTATGACGTCGCCCTCGCCGCCGATGTTGTCGACGATGTACTGGCAGGCCTTGCGCCCGGCAGCGACATTGTCGGTCATCACGGTCACCTGTGCTCCCGGCGCCGAGACGTCGAAGGCCGCGACGACGACGCCGGCGTTCTTGGCGCGGGTCACGGCCGGCTCGATTGCGCTCGCGTCGACCGCATTCAGCATGATGATGTCGGTGCCGGCGGCGATGAAGTTGTCGATCTGGCTGACCTGCTTGTTGAGGTCATAGTCTGCCGAGACCGCCGTCACCTCGACGTCCGGATTGATCTCCCTCGCGGCGTCGGTGATCCCCTCGATCGTCGCGACGAAGAAGGGGTTGCCGAGCAGCCCGACCGAGATCCCGACGCTCTCGAGCGTCTTGTCCTGCGCACTGGCCGGTGCGGCCATGCCAACGGCAATGGCTGTGCCGCACATGAGTGTCTTCATTGTACGCATCGTGTTCCTCCTGTTGAATGCGTGTTCTTGCGTCAGGTCCGGGCACCGCCCCGGAGCCGGTAGCGATCGAGTGCCACGGCCACGATGATGACGAGACCCTTGATGATGAACTGCCAGATGTCCGAGACGCCGGTCAGGATCAGGCCGTTCGACAGCACGGCGATGATGAGCGCCCCGATGAGGGTTCCCCAGATCGAGCCGACGCCGCCGACGAAGCTGGTCCCGCCCAGGATGACCGCCGCGATCGCGTCGAGTTCGTACGCCTGCCCGAGCTGCAGCCCGTTCGCCGCATAGAGCCGCGCCGCCGACATGACCCCTCCGAGGCCCGCCAGCAGGCCGGAGACGCCGTAGACGAAGAGGATCACGAGCGAGACCTTGATCCCGGTGAGCCGCGCGGCCTCCTGGTTGCCGCCGACCGCGTAGATCCAGGTGCCGAGCACGGTCGCACGCAACACGAACCACGAGATCAGGACGACGGCGATCGCGATAATCGCCAGCCAAGGGATGCCCAGGAACGTGCCGTTGCCGATGAAGGCGAAGGGCAGGTTCGAGTTGAAAACGGTAGTGTCGTCGCCCAGCAGGCGGGCCACCCCCCGGACGGCGGTAAGCGCGCCCAGCGTCACGATGAAGGGCGGCAATCGCAGCAAGGCGATCAGCGCTCCGTTGATCAGCCCGAAGGCGAGGCCGAGGCCCAGTCCTGCCGCAATGCCGAGATAGGCCAAGCCGCCCGGCCACAGTGACCCGATAACCGCCGCCATCGCCGATGCCGCGAGGATCGAACCGACGGAGAGGTCGATGCCGCCGGTCAGGATGACGAACGTCATGCCCGCAGCGAGCACGATGTTGATCGAGGCCTGCTGCATCACGATCGAGATGTTGTTGACCGACAGGAACTTGCCCGTCAGCAGCTCGAACCCCACCGCCAGCAGGATCAGCACGGGCAGCATGCCCAGCGCGGTGATCAGCGCCTTCGCGCGGCCGCGCTTTCGGCCGGCGTCCTCCATGGTCGCTTCGCTCATCGGCCCGTCTCCCCTCTGGCGGCCAAGGATGCTCCACCGCGCTCACCCGGAGCGCCGGTGGAGAACGCCATCACGGCTTCCTGTTCTATCGGCTTGTCCGGTCCCGCGGCGACCTCGCCCGCGATACGGCCCTCGCGCATGACGAGGCAGCGGTCGGCGACGCCGACGATCTCGGGCAGCTCGCTCGATACCATGACGATGGCAAGGCCCTGCTCCGCCAGCCCGTCGATCAGCCGGTATATCTCGGACTTTGCACCCACATCGACGCCGCGCGTAGGCTCGTCGAGCAAGAGCACCCGCGGATTGGTCTCGAGCAGGCGCGCCAGCAGGACCTTCTGCTGGTTGCCGCCCGAAAGCGCCCCGACCGTGAGTGAGGCCGAGGGCGCGCGGATCGACAGCGCCTCGATCGCACTGCGCGCCCGTTCCGCGGCGCGGGCAAAGTTGCGAACGCCGCCCGCCTTGGCGTCGCGATCGGCCACCGCCATGCTGACGTTGTCAGAAATGGACATGTCGAGAAACAGGCCAAGAGCCTTGCGGTCCTCGGTAAGGTAGACGATCCCGTGGTCGAGCGCCTCGCGCGGTGTCTTCGGCGTGACCTCCGCGCCGTCAAGCAGGACGCGCCCGGCGGTTGCGGGGTCGGCGCCGTAGATCAGCCGGAGCAGTTCCGTGCGACCCGACCCCACGAGACCGGCGATGCCGAGCACCTCGCCCTTGTGCACCTTGAAGGAGCAGTCGAACACTTCGACACCGTCGCTAAGTCCCTCGACCGCCAGCACCACGTCGCGCTCGGCCTCGGTCGGCTTGTGGTCCTTCTTGTAGAAGGTCGAGAGGTCGCGCCCCACCATCATCGAGACGAGCCGCGACGCGTCGAGCTCGTCGCGCGACAGCGTCCCCACGTAGGCCCCGTCGCGCAGCACCGAACAGCGATCGGCGAGCTGGTAGATCTCGTCCATGCGGTGGCTGATGTAGACGATAGCGATGCCCTGCTCCTTGAGGCCTGCGATCACAGCAAAGAGTTTCTCCGTCTCGCGGCTCGACAGGGACGTGGTTGGTTCGTCCATCACGATGATCCGGGCGTTGGTGGACATCGCCCGCGCGATCTCGACCAGCTGCCGCTCGCCCAGCGACAGGCGCGCCACCTTGGTGTCGGGCCTGAAGGAGACGCCCAGCCGATCGAGGATCGGCCGGGTCGCGGCCGCCATTCCCCGCCGGTTGACGATCCCGCGCGAGGACTTCTCGTTGCCGAGAAAGACGTTTTGCGCGACGCTCAGGTTCGGCGCCAGCGTGAGCTCCTGATAGATGACCGCGACGCCGTGTGCCTTGGCGAGCTTGGGGTTGCCGAGCGGCATCCGCTCACCCCCGACGAGTACCTCGCCGCCGGGGTCCGGGGCGTGCGCGCCCGAGAGGATCTTCATCAGCGTCGACTTGCCCGCGCCGTTCTCGCCCATCAGCGCATGGACCTCGCCCGCATGCGCGGTGAGCGATACGTCCCTGAGCGCCTGCACGGGTCCGAAGGACTTCGAGATGCCGCGCATCTCCAGCACGGGTGCGGTCGTGGTCATGCGACCCCCTTCGACGCTTCGGCGATCGTGAACTTGACGCCGTTGTCCTCGAGCATGCGGGCGTGGCTGTCCTTGAGCCCGTCATCCGTCACCACATGCGACAGGCGGGACAACGGCAGCGCGACGAGAGGGGGCCGCTCCTCGAACTTCCGGCTGTCGGCCAGGAGGACGATTTCGTTGGTCCGGTCGGCGAATTCCTTGACGAACCGGACCAGGAGGGGGTGCGACTCGAGGATTCCTCCGGGTCCGACGCCGAGCGCGCCCACGAAAAACTGCGAGGCGTAGACGTCCGGATCGAAGCCCGATGGGTCGTAGAGCAGTCCCGGTTCCCGATGAAGATCGCCGCCGCTGACCGTGACGTGGCAGGTTCCGAACTCCGCCAGATATCCCGCCAGCGGCATCGAGTGGGTCACCACGCGCACGCTTCGGCTGGCGATCTCGACCCCGAAGTGAAAGCAGGTCGAGCCGGCATGGACGATGATGATGCTGCCATCGCGGACCAGCTGCGACGCGGCCCGCGCGATGGCGCGCTTGGCGGCGACGGCGATGTCGCGGTTGTCGCTGAAGGGCAGGGCGATCGCCCGACGCCGATGCTCGGCCTGGATTGCGGCGATGCCGCCATAGACCTTCTGTGCCGAGCCGGCCTCGGACAACTTGTCGATGTCGCGCCGGATGGTCGCGGGGGACACGCCGAAATACGAGGTGAGCTCGTTCACAGACACGAAAGGCCGGTCGCGCAGCAGCGCAAGAACCGCATCATGCCGTGAGACATCGCTCACTCTACCCTCCATGCGAGCGATCTGCTTCGCTTCTGTGGAAGAGTGTCATCATCCGATGCTTGATGTCAATCATCCACGGATGAGTTGCGCGAACAGGTCGAGCCGCAAGATTCGCCGAGTACAGCCTGTGCCGCCAAGAGCGCGATGTGGGTGCCAGGTACCTGGTGCGAAGGATGAGCGGGAAGAGCGACTGCTCTCGATTTCCGCATGAGCGGAGCCGGGGCGGCTGCGGACCTGCCTCTTCGCATTCTGCTGCGAAGGTGGAGGCGAGTACCGGAATCGAACCGGTGTACACGGATTTGCAATCCGCTGCGTAACCACTCCGCCAACTCGCCAGAGCGTTCGCTGCATAGTGGCCCGCAGGCGCCTCTGCAAGCGGTTATGACGCGTGGCGGCGTGTCCGGTCGCCGCGCCGGGCGGACCTCGAAGCTCCGCTGGTCAGGCGAAGTGGCGGGTCGGCACGGCGGAGCCGAGTTGCATGTCGGCGCGGATTCGGCAAGGAACGGTCGGGCAGGACCGACCGCAGGTGCCCCATGTCCGTGAACCTTGCCTCGACCGTCATCAAGCCGCTGCACCGCGAGGGGCCGAAGTTCATCGCGATCTTTGCCATCGTCACCATTGCGCTCTTCTTCGTCAGCGAGGTGCTCGGCTGGATCGGCGTGGGGCTGACCGTCTGGTGCTACTACTTCTTCCGCGACCCCGCCCGAGTGACGCCCGCGCGCGAGGGGCTGATGGTGAGCCCGGCTGACGGAATCGTTTCGCAGGTCGCGCCGGCGCAGGCGCCGCCCGAGCTGGAGCTGGGGGACGCGCCGCTGATGCGCGTCAGCGTCTTCATGAGCGTGTTCGACTGCCACGTGAATCGCGCGGCGGTCGGCGGGACGGTGGTGCGGGCGGTGTACCGACCCGGGCGCTTCTTCAACGCGGCGCTCGACAAGGCCAGCGACGACAACGAGCGCAACGGCATCGTGGTGCACCTCGAGGACGGACGCAGGGTCGGCATCGTCCAGATCGCCGGACTGGTGGCGCGGCGCATCCTCTGCGACGTGCGCGAGGGGCAGCGGCTGGCGACGGGCGAGCGCTTCGGCATGATCCGCTTCGGATCGCGGCTCGACGTCTACCTGCCGGACGGCGTCTCGCCGCTCGTCTGCGAGGGGCAGAAAATGGTGGCGGGCGAGACCGTCATCGCCGACCTGCTGGCCTCGGAGCCGCCGCGCGCCGGCGAGATCCGCTGATGCCGCGCGCGGATGGTGAGCGCGACACGCTGCCGTTCCTGCAGCTTCTGCCCAGCATCGTCACGCTTGTCGGCCTCTGCGCCAGCCTTACCGCAATCCGCTTCGTGTTTGCCGAGCGTTTCGAGCTGGCGGCGTTGCTCATCATTTTCGCGGCGCTCATCGACGGGGTGGACGGACTCCTCGCGCGGCGGCTGGACGCCACGAGCTCGTTCGGAGCGGAGCTCGACAGCCTGTCGGACTTCGTCAACTTCGGCGTCGCCCCAGGGTTGCTGGTCTATCAGTTCGCGTTGACGGACACTCGCGGCTTCGGCTGGGCCTTCGTCCTGATCTACGTCATCTGCTGTTGCCTGCGGCTCGCGCGGTTCAACGTCAACCGCGATGTGCCGCCGGCAGATGGCCGGGCGCACTTCACCGGCGTTCCGGCGCCCGCGGGTGCGATGCTGGGACTCCTGCCAGTGTTCCTGTCACTGGCCGAGGTCGTCGAGATGCGCGACCTGCCAGCGCTCGTCGCGGCGTGGGTGGGCCTGGTCGGCATCCTGATGATCAGCCGGCTCAGGACGTTCTCGCCCAAGTCGCTTCGCATCCCGCGCGACAAGGCGATCTGGGTCCTGATCGGCGCCGTCGCAATCATCGGGCTGATGTTCACGCGCTTCTGGCTGCTTATGGCCGTGGCCGACGCGATCTACGCCGCTATTCTTGCCGCATCGGTCGCGCGTCTGCGGCGGCGCAGGACAAAGGACAAGGAATGGACCTCCCCGCAATAAGCTCGGCCTACAAGCGCTGGGCGCCGATCTACGACGAGACGTTCGGTCTCATCACCCGCCGTGGCCGCGCGCGGGCCGTGCGATACATCAACGGCCGGCGGGGCCGGGTGCTGGAGGTCGGCGTCGGGACCGGCCTCTCGCTGCCGGACTACGGGCGGCACCTCGAGGTGACCGGCATCGACTTTTCGCACGAGATGCTGGCCGGTGCGCGAAAGAAGGTCGAGGCGGAGAAGCTCGACCATGTCGCGGAGCTTCGCCAGATGGACGCGCGTAGGCTCGATTTCCCCGACGACCACTTCGACACGGTCGTCGCCATGTATCTCGTATCGGTCGTGCCCGAACCCGAGCGCGTGGTGCGCGAGATGGCCCGCGTCTGCAGGCCGGGCGGCGAGGTGGTTATCGTCAACCACTTCGCGCGAGACGAGGGGGTTCTCGCCAAGCTCGAACGCATGATCGCGCCGCTGGCCGACCATCTGGGCTGGCACCCCGACTTCGAGCTGGACCGGGTGCTCAGTGCCGAGACGCTGCGGCTCGAGCATCGCCACGCCTTGCCGCCCTTCGGTCTCTTCACCTTCCTGCGCCTGCGCAAGGAGGGGGCGCCGGTCCCCGCCTGATCAGCCCGCTGTCCACTCGCCGCGGCGCCGCAGCACGTCTCGAAGCAGGCGCGGCCGGTCTGTCATCAGGCCGTCGATGCCCATGTCGAGCAGGCGCTCCATCTCGGCCGGCTCGTCGATCGTCCAGACATGGACTTGGATGCCGCGCCCGTGGGCGGCCTCGACGAAGCGCGGCGTGACGATCGGAATGCGGTGGAAGTGCGTCGGGACCTGCACGACCGGAAATGAGGGGATCCGGACCGGCAGCCATCTTGCCAGCCAGAGCCGCGCGACACCGCGATGGCTGGGTGACCAGCAGAGCTTCTCGCCCAGAAGGCGTCGCAGTCGCAGCGTGCGGTGCACGTCGAACGAGGCGACGCAGATCCGCTCTACGGCGCCCGCCCGCTGAACCGCCTCGGCGATCGGCGTGACCGAGGCGTCAGACTTCGCGTCGATGTTGAAGCGGATCTCGGGCAGGGCATCAAGCGCCTCGTCGAGCCTTAGCAGAGGCTCGCCCGCGCGCGTGCGCAGGCGCGAGAGGATCCGCCACGGCAGGTCGCCGATGCGCCCCCGCTCGCCCGTCATGCGCTCGAGCGCATCGTCATGGAAGATCACCGGTACGCCGTCGAGGCTCGCCTGCACGTCGGTCTCGATATAGCGGAAGCCAAGGTGCGCCGCCTCGCGGAAGGCTGCGAGCGTATTCTCTTCGCTCTCTTCCGACGCGCCGCGATGCGCGAAGGCGAGGGGTCGGGCGTGGTCGAGGAAAGCGTAATGCGCCATCCCGGGCAAGTTGGGTTGACCCTGCGTCCTGTCGAGGCCGCGAGCGATGCGCCTCGGCGACAGTGCACGAGCGTGGCGCCACGGCCCCGGGCGGCGCGGTTGCCGCCTCTCGGCAAACGTGCCACATCTCGTGATGACGAGCGGAACCTCGCAGTGCGAGAGGGCGAGATGACGGACTTCACGCTTCTCAGGAAGATGATGGTGGACACGCAGGTCCGCCCGTCGGACGTGACCAAGTTCCCGATCATCGAGGCGATGCTGAGCGTCCCGCGAGAGGATTTCGTACCCGCCAGCCGCCGCGCCACGGCCTATGTCGGGGAGAACATCGACCTTGGAGGCGGGCGGGTGGTGCTGGAGCCGCGGACCTTCGCCAAAATGCTCGACGCGCTTTCGATCGACCTTGACCATCTTGTGCTCGATCTGGGGTGCAACTTCGGCTACTCCGCTGCGGTGCTGTCGCGGCTGGCCGAGGCCGTGGTCGCTGTTGAGCCCGACCACGCGATGGCGAGGGAGGCCGAACAGGCCCTGGCGCAAGTCGGCGCCGACAATGTGGCGGTGATCGAAGGGCCTCTGGCCGAGGGCGCGCCAAAGCACGGTCCTTATGATGCGGTCGTCGTCCAGGGGGCCGTCGAGCATCTGCCAGACACGATAACGAACCAGATCAAGGAGGGCGGGCGGGTTGCCTGCCTCTTTCAGGAGCGGACGCTCGGCGTGGTGCGGATCGGCTGGAAGGTCGACGGCCACATGAACTGGCGCTACGCGTTCAACGCGGGCGCGCCGGTCCTGCAGGGCTTCGAGAGGCGACAGGCTTTCGCGCTCTGACGGGCGCGACGAGGGAGAAGGTTGGGATGCGGGTCAAGAGAGTGGGGCGGACCGTCATGGCCGCGGCGATCGCCTGGACGCTGGCCGGTCAGGCGCAGGCGCAGTCGCTGACTGACGCGTTCATCTCCGCCTACCGGGAGAGCGGGCTTCTGGAGCAGAATCGGGCGCTGGTTCGCGCCGCGGACGAGGACGTGGCGCAGGCGGTCGCGGCACTTCGGCCGGTCCTGAACTATCTCGCCAGCACCACCTACACCTCGCCCGTTGGTCTCGGTCAGGACAACCTCAGCTTCGGGCTCGGGCTTTCGGCGGACCTGCTGATCTACGACAACGGTGCCACCGACTACGCCGTCTCCGCCGCGAAGGAGGCCGTGCTCGCGGCGCGCGAGGCTCTGCGCGGGGTCGAGCAGGACGTCCTGCTCCGGGCGGCACGGGCCTACTTCAACGTGCGACGTTCGGCGGAGTTCGTGGACCTCGCCGAGGGCAGTGTTCGGGTCATCACGCAGGAGTTGCGTGCTGCCCGCGATCGTTTCGAGGTGGGTGAAGTCACCCGCACCGATGTCGCAATCGCGGAGGCGCGGCTGGCGGCGTCGCGTTCGACCCTCGCGGCGGCCGTGGGCGACCTTGCCCAGGCGCGCGAGGAGTACCGCGCCGTCGTCGGCGACTACCCCGGCCAGCTCGCAAGCCCGCCGGCGACGCCGTCGATCCCGGACACGCTGGACGCCGCCATCGCGATCGCGCGCGATCGTCATCCGGCGATCAAGGAGGCCCAGCGCGAGACGCAGGTGGCGGAGCTGAACGTGCTCCGAGCCGAGGCGTCGCTCGGGCCGACGCTCAGCGCCAACGCCGACCTCAACTTCGACGAGGATTGGGACAACCGCCGCTCCGTCGGTCTCACCTTCAGCGGGCCGATCTATCAGGGCGGCCGCCTGACCTCGCTCGTGCGGCAGGCCCGCGCGCGCCGGGATGCGTCGCGCGCCGCGCTCTACAGCGTCGTCCGTCAGGTCGAGCAGGCGGTTGGCAACGCGTGGGCCGTGCTGAACGTCACCGGGGCCAGCATTCAGGCGGGCCAGCAGCAGTCCCAAGCCGCTGACGTCGCGCTGCAGGGCGTGCAGGAGGAGCTACGCCTCGGCGCACGCACCACGCTTGACGTGCTGAACGCGGAGCAGGAGCTGCTGGACGCGCGCGCCAATCTCGTCTCGGCGCAGATCGACCAGCAGATCGCCGTCTATGCCCTGTGGCAGGCGATGGGAATGCTGACGGTGGACGGTCTGAACCTCGGCATCGCCACCTACGATCCGGCAGCCTACTACAAGGCCGTAGAGAGTGCGCCGGTCCGCAATGTCAGCCCGCGGGGCGAGAAGCTGGACCACGTACTGAAGAGCCTGCTGCGCTAGATCCTGCACAGGTTGTTGTCGTGAGACCGTGTTGCGCGTAGCATCCGAGGCAACGACAACAAAATGTGGTGAGGCAGGATCATGAGCGACGCAGCCATCGATACGGGTGTGCCCGCGCCAGAAGGTGTGATGCCGGGGCAGGGCGATGTCCTCCTGTTGCGGGAGGAGTGGCGCACGGAGCCGGAGCGGCCGAGATCGGTGCCTTTGCGCTTGGTGGCAGGTTCGGGCCAGCGGCGGCCACAGGCGGCTGCGTTCGACGAGGATGCGCTCCGGCGAATGGTGGCCGAGATCGTGCGTGAGGAGCTGCGTGGCAGCCTCGGCTCGCGCCTCACGGGCGCGGTCCGCAAACTCGTTCGGTCAGAGATGGCGCGGCTGGCGACCCTTACGCGCTGAAGCGCCTGGCCTTGCGCCGCGCAGGACCAGCGTGCCGGGCATGTCGGCGGTGCGGTCGGCCAGCATTCTGCTGCACCCGATCCGAAAAAGGACAGGCGGTCGCCAATTCCGCGACCGCCTCATGTCCCTAACAGTAGAAGTCGTGGCGGGGCAGATCAGGCCGCTTCGGCCTCTGCCGCCGCCTGAACCGCGCGACGCTCGCTCTCCTCGCGGCTCAATGCCACCGAGGTTCGCACCCCGCGCGAGACGAACTCCATCAGACCCGCCACCACCCGCTCGTTCGGGTCGATGCCGGCACACGACAGCACCTCGCGGCCGTCCCGGGAGCGGGCCCAGCGCGCGATCTGCTCCGGGCCGTTGCCGTACTTCTTGTCATCCGCGATCGCGTCGTCGAGGGCAGCCAGTACGACGGCCGCAAAAAGCTTGCGCGCGCGATTGCCCTGCTCGTGGTTGAAGGCGGTGCCGTCCACGAATTCTGACATACAGGTTGGTCCTTTTCTTATTGTCTTCCCGAAGGGCGATAGCGCACCCTTATGGACGCTTGGCCCGGAATCTCGCATTCCGCCCGGTCATAGCTGCCATGCTTGCGTTGCATGGCTTCAGGTGGCGGCGAACCGCTGTCTCGTCGCCTTGCCAGCCGGATGTCGCCCGGATATAGCTCCCAGCGACTTTCCATCAAGCTCTGCTGGTGCACCGACACATGCCTAAGATCAACGGTAACGAGATCCGTCCGGGGAACGTACTCGAACACAACGGCGGTCTTTGGGCTGCGGTAAAGGTCGATCATGTCAAGCCGGGCAAGGGAGGAGCATTCGCTCAGGTCGAATTGCGCAACCTCCGGAACGGTTCCAAGCTGAACGAGCGCTTCCGCTCGGCCGACAAGGTCGAGCGCGTCCGGCTCGAGCAGAAGGACCAGCAATTCCTCTACGAAAGCGACGGGATGCTTGTCTTCATGGACAGCGAGAGCTTCGAGCAGGTAGAGCTGCCGGCCGAGATCCTGGGAGAGCGGCGCCCCTTCCTGCAGGACGGCATGACGGTCCACATCGAGTACTACGAAGCCGAGGCGCTAAACGCGACGCTGCCGCAGAAGGTCACCTGCAAGGTCGTCGAGACCGAGCCGGTGGTGAAGGGGCAGACGGCCGCCAACAGCTTCAAGCCGGCCATCCTCGACAACGGCGTCAAGGTGATGGTGCCGCCGTTCGTAGGCCAGGACGAGGACATCATCGTCAATACCGAAACGATGGAGTACGCCGAGCGCGCCTGACGCTCAGCCGTTCCGGAACAACCGCGCGTCGCCCGCCTGCATCTCGCCCGCCGCGCGGTCGAAGCGCAGGTGGGCGATGCCCGACCCGCCAGACTGGCTGTAGAGCGTGCCGACGCCGCGGCCATCGGCAGTGACGGCGGTGCCGACCGGCGCCTCGCCCTCAACCCGGACCGACGTCAGGCCCTTGCGCAATTCGGTCTTGTGCTTCATCCGCGCCGTTACCTCCTGACCGACATAGCATCCCTTGCGAAAGTCGACGCCGTTCAGCCGCTCAAAACCGGCCTCGAGGATGTAGGTCTCTTCCGGCACCAGTTCGACGCCGGACAGCGGTATGACGTGGCGGACACGAACGTCCGTCGGGTCGTCAGCCTCGCCGTCGCTGCCGTAAAGTCGCCAGGGCAGGTCGGGGTGCCGCGGGTCGGCGAGAGCGCCGTCCGGTGCCTGACCGCGGCCCCGCCTCACTCCGAGTTCGGTCGGCTCGATCGTCACCTTCGCGCGCAGCTTGTACATTGCAAGCCGTCGCGCCAGCGCCTCTGCGAGCGGCGTCGCGACGTCGAGCAGGATCGTGTCGTCGCGCTCGAGCAGCATGAAGTCCGCCAGATACTTGCCCTGCGGGCTGAGCAGCGCCGCGTAGACCAGCCTGTCCTTCGCGCGGCCGACGTCGTTGGTGACGAGGTCCTGCAGGAAGTGCTTCCGGTCGTCGCCACCGATGGCGAGCACCGTCCTGGGGTCGGTCAGCATCATGTCGTGGTCTCCGAGAACTGGAGTTCGTAGAGCCGGGCGTAAAGCCCGCCGCGAGTGATGAGGTCCTCGTGGCGGCCCTCCTCGACCACATGACCCCCCTGCATCACGACGATCTTGTCGGCGTCGCGTACGGTCGCCAGCCGGTGCGCGATCACCAGCGTCGTGCGCCCCTCGCTCAGTCGCTCCAGGGCGGCCTGAACCACCGCCTCGCTCGCCGCGTCGAGTGCCGAAGTGGCCTCGTCGAGCAGCAGGATCGGTGTGTCGCGCAGGAGCGCCCGGGCGATCGCAACTCGCTGCCGCTGTCCTCCGGACAGGCTCGATCCGCGCGGTCCGACTGGCGTCGCGAGGCCCTGCGGCAGCTGGTCCAGGAAGTCCGCCACATGCGCCGCCTCGACCACCTCGCGCAGCCGCGCTTCGTCGACGTCGGTGCGGCCTAGCAGGATGTTCTCGCGGATCGTCTCGTCAAAGAGCAGCGCGTCCTGAGTCACTACCGAGACAAGCCCGCGCACGTCCTCAAGCGACAGCTCGCGCGTGTCGACGCCGCCGATGGTGACGTTGCCGAACTGCGGGTCGGCGAGCCGCGTCAGCACGTTGAAGACGGTGCTCTTGCCCGCGCCCGACGGCCCGACGAGGGCGGTTGTCTTGCCGGCTTCGGCCACGAAGCTCGCGCCGTGCAGCACCGGCAGGTCTCCGTAGGCAAAATGCACGCCGCCGAGTTCGATCTCCGTCTGCCCGACCGGCACCTTCGCGGGCGAGGGCGGCGAGACGATCGTGGGCTTCTCGTCGAAGAGCTCGTAGAGCCGCTCCAGATTCGCGGCAGCCACCTGGAAGACGCCCGCCGTGGTGCCGAGGCGGCGCAGCGGCTGGAACGCCAGCGCCATGGCGGTGAAGAACGACATGAAGTCGCCCACCGTCTTTTCGCCCGCGATGATGTCGCGCCCGCCGACGATGAGGACGAAGAAGAATCCGACGCCGGTCACCAGGTCGATCAGGCCCGGCAGCAGTCCCTTCATGCCCGCCATCTTGATCTGGTTGCGCACGAGGTTCTGGACGATCGCCTCGAATTGGCCTAGCTGGTAGCCCTCCATCAGGTTCAGCTTGACCGGGTTGATGCCCTGGAAGATCTCGCTCAGCCGGATCATCCGGCGCCCGGACTGCAGGCGCATCTGTCGCGACTTGCGGCGGATGTAGCGCTGGAGGGCCAGCGTCGGCAAGATCAGCGCAGGTGCGGCAACCAGCGCGAGCAGCGTCCAGACAGGATCGATCGCCACCGCGACGACGAAGAGCGAGACAAGGGCGATCATGTCACGGCCCACGCCGCCGACGATCGTGCGCCATAGGCCCTGCACGCCGCCGGTGTCACCGACCACCCGCTCCATCAGCGAGCCCGGCGGGTTCTTCTGAAAGAACTGGGTGTCGAGCGCCATCAGGTGGCGCAGCAAGTCGATCTGCATCTCGGTCGCCGATGTCTGCGAGATGCGGGTCGTTATCATCCGGCTGGCGATGCCGGTCACGGCGCGGATCACGAAGAGCATCAGGATGCCGGTGCCGACGATCCACATCATGTCGGTCTCGCCGCCGACGAAGACCCTGTCGAACATCGGCTTCAGCGCGTAGCTCAGGAGGCCCAGCGTCGACCCCTCGATCACCATCAGCCCGAAGGCCAGCGCGATCCAAGCCGAATGCGCCCTCAGGTAGTCCCGCCACAGCCGGCGCACCAGCGCGAACGTCGTTTCCTGCTGCCTGCGCCGTCTTGGGGCCATCGCGATGCCACCTCCCCCGGGGCGGAGGCGATCTATCCCGCGCACCCTCGGGAGACAAGGGGAGGCGGGTGCGATTGACCGGCTCGCGGGGCCGGCCTACGACGCTCCGGTCGCCAGTTCCCGCCCGAGGACATCATGAGTCTCGCCCACGGCCGTCCCTACCTCGCCATTCCAGGTCCTTCGGTCGTCCCCGACCGCGTTTTGCGCGAGATGCACCGCCCGTCGCCCAATATCTACGCGGGCGAGCTCATCGACATGATGCCCGGCATCGTGCGCGATCTGAAGGCGGTGGCGCGGACGGCGCACGACGTCGCGGTCTACATCGGCAACGGTCACGCGGCGTGGGAGGCGGCGCTTGCCAACGCGGTTGCGCCGGGCGATCGGGTGCTGCTGCTCGCGACCGGGCGCTTCGCGACGTCATGGGGCCTGCTGGCCAAGCGGATGGGCATCGACGTGGAGACCATCGACTTCGGCCTCAGGTCCCCGATCGATCCCGCCCGCGTGAGCGAGGTGCTCGAGGCGGATCGGGAGCATCGGATCAAGGCCGTGCTCGCCGTGCAGTCCGATACGGCAACCAGCATCCTCAGCGACATCGCCGCCGTTCGGTCCGCCATGGATGCGGCCGCACACCCGGCGCTCCTCATGGTCGACTGCATCGCCTGTCTCGCCTGTGACCGGATGGAGATGGACGCCTGGGGCGTCGACCTCATCGTCGCCGCCAGCCAGAAGGGCCTGATGACGCCGCCGGGCCTGGGCTTCGTCTACTTTAACGAACGTGCGCGGCAGGTGCAGGCGTCATTGGAGCGCGTGAGCCCCTACTGGGACTGGCGTCCCCGCACGCGCCCCGAAGGATTCTACGAGTACTTCTCCGGCACCGCGCCGACGCACCACCTCTACGGCCTGCGCGCATCGCTCGACATGCTTCTGGACGAGGGGATCGAGGCGGTCTGGACGCGGCACGACCGGCTTGCCCGCGCCGTCTGGGCCGCCTTTGAGGCGTGGAGCGCGCGGGGGAGCATCGAGCTCAACGTCGCCGACGAGCGCTGCCGCAGCCGCGCCGTGACCAGCATCCGCATCGCGCCCCCGTACGGCACGCGCCTGCGCGAGTGGCTTGAGACCCGCGCCGGCGTCACGCTCGGCATCGGCCTCGGCATGGCCGAGCCGACGGACCTCGCCTGGCATGGCTTCTTTCGCGTGGCGCACATGGGGCACGTCAACGCGCACATGGTGATGGGCGTTCTGGGGACAATCCAGGCGGGCCTCGATGCGCTGGGAGTGGAGCGCGGCGACGGAGGCCTGGACGCCGCTGCGGCCGTCATTTCGGAGGCATGAGCCGCACGGGATCCGGCGCAGTTGAAAGCAGATCCGGCGCCGGAAAGGCGCTGGATCGTCGATAGCAGGCGCGCCTACTGGTCCGACACCTTGGTCTGGCTCTGCGCCAGCTTGTGGCGATGCTCGACCACGGAAAGGCCGAGGTCCGAGGCGGCGGCCAGCACCACCACGGCCAGAAGGCCGGCCCACAACCAGACGAATAGCAGTCCGCTGAAGGTGACGACGAAGAGCGCGAACCAGATTGTTTGGGACTGAGCAGACATGGCGGGATCCCCGAACTAACGGACCGAAAACGCCGCAGCAGCGTCTTCCGTTCCGCATCGAAGGGTCGCTCAACGGCCGGCCTCGGTCAATGCTGTGGGAAGGGCGCTCGCCAGGTGTTGAAGGTCCGCCTCGGTGCCGCAGCCGACCCTGATGCACCGGTCGCCAGGGGCCGCGAACGGCATTCGGACGAAGATGTCATGTGCCACAAGACGTTGCAGCACCGCCCGCGCGAACGCCACGTCTCGGCCGCAATCGACGGCAACGAAATTCGTTGCGGAGGGCAGGGCGACCATCCCGCACGCCTCCGCTATGCCGGCGATCCGCCGCCGCGCGTCGGCAGTCCTCTGCCGCACCTCCTCCAGCCAGTCCTGGTCGCCCAGCGCCGCCAGCGCCCCCGCCTGCGCGATACGGCTCATCCCGAAATGGTTGCGCACCTTCTCGAACGCGCCGATCAGCTCCTGGTCACCGATTGCACAACCGACGCGCGCCCCCGCCATCCCGTAGGCCTTGCTGAACGTGCGCAGCCGGATCACCCGCCGGTTCTCCGGCGCGACCGGTGGGCTCACCACCTCCGGCGCGAACTCGGCGTAGGCTTCGTCCAGCACCAGGAGGCACTCCTCCGGCACCGCCTCGATCGCCGCCCGCATCGCCTCGGTCCCGTGCCACGAGCCCATCGGGTTGTCCGGATTGGCGACGTATATCAGCCGCGCCCGCACCCGTCTCGCCGTCTCGATCAGTGCCTCCAGGTCCTCGTGATCGTTCCGGTAAGGGACCTTGTGCAGGACGCCGCCGTAGCCGGTCACGTGGTAGTTGAATGTCGGATAGGCGCCGTCCGACGTCACCACGGCGTCGCCCGACGCCACCGTCAGCCGCACGAGGTAGCCGAGCAAGCTGTCGATTCCCTCGCCGACCACCACGTTTCGCGGCGAGACATCGTGCGCGGCCGCCAGCGCGTGGCGCAGGTCGTGGCTCTCGGGGTCGCCGTACATCCACGCGTCGGCGGCGGCCGCGCGCATGGCGTCGATTGCCTTGGGCGAGGGGCCGAGAACGCTCTCGTTCGCGCCGATCCGCGCTACGAAGCGGCGCCCGCGCGCCCGCTCCTGCGCCTCGGGTCCCACGAACGGCACGCTCTGCGGCAGCGTGTCGGCGAGGGTGGTGAGGCGCGGGTCGGTCATGCGGTCTTTCTGGCGCGAAACCGGACGCGCGGCAATCGCCCGGGAACGGCGGCGGCAGCGACTCGTTCGGAGCCTTGAGGAGGTCACGTGCAGCAGCTCGACGCTACCGTCACCATCGCCGCCGCAGCAGTAGTCCTGCTGGGCCTCGCCTCGCGGCGGGTGCAGATGGCGCCGGTGTCGCGGCCCCTGCTCGCGCTCGCGGTTGGCATCCTCGCCGGGCCGCAGGTCGCTGGGTTGCTCCGCCCTGACGAGTGGCCGTCGTCGGAAGTCATCCTGAGGGAGGCGGCGCGCTTCACTCTGGCGATCTCGGTCTTCGGCATTGCGCTGCGCACGCCGAGAGAGAGCTACACGCGGCTCGCCCGCCCGGTCGCGGTCCTGCTGTCGCTCGGCATGCTTGTGATGTGGGGCGCGTCGTTCGGCGCGGCGCTGCTCCTCGGCGTGGCGCCGGTGGTGGCGCTGGCCGCGGGCGCCGTCGTAACCCCGACCGACCCCGTGGTCGCCTCGGCCATCGCGACCGGCGGCGCGGCCGAGCGCCATCTGCCCGAGGCGCTGCGGTCCACCCTCTCGCTCGAGTCCGGCGCCAACGACGGGCTTGGCTACCTCTTCGTGATGCTCCCCGTGCTGATCGTCCTCCATCCGGCTGACGCGGGAGCGCGATGGTTCTGGGACGTCCTGGTGGTCGGGGTGCTCCTTGCCGTCGCTATCGGTGCCGCGACGGGCCTCGTCGCCGCGCGGCTTCTGCGGCTCGCCGACCGGAGCGAGTGGATCGAGCGGCACTCGCTGCTCGGCTTGTCCATTGCGCTCTCGCTGATGGTGCTGGCCATGGCGCACCTGGCGGGGTCGGACGGCATCCTCGCCGCGTTCGTCGCGGGCGTGGCGTTCAACATGGGGGTCGACCGGGACGAGGACCACGAACAGCAGAACGTTCAGGAGACGATCGCCAAGCTCTTCAACCTCCCGGTGTTCGTCCTGCTCGGTGCGGCGCTGCCCTGGAGGGAGTGGGCGGAGCTTGGCTGGCCCGTCGGGGGATTTGCCGTGGCGGTGCTCTTGCTGCGCCGACCGCTGGCCCTCGCGGTCTGCGGCCCGCTGCTGGGCGGCAGGCTGTCGTGGCGCGACGTGGGGTTCCTTGGCTGGTTCGGTCCGGTGGGAGTCGCGGCGCTCTACTATGCGCTGCTGGTGAAGGAGCGGACGGGAGACCCGACGGTCTGGCCGGCGGCGGCGCTGGTCATCGTGCTGTCAGTGGTGGCGCACGGGGTGACGTCGGGGCCGGGGCTGCGGGCGTACAGCCCCGGCCGCCAGGTCAGCCGGCGTCGCTGAGGCGGGCGAGGGCGGCCTCGAGGCGCGCGTGCTCCTCCTCCTTCGTGGCGAGGGTTTCGCGGGTTTCCTCGACGACTTCGGGCGGCGCGCTGGCCGCGAACTTCGGGTTCGACAAGCGGCTGCGAAGGCCGTTGGCGTCCTTGGAAAGCTTCTCCAGCGTCTTGGAAAGACGCGCCTTTTCGGCATCGATGTCGATCACGTCCGCCAGCGGCAGGGCGAAGGTGCCGCCCTCGACGGCGATGGTGGCGGAGCCGCGGGGTGCTGCCTCGGCGAGCGAGATCGCCTCGAGTCGGGCGAGGCGCAGGACGAGATCTTCGTTGCGCGTCAGGGCGTTGCGGCCTGCTTCGTCGAGCTCGATCAGGAGGAGCGGCACTTTGGCGCCGGCGGGAACGTTCATCTCGCCGCGGACGGAGCGGACCGCCTCGATCAGGCCGATGACCCGGCGCATTTCGGAATCTGATGCGGGATCAACTAGTTCTGTGCCGTAGTTCGGCCACTCGGCGTGGGCGAGCATGTTTCCGCGGCGTCCGGAGATGCCCCAGAGTTCTTCGGTGACGAAGGGCATGATCGGGTGCAGCAGGATCAGGCACTGGTCGAGAACCCAGGCCATCACGGCGCGAGTCTCTTCGGAATTATCCCCGTCGAACAAGGGCTTGGCGAATTCGACGTACCAGTCGCAGACGCGGCCCCAGACGAAGGCATAGAGCGCGTTGGCAGCGTCGTTGAAGCGAAAGGCGGCGAGGGCGGCGTCGACCTCCTCGCGCACGCGGCCGGTCTCGCCGATGATCCAGCGGTTGGCGGTCGCGGTGGCGCTGGGCGGGTTCTTGCAAGAACCTGCAAGATCTGCGCCCCGATTTTGCAAGTTCGTTGAAGAAAAGACGCCGTTCATCTCGGCGAAGCGGTGGGCGTTCCAGAGCTTGGTGACGAAGTTGCGGTAGCCCGCGATCCGCTCCTTCGAGAGCTTCAGGTCGCGCCCCATCGCGGCCATCGCCGTGAGGGTGAAGCGGACGGCATCGGCGCCGAACTCGTCGACGAGGTCGATCGGGTCCATGGCGTTGCCGAGCGACTTCGACATCTTCTTGCCCTTCTCGTCACGGACGAGGGCGTGGACGTAAACGGTGCGGAAGGGGACCTGGCCGACAAGCTCGAGCTGCATCATCATCATCCGGGCGACCCAGAAGAAGATGATGTCGAAGCCGGTGACGAGAACGCTGGTCGGGAAGTAGCGGCGCAGCTCCTCGGTGTCCTCGGGCCAGCCGAGGGTGCCGAGCGGCCAGAGGCCGGAGGAGAACCAGGTGTCGAGGACATCGGCGTCGCGCCAGACGGGATAGACGAGGTGCGTCGGGTCCTGCTCGACCGCGTACTGCGCCAGGCTCTCGGCGAGACGGTGGATCGCCTCCTGCTTGTCGGCGACCTCGATGACGGTGGCGTGGTTCAGCGGCGTGGGCAGCCGCGCGGTGTCGTCGTGGAACCGGTCGCGCACCGCCTCGAACCCGACGCCGGCGTGACGGACCTCGCCCTCGTGCAGCATCCCGCCGTCGCCGAGGAGGCGGCCGAGCTCGACCTCGTCGAGGGCGCCGTCGCCCTCGTCGTCGCGGAAGGCGTCGACCCAGAGGTCGAGCCCGTACCAGACCGGGATCTGGTGGCCCCACCAGAGCTGGCGCGAGATGCACCAGGGCTCGATGTTCTCGAGCCAGTGGAAATAGACCTTGGCGTCGCTCTCCGGCAGGATCGTAGTGCGGCCGTCGCGGACGGCGTCGATCGCGGGCTGCACGATCTTCCCGGCATCGACGAACCATTGGTCAGTGAGCATCGGCTCGATGACGACCTTTGAGCGGTCGCCATGCGGCTGCACCATCTTTCGGTGCTCGACGAGGGGGACGAGCCGTTCCTCGCGCGGCTCGGCGGCGCCTTCCTCGGGCGCGGCCGGCGCCTTGAGAGCGGCAGTGCCGAGGCGGGGATCGGTCTCGGGGACCATGACGGCGAGGCCTTCGGCGGTGATCTGCTCGACCACGCGCTCGCGCGCCTCGAAGCGGTCGAGGCCGCGAAGGTCGTCGGGGACCAGGTTAATTGCGTCGGCCTCCTCGGCCGTCAGGCTGCTGTACTCGCCACGCGCCACGGCGAGGGCGAGGGCGGCGGCATCGGCGTAAGGCTCGCCGTCGTCCCGCATCCGCGCGCGGGTGTCCATCAGCCGGTACTTGGGGATGCCGCCGCGCTCGGCCACCGCATAGTCGTTGAAGTCATGCGCGCCGGTGATCTTGACCGCACCCGAGCCGAAGTCCGGGTCGGGGTAGGGGTCGGTGATGATCGGGATCAGGCGGCGGTGCTCCTTGGGCCCGACGGGGATCTCGCAGAGCTTGCCGACGATCGGCGCGTAGCGGGCGTCGGACGGGTGCACTGCGACGGCGCCGTCGCCGAGCATGGTCTCGGGCCGGGTGGTGGCGATGGAGATGTAGTCGCGCGTCTCGCGGAGCGTGACGTTGCCGTCGGCGTCCTTCTCGACGTACTCGTAGGTCGCGCCGCCGGCGAGCGGGTACTTGAAGTGCCACATCCGCCCGTCAACCTCGGTCTGCTCGACCTCGAGGTCGGAGATCGCGGTCTCGAAGTGGGGGTCCCAGTTCACGAGGCGCTTGCCGCGGTAGATGAGGCCCTTGTCGTAGAGGTCGACGAAGACCTTGAGGACGGCGTCGTGGAAGTTCGGGCCGGCGCGGTCGGGGTCGCCCGGGGCGCCGCCCATGGTAAAGGCCTCGCGGCTCCAGTCGCAGGAGGCGCCGAGGCGCTCGAGCTGGCTGCGGATGTTGCCTCGCGACTTCTGCTTCTGCTGCCACACGCGCTCGATGAAGGCCGGGCGGCCCATCTCGCGGCGGGAGGGCGCGCCTTCCCTCGCCAGCTCCCGCTCGACGACCATCTGGGTGGCGATGCCGGCATGGTCCGTGCCGGGCTGCCAGAGCGTGTCGTGGCCGCGCATCCGGTGCCAGCGGGTCAGGATGTCCTGCAGCGTGTTGTTGAAGGCGTGGCCCATGTGGAGCGCGCCGGTCACGTTCGGCGGCGGGATCATGATGGAGAAGGTCTCGGGCGGCTGGCCGTCGGGGCCGGGCCGGGCCCCGGCGCCGGCGCGGAAGACGCAGGCGCGGTCCCAGGCGGCGTAGATCTCGCCTTCGCGGGCGGCGGCGTCGAACGTCTTTTCCATCGGGCGGCTATCCTTCGCAGCAGTCGCCGCAGGGTCTAGCGGAGCGGCGGATGGAGGGGAAGCCTCGCGGGGCCAGGGTTGGGGAGCCAAGCTCGGGGGGCCGGCCTCGGGGGGCATCGAGCCCCCGCTCGGCCGGGCGCTGGCCTGCCGGCCACCGCGGGCGGCGGCTCAACCCGGCAGGCTGTCCAGAACGCGGCCGGCGATGGCGGCGGTGTCCGTCCAGTCGGGCAGGGCGTCGCCGGCGCGGGCGGCGGCCTCGGAGAGTCGGTGAGCGAGCGCGGGGTCGGTCAGGACGCGGCGGAGGGCGCCGGCGAAGGCGGCGGGGTCATCGGGCGGAACGAGGAGCCCGGCATCGGCCGGCACGGTGTCGGGCACCGCACCCGTGGCGCAGGCGACGATCGGCAGGCCGTGGCAGAGCGCCTCGGAGAAGACCATGCCGTAGCCCTCGTATCGCGTCGCGAGGGCGAAGAGCGTGGCGGAGCTGTAGAGCCTGTGGAGTTCGGGCTCGTCCACGGCGCCGGCGAAGCGGATGTGGGACGAGAGGCCGAGCGCGTCGCATTGCCGGCGGAGGAGGGCGGCGTGCGCCGTGTCGTAGGCGGGGCCGGCGATGACGGCCTGCCAGCGGAGGTCCGTCAGCTTGGCGAGCGCGTCGAGCAGCGTGTCGTGGCCCTTGCGCGGGTGCAGGATGCCGACCGAGAGAATGAGCGGCGGGTCGGCGGGACGGCGGGTGCTTTCGGGCTTGGGGAAGCCGGGGGGAGCGATGGTAATGCGGTCCGGCGCGACGCCGTAGTCTGCGACGAGGACGCGGGCGGTGTGGGCGCTGGGCACGAGGACATGGGCCGCGAGGGCGCAGTTGGCCGCCTCGCGCGTGTGGAGCGTGGCCGCGCGCGCGGGCGAGAGGCCGGATTCGAGCGCCAGCGGGTGGTGGATCATGGCGACGAGCGGCGCCCTGGCGGCGGCGAGGGCTTCGGTCTCGATCGCGCCCCAGACCAGCCCGTCGACGATGAGCGGCACCTCCGCCGGCACGGCGGCGAGCGCCGCGGCGGCCGCCTGCATCTCCGCCGGCGTGGGGTCCGGAAAGCCCCCCGGAAGCTGCAGATGCGCGACCTCGCGGCGCTGGGCGCGTAGGCCTAGGAGCAGGCGGCGTTCGTAGATGAAGCCTCCGGTCTTGGTGTCGATGTCGCCGGGGATCGCGAATGTGGCGGGTCTTGAGGTGTGCGTCACGAGGCGGACCTGCGGCTGTGGCTGTCGGGCGCACATAGCGGGCCGACCGCGGCTTGGCCAAGGCCCGTGCCGCCGGGACTTGCGCCGACCGCCGTCGCGCGGATAAACAGCCCGTCACGGAGAGGTGGCCGAGTGGTCGAAGGCGCACGCCTGGAACGCGTGTAGGCGGGAAACCGTCTCCAGGGTTCGAATCCCTGTCTCTCCGCCACTTGCCCTCG
>NZ_JAFFOB010000021.1 GCF_016918935.1 Roseitranquillus sediminis
GATGCGCTCGCCTCGCGAGTTCATCGCAGCTCAAACCGCAACCGCCTGAGTGTCCGGCGAAACGGGGGCAAGATCAGTCGCCGACCTTCGGCAGTGTATTCGGTTGAACCTGGATTGCGCCGACATCTGCGCCGCGACTGGAGCTCTGGCATCCAGACGCACCGGATCGAACGTGGAGGTCCTTCGGGCCGCTATTCAGGCATGTGCAGAGGCATGCCGTCGATGCGGCGACGAGTGCGAAAGTCATGCCGAAATGCACGAGCACTGCCGGATCTGTGCCGAGGCATGCAAGCGGTGCGCCGATGCCTGCCAAGCTGCGCTCGAAGACGTTCGGTGAGCTCAGGGCGGGGGTGCGTCTACACTAGGCGCCGCCCCCTCCCACGAGACGGGCGCTACCCGTGTAGGAGAGAGTAGAGATGCTGACGAGACGTCATTTCATCGCGACCACGGCCGCGCTGTTTTCGCCCCCGATTTCGAGGCCGCTCCTCGCGAATAACTGGCCGACAGAGCTGCAAAAGGACGCTTGGGACGCACAAGTGACGCCGCCGAACTACGATCCCGCAACCTCGAACCCTTGGGGGCTGCATCCGCGCTTTCTCCCGCAGCGGGTGGTAGCGAACGACGGGCTGAGGCCGGGCGACATCCATGTGGATGCAGTTGCGCGCTACCTCTACCATATTGAGGAAGGCGGTACGGCGATGCGCTACGGCGTGGCAATCGGTGAGGGCGATCTCTATGAACCGGGTACCTACACGGTTCGGCGCAAGGCCCGCTGGCCGCACTGGACGCCGACGCAGAGCATGATCGAGCGAGAGCCGGAGGCCTATGCGCAGTACGCGGATGGGATGGAGCCGGGGCCAAGCAATGCGCTCGGCTCGCGGGCACTCTACTTGTATGTCGGAAACAGAGATACGTACCTCCGGATCCACGGCACGCCCTATCCACGCTCGATCGGCTCACGCGCGAGTTCTGGCTGCGTCCGGATGGTCATGGCCCATATCAATGTTCTCTACGACGAGGTGGAGGCCGGGGTGACGGCAGTCCTTTATCCCGCTGAGAACTTTGTGAGCGCGCAGACGTGATTAGACTGGCACTGTGCCCAGTCCGCGGGCTCCGTCGCGCACATTCAAGCACGCGCTGAGCCCCTCGCCGCCGTCAGCGCGCCGCTGCCGGGCCGGCCCCCGTGCAGATCGGACGGCCATCAACGCTGCGGAGCGGTACCAGCGTCGTTTCGACGGGGCCTGTGTGACGATACCAATAGCACCCGTCTTCCTCGCGAAGGCGTGCCGACTGAACATCTTGATGTGGGGCCGCGAGTGCAACGACGGCCTCGGGCACGCGCCCCTCGGCGGACGTTCCTATTCCACCGATCCCATTGATGGATGCGCTGCAAGCCCCGAGCAGCAGTACGGTGCAAACCTTCGGCATGGTGCGGACTAGCACATGCATACCCCTCGCTTACGCAACGTTCTCGATGTCGCTCCCGCCACCTTGACGCCTGGAAGGGCCGCAGGCAATCGGCCGAAGTAGCTCAGCATTGGCCACTCTGATGGTTACCTGCTTCGAAAATCTGCTCGGGCTGATCAGCAACTTCGTCCGCTGCAGTGGCGGTCAGCGTCATACTTGTCCTTCGCGGTGCGTTCCAGCGGCACCCCGCGCCCGCCGGGGTGCCTCCTACACGGCAGCAAGCCGCGTCGCCCAAACCGCGGGCCGGGCGCAATGCCTGGACGGGGCAGGCTTCGGGAAGCGGAGCGTCAGGATCGCTGGGCTGCGGACGCTCTCGGCTTCGACGGTCTCGGCGATGCGGGCGAGCGACGACGGCAGATGCCGCTCGTGCGGTCCGCTTGCGTTCTCCACGATCTCGACAACCGTCTCGGGCGCGTGGCCGGCCGCCAGCAGGTTCCGCCGCAGCTCGCGCACCTTGCCGACCGCCATGTAGAGGGCGAGCGTCGTGCCGGGCGCGGCCATCGCGCTCCAGTCCGGGTCGGGGTCGCCGGGCCGGCAGGCCCCGGTCGAGAGGACGACGCGGTCGGTCACGCCGCGCTCGGTCAGCGGACGACCGACGCTCGCCGCCGCTGCGCTCGCCGCCGTCACGCCGGGGACGATCTCGGCCGCGACGCCCGCACGGCGCGCCGCGTCGAGTTCCTCGCCCGCGCGGCCGAAGATCGACGGATCGCCCGATTTCAGGCGCACCACCCGCAGGCCGCGCCGCGCCTGCGCGACGATCAGGTCGTTGATCCGCTCCTGCGGCCAGGCGCAGGCGCCGACGGCTTTGCCGACGTAGACCCGCTCGGCGTCGCGGCGGGCGAGCTCGAGCACGTCCGGGTCGACCAAACGGTCGTAGAAGATGACGTCAGCTTCCTGCAGCCGCGCCACCGCGCGCAGGGTCAGCAGGTCGCGCGCACCCGGGCCGGCGCCGACCAGCGAGATGAGGCCACCTGTCTCGCCCGCGCCACCCGTCTCGATCGCCGCCTTCAGCGTGGCCGCGGCCGCGCGCTCGGCTCCCCGCCGGTGCGCCTGCCAAGCCGGACCGGAGAACGCCCAGAGCCAGAAGGCGCGGCGGCTCTCCCGAGGCACCCGCGCCGCGACGGCGCCGCGGAGCCGGCCGGCAAGCGCGGCGAATCCGCCGAGGCGCGGGTCGAGCATCCGCTCGATCTCCGTCTTTATACGGCGGCCGAGAACCGGCGCCGTTCCCTCCGTGCCGATCGCCACCACCACCGGGTCCCGGTCGACGATCGAGGGCGTTGTCGCGTCGCAGAGCTCCGGCCGGTCGACGACGTTGACCGTCGCTCCCGCCTCCTTGGCCAAGGCGTGCACGCAGGCGTCCGCCGCCGGGCAGCCGGTGGCGACGAAGACCAGCGCGGTGCCGGCGAAGTGGCGCGGCGCGATCGGGCCTGCCTGGTGCCGGGCGCGGCCCGATGCCACGATCAAGGTCAGCTCCTCGTCCAGATCGGACGCGACAAGGGTCAGCCGCGCCTCGGTCTTCAGCATCAGCCGCGCCTTCTGCGCCGCCTGCTCGCCGCCGCCCGCGATCACCACGTCGCGACCGGCCATCCTGAGGAACATCGGGAAGAACTGCATCTCGGTCCTCCGTGTCAGGCCGCGCGGGCCCGGTGTCTGTTGCTCCAGAGCTCCCGCGCTAACGCCATGCCGCCCCCGACCCCGGCCCGGCCGGCGGTCTCGAGCGCCAGCGCCGCCGTGCCCAGCACGACGGCCTCGGCGAACGTGTCCTCCAGCCGACCCTCCCAGAGATCGGCGAGCGCGCCCGGCGCGTGATCGTCCTCGCCGAGGCGGCGCGTGGCGTTCGTCACGGCGGGCGCGGTGTCGGACCAGGCTCCGCCGTCGCGCAGTCCGAAGAGCTCGACCGCCTTGCCCGGGTGCCGCTCGAACTCGCCGCCGCCGCCCTTCAGGACCGTCAGGTTGCTCTGCCCGAGCAGCGCGCCGGCATCGGCCTGAAGCGCCCGGTACGGCGGATGGAAGACCCCCTGCACCGAGGCGGGCGCGCCCGCCGGGTCCAGCACCCTCAGCACAGTGTTCATCGCGGAGCGCAGCCCGAGCACGTCGCGCAGGCGCAGAAGCTCCAGCGCGCCAGGCGACATCACCTCCAGCGGGAGGTAGGCGACGCCGCTGCGCTCGAGGTCGCGAGCCGCCGCCTCCGGCGTCGATGCCACCGGCAGGCCCAGCACGTCGAGCCCGCCGCGCACCGAGGCACGCAGCGACTGGTGACTGTTCCAGCCGTGGATCAGCACCGGCACGCCGGCCGACGCGACCAGCCGCGCCGAGAGCAGGAACCACGGCACGCCCCTCGTGCGCCCGGCGGCGTAGCTCGGCCAGTCGAGCGCCGGCGCGATGCCGGGCCAGGCCGGCAGCGTCTCGCGCAGCGCCTCGACGAAGCCCGCGACCTCACCTGCACTCTCGCCGCGGAAGCGCATCAGCATCAGGAGCGCCCCCACCGCCTCCGGTGCGACCTCGCCGGCGAGGATTAGGCGCATCGCTTCCCGCGCCTCATCGCGCGTCAGCGATCGAGACCGGCCCGGCCCGCGGCCGACGATGCGGACGAAGGGCGCGAGACTCATTCCGCGGCCTCCTTCCGGCGCGCCGACGCGATCAGGGCCGCGATCTCGGGCCGGCAGGAGCCGCAGTTGGTGCCGGCTTGCAGCGCCGCACCGACCGCCTCGACGCTCATCAGCCCTTGCGTCTCGATCGCGGCAAGGATCGCGTTCGCGCCCACGTTGATGCACGCGCAGAGCGTGGCGCCCGGGTCGGGCACGTCGTCCCCCGGCCGGCCGGCCAGCGCCGCTCGTCCATCTCCACCGAGCAGTGCCGCGAGATGCTCGCGCGACACCGCCACCGGCTCCGGTGCGGCGAAGAGCGCGGCGACGAGGCGACCGCCCTCCGTCAGGGCCACTCGTGCCAGGCCGCGCCCGCGGTCGAGCACGCTGGTCACGTCGCCGCGCGAGGTCGCGAAAAGGTCCCGCGCGAAGCTCTCCCAGCAATCCGGAACCGTCTTGGCGGCGAGTTCGGCCCGCCAACCTGTCGCGGTCCGTGCGCGCGCCCAGTAGGCGGTGGCCGGCGACAGCTCCGTCGCCGAGACGGCGAAGCCGTACCAGGCTGCTGGGAACGGCGCGACCGAGACGACCGCGGCCTTCAGCTCGGGCTGCCCCGAGACGGGGTCTACGACGGGCGCCACCAGGGCGTCGACGCGCGCCTGCGACGCAGTCTCCGAGGTCCAGTGGATCGGCGCGAAGACCTCGCCCCGCCGTACCCGCGGCGTCACCAGCGCACGGAGGATCGCCGACCCTTGCGGGCTCTTCACCCGGACCAGATGCGCCGGACGAACTCCAATTCGCCGCGCGTCGTCGGGATGCACCTCGAGAAATGGCTCAGCCAGGTGCTGGCTCAGCCGCGGCGATTTCCCGGTGCGGGTCATCGTGTGCCATTGGTCGCGGATGCGCCCGGTGTTGAAGCGGAACGGATACGCGGGCGACGGCGCCGCGGCCGGCGCGCGATGCGCGACCGGCACCATCGTTCCGCGGCCCGACGGCGTGAAGAACCGCCCGTCGCCGAAGAACCGCCCGCCGCTTCGTGTCGCGGTGACCGGCCACCGCACCGGCTCGAGCGCGTCGTACCCTGCGTCGGAGAGGCCGGCCAACGCCGAGATGTCGTAGTCGAGCCCGAAACTGCCCGCGACGCCCGACAGCGCCGCGTGCTCGCGAAAGATCTCCGCCGGACCGCGGTAGTCGAACGCGCGCTCCCAGCCCATCCGCCGCCCGACCTCGGCGAGGATGTCCCAGTCGTGCCGTGCCTCCCCCGGCTTCGGCATCAGCGGCCGCTGCCGCGAGATGCAGCGCTCTGAATTGGTGACGGTGCCGTCCTTTTCGCCCCACCCGGTCGTCGGCAGCACCACATGCGCCAGCCGCGCGGTGTCCGTCGTCGCCGACAGGTCCGAGACGGCGACGAAGTCGCACCCCGCAATCGCGTCCCGCACGGCGTTCGCGGCGGGCAGGCTGACGGCGGGGTTGGTGCAGACGATCCAGAGCGCCCGGATCTCGCCCCGCGCCACCCGCTCGAACATCTCCACCGCCTTCGGTCCAGGCCGCTTCGCCATCCGCGGCGCTTCCCAGAACCGGCGCACCGCGTCCCGGTGCGCCGGCTCCTCCAGCGCCATGTGGCAGGCCAGCGTGTTGGCGAGCCCGCCGACCTCGCGCCCGCCCATCGCGTTCGGCTGCCCGGTGACGCTAAGCGGCCCCATCCCCGGCCGCCCGATCCGTCCCGTCGCGAAATGGCAGTTCAGGATCGCGCTCACCTTGTCGGTGCCCGCGCTCGACTGGTTCACCCCCTGGCTGAACACCGTCACCACCTTCTCCGTCCGCACCCACAGGTCGAAGAAGCGCCGCAGATCGGCGTCGGAAATGCCGCTGTCGCAGTTGCGCGTCGCCCGCGCCGTCGCCAGCGCAGCGGGAAACCCCTCGACATGATCGCGGACGAAGGCGTGGTCCACCGCCCCCTGCTTGGCGATCGCCGCCAGCAGCCGGTTGAACAGCGCCACGTCCCCGCCGGGCGCCACCGCCAGGTGCAGGTCGGCGAGGTCGCTCGTCGCCGTCCGCCGCGGGTCGACGTTGACCACCCGCATCGCGGGACGCGCCGCCTTGGCGGCGGCGAGCCGCTGATACAGCACCGGATGGCACCAGGCGAGGTTCGACCCCACCAGCACCACCAGGTCCGCCTCCTCGAGATCCTCGTAGAGCCCCGGCACCGTGTCAGTCCCGAACGCCCGGCGGTGCCCCGCCACCGTCGACGCCATGCAGAGCCGCGAGTTGGTGTCGATGTTGGCCGAGCCGATGAACCCCTTCATCAGCTTGTTGGCGACGTAGTAGTCCTCGGTCAGCATCTGCCCCGAGACGTAGAAGGCGACGCTCTCCGGCCCGTGCCGCGCGATCGTCTCGCGGAACCGCGTCGCGACCAGGTCCAGCGCCGCGTCCCAGCCCGCCCGCCGCCCGCCGACCATCGGGTGCAGCAGCCGCCCCTCGAGCCCCGTCGTCTCGGCCAGCGCCGAGCCCTTCGAGCAGAGCCGCCCGAGGTTCGCCGGGTGCGCCGGGTCGCCCACGACCACGAGGCGGCTCTCGGCGTCGCGCGTCGCGACGACCCCGCAGCCGACCCCGCAATAGGCGCAAGTCGTCCGCACCGCCTGCCCGGGGTTCCCCTCGAACGGCACCGCTCTCACCAGGCGTTGTAGGAGAGGTACTTGCCCGACATCTCGACCTTCACCCGGTCGCCCTGCGGGTCCTCCTCCCGCGTCACCGACATGTCGAAGTCGATCGCCGACATGATGCCGTCGCCGAACTTCTCGTGGATCAGCGCCTTAATGGTGGGGCCGTAGACGCCGACGATCTCGTAGAGGCGGTAGATGCACGGGTCGGTCGGCACCGTCTGCTGCCAAACCTTAGTCGGGCTCTCCTGCAGCACCAGCGCCGCCTCCTGCGGCAGGCCGAGGCTCGTCGCCAGCGCCTCCGCCTTTTCCGCGGGCATCGCGTTCATGCCCATCGCCGCCGAGTGGGTCCAGACCGGCGACATGCCGATGGTCGCGGCGATGCCCTCCCAGGTCAGGCCGGCCTGCCTCTTGGCGGAAAGGATCATCGAGGTGACGTCTTCGCGGGTCATCGCGGTCATCGAGTCTGCTCCGTCGTGAGTGGGGTCCGCGGCGCCCGCCGCGCCGCGGCGGGCGGCGGTCATTCGGCCGGCGTGACGGCGGGGTTGATCGCCTGCCGGGCGTCGCGCAACGACGGCGAGGTCTTGTAGTGCGTGGCGTAGATCACCGCGCCGACGAAAGTCAGGCCGCCGACGAGATTGCCGATCACCGTCGGGAGCTCGTTGAACATCAGGTAGTCGCCCCAGGTAAAGTCGGCGCCGAGCAGGATGCCGATCGGGAACAGGAACATGTTTACGATGGAATGCTCGAACCCGAGGTAGAAGAAGATCAGGATCGGCATCCACATCCCGATGACCTTGCCCGACACGCTGGTCGACATCATCGCCGCGACCACCCCGGTCGAGACCATCCAGTTGCACATCACCGCCCGCACGAAGAGCGTCAGCATGCCGCCCGCGCCCGCCTCGGCGTAGCCCACGGTCCGGTCGTGGCCGATCGCCATCAGCCGCTGGCCGACCTCGTTCGGCTCGACGGTGAAGCCCATGGTGAAGGTCGTCGCCATGAAGATCGCCGTCGTCATCGCCCCGGCGAAGTTGCCGATGAAGACGAGGCCCCAGTTTCGCAGCACCCCCCGCGGGGTGACCCCCTGCCGCCGGTCGAGCAGCGCCAGCGGGCAGAGCGTGAAGACCCCTGTCAGCAGGTCGAACCCGAGCAGGTAGAGCGTGCAGAACCCGACCGGGAAAAGCAGCGCCCCGAGCAGGAGGTTGCCGGTGTTGACCGCGATGGTGACGGCGAAGGCGGCGGCGAGCGCCAGGATTGCGCCGGCCATGTAGGCGCGGATCAGCGTGTCCTTGGTGGACATGAAGACCTTGGCTTCGCCGGCGTCGATCATCTTCTTGGCGAAGTCCTCGGGGGCGACGTAGGACATGGGTCTGTCTCCTCGTGGATTGCTGTGGAGTGGGCGACGCCGCTCAGGCAGCGTCGCGTCGGCACAGGCTGGCGACGTCGAGCAGGACGCGCCCGCCCTCGATCCGCGCCGGATAGGTGGCGATGCGCCCCTCGTCGGCGCCCTGCGCCTCGCCGGTCTCGAGGCTCAGCACCCAGTTGTGCAGCGGGCAGGTGACCTTGCGGCCGTGGACGATACCCTCCGACAGCGGCCCCCCCCGGTGCGGGCAGGCGTCGGAGGTGGCGAAGACCTCGTCTTCGGCGGTGCGGAAGACCGCGACACAACCGTGGTGCGTCTTGACCAGGCGAGCGCCGGCGACGGGGATGTCGTCCAGCGCGCCGATGTCGATCCAGCTCATTCCGCGGCCTCCATGGTGAGATCGGCGAGGGGCGACCAGGCGCGCTGCACCTCGGGCGTCGCCCGCTCCGCCCAAGGGTCCTTCTGGTAGACCGATTGCGAGACGTCGAACCGCTCGACCAGCGCCTGCCGCTCGGCCAGGTCGTCGACCACACGCGCCTTGATCCAGTCCATCCCGACCTTGGCGATCCACTTGTAGGGCCGGTCGAGATACTTGCCGTTCTCGCGGTAGAGCTGGACGAAGGCGACGACGACTTCCACCACCTCGTCCTCGGTCGCGACCTTGGCGAGCGGCTCGACGGCCTTGACGTCCATCCCCGCCGCGCCCCCGACGCCGATCTCGAAGCCGCTGTCGACGCAGACAATCCCGACGTCCTTGCAGGTCGCCTCGGCGCAGTTCCTTGGGCAGCCCGAGACGCCCATCTTGACCTTGTGCGGTGTCCACGAACCCCAGAGCCGCCGTTCCAGGCGGATGCCGAGCCCCGTCGAGTCTTGCGTGCCGAACCGGCAGAAGTCGGTGCCGACGCAGGTCTTCACCGTCCGGAGGCCCTTGGTGTAGGCGTGCCCGCTGACCATGCCGGCCGCGTTCAGGTCCGCCCACATCCGCGGCAGCACCTCCTTCGGCACGCCGAGCAGGTCGATCCGCTGGCCGCCCGTCACCTTGACCATCGGCACGTCGTACTTCTCGGCCGCGTCGGCGATCGCCCGCAGCTCGGCGGGTGTCGTGACCCCGCCCCAGATCCGCGGCATGACGCTGTAGGTCCCGTCCTTCTGGATGTTGGCGTGGTTCCTCTCGTTGACGAACCGGCTCTGCGGGTCGTCGACGTAGTCGAGCGGCCAGTCAGCGAGCAGGTAGAAGTTCAGCGCCGGCCGGCAGGAATGGCACCCGTTCGGCGTCTGCCAGCCGAGCTCCTGCCAGACCGCCGGCATCGACCTCAGCTCCCGCGCCTTGATCAGCCGCCGCACGTCCTCGTGCGTGAGGTCCGTGCAGCCGCACATCGGCTTGGCCGCCGGCATCACGAAGTCGTCGCCCAGCGTCGCCGCCAGCACCTGCTCGACGAGGCCCGAGCAGGTGCCGCACGACGACGACGCCTTGGTGCGGGCGCGGATGTCCTCGAGGGTGGCGGCGCCGCCCTCGATCGCCTCGACGATGCGGCCCTTGCAGACGCCGTTGCAGCCGCAGATCTCCGCCTCAGGCGGTAAGGCTGCAACGGCCGCCATAGGGTCCGCCGGGGCCGCTCCCTGATAGGCGGGCCCGAAGATCAGCGTGTCGCGCATCTCCGAGACGTCGGTGCCGTCGCGGATCAGCCCGAAGAACCAGTTGCCGTCCGCCGTGTCGCCGTACATGACCGCGCCGATCAGCCGGTCCTTCTCCAGCACCAGCCGCTTGTAGACGCCGCGCGCCGGGTCGCGGAACACGATGTCCTCGCGCCCCTCGCCCTCGGCGAAGTCGCCGGCCGAGAACAGATCAACGCCGGTGACCTTGAGCTTCGTCGAGGTCTGCCGCGGCACGAACGCCGCCTCCTCGCCGCAGAGGGTCGCCGCCACCACCTTCGCCTGCTCGTAGAGCGGCGCCACAAGGCCGAAGAGCTGCCCGTCGAGTTCGACGCACTCCCCCACCGCAAGGATGTCGGGGTCCGACGTCACCATCCGCCCGTCGACGGTGATCCCCCGCCCGACGTCCAGACCAGCGTCGGTCGCGATCCGCGTCTCCGGCCGGATGCCCACGGCCATGACCACCAGGTCCGCCTCCAGCCCGGTATTGTCCTCGAGCAGCACGCCCTCGACCCGCTCCTCGCCGAGGAGAGCGGCGGTCGAGGCGCGGCAGATCACGTCGATCCCCCGCTCCGTCAGCTCCTTGCGCAGCAGATACCCCGCCGCCTCGTCGAGCTGCCGCTCCATCAGGTGGCCCATCAGGTGCAGAACGGTCACGTCCATGCCGCGCGCCTTGAGCCCCGCCGCGGCCTCCAGTCCAAGCAGCCCGCCGCCGATCACCACCGCCTTCGCCGGGTTCTTCGCCGCGTCGATCATCGCGTAGGTGTCGTCGAGGTCGCGGTAGCTGATGACGCCAGGCAGATCCCGCCCCTCCACCGGGATGATGAACGGCGCCGAACCGGTCGCGATCAGCAGCTTGTCGTAGGGCGTCTCACCCCCGGCGCTGACCACCACCTTCCGCGACCGGTCGATCCTCGTCACCGTTTCGCCGAAGCGGCAGGTCACGCGGCGCTCGGCGTACCAAGCGTCGTCGTGGGTGACGATCTCCGCGTATGTCTTCTCGCCCGACAGCACGGGCGACAGCATGATCCGGTTGTAGTTCCCGCGCGGCTCCGCCCCGAAGAGGGTGACGTCCCAGTCGCCCCCCATCTCGAACAGGTGCTCCAGCGAACGGCCCGAGGCCATTCCGGCCCCGATCACGACAAGTCTCTTGGTCATCTCTCACTCCGCGGCGATGGCGGGCGCCACGGCCCGCGCATGGTCGGGGTCCGCGAGGAAGCTCAGGACCTCCTCGCGGTAGGCGTAGTAGTCGGGGTGGGCGAGCAGCGCCTTCCGGCTCCGCGGCCGCGGCAGGTCGACCCGCATGACGCGCCCGATCGTCGCCCGCGGCCCGTTGGTCATCATCACCACCCGGTCGGCGAGCAGGATCGCCTCGTCGACGTCGTGGGTGACGCAGACGGCGGTGACCCGGGTGCGCGACCACACCTCCATCAGCACCTCCTGCAGCTCCCACCGCGTCAGGCTGTCCAGCATCCCGAACGGCTCGTCGAGCAAGAGCAGCTTCGGCGACAGCGCGAAGGCGCGCGCGATCCCCACCCGCTGCTTCATCCCGTTCGACAGATCCGCCGCCGGCCGGTCCATCGCGTCGGCGAGGCCGACCCGCTCGAGGTAGTACTCCACCACCTCCTGCCGCTCGGTGCGCGTCGCCCGCGGATAAACCCGGTCCACGCCGACGCTGACGTTTTCCTTCGCCGTCAGCCACGGGAACAGCGAGGGCGACTGGAACACCACGGCGCGCTCGGGGTCTGCACCCTCCACGTGCCGGCCGTCGAGCTTGATCGCGCCGGCCGAGATCGCGTTGAGCCCCGCGGTCATCGTCAGGACGGTGGACTTGCCGCAGCCCGAATGGCCAATCAGGCTTACGAACTCGCCGCGCCTGAGCTTCAGGTCGAAGTTCTCGACCACGGTCAGCGGCCCCTTCGGCGTCGGATAGACCTTCGACAGCTGGCTGAAGTCGAGGAACCGCTCCTCGATCAGCCCCGCCCGCGCGTCGGCCACCGCCTTCGGCATCCCGTGGATCGGCGTGACGGTCGGCAGCCGTCGCGTCTCCTCGACCTTGGCCGCCATGCCGACGTCCATGAGGTACCGCGTCACCTCGGCGCGCAGCCGCTTGAAGGCCGCGTCGTGGTTCATCGCCGTGCGGTCGCGCGGCCGCGGGATCGGCACGCGGAAAGCCTGACCCAGCGTCCCGTCCGGGTTCAGCGGCACGATTCGGTCGGCGAGCAGGATCGCCTCGTCCACGTCGTTGGTGATCAGCACGACCGTCTTGCGATCCGCCTCCCAGATCCGCTCGATCTCGTCCTGCAGGTTGGCGCGCGTCAGCGCATCGAGGGCGCTCAGCGGCTCGTCCAGCAGCAGCACCTCGGGGTTCATCGCCAGCGCCCGCGCCACGGCGACCCGCTGGCGCATGCCCCCCGACAGCTCCGCCGGCCGCCGCCCCTCCGCATGGCCGAGGCCCACCATCTCGATGTACCGCTTCGACATCGCCGCGCGCTCGGCCCGCGGCCTCTGCCCATGCACCGCATCGACCGCCAGCCGCACGTTGCCGGTGACGGTCAGCCACGGCATCAGCGAATAGGACTGGAACACCAGTCCGCGCTCCGGGCCCGGACCCTCGACCTCCTTGCCCTTGAAGGTGACGCTGCCCCGGTCGGGCCGGTGGAGGCCGGCCATCAGGTTGATCAGCGTCGACTTCCCGGTGCCGGAAAAGCCGAGGATCGCCAGGAACTCGCCCTCATCGACCTTGAGGTCGATGGCCCTCAGCACCTCCTCGCGCTCGAGGCCCGAGCCGAAGCCCATCGTGACGCCCTTGAACTCGATCAGCGCCATCTCAACGATCCTTGGAGTAGGTGAAGGCCGCCTGGATCGCGTACATCAGGCGGTCCAGCAGGAAGCCGATGACGCCGATGGTCAGCACCGCGACCATGATCCGGGCGAGGCTCGACGAGCTGCCGTTCTGGAACTCGTCCCAGACGAACTTTCCGAGACCGGGGTTCTGCGCCAGCATCTCGGCAGCGATCAGCACCATCCAGCCCACGCCGAGCGACAGGCGCAGCCCGGTGAAGATCAGCGGCAGCGCCGACGGCAGGACCAGCTTGGTGATCTTGGCGTAGGTGCCCATTTTCAGCACCTTCGAGACGTTGACCAGATCCTTGTCGATCGAGGCGACCCCGAGCGCAGTGTTGATCAGCGTCGGCCACAGCGAGCAGAGCGTCACTGTTATCGCCGAGACCAGGAACGACTTCTCGAAGAGCCCGTCGTTGGTCACGTAGACGGCGCTGACCACCATCGTCACGATGGGCAGCCAGGCCAGCGGGCTGACCGGCTTGAAGATCTGGATGATCGGGTTCAGCGCCGCGTTCGCCGTCGGCGACAGCCCCGCGAGGATCCCCAGCGGCACCGCCACCGCCGTCGCGATCAGGAAGCCGAAGAACACGGTCCGGATCGAAGTCCAGATCTGGTCGTAGTAGGTCGGCGCGCCGGTATAGGCGATGTCGCGGACCTCGTCGGCGCGGCCGGCCTCGATCAGGCGCTGGTTCCGCTCGGCCAGGCGCTCGGCGAACATCGCCGCCTGCTCGCCCTTGCGCACGGCGTCGGCATGGAGGCTCACCGCCTCCTCCCAGACCTGTCCAGGCCCGGGCACGGCGCCGAGCGACGTCTGCACCTGCGGCGCGAGGATCGCCCAGAGCGCCAGGAACCCCGCGATGGCGGCCAACGGCACGCCCAGCAGCCGCCAGAGCTCGCCCATGTGGCCCCGCGGGTTGTCCCCCGCCGCGGCGCGGGCGATCGGGGTCAGCCACCCCAAGCCGAGCACCCGCAGGTACCCGTCGGCCTTGTTGATCCGGGTGAACCAGGCGGCGCGGCGCGCTTCCCGGTGCTCGACGATGACGTTCGGGGCCACGGCGGTCATCGTGACAGTCCTTTCCATGCGGTTAACGCCAGGGCGTTAGTCCTGTGATTCGAGTGGGTTGCGGGAAGTGTCCATCGTGGACACCTCACCCCTGCACCTCGCCGCCGACGACCCGCTGGTCGCCCTTCAGCCCGATCGGCAGGCTCTCGAGGTACGCGTTCGGCTGCCGCCCGTCGTAGGGAATGCCGTCGATGATGTCGGAGGCCGGCGTCGGCGCCTTGTAGCCGTCGCTGTCCCACGGAAAGTCCGCCTCGTCCGCCAGCCCCTCGTCGACCAGCATCCGCGCCGCCTCGAGGTAGATCTCGGGCTTGTAGACCGACCGCGCGACCTCGTCGTACCAGCCGTCGGGCTTCGCCTCCGCGATCTGCCCCCACCGCCGCATCTGCGTCAGGTACCAGACCGCGTCCGAGTAGAAGGGATAGGTCGCGTTGTACCGGAAGAAGACGTTGAAATCCGGGACCTCCCGCACGTCCCCCTTCTCGTACTCGAAGGTGCCGGTCATCGAGTTCGCGATGACCTCCTCGTCGGCGCCCACGTACTCGGGCCGCGACAGGATCTCGACCGCCTCGTCCCGGTTGGCGTTCCCGTCCTCGTCGAGCCACATCGCCGCCCGGATCAGCGCCTTGGTGATCGCAAGCGTCGTGTTCGGGTTCTCCTCGACGAACTTGGCGGTCAGCCCGAACACCTTCTCGGGATTGTTCTTCCAGAGCTCGTAGTCCGTTATAACCGGCACCCCGATCCCCTTGAACACCGCCTGCTGGTTCCACGGCTCGCCCACCGCGTAGCCGTAGATCGTCCCCGCCTCGAGCGTCGCCGGCATCTGCGGCGGCGGCCTCACGCTGAGCAGCGCCTCCGCCCCGATCTGCCCGCTCGTGTTCTCGGGGCTGTAGTACCCCGGCTCGATCCCGCCGGCCGCGAGCCAGTAGCGGAGCTCGTAGTTGTGGGTCGAGACCGGGAACACCATGCCCATGTTGAACGGCTCGCCCCGCGCCCGGTAATCCTCGACCACCGGCTTCAGCGCGTCGGCCGAGATTGGATGCACGGGCTTGCCGTCCTCATGCGGGACGTTCTCCTTCATCGCTTCCCATACGGCGTTCGAGACGGTGATCCCGTTGCCGTTCAGATCCATCGAGAAGGGCGTGACGACATGCGCTTCCGTCCCGTAGCCGATCGTCGCCGCCAGCGGCTGGCCGGCGAGCATGTGCGCGCCGTCCAGCGTGCCGTCGATCACGCCGTCGAGCAGGACCTTCCAGTTCGCCTGCGCCTCGAGGGTCACAAACAGCCCCTCGTCGAGGAAGTAGCCCTGCTCGTAGGCGACCGCGAGCGGCGCCATGTCGGTCAGCTTGATGAAGCCGAAGGTCAGCTCGTCCTTCTCCAGCTCCAGCATCTGCGCCGCGGCAGGGCCGGAAAGGAGCGTCGTCGCGACGAGGAAGGCGGGGATTCGCCTGGTCATGTCAGGTCCTCAAAGATCGGCCCGGCGAGGGGCGAAAACGAAAAAAAGCCGCACGACAGTCTCCGCGGAGGGCGGAGTGTCGAGCGGCGTTGCTCTCGGAAACCCGGCGTCGGGTGGAATTTTAAGGCGGGACGGCACTGCCCCGCTCTCGTCGACTCAATTCATATGGGTGGTCGCCGGACGATCAAGGGGGACGCCGTCCGCATCGGGACTTCGGCCGTGGTTTCTTGCTGCAGGTGCAAATTTTCCACGCCGCAGTGCCGAAAAGGGCGTCATTCCCTCTCGTCCGGATCAAAAATTCGGCGATCAAAGAACACGTCGGCCGGCAGGAACAGGCGGCCCGATTCCGATGCGGCGGGCGTCGGACGGTTCAGGCTGCCTTCGACCTTGGAGGACGCGCCGGGCAACTCGGCGCCGGTGTCCCGCAGGTGGCGGCGGTAGAGGTCGGGGCGGAACACGGCCGAGGCTTTCGCCATTGACTCGGTGCGCTCGAGGCCGGCGCGCGAGGCGAGTTGCGCGCCGATCCAGGCGGCCTGGCTACGCCAGGGGAAGGTCGCGGCGCCGGCGTGGAACGCGACGAACGCCGGGACCTCCCGCGACTCGCCTCGCGGCGACAGGATCAGCCGGCCCGTGAGCGCGCGATCGACGATGTCGGGGGCGAGGTCGAGGTATTCCGCGCGGGCGAGGATCTCGGCGGCGATGGTCAGGTGCGCAGGGTCGCCGAGCCAGCGGCCGGCACGCCAGACCGCGCGCAGGAGACGGCCGGCGAGCGCGTCTTCCGTCTCGGCCCAGGCGGTGCGGACCGCTAGCACCTTCTCGGGCGCGAACGCCCAGATCGCGCTGCCGGGCAGGATCAGCTCGCCGACGCCCTGCTCGACCGCGACCGAACCCCACGGCTCGCCGACGCAGAAGGCGTCGATCTCGCCCCCGGCGATGGCTTCGGCCATCAGGGGGGGCGGCACAGTGCGCACGCTAATGCCTTGCGGCGCAGGCAGACCCACTGCGTTGAGCCAGTAGTAAAGCAGCTCGGCGTGCATCGAGAACGGGAACGGAACACCGATCCGCAGCGGCCGCTCCGCCGCCGCGACGAGAGCCGCACCGGTGCCGGCCGCGTCGCCGAAGTCGGCGCCGCCGACGGCGCGAAGGCGTTCTGCAAGCGCGTCAGAGACGCCGACGACGTTGCCGTTGACCGAGAGCACCGACAGCACCGACAGCGGCGTCGTCAGTCCGCCGAGGCCGAGCGCCATCGCCACCGGCACCGGCCCCAGCATGTGTGCCGCGTCGATCTGCTCGAGCGCAAGAAGGTCGCGCAGCGTCGACCACGAGGGCGCGGCGCGCAGGTCGAGGGCCAGCCCCTCCTCCTCGGCGAAACCGAGTTCGCGGGCGATGACCACAGGCGCCGCGTCGACGAGGCGGATGTATCCCAGCGCCAGCGGGACAGTCACGACAGCAGCCCCGCGGCCGTAACCAGCGCCTCCGCGACATCGGCGATCTTGCGGCCCTGGCTCATCGCGGTCTTGCGCAGCAGCGCGTAGGCCTCGTCCTCGCCGATTCCGCGAGCCTTCATCAGGAGGCCCTTGGCGCGGTCGATCACCTTGCGCTCCTCCAGCGCACGCTTGGTCGCCTCGAGCTCGGCGCGCATCCGATGGAACATCTGGAACCGCGCGATCGCGGCATCGAGGACGGGCTTGATCCGCTCGGGCCGCAGCCCGTCGACGACGTAGGCCGAGACGCCGGCTTCAATAGCGCTTCGGGTCAGTGCGCCGTCGCTCTCGTCGACGAACATGGCGACCGGGCGCTCCAGCGGCGACGACGCCAGCGTCAGCTCCTCGATCACGTCGCGCGACGGGCTGGCGATGTCGACGAGGACGAGGTCGGGGCGCCGCGCGGCGATCTCGCGCGCCAGACCGCTCCGCCCCGAGATGACGTGGACGTCGAAGTCTCCCGCGGCGCGCAGGCTGTCAATGATCAGGAGCGCGCGGTCGCGGTCCTCCTCGACGATGACGATCGAAAGCGGTTCGGACAATCTTGTGTCCCCCTCGTGGCGCGACCATCCCGGGACGGAGACACCTGCAACAGTGAGGGGCGATGCAGGATGGCCAAAACGGTCTCAGAAAACCAGAACGGCGTAGAAGTTGGGCGTCAAACACCTCTTCGCCGCGAATGTAGGCGGTAGACTGTCCGGCCTGCCCTGCCGAGGCCGCGCCCGCGCTCGCCTCGCCCGCGGAGAGATGGCGTCGTGGGACCGCGCTTCTTGGGGTACGCTTTTGGAAATTGCTGCGGCACGTAAATGGACGCAGGTTCGGGTCATGGTGGCTGAAATCCGAATGTCCTCGTTCCACGCGGCTGCGCGGCGCTCGCCGCCGCGGTCGGACGGCAGGAGTGTGCCGGATCCCGACTTTGCGCCAAGCGTGCCCACCGCTCAAGGAAGCTCAACGCGGGCACGGTTTGTGCCACGTGAGCTCTGCGCCGCAGTCTCGTGCTGCCTGTGCTTTACAAGCCGATCCGCCAGCGGCGACCCTGACCTTGCGGCTTGTCGCTCATCACCTCGAGGCCGAGCTTCTTCTTGATCGACGCCGCGAGCGCGCCTCGGACCGTGTGCTGCTGCCAGCCGGTGGCATCGGTCATCTCCGCCATCGTGGCGCCCTCCGGCCGCCGCAGGAGCGCGACAAGCGTCGCGAGCTTAGTGCCCTCGCGCGGCGCCCGCGGGCCGGTGCTGTGGGCCGCCGTGGCGGCCCGCTCCGTGGCGGCGGCGTCCTTGGCCGGGGCCGCGTCGCTCGGCGCCTCGGCGGCCGCGCTCGGGGCGCTGTCGCCGGTCTCGACGCCGATCGCCTCGAGGCCTGCGCGCGTGATCGAGAGCGTGACGCCGTGGCCGTCGCCGGTCGAGCGCCAGAGCGGCTGTCCGCACTTGCGGAGGTCTGCCTCGACCTCATTGAGGAGGCCCTTCTCGATCAGCGGGCCAACGACCCGCTTGGCGGCCCCGCCTTTCAGCCGCTCGGGCAGCGGAAGGGCGATGCCGCCGTCGCGCTGGGCGGCCCGGCTGAGGACGAGGGATTGGGTTTCGGTGAGGGTGGTCATGGTTGCGTCTCCGGCAGCGGGACCGGCGGCATGCCGGCCTCCTACTGGCTGAAGCCCCGCACGCGGCGGGGCCCGGCGGAGAGGCATCGGGTCAGGCGATTTCGGCGTGGTCGCCTTCGCGGAAGGCGCAGTCGATTATCCGGCGGAGGAGTTCGGCGTAGTGCCCGAGCGTACCGACGTCGGTCCAGGTCAGCTCATCGGGGTGGACTCTGAAGTGCTCGTCGCTGAGCGAATGCAGGCGGGCCAGCATCGCGTCGATCTCGGCCTTCTTCGCGATGGAGGCGCCCTGAGCATCCGCGGCGTTGCGCGCTTGGCGCTCCTCGCGGGTGGGGGTAATGGGGCTCATGTCTCCGGCTCCGTTCTGGGCGTCGCGGCGGGTCGCGTGCAGCCGTCATCGCTCTGCCTGGAGCGCTTATCCACTCAATAAGCGAGCAATTGCGTTGCTTTCTGCAGCAGCCGGAAGCGGCCGGACAGGACCCAGGGGCGCTTGGGCATTTCGCTTCGGAGGAATGCGGAGCATCGCGGCGTCGGAGCAGACGCGATGTAATCGAGCGCTAACGTGGAAAGACGGGAGCGAGGGAGCTGCCCGCATCGCCACCGGGGGAAACCTGAAGATCAGCGGAAACCTGAAGATCACCTACCCGGCGTCGGCGCGGCGCGAGGAGCTGAAAGCAGGACCCTCCGGGGCGCCGATAAAGCTTAAGCGTCAACTAATTAGCAACCACCGCCCCGAAGAACCGATGCGAGTGGCTACCGCGCACCTGATCTTGCCCCCGTTTCGCCGGACACTCAGGCGGTTGCGGTTTGAGCTGCGATGAACTCGCGAGGCGAGCGCATCT
>NZ_JAFFOB010000022.1:0-22728 GCF_016918935.1 Roseitranquillus sediminis
GGACGCCAACCGCCTCGCACGCATCCTCCGCCTGCACCTCCAGAACAAGCTCAACGCACTCCGCAAAAGCCTCGAAAACGCCCCCGACAACCAGACGGATCACGGTAGCCGGACACCCTGAACGGCGGAGTCCAAACTGGAGCATCCCAGGCAGCTGCAAGAGGGGATGGCGGTCGCATCAGGATTCGAACCTGAGACCTCTGCCTTCGGAGGGCAGCGCTCTATCCAGCTGAGCTATGCGACCGTCTGCAGCGCGATCCGTCGCGCCGATGCCCCGCGATTAGTCGATCGGAGCGGCGGGGGCAAGGGCGGAACCCGTGCCCTCAGTCGAAGAACTCGTGGCAGAGCTCCAGCGCGCTGACGAGGACATCGACCTCCTCGCGCGTGTTGTAAAGGCCGAACGAGGCGCGGCAGGTGGCGGTGACGCCGAGGTGGTCCATCAGCGGTCCGCAGCAATGGTGCCCAGCCCGCACGGCCACCCCCCGCTTGTCCAGAATCGTCGATATATCATGCGCGTGCGCCGCACCTCTCAGAGTGAAGCTGAAGATGGCAGCCTTCGAGGCGCTGGTGCCCTGCAGGTCCAGCCACTCGAGCCCGCCGAGGCGCTCGCGCGCGTAGTCGCGCAGTCCCGCCTCGTGCGCCGCAATCGCGTCCATGCCCAGCTCGGTCATGTAGTCGAGCGCCGTTCCGAGGCCTATCTGCGAGACGATGCCGGGCGTGCCCGCCTCGAACTTCATCGGCGGGTCATTCCAGGCGATACCGTCCTTGTGCACCTCGCGGATCATGTCACCGCCACCCACGAACGGCCGCATCTCCGACAGCCGCTCCTTGCGGATGTAGATCCCGCCCGAGCCTGACGGACCATAGAGCTTGTGCCCTGTGACCGGATAGAAGTCGCAACCAATCGCCTGCACGTCCACCGGCATGTGGACGGCTGCCTGGCTGCCGTCGACGAGCACCGGCACGCCGCGTTCGCGTGCGCCCTCGCAGATCGACGCGACGTCGACCACCGTCCCAAGCACATTCGAAAGGTGTGTCACGGCCACGAGCTTTGTGCGCGGACCGATCGCGTCCAGCACCGCCTGCGGGTCGAGGTCGCCCCTGGCATTGACGTCCACCCACTTGAGCACGACGCCCTGCCGCTCGCGCAGGAAGTGCCAGGGCACGATGTTCGCGTGATGCTCCATCACCGACAGGACAATCTCGTCGCCCGCCTCCATCCGCGGCATCGCCCAGCCGTACGCGACAAGGTTGATCCCCATTGTCGTGCCGGTGTTCATCACGATCTCGTCTGGCGATCCGGCGTTGAGGAAGCGCGCGAGCGTCTCTCGGACCCCCTCGTACCGCTCGGTCGCGAGGTTCGAGAGGTGGTGCAGACCGCGGTGCACGTTGGCGTACTCGTCCGCGTAGGCGCGATGGATCGCGTCGAGCACGACCTGCGGCTTCTGCGCGGAGGCGCCATTGTCCAGATAGACCAAGGGCTTGCCGTTCACCTCGCGCGAGAGGATCGGAAAGTCGCGACGGATCGCGTGGACGTCATACATCAGGCCGTTCCCTGCATCGGCGCTCCGGACAGCGACAGGAGAAACATGAAGATCAAAGCGACGCCCAGCGACACCGCGAGGATCAGCGCAAGAGACTTCAAGAGCGAGCCGTAACTGTGCAGGACGTCAATGAAATTGATGTTAATCCAGAAGGCGAGGATGGCAACTGCGATCACGAACACCCCCGCCAGCGGCGGTGCCGCAATCCAGAGCAGGATCTCCACGAACTGCCCCAGCAGGAGGAGGAACTGAAGAAACGTCATCAGCAGCACGGTTTCCGGCAGGCTGCCGGTGCCGCCCATCGCGCGCCCGCCGCGATACAGGCCGAAGATGAAAAAGGCGATCAGTGTGGCCATCACCGCCGCAATCGCCAGCGGCGGCAGGCTGGCCTGCATGGGATCGTTCGGCGTCAACTCGGTGGTGATGATGGTAAGTATCACGCTGAGCACGATCACGAGCGCGAGCGCCGGCACCAGCGCCTCACGCGGGATGCCCAAGGACAGGAGCGTGGTGGCAGCCTCGCGCGGGTTGCGAAGCGCCTGCAGCGCTAGGGTCAGGAACGTCCCCATGGTCACGCGCACTCTCCTTCGGCCTCGCACAATCCTGCGACCCAGAACCACAGGAACGCCCCGAGCGCCAGCGCGCCGACGACGGTCAGGAGCGGACCCGGGCCGACGAAGCCTGCGACGAGACCGTGAACGAGCCAGAGCGGCACCGCCGAAAGGAGCGCCCAGAAGAGCGCCAGCCGCGCCGCGAACCAGCTACCGTGGCCGCCGAAGCCCCGTGCCACCAAGTGGCTCAATGCAGCAATTCCGTATAGCAGCAGGGGCGCGACGAAGACCCAGCCGAAGAGCGCGCCGCCGATGAGCATGTCGAGCTCCTGCCCCGTCAGATGCGCCTCGCGCGAGAGCCGCGGCCACTGCGCCAAGAAGATCAGGACGCAGGACAGCATTGCCATGCCGAGCGCCCGATCCTCGCGAGGGCCCTGGTCGAGCAGCCGGCGCAGCACCGCCCGCGGCGCCCGGTAGGTCCGCGCGATATCGGCGGTGACCGCCATGCGCTAGCGGCGCCGACGCGACAGCCAGCGCTCGAGCTGCGTCACCAGATCCTCAGCGATCATGCGGTCGTCGATCTCGTCGATCGCCTCGGCGAGGAACGCGAGCGTCAGCAGGTCCTGCGCGTCGCTCTGCTCGACCCCGCGCGAGCGGAGATAGAACATCGCGTCCTCGTCGATGGCGCCCGAGGTCGAGCCATGCGAACACTGCACATCATCGGCGTAGATCTCGAGCTCCGGCTTGGCCAGGAACTGGCTGTCTCCATCCAGCAGGAGCGACTGGCTGATCTGGTAGCCGTCGGTCTTCTGCGCGCTCTGGCGGACGAGGATCTTGCCCTGAAAGACGCCGGTGGCGCCGTTCCTTAGCACCTTCTTGAAGACCTGACGGCTCTCGCAGTTGCGCCCCTCGTGGGTGACGAACACTGTGTCGTCGTGGTGGAAATCACCATCGCCGACCGCGGCCCCGGCGACGTGGGCGACTGCATCGTCGCCCGCAAGCTCAATGACCGCCTCGTTGCGAGTCATCATGCCGTTGGCTGTCAGGGTGAAGCACTTGAAGACGCACTCGCCGCCGAGGCGGGCGAAGACATGCGTCACCGCGCGCCGCTCGTGGTCGCGGCCCTGTGCCCGCACATGGTGGAACGTCGCGCGGTCGGCAACCTCGACCTCCGTCACCGTGTTGAAGCGCGCCGCGGCAGGTCCTGTCTCCAGCAGCGTCAACTCCGCACCCTCCTCGACCTTCACGACGTGGTGGAGGATCGCGTCGGACTGTTCCTGCTCGTGTAGATAGACCAGCGCCACCGGCCGCCTCACCTTGCCGGTCGCCCGGATGAGCAGACCATCGGTCGCGAAAGCGGTGTTCAGCGCAGCAAGCGGCCGCGACACGGGCTCCTGCCCCCGCACCTCGAGCTTGCCATAAAGGTCGCGCGCCCAATGGATGTCGCCGCTCTGCGCGACCCGTTCGATCGCCACGCCCTCGGCCGCGAGATCGTCGGAGGCTTCCGGGTCGAAGACGCCGTCGCGGAAGACGATCCGCAGCCGGTCGATACCGCTAAAGATCTCCGACCCCTCCTCCCGCAGCACCTGCGCCGGCGTCGGCTCGGGCTGGATCAGGCTGTCGGGCCGCGTGAAGCGCCAGTATTCGTCCCGCCGCTGCGGCAGGCCGCCTGCGCGCACCCGCTCAAGCGCGTCCCGGCGCGCTGCGGCGGCCCAGGAAGGGCCCTGCGGCAGGTCGAGCGCCGAAAGCCGCGCCTCGACCGCCTCATGGTCGATCTTGCGCAGCGCCATCAGGCCACCTCCGCCAGGATGTCGGCATAACCGTTGTTCTCCACCTCGAGCGCCAGTTCAGGCCCACCAGTCTTCACGATGCGGCCGTCGGCCATGATGTGCACGACGTCCGGCTGGATGTGGTTCAGAAGCCGCTGGTAGTGCGTGATGACGAGGAACGACCGTCCCGCGTCTCGCAGGGCGTTGACGCCATCCGCGACCAGCTTCATCGCATCCACGTCGAGGCCTGAGTCGGTCTCGTCCAGCACGCACATCCGCGGCTCGAGCACCGCCATCTGCAGGATCTCGTTGCGCTTCTTCTCGCCGCCGGAGAAGCCGACATTGACCGGACGCTTGAGCATCTCCGGGTCGATCTGCAGCGTCTTCGCCTTCTCCCGGATCAGCTTGAGGAACTCTCCCGCGCTGACTTCCGCCTCGCCGCGTGCCTTGCGCTGCGCGTTCAGCGCGGTGCGCAGGAACGTCATGTTGCCGACGCCGGGGATCTCGATGGGATACTGGAAGGCGAGAAAAAGCCCTGCTGCCGCGCGCTCCTCGGGCTCCATATCGAGCACGTCCTCGCCGTCGAGCGCAACCGCGCCCTCGGTGATCTCATAGCCGTCACGACCCGACAGAACGTAAGCCAGCGTCGACTTGCCGGAACCGTTCGGTCCCATTATGGCGTGCACCTTGCCGGCATCGACGTGCAGGTCGACCCCCTTGAGGATCCGCTTGTCCTCTTCCTCAAGTTTGACGTGCAGGTTCTTGATATCCAGCATTTTCCTCAATCCAGTCTGACGGCGGTGCCGCTGGCCGAGACCATCAGCATGCCGTTGTCCTTGCCCACGACCTCGTAGTCGAGGTCGACGCCGATCACCGCGTCGCCACCCAGGCGCGCAGCTTCGGCCGTCATCTCTTCGAGCGCCGTCTCGCGCGCCTCGCGCAGGCTCCGCTCGTAGCCGCCGGAACGGCCGCCAACGATGTCGCGGATCCCGGCGAAGAAGTCTCGGAAAACGTTCGCACCGAGGATCGCTTCGCCCGTGACGACGCCGCAGTACTCCACGACTTTCCGACCCTCGATCGACTGCGTCGTGGTGACGATCATCCGACAGACCCCTCAAGGCTGATCGCCACCAGCTGCTGCGCCTCCATCGCGAACTCCATCGGCAGCGCCTGAAGCACATCCTTGCAGAAGCCGTTGACGATGAGCGCCACCGCCTCTTCCTCGTCCATCCCGCGCTGCTGGCAGTAGAACATTTGGTCGTCGTCGACCTTGGACGTCGTCGCTTCGTGCTCGGCACGGCTCGAGTTGTTCTTTACCTCGATGTAGGGAACCGTGTGCGCGCCGCACTGGTCGCCGATCAAAAGGCTGTCGCACTGGGTGTAGTTGCGGCTTTCCTTCGCCTTCGGGTGCATCGAGACAAGGCCCCGATACGTGTTCTGCGCGTGCCCCGCGCTGATTCCCTTTGAAACGATCCGGCTCCTAGTGCGCTTGCCGAGGTGGATCATCTTGGTGCCGGTGTCCGCCTGCTGCCAGTTGTTCGTGATTGCGATCGAGTAGAACTCGCCCTGGCTGTCGTCACCGCGCAGGATGCACGACGGGTATTTCCACGTCACCGCGGAGCCCGTCTCGACCTGCGTCCACATCACTTTTGAACGGTCGCCGCGGCAGTCGGCGCGCTTGGTGACAAAGTTGTAGATGCCACCCTTGCCGTTCTCGTCGCCCGGATACCAGTTCTGGACCGTCGAGTACTTGATCTCCGCGTCCTCGAGCGCGACCAACTCGACCACGGCCGCGTGAAGCTGCGCCGTGTCGCGCTGCGGGGCCGTGCACCCCTCGAGGTAGCTGACGTAGCTGCCTTTGTCGGCGATGATGAGCGTCCGCTCGAACTGGCCGGTGTTCTCGGCGTTGATGCGGAAGTAGGTCGACAACTCCATCGGGCACTTCACGCCCGGCGGCACGTAAACGAACGAGCCGTCGGAGAATACGGCTGAATTGAGCGTTGCGAAGAAGTTGTCCTGGATCGGAACGACGCTCCCGAGATACTTCTTCACGAGTTCCGGGTGCTCCCGGATTGCCTCGGAGATCGAGCAGAAGATCACGCCCGCCTTGGCCAATTCCTTCTGGAAGGTCGTGCCGACGCTCACGCTGTCGAACACCGCGTCGACCGCCACCTTGCGGCCTTCGGCCGGCGCCTCCTCGGCACCCTCAACGCCCGCCAGGATCATCTGCTCCTTGAGCGGGATGCCCAGCTTCTCGTAGGTCTGGAGCAGCTTGGGGTCCACCTCGTCCAGCGACTTCGGCTTCTCCATCATGCTCTTGGGCTTGGCGTAATAATACTGCTCCTGATAGTCGATCGGCGGGTGCTGGATCATCGCCCAGTCGGGCTCTTCCATCTGCTGCCAGCGCTCGAACGCCTTGAGCCGCCAGTCCGTCATCCACTCTGGCTCGGCGTTCTTCTCGCTGATGAGGCGCACGATGTCGGTGTTCAGGCCCTTGGGCGCGAACTCCATCTCGATGTCCGTTTCCCAGCCGTGCTTGTACTTGCCGGCCATCGCCTGGACGCGCTCGACCGTCTCGCGGTCGACGCCTTCGCGGATATCGGTATCGAGTACAGTCATCTCCGTCCTTTCCATTCAGGCGGCGCGCGCCCGAAACTTCCTGTTTTGCGCCAGCCAGGCGCCGGCAAAACCTTCAGCCTCTTCCCGCGTCGTGGTCGATCCGAGAGAGACGCGGATCGCCGAGCCGGCTGTTCGTTCGTCCAGACCCATGGCGGAAAGCGTTCGACTCCGGCTTAGCTTGCCGCTGGAACAGGCCGACCCCGCCGACACGGCATAGCCCGCCAGGTCCATCTGCATCACCTGCGTCTCGCCCTTCCAGCCAGGCGTCGCAAGGCAGATCGTATTCGGCAGACGCGGCGCGCCGTTGCCGACCAAGATAGTATCGGGAGCGCCGGACGCCAGAGCACCCTCAAGCCAATCCCGCAGTTCGGCAACACGCTCCCACGACCCTTCGGCCAGGTCGCGCGCCGCCGCGCTGGCAGCCGCGCCGAAACCCGCGATCGCCGCGACGTTCTCGGTGCCCGACCGCCGCCCCATCTCCTGGCCGCCGCCACGGATTAGCGCCATCACGTCCAGGCCGCGCCGTAAAATCAGCGCGCCGACGCCTTTAGGCCCGCCGATCTTGTGCGACGAAATCAGGGCCATCTGAGCACCCGACCAGTCGAACGCCACGGGCAGCTTGCCAAACGCCTGCGTCGCGTCCGTGACGGCAATCCCTTTTGGCAGCGACTGCACAACCCCCGTCTCCGAGTTCGCCATCTGCAGCGCCGTGCGCGTCGGCTCGCTCACCGCAACGAGGCCTTCCGCCGAAACCGGCAGCGCGCCATCGACCCACGCCGCCACTGCGTCATGCTCGACCGGCGCCCCAGCCAGGTCGCGCCCGGTAAGCGCCAGCGCCGCCGCCTCGGTCGCACCGCTGGTGAAGACGACATCGGACGATTGCGCGCCGAATGCCTCGGCCACCTCCGCCCGCGCCCTCTCGACCACACCGCGGGCGGCTCGCCCCTCCGCGTGGATCGAGGACGGGTTGCCCACCAGATCCAGCGCCGAGACCATCGCCTCCCGCGCCTCAGGCCGCAGCGGTGCGCTTGCGTTCCAGTCGAGGTAGGTCCGGCGCCGCATCAGTCGTCGACCACCTGGAAGAGCGTCGGCACCGCCGGACAAGGCGTCAGCGCGTTCCCTACCACGTCGCTGAGGCGGGTCTGGTGCAGAAAGACATAGACGTGGGCACTGAGACCTTCCCACAGTCGGTTCGTCATCGACTGCGCCCGCGTCCCGGAGAGGCCACCGGAAGCCGCCGCCCCTGTTTTCATCGCGCTGACCGTCTCGTCCACCGCCTCGAGCACCTCCGATACACGAATCTCGGAGGCAGGCCGCGCAAGGCGGTAGCCGCCCCCTGGTCCGCGCACACTCTCGACGATGCCGGCCCGGCGAAGCTTGACGAAAAGCTGCTCGAGATACGCCAGCGAGATCGACTGCCGCCGGCTCAGGTCGCCGAGCGACAGGAGCTTGTCCTGCGGCTGCGCAGCCAGATCGGCGAGCGCGACCATCGCATAGCGTCCCTTGGTGCTCAGCTTCACGTATGGCTCCCGGCAGAGCTTTGTTGACGCGACACGGCGCGGTGACTAGGTGCAGTCATCACCGGCGCCCGAACGCTTGGTTTAGAATTGTTCTAATGTGTCCGACTGAACCCGTCAACTAAGCGGGGCGCGGATACGTCAAGGCAGGGAACGAATGCCCGAAGTCATCTTCCCCGGCCCCGAAGGCCGTCTTGAAGGTCGTTACCACTCTCAGAGGCAAAAGGACGCTCCGATTGCGATCGTCCTGCACCCGCATCCGCAGTTCGGCGGGACGATGAACAACCGCGTCGTCTACAACCTGCACTATGCCTTTCACAAGATGGGCTTCACCGTCCTACGCTTCAATTTCCGGGGCGTCGGCCGCAGTCAGGGCGAGTACGACCAGGGCATCGGCGAGCTTTCGGACGCCGCTTCGGCGCTCGACTACCTCCAGTCGCTGAACCAGAACTCGAAGCACTGCTGGGTGGCCGGCTTCTCTTTCGGTGCCTGGATCGGAATGCAGCTCTTGATGCGCCGGCCCGAGATTACCGGCTTCGTCAGCGTCTCGCCGCCGGCGAACATGTACGACTTCTCTTTCCTCGCACCATGCCCGTCGTCCGGCCTCATCATCAACGGCACGGCCGACCGGGTGGCGCCGCCGAAGGATACGCAGGGGCTGGTCTCCAAGCTGCACGAGCAGAAAGGCATCACCATCACTCATGAGGAAATCGAGGGCGCCGACCACTTCTTCCAAGATCCTTACATGGACAAGATGATCGACTCGGTCTCGAACTACGTGAAGCGGCGGCTGACCGAGAACAGCCGGTAGTTCTTCGGCGCTTGCCGCCGGTCATAGCGAACGGAAGACGGCTCGACGGAGCCGCTCCGTTGATTTTGTGAAACATACTACGCGCGAGATCCTTTGCATCGTGGCCTCACCGGCGGCGATCGCACCCCGCTATCCTTTCGTATTTCACGGTCGATCGCATAGCGGACGCGCAGTCACTGAGTGACGCGTCCCGCGTTGCTCGCCTGCGCTTCCGCTCCCGCGCGCCATGGGTTAGGAAGCGCGCGACCATTTCCAAGGACGGGATCACCCAATGACGAAGATCAAAGTCGACAACCCGGTCGTCGAGCTCGACGGAGACGAGATGACCCGGATCATCTGGGATTTCATCAAGCAGAAGCTGATCCTGCCCTATCTCGACGTTGACCTGCTCTACTACGACCTCGGCATGGAGGAGCGGGACCGCACCGACGACCAGATTACCGTCGACGCGGCCGAGAAGATCAAGGAGGTCGGCGTCGGCGTGAAATGCGCCACCATCACCCCTGACGAGGCGCGGGTCGAGGAGTTTGGCTTGAAGCGCATGTACCGCAGCCCGAACGGCACGATCCGCAACATCCTGGGCGGCGTGATCTTCCGCGAGCCGATCATCTGCAAGAATGTTCCCCGCCTCGTCCCCGGCTGGACGCAGCCGATCGTCGTCGGCCGCCACGCCTACGGCGACCAGTACCGCGCCACCGACTTCCGCTTCCCCGGCAAGGGCAAGCTGACCATCAAGTTCGTCGGCGAGGATGGCGAAACGATCGAGCACGAGGTGTTTCAGGCGCCGGCCTCGGGCGTGGCGATGGCGATGTACAACCTCGACGAGTCGATCCGCGACTTCGCCCGCGCCTCGTTCAACTACGGCCTGATGCGCGGCTACCCGGTCTACCTTTCGACCAAGAACACGATTCTCAAGGCCTATGACGGCCGCTTCAAGGACATCTTCCAAGAGATCTTCGACGCCGAGTTCGCCGACGAGTTCAAGAAGAAGGGCCTGACCTACGAACACCGGCTGATCGACGACATGGTCGCCGCGGCGCTGAAATGGTCGGGCGGCTACGTCTGGGCGTGCAAGAACTACGACGGCGACGTGCAGTCCGACATCGTTGCACAGGGCTTCGGCTCGCTGGGTCTGATGACCTCGCGGCTGATGACGCCCGACGGCAAGATCGTGGAGGCCGAGGCGGCGCATGGCACCGTCACCCGCCACTTCCGGCAGCACCAGCAGGGAAAGGAGACGTCGACAAACTCGATCGCCTCTATCTACGCTTGGACCGGTGGCCTGCGCCACCGCGCCGCGCTCGACGGCAACGACGCGCTGAAGACCTTCGCCGAGACGCTCGAGCGCGTGGTAGTCGAGACGGTCGAGTCGGGCTTCATGACCAAGGACCTCGCCCTCCTCGTCGGGCCGGACCAGAAGTGGCTGACGACGCAGGGTTTCCTCGACAAGATCGAAGAGAACCTGAACAAGGCGCTGTCCTGACGCCGCCGGCTTTCGCAGAAGGGCCGGCGTTCGCGCCGGCCCCCTTCACTCGGAGGCTCGATGCCGCACGCCTATATCTACCTCGTGCTCGCGATCCTGACCGAGACAATCGGCACCACCGCCCTTCAGGCCAGCCAGCAGTTCACCCGTCTCGTACCGTCGGTCATCGTGGTCGTCGGCTATGGCCTGTCGTTCTGGCTGATGGCGCTGGCGCTGAAGTACATGCCGGTCGGCATCGTCTACGCGATCTGGTCCGGCCTCGGCATCGTGTTCATCGCAGTGATCGGCTACGTCGTCTTCGGTCAGCGGCTGGACCTGCCGGCGCTGCTCGGAATCCTGCTGATCCTCGGCGGCATCCTTGTGATACACCTCTACTCGAACACGGCGCCGCACTGACCTGAAGCGGCCGCGCCCAAATCGCTGGCGCCTGCGCCCCGGGCGCGATAGAGGGGCGCCTCTCTCACTGAAAGCGAATCCATGGACCTGCGCAACATCGCCATCATCGCCCACGTCGATCACGGCAAGACGACGCTCGTGGACGAGCTGCTCAAGCAATCCGGCGCCTTCCGTGAAGGTCAGGCGGTGGCCGAGCGAGCGATGGATTCGAACGACCTCGAGCGCGAGCGCGGCATCACCATCCTCGCCAAGGCGACCTCGGTCGAGTGGAAGGGCACGCGCATCAACATCGTCGACACTCCGGGCCACGCCGACTTCGGCGGTGAGGTCGAGCGCATCCTCAGCATGGTCGACGGCGTCTGCCTGCTCGTCGACGCGGCCGAGGGGCCGATGCCGCAGACGAAGTTCGTGACGTCGAAGGCGCTCGCGCTGGGACTGCGCCCCATCGTGGTGCTGAACAAGGTCGACAAGCCCGATGCCGAGCCGGATCGGGCGTTGAACGAGGTCTTCGACCTCTTCGCCGACCTCGGGGCCGACGAGGACCAGCTCGATTTCCCGCATCTCTACGCCTCGGGCCGCGCCGGTTGGGCCTCTGCCGAGCCCGACGGCCCGAGAAAGAGCCTCGCGCCGCTCTTTGACCTGATCGTGCACCACGTGCCGCGCCCGCGTCAGATCATCCGCAAGGATGAGCCGTTCCAGATGCTGGCGACCACGCTCGGCGCGGACCCGTTTATCGGCCGCATCCTGACCGGCCGAATCGAGAGCGGGACCGCCCGCACCGGCGCCACCGTGCAGGCGATCAGTCGCGTGGGCCAGAAGATCGAGCAGTTCCGCATCTCCAAGATCCTCGCGTTCCGCGGTCTCGCCCAGACCGCCGTCGATGAGGCGGAGGCGGGCGACATCGTGACCTTGGCCGGAATGAGCAAGGCGACCGTCTCCGACACGATAGGCGCGCTGGCGATCGAGACTCCCCTGCCCTCGCAGCCGATCGACCCGCCGACCATCAGCGTGACCTTCGGCATCAACGACAGCCCGCTTGCTGGGCGCGACGGCTCCAAGGTACAGTCCCGCGTCATTCGCGACCGCCTGCTCAAGGAGGCGGAGTCGAACGTTGCCATCCGCGTCACCGACACCCCCGGCGGCGAGGCGTTCGAGGTCGCCGGACGGGGCGAGCTGCAGATGGGCGTGCTGATCGAGAACATGCGGCGCGAGGGCTTCGAGCTGTCGGTCAGCCGGCCTCAGGTGCTCTTCCGCGAAGAGGACGGCCAGCGCATGGAGCCGATCGAGGAGGTCACGATCGACGTCGACGACGACTATACCGGCGCGGTCATCGAGAAGCTGACCGGCGTCCGCCGCGGCGATCTCGTCGAGATGAAGCCCGCGGGCGCCGGCAAGACGCGCATCGTGGCCCATGTTCCTTCGCGCGGCCTGATCGGCTATCACGGAGAGTTTCTGACCGACACCCGCGGCACCGGCGTCCTGAACCGCCTGTTCCACGGCTGGGCGCCCTACAAGGGCCCGATCCCCGGCCGCCGCGCCGGAGCGTTGATCTCGATGGAGGACGGCGTTTCGGTCGCCTACGCGCTCTTCAACCTCGAGGATCGGGGAAAGATGTTCATCGGCGCGCAGGAACAAGTCTACCAGGGCATGATCATCGGCGAGCACAGCCGCGAGAACGATCTTGAGGTGAACCCGCTCAAGGGCAAGAAGCTGACCAACATCCGCGCCTCCGGCACGGACGAGGCCGTGCGCCTTACCACGCCTGTCACCATGAGCCTTGAGCAGGCCATCGCCTACATCGACGACGACGAGCTCGTCGAGGTCACGCCAAAGGCCATCAGGCTTCGCAAGCGCTTCCTCGACCCACACGAGCGCAAGCGACAGTCGCGCGCCAGCGCCTGAACGCCTGCCGAAGAAGGCACATTCCGGAGGAGCGCGTTAGCGCTCCTCCGTCCTCAGGCCCTGAATGATCGTCCAGCACATCGCGAGCAGGATGATCGTGAAGGGCAGACCCGTCGAGATCACCATCGCCTGGAGCGCGCCGAGCCCCCCGCCGATCAGGAGCACGATCGCGACCGCGCCCTCGAACGTCGCCCAGAACACCCGCTGCGGCACCGGCGCATCGACCTTGCCGCCCGCGGTGATCGTGTCGATTACCAGCGAGCCCGAGTCGGACGACGTCACGAAGAACACGATCACCAGGATGATGCCGATCGTCGAGGTGACCGCGGCCAGCGGCAGGCCCTCGAGCATCGCGAAGAGCGAGAGCTCGGGACTGTAACTGTCGATCACGTTCGCCTTGACGACGCTGGTCTCGGGGCTGCTCAGCACCTGGTCGATCGCGACGCCGCCGAACACCGCCATCCAGAGAACGCAGACGAGCGACGGGATCAGCAGCACGCAGATGATGAACTCTCGCACCGTGCGGCCACGGCTGACGCGGGCGATGAACATGCCGACGAACGGCGACCAACTGATCCACCAGGCCCAGTAGAACGTCGTCCAGCCGTGAACGTACCCCTCGTCCTCGCGGCCGAACGGGTTCGACAGGGCCGGCAGGTCCACGACGTAGGCACCGAGCCCGGTGACGAAGTCGCTCAGCACCGTGGCGGTCGGGCCAAGGAAAAGAACGAAAAGCAGGAGCAGCGCCGCGACCACCATGTTGATCTCCGACAGCCGCTTCACGCCGCCGTCGAGACCTCGGACCACCGAGATCAACGCGATGCTGGTGATGATCGAGATCAGGATCACCTGCACCGTCGTGTTATTCGGCACACCGTAGATGTATTCGAGCCCCGCATTCGCCTGCTGCGCGCCAAGCCCGAGCGACGTGGCGAGGCCGAAGAGCGTCGCGAAGACGGCGAGCGTGTCGATGATGTGCCCGGTCCAGCCCCATACCCGGTCGCCGAAGATCGGATAGAAGGCCGAACGGATCGTCAGCGGCAGCCCCTTGTTGTAGGTGAAGAGCGAAAGGGCGAGCGCCAGGACCGCGTAGATCGCCCAGGGGTGCAGACCCCAATGATAGATCGAGGCGGCGAGGCCCATGGTCCGCGCCGCGCCCACGTTCTCCGAAATGATGCTGCCGTCCTCCGCGATCGGAGAGGCGACACCGAGCGGTTCGGAGACTGCCATGTGGTAAACCGGTTCGAGCACACCAAAGAACATCAGGCCGATGCCCATTCCCGCGGCGAACAGCATCGCGAGCCAGCCGAGATAGCTGTAGTCGGGCGTCGCGTCCTTGCCACCCAGCCGGACGCCGCCCCACGGGGTGAAGATCAGCGCGAGGCAGAACACGACGAACACGTTCGCGGCGATCATGAAGAACCAGTCGAAGTTGTCCGTGAGCGCCGGCCGGAGCCATCCGAAGACGCTCGCCGCCTGCTCGGGGAGCGCCAGAGCATAGAACACGAAGACCACCACGGTGATGCCCGAGATGGCGAAGACCGGGTTGTGGATGTCGAAGCCAATTGGGCCGACCTTGCCCTCTACATTGTCCTGACCGACGACGTAGTCGGTCTCGATGATGCTTGCCTCAGGCGGTCCGGTGTCTGCCACAGCTCCTGTCCCCTCCGCAGTTTTCCTGGCGCCGGCAAGCCGGCACATCTGCGTATACAGGAGAATGATCACGGTCCCAACCCGCTGCTGCCGCACTGTTGACTTGAGGGCCGCCGCCGCGTGAGATGGCGCCATGACGCCAGCGTCCGCAGCCCGCTTCGCCACAGGTACGGGCGTCCCATGATCGAACCCGAATACGTCCGGACGATGGCGCAGTACAACGACTGGCAGAATCGCGCGATGGTCGCCGCCGCGGACACGCTGGACCAGACCGCGCGCACGGCAGACCGCGGCGCCTTCTTCGGCAGCATCGCCCGCACGTGCAGCCACCTGCTCTGGGCCGACCTCGTATGGATGGCGCGGCTGGCGGGATGGGACGCACCTCGCGCCGGGCTGGCGGGAAGTCCCGCCCTTATCCGGAAATGGGACGAATTTCGAACCCGGCGCAGGGTGACCGACGCGCGGATCCTCGAGTGGTCGGAAAGTCTAGAGGAAAGCGACCTTGAAGGCGCGGTGTCATGGTACTCCGGTGTCGCGGGCGCGGACGTCACACGCTCCCGCTGGCTCCTCATCGTTCACATGTTCAATCACCAGACGCATCATCGGGGCCAGATCCATGCGATGCTGACGTCTGCCGGCGCCGCGACCGAGCCCACGGACCTCTTCATGATGCTTCAGGCGCCACAGCCCACGTACTGAAACCGACGGGTGAAGGAGATGCGGATGCGCGCGCTGCTGGTTGAGAAATCGGAAAGCGGTGAGACCCGCGCCGCTGTGCAACAGGTTGACGAAGCACGACTTCCTGCCGGCGACGTCACCGTCGCGGTAGAGTACTCCACGCTCAATTACAAGGACGGCCTCTGCATCGGCCCCGGTGGCGGGCTCGTCAGAAACTATCCGCACGTCCCCGGCGTCGACTTCGCCGGCACCGTGGAGGCCAGCGACGACGAACGTTACGCCCCGGGCGACAAGGTGATCCTCACCGGCTGGCGCGTGGGCGAGACCCACTGGGGCGGCTACGCGGAAAAGGCGCGGGTCAAGGCGGATTGGCTGGTCCGGCTGCCGGACGGACTCGATACCCGGCAGGCCATGGCGATTGGAACCGCCGGCCTGACGGCGATGCTGGCCGTCCTGACGCTCGAGGAAAACGGCCTCACGAGGGACCGAGGGCCGGTGCTGGTGACAGGCGCCGCCGGAGGGGTGGGCTCGGTCGCGACGACGCTGCTCGCCGCCGCCGGCTACGAAGTGGCCTGCGTCACCGGTCGGCCGGAGCAGGAGACCTACCTGCGCGACCTGGGCGCGGGGCGCATCGTGCCGCGGGCGGAGCTTGCCGAAGCTTCGAAGCGTCCGCTGGAGAGCGAGACCTGGGCCGGATGCGTCGACGCGGTGGCGGGCGACATGCTGGCGCGCATCCTTGGCCAGCTGAAGTACGGCGGCACGGTCGCCGCCGTCGGGCTTGCCGGCGGGACTGCGGTTCCCGCCTCGATCGTGCCGTTCCTGCTCCGCGCGGTGCGCCTCATCGGCATCGACAGCGTGATGCGACCCTACCGCGACCGCGTCTGGGCGTGGGAGCGCCTGGCGCGCGACATGCCGATGGAGAAGCTCGAGGCGATGGTCGAGATGGCGACGCTGGACGACCTCCCGAGGCTCGGGACGGAGATCCTTCAGGGCAAGGTACGCGGACGGATCGTGGTGGACATCAGGGCCTGACGCCCGTCGGCGAAAACCCAGGAACCGGCTTGCGAGACGGTGCCCCCAGCCCTAGCGTGCGCGGCGATGTCACCACGGAGGACACCATGAGATTCCGCACGATGACGGCCGCCCTGCTGCCGCTGGCCATGGCTCCCGCCGCGAGCGCACAGGACGGCTCGCTCCTCGTCTTTGACTATTCGGGCTTCGAGAACCCGGCCTACCATAGCGCCTATGTGGAGCAGCACGGCGACAGCCCCGACTTCACCTTCTTCGGCGACGAGGAGGAGGCCTTCCAGAAGCTCGTCTCCGGCTTCCGCGCCGACGTCAGCCATGTCTGCGCCGGCTCGGTCACCAAGTGGCGCGACAGCGGCCTGATCGAGCCGTGGGATACCTCGCGCATCGACGCCTACGGCGATCTCGATGCCAACCTCACGGGGAGCGATGTCTCCAGTGGGTCGGAGGAGATCTACTTCGTCCCGACCGACTTCGGCTCGACGGCCATCGCCTACAACACCGAGCAGGTGCCGGAAGACGCGGTGCAAAGCCTCGACGTGTTCCTCAACCCCGATTACGCCGGCCGGCTGACCCTGCCCGACAATGTCGACGACGCTTATGCCCTGGCCTACCTCGCCACCGGCACGACCGACTGGCAGGACGTGACGGACGAACAGTTCGAGGCGGCGACCGACTGGCTGCGCCAGGCGCACGAGAACCTGCGGACCTACTGGATCGACCCGGCCGAGCTGGCGCAGCTGCTGGCGACCGGCGAGGTTATGGTGGCCTGGGCGTGGAACGAGACGCTCCCGACCATGGTCGAGCAGGGCTTCCCGGTCGGCTTTGAGCGCGAACCGGAGGAGGGCTCGTCCCTTTGGCTCTGCGGTTATGTGAACCTCGCCGACGGCGAGGGATCGGAAGATCTGGCCTACGACTACCTTAACGCGATCCTCGACCCGTCCTCCACCCAGCCGCTGCTCGACGAGGGCTTCGGCCACGCCAACGCGGCCGCCATGGCCGAGGTCGGCGAGGAGGCGCTGAGGGATGTCGGGCTTGGGCAGATCGATGCGCCGGTTCTGGCGCAGCTGCCGATCTCGAACGAACAGCGCGAGCGCCACAGCGAGGCGTTCGAGCGGATCAAGGCCGGCTTCTGAAGAACAAACGGGCGGCGCCGGGATCTGGTGCCGCCCTACTTGCGGAACTTGTCGAGGCTGACGATCTCGGCTTTCTGAGGCGGCGTCTCCACCTCCTCGTGCGGTGCCTCTTCGTCGTCATCATCGTTCTCGTGCGTCTCGAACCTGAGACCGAACTCGACGGAGGGATCAACGAACGTCTTGATCGCGTCGTATGGTATGTAGAGCGGCTCCGGACTGTCGCCGAAATTGAGCGTGACCGCGAAGCCCTCATCGGAGACGTCGAAATTGTCATACCAGTGCTGCAACACGACCGTCATCTCGGTCGGGTAGCGATCGGATAGCCAGTCCGCCATCTCGACGTCTGGATTCATGGTGTCGAACGTGATGAAGAAGTGGTGCTGTCCTGGGAGGCCGTTCGCCTGAACGTCTTCAAGCACTTCCTGGATCAGGCCGCGCATGGCGCGGTGCATCAGGTTTCCGTAGTCGATTGTTCGAGACATGCTGGCAGGCCATCCCTTCGCCGTGCACCGTCAGCATAAGCGATTCCGCTGCGGATGGAAGGCCGCCTCGCCCCTTCTCTTCGCATGTGCAGCATCGCGCCTGTGCCGGCGCCCAAAGGCCGGCCCGCAGCCGGAGCGGGGAGGGACGCGCCGTCTGCGGGCCGTAGACATGGGACACTCGGAACACTGACGGCCAACGGGCCGACGCTATCTGTCTAGCATCGTTCCGGATCAGCCGCAGGTGGGGTATACCTTGCCGGCCCGGCGCGCCCGCGAGTCATGGCTTGATGTAGGTAAAGCCCTGCTGTTGCAGATGGCTCAGTTCTGCAACACCGGATGGCACGACGTCATCTTCCCATGCGTCGTAGAGATCGTCGAGAACGATGTCGCGGCTTTCGAGCGTGTTGTTGCAGATCACGAACGCCACATCCTGCGCCTTGAGGCTGCCGATCTGCGTCTGCAGCCGGTCGTCCTCGATCGCTTCCGACAAGAGGCCGACGCCGTCGCCGTGCAGCACGACCCGCGCCTCAAGGTTCTGCGCCCCGACTGCGCTGATGTGGTTCTGGATGTTGTTCATCGCCGCGCGGTAGGAGCGGCCGTCTTCTCCGCCGTCGTGGTTGATGTGGTAGACGACCTTCTGCTGTTCGTAGCGCTCGTCGCCGCCACCGTCCTGCGCCGCAATGCCGAATGTCGTGAGCAGGAGCGTCACGATGCCGGTCAGAGCAAGCTTCACGCGTTTCATGCAAAAAATCCTTCCATTTCGGCGCGCAAGGCGCACGCCGTTTGGATCTAAAGCCTTCTGCCACAGAGACGCCAGTACATCATGTAGGGAAAGTGCAGGCTTCTGTTGCCAGGTGCCTGCGAACCCCGCCTTACGCTGCTAGGCGCAAGGGCTTGAGTTTCGGTCTAGTCGCTGCTTAGGCAGCGACGGCGACCGGAGCACGGTTGTCGTTGGCAACTGTACTTTGCGGACCGATAACGGTGGTACCTCACCGGGACAAAGCCACGTCTTTACACGTTCGTCGATCCTGTTTCGGCCCCATTTTCCCCCCAACGAGGGTGTCTGGTGGAGCCGCCGGGTACCGCCCCCGGGTCCGATCCGCTTATTCCACGCACGTTTATGTCCATAGTCCCCGAGGGAACACATCGAAGGTAGTCGCAGGCGCGCGTCGTTTCAAGCACAGTTGCAGCCCCGCAAGGCGACCACGACGCCGCCGCAAAAGCTGCGCGGCAGGTCGCGCCGGGACTAAGACCGAGGCCGACGCGCCTTCGGCGCTGCTCCAGCGGCTGGGCGAGGGTGAACGCTACGACATCCCGATCGAGAGCGTGAACGGCGACGTTTCCACCTCGGTAGGCGTCTTCTTCCACCACCTCATCCCGTTCGCCGGCGGCCTCGCATGAGGCGTCGGCTGAAAAGCCGCGTCACGAAGTGGATCGACAAGAACGACCGCGAAGGTTCCGGACGAAAACGCGCCCCGTGACTTGCGCTCGCGCTCGCCAAGGGAAACCAGCGCGGGCGCAGTTTAGCCTCAGGGCGTAGTTTTTGGCGCGTGGGAGAGACAACGGGCAGCTTTGAGGCAGACGTCTCGCCCGCCACGGCCGCGCGCGTCGCGGTCTCGCGCACCTCCGCTCGCGGCAACGCGATCAACAGGTTCCTGCTCCGGCTCGTGGGCACCGACTCATGGGACGTCTTGCCGCGAGCGTCGCAAGTTTGGCGCTCAGCCCGACGATGGCGGGGTCGCCGGCTGCAAGAACGGCGCTAAGCACCTCATGCGCAGGGATGGCACCAGTGATCCCAGCCAGCTGGAGCCAGCCGCACAACATCAGCACCTGTCCGTTCGGTCGCGGCGCCCTGACCATGGAGGGCTTCGGCGATTGTGCCGTGGCCTGCGCCCCGCGCAACGAGGTTCTTCCGGTGGCGGCATGAAGAGCGCAGGCGCCTACGTCGAGGGTGCCGGCGACACGGATCTCCGCGGAGGCATCGGCTGTGTCCCTGGTGATGGGTGCAGGAGGCCGCCGCGGCGTCCTGATCAGGCTCAAACCTTCCCGAAGGTCGGCGTTCTTAACGACGCCCTGGGACAGGAGCGAAGGATCTGGATCACTCGCTGCGCCGCCTCCTACTGCAAGCCGCCTTGCCGGATGGGCCCAAGCTGGCGAAGGTCACCGGCTCCTGTCCGGTGCGATGTGACAAACCGGCTTCGGGCACGCCAGAATCCGGTTTCCCGCGCCTTCGGAGTCGAGCTATGTCGGGCGCGCGCGAGACTGGCAGGAGAGCCCGGAATGACCGACACCCGCACCGAAACCGACAGCTTTGGCCCGCTCGAGGTGGCGTCCGATCGCTACTGGGGCGCCCAGACCCAGCGCTCACTGCTCAACTTCCCGATCGGATGGGAGCGTCAGCCGGTGGCGGTCGTGCGCGCTCTCGGCGTCATCAAACAGGCTGCGGCGCAGGCGAACATGGCAAGCGGAAAGCTCGACGCGAAGCTCGGCGAGGCCATTATCCAGGCCGCGTTCGAAGTGGTGGAGGGGCGCTTCGACGACCACTTCCCCCTCGTCGTCTGGCAGACCGGCTCCGGCACGCAGTCCAACATGAACGCCAACGAGGTGATCTCGAACCGCGCGATCGAGATCCTCGGCGGAGAGATCGGGTCCAAGAAGCCGGTGCACCCCAACGACCACGTCAACATGAGCCAGTCGTCGAACGACACCTTCCCGACCGCGATGCACATCGCCACGGCGACGACGGCGCGCGACGTCCTGCTCCCGGGCCTGCGCAAGCTGCACGCGGCGCTGGAAGCCAAGGTCGCGGCGTGGGGCGACATTATCAAGATCGGCCGGACCCATACGATGGATGCCACGCCGCTGACGCTGGCGCAGGAGTTTTCGGGGTATGCGCACCAGGTCGCCAAGTCGATCGAGCGGGTCGAGGCGGCGCTGGGCGACATCTACGAGCTGGCGCAGGGCGGCACCGCCGTCGGCACGGGGCTCAACTCGCCCAAGGACTGGGGCGAGACCGTCGCGAAGTACATCGCCGAGATCACAGGCCTGCCATTCGTTACCGCGCCCAACAAGTTCGAGGCGCTGGCCGCTCACGACGCTATGGTGGCGATGTCGGGGGCGCTCAAGACCGTCGCCGCCAGTCTCTTCAAGATCGGGAACGACATCCGCCTGATGGGCTCCGGCCCCCGCTGCGGCCTCTACGAGCTCCTGCTGCCCGAAAACGAGCCCGGCAGCTCGATCATGCCGGGCAAGGTCAACCCGACCCAGTGCGAGGCGCTGACCCAAGTTTGTGCCCACGTCATCGGCAACGACGCCGCGGTCGGCTTCGCCGGCAGCCAGGGCCACTTCGAGCTCAACGTCTACAAGCCGATGATCGCCTACAACGTTCTGCAGTCCATGCAGCTCCTCGGCGACGCGGCGAGCGCGTTCACCGACAATTGCGTCGGGGGAATCGAGGCCAACGAGAGCCGTATCGACCAGCTCATGCGCGAGAGCCTGATGCTCGTCACCGCGCTTGCGCCCGAGATCGGCTACGACAATGCGACGACCGTCGCCAAGACCGCCCACAAGAATGGGACCACCCTACGCGAGGAGGCGGTGCGGCTGGGCTACGTCGACGAGGCAACATTCGACCGCGTGGTGCGGCCGGAAGACATGATCGGACCCAGATGATGAAGTCCTCTCCCGTGAACCTGAACAAGGCCCGCAAGGAGAAGTCGCGCGACCGCGCCAAGCGCGAGGCCGACGAGAACTCCGCCCGGTTCGGCCGCAGCAAGGAGCAGAAGGAGCTCGCGGCGCGACGGGCCGAGAAGCTCCGCGCCACGCTCGACTCGCACCGGGTGGGGCGCGACGACATCAAGGACGGATGAGCGCGGCGCCGCGCAAGCACTCGCTGACGCTGCGCGGCCACCGCACGAGCGTGTCGCTCGAGGATGAGTTCTGGCAGGCGTTCCGAGAGATCGCCGCCCAGCGCGAGACCGCGCTAAATGCGCTCGCGGCCGAGATCGATGAGGCGCGGGGCGCGGACGCCGGCCTTGCCTCCGCCATCCGTGTCTTCGTGCTGCGCCACTACCGTGGACGCTAGCCCAGCGTCGCGAGCGCCGGGAAGGTCTCGAGCAGCCACCACGAGAACTCGGTGAACTGCCCGGTGATCATCATCAGGCCGACGGTCCAGAGCAGCAGGCCCATGATCCGCTCGATCCGGTCCATGTGGCGCTTCATGAAAACCATCGCCCCGGTGAGCCTAGGAAAGAACGCGGCGACGAGGATGAACGGGATCCCGAGCCCTGCTGCATAGACGCCGAGCAGCGCGGTGCCGCGAGACATGCTCGCCTCCGACGCCGCAAGCGAAATGATCGCGCCGAGCTGCGGCCCGATGCAGGGCGTCCAGCCGAAAGCGAAGGCGAGCCCCAGCACGTAGGCGCCCAGCGCCGACCCGCCCCGGTTGCCGGCATCCATCCGCACCTCGCGGTCGATCACAGCGATCCGCCAGACGCCGAGGAAGTGCGCGCCGAAGACCATCACCACCAGCCCGGCGGCAAAGACGAACCAGTCCTGGTTGCGAAGGAAGAAAGTGCCGAAGGCCGAGGCGGTGAAGCCGAGCAGCAGGAAGACAGTCGAGAGGCCCATGACGAAGAACAGTGCCGACAGGACCGCACGTCGGCGCGCTGCCGCCACATGCGACATCTCTGCCATGCTAATCCCGCCCATGTAGGCGAGGTACGGCGGCACGATTGGCAGGACGCAGGGGCTGAGGAAGGAAAGAAGCCCCGCCAGTAGCGCGACGGTCGCGGCCGGCAGCAGACTTGCGTCAAGGATCTCGATTCCGAACATGCAGCTACCTCTAGCCGCGGGCGCGGACTACGTCACGCAGGCAGCGGTCACATCCCGGTGGACAGTTCACGGCGCGCCCGGCTATGGCGCCTCATGGACATTACCGACGACCTCGACGCGATCGGGCTGCTATGCCCCCTGCCCGTCCTCAAGGCGCGCAAACGGCTCGCCGCTCTGCCGACAGGGGCGTTGCTGCGGATGCAGGCCGACGATCCGGCAGCCATCGTCGACGTGCCGCACTACTGCCACGAAGCGGGCCACGAATTGGTCTCGACCGCTCAGGACGGCCGGATCCTGACCTTCATCATCCGCAAGGTCTGAGCGGCCG
>NZ_JAFFOB010000022.1:22836-72615 GCF_016918935.1 Roseitranquillus sediminis
CCTGCTCTGCCTTGGCCCCGACCTGCTCATCCGTCTGGGGCGCAAACTGCTCGGCCGCCTGCGGATGTGCCTCGGACCGGGATTCGGCCGAGAGCGGCTCGGAGCGGTCCTCCCCGTCGGCCCGAACGCGCTGGGCCTGCTCGGGAGTGGGCTCGCGCGTCATCTCGGACTGCTCGGTCGCAGCCTGTTCTGCCGGCCGCACCTCGGGAACGAGCGTCGTCGAGTCAGCGGCGGACCCAACGGGCACGGCCTGTTCCGCCACCGGGTCAGCGTTCGCCTCCACCTGCTCCGGCGCGTCGGCATTTGACTGCTCGGTCCGCTTGCGTGACCGGCTGCGCGAGCGCTTCTTCGGCGCCTGGCTCTCCTCCTCCACTGCAGACTCCGGGGCTCGCTCCTCGGCGGGTGCCGCGGCCTCCGTCTCGGCGCGCTCGGCAGACGTCTCCGCACTACCGTTGCCCGACCGACGGCGGCGACGGCGGCGGCGCTTCTTCTTCGGCTGCTGATCATCCGAAGCGGCGGGCTCCGCCTCGCCGGTGTCTTCGGGCACGTCCTCCGGCGTCTCCTCCGACACGTCGTCTTCGTCAATCTCGCTCATGAGCGCCGCGTCGGCGGAGACCACCGGCGCGGTCGCCTCGACGACTCGAGTCTGCGGCGTCTTGAACTTCTCGACCTTGAAGTCCGGACTTACCAGCGTCGGGTCGCCCTCGACCCGGACGGCGAGGCCGTAGCGCGCCTCGATGCCCGCGACGTGCTCGCGCTTCTGGTTCATGATGTAATTTGAGATCGCAACGGGCGTGCGGACGAGAACCTCGCGCGACTTGCCGCGCGTGCCCTCCTCCTCGAGCTGTCGCAGGATCATCAGCGCCAGACTGTCGTCCGACCTGAGCAGGCCGGTGCCGTGGCAGGCGGGACATGGCTGCGTCGTCGCCTCGATCATGCCGGGGCGCAGGCGCTGCCGGCTCATCTCGAGGAGGCCGAAGCCGGAGATGCGACCGACTTGGATGCGCGCGCGGTCGCTCTTCAGGCTATCCTTGAAGCGCTTCTCGACCGCAGCGTTGTTCTTGCGCTCCTCCATGTCGATGAAGTCGACGACGATCAGCCCTGCGAGGTCGCGGAGCCTCAGCTGGCGCGCGATCTCCTCGGCGGCTTCCAGGTTGGTCTTGAGCGCCGTGTCCTCGATCGACCCTTCCTTGGTGGAGCGGCCGGAGTTCACGTCAATCGCGACCAGCGCCTCGGTCACGCCGATGACGATATAGCCGCCCGACTTGAGCTGCACCGTCGGGTTGAACATCGAGGCCAGGTAACTCTCCACCTGAAAGCGCGCGAAGAGCGGCAGCGAGTCCGCGTAGAGCTTCACGTTCTTCGCGTGGCTCGGCATGATCATCTTCATGAAGGCCTTGGCCGTCTTGTAGCCCTCGGCCCCCTCGACCAGCACCTCGTCGATGTCGCGGCTGTAGAGGTCGCGGATCGACCGCTTGATGAGGTCGCCTTCCTCGTAGATCTTCGTCGGCGCGATCGATTTGAGCGTCAGCTCGCGGATTTGCTCCCAGAGCCGCTGCAGGTACTCGTAGTCGCGCTTGATTTCGGTTTTCGTCCGCTGCGACCCTGCGGTGCGGATGATCAGGCCCGCGCCCTTCGGCACGTCGATCTCAGACGCGATCTGCTTGAGCTTCTTCCGGTCGGCGACGTTGGTGATCTTGCGGCTGATGCCGCCGCCGCGGGCGGTGTTCGGCATCAGGACGCAGTACCGCCCGGCGAGGCTCAGGTATGTCGTCAGTGCGGCGCCCTTGTTGCCGCGCTCTTCCTTGACAACTTGGACCAGCATGATCTGCCGGACCTTGATCACCTCCTGGATCTTGTAGCGGCGCGGCCGCTGCTTGCGCTTCGGACGGATATCGTCCGAAGCGTCGTCGTCGGCGACCGACTCAATCTCCTCGTCGCGCGACGCGGCGTCGTCCATGGCGCGGTAAGGCTCGCGCCCGTCGTCATCGTCCGACGAGTTGTCGGATGCGTCCTCCGATGTATCCTCGTCCAGGTCGACGATGTTCATGCCAGGGATGTCCGCCACGACCGCCGCCGTGCGAGCGCGCGCCTCCTCGTCGGCCTCGCCGCCTGACTCGGCAGGAAGTTCGACCGAAACCGCATCCTTGCCGCCTGCATCGGCCGACTTCCCACGGCGACGGCGACGGCCTTGTGCCTGCGACTCCGCCTCCTCGTCCTGAGCCGCGAAAGCCGCCTCTTCCGCCAGCAGCGCCTCCCGGTCCGCAACCGGGATCTGGTAGTAGTCCGGGTGGATCTCCGAGAAGGCGAGGAAGCCGTGTCGGTTGCCGCCATACTCGATGAAGGCCGCCTGGAGCGAGGGCTCGACCCTCGTCACCTTCGCGAGGTAGATATTACCAGCTAGCTGCCGCTTGTTCTCCGATTCAAAGTCGAAGTCCTCGACCTTGTTTCCGTCCACCACCACGACGCGTGTCTCTTCCGCGTGGGTGGCGTCAATGAGCATCTTCTTTGCCATATGATCTCTGTGCACGCGCCGGCCCGGCCGACCCCATGGGGTCCGGCAGGGCGGATCACGCGTCTGGAATGGGCGACACCGCGACGTCGAGACAAGCTCGGCAGATGCACCAATGCACCGCCCTCGCCCGTCCTGATCTTGTCGCGCGTCATCGCGTTTCTTCTCCGACGCCCTTCTAGAGCGCCCGTTTCATGCCCGCGCGGCCTCGCGCGGACGTCCTTCCGACCCCGCTCAGGGGCCAATCGGTCGCAGCGCAGACGGCGGAACGGCGTCGGCCTGCCTTGCGATGCGGCGAAACTTCATCGAGCAGCAGTCCCGAGGCCCGCCCGCCGCTCGTTGCGGTCAACATACGTGTCCCACGGCCGGAAATACAATGGCCAATCCGCGCGGATACACGTCTAGAGGTAGTCCGACCGGTTGAGGCCGTACTTAGCCATCTTCTCGTTGAGCGTGCGCCGCGGCAGGCAGAGTTCGTCCATGACGCTGACGATCGAGCCGCGGTGGCGGCGCATCGTGTTGTCGATCAGCATCCGCTCGAACGCGTCGACATATTGCTTCAGCGGCTTGCCCTCGGTGGTGATGGCCGTAGACGACGTTTCGTCCTCGGACATCAGAAGCGACGCGATGGAGCCGGTGCCGCGGCGCCCCTGCAGCACCGCCCGCTCAGCTACGTTCTGCAACTGCCGGATGTTTCCGGGCCAGGGCGCCTGCAACAGCTGCGCCGCCTCCTGCGCTGTCACCTCAGGCGCCGGACAGCCATAATCCTGCGCGCTCTGCTCGGCGAAGTAGGTGAAGAGCGAGAGGATGTCTTCGCCCCGAGCTCGAAGCGGAGGCAGCGTTATCTTCATTGCCGCGAGACGGTAGAAGAGATCCGGCCGCAGCAGGTCCTCGCACGTCCGCCCCTGTTCCTGCAGGTTGCAGATCGCCACGACGCGCGTTTCGGGCGGGTGTCCCTGCCCGTCGATCCAGGCCAGCAGGCGGGCCTGCAGGGCGGGCGTCAGCGCCTCGATGTGCTCGAGCACCAGGGTGCCGCCGCGCGCCTCCTCTATCAGCGGCAGCTGTGTCGCGTCGTCGCCGCCGAAGAGCCTGGCCGCCAGTGTGGCCTCGTCCCCCGACTGGCACGAATGCAGCACGAACTTCCGCCCCGGCTTGGCGCCGACGGCATGAAGCGCGTGGGCCACCAGCGTCTTGCCGGTGCCGGTTTCGCCATCGATCAGGACGTGGCCCTCGGCCTGTCCGAGGTCGATGATGTCCTCGCGCAGACGCTCCATGACCGGAGACGAACCCTGCAACTTGTGCATTATCCCGGCGCCATCGCTCAGCTCGCGCCTGAGCGCCCGGTTGTCGAGCGTCAGGCGCCGCGCTTGCGTGGCCTTGCGCGCGAGTTCGGTCATGCGCTCCGGGTTGAACGGCTTCTCAAGGAAGTCGAATGCGCCGACGCGCATCGCCTCGACCGCCATGGGCACGTCACCGTGCCCGGTGATCATGATGACCGGCAGCGCGCTGTCGACGCTCATCAGCCGCTTGAGGAACGTCATCCCGTCGACGCCGGGCATCCGGATGTCGCTGATGACGGCGCCGGGCCAGTCGGCGCCGATCGCCTTCAGCGCCTCCTCCGCGCCGGCGTAGGTCTCGGTCTCGAAACCCGACAGCGCCAACCACTGGCCGATCGACTGCCGCATGTCACTCTCGTCGTCGACTATCGCGATCTTCATCGACTTGCTCATCGTCCCCGTCCTATTCGGCCGCGGCAGCCGACCGTTCGTGAAGCGGCAGGTTCACTTCGAATACCGCGCCGCGCTTCTGGCCGTTGCGCGCCGTCAACCTGCCGCCGAAGTTCGATACGATGCCCGACGAGATTGCCAGGCCCAGCCCCACCCCGTCGCCGGGTGCCTTGGTCGTGTAGAACGGCTCGAAGAGACTTTCCAGATCCTCGATGCCGTGCCCGTTGTCGCGTACCGTCAAGCTGGCGCCGCCGCCGCCGGTTGTCAGCACCAGCCGGATCTCCGCCTCCGGCACGTCGCGCGTCGCGTCGAGCGCGTTGCGCATCAGGTTGATGATGACCTGCTCGAGCCGGATCCGATCGACCATCACCACGACAGGCTCGCGCGGGATCGAACGATGGATGCGCACGTTGCGGCTCTTGAGCTGCGGCTCCATCATCGCCAGCGCTGCAGAAACCGCGTCGCGCATGTCTATCGGTTCGACCGCCTCGCCGCCCTTGCGCGCGTAGCTCTTGAGCTGACGCGTAATCGCCCCCATCCGCTCGATCAGATCGTCGATGCGCTGGAAGGACGACAGCGCCTCCTCGGGCCGCTTGCGCTGCAGGAGCAGGCGCGCGCCGGCCAAGTAGGTCTTCATCGCAGCCAGCGGCTGGTTCAGCTCGTGGCTCACCGACGCCGACATCTCTCCCATCGCCGCCAGCTTCGAACTCTGCGCCAGCGTCTGCTCGGCGACCTCCAGGTGCCGCTCGGCCCGCTGCCGCTCCGCGATCTCGCGCTGCAGCGCGTTGTTGAGCTCGCGCAGCTCCGCCGTTTCGCGCTGGAAGAAGATCGAGCGCGACAACGCCTTGCGGCTGCGCAGGTAGAAGGCCAGCGCCAGCAGGATCGCGAAGCCCATGATCTCGATGGCGAGCACGCCGTTCACGCGCTCACGCACGCCCGAGTAGGTGGTGAAGCTGGTCATGCGCCAGCCCTGGAACGGGATGCGCGCCTCCTGCCGCATCACCGCCTCGCCCGAGAGATAGGCGTCGGGCGGCAGGGCGGTCCAGTCGACACTTGCCTGGATGGCCCGGCGGATGGCCGAGGGCGCCGAGCGCACCGCCAGCGCCTCCTCCTCAGTCCGTCCACGCCAGCGCCCTTCGGTCGCGAGAATGATCGCGCCTTCGCTGTTGGTCACCATCACGGCGTCAGAGAAACCTGCCCAGGCCTGCTCGAACTTCTGCAGGTCGACGCCCACCACGATGACACCGAGCACGTCGCCCGGCAGATCCATCTTGCGCGAATAGGTGAATTGATATCCGCCGGCCTCGGTCTGGTACGAGGTGAAGACGGTGTTCGACGCGCGCAGCGCGTCGACGAAGTAGGGCGCCCCGCGGTGCTGCTCCCCGATGCGGTTGCGGTCGGTCGCCGCCACCGTGCGCCCGTCGGAATCGAGCAGCATCAGCGATGCGGCTCCGATCTCGTCGCGGTATCCGATCAGGCGCTGGCTCGACTGTGCGTAATCGGCGGAGTTGAGGGCCCCGATCAGCGCAGGATCGCGCGACAGCAAGAGGGGCACCACCGACGCCCGCTGCAACTCCGAGAGCAGGTTGCCAGAATAGAGAGCCAACCTGACCTCGGCACGGTTGCGCGTGCTTTCGGTAAATCGCTCCGTCAGCCAGAGGTTCGTGACCCACACGACCCCGATCGCGACCGCCACGAAAAGCGCCAGCGCAAGCCGCGCGCCCAGCAGCGGAGGCATAGCGACATAGCGCAGGATCCCGCCCTCTCTCATCTTTCGAGATTACGCTTCCGGCACTCGCTTCTCAAGCGGGCACGGCATCCTCGACCAGACCCCGAAACAGCGCGGCGCCGTCGGTCAGGCCCAGTGCAGGGTCCGCGGCGCGCTCGGGGTGCGGCATCATGCCGAGCACGCGGCGGTTCGCGGACAGGATGCCGGCGATGTCGTCCACGGACCCGTTCACCGGCTCGCCGTAGGTAAAGGCAACGCGGTCTTCCGCGTGCAGCCGCCTCAGCGTCTCCGCATCGGCAAAGTAGTTCCCGTCGTGATGGGCGACGGGCACGCTCAGACTCTGCCCCGTACGGTACCCGGCGGTGAAACGACTGTGGGCCGTCGTCACCTTGAGCGCCACGGTCCGGCAGACGAAGCGGATGCCGGCGTTCCGCATCAAGGCGCCCGGCAGCAGGCCCGCCTCGATCAGCACCTGAAACCCGTTACAAACGCCGAGGGCGTAGCCGCCCCGCTCTACGTGACGGCGCAGTGCCGGAACTACCGGCGCACGCGCGGCGATCGCACCGCACCGCAGGTAGTCCCCCCAAGAAAAGCCACCCGGCACCGCAACGAGGTCCACCCCCTCCGGCAGCGCCGTCTCCTTGTGCCAGACCATCTCGACATCGGCGCCGGCACCGCGGAGCGCAACGGCCAGATCGCGATCGCAATTTGATCCGGGGAAGACGAGAACCGCTGCCTTCACGGCAACTCGACCTGCCAGCTCTCGATGACGGTGTTCGCGAGCAGCGTTTCGCACATGCGCGATATCTCGGCTTCTGCCGCCGCCCGATCCTCGGTGGCGAGATCGACCTCGATGACCTTGCCCTGCCGAACTCCGCGCACACCGTCAAAGCCCAACCCCGTCAGCGCCAGCCGGACGGCCTCGCCCTGCGGGTCGAGCACGCCGTCCTTCAGCATCACGGTGACACGCGCCTTCATCAGTTGATGAGCGTCGGCTTCGCCGCATGGGTCACATTGGTCGGCAACACGCCGAGCCGCTTTGCAACCTCGGTATAGGCATCGGCGAGGTTACCCAGATCGCGGCGGAACACGTCCTTATCGAGCTTCTCGCCCGTCTGCAGGTCCCACAGGCGACAGCTGTCGGGGCTGATCTCGTCAGCCACGACGAGGCGCTGGAAATCGCCTTCCCAGACCCGGCCGATCTCGATCTTGAAGTCCACCAGCCGAATGCCGACCGCCATCATCGTGCCCGACAGGAAGTCGTTCACCCTGAGCGCCAGCGCGACCATGTCATCAAGGTCCTGCTGCGTCGCCCAGCCGAAGGCGATGATATGCTCCTCGGTCACCAGCGGGTCGCCGAGCGCATCGTCCTTGTAGTAGAACTCCACGATCGGCCGCGGCAGCGCGGCGCCTTCCTCGAGGCCCAGCCGCTTCGACAGCGAACCGGCGGCGAGGTTGCGCACGACCACCTCCAGCGGGATGATCTCCACCGAACGGATCAGCTGCTCGCGCATGTTGATGCGGCGGATGAAGTGCGTGGGCACGCCGATCTGGTTCAGGCCCGCCATGAAAAATTCGCTCAGGCGGTTGTTCAGCACGCCCTTGCCCTCGACCACTGCGCGCTTCTCGGCGTTGAACGCCGTCGCGTCGTCCTTGAAGTACTGCACCAGCGTGCCCGGCTCGGGACCCTCATAGAGAATCTTGGCCTTGCCTTCGTAGACCTTCTTGCGACGTGCCATGAATGCTCCGAGAAAAAACCGGCGCCACGGGCGAGGCCCGGCACCAATGTGGGCCGATATAGGGGAAAGGCGTCTCGCGCACAAGCTTCCCCTCTTGGCACGCGGATGCGTGGCAGTCATATCGGGAATGAGATCCTTTGGGGAGAATGCCGATGACCACCTTCGACGACCGCGAGAACGCGTACGAGAACAAGTTCGCGCACGATGCGCAGTTGCAGTTCAAGGCCGAGGCGCGACGCAACCGTCTGCTGGGGCTCTGGGCTGCGGAGAAGCTGGGCAAGGATGGCGATGACGCCGTGGCTTACGCGCGCGAGGTGGTGAAGGCCGATTTCGAGGAGGCGGGCGACGAGGACGTCTTTCGCAAGGTCTCGTCCGATCTGGGCGACAAGGCAAGCGAGAGCGAGATCCGCGCCAAGATGGCCGAGTTGATGACCGAGGCCCGCGCACAAATCCTCACCGAAGTCTGACGCCGCTCGGCAAGGAGGGGTTTGCGCCGGCTGGCGCGCCGTGCGAGAAGCCGCGCCAACGCGCAGGTGGGATCTACGGAGCGACCTTTCATGAGCGACGCATTGACGAGCCTGCTCGCGCAGCGTGACTGGCTGTTGACCGACGGCGCCACCGGCACGAACCTCTTCAACATGGGGCTGGAGGCGGGCGAGGCGCCCGAGCTCTGGAATGTCGACCGACCTGATGCGATCCGGGCGCTCTACCGCGGATCGGTCGACGCGGGCTCGGACCTCTTCCTCACCAACACCTTCGGCGGCAACGCCTCGCGTCTCGCGCTTCACCAGGCGTCCGACCGCGTGGAGGAGTTGAACCGTGCGGGCGCCGCACTGGCGAGGGAGGTGGCTGACGCCTCGGGTCGCGAGGTCGTGGTCGCCGGCTCCATCGGACCGACGGGCGAGATAATGGCCCCGATGGGCTCGCTCACCCGCGAGGCCGCCGCCGACCTGTTCGAAGCACAGGCGGAGGGCCTGCGGGAGGGCGGGGTCGACATCCTCTGGGTCGAGACGCTGTCGGCCGGCGAGGAACTCGAGGCAGCCGCCGAGGCCATACGCCGCACGGGCATGCCGTGGTGCGTGACGATGAGCTTCGACACCGCCGGACGCACGATGATGGGGCTGACCGGCTCGGACCTCGTCCGCCTCGTGACGGCGCTGCCGCACCCTCCCATCGCCTTCGGCGCAAATTGCGGCGTCGGCGCCTCAGATCTCTTGCGCACCGTCCTCGGCATTGCGGCGCAGGGTCCGGAGCTTCCGATCATCGCCAAGGGCAACGCCGGCATCCCCAAGTTCGTGGAGGGCCACATCCACTACAACGGCACGCCCGAGCTGATGGCCGACTACGCCCGCCTTGCCCGCGACTGCGGTGCGCGCATCATCGGCGGTTGCTGCGGCACGACGCCGGAGCACCTCGTGGCGATGCGGCGCGCGCTCGAGACGCACGAGCCGGGGCCGAAGCCGGGGCTCGACGAGATCGTCGAACGGCTCGGCGCCTTTTCGTCGCTCTCGGACGGTGGCGAGGGTGCGCCGGAACGGCGTCCGCGGCGGCGGCGGCGCGGCTGAGTTCGCCGGAGTCAGAGCAGACGGAGCTGGTCGCCCTTCTGCGTCGGCGGCGCGAACAGGTCGCAGCGGAGTTCCGGCATCGCCCGATCCAGACCAGCACGGCGGAGCGCGACGCGGAACCGGCTGGCCAGAAGCTCGGCGTAGGTCCCCTGCCCCTTCATCCGCCGGCCCCACTCTGGGTCATAGTCGCGCCCGCCATGGCTCTCGCGCACCCGCGCCATAACGCGCGCCGCCCGCTCCGGCCGGTGCTCTGCCAGCCACTCACGAAAGAGCGGCGCAACCTCGAGGGGCAGCCGCAGCATCGCCCAGCTGACGGCCCGCGCACCGGCATCCCGCCCCGCTTCGACCAGCGCCTCGATTTCGTTACAGGTCAGCCCCGGGATCACCGGCGAGATCATGATCCTTACCGGAATGCCCGCTTCCGCCAGTCGCCGCAGGGTCGCGAGCCTACGCTGGGGCAACGGCACGCGCGGCTCGAGCGCCCTTGACAGCACTCTATCGAGCGTCGTGACAGTGATGCCCACCTGCACCAGTTGCAGCCGTGCCATCTCCGACAGGATGTCCAGGTCGCGCTCGACAAGGGTTCCCTTGGTGGCGATGGTCACCGGGTGGCGGAAATCCCGCAGCACCTCGAGAACCTGCCGCATCACCCGATGCTCCGCCTCGACCGGCTGATAGGGGTCGGTGTTCGTGCCGATCGCGATCGGCGCTGGAACATAGCGCTTGCGGCGCAGCTCGCGCTCCAGCACGCGCGGCATCTCAGGCCGGACCACTAGTCGCGTCTCGAAGTCGAGTCCGGGTGAGAGGCCGAGCCACGCATGGGTGGGCCGCGCAAAACAGTAGATGCAGCCGTGCTCGCATCCCCTGTACGGATTGATCGACCGGTCGAAGGGGATGTCGGGCGAGCCATTGCGAGTGATCGCGGCTCTCGGACGCTCAGCCGAAACCTCTGTGCGCAGTGGCGGCAGCGGCTCGTCGATCTCCCAACCGTCGTGCACCCGTGACCGTTCGAGCGATTCGTACCGGCCGCTGCGGTTCGTCCGCGCGCCCCGCCCCCTGCGTCGTCCCGGCTCGATGTCACCCGCCTCCATACGCCGAATGCTAGAACGTATGAAGAACATTTGCCAGACGCCCCTCCGCTTTTCATTCGCAGCGGCGGCGCCATCTGGTATGAGGCCGGAACCAACGTCACCCGACGGTATCCAAGACCTGCCTTTGTGGAGAGATCCATGGCCGACCAGGAAGACGACATCGTTCTCGCCGAACTTCCCGACGAGGAGCTGATCCCGCAGATGCACGACGACCTTTACGACGGGCTCAAGGACGAGGTCGAGGAAGGCGTCTATATCCTGCTCGACCGGGGCTGGGCACCCTACAAGGTGCTGACCGAGGCGCTGGTCGCGGGAATGAAAGTCGTGGGCGACGATTTTCGTGACGGCATTCTCTTCGTGCCGGAGGTCCTGCTGGCCGCCAATGCGATGAAGGGCGGCATGAACATCCTCAAGCCGCTGCTCGCCGAGACCGGAGCGCCACGCATGGGTCGCATGGTGATCGGCACCGTGAAGGGCGACATCCACGACATCGGGCAGAACCTCGTGACAATGATGATGGAGGGTGCCGGATTCGAGGTGATGAACATCGGGATTAACAACCCGGTCGAGAAGTACATCGAGGCGCTGCAATCGTTCGAGGCCGACATCCTTGGCATGTCGGCGCTTCTGACGACGACGATGCCCTACATGAAGGTCGTCATCGACACGATGAAGGAGTCGGGCATCCGCGACAACTACATCGTATTGGTGGGCGGAGCGCCCCTCAACGAGGAATTCGGCCGCGCGATCGGCGCCGACGCCTACTGCCGCGACGCGGCGGTGGCGGTCGAAACCGCAAAGAGCCTGATTGCGCGTCGGCACAACCAAGCCACCGCCGGCTGAGGCTTGGATCAGCGGTAAGCTCGCCAGTTCCGCGCCCGGAACCCGCGTCGCGGGCGGGACGATGAGCCACGTCGCCTTCCTACAGCTTCCCTACGCTTCTTCTCGGCCCAGAGGGGATAGTCCTCCCGCGCCCAGTTCCTGTCGGCGCGGCCGCAGCCGATGTCGGCGAATGCAGCCTCGAAATCTATCGAGCCGGATAGAAGTACGCGAACACGATTGCCATCAGAACGAAGCCGATGATCGAATGCCAGAGCAGAGACAGTCGGATGCCAAGATCTGCGCACCGAAGACGATCACCGACCAGACGATGAGCTTCGGTTCGAAGTCGAGATTCTTCGCAGCCGGATGCTCGTCGCCGAAGATGCGTCGCCGCGCCGGGTCCACGCCAGGACGCCCGGTTCGGAACGTCGTGCGCCACCCAGAACACGAAGGCGAGCTGGCAACCAAACGGCGGACGAACCGCTCCACGAAAGTGACTCGCACGATCGAGCAACCGGACCATGCGTGATCATCGCCAATAACGACTACCTGCGCTGCGACATGGTCAACCCCACCATAACCGAGCCGGCGCACCGCTTGCTCTCGGGCCCGCGACCGCCGACATAGAGCCGGAAAGAAGGAGGACGGGATGAGCGACGAATTCAACATGTCCATGCGCAAGTTCCTCAAGCAGGTCGGCGTTACCTCGCAGCAGCAGATCGAGGCGGCGTTGCGCGAGGCGCGCGAGGCCGGAAAGCTGGGCGACACGATCCACGCCCGCTGCGTGCTCACGATCGACGGCCTCGAGTTCCGCCACGAGGTCGAAGGCGACATCAGGACCGCCGGGGCGCCGGAATGAGCTTCAGCCGCGCCGACGTTCTCGAGGTCCTGCGGAGCCTGGCCGACCCCGCGAGCGGCAAGTCGCTGTTGGACGCCGACGTTGTCCGCGCCCTCACGGTCGAGGACGGGCGCGTGCGCTTCGTGATGGAGGTCGCGGCCGAGCAGGCGCCGACGATGGAGGCGGTCCGGCAGGAGGCCGTCGCGCGGCTCGAGCGGCTGGCCGGCGCCGGCAACGTCAGCGCGCTTCTCACCTCCCATACCGAACGCAAGCCGCCCGACCTCAAGATCGGCCGGCACCCCGACCAGCCGAAGGGCCCGCAGAAGGTGCCGGGCGTGGAGAGCATCATCGCCGTTGCGTCCGGCAAGGGCGGCGTCGGGAAGTCCACGGTCAGCTCCAACATCGCGGTCGCGCTCGCCGCCGAGGGCAAGCGCGTCGGCATGCTCGACGCCGACGTCTACGGCCCGTCGCAGCCGCGGATGCTCGGCATCTCCGGCCGCCCGGCCTCGCCCGACGGCAAGACCATCCTGCCTTTGCGCAACCATGGTGTGACGCTGATGTCGATCGGCCTCCTGACCCAGGAGGACGAGGCCGTGATCTGGCGCGGCCCGATGCTGATGGGCGCGCTGCAGCAGATGCTGGGCCAGGTCCAGTGGGGCCAGCTCGACGTGCTGATCGTCGACCTGCCGCCCGGCACCGGCGACGTGCAGATGACGCTCAGCCAGAAGGCCGAGGTCACCGGCGCGATCGTGGTCTCCACGCCGCAGGACGTGGCGCTGCTGGACGCGCGCAAGGCGCTCAACATGTTCCGCAAGATGAACGTGCCGGTGCTCGGCATGATCGAGAACATGTCTACCTACGTCTGCCCGAACTGTGGTCACGAGGAGCACATCTTCGGCCACGGCGGCGCGCGTGCGGATGCCGAGCGGCTGGGCATCCCGTTCCTCGGTGAGATCCCCCTCAACCTGGACATACGGATCGCCTCGGATGGCGGAGCGCCCATCGTCGCGACACAACCCGACGGGCCGCAGGCCAAGGCGTTCCGCGACGTGGCGCGGCGACTGATTGCCGAGGGCGTCGTCTGACGGCCGCCCGCCCAGCCGAACTTGGTGAATGGGCCAACGCCGGCGGCTTCGAGTTCTCGAACTGGCCGAGGATGACTTGGCCGCAAGGCGGGGCAGGCGGTCTCGAACGTCCGGTTCCGGCTTTCCAGCATCGGCCGCTCCACCTTCGTCAAGTTCGCGCGGATCGAGCCGGCGGAGCTCCCGCCGTGACCTAGGCACTGTCCGACCATCGTCGGGACCTACCACGCCCCCTCACCAGCAATCGCGCACAAGATGGCGCGGAGACAAGAGTACCTTCATGCAGGAGGTCCGAGAGGACGATGGATGCCCTCCGCGGCGTTAGTCGCAAGCTGACCGAGGCGGCGTGCGCGAAAGCTATCGTGCCATCCGACGCGGAGATCGACTGCGTCGCCGTTCACGACACCGGCTGAGGCTAGCGTCGGGGCTCGAGCCGGCGCACCACCTCCTCCACGACCTCCGCAAGGTCCTGCTCGGCGTCGACGTGGATCGCCTGCTCGTCCAGGTCCGGAGGCTCGAGCGTGTCGAGTTGGCTTTGCAGCAGCGCAGGCGGCATGTAGTGGCCCTGCCGGTGCGAGATCCGCCGCTCCAGTGCCTCGCGCGACGCGGTGGCATGGATCAGCACGACCTCGCCAAGCCGGTCGCGCAACATGTCGCGGTAGCGCCGCCGCAGCGCCGAGCAGGCCAGCACCACAGGAGCGCGCCGACGCGCCTCCGCGCAGGCGGCGGCGACGGCTTCGAGCCACGGCGCGCGCATGGAGTCGTCAAGCGGCCGGCCCGCAGCCATCGCCCGCACGTTTTCCGTCGGATGCAGGTCATCGGCGTCGACGTAGTACCCGTCGACACGCGCGGCGACGGCGCGCGCGATCGTCGACTTGCCCGCCGCAGAGACGCCCATGACGATGAGGACGGGATGCACTGCCTCCATCCCCGATGATGTGCACGGCCCGCCCCTCCGGGTCCAGCCGCACATGCGGGCGGATGCCGCAAGGAACACATTCCCACGTCCATCTATTGGAATATCAAGACGCGAAGCCGCAAGAGAGCGATCATGAACCCCAACCGTTTCCTGCCCACCCGACGACAGGCGCTGGCCCTGACCGCGGCCGCCTGCGCCGCGCCGTCCGCCGCCCTCCCACAGTCCAAGCCGTTCGTCTTGCCCGAGCATTTGCGCCCTATTCTTCTGAACGTGCGCGACGCCTTCGAGCCACAGACGATCCACGTCCTGCCGTCGCAGTACCACCTCTACTACATCGTCGAGCGCGGCCGGGCGCTGCGCTATGGGGTCGGCGTCGGCCGGGAGGGGCTCGAGTTCAAGGGCACCGCCGTCGTCGAGCGCAAGGAGGAGTGGCCGAGCTGGAGGCCGACCGACGAGATGATCGAACGGGAACCGGAGCAGTACGCGCGGTTCGAGGACGGCGTTCCAGGCGGACCGGAGAATCCGCTCGGCGCCCGTGCACTCTACCTCTACCAGAACGGCATAGACACATACTACCGCATCCACGGCACCAACCAGCCAAGTACCATCGGCACCTCGGTGTCGAACGGCTGCATCCGGATGCTCAACAGCCACGTCGCGCATCTCTACGAGCAGGTGCCGCTCGGCACCCGTGTCACCGTCTATTGAAACGTCGCGCTTTCGCCGCCGGAGCCATCGCCGCCGCGGCGGGTGCTCTTGTCATTGCCGCTCGGCGGGAGGAGCCGCTGCAATTCCGGGCCTGGCCGCCGGTCCCCGACCTGCGGACGCTGCCAGGCGGCGCCGCGACGGGAGCCGCGATCTTCGCCGGCCTTGAGCCGGCAGAGCCGGCGCCGGATGATGCGGCGCGCGATCTCTGTCCCGGCCTCTTCCGCGACGCGGCAGCAGGCGCTGTTCCGGTCGCCTACTTCACTGACCATTATTGCCCGAACTGCCGTCGCATGGCCGAGACGCTGGAGGAAGCGAGCGGCATTGCTCTGACGCGCCACGAATATCCTGTCCTGGGCGTGGCGTCGGTCGTCGCCGCGCGCGCTGCGCTTGCTGCCGGGCGACAAGAAGCGCTGGAGGCCTTTCACAAGCGGATGCGTCGCTCGGCCTTCCAACCCACCGAGACGTATCTCAGGGACGTCGCGGCCAGCCTCGATCTCTCCGTCGATCGTTTCATGGCCGACTTAAGCGATCCGGCGATCGAACGGCGGATCGAGGAGACGCGCGAGCTCGGGCGCCGGCTGGGAGTCGCGGCCGTTCCATCGACGATCGTCGGACGCACCGTCCTCGTCGGCGAAATATCCGCCCGCGAACTGGAGCGCCTGCTGCGGGTCGAACGAGAGGAGGGCTCGCCCTGCCCGATCCGCGCCTGATGGAGCGGAGGCGGGCTGCCCCTCAGTCGCCCCGCATCGCGCGGCGGAAGTAGTCCATCAGCGGCTTGGTCAGGTAAGCGAGCGGCGTGCGGTCGCCAGTCTGGAAGTAGGTTTCGACTGGCATCCCCGGCAGCAGCGTCTGCCCTTCAAGCTTCGCCGTCTCGTCCTCTGCAGGCAGCACCTCGACGCGGAAGTAGGGCGCGCCGGTCGCTTCGTCTTCGATGACGTCGGCCGACACCCGCGTCACCTTGCCCATGATCTCCGGCGTCCAGCGCTGGTCGAAGGCGGTGAAGCGCAGCCGCACGTCCTGCCCCTGGTAGACCTGGTCGACATTGACCGGCTCGACCTTTGACGCCACGACCAGCGGCTGGTCCTGCGCGATCACGAACATGATCGGCTCGGCCGGCTGCACGACCGATTGCAGCGCAAACACGCGGCTGCCGTAGATCACGCCCGAGACCGGCGCCCGCACCTCCATCCGCATCAGCCGCTCGCGCAGCGAGAGGCGCTGCTCTGCCAGCTCGATCTGCCGGAAGTCGAGGTCGCGCAACGTCGTGATCGCCTCCTCGCGCCGCGTAGTCTCGAGCTTCAGCTCCTCGATCGTCAGGCCCGAGATCCGCCCCCGGCTGCGCGCTATATCGGCCTCGAGCTTGCCGATCTCGCCGGTCAGGCGCGCATCCTCGCGGCGCAGGGACGAGACCCGGCTGAGCTGGATCAAGCCCTTTTCCAGCAGTTCCTCGCTGTCGGCACGCTCCGATGCGACCAGCTCCTGCTGCGTCCTGAGGCCGGCGAGTTGCGCCTCGATACCGCGGATCTCGTTGTCGATCTCCCTGCGCTGCTCAGCCAGCTGCTCCGTCTCGCGCGCGACCGTGTCGCGGCGCGCGTGAAACAGGTTGCGCTGCCCTTCCACCTGCTCGGCGACAGCAGGCACCGTCTCCGCCAGCTCCAGCAGGTCTTCGCCGAAGTCGATCTCGTCGCTCGCGTCCCGCTCGGCCACCAGCCGCGCCCGACGCGCCGCGATCTCGTGCAGCTGGCCGTCGATCACCGCCAGCTCGGACCTGAGCAGCGTGTCGTCGAACTTCAACACGACCTCACCAGCCTCCACCCGGTCGCCGTCGCGGGCGAGAATCTCGCCGACCACGCCGCCCTCCGGGTGCTGGACCACCTGCCGGTTCGACTCGACCTCGACCATGCCGGTCGCAATCACCGCGCCGGCGATCCTTGCCTGCACCGACCAGACGCCGAGGCCTCCGACTAGCACGATCAGCGCCGCGAGACCCAGCAGCACCGGGACCTTCACGCTCCAGTTGATCCTGCGCATCTGCCGGCTCATGAGGCACTCCTCGCGCTGATGGTCTTCTTCACGTCGCCCGCGTTCTGCAGCATCGAGCGCAGGATCTCGTCACGCGGCCCCAGGGCCGTCACCCGCCCGCCTTCCATGACCATCAGCAGGTCGCATTCCGAGATCGCCATCGGGCGGTGGGTCATGATCAGCACCGTCTTGCCCTCGGCCTTGAAGTCCCGCACCGCGGCGTTCAGCGCCTCGGTGCCCTCGGCATCGAGCGCGGAATTCGGCTCGTCGAGCACCAGGAGCTGCGGATTCTCGAAGAGCGCACGCGCGAGCGCGATCCGCTGCCGTTGGCCGCCCGACAGGCGGTGGTCGCGCATGCTGATCACCGTGTTGTAGCCATCCGGCAGCGTGCCGATGATGTCGTGCACGTTGGCGCGCTTGGCCGCCGCGACCACCGCTTCGGGATCAGGCCGGTCGGACATCTTGGCGATGTTTTCGGCCACGGTTCCGTCGAAGAGGAACGGCTCCTGCGGGAGGTAGCCGATGTGTCGCCCGAGTTCGGCGGAATCGTACTGCTCGATCGTCGCGCCACCCAGCCGGACCTCGCCCGTGGTTGGACGCATGAGGCCTAGGATCGTTCGCGCCAAGGTGGTCTTGCCGGAGCCGCTGCGCCCGATTACGCCCAGCGCCTGACCTGGCGCGAGCGTCACCGTCAAGTTGCTGAGGATGGGATCGACCGAGCCGCGCGGCACCACGCTCAGTCGCCGCACTTCCAACCGGGCCTCGGGTACGGGCAGCGACATGCGCTCGGCCTCGACCGGCGCGTCGCTCAGCAGTTCGCGCAGACTGCGCCAACCGGCGCGGGCCCGCTGCACCACCGGCCACTGGCCGAGCGACAGCTCGATCGGCGCCAGCGCCCGGCCGAGCAGGATCGATCCCGCGATCATCGCACCCGCTGTCATTTCGTTCTGCAGCACCAGCCATGCGCCCGCGGCCAGCATGGCCGATTGCAGGAAGAGCCGCGTTCCCTTCGTCACAGCCGTGAAGCCGCCAGTCCTGTCGCGCGCGCCCAGCGTCTCTTTCAGGGCGTGAAAACGCTTGTCGAGCCAGCGCGATGTCACGCTGTCCGCCATACCCTGCGCCCGGACCACCTCCGCCCCTGAATGCGCGTTGTCCGAGAAGTGCTGCGCCTCGCGCTGTGCGGCCGAGGCGCGCGTGCTGCGCGCGCGCGTCAGGAGCTGGTTCAGCACCGTCAGCACGATCAGGAATGTACCGCCGCCGACGGCCAGCCACCCGAGCATCGGATGAAAGATGAAGATCGCCGCCACGAAGATCGGCGTAAACGGCATATCGAGGAACGCGACGAAGGCGGGCGAGGTGAAAGCGTTCTGCACGGCCTCAAGGTCCTGCTGCGCCCCGGCGGGATTGCTGGCACCCGCATGGCCGCGCCGCTGAAACGCAAGGCGGAACACCCGTTCATCGAGGTCCGACTGGAACTGCGCGCCGAAGCGCGCGAGAATCCGCGTCCGCGCGAAGTCCAGCACCGTCATCAACGCGTAAAGCGCGGCCACCAGCGCAAAGAGCGCGGCCAGCGTCTCCTCCGACCTTGACGCAAGCACCCTGTCGTAGACCTGCAGCATGAAGAGCGGACCGGTCAGCATCAGCAGGTTCACGAAGATGCTGAAGCCGAACGCAAAAAGGATGAAGCGCAGGCCACGGTTCCGCGCCTGTTTGAGCTCGTCGATCTTTCGCGCTGTCATCTCGGTCCCGCTCGTCAGTTCGATCGGGAGACGGCCTCACGATCTCGGGCGTGCGGCATGGCTCTCTCGTCCCCCGCGCCCGGCCCTAGGACGTGGCGAACATCGCGTCCACAGGGTTGTGCGAAAGCAAGAGCGCCTCGGCAGACTTTCGCTTCCGCGACGCCTACCTCAGACGAACGACAGGTTATGGGAGTCGAGCGCCCGGCCGTAATGCTCGCGCAGCCGCACCTTGTGCTCGAGGTCGCGCAGGACGTGGCCGGAAAAGTCCTTGCCGGTCAGGTCCTCGACCATGCTGAGGCCGCCCGGAGTGTCGACGTTGATCTCCATCATCTTGTCGCCGACGATGTCGAGACCCGCGAGGTACATGCCGTCGTGGATCAGCTTCGGCCCCGCGATTTCGACCACCCGCAGCACGGCCTCGTCGGGCTCGACCAGTTCGAACGAGCCGCCGGCGGAGATGTTCGACCGTGCATCGCCGCTCTCATTGAAGCGGCGGATGCAGGCATAGCTGCCGTCGACCTGCATCACCCGGCCGTTGAGCGTGATGACCCGCAGGTCCCCGTCGGCGGCCGCCGGAAGATACTCCTGTGCGATGGCATATCCGTCGCGCAGGGTCGCCTCGATCATCTGGTTGACGTTGCCGCCCGAATCCTCGGTGATGACGAAGACGCCGTGCCCGCCCGAGCCCTGCAACGGCTTGATCACCGCCTTGCCGCCCTCGTCCTCGATGAAGCGCCGGATCACCTCGGCGTCGCGGGTGATGACGGTGCGCGGCCGGATCGCGGCGGGGTAGCGCTGGAAGTAGGTCTTGTTGCTCGCGTCGGTCAGCTTGAACGGGTCGTTCAGCACGATCACGCCCTGCGCCGCCGCGATCTGCGCGAAGAGCAGGCTGGAGCCGTGCGCCCAGGGCCGCTGCGGCAGCTCGTCCGCCGGGTCGCCCCTCAGCAGCACCACGTCCGCCTCGGACAGCGACACCCGCGGCCGCGGCGCCTCGTGGTCCTGCAGGTCGCCCAGCAGGTCGGCGTCGTCCTCGTATTCCTTGCGCCGGGGCACCGAACCGTGGGCGGTCACGCTGCCGTCCATCTCGTAGGTCAGGTCGATCAGCGAGACGAGGGCCACCTCGTGCCCCATCGCGATCGCCCGCCGCGCCAGCCGGATCGTTGTGAAGTTGTCCTTCTCGGTCGCGATGTCGTTGATGACGAAGATCAGCTTCATGGTCGGGATTCCTGCGTGTAGAACGATGTGAGTGACGTGGCGCGCGCGGCCTCGAGCTGGTCCAGCGCCGCCTCCGATCGCAGGTGCCGCGGCATCAGCGCGGGCGGCAGCGCCAGCCCTTCCTCCCGCAGGCTCTCCAGCGCCGGCAGATGCGCCAGCGCGAGCTTGCCCGCGAAGAGCGGCGCGATGTCGTGGCCGTCGGCGAGGTAGGCCAGCAGGTCGCGCAGCCCCTGAAGGTAGACCGCATCCTTGGTCAGCCCGCCGCCGCGCAGCGCCCGCACCGCCGTGTCGAAGGCACCGTGCGCGCCGATCCCGTGCGTCTCGTGCAGGAGGGCGAAGACCTCCTCCACCCCCTGCCCCTGCATTGCGGCATCGGCGGCCACCACCCGCCCGGCCAGCACCCGCAGCCGGTCGGCCGGCAGGCAGCCCGCCAGCCACTCGGCCAGCGCCGCCAGCCCCTCCTGCAGCGGATCGTAGTGCGCAAGCCCCGACTCGAGCTGCCGCAGCGGCTGCTGCCGCCCGTTGAACCGCGTGACGACATGTGTACCGACCTCGTGCGCGACCAGCGGCGCCACCCGCGCCCGCGGCACCCGCGTCTCCGCATCGATCAGCAGCTCGCCACGGTTCACCATCAGCGACGAGTTGAGGTCGTCGACGACATGAATCGCGAAGTCGAAACCGTCATGCTGCGCCCGGTAGGCTTCACGCTCCTCCTCGGCGGCGCGGACGAGGTCCGCAGCGCCAGCCTCGGCCGCCGCTTGCTCCCTCTCCGGGACCTCGGCCAGTATCTCATCCGCGTCGGCGAGAAGCGCGGGATCGGGCGCGCCGAAGAGCGCGACGCTCGCCTGCACGAACCCGTCGGTGCCTCTCAGCTCGACGAGGTCGACCTGCCGGTCGAGCTCCCGCGACTTCTCTCGCAGCAGCTCTCCGACCAGCGCGTGGTCGATCTCCTCCAGCGGCAGCTCTCTCAGCCGCCGGCGCAGCGTGCGCGGCTCGCAATGCAGCGGCGGGTAGGTCAGCGCCGGCGCGCTGCGGTAGCCCGAGGCGCGAAACGCCTCCCACCGCTCGTGGTTGCCGGTCGGCGACAGCGCCGTCAGCCAGTCGATCTCCGTCTCGATCGCGAAGAGCTCGGCGTCGACGATCCGGGCGGCAGGCTCCAGCGGCGCCGTCACAGCGCGGCGCGCGCCGCATCGACGGCGCGCCAGAGGTCTCGCCGCAGCGACTCAACCGCCCCCAGGTCGGCTCGCCCCGTCCACTCGTCCATGAAGATCTTCTTGTATTCCAGCGTGACGGTGCAGACCTCCTCGCCATAGGTGGCAAAGACCCATTCCGGCCAGTGACCGCCGTCCTCGAAGCGCACGTTCCGCCGCACGTCGAGCGGCCGCCCGTCCATCTCGCCCTCCAGTCCCTGCCACAGCGCCTCGACGACGCCGCCGAAGCGGCTCTCGTCCGCCGTCGTCAGCCCCAGGTCGATGTCCGGGTTGCCATGCTGCGGCGCGGGCGGCGCATCCGGCCCGTCCCTGCGGTGGTTGAAGCTGTGGATGTCGAGCAGCAGCAGCCGCCCGTGCTCGGCGATCGCGCCGTCGATCCACTCCGACATCATCCGGTAGAAGCGGTCCCGCTGCGCCAGCGAGCGCGCCACCATCTCCTCGGTCGGCCGCTCGTCCCAGACCTCAAGGCCCCAGGCGTCGGACGGCTCCAGGTAGACCGCCTCCTCCTCCGGCCGGTTCAGGTCCACCTCGAAGCGCGAGACGTGGGCGCGGAACACGTCGTCGCCGACGCCCGCCCAGATGTCGGTCAGCGGGTCCTCCTCGCGCCGCCGCGCGTCACCGTCGAGCGCGAGGCGCCCGGCAAGCTCGGGCCGCACCGCATGACCGGAATGCACGGAGGTCGCGATCACCGGACCGCCGCGGCGGAACGCCTCCCAGCGGTCCTGCTCTCTCTCTTCACTCATCCGGGGCGAACGCGCGGGCGCCGCCCCGGTTGCACCGCTCCGTCAGGCGACGGCCATCTGCGGCTGCGCCCGCCGGCGCTGCATCCAGACGATCAGCGCCAGAACCAGCAGCGCGGGGATGAACATCCAGTATTTCGACGGCTGCTCGGCCGGTGCCCGCACCAGCACGATCTCCTGGTCCCAGTCGAGCCCCGCTTCCTGCGCCACGCCGCCGAACTCGACGTTGTCGATCATCACCCGCTCGCCGTCCTGCATCAGCTCGATCCCCGCCGCCGCGATCCGTTCCGCGCCGGTCTCGCCCGCCGGTACCGGCAGCAGCGCGGTGAAGCTCACCGGGTCGCCGATCGCGTTCAGCCCGTCGATCCTCAGCCGCATCTGCTCGCCCGGACTGGCGGCCATGAACGCCTCCTCGATCTGCGCGGGCGGCAGGTCGTCCCAGGGCGGCGCCACCATGTCCATCCAGAAGCCCGGCCGGAACAGCGTGAACGCGATCAGCAGCAGCAGCACGCTCTCGTGGATCCGGTTGCGCGCCAGGAACCACCCCTGCGTCGCCGCCGCGAAGAGCAGCATCGCCACCGTCGCCACCACGAAGACGAAGATCCCCTGCCCCCAGCCAACGTTGATCAGCAGAAGGTCGGTGTTGAAGATGAAGAGGAACGGCAGCGCCGCCGTGCGCAGGCTGTAGAAGAACGCGACCACCCCCGTGCGGATCGGATCGCCGCCCGAGACTGCCGCCGCGGCGAAGGACGCGAGCCCCACGGGCGGCGTCACGTCCGCCATGATCCCGAAGTAGAAGACGAAGAGGTGCACCGCGATCAGCGGCACGATCAGCCCGTTCTGCTGCCCCAGCGTCACGATCACCGGCGCCAGCAGCGCCGAGACGACGATGTAGTTCGCCGTCGTCGGCAACCCCATTCCCAGGATCAGGCTCAGGATCGCCGTCAGGAACAGGATGGCGAGGATGTTGCCGCCCGAAAGCACCTCGACCACGTTCGCCAGCGCCGAGCCGACGCCGGTCTGGCTGACCGCGCCCACGATGATGCCCGCCGTCGCCGTGGCGATGCCGATCCCGATCATGTTGCGCGCCCCGGCGATCAGCCCGTCGAGCAGGTCCATCCCGCCCATCCGCGTCGCCGCGCCGAGGTTGCCGGTGCCGCGCAGCATCGCCATCAGCGGGCGCTGAGTCAGCAGGATGAATATCATGAACGCAGCCGCCCAGAAGGCCGATAGGCCGGGGCTCAGCCGGTCGACCATCAGTGCCCAGACCAGAACCACGACCGGCAGCAGGTAGTGCAGCCCGGCGCGGATCGTTGGCCCCGGGATCGGCAGTCTGGTAACCGGCGCATTGGGGTCCTCCATGTGCAGGTCCGCCTCGCGCGAGGCGATCCAGAGCAGCCCCACGTAGGCGGCCACGAGCAGTGCAAAGATGATGTAGCCCGCGGTCTCGGGGAAGGCCGGTCGGATCCAGCCCATGCCGTAGTAGACCGTGAAGCTGAGCGCGCAGACGGCGGCGATCGTGAAGGTGAGGCTGAGGAGCCAAGCGACCCACGGCTTAGGCTCCACCGGCCGCGGCAAGCCCTCCATCCCTGCCTTCATCGCCTCCAGGTGCACGATGTAGACGAGCGCGATGTAGCTGATGACGGCGGGGAGGAAGGCGTGCTTGACAACGTCGAAGTACGGGATGCCGACGTATTCGACCATCAGGAACGCCGCGGCGCCCATCACCGGCGGCATGATCTGACCATTCACCGAAGAGGCGACCTCGACGGCGCCCGCCTTTTCCGACGAAAATCCGACCCGCTTCATTAGAGGGATTGTGAAGGTGCCGGTGGTGACGACGTTGGCGATCGATGAGCCCGAGATCAGGCCGGTCATCGCCGACGATACCACGGCCGCCTTGGCCGGGCCGCCACGCATGTGGCCCATCAGGCTGAAAGCGACCTGGATGAAGTAGTTGCCTGCCCCAGCCTTGTCCAGGAGCGAGCCGAAGAGGACGAAGAGGAACACGAAGGACGTCGAGACGCCGAGGGCAATACCGAACACGCCCTCGGTCGTTATCCACTGATGATTGACGACCTCGGAAAGCGAGTTGCCCTTGTGCGCGATGATCGACGGCATCATTGGCCCGAGGAAGGTGTAGGTCAGGAAGACGGTCGCCACGACCATCAGCGCCGGTCCCAATGCCCGCCGCGTTGCCTCGAGCAATACGAGAAGCCCGATCACGGCGATCACGAAATCCTGCTGAATCGGCGCTCCGACCCGCTGTGCGATGCTGTCGTAGAAGAAGTAGACATAGAGCGCGGCCGCCGCGCCGGCGATCGCCAGCCCCCATTCCCAGAACGGGATGTAATCCTTGGGCGAGCCAAGGACGACCGCCGCGACGACCGCCAGGCCGATCAGCGGAATCCACCAGATCGTGGAATCGTCGCTCGCCCCGTAGATGAAGAGCACCGTCAGCAGGACGGGAACGCCCACGCCCAGCACCAGCTCGACCTTCGTGCGAGCCGCCGGATAGGCGGCGAAGGCGAGGAACAGGGCAAACGCGAGGTGGAAGCTGCGTGCCGCGGTGTCGTTAAATATGCCCCAGCCCAGGATGAATGGCAGGGGCGAGGCTATCCAGAGCTGGAACAGCGACCACGCTAGCGCGACGACGAGGATGGTGGCGCCCGCGAAACCGGTGGGCGAGCGGGCGCCGGTGTCCGACGAGGCAATGAGCTCATCGATCTCTTTCTGCGAGAGCCCCCCGTGACCGGCGGCGAGGTTCTCGACCTCGGCCGCCTGCAGCTGCTTGTCCTCGTCGGTCATGCCGGCCCCTCTCTCCTGGAGCGGCCGGCCCGCGTTCCGGGCCGGCCCGGTCGCGTCAGGCGCTCACTCGATCCAGCCCTGCTCGCGGTAGTAGCGCTCGGCGCCCGGATGCAGCGGCGCCGACAGGCCCTCCGAGACCATGTCCTCGGGCTGAAGGTTCTCGAATGCCGGGTGCAGGCTCTTGAAGCGGTCGAAGTTGTCGAAGACCGCGCTTACCACCTCGTAGACCACGTCGTCTGGCACCTCGGCCGATGTGACGAAGGTGGCCTTCACGCCGAAGGTCTCGGTGTCCTCGTCGTTGCCTGCGTACATGCCGCCCGGGATCGTGGCCGAGGCGTAGTACGGGTTCTCCTCGATCAGCTGCTGGATCGCATCGTTGTTTACGTCGACCAGTCTGGCATCGACCGTGGAGGTCGCCTCCTGAATCGAGCCGTTTGGGTGGCCGACGGTGTAGACGATTGCGTCCACGCGGTTGTCGCCCAGCGCCGCCGACTGCTCGGCCGGGCGCAGTTCGGACGCGAGCGAGAAGTCGTCCATGCTCCAGCCCATCGCATCCAGCACGATCTCCATCGTCGCCCGCTGGCCCGAGCCGGGGTTGCCGACGTTGACACGCTTGCCCTGCAGGTCCTCGAACGTCTCGATTTCGCTGTCGGCGCGCGCCACCACGGTGAAGGGCTCGGGGTGGACCGAGAACACCGCACGCAGGTCTTCGAACGCGTCGCCCTCATAGTCGGCACTGCCGTTGTAGGCGTGGTACTGCCAGTCGGACTGCGCGACGCCCATGTCCATGTCGCCCGCCTTGATCGCGTTGATGTTCGCGATCGAGCCGCCGGTCGACGGGGCGGTACAGCGGAGGCCGTGCTGGGCGGTCTCGCGATTCACGAGGCGGCAGATCGACTGACCGACGACATAGTAGACGCCGGTCTGACCGCCGGTTCCGATCGTGATGAAGCGTTCCTGTGCGGTCGCGCCTCCTGCGGCGAGCGCCGCGGCCGCCAGTGCGAAGGTGGCTGACTTCATGAACTTTCTCCCATGATACTTCCGGTCTCCGCGACCCTTTCGGGAACAGGACCTTGCGATTGGCCGAGCGTAGCATCCGTCTGCCCGGCCGCAACCTGTAACTGCCGGTGCTTGGGCGCGGTTCTCTAGACGTCGAATGGGCGCTCCGTCACCCGGCGCCGAGCGTCGTCCTCAATGCGCCTGAAAGCTTTGCGGTCAGCTCGTCGAGCTGCGCTTCCTCGATGATGAAGGGCGGCGCCAGCAAGACGTGGTCGCCGCTGCGGCCGTCGATCGTTCCCGACATCGGGTAGCAAATCAGCCCCGCCTCGAACGCCGCCGCCTTGAGCCGCCCCGCCACGCCCAGCGCCGGATCGAATGGCGCCTTGCTATCGCGATCCTCCACCAGCTCGACCCCCATGAAGAGGCCGCGCCCGCGGATGTCTCCCACGTTGGGATGCTGCCCCAGTTCCGCCGTGAGACGCTCGGCCAGCGCCTCGCCCATCCTTCGGACCCGCGGCAGCAGGCCCCGGCTCAGGATCGCTTCGACCACCGCCCGCCCTGCCGCGGCCGCGACTGGATGGCCGAGATAGGTGTGGCCGTGCTGGAAGAAGCCGCTGCCGTCGCGGATCATGTCGTGGATCTCGGCGGTGCACAGCATCGCCCCGATCGGCTGGTAGCCGGCGCCAAGGCCCTTGGCGATGCACACGATGTCGGGCGCCACCCCTTCCTGATCGCAGGCGAAGAGCGAGCCGGTGCGGCCCATCCCGCACATCACCTCGTCGAGGATCAGGAGGATGCCGTGGCGGTCGCAGATCTCGCGGATGCGGCGGAAGTAGCCCGGCGCGGGCGGCACCGCGCCGGCGGTCGCGCCGACAACCGGCTCGGCCATGAAGGCCATCACCGTCTCCGGCCCCACCCGCTCCAGCTCCGCCTCCAGCGCGTCCGCCGCGCGGCGGCCGTAATCCTCTGGGCTCTCGCCGTCGCGGCGCAGGCGGTATTCGTAACAGGGCTCGATGTGGCTCACGTCGAGCAGGAGCGGCGCGAACTGCGCCCGCCGCCACTCGTTGCCGCCGGCCGAGAGCGCGCCGATCGTGTTGCCGTGATAGCTCTGCCGCCGGGCGATCAGCCGCCCCCGCTGCGGCTCGCCCCGCTCGACCCAGTATTGCCGCGCCAGCTTGATCGCCGACTCGGTCGCCTCCGAGCCACCCGAGACGAGGTAGACCCGGTCGAGCGCTCCCGGCGCATGCTCCACCAGCAGGTCCGCCAGCGCCTCGGCGGGCTCCGTGGTAAAGAACCCGGTGTGTGCGAACTCCAATCGGTCGAGTTGCGCCTTGATCGCCTCGATGATCTCCACGTCGCCGTGCCCGAGGCACGACACTGCCGCACCGCCGGAGGCGTCGAGGTACTGCTTGCCCGACGCGTCGACCAAGTAGCAGCCGTGCCCGCCTACCGCCACGGGCGGCTGCTTTCGGCTGTGGCGGGCGAAGACGTGGTGCATAAGCGGGAGGGCCTTCAGCTGGCGCGTCGCCAGCCTATCCCCTGCTGCGGCGCGAAGGAAACCCCGTGGTCAGTCCGCGACGACCCGCACGTCCCGCTGCGTGGGCCGCATCAGCGCGAATCCGTTCGGCTCGAGATGCAGCTCGTCCCCCTCCAGCACCGCCCCCGCGGGCTCAGCCAGATCCACCGCACCGATCACCTGCACCGGCCGCGCTTCGGCCGACATGTTGAAGATGCAGAGCGTCGCCTCCTCGCCCTTCCTGCGGACGAAGGCAAGTACCGGCTCCGGCGCTTCGAGGAAATGGATGCCGCCGTGCCGCAGCTCAGGCCGCGATCGCCTGAGCGCCAGCATCGCGCGGTAGTGCTCAAGCACGCTGCCCGGCTCGCCCTCCTGCGACGCGACCGAGCGCGCAGCCTGCGGCGGCTTGACCGGCAGCCACGGCTCGCCCTCGGTGAAACCGCCGTGCGACGCGCTCCCGTCCCAGACCATCGGAGTCCGACAACCGTCCCGCCCCTTCATCACCGGCCAGAATTGCCTGCCTTCCGGATCCGTCAACTCGTGAAACTCCAGATCCGTCTGAGTCTGCCCCAACTCCTCACCCTGGTAGAGACAGACGGAGCCCGGCAGCGTCAGCAGGAGCGTGGCCGCCAGCCGTGCCACGTCGCCTTGGTGCGACCAGCGCGAGGCGTGACGAGTCACGTCGTGGTTGGAGAACGCCCAGACCGGCCATCCGTCCGGCGCCTCGTCGAAGAACCCCGCCACGCGCGAGCGGATGTGCGCGGCGCTGAAGGCCGGCCCCAGCATCTCGAAGCTGTAGGCCATGTGCAGCCGCCCGTCCCCGCGTGTGTAGTCCGCCATGATCGACGTCGATCGCTTGCCTTCGACGATCTCGCCCAGCAGCGCCCTATCGCCGTATTCGTCCATCAGCGCCCGCATCCGCTCGAGGAACTGGATGTTCTCGGGCCGCGTCTTCGAGAAGAAGTGGTACTGTGCGTCGTAGGGCTTGGCCCAGTCGACGCCCAGCAGCGCGGGGTCCGCCGGGTCGTCGCGCAGCTTCTCGTCGTGGAAGTAGAAGTTTGCGGTATCGAGACGAAAGCCGTCCACCCCTCGCTCCAGCCAGAACCGCATGCTGTCCAGCATCGCGTCCTGGACCTCGGGGTTGTGGTAGTTCAGGTCCGGCTGAGAGCGCAGGAAATGGTGCAGATAGTACTGCCGCCGCTGCGTGTCCCACTCCCAGGCCGGTCCGCCGAAGAGAGACAGCCAGTTCGTCGGCGGCGTCCCGTCGGGCAGTCCATTCGCCCAGACATACCAATCCGCCTTGGGATCGTCGCGTGACGAGCGGCTCTCCCGAAACCAGACGTGAGCCGAGGAGGAATGGCTCAGCACCTGGTCCAGCATGACCTTCAGGCCCAGCCCGTGCGCCCGCTCCAGCATTGCGTCGAAGTCGTCCAGAGAGCCGAAGATCGGGTCGATGCCGCAGTAATCGGACACGTCATAGCCCATGTCCTCCATCGGCGAGGGGAAGACGGGCGATAGCCAGACGGCATCCGCGCCGAGCCGCGCCACATGATCCAGCCGGCGGGTAATGCCAGGCAGATCACCCACGCCGTCGCCGTCGGTGTCCTGGAACGAACGCGGATAGATCTGGTAGATCACCGCGCCACGCCACCATTCCGACATGAGAACCTCCGGTGTTTCTTTTCCTGTCCTGACCTAAAGCCGTCAGGTCGAGGTCGGGTCCATGGCCGAGCCTCGCCACCAAGCCGCTTTGTCGACTGGACCCGATGCACGGAGGCGTGCGGGTTTCGGCGCCAGCGTCGGTGTTGCGGGAAACCTTCTTCAAGCGTCCGTCGCCTGAATGTGCTCTTTTCCAACCGCCGGCATCCTCGCCGCCCTGCACGGCCACCTTTGCAAGCACGGGAAAAGAGGATGCAGGACACATCAAGGACGAGAAGCGCTTTGCAATCACCGCCTGCCGAGCCCGCTTCGCCGCACGACAAGCTCGGTCAGGTCACGAAAACCATCCTTGACGCGAGGTCATCGGCTACGGGGACGATAGGCGCTCTCCATTCCGGGAGCAGGGCGATGTACCCAGTTTCGTTCATTATGCGCAGCGACCAGAATGCGGCGGCTCAACGGCTGGGTGTGCCGCTTGCGGTGATCAAGGCCGTCACGGCGGTGGAGGCGCGCGGCTCCGGCTTCATCAAGAACACCGACATGCCGTGCATCCTCTTCGAGGGGCACTGGTTCCACAAGTTCACGCGCGGCGCGTACGACAATCACTACCCGCACCTGTCCTATGCCAAGTGGACCAAGCAGCACTACAAAGGCGGACGCGGCGAGTACGACCGCCTGCTCGAGGCGATCACCGTCTCGGACGACCCGGATCCGGCTTTGAGATCAACGAGCTGGGGCCTCTTCCAGATCATGGGCTTCAACCACGAGATGGCCGGTCACGCGACCGTGCGAGAATTCGTCAACGCTATGGCGGAGAGCGAGGGCAACCAGCTCAAGGCCTTCGTCTCCTTCGTCGAGGCGGAGCCCGAGTTGGCGGAAAGCCTGCGCAGCCAGCAGTGGAGCGACTTCGCCTCGCGCTACAACGGGCCGGGATACAAGAAGAACCAGTACGACACCAAACTCGCCGCAGAATTTTCCCGCGCGCGCATCAAGCTTGACGAGGAGGCCTCAGGCGATCGCCTCGCGTTTGAGCGTGGCGATACCGCGACCCTGCAGTCCGCCCTGAACGTGGCTCTCGACGCGGGCCTCACAGTCGACGGCTGGTTCGGCGACAAGACAAGGCAGGCCCTGATCAGCTTCCAGGAGCGCGAGGGCTTGCAGGAAACGGGACGGATCGACTCCGAGACCTGCGCTCGCCTCGGCATCGACGTCAGCAGCTACAGTCTGGAGGCCTGAGATGGCAGCACCGTTCCTGGTCCCGGCAGCAATTTCTATAGCATCGGAATTCTTCCCCGTGCTGGCCACCCGGATGGGGGGACAGCGGGGACGAAAGCTGGCCGAGGACGTTATCGACATCGCCGCCACCGTCGCCGGGACACCGCGCGACGCGGACCCCCGCGACATCATCGCGAGCCTCAAGAAAGACCAGTCAAAGGCGGCGGAGGTGCGGCTGCGGCTGGAAGAACTCGATCAGGAAGAGCACCAGCGGGTGGTCGAAGACCGGATGGACGCGCGCCGCTATCAGGAGAGGGCGGGTCGCAAGCGGGGCGACTGGATGCTGATCGGCGTCATCACCGGCCTGGTCTCCTGCATCGCTGCCGTGATCTTCGGAGACCTGGACCCCACGACGTCGCCCGCGGCGATCGCACTGTTGACGACGATCGCCGGCGCACTTCTAAAGATGCTGAGTGATGCTTTCGCCTTCGAGTTCGGTTCATCTTCGGGCTCAAAGGAGAAGACACAGCACATCGAAACGATCCAGCGGCAGTTGATCGAGACGGCGCGGGAAAACCAGCGCGAACTGAACGCAACCCGCAATACGCCGCCGCGCGCTACGTCGCCCAGCGGCCCGCAGGCGCAGCAGGCGTCGGCCGGGCCACGCGACTTTGTGGGCGAGCTCTTGCAGATGAGCACCTGAGAATCTCCCGGGTCCTCGCAAGCAAGAACGGCCGGAGCTGGTCCGGCCGTTCATTCGCTCAGTCTGATTACAGGGCTTTCAGAGGTTCGGCTGCTCGGGGTCGAGCCCGATATGGGTGCCCACGGCAACCATGTCGGCAACGAGCTTCGCCGCCTCGTCGACCCCGTCCTCCTCACGCTCCCGAGCGGACTTATGGACCTCAGCCGCCTCGCGAACCATGGCGTTCATCACGTCGCGGGTGACCTCGTCACGCGGCAACGCCCGTTCCGCCAGAACCGTCACGCCATCCGCACCTATCTCGGCGAAGCCTCCCGTTACGACGAATTCCTGCTGGCCGCCCTGAGCCTCAACTCGCAGGAGACCGGGCCGCAGGCTCGTGATCGTGGGCGCGTGCGACGCCATTACCGTCATGTCGCCTTCCGCGCCCGGCACCATCACCGACGTCGCCTCGACCGACGTCAGGCGTCGCTCCGGCGAGACGAGGTCGAACTGGAACGTGTCAGCCATCAGGCGGCGTCCGCGGCCAGCTGTTCGGCTTTCGCCTTCACGTCGTCAATGTCGCCGACCATGTAGAATGCCGCCTCTGGCAGGTGATCGAACTCGCCGGCGACGACGCGCTTGAAGCTGTCGATCGTCTTTTCAAGCGGCACCTGCACGCCGGGCGAGCCGGTGAACACCTGCGCCACGTCGAAAGGCTGGCTGAGGAAGCGCTGGATCTTTCGCGCGCGGGCCACGGTCAGCTTGTCCTCCTCGGAGAGTTCGTCCATCCCGAGGATCGCGATGATGTCCTGCAGCGACTTGTAGCGTTGGAGAATCCCCTGCACGTCGCGCGCCACCTGATAGTGCTCCTCGCCCAGAACGGCTGGGTCGAGGATCCGCGAGGTCGAGTCCAGCGGGTCCACCGCCGGATAGATGCCGAGTTCCGAGATCGCACGGCTCAGAACGGTGGTGGCGTCGAGGTGCGCGAACGAGGTCGCCGGCGCCGGGTCGGTCAGGTCGTCCGCCGGCACGTAGATCGCCTGCACCGAGGTGATCGAGCCGGCCTTGGTCGAAGTGATCCGCTCCTGCAGCGCACCCATGTCGGTTGCCAGCGTAGGCTGGTAGCCCACGGCCGAGGGAATACGACCAAGAAGCGCCGACACCTCGGACCCCGCCTGCGTGAATCGGAAGATGTTGTCGACGAAGAACAGAACGTCCGAGCCCGACTGGTCGCGGAACTGCTCGGCGAGCGTCAGGCCAGTGAGGCCGACGCGGGCGCGGGCGCCCGGCGGCTCGTTCATCTGGCCGTAGACCAGCGCCACCTGGCTTTCGGAGAGGTTGTCGGGCTTGATGACCTCGGACTCGATCATCTCGTGATAGAGGTCGTTGCCCTCGCGCGTGCGCTCGCCCACCCCTGCGAAGACCGAGTAGCCTGAGTGCACTTTAGCGATGTTGTTGATAAGTTCCATGATGAGCACGGTCTTGCCGACCCCGGCGCCGCCGAAAAGGCCGATCTTCCCGCCCTTCGAGTAGGGGGCCAGAAGATCGATGACCTTGATGCCGGTCACCAAGATCTCTGACGAGGTCGCCTGCGCCGCGAAGGTCGGGGCTTCCTGGTGGATCGCGCGACGCTCCTCGGCGTCTACCGGACCCTTCTCGTCGACGGGCTCGCCGATGACGTTCAGGATCCGCCCGAGCGTCGCCTTGCCGACCGGCACCATGATCGGCTCGCCCGTGTCGGTCACGCGCGCGCCACGCACAAGGCCCTCGGTCGCGTCCATGGCAATCGTGCGCACGGTGCTCTCGCCAAGATGCTGCGCGACCTCGAGGACGAGGCGCTTGCCGTTGTTCTCGGTCTCGAGAGCGTTGAGGATCTCGGGCAGGTGGTCGTCGAACTGAACGTCGACGACGGCGCCGATGACCTGCGTGACCTTACCTGTTGCTCTGTCTGCCATCCTTCGTGTCTCCGGGTTCGGTCAGAGCGCCTCGGCGCCCGAGATGATTTCGATGAGTTCCTTGGTGATCGCCGCCTGACGCGAGCGGTTGTACTCGATCGTCAGGTCCTCGATCATCTCGCCGGCATTCCGCGTCGCGTTGTCCATGGCGCTCATGCGCGCGCCCTGCTCGCTCGCCGCGTTCTCGAGCAGCGCCGCAAAAACCTGCGTGGCGACCGCGCGCGGAAGGAGGTCGGCGAGGATGCCCTCTTCGCTGGGCTCGTAGTCATAGACGGTTGACGTATCTGCCGCGTCCTCGTCGAACTTCGCAGGGATGATCTGCTGCTCCGTCGGGACCTGATTGATCACCGACTTGAAGGTCGAGTAGTAGATCGTCGCCACGTCGAACTCACCATCGTCGAAGCGTTTCAGGATCTCCTGCGCAATGCCTCGAGCGTCGTCGTACCCTACGCGCTTGACCTCCGTCAGGTCGATATGACCCACGAACTTGTCAGCGTGATCCCGGCGCAGCATGTCGCGCCCTTTCCGGCCGACCGTCAGAATCTTGACCTGTTTGCCCTCGCCGAGGAGCTTCTCGACCCGGTAGCGCGCGAGACGCGTGATCGACGAGTTGAACGCGCCGGCCAATCCGCGCTCGGCGGTCATCAGCACGATGAGATGGGTCCGGTCCGAGCCGGTGCCGCGCAGCAGGCGGGGCGCAGTGTCGCTGCCGCCCACCGAGCGAGCGAGACCGGCCATGACCGACTGCATCCGCTCGGCATAGGGACGCGCCGCCTCCGCCGCGTCCTGCGCGCGGCGCAGCTTGGCGGCGGCGACCATCTGCATCGCCTTGGTGATCTTGCGCGTCGACTTGACGCTCCCGATCCGGTTTTTGAGATCCTTGAGGCTGGGCATCTATCCGTCCCGCTCAGGCGAAGTCGCGGGCGATTTCTTCGATCGCCGAACGAATCTTTTCTTCAAGCTCGCCCTTCACTTTGCGGTCGTTGTTGGTGATGTCGGCCAGCAGATCCGAATGCCTCGAGCGCAGGTGGTTGAGCAAAGCGGTCTCGAAGCGACCGACCTCGCTCACCTTGAGCTTGTCGAGGAAGCCGCTGGTGCCGGCATAAATCACGCAGACTATCTCCGCGTTAGTGAGTGGCGAGTACTGCGGCTGCTTCATCAGCTCCGTAAGGCGCGCGCCGCGGTTCAGCAGCCGCTGCGTCGAAGCGTCCAGGTCCGAGCCGAACTGGGCGAAGGCGGCCATCTCCCGGTACTGCGCGAGCTCCAGCTTGATCTTGCCGGCGACCGACTTCATCGCGTCCGTCTGCGCCGCCGATCCCACGCGGCTCACCGAAAGGCCGGTGTTCACTGCCGGGCGGACGCCTTGATAGAACAGCTCGGTCTCGAGGAAGATCTGGCCGTCGGTGATCGAGATCACGTTGGTCGGAATGTAGGCAGACACGTCCCCCGCCTGCGTCTCGATCAGCGGCAGCGCCGTCAGCGAACCCGCGCCGTGCTCCTCGTTCAGCTTCGCCGAACGCTCGAGGAGGCGGGAGTGCAGGTAGAACACGTCGCCCGGATAGGCCTCGCGCCCCGGCGGACGGCGAAGCAGCAACGACATCTGGCGATAGGCCACCGCCTGCTTGGAGAGGTCATCATAGACGATGAGCGCGTGCCGACCGTTGTCGCGGAAGTACTCCGCCATTGCAGTGGCGGCATAGGGCGCAAGGAACTGCATCGGCGCTGGGTCGGACGCGGTGGCCGCGACGACGATGGAGTATTCCATCGCGCCAAATTCCTCGAGCCGCTTCACCAGCTGGGCGACGGTCGAGCGCTTCTGGCCGATCGCAACGTAGACGCAGTAGAGCTTCTTGCTCTCGTCGTCGCCGGCTTCCTCGTTATACTTCTTCTGGTTCAGGATCGCATCGAGCGCGACCGCGCTCTTGCCTGTCTGGCGGTCGCCGATGATCAGCTCGCGCTGGCCGCGGCCGATCGGGATCATCGCGTCGATTGCCTTCAGGCCGGTCGCCATGGGCTCGTGCACCGACTTGCGCGGGATGATGCCTGGCGCCTTCACGTCCGCGACACGCTGCTCGGCAGCCTCGATGGCCCCCTTGCCGTCGATCGGGTTGCCGAGGCCGTCGACCACCCGGCCGAGAAGCGCGTCACCCGCCGGCACCGACACGATCGAATTCGTGCGCTTGACGACGTCACCTTCCTTGATGGTGCGGTCGGAGCCGAAGATCACGACGCCGACGTTGTCGGTCTCAAGGTTCAGCGCCATCCCCTGGATACCGCCGGGAAACTCGACCATTTCGCCAGCCTGGCAGTTGTCGAGACCGTATACGCGGGCGATGCCGTCACCGACCGAAAGCACCCGCCCGACTTCGGCGACTTCCGCCTCCTGCCCGAAATTGCGGATCTGCTCCTTGAGGATGGCAGAGATCTCAGCAGCTTGGATCGCCATTTATCCGGCCTCTTTCATGTTGTTCTGCAGTGCGTCGAGCTTCGAGCGGACCGAGGTGTCGATCATCTTCGAGCCCAGCTTGACCCTCAGCCCGCCGATCAGCCGCTTGTCGACCGACACGCTGAGCTTGACCTGGCGTCCCGCCGAGGCCTGGAGCGCGTCGGACAGGCGTCCGCGCTCCTCTTCCGTGAGTTCGGTGGCCGCCACGACCTCGGCCGTCACCTCGCCCTTCTCGTCGGCAATCCTGCGACGCAGTTCGGCGACCAGCTGGGGCAGGACGAAGAGGCGCCGCTTCGACGCCATCAGCCGAAGCGTCCGGCCAAAGATGTCCGAGAGGCCCATCCGCTCGGCCAAGGCGCCGATCGCGCGCTCCTGCGCGTCCCGCGAATAGATCGGCGAGTGGATGAGGTCGCGGAAGTCCTCGCTCTCCCGCAGCGCGCCATCGATTGTGTCGACGTCCGTTTCGACCCGCTCCAGAGAGCCATCTTCCTTGGCGAGTTCGAAGATCGCCGTTGCATAGCGGGAAGCGATGCCGGTCGAGATCGAGGCAGGTTCGGCCACGTCCACCCTTTCGTCGTAATGCACCGCCTCCTGCGCAGCTGCGCGGGGCGGTGTTCTGTCCCAGGATGCGGACATGCCCGCATCGAAATCGCGGCGGGTGTAGCAGAGGGTTTTGCCCCCCGCAACCGCCTACGGCGCTGCCGCGAGGGCGCCTGCGGGAGCGATGCCGTCAGGCCGGCTTGGGCTCCGGTGCGGCAATTCCATCAAGGATGCGTAGCGGGCGCCTCGCCCGCTCCGGCAGGCCCGGCGGACTTGACGCCGCCACCCGGCGCGTTGCCTCGACCATCAGTATGCCGCCTGCATAGCGGTTCGAGATGCGCCGCCCCGCCTCCTCCCAGAATGCACCGGTGCGGAGCCAGAACTCCTGTTCCGTCGGCGGCTGGAACAGCGCCGCCACATGCCGCTCCGGCAGGAAGCCCTGACGCTTCAACTGCACCTCGAGCTGGCCGAGCGAATAGGGCCTGCCGAAGCCGAAGGGCGTGCGGTCCCGCCGCGCCCAGAGCCCAGCTCGGTTCGGTACGATGAAGAGGATGCGGCCCTCTGGCGCCAGCACCCGCTCTGCCTCCTCGAGGAGCGAGGTCGGATGCTCGCTCGTCTCGAGTCCGTGGAGGAAGATGATGCGATCCGCCGACGCCGGCGGCAGAGGCCAGAGCGTCTCGGGACAGAGGACCGAGACGTTTGGCAGACCCGGCGGCCAAGGCATCACTCCCTGCTGGCCCGGCATCAACGCGACGACCCGGCGCGCGTCCGGGAGGTAGGGCCGCAGGAGCGGCACCGCGAAGCCAAAGCCAACCAGGCTCAGCCCAGCCATCTGAGGCCAGAGCGCCAGCACCTGTGACCTGATCGCGCGCTGTGCCGCCCGGCCGAGGCGGGTACGGTAGTAGAATGTCCTCAGATCTTGCACGTCGAGATGCATTGCCGCGTCCCCGGTCTTGGGCGATGCTTTGGGAAACCTAGGATCGCCCAAGGAAGAACGCCATGTCTTTCGACCTCGTGACCGTGCCCTGCAGGACCGACAACTATGCCTTCCTGCTCCATGATCGGGAGAGCGGTCGGACTGCGCTGGTCGATGCGCCGGAAAGCCCACCCATAAAAGCGGCACTCGATAAACGGGGCTGGTCGCTCCACGAGATCTGGCTGACGCATCACCATGATGATCATGTCGAAGGCGTAGAGGACCTGCGCGCGGTCTTCGGTCCTACCGTCACCGGCGGGCGCGATGACGCCGCGCGGTTGCCCGCCCTCGACCGCGAGGTCGGCGACGGCGATCGCTTCGATTTCGCAGGTGCCGAGGTGCGTGTCTTGGACGTCTCGGGCCACACGGTCGGGCACATCGCCTTTCACGTGCCGGACGCCAGGGCTGCCTTCACCGGCGACAGCCTCATGGCGCTCGGGTGCGGGCGCGTCTTCGAGGGTACTGCCGAGCAGATGTGGCGGAGCCTCTCGCGCCTTGCGGATCTGCCGGACGATACCTTGATATGCTCCGGGCACGAGTACACCGCGAAGAACGCCCGCTTTGCCTTTACGATCGACCCTGACAACCCGGACCTGCAGGCGAGGGCTCGTGAGATCAAGGCCGCACGCGGCGACGGGCGGGCGACCGTCCCGTCGCTCCTCGGTGTCGAGAAGTCGACGAACCCTTTCCTGCGGGCCCGATTGCCTGAGGTGAAGGCTGCCATAAATATGACAGATGCGAGCGACGCAGAAGCGTTCGCAGAGATCCGCAGGCGCAAGGACGCGTTCTGAGTGCGCCCTGAAAAGCGGCACGACGGGCGGCCTTGGCGGCACACGCCGAATTGTGCGAGCGGTTAACGAGAAGTGTCTTGAAGGAAAGGTTCTCTTACCGAACTTTAAGACTTGAGCGACCACGGTTGGAACGGGCCTCCACCCTCCGACCCAATCAGAGGAGCACACGCCCGTGCCTTCATTCTCCGACACGCTCGAGCAGGCGATCCATTCCGCGCTGGCGCTGGCCAACAGCCGGCGGCACGAGTTGGCGACGCTGGAGCATCTGCTCCTCGCTCTCACTGACGAGCCAGACGCAGCCAAGGTGATGCGCGCGTGCAACGTGGACCTCGACGAGCTTCGCCAGACGCTGGCGAACTTCATCGATGACGACCTGTCGACTCTCATCACCGAGATCGAGGGGTCCGAGGCTGTGCCGACGGCGGCCTTCCAGCGCGTGATTCAGCGTGCCGCGATCCACGTGCAATCGTCCGGCCGCACCGAGGTCACTGGTGCCAACGTGCTCATCGCGATCTTCGCCGAGCGCGAGTCGAACGCGGCGTTCTTCCTGCAGGAGCAGGACATGACGCGCTATGATGCGGTAAACTTCATCGCGCACGGCGTGGCCAAGAATCCGTCCTTCGGCGAGTCGCGGCCGGTTCAGGGAGCGAGCGAAATCGACGAGGACAGCCAGAGCGGCGAAGACGAGGGCAAGGAGAGCGCGTTGGCCAAGTACTGCGTGGATCTCAATGCGAAGGCGCGGAAGGGCGACGTTGATCCGCTGATCGGCCGCGAGTCCGAGGTGGAGCGATGCGTTCAGGTGCTCTGCCGCCGGCGCAAGAACAACCCGCTGCTGGTGGGCGACCCCGGCGTCGGCAAGACCGCCATCGCCGAGGGCCTGGCGCGCAAGATCGTCTCGGGCGAGACGCCCGAGGTGCTGTCGAAGGCCACCATCTTCTCGCTCGACATGGGCGCTCTGCTGGCGGGCACGCGCTACCGCGGCGACTTCGAAGAACGGCTCAAGGCTGTCGTCTCCGAACTCGAGGAGCACCCGGACGCCGTCCTCTTCATAGACGAGATTCACACCGTCATCGGCGCGGGCGCCACGTCCGGCGGCGCGATGGACGCCTCCAACCTGCTCAAGCCTGCGCTGCAGGGTGGCAAGCTGCGCTGCATGGGCTCGACCACCTACAAGGAGTTTCGCCAGCACTTCGAGAAGGATCGCGCGCTCAGCCGCCGGTTCCAGAAGATCGACGTCAACGAGCCGTCGGTCGACGACACGGTGAAGATCCTGAAGGGGCTGAAACCCTACTTTGAGACGCACCACGACATCCGCTACACGGCGGAAGCGATCAAGGTGGCCGTCGAGCTCTCGGCGCGCTACATCAATGACCGCAAGCTGCCCGACAAGGCGATCGACGTGATCGACGAGGCCGGCGCGGCCCAGCACCTCGTCGCCGAGTCAAAGCGGCGCAAGACTATCGGCGCTAAGGAGATTGAGGCGGTCGTCGCCAAGATCGCCCGGATCCCGCCAAAGAACGTCTCGAAGGACGATGCCGCTGTGCTCAAGGACCTTGAGGCGACGCTGAAGCGCGTGGTCTTCGGTCAGGACAAGGCGATCGAGGCGCTCTCGTCGTCAATTAAGCTTGCACGCGCGGGCCTTCGTGAGCCGGAGAAGCCGATCGGCAACTACCTGTTTGCCGGCCCGACTGGCGTCGGCAAGACCGAGGTCGCGAGGCAACTTGCCGACACGCTGGGCGTCGAGCTGCTGCGCTTCGACATGTCAGAGTACATGGAGAAGCACGCGGTGAGCCGCCTAATCGGCGCGCCGCCAGGCTATGTCGGCTTCGACCAGGGCGGCCTCTTGACCGATGGCGTCGACCAGCACCCGCACTGCGTGCTCCTGCTCGACGAGATCGAGAAGGCGCACCCGGACGTGTTCAACATCCTCCTGCAGGTGATGGACCACGGCAAGCTGACGGACCACAACGGCCGGCAGGTCGACTTTCGCAATGTCATCCTGATCATGACCTCGAACGCGGGCGCCGCCGACATGGCCAAGGCCGCAATCGGCTTCGGCCGCGACCGGCGCGAGGGCGAGGACACGGAGGCCATAGAGCGGATGTTCACGCCCGAGTTCCGCAACCGCCTCGACGCCGTCATCTCATTCGCGCCGCTCGGGCGCGACGTGATCCTGCTGGTCGTCGAGAAGTTCGTCCTCCAGCTCGAGGCGCAGCTGATGGATCGCAACGTCACCATCGAGCTGACCCAGCCGGCGGCGGAGTGGCTGGCGGAGAAGGGCTACGATGACCGGATGGGCGCCCGTCCGCTTGCCCGGGTGATCCAAGAGCACATCAAGAAGCCGCTTGCAGAAGAGCTTCTCTTCGGGCGGCTGGCCAAGGGCGGCGTCGTGCGGGTCGGGGTGAAGGACAACGGCCTTGATCTTCGGATCGAGCCGCCGCAGGCGCCTCGCCTCTCGTCGCGCAAGCCGCCGCTGCTGACGGCGGACTGAAGCCGTCCTTCGCTCCTGCCGCTCCGAAAGCGGCGGGAGCGTTTACGCACGCGCTTCTCATACCGGATACGGTGTGCGGGCTTACCTTTCCGTCAACTTTAGCTCGATGCGCCGGTTACGCGCCCGCGCATCGCTCGTCGGCGCCGTATCTACCGGCCGGTACTCGCCGAAACCGGCAGGGACCAGGCGGCGCGGCGGGAAGCCAAGCTCATCGGTCATGTACCGCACAACCGACAACGCGCGTGCTTGGCTCAGCTCCCAGTTGTCCTGATACCGACCGCGACCGGACAGCGGCCGGTCATCGGTGTGGCCATCGACGCGGAGCACCCAGTCTAGTTCGTCCGGGATCTCGCTCGCCACGTCCCCGAGAAGCGCCGATACACGTTCGATCTGCTGTCGCCCTTCCTCGGACAACTGCGCCGAGCCGGTCTCGAAGAGCACCTCCGACGAAAAGACGAAGCGGTCGCCCTCCACCCGCACTCCCTCGCGCGCGCCGAGCAGGTCGGTGAGTTGCACTAGGAAATCCGACTGGAATCGCTCCAGCCTTTCCGCCTCGGCCTCGAGACGCCGCCGCTCGGCTTCCTCTAGGTCCGCACGACGTCGCTCCTCCGCGGCCGCGCGGGCAAGTGCGGAGTTGAGCTGCGCCCCCAGCGTCTCGATCCGCACCTGCGCGTCGGCGTCACGGGTATCCGCAACGTCAAGAAGCCCCTGCAGTTCGCCGAGTTGGGCGCGCAGTGCCGCCACCTGTTCGTTCAGTGCCGCCACCTCGCGGCGGCTCTCGGCCGATGCCGCCTCCTCCCGCCCCAAGGCTGCGTTTGCCGCACTTAGCAAGGCCTCGCGCTGCTCGGCCTCGCTCATCGCCTCTTCGGCCTGGCGCTCGGCAGCCAGCCGCGCGGCCAGTGCGGCCGCGAGCTCCGCTTCCAGGTCGAGGCCCTCGGCGGCGGCCGACCGCAGCCGGTCGGCCTCCTGCCGCGCCGTCGCCAGCGCCTGCGCGAGCCGCTCACGCTCGTCCGCTTCCTGACCGGCCGCCGCCCGCAGCGACTCGAGCTCTGCTTCTGCCTGCGCCAGTTCCGCGCGAAGTACTTCCAGGTCGCCTTCATAGGCGTGGCGCGCTGTCTCCACTGCAGCCAGCGCCTCGTTCAGCAGGGCGACCTCGCCTTCCGCCTCGTCCCGGCTCAGCAGCGCGGCGGTGAGTGCGGCCTCGGTCGTGGTGAGCTCGATGCGCGTCTCCTCCTCCGCCGTCTCCGTCTGGGCCAGCCGCGCAGCCGTATCGTCGAGCTGCGCCAGGGCGGCAGCCAGCCGCGTCTCAAGATCCTCCGACGCCGCCTCGGCCGCTGCCAGGAGGGTCAGCGTCTCCTCCGCCTCCTGCCGGCGCTCCTCCAGCACCAGCGCCATCGCCGTCAGCTCCGCCTCCGACTCCTCAAGCCGTGAACGCAGCGCCTCAGCCGCCGCGGCCTCTGCCAGCCGCGCCTGCTCCTCCTCGGTCAGCGCGCCCTCCGCAACGGCGAGCTGGCGGCGCAACGCCTCCGCGGCGGCCGCTTCGGCCAGCCGCGCCCGCTCCTCCTCCGTCAGTGCCGTCTCGACCTCCGCCAGCCGCTGGCGCAGCGCTTCGGCCGCCGCGGCCTCAGCCAGTCGCTCGGCCTCCTCGGCACTGAACGCCTCCTGCGCCTCGGCGAGCCGCGCCTCCGTGCCGCTCAACTGCTGGCGGAGGTCGGCCGCGGCCGCCTGCTCGTCGGCTAGCGCCGTTTGAAGCGTCTCGACGCGGCGCTGCAGGTCGCCGTTCGTCGCCTCCCGCTCGGCCAGGTCTGCGCGCAGACCCTCCGCCGCTTCCTCCGACGCCGCCAGCTGGCTGGCGAGCGTGTCGCTCGTCTCCTCGGCGTCGGTCAGTGCCGCCAGCGCGTCCGAGAGCGAGGCCTCGCGCTCGCTCACCTGCGCCAGCGCGGCGGCGAGCGATGTATCGCGCTCCTCGAGGTCCGCTCGCAGTTCCGCCGTCATCGCCTCCAGCGCCTCGCGCCGCGCCGCTGCAAGCCGCGCCGCCTCCTCCTGCGCGTCCACCTCCTCGCGCGCCTGCGCCAATGCGAGCTGCAGCGCCTCGCGCTCGTCGATCAGCCGGTCGCGCGCCGTCTCCAGATCGGCCACCTGCCCTGCCAGCGCCGCACCCTCGCCCAGCGCCTCGTCCCGCTGCGCGAGAAGCGACGCGACCTGCTCCTCGAATGAGGCGATCCGCTCGGTCTGCGACGCCACCTCGTCCTCGAGCGCGCGGGCGTCGGCGGTGAGCGAAGCGATCAGCGCCGACTGCGCCTCGGCCTCCTGGCGGACCACGGACAGGCGGTCATCGAGGGCCGCGTTCTCGTCCTCGAGCCGCGCCACCTCCTGCTGCTCCGCTCCAAGAGCGCGCGCCAACGCATTTAGTTCGCTGGTCAGCTCGGTGAGAGCGCTCTCCTGCCCCGTGATCGTCTCGCGCAGGACGAACTGCACGACCATGAAGATCGTCAGGACGAACATCAGCACCAGCAGGAGGGCCGTCATGGCGTCGACGAAGCCGGGCCACGTCGCGCCCGCCATGCGGTTCACGGCGCGTCGCGTCATTGCCATGGATTAGCCCCTGCGGCCGACCAACGGGGTCGGGCCGTCTGCCGGACGTTGGCTCGCCTGCCGGACTGCCTTCGTCAGCTGCGCGATCTCCTGGCGCAGGTCCGCCACGGTCTCCTGCCTGCCGGCCGACATCTCCTCGAGAATGCGCAGGAGCTGGACGTCCATCGAGCGCAGGCGCATCCGGCTTTCGGCATCGATACCGCCACCGGCGGCGCCCTCCTGCATCTGCCGCTCGATCAGGTCCGCCAGCCGCGCCTGGGCCTGGGCAAGCTGGCCCATCGCGGGATCCGGCCCGTCGCTCTCGAGCTGCAACGCCAGCCGCTCCAGCGTCTCGGTCAGGCGGCCGAGCCGGGCATCCGTCTGTGCCCGGTTCTCCTCCGTCTGCGCGTGCAGGGTCTGGAGCGATTCCATCTGCCCCGCCATGTGCTCGAAGACCGCCGACAGACCGCCCTCGCCCGACCCTTCGCCCTCGCCGGAGGAAAAGCCGACGCGGGTGATGGTCGACAGCCACTCCTCCAGCTCGCGGTAGAAGCGGTTCTGGCCGTGGCTGGCAAAAAGCTCCAGCAGGCCGACCACCAGCGAACCGGCCAGGCCGAGCAGCGACGAGGCGAAAGCGACGCCCATGCCGCCCAGCTGCGCCTCGAGACCGCCCATGAGCCGGTTGAAGACGTCGAGCCCGCCCTCGCCGTCCCGCGGCGCCAGCGAACGGATTGTCTCGACCAGCGCCGGCACCGTTGTAGCAAGACCGTAGAAAGTGCCCAGAAGTCCCAGAAAGATGAGCAGGTTCGTGATGTAGCGCGTGATGTCCCGCGCCTCGTCGATGCGCGTCGCCACGCTGTCGAGGATCGACCGCGCCGAGGTCGAGCCGATCCGCATCCGCCCCGGTCGCGACCTCAGCAGCGCCGCGAGCGGCGCCAGCAGCCGCGGCGCGCGCGTCATCTGGTGACCGGGCCGGTTCACAGCGAAGCCCTCGATCCAGCTGACGGATCCCACGAGCTGCAGCACCTGCCAGAAGCAGGCCAGCACCCCGATCACGAAGACGAACGCGATGAAGCCGTTCAAATACGGGTTCGCCAGGAAAACCGGCGCCACGCTGGGCGCAGCCAGATATGCCCCGAAGCCGACGAGACCCAGGACGATGACCATCGAGAGGATCTGTCGGACAGGTTGCGAGAAGTGCGCGTCTGCCTCGCGATCGAGCAGGTCCATTGCGAACGGGTCCTGTCGCCGGTGTTTTCCCGGCATTGTTAGGCGCAAGTGCCTGTCGAGCCAACCGCAAAGCGCGCGGCAGCGTTAAAGGGCAAGATCACGCACCCGCCGCGCCAGCCAGTCGAGCTCCGGGTCGCCGATGCCGAGCTCGTGAAGGTGCGTGACGGTATTCCAAAGATATTCCGTGTTCGGCCCCCTTCCGCCGCGGGCGCGCGAGATCATGGCGGCCTGCTCGTCCGGGGTCAGGTGGCCGCAATACTGCTCGTGGTCGGTGTCGACCACGAAGGCCACAGCCTCGACCTCGCGGCCGTCCGCGAGCCGGATCGGCAGGCGCTGCTCGTGGTAGGCCGACGAGATCAGCTCCCGCTCGCGCAGGTAGGCAAGCGTCTCGTCCTCGCTACCCGCCTCGGCCCGCAGCGCCACGCCGGTGCAGGCGAAACCCGGCCGCGGATTCAGGGCCAGCACCAGCCCCGGTTGCGCCTCGGTCCCGCGGTGATGGATCGACAGCATGCAGAACGAGCGCGCGTGGTCGGCAAGCGTCGCAATCGACCGCTCCGCCACCGGAAAGCCGGCGTGCCACATCAGCGAGCCGTAGCCGAACACCCACAAGTCGTCGCGCCGCATGCGCTGGCCCTTCTTCTTTCGCGGCCTTATAACGGCCCCTCAAACCGGGGGAAACGCCGATGCGCGCGCTTCTGATCGTGGTCCTGCTCGCGGCTGCGGGTTGGAGCGGCTACTGGCTCGTGGGCGCCCGGTCCTTGGAACGGGCGGTCGAGGCGTGGCTCGTCGATCGGAGATGCGAGGGCTGGGCGGCCGACGCCGCGTCGGTCGATGTCCGCGGCTTTCCCAACCGCTTCGACCTCACGCTCGAGGCGCTCGACCTGGCGGACCCTGAAACCGGCCTCGCCTGGAGTGCGCCGTTCTTCCAGGTGCTGGCGCTCAGCTACCGCCCGAACCATGTCATCGCCGTCTGGCCACCGGACCAGACCATCGCGACGCCCGATGAGCGTGTCGCGGTAAGCGCGGACGATCTCCGCGGCAGCCTCAGACTCGCGCCGGGCACGGACCTTGCGCTTGAGCAGGCGACGGTGGTGGCTGAGGCCCTGCGCCTTGAATCGGACGCGGGCTGGGAGGCGGCGCTGGAGAACGGGAGGCTGGCAGCGCGTCGGGTGGAGGGAACGACCTACCAGATCGGGGTTGAGGTGCAGGACCTGGCGCCCGCGGCGGAGGCGGTCGAGCAGATCGACGCCTCGGCTGCCCTGCCCCGCGAAGTCGACCTCCTGCGCCTCGACGCGCTCGTCACCTTCGACTCGGCCTGGGACCGGCGCGCCATCGAGAAAGAGCGGCCGCAGCCGGTGGCGATCGACCTGACCGAGGCGCGGGTGAGCTGGGGCGAGCTGGACCTGCGCCTTGGTGGCGAGGTGGACGTGGGGCCGGACGGTGTGCCTGTGGGACGCATCACCGTGCGGGCGCAGAACTGGCGCGAGATGCTTACGCTCGCGGTCGCCGCGGGCCTGATCCCGGAGGGGCTGGCGCCGACGCTCGAGAGCGGCCTCGGCCTGCTGGCCGGGCTTTCCGGCGCGCCGGGGACGCTCGATGCGCCGCTCGACCTGGCGAACGGGCAGATCTCGCTGGGCCCGGTCCCGCTCGGACCTTCGCCGCGGCTGATCCTGCGCTGAGCCTCAGCGGCAGTAGCTCGAGCCCCGGCGCTTGGTGTCGAAGTGGAAGTGGTCTCGGTGGAAGCGGTCCGCCTCCGGCCCGAGCACCGTGCCGAAGCGTCCGCAGGCGGCGCGGTGCATCCGGCGCAGTCTCGATCCGTGCTCTTCGTCGTCCCAGCCGTGCAGCACGCTCAGCGTCTGGCCGCTGGCGAGAACGATGCCCGAGATGTCGATCGCCCGTCCCTTGCCATGCTCCGACACGCGCGCGTCCGGCTGGTTGTTGATCCCGCGGCAGACGTAGTGCGCCGCCACACGCAGGCCCGCAGGACCGCCGCCGAATTGCCCAATGGCCGGCTTGACGCCGCCCTCCACCCAGCCCTTCAGCGCCTTGGCGGTGCGACAGTCCATGACGGCCGGCTGCCTAAGTCGGAGGCCGGCGACATGGCTGACCCGCACCGGCGCGTCGATCGCACACGCCTGCAGGCGGCCCGCGATCGGCGCCAGCGTCTCGCCGCGGATCGCCGGGTCTCCGCAGACCGAGCCTGTCGCGAGCACGCCCGGCGAGGCGAGGCGGAGACTGCTGGCGCGCACAGTGGCGCCGCGGCGCAGGTTCTCGGGCCGCGGCTCCGGGCGGATGGAGTGGTCGAGCGATACTTGCGGCCGTGTAGTCTGCGTCACCTCGGGCTGCGGAAATGGCATCGCCCGTTCTTCCGGCCGGATCGACACGTCGGGCGCCGACTGCGCCGCCGTCGCCACGAGGGCGAGCACGACGGGAAGAAGCCTCACCGGCCGCTACCGCGGCCGAAGTCCGGTGCCGGCGTGTCCTGCCCCGCCTCGATGATGCCGCGGCGGATCGCGCGGGTGCGGGTGAAGTAGGCGTGCAGGTGCTCACCGTCGCCGGACCGGATCGCGCGCTGCAGCACGAAGAGTTCCTCGGTGAAGCGGCCGAGCACCTCCAGCGTAGCCTCCTTGTTGGTCAGGAAGACATCGCGCCACATGGTCGGGTCCGACGCCGCGATGCGCGTGAAGTCGCGGAAACCGGCCGCGGAGTACTTGATGACCTCGCTGTCCGTCACACGCCGCAGGTGATCGGCCACGCCGACCATCGTGTAGGCGATGAGGTGCGGCACGTGGCTTGTCACCGCCAGCACGAGATCATGGTGGTCGGGGTCCATCGTCTCGACATGCGAGCCCATCCCCTCCCAGAGCCGCGCGAGCCGCTTCACCGCCTCGGGATCGGCATCCTCCGGCGGCACGAGGAGGCACCAGCGGTTGTGGAAGAGCGTCGCGAAGCCCGAGCGCGGCCCGGACTGCTCGGTCCCCGCCAGCGGGTGGCCGGGAATGAAGCGGACGCCCTGCGGCACGTGCGGCGCGACCGCCTCCACAACCGCCCGCTTCACCGAGCCCACGTCGGTCAGCGTCGCGCCCGGCGCGAGGTGCGGTGCAATCTCGGCGGCGACGGCGGCCATCGCGCCGACCGGCGTCGCCAGCACGACGAGGTCGGCGCCCTCGACCGCCTCGGCGGCACTGTCGGTCACGCGGTCGCAGAGCCCGATCTCCAGCGCCGTCGCCCGCGTCTCGGCGGACCGCGCCGTGCCCACGATCTCGCCGGCGAGCCCGCCTGCTCGCATGGCATGGGCCATGGACGAGGCGATCAGCCCCAGTCCGATCAGCGCAACGCGGCGGTATATCACGACGCCATCGCCCGGAAACCGGCCAGCGCCGTCACGACGCGCGCGCAGGACGCCTCGTCCCCCACCGTGATCCGCAGCGCCTCGGGAAAGCCGTAGCCTGCGACACGGCGCACGATGATGCCCTCTTCGCGCAGGTGCGCATCGGCGGCCTCCGCCTCCCGCCGGTCGGCGAAGCGGGCGAGGACGTAGTTCGCGTGCGACCGATCCGAGGGAATGCCCAGCCCCGCCAACTCACCTGCGAGCCAGGCGCGCAGGCGGGCGTTCTCGGCGCGGCAGAACTCGGCCCACTCGCGATCCCGCACCGCCGCCTCCGCCGTCTCGAGCTGCGTCTGCGACAGGTTGAACGGCCCGCGGACCCGGTTGAGCACGTCGATCACGTGGTCCGGCCCAAAGGCCCAGCCGATCCGCAGCCCGCCCAAGCCATAGAGCTTGGAGAACGTCCGCGTCATCACGACATTCTCGCGCCGGCCGACCATTTCGGCGCCGCCGTCGTAGCCCTCGGCGAACTCGGCGTAAGCGCCGTCGAGCACCAGAAGCGCCTGCGGCGGCAGCCCCTCGGCCAGCCGCTCCAGAGTCGCGCCGTCGATCATGGTCCCTGTCGGGTTGCCCGGGTTCGTCACGAAGACGAGCCGCGTCGCCCCCGAGCACGCCCCAAGCAGCGCGTCCACGTCCACCGTCCGGTCCCGCTCCGGCACCTCGACGGGCAGCGCTCCGGCGGCAAGGGCGCAGATCCGGTACATCGAGAAGCCGTGCCGCGTGTGCAGAACCTCCTCGCCCGGACCGGCATAGGCCTGGCAGAGAAAGGTCAGGATCTCATCCGAACCGGCGCCACAGATGATGCGCCCCGGTTCCAGCCCATGCACCTCGCCGATCGCAGCGCGCAGGGCGGCGTGGTCGGTCGAGGGATAGCGATGCAGGCTCTCGACCGTGGCGGCGAAGGCCGCCTTCGCGCGCGGACTCGGCCCCCACGGGTTCTCGTTGGAACTGAGCTTCAGCACGTCTGCGCGACCGGCCAGACGGCTCTCGCCGCCCTGATAGGGCGCGATGTCGAGGATGCCGGGCTGCGGGCGGATCTGGTCGGTCATGTCGGCGCTCTTCTAGCGGCGCGGCGCGGGGGCGGAAAGCCTCAACTCGCCAGCACGTTCCGGAACTGCCACGGGTCGCTCTCGTCGATGTCCTCGACGAAGTTGAACTGGCTCCAGCGGTCGGTCAGCGGCGTCCAGTCGGTGTAGTGCGCCTCGACCGGGCCGAGGTAGGGCCGCTGGATCTCGAGGCACCGCGAGTGATCCATCTCGTCGGTCTCGACAATGCCCGCCTCCGGGTTCTCCAGCGCCCAGACCATGCCGGCGATCACCGCGCTCGCCACCTGCAGACCAGTCGCGTTCTGATACGGGGCGAGGTCGCGCGTCTCCTCGATGGAGAGGCGCGAGCCGAACCAGAGCGCGTTTCGCTCGTGGCCGTAGAGCAGGACGCCCAGCTCGTCGATGCCGCCCGTGATCTCGTGCTCCGTCAGGATGTGCTCCCGCTCCTGGATGCGGCCCGAGCCGAAGGTCTCGTGCAGGCTGAGCACCGCATCGTCGCACGGATGATAGGCATAGTGGCAGGTTGGCCGATACTCGGGCTCCGGTCCCTTGCCCACGGTGTAGTAGTCGCTGATCGAGATCGCCTCGTTGTGGGTGACGAGGAAGCCGAATTGTGGCCCCGGCGTCGGGCACCAGGTGTGGACGCGGGTGATCGCACCAGGCCGGTCGAGCCAGATCCCCGCTTGGCAGCCGCCCTCGTGGCGGTTGCCGTTCTCGGGGAACCATGTCTCGTGCGTGCCCCAGCCCAGCTCGGCGGGCTGAAACCCTTCGGCGACGAAGCCCTCGACCGACCACGTGTTGACGAAGGTGCCCCGCGGTCGCGGCAGATGACGCGCCTGCGTGTCGCGCTCGGCAATGTGGATGCCCTTGACACTCAAGTCGCGCATCAGCGCCGCCCAGCCATCACGCTCGCCGGGCGCAGGGGTTTCACGACCCGTGTCGCGCGCCAGCGTCAAGAGCGCCTCCTTCACGAACCACGAGACCATTCCCGGATTCGCGCCGCAGCAGGAGACGGCGGTCGTGCCGCCCGGATGGCGCGCCTTCTCGTCCCGCACCGCCTGCCGCAGTGCGTAGTTGGTGCGCTGCGCGTTGCTCTCGGTCTCGAAGTAGAAGCCGGCCCACGGCTCCACGACCGTGTCGATGTAGAGGGTCCCGATCTCGCGGCAGAACCGCATGAGGTCGAGCGACGAGGTGTCGACCGACAGGTTCACGCAGAAGCCGCCGCCCTGCGGGAACACGTCCCGCAGGACCTCCCGGTAGTTGTCGCGGGTCAGCGCGGTCTGCACGTGCCGGATGCCGCGCTGGGCGAGGAAGTTGTGCTGGTCGTCATGCGGCTCGATCACAGCCATCTTCGTCAGGTTGAACTCGAAATGCCGCTCGATCAGCGGCAGCGTTCCCTTGCCGATCGATCCGAGACCGATGAGCACGACGGGGCCGTCGATGCGGGCGTGGACGGGGTAGGCCTGGCTCATGCGCTCCTCCTTCGGTCGGGCGCCTTCTAGCGGCCCGGCGACGCGGGTACCACCCGCGACCGGCGCGTGGGAGGCGAGGATCATGCTTGGCGAGACCCGCCTAGGCCGGCGCGCCCGAGCCCGGGCTGACCGCAGGCTGGAACCTGCGGCGGATCAGTGGAGCGCTCGCCGCCCGTCAGATTTCAGACGCGCGGATGGCGATGCAACTTCCGAAGAACAGGAGCCGCTGCTCGCGATTCCCAATGCGTTTCCGCGCCCGGTTTGCTCAAGCGGTGAGTTCTGCGCGGTTCAGCGCGCAGTGTGACCAGAGCTCGTCCATCGCGCGCACCAGC
>NZ_JAFFOB010000023.1 GCF_016918935.1 Roseitranquillus sediminis
GATGCGCTCGCCTCGCGAGTTCATCGCAGCTCAAACCGCAACCGCCTGAGTGTCCGGCGAAACGGGGGCAAGATCAGACGCCATAAACAGAGAGTTCTCATGCAACCTTTGGTATGAAGATAATACACAACTTACGGTTTCGACCTATGATCAATTCTTCGCTACTGAAGAGCCGACACACGAAGACCCAAGGGCGTTGGAAGCAACGATCTCGTATCTGATTGGCTTCAATCGGGAAGGCGACCAGAAAAGCTACGAGAAGCAGATAATCACACTTATCTTCATTTCTGGCGATACCGGGTCAGCTCGCATTGGCGTAAGGTCCACTGACATTACTTGGCCTACAGGCGTGATTAGTCTTTTGACTTCAGAAATCCTCAAGCTTGAGAAGAAAACTACTGGGAGTAATGCGCCGAAGATGAGGCTTCTCTTGGCTCCCGCTGCGTTCTTTAGAAAAGAGATCCTCGCAGGAATCACAGAGGGAAAAATACTGCGATTAAAGATCGCTGGCCATGTTGGTCTCATCCTGACTCTGTCTATCTCAATGATAGCAATGCTACTCATGATCGGGAGCGTTCGGGCGCCGGCCATCTATGATCCAGCGACAAATGCGCTCATTACGGCAGATGTAGTCCAGCTAGTAGAAGAACACGGTGTAGACAGTGCGGTTGAGATGCTCCGGGCAGGAAGCACATTGAGAGTGGCTGGATTGAGCTTCGCGGACGGCCATAGTCCCTTGGTCGGCGCGGTGTTGGGTCTGATCGAATATGCAGGAAGGGTGTCCGCAGTAGTCGGCTTAGTGACCTTTCTGTATTGTCTTGTGTGCTTTCGTCATGCGCGCGCGCTGGACAGCCATTACTTCGCTCGGATCCTGTTCTCTGGTGATACTCCTCCTCCGAGGCCAAGAGTCTCGGCTAAAGACGGGGTGCTTACCTCAGTCGCATTAGGGGTGACAGGAAGCTTGTTCGCAACTTTGATCATGGGTCTGCTAGGTTTCCCTTGATCGTTGTGCGCGAGGAGACAAGATACTTGCCCCCGGCGCTGTCTGCCTTCCGCCCAGCGAGAACGCTCACGACGGAAACGCCCTCGTCCAGCGTCTCCCCTGGGAGGCCGAAGGCGCTGATCTCCACCGCCTCCCGCGCCTCCGCCGACGCCCGCACCAGCCGCGGAAACCACGCGAGCGGCACCCCGAGCCGCCGCCCGTCGGAGAGCGCCACCCACAGCCGCTCCGCATCGCACCACGCCGCCGCGATCTCCACCGCCGACACCTCCCGTAGGGCGGGCTTCAGCCCGCCAGCCCCAACCGGGGACCGGAAGCGCCCGCGCCCCGCGCGCCCCTCATGTTCCCCGAAGGTTCCAAAATGTACATGTCATGCAAGACCGGGATTTCTTGCATGAACTTGTAAAACCGGGGGTCGAGACTTGCACGAACTTGCAAAAATCCGTGCACCGACCCTACCGCCGGCGCTTGCCATCCCGCGGCATCCAGGGGAACCAGAAGGCCATCCAGGCCTCCATCATCGCCTTCTGCTGCCGGCTCGCCTCCGCCGCCATCTGCCCGCGACCGGCCGAAGTCGCCGTGTTCGCGGCCGAAAGCCACGCGCTCATCCATGGATTTTTCATGCAAGACTCCAGTATCCTGCGGAGCACCGGCCCCGCTTCGAGCACGATAACGCGTAGCCACCGCCGGCGGTTGCGACATCGTTAACCCTCTGGAACTAAGACAAATCTTGGCGACATCCGCCGCCCGGAGGACGTTTCTTGCTCATCCCGCTGGCCCTCTTCGCCGTTCTTGCAACTCCAGCCGAGGCGCAGGCCGCACACTGCGACGCCCGCGCAACGCTCGCCGGCCGGATCATGGAACTGCGCCAGAACCGCACCCCCCGCGAGGACGTCGCGCTGCTGGCCGGCGAGACAGCCGACCCCGCCCTCGCCGCCAACCTCATCGCCCGCGCCTACGCCGAAGCGCCGGGGCAGGGGGCCGACGCACGCGCAGCACAAAGCTTCCACTTCGCCGCCCGCGTGCATGAGGAATGCATCCTGGGCAACTCACTGGCCACAAAGGGGGAATTCAGGTCTGTCCGCCGCCGTTGACCGCGATCATCTGCCCGGTGACGAAGCGCCCGCCCTCGCCGGCGAGGAAGCCGACGATGCCCGCGATGTCCTCCGGATCGCCCTTGTGTCCAAGCGGCACCGGCGCCTCGCCCCCCGGCGCCTCGTCTTCCTTCCGGATCGGACCGGGAGAGATGGCGTTGACGGTGACGCCATGTGGCCCAAGCTCTTTCGCCAGCGCCTTGGTCAGCCCCCAGACGCCGTGCTTTGCGGCCGAGATCGGCGCACCCTCGAAATAGCCGTGCATCGCCTTCATTCCGGTCATGCCGATGATCCGCCCCCAGCCGCGCTCCACCATCGCCGGAGCGAAGGCGCGGCAGGTGAGGAACGAGGCGTCGAGGTCAAGGGCTAGCACCTTGCGCCAGTCCTCAAAGGTGTTCTCGAGGAATGGCTTGTGGGGGCGGACGGCCGCGTTGTTGACGAGGATGTCGACTGCGCCGAAGCGCTCCACCGCTTCGCGGGAAATGCGCGCGACGTCCTCGGCCCGGCTCACGTCGCCCATCGCGACGAGGGTCCCGGCGCCGGTGGCCGAAGCGGCCTCGGCCGTCGCACCGCAGGCTGCGCGGTCGGATGAGCCGTTGACGATGACGTTGCACCCCCGCCGGGCGAGCTCCAGCACGATCGAACGGCCGATGTTGCGGCCGGAGCCCGAGACGAAAGCCGTCTTTCCTGCGAGATCCCGTTCCATCACGTCCCTGTCCATTGCGGTGGCCGCTTGGCGAGGAACGCCTCCATGCCTTCGCGGAAGTCGTTGCTGTTGTAGCAGAGCCGGACCAGATCCTCGCCGGCGCCCTTGGGCATCCGCACCTGGAGCCGCAGAAAAGCCGTCTTGGCCGCTTGCAGTGTCAGAGGCGCCATCGAGGCGAGATGCCGGGCGAGTTCGTCGGCCCGTGTCATCAGCGCGTCGTGATCAGGCAGGATCTCGGTGAGGAGGCCCAGGGCCAGCGCCTCGTCGGCCTGCATCAGTCGCGCGGTGAAGATGAGCTCCTTCGCGCGGGCACTGCCGATCAGGTCCTTCAGACGCGCGAAGTTGTTCATGGAGAGCGTGTTGCCGAGCGTGCGGGCGACCGGATAGCCGATGCGCGTGCTGGCGGCGCCGATCCGCAAGTCGCAGCAGGCAGCGATTGCGGCGCCGCCGCCGGTGCAGGCACCCGATATGGCGGCAAGGGTCGGCTGCCGCACCGTTTCGACAGCCTCGAGCACCCGGTCGATCCGCGCCTCGTAGTCGAAGACGTCCTTCTCGGTCTTGAAAGCCCGAAATTGCGAGATGTCGGTGCCGGCGGCGAAGGCCTTCTCGCCCGCGCCAGTGATCACCAGCGCCTTCAGCGTCTTTGACCCGTTGGCGCCCTCGCAGATCTCGGCCAGCCGCTCGTACATCGCGAAGGTCATCGAGTTGCGGGCATGCGGGCGGTTGAGGGTGATCCAGCCGATGCCGTCCCGCTCCTCGTAGAGCAGTTCGTCTGCGTGATCGGTGTCCGTCATGAACGGCCCTCCTAGTGCCCGGTGAAGACCGGCTTGCGCTTTTCGGCGAAGGCGCGGCGGCCCTCGGCATAGTCGTTGCTCTCGAAGCAGTCCTGCACGAGCCGGTCGCAAAGCGCGAGGTCGCGCTCGCTCTCCGGTTTCAGTGCCTCGTGGACCGACTGCTTGATCGCCTTCATCGTCAGCGGCGCATTGTCCACGATGGTCCGGGCGATCTCCAGCGTCTTCGCCTCCAGCTCGTCGTGCGGGACCACGCGATTGACGAGGCCCATCGCCAGCGCCTCCTCGGCCGTGAAGCGGCGTGCGGTGAAGAAGATCTCCTTGGCATAGGCCGGTCCCACGAGGTCCATCACGCGGCGCACGCGGACGAAGTCATAGCCGAGGGCGAGCCTGGCGGCCGGGATCGCGAACTGCGCCCGGTCGCTCGCGATGCGCATGTCGGCGCAGACGGCAAGGTTGGTGCCGCCGCCGATGCAGTAGCCCTGGATCATCGCGACGGTGGGCTTGGGCGAGGTCAGGACCGCCTGGTAGGCGCCCTCGGTCGCGTCGTTGTAGCGGGCGACCGCGTCGGCCTCGGCGCGCTCGTCGTCGAACTTCGAAATGTCGGCGCCAGAGACGAAGGACTTTTCACCGGCGCCGGCGATGATGATGACGCGCACGTCGTCGTCCGAAGCGAAGTCGCCCATGATGTCGATGGCGGCCAGCCACATGTCGAGCGACACGGCGTTGTGCCGCTCAGGATTGTTGAAGATCATCCAGCCGAACCCGTCGGCCTTCTTCGCGATCATCTTATCGGTCATCAGTGGCGTCTCCTCACGCGTCGTTCAGACGACGCCGTTCTCGTGGAAGCGGGCAATCTCTTCCTCGCCGTAGCCGAACTCGGCCAGGATCTCGTCGGTGTGTTCGCCGCATTCCGGCGGCGGCACCGCGATCCCGCTCTCGGTGCGGCTCATCCTCACGGGCTGCGCCACGAGGTCGATCTTGCGGTCGAGCGCCGGCGATTGGACCGACCAGGACATTCCGAGATGCTGCACCTGCGGATCGGCGAACATCTCGTCGATCGTGTAGATCGGGCCGCAGGGCACGCCAGCCTCGTTGAAGATGTCGACCCATTCCTGCGAGGTCTTCTGCGCCGTCTTCTCGCCGATGGCGGCGTTCAGCGCCTTGCGGTTTTTCGACCGCGCGGCGCCGTCTGCATAATCGGGGTCGCCGATCAGTTCCTCGGCCTCGATCGCGCGGCAGAGCCGCTCCCATATCCGCTGGCCCGTCGCGGCGATGTTGATGTGGCCGTCGGCGGTGGCGAAGACGCCGGTGGGGATGCTGGTCGGATGGTCGTTGCCGGCCTGCCTCGCGACCTCGCCATCCATCAGCCAGCGGGCTGCCTGGAAGTCCAGCATCGCGATCTGCGCCTGCAGGAGCGAGGTGTGCACCCACTGACCCTCCCCCGACTGCTCGCGCTCTAGGAGCGCGACCATGATGCCGTTCGCGGTGAAGAGCCCGGCGGTCAGATCGGCGATCGGGACACCAACGCGGACCGGCCCCTGGCCCGGCAGACCAGTGATCGACATGAGCCCGCCCATGCCCTGCGCGATCTGGTCGAAGCCGGGGCGGCGTGCGTAGGGTCCGTCCTGCCCGAAGCCAGAGATCGAGGCGTAGACGAGGCGCGGGTTGATCTTGCTAAGCTCTTCATAGTCGATCCCGAGCCGCTTTTTCACGTCCGGGCGGAAGTTTTCGAGCAGCACGTCCGCCTTCTCGACCAGGCGCAGGAGCACCTCGCGCCCTTCCGGCGCCTTGAGGTTCAGCGTGAGGCTGCGCTTGTTACGGTGGAGGTTCTGGAAGTCCGAGCCGTGGCGCGGGCCACCAGGACCGTCGCCCCCCTCGATCGCCGGCGGCATCTCCACCCGGATGACGTTCGCGCCCCAGTCGGCCAGTTGACGGGCGCAGGTCGGGCCGGAGCGTACGCGGCTGAGGTCCAGGACGGTGAAGCGGGACAGCGCCGTTGCGGCGGGCTTGAATGACACGGCCGATCCTCCCTTGGGTTTTGGGGAGAGTGCGTCAACGGCACGAAGATTGTCAACAACATGCAGTCTGAAAACCGTTGACAACGTCCCATCCGAAGCGGGAGAGTTGGCGCATGTCGAGCGAAAGCATCCTCGAGGCGATCTCGCAACGCCGCAGTCAGTCCCTGACGGCGCTGGTGCGTGACGAGTTGGAGCGGCTGATCCTGAGCGGCGAACTCAGGGGGGGCGAGCGCCTCAACGAGGCTGCGCTCGCCTCTCGGCTTGGGGTCAGTCGCGGCCCCGTGCGCGAGGCGGTACGCCTGCTCGAGCGCGACGGCCTGGCGACCAGCGTCATCAACCAGGGCGCCTTCGTGCGCCAGGTCTCGATCGAGGAAGCATCCGAGCTCTACGACCTCCGCGCCGTGGTGGTCGGCTATGCCTGCGGCCGCCTGGCGGAGCGGATCACGCACGAGGAGGAGCATGAGCTCGAGGTGCTGGTCGACGCGATGGACGAGGCTGCGGAAAACGAGGCGCCGGAGGATTATTATTCGCTGAACCTCACGTTCCATGACAGGATCATGGAGGTGTCGGCCTGCCCACGTTCGACGCTGCTCTACCGGTCCATCGTGAAGGAGGCGCACCTCTTCCGGCGGCGCGCGCTAACTTCTGCAGACGCGATGCGCGAATCGAACGCCGAGCATCGGCGCATCGTTGCCTCGTTGAAGCGGCGGGATGCGGAGGCGGCGCGCGAGGCGGCAGAGCGCCACCACATCAGCGGCAAGCGCAGGTGGCTGAGGACGATGGACTGACGAAATGCCGGCGGTGCGGACGGCAAGATCGGAGAGATGCGACACCGGATCCGCACGAAACCAGAAACTCAAGGGAGGATGAAGATGATCGGAATGACCGGAAAGGCTTGGAGCCTCATCAAGGCCGGCGCCATGGCGGGAGTCGTCGCCGCGCCGCTGGCGCTGCCGCAGCAGGCGGCGGCGCAGGAGGACTACCCCAGCGAACAGCTCGAATGGACGATCGCCTTCGGGCCGGGCGGCGGCAACGACATCATGTCCCGCACGATCGTCGACATCCTGCAGAAGTACGACATCTATCCGGCCGAAATCGCGGTCGAAAACCGTGCGGGCGGCAGTGGCGCTGTTGGCTGGGGGTATCTCTACTCGCAGGCGGGCAATCCCTACGCCATCTCGACGACAAGCGGCAGCTACATCACCACGCCGCTGCAGGCCGACACGCCTTGGGGCCCGAGCGACTTCACGCCGGTCGCGCTCCTCGCGTCGGACGACCTCGTGCTGCTGGTCAACGGCGACTCTGAAATCGACAGCTTCGAGGAGTTCATCGAGAGCGCGCGCGAGAACCCGCCGACGATCGGCGGCATCGGCACCATCAACGTCGACTTCATCGTCGCCAAGATCCTGTCGGATCAGGCTGACTTCGACTTTGACTACGTGTCGTTCAACGATGCAGGCGAGATGAACACGGCCCTCCTCTCCGACGCGCTCGACGCGATGATGGCGAACCCGGCCGAGATCCTCGGCCTCGTCGAGTCGGGCGACATGAAGGCACTGGCCTTCAGCGGCGACACACCGCCCAGCGCGCTGGGCGACGTGCCCACTATGGCCGAATCCGGCTACGAGATCGGCGTATCTCTTCCGCGTGGACTGATCCTCGCACCGGACGTCTCGGAAGAGGCGCAGAACTGGTGGATCGAGGCGATGAAGCAGGTCGTCGAGACCGAGGAGTGGAAGAACTACATCGAGACGAACCAGCTGACGGAAAACATCCAGTACGGCGACGAGTTCGAAGAGACGATCCTCAGCACACAGGAGAACTTCGAGACGATCCTCCGGGAGCAGGGCGTCATCGACTGATCTTCAAGACAAGCGAACCGGCGGCATGACGCCGCCGGTCATTCTGGGGAAAAGCGTCAGATGCGCATCGGCTTTCTATTCGCGCTGCTCCTGATCAGCGCGTTCTACACGTACGTGGCGTTTGTCGAGCTGTCGTTCCTGACGGTGAGCGGCCGCCTCGGACCAGGCTTCTTTCCCAGGCTCATCGGCGTGGGGCTGATCCTGCTCTGCCTCGTCAGCCTGCCGCAGGATCTGCGGCGGATGCGGCTCGACGATGTGATGACCGGGTACTGGTCCGTTATCGCGATGATGGCGCTGCTGTCCGGCGGGCTCGTCATGCTCTTCTCGATCGTCGGCGGCACGCTCGCCATGGCGATCTTCCTCCTGGTCACGCTCTCGATCCTCAATCGTGGGCACCACCTGCAGAACCTCGCGATCGCGGTGCTACTACCGGCAGCCATCTACTACCTCTTCGATGTCTGGCTGAATGCCTCGATGCCCGAGGGCATGATCTCGCTTCCGATCTGAAACCTGTCGTGGCGCCCTTGCGCCCTGCCACTGGAGTCCCCGCCTGATGGACCTCTTCGCCGACCTTTGGATGGGCTTCTCCGTCGCCGTCAGCCCGATCAACATCGCCTATCTGCTGATCGGCGCGATGGTCGGCATGATCGTCGGCATCATTCCCGGCTTCGGGCCCTCCGCCGGCCTCGCGATCCTGCTGCCGATCACCTTCGGGATGGATCCGATCGGCGCGGTGATGATGCTGGCCGCGATCTATTACGGCTCGATGTACGGTGGCACGATCACGTCGATCCTGCTCAACACGCCTGGCGAGTCGGCGACGGTGGCCAGCACCTTCGACGGGTTTCCGCTGGCGCAGCAGGGTCGGGCGGGGCCGGCCCTCGTGATGCAGGCGGTCGCCTCCTTTGTCGGCGGCACGATCGGCGTCATCATGATCACGCTGCTCGCGCCGGCCTTCAGCCAGGTTGCGCGCAACTTCGGTCCACCGGAGTATTTCCTGCTCGCCATCATGGGCCTGCTGACGCTGGTGGTGATGATCGGCGCCAATTGGCGCTATGGCCTGATCTCAGTGTTGATCGGTTTCGCGCTCGGCACGGTCGGCGTTGACCTCGAGACGGGGCAGGGGCGCTTCACCTTCGGCTCGGCCGAATTGATCGGCGGCATCGACTTCATTCCAATCGCCATCGGCCTCTTCGGCCTCGGCGAACTCTACTATGCCTTCTATCAGGGCCTGCACGCCTCGGGCTCGGGCTCGATCGTTCAGTACTCGAAACAGAGCCGCTTCTGGCCTGAGGCCCGGGACTGGGTAGAGACGCGCGTGACGATGTTCCGCGCCTCGTTACTCGGCTTCGTGGTCGGCGTCATCCCTGGCGCCGGCGCGACGATCGCCTCTCTCATGGCCTATTCGGTAGAGCGTTCGGTCTCCAAAACGCCCGAAAAGTTCGGCAAGGGTGCGATGGCAGGTCTGGTGGGGCCGGAGTCGGCGAACAACGCCGCCTCGTCGGGCGCGATGATCCCGCTCCTGACGCTGGGGATCCCCGGCTCGGCCTCGACGGCGGTGCTGCTGGCAGCGTTCCTGCTCTGGGGCCTGCGGCCGGGCCCGCTCCTGATGGAGCAGAACCCCGAATTCGCATGGGGCCTCATCGCCTCCATGTACCTCGGCAACATGGCGCTGCTCGCCATCAACATCTTCGCCATTCCGCTTTTCGTCTGGCTGGTGAAGATCCCCTACCGGGTGCTGGCGCCCGCTGTCGTGGTGGTCTGCACCATCGGCACCTTCAGCGTGCATGGCTCGATCACCGAGACCTGGCTGATGTTCGTGGCCGGCATCGTCGGGTTCTTCATGCGTCTCTTCGGCTATTCGCCGGCCGCGCTGGTGCTCGCGCTGGTGCTTGGGCCGCTGGCCGAGGAGGCGCTGCGCCAGACGCTGACGATCTCGCGCGGCAGCTTCTGGATCTTCCTTGAGCGTCCGGGTTCGCTCTGGATCATCGCCATCACGATCGGCATCCTGCTGCTCGTTCCGCTGATGCAGCGGCTGGGCCGCCCGCCGAAGCTCGACGCCGCCTCGGGCGAGGAGGACTGATGGACGACGCCGCAGTACGAGCGATTTTCGAAGACGCGCTCGCGACACAGGAACCGGCCTTTGGCCGGTTCTTCCTCGCGAAATTCCTCGGCTTCGACATCACCTTTCCCGACGAGACCTGCGTCGTCGCCTTCATTGTCCGCGACTACATGTTCAACCCGCAGGGCAGTCTGCATGGCGGCATCGCGGCCGTGGCGCTCGATGTGTCGATGGGGCACCTCATCCACCATGTCGCCGGGAGTGGTGGCCTGACGCTGGAGATGAAGATCCAGTACATGCGCCCGGTGCGACCGGGGCAGGTGCGCTGCACGGGTCGGTTCCTCAAGCGCGGCCGATCGCTGAGCGCCATGGAATCGCGGATGACGGACGAGAACGCGAAGCTTCTCTCGATGGCGACGTCGACCTGGAAGATGCCCGAGTAGCCTGTCACGGGTCCACTGGTGTCCGCGCGCCACCCTGGCGTAGGGTCGGCCGCGATGGAGGCAGCCATGACAGACTTACCACGCCTGATCCGGAGCGGACTTCCGCATTCGGATGTCGGCATTGTCCACGTCGGGCTCGGCGCGTTCTTCCGTGCGCACGGCGCACTCTACGTGGCCGAGGCGATGGAGGCGGACGGCGGCGACTGGGGCATTGTCGGCGTCAGCCTGCGCAGCCCCGGCATCCGCGACCGGCTCTCGCCACAGGATTTCGTCTACACCGCGGTCGAGCTTGGCCCGGACGGGAAGCATCCGCGCGTCGTCGAGGTCGTTCGCGACGTCCTCGTCGCGCCCGAGGACCCGGAGGCGGTGCTGCGGCGCATGGCGGATCCCGGCGTCCGCATCGTCTCGCTGACCGTGACGGAGAAGGGCTACTGCCACCATCCCGCCAGCGGACGGCTGAACCGCGAGCATCCCGATATCCGGCACGACGTGGAGCACCCGAAGGCACCGCGCTCCGCGCCGGGTTTCCTCGTCCGGGCGCTCGAGCGGCGCTGCGGGAAGAGGGAGCGGCCGTTCACGGTGCTCTGTTGCGACAACCTACCGAAGAACGGGCCGCTCGTGCGGGGCGTGATCCTCGAACTCGCGGAGATGGTCTCGCCGGAGCTGGCGGACTGGATCGCGCGCGAGGTGAGGTTCCCGGCGACGATGGTCGACCGCATCGTCCCGGCGGTCACGGATGAGGACGTGCGCCGGATTGCGGACCTGACCGGGCGCTACGACGCCGCGCCGGTCCTGCACGAGCCGTTCCGGCAGTGGGTGGTCGAGGACGACTTCGTCGACGGTGCGCGGCCGACTATCGAGCGGGCAGGGGCGCAGATCGTCTCCGATGTCGAGCCGTTCGAGCTGATGAAGCTGCGCTGTCTCAACGGCGCGCACTCGGCACTGGCCTATCTAGGCTTCCTGGCGGGGCACGAGACGATTGCCGACGCCGTGGCGGATCCCGTGCTCGCCGATTTCGTGCAGCATCTCTGGCGCGAAGAGGTCATTCCGACGCTACAGCAACCCGAGGACGTTGATCTCGCCGCTTATACCAAGACGCTCCTCGAGCGCTTCGCGAACCCGGCGATCCGTCACCGAACTTCGCAGATCGCGATGGACGGCTCGCAGAAGCTGCCGCAACGCATCCTCGGCCCGATCTCGGACAATCTGGAGGCGGACCGATCCATCGACGGACTCTCGCTCGTCGTTGCGGCATGGATGCGCTACGTCGGCGGCGTCGACGAAGCGGGCGGGCCCATCGAGGTGAGCGATCCAATGGCCGCGCGACTGAGGCAAGCCCTGGATCACGCGTCGACCGGTCCGGCGAAGGTCGACGCGCTTCTCGGCATCGCCGACATCTTCTCGCCGAAACTCGCGGAGGACCGCGGCTTCCGCACCGCCGTCACGGCGGCCTACGACCGGCTGACCGCGCGAGGCGCAAGGAGGACGGTGCAGGATTTCGCCGCTCGCTGACGGAGCCGCGCCACCTGTCCGCCGCTTCTTCGCAGAATCTTCCACGCAGCTTCCACGAGTCGTTGAGCGAAAAGCGCGTCCTGTATATAGAGGCGGTCGCGGCCCTCTCCTGGAGATTGCGATGGCTCTGTTCGACCTGATGTCCTGGAGGGCCAGGCGCGCCCCTCGCACTGATGCATTGAACGATGTGCTGGAAGGCTTCTCGATCGAGGTGATGCCGCGCACGGCGGCGAAGGTCGAGCAGTTCGCACAGATCTTGCCCCGCGGAACCAGAGTCTACATCGCGCACATCGACGGGACGCCGATCGATGAGATGGTGTCCACGGCGCGCCGACTGCGGGACGAGGGATTTCCGGTCATGCCGCACTTCCCGGCGCGGATCATCCCCGACGCGGCGACGCTTGGCACGTGGATCCGGCGCTATCGCGAGGAGGCGGGCGTCGACCAGGCGCTCCTGCTGGCGGGCGGGGTGAGCACGCCGAGGGGTGACTTCCACAGCTCGATGCAGCTTCTCGAAACCGGCTTCTTCGACGGGTTCCGGCGGATCCACGTCGCCGGTCACCCGGAGGGCAACCGTGACATCGACGCCGACGGTTCCTCCCGGATGGCGGACGACGCGATACTGTGGAAGCAGGCCTACGCAGAGCGCACCGATGCCGAGATGGCGATTGTAACGCAGTTCGTTTTCGAGGCGCAGCCGGTGATCGTCTGGGCGGAGCGGCTGCGTGAGATGGGGGTCGCGCTGCCGGTTCACGTCGGCATCGCCGGCCCGGCCAAGCTCCAGACGCTCATCAAGTACGCTGCGGCCTGCGGTGTCGGCCCGTCGATGAGAGTTCTGCAGAAGCGCGCGCGCGACGTGACGAAACTGGTTGTCCCGTGCGAGCCGACCGACGTCGTGGCGGACCTTGCGGCCCATTGCGCAGCGAACCCTGAAAGCCTGATCCGGCAGCTGCATTTCTTCCCGCTCGGGGGGATCACGGCCAGCGCGGATTGGGTCAGGAGCCGCACCGGAAAAACGGGTATTGCGGCCACGGCCTGACGGAACGGCCATAGGCTCATTTGACGCGGCCGGCAATAGCCGAGCCACCTCGCGTGGCTTCCCCTCCCGATAGTCATTGAGAAAATCATCGACAGGCGCAGCTTGCTCCGCCTACGATGATCGCAGTTCATGCTGTCGAGGCGTAGTCTCACGCGTCCGGCCATTTAGCGATATCCCTGTTGTCCTGATCCCAAACTCATTCTCCCGGGAAGGAAGCTTCATGGCATCGCGGCTACGGGCATCCGTCTTCGGCGCCGCATTTGCCTTTCTTTCGGCACCTCATACGGCGAGTGCCCTGGAGACGGTCGAACGGGTGGAGATCCATCGCGACTGGACGCTCGGCTGCCCCGGCGCAGGCGATCCTTGCATTCTCTCCACCACCACGTTTGCCGGCGATCGGACCTGGCTTGCCACCCTCCGCCTTCAGCCGGCGCAACGAGCGGACGCTGCGGCCGAGGTCCAGCTGCTGGTGCCCCTGCAGGTGCATCTCGCGTCCGGCATCTTCGTGAAGGTTCCGGGGGCCGAGACGTCGGCGGGTCGCTTCGTCCGTTGCGTAGAAGGCGCCTGCGAGGCGCGGCTCGCGCTCGACGCTTCGGCACTCGCGGCATGGAAGCGGGCGCGAGAGGCGCGGCTGGTCTACCGGCCGCGTGCGCAGGGGCCGCCCATCGCCTTCGATGTCTCGCTCATGGGGCTGACGGCGGGGCTGGAGGCGATGGCGCAATGATCGTCCCGCTCAGTCGCACGCTGGCTTTCGTCTTCGCTCTCTGCCTCGGCGTCCTGCCGGCGACGGCGCAGACCTTCTTGATCGACGCAGTCGCATTCGAGGACTCGACTTACCTCTCTGAAGACGAGCTTCAAGATGTGGCGCGCCGCTACGTCGGCCGGCCGATCACGTTTCCCGACCTGACGGAGATGCTTGACGATGTGGAGCAGCTCTACCTGAGGCGCGGCATCCCGACGGCGCGGGCGGTGATCCCGCCGCAGGAGATCCGCGACGGCACGCTGCGCGTCTCGCTGGTTGAGGCGACGATCGAGTCAGTCGAGTACGAGGGGCTCGACCGAACCGATCCTGACTTTCTCTCACGCACGATCTCGCTGGTGCCGGGCGAGCGGCCGGACTTCGAGCGGATCGCCACCGATTTGCGGATCTTCGACATCTCGCACGACGTCTCGCCGTCGCTGAGGTTCGCACCCGGTACCGCCGCGGGCACGACACGCGTCACCGTGACGGGCGAGGAAACGCCGCGCTGGGCCTGGACTGTATCGGCCGACAACTTCGGGCGCGAGGAGACCGGCGAGACCCGCGGCTCGCTCTTCTTTCGCTGGTCGAGCGTCACCGGCGTGCGCGACACGCTGTCGTTCCAGTACCAAGCGTCCGAGGGGGCGTCGTCCGCGTCGTTGGGCTACTCGCGCCCCGTTGGGCCGGCCGGAGGACGCGTGTTCGGCACGCTCAGCTTCAGCGAGAGCCAGATCATCGGCGGCGAGTTCGCCGACGTCCAGATCGAGTCGAGCACGCAGGCGGTGACGCTGGGCTATCGCCGCGCGTGGCGGGTGCGCCCGTCGAGCCACTGGGTGCTGGAGGGCGGGCTGTCGGCGGAGCAGTCCGAGTCCGAGATCCTGGGTCTGGCCTTCGCGGACGTGGACCTGACGGAGGTCTTCGGCCGCGCGCAGCACAGCCGCCGCTTCGGCCGGGCGGCGCTGGGGCTGACCTTCGGTCTGCGCGTGGGCCAGCTCGAAGCGATGGGCACGACCGAGACGGAGGGCACCTATTACCTCGCCTTCGGCGGTGCGACCTACAGCCGACTCCTCGGCGAGCGGCTGGTCTTCGACGCCGCGCTCAACGCGCAGCTTGCGCCAGACCAGAACCTGCCGGTTGCGCGGCTGATCCTGGCGGGCGGGCCGCAGACGGTGCGTGGCTACCCGAACGACGTGCGGGGTGGGGACTCGGGACTTATCGCCAACTTCCAGCTCTCGCCGCGCGAGGCGTGGCGGCCGGTGGCGGAGAACGAGGTGGAGGTGCGGCCCTTCGGCTTCGTGGATGCAGCGCTGATCGTGCCGTTCCGGCAGGATGGCGGGATCAATGCGGACCAGGACTACCTCGCCTCCGTCGGCGTCGGCGCGACGCTGACCTGGCGGGACAGCGCCGCGCTACTGGCGATGGTGGGACAGCCGCTGATCGAGACGCTGGGCTTCGAGGAGACCGAGCCCCGCTTCTACGTCGGCATCGACTTCAGCTTCTGAGGGAGGAAGAGGGCAGGAATGGGACGACTTGCAAAGATCGCGGGAACGGCGGCCGTCATGGCATTTCTGGCGGGCAACGCGCTGGCGCAGGACGACGCGGCCGGTGCCGCCGCGCCCGAGACGGAGGCCGGAACCGAGACCGCATCGGAGGGAACGGCACCCGCCGACATCCCGAACAACACCGCGTTCGGCGACTGGATCCTGTCCTGCGATGCCGTCACCACCAGCCGCACGAGCTGCCGCCTGGTGCAGGAGCAGTCGCTGCGCGAAAGCGGGCAGCTGGTGGCGCGCTTCATCGCCGTGCCGGTCAGTGACGGCGCGATCCTGCTGGCCCAGGTGCCGATGGGCGTCTACCTGCCTGGCGGCGCGGTCTACCGCTTCGAGGGCGATGACGCCCAGGAGCAGCGCGAAATGATCTGGCAGCGCTGCGCCGGCGAGGTGTGCGAGGCCGCCGCGCCGCTCGACGAGGAGGAGCTGGCGCTCTTCGCCGAGGTCGAGGCGCTGCTCTTCGGCTTCCGCATGGCGCCGGAGGCCGAGCCGATCGTGCTCCGCGTCGACATCAGCGAGTTCGCCGAGGCGATGGACGCGATCCGCGACACTACCGGGTGACGCGAAGCGCCGGCGCGCCGTGCCGCGCGCCGATCCATGAGGGCCCGACCGGGCCGGACTGACGAGGTGGCGACATGACGCGCAGACCCACACGCCGGACGGGACCTTCGCTTGCCAGCAGACTGGCGCGAAGGCTGATTGCAACTGTCAGCGCCACGGCGGTCGCAGTGCTGCAGGTGGCGCCGGCCTATGCGCAGGTGGTGGCGGACGGCGCGACCGCCACCGACGTCGCCACCTCTGGCGCGGTCATCAACGTCACCAGCGGGACGATCCGCAACAGCACCGCCTTCAACAGCTTCAGCCGCTTCGACGTCGGCGCCGGGTCCACGGTGAACGTGTATCAGCCGGGCGGCGCGGACCGGCTGGTGAACGTCATCCGCAACGGCGGCTCGACCATCGCCGGCACGCTGAACGCCAAGGTCGGCTCGCCGCTCGCGGACCTCGGCATCGGCGGCGACGTCTACTTCGTCAATCCGGATGGGTTCGTGGTCAGCGCGGGGGGCATCATCAACGCGGGGCGGCTGACGCTTTCCACGCCGACCGGCGCCTTCGCCGACCAGCTGGTAGCGGAGCTCGGTGGCCAGTCGGCCGCGCGGCTGTTCGCGGGGACCGAGCCGATCGATCCGGCCGCCGGCATCACCATCGGCGGCACGATCAACGCGGAGCGGCTGGAGGTCCGGTCGGGCAGCCTCAACATGATGATGAGCGGCCGGATCGCGGTGGACGCGCCGGGAACCAGCGGCACCATCGCGCCTGCCGTCAACACCGACGGCATCCCGACCGCGGGCGGGGCGACGGTCGAGGGCGGCGTAATACGCCTCTTCGCCTCGGGCGACATGCAGCTTCGCGGCCAGAGCTCGGCCAAGCGCGGCGGCGGCAGCGGCGGCCTCGTCGAGGCGCAGTCCGGTGGCGAGATGACCGTGGGCGGCACGGTCGATGTCGCGGCCAGCGGCGCCGCCGGAGGCGGTTCCGTCGTGCTCTTCGCGCAGGGCTCGGCGATCATGGAGGAGGCGCTCCGCGTGGACGCACGCTCCGTCGCGGGCGACGGCGGCTTCTTCGCGCTCGGCAGCGCGGGCGCGGTGACGGCGGCGGGCACGCTCGACACCGGCTCGGACAGCGGCGCGTCGGGCGAGGCGTTCGTCACGGGCGAAAGCGTGAGCGTGACCGGCGACATCGTGACCGGCGGCGGCGACCTCGCACTCGTGGCGGCGCAGGCGGTGACCGTGGCCGAGGGCGTCGGCCTCTCGACCCGCGCCATCGTTCCGGGCGGCGGGCAGGACGCATTCGCCGGAGCGGCGGGCGCGGGTGCGGCAGGCGACCTGCTGATCGCGGGCACCAACGTCACGGTGTCGACCGGCGCGCGGCTGAGGGCCGACAGCGCGGCCGCGGAAGGTGGCGGCCTGATCGGCATCTTCACCCGCAGCGAGAATGAAGGGATCGCCTGGGCGATCAATCCCGACGCAGAAGTCGCGAGCGTCTCGATCGACGGCGCCAGCGTCACCGGCGGGGCGGTGGCCATTACCGCGGTCGCCAGGGTCGCCAACGCGCTGGGCAGCGACGACGAGGCGGTGGAAGGGGCGCAGGTCGACGCGGCCGAGAGCTCGGCCACGGAAGAGCAGATCCAGCAGCTCCTCGACCAGGCGGTCGATACCGTCACCGGCGTCTTCGAACGCACCCTGCAGACCGCGAACGGTTATGTCCCCCTGCAGGTGCAGGTGCTGACGGCGGACGCCAAGGTCACCATCACCGACAGTCAGATCGAGGCGCAGGGCAACTGGACCGACGCAGGCCAGGCGCCGGAGACGCCGGACGACGCCACCGCCTTCGCCGTCAACGGCCAGCTTGCCTCCACCGGCCTGCGCGAGGACGGCTATCGCTTTCTCGGTGAGGGTGTCTATGCGCTGAACGCGAAGCTGCCGACCGCGTGGGACAGCGCCAGCGACAGCCTGCTGATCCAGTCCCATGCGGACACTTCGCTGACGATCGCGCCCAAGGCCTATCTGCTGGGAATCGGCATCGCCGCGACCGAGACGCACTCGCGCGTGGAGGTCGCGAACAGCTCGCTCACCACGCGCGCAGGCGGCGTCCGTTTGGCGAGCACGGCGTTTGAGAACCACAACGTGACGGTCGCTTCCACCGCCGTCGCCAACCTTGCCGGCGCGCTGATCGTCACGGTGCGCGACCTGACGAACCAGGTTCTGGTCCGCGGCGGCACCCTCAACTCGGCAGGCCCGCTGCGGATGGCGGCGCTGACGGGCAAGTCTCACGCCAACAGCGCTACGGCCAACGCCGGGATGCAGGGCACTGCGGCGGTCGCGGTCAACATCGGCGTCTCGCAGGCATTGACCGAGGCGGCGCTGGGCGGCACGACGACGGCGGGCGGCGCAGTCGCGCTCGATGCCGAGACGCTCTACTTCAAGAAGTCGCACGCGACCTCGGCGACCATGGGTCTCGCCAACGTCGAGAAGCTGATCCGCAGCCGGGTGCTCAACAAGGCACCGCTGACCGGTTTCGCCGCCACGATCCGCGGCAAGGCCACGGGCAAGCCCGCCGACCCCAACCGCAAGCCGAGCTTCGGCTTTGGCATGTCGGTCGACGTGCAGGTCGACGACGACGACACCTTCGCCAGGCTGGGCGGGGGCTACCACGACCTGAGCGCCGACGCGCGCCCGCTGACGCAGCTCGGCACCACCAGCGTGACCGCCATCGGCGCCAACGTAGCCGTCAACGCCGCCTACCGCTTTGCCGACGACGACGGCGAGGGAGGCGCCGGTCTGAAGCGGGCGACGAGCGCGGCGTTCGGCGTGCTGACTCAGGTGCTCAAGCGCCAGGTCCAGATCCACAACCAGGCCAACCCGAGCGACCCGATCACCGAGGACGAGATCCTCGGCCGCTACTCCAATGCCACGATGATGAATGTTGGCGTCTCGACGATGCTGGGCGAGACGCGCGCCGAGATCGGCGCCGACGCGACGGTGACGGCCGGCAGCCTCGACGTCCACGCCGTGACGCGCTTTCCGAACGCGGACCCGCTGAACGAGATCCGGCAGGAGTGGCGCGACTTCACCGCCCAAGTTTCGGACTACAACCCGCTCGGCCAGCTCAACGACGACCCCGACGACGACCAGGTGCCCGAGGTCTCGGAGCTGATCGCGGCCGTCAATCCGTTGACCTACCAGACGAGCGACGCCAAGGCGAAGGGCGAGGCGGCGCGTCCTGGCGACGATTCACGCGCCGTCGTGCCGGGCGAGGAGCAGAAGCTCGCGCTGGGCATCACGGTCATCTACTTCAACACCGACAGCGAGACGAGCGCCGTGATCCGCGACGGCGCCAAGGTGACGCTGGACGCGCGGGCGGACGTGACGGCGCGGCAGGAGGCGCTGTTCCTGCACATCGCCAACCTGCCGAAGAGCCTGCCGCTCTTCGGCGAGGCCAAGGTCAATGACGCCATCGGCGGAGCCATCAACATCGCCCGCGTGCGCAGCCGGGTGGAGGCGCTGATCGAGAGCGGGGCGGAGGTCACCGTCACCGGCGGCGACCTGACGCTGGAGGCGACCACGCGCAACTTCGTCGGCAACCTCGCCTATTCCGGCGGCAACGGGGCCGAGGTGGCGATCAACGCCTCGATCTCGGCCAACATCGCCGAGGCCGAGACCATCGCCCGCATCGGCGAGGCCGCCACGGTGTCGGCGGGCGCGGTGTCGCTGACGGCGCGCGACAGCTCGATCGACTGGGCCGCCGCGGGCGCTGTATCCGCGTCCGAGAACATCGGCGTCGGCGCGTCGGGCAACGTCAACTTCGCGACCCGCCGGATTTACGCCGGCATCGGCCCGGCCGAGGGCGTGGAGCCTGTGGCGCCGGACGGCCACACTGTCGTCGACGCCGGCTCGCTCACCATCCTCGCCGAGAACGACACGCTGGAGATCGGCGTCGCGGTCGCCGGCTCCAAGGTCGCCGGCAAGCCCACGACTGAGCCACCGCCGGAGGAGAACGAGGAGGACATGATCATCCCCTCGTGGTTCTTCGACGAGGACGAGAACGACGCCATCGGCCAGCAGGCGGAGGTCGACACGCCGCCCGATGCCGAAGGCAACCAGCAGAAGGCTGGCTGGTCGGTCTCGGCCGCGGCGTCGCTGAACCTGATCCTCGGCAACTCCACGACGGCGGAAATCGCTACGCCGGCGCGGGTCGACCTGCCGGGCGCGATGGGCGTCACGGCGCGCAACCGCGGCGTCGGCGTGACCGTGGGCGGCGCGGTCGCCGCTGGCCTAGGCAAGACGCAGGACACCAACGCGCTCGCGGGCGCCTTCGCGATCCACGTCGACACGCGCGAGATCGACGCCCGCGTCTCCGGCGCCGCGGTCGAGGCCGGCGGTGTCGTGACGCTGCACGCCGACGACCAGGCCACCGTGGTCAACGTCGCCGTCGGCGGCGCGGGCACGTCGCGCGGGGGCATGGCGCTCGCCGGGTCGGTCGCGGTCGCGGTGCTGGAGGGCGGGGCCGAGGCCGAGGTAGCCGACGCTGGCATCACCGCTGAGAGCGTGAGGGTCGAGGCGGACGACGCCTCGCTCACCGTCGGCATCGGCGGGGCGGTCGGCATCAACATGGACAAGACGCAGGGCTACGGCGTCGGCATCGGCATCGCTGTCAACACCGTCGACCGCAGCGCCACGGCAGGCGTCACGGGCGCGAGCAGCGTCACGACAGGCGCGCTTTCAGTCCTCGCCGACACGACGCAGTCGATCTACGGCTTCGGCGTCTCGGCGGGCGTCGGCAAGACCGGCATCGCGGGATCGGTCGCGGTCAACACCATCACCGGTGGCGCGAAGGCGGCGGTCGTCGGCGCCGAGGGCGAGCGGGTCGAGCTGCGCGCCTCTTCGGTGAATGTCGACGCCACGGAGACCAACACGATCTTCTCGCTCGGCGGCGCGCTGACCGGCGGCCAGACGGCGGCGGTGGGCGGCGCGGCGACGGTCAACGTGGTGACGGCCGACACCGCCGGCCGGCTGGAGCAGGTGGACCTCGCCCGGCGCGACGGCGGGCCGGAGCTGGGCGCGGTCAAGGTCGATGCCGACAGCACCAGCGACATCTTCAGCATCGCCGTCGCCGGCGCGGCGGCGCGCGAGGGCACGGCGGTCGGCGTCGGCCTCTCGGCCAACGAGATCACCGCCGACGTCACCGTCTCGCTCGCAGGCAGCACCGTGGCCCAGGCGGCGAGCCTGACCGCGCGTGCCGACGCGACGCGGATCATCAAGAGCATCGGCGGCGGCGCAGCGGCCTCCGGGCGCGGGGCGGGCGGCTTCGCGGGCACGGTGAACCTGCTCCTGGCGAACAACACGCGCGTCCTGCTCGACGGCGCCACGCTCAGCACCCGCGATGGCGGCGACATGACCGTCGAGGCGCTGGCGGGTGGCGAGTTCGCGTCGCTGGCCGCCGCGCTCAGCGCTTCGCGCGACCTGAGCCTCGGCGGTGCGGTGACGGTGAACGTCACGACCGCAGAAACGTTTATATCGGCTGTGGGCGCGGACCTGACGGCCGGCGGCGCGCTGGCGCTCAGGGCGCGGGACACGGCCAGCGTCGAGAGCCTGGCGGGCGGCGCGGCGGTCAGCGTTTCGGGCACCGGTGTCGCGGGGGCGGTGGCGGCGAACTTCATCGCCCACGAAACCGCAGTGACCGCGGACGGAGCGATGCTCGAGGGGGTCGGCGTCGAACTCCATGCCGGCAACGAGAGCGAGATCGACAGCATGGCCGTCGGGCTCGCCGGCGGCGGACAGAACGCGGTGGCGGGGTCCATCGCCATCGGCGACATCGGCAACACCACGCGAGTGCAGGCGGCGAATGCGAGCCTCGACGCCGGAACCGGCGCCGCGGTGCTGGCCGCGAGCCGCAGCGGGTCGATCGAGATCCTCTCGGGCTCGGCCGCGATCGGCGGCAACAACGCGGTGGGCATCGCGCTGACGGTCGCCACGATCCACGGCGGGGTGACGGCGGACCTGGTCACCGCCGCGCCGGTGACGGCGGGGTCGCTGTCGGTGCAGGCGACCAACGCCGCCACGATCGACGCCATCGCCGCCGGGGTCGCGGGGTCCGGCGCCACCTCCGTCGCCGGCTCTATGGTCTACTCGCAGATCGGGCGGCCGGGCGATGACGGCCCGTCGGTCGAGCCGCTGCCGGGTCCTGCCGAAGAGGACCCGTTGAGCGAGGCGCAGGACACCGCGGCAGATCGGCGCGACACGGCCGTCTCGGACCTCGTGGGATCTACCGCGACGACCACGGCCGACAGCCTCAGCGCCGACCAGATGACGCTGGAACTCGACAGCGACGACATCGTGCGGGCGCGGGTGCAGCTGACGGGCGCGTCGCCGGTGCTGCCGGCCACGACGATTTCCACCTCCGAGACCGGGGCGACGCGGGCGCTGGCGGGGGCGGCGGCGATCGGCGGCTCGAACGGCATCGGCGCGGGGATTACGGTCAACCTGATGTTCGGCAAGCTGGAGGCCGAGCTGGTGCTGCCGGCGGGCCAGGAAACGCGCGCGGCCGGGGAAGTCAATGTCAGCGCCACGCAGCTCGGCTCGATCCGGACGGCGGGCGTCTCGGGCGGAGTCGGCGGCGCGGTCGGCGGCGCGGGATCGATCACCGTCAACGTGATGAACCGGCAGGCGGACGCCCGCATCGTCGGCGCCGGGACCGGCACCCGCGCCGCGCTGCGAACCGATCGCGGCGCGGTGAACGTGTCGGCATTGCAGACGGGCACGATCAAGTCCTTCGCGGGCGCGGCCGGAGCCAGCGGCACGGCGGGGGCGGGCGGCGCCATCGTCGTCAACGTCATGTCCGACGACGGGGAGGCGGCGATCGAGGACGCGACGGTCCTGACGCGGCGCGAGACGGAGGACCCCGGCGCCCCGCTTGCCGCCGCGGGTGCCGTCGCCGTCACGGCCACGCAGACCATGACGCTCGAAGCGCTCTCCGCCGCGGTGGGCGGCGGCGCGACCGGCGCCTTCGCCGGCAGCTTCGCGCTCAACGTCGCGGACGGCCTCGTGACGGCGGCGGCGCGTCGCTCCGGAATCCAGGCGAGCAGCCTGACGCTGGCCGCGTCGGCGGCGCCGAACCTTACCGCCAATGCAGGTGCCGTGGCGGCGGACGGCGGCGCGTCGGTCGGGGTCGGCATCTCGATCAACGCGGCGCGGCAGACGGTCCGGGCCGACTTCGACGCGAGCAGCCTGCTGGCCCATGACGCCGTCAGGATCACCGCCGACGCCGTCACAACGCTCGCCGCCAACGCCATCTCCGGCGCGATCTCCGGCGGCATCGCCGTGACCGGCACGGGCATCGGCAACACGGCCGCCAACGTCGTCGAGGCACTGGTGCGTGATAAGGACAACGCGGGCGGACCCGAGCGGTCGGACATCGTCACCCGCGGTTCCATCCTGCTGAGCGCAATCGGGCGCAACAGCATCTCGATGCTCGGCGGCGAGGACGAGCTGCCGGGCGCGAACCTGTCGATCAGTGGCGGCGGCGCGGCTGGAGTCGGCGCATCGGCCTCCGTCAGCACGCTCGGGAACCGGGTTCGCGCGGCGGTGCTGGACGACGCGCGGCTGATCGGCCTCGGCCACTCCACGCTGAGCCACGTCGACGCCGACGGTGCCACGCAATTCGTCACGGGCCTCGCCGTCAATGCGCAGGGCCGCAGCGACATCACCATGCTGACCGCGAATGGGTCCGTGGGCGGCGTCGCCGGTGTCTCGGCCCTCTTCAGCTTCAACCTGATCGACGACAGCGCGCGGGTGGAGATCGGGTCCGAGGGCGACCTGACGCTCCAGCGTCTGAATCCGCAGTTCGACACCGACTACGCCAGCGCCATCGGCACGACCGACGCCGCCGCGGCGCAGGACACGGTCCTGAACGCCGACATCGACAACCGCGCCGAAAGCTATGCGGTCAACGTTGCGATCGGCGGCACGGCCGGCGTCGGTGCGGCCGCTGGCACGACGCTGGCCACGAGCGCCGCCGAAGTGGCGACATGGGCCGCCGACATCGCGGCGCGGCGGGACGTCCTCGTCTCCGCCGGAGCGGACACGGAGGTCGAGAGCTATGTGGCGGGCGCCGGTGGGGGCTTCGTCGGGGTCGCGGCCAACGCCAACGTCACGACCATCGGCGCGGACGCCCTGGTGACGCTGGCCGGCACCGACGTGTCGGCAGGGCGACACCTGCGGCTCGACACGCTGGTCGACAGCGGCGTCACCACCTTCGCGGGCGGCGCGGCAGGCGGCGCGGTCGGCGTCGCGGGCGCGGTGCAGGTCACGGTGTTCGACGGCACGTCCCGCATCGCGATCGGCTCGGCCGGGCCGAACCGCCAGAGCGACCTTTCCGCGACCGATGAGCTGACGGTGGACGCCAGGACGCAGATCGGGACCGACACCGGTTCGGCGGCGCTCGCGGGTGGCGCGGGCGCACTCGCGCTCAGCGCCAACGTCTCGCTGGTGAAGGCGACGACGGCGGTCGACGTGGGCGCGGCGCAGCGGCTCTCCTCCGGCGACGCCATGCGGCTCTCGGCGCAGGACACCGTCACGCTGCGCGGCAAGGGCGGAACGGTCGGCGTCGGCGCGGTGGGCATCGGCGCGGCGCTCGACTACGCCAGCTTCGCCGGGACCACGCGCGTCACGGTCGGCGCCGGCTCCACGCTCGCCGCCAACGCTATCGGCGCGCCGACCGACGGGGGACTGACGCTTTCGGCGAAGTCGGTGCGCGACATCTCTTCGGGCGTCGTCGCCGCCGGGACCGGGGCCGTCGCGGTCGGCGCGGCGATCAGCGTCGTGGAGCTCGGCGCACGGGCCGAGGACGACGAGGGCGAGCGCGATGGTCTGCTGGGCGACGTCGAGGGCGAGCTCGCCAGCGACCAGTCCGGCGAAAGCGGCCTCGACGGCTCGGCCAGCGCCGAGGACCGGCAGAATACCGGCGGCAGCCTCGTCGGCTTCGCCGGCGGCGCCGACACGCAGGAGAAGGTGGTCGACCGGCGCCGGTCCACGGACCTGCTGGGCGACGTGGGAGAGGACGTGGTGCGCGTGGATGTGGGCGATGGCGCCAGCCTCGCGACCCGCGGCGACCTCTCGGCCACCGCCGGCGCGGAGACGAAGGTCGTCCAGCTCGGCGGCGCCGGCTCCGCCTCGCTCGCGGGCGGCATGTCGAGCGGCACGGCCGTCTCGAATGTGGGTACGGGGGCGGCGGTGGAGCTCGGCACGAACACGCGCGTCGCGGCGGACGGCGCCGTGACACTGAATGCCGGGACCGGAGGCATTGGCGGCGAACCCGCCGTTGCCGCTCGCGCCGCGACGCTCGGTGCCTCGTTCGGCTACAATGCCGGGGTGGGCGTTGCCTTGGCACGTGTCTCGGGAACCGCCACGGTGGACGTCGGCGGTGGCGCGAGGATCGGCGGCCTGACGCGGACCCGCGCCGCCTCGGTCGACTTCGGCGCGACACGCAGCGATCGCATCACGGCCGACGTCTTCAACGTCTCGTTCTCCGGCGTCGCGGGCGCGGGGCTGGCGGTGGCGGAAACCGCCATCGAGGGCGGAACCGGCATCACGGTCGGCGCGGCCGCCATCCGCGGTGAAGATATCCGCCTGACAGCCGCCGACACGACCGACGCCGAGGCGGTCGGCGAAGGCAGCACCGGCGGCATCCTCGGCGGCCTCAACAGCGTCGTGGTCACGGCGCGCAATGCGGCGACGGGCTTGATGAACGTCAGCGGCGCTGCGCTGATCGGTGACACGGTGACGCTGTCGAACCGCAGCGCCGGGCGTGCCGACGCGACGGCCAAGGGCATCGCGGTCGGCGCCGTCGCGGTCGGTGCCTCGGTCGCCCGTGCGCGGGCCGAAATGACGCTGCAGACGACGGTCGACGCCTCGATCATCGCGGACACCGACATCGACATCGCGACGCGCCTGGCGCGGCCCGCCGCGCTCCTCGGCGTGGAGCGGGCGAATGCGCAGGCGCGGGCGAGCTCCACCTCGGGCGGGTTGCTCGCCGGGAACGGAGCGGAGGCCGAGGCATGGTTCGACTATGACGTCGAAACCTCCGTTGCGGGCTTCCTGCAGGCCGGAAACGCCATCGCAATCGCGGCTGAGGCGCAGGAGGTCTCGGCCGACGCCTTCGCCACTGGGCGGGCGCTGGCGGCGCTGGCCTTGGGCGTGACCATCGCGCGGGCGGGGCAGGAGGACGGTGCCTCGGCCCGGGTGGCGACGCTGGTCGACGGCGCGACGCTGGCCTCGACCGACGGGACCGTCGACATCTCCAGCGGCAACGCCCCGGACGTGGCGGCGCGCGCGCTCTCCGGCTCGGGCGGCCTCGTCTCCGGCGCGGGCGCCGAGGTGCGGGTCGATACCGACGCGACCACGCTGACCGACATCGCGCGGAACGCCGCCGTCCGCATCGACGTCGAGACCCTCAACATTGAGGCGGGCCACGCCGCGACGCTGGCCGGCAAGGTCGATACGACCAGCGCCGCCGCGCTCGGCGTCTCGGGCGCCGACATCCGCAGCACGCTCGGTTCGGACGTGGACCTGGGCATCGGGAGCGGCGCATCGCTTAACGCGCGCAACTTCGAGATCGCCGCGACCAACGCGATGACGCGGCCCGAGGACGGCTTCAACGTGCGCTCTGGTTCGGGCGGCGCGCTCGATGTGGCGGCGATGGTCAGCCGGGTCGACGCCTCGTCCAGCACCGACGTCTCGGTCGCTGGCGGCGCAGAGCTTATCCAGACCGACCTGCGGGACGCCGGTCAACGCTTCCGCATCGGCGCGTTCTCGGACCTCACGCTGATCGACCGGCTGAAGCTCGACTCGGGCGGCGCGATCGCGGTGCCGATCGGCGACAGCGAGGTCAGGGCCAACAGCAACACGACGAAGGTGACCGTCGGCGCAGCCCGACTCTTCGGGATGGATACGATCGAGATCTATTCGGGCGGCGACAGCGACATCGTCTCCGAGGTCGACACCAAGTCCTACGGCGCGGCGGGCGCGGCCTCGGCGCTGTCCGAGGCGACCTACAACGCGCGCAACGACATCGTGCTGCTCTCCGGGGCACAGATCGAGTCGATGAACGACGTCGAACTGCAGGCCGGATACGGCGCCGCAGCGGCGCAGCGCGTCGCGGTCAAGGCGGAATCGCGCGTCTTCAACAAGACCGCGTTCCCCATAAGTACGGACCCGAAGGCCGACGCGACGGCCGACACCGCCTCGCGCGTGACGGTGGGCGAGGGCGCGCGGGTGCTGGCGGTGCGCGACGTCTATCTCCTGGCCGAGGAGGGCGGACGCGAGGTGAAGGGCTACGGCCGCGGCAAGGATCTCTATCGCCAGGTGCTGGCCGAGATCGGCTCGGCGATTAGCGAGGCGTTCGTCGGCGAGCCGGTCAGCCTCGACATCGAGACCGGCACCACCGTGGATCGCAGGACCAACGACGGCATCAGGGTCAACGGCTACGTCCGCGCGGGCTCGCGCAACCGGCAGGTCCTGATCCTCGACGAGAACGACCGGCTCGCCAACGGGCTGGAGACTGACCCGCTGACCAGACAGCCCTATTCGAACGAGCTCGCCGGAGACGTCGAATTCTCGATCCGCGAGAACGTCAACCTCAGCAGCGAGATCGCGGCGCGGATCGCGACGCTGAACGAGCTGATTTCCGACCCGATCCTGAGCCAGGACCAGCAGGCGGTGATCGCCTGGACGGCGGAGCGGGATCAGCTGGTCGCGCGGGCGGCCACCATCAGCGGCACCGCGAACTTCGTCGACCTCGGCGACATCGTCGCGACCGAGGGCAACATCGTGATGCGGGCGGACTTCGTGCAGGGCGCCGGCACCGGCACGCTCGAGGCGCCGGGCAATGCGCGGATCATCGTGCACCTCTACTCGGACTCGTACCTGACGACCGCGGGCATGGCGATCCCGGAGAACGAGGGCGGGCGCATCCACTTCAACGACATCGCCGTCACGAATACGGGCGAGGTGCGCGCGCTTTCCGGCCAGCGGCCTGGCAGCTACGACTACGCTATGATCTCGGGCGACCAGGCGGGCGAGCCGGTGATCGAGGTGGTGACCTACGGCGACGGCTCGATCATCGTGGACGGGCCGATCGAGAACCGCGACGGGCTGATCGACATCAACTCGAACTTCGGCGACCTCGACGTGCGCGACGACGTCTCGGGCCGCACCGTGCGCCTCAGCGCCGGGCGCGACTTCGTGCAGGGCTTCACCTGGGGCTTCACCAACGTCGACGGCGAGCCCGATGAGATCTACGAGAGCTACTTCGCCCGCAACGATCGCATTGCGCGGGGTTACACGCTGGCCGGCGTCTCGGTCAGCGGCCGGGCCGGTGGCAACTTCTCCGCCCCGTTCCTCGGTCCGGTGCCGAGGTTCCAGCTGGCGCCGCGCCGGGGGCAGATCCGCGCCGGGCGGAACGTCTACATCACGGCCGACAAGCTAAACATCAACGGGCTCGTGCAGGCGGGGACGGGGCACTACGACATCGCCATCAACGCAGGCTTCGACGGCTTCGTCCGCGACAAGCTGGGCTCGGGCGACCTGCCGCGCACCGGCCGGACGCTGGTCTACGACACGGCGACGCCGGTCACCGACAACGTGGTGCGCAACGCGCACATCACCTCGAACGTACGCATCTATTACGATGCCGGCGACGGCACCCTAGGCGACGGGCGTATCGTGGTCGACCCGATGGTGGTGCAGGGCGGCCGGGTCGAGCTGACCGGGCAGCTCCTGTCCACCGGCTCGGGCGAGATCCAGTCGCTCGACGGGTTCGGTGCCATCGACGTCGTGAACGACTCGAGCCTGCCCATCGTCTTCGACCGCATTGACCTGGGCGAGTCGGGCGAGGGCCAGCAGGGCATCGAGGGCGTGGTGCGGATCAGCGACACGGATCCCTCGCGGATGCTGTCGCCCACCCGGCCGCTGATCACGGAGTACCGGCGCATCGGCGACCGCCTCGAGGTGCGCGACAACAGGTCGTTCGAGCTCGACGAAATCGACTTCGACGACGACGGCGTGACCGACGTGACGCGCGAGATCCCGACGCGGCTCGTGTCGACGTCGGAGGCGGCGGAGGGGCGGAACGGCTCGTTCCAGCCGGTCGCGAACCGCGACTTCATCGTCGTGCGCGGCGAGACGGTGACGCAAAAGACGAACTACACCCAGAAGACATTCTACTTCTGGGCGCCGCTCAGCGACAGCGTCAATTCGCGGACCGATCCAGCCGTCGCGACGCCGCTCGACCCGGTGACGACGCCGGGACTCGACGGTCCGTACCTCGGCGCGAGTCTCGGCGGCGGCGACTACCCCTATGCCTTCAGCAGCCGGCGGACGAAGAACTCCAACTCGGGCCGTCAGGAGGAGAAGACCGACGACGGGCGCTTCCTAGGCATCGGCACCGTCACCAAGACCTGGTCCGAGACGCAGACGGCCGAGCACCTCTACACTCACCGGCTGAAGGCGGACTACCCGATCGCGATCACCTTCCAGGGCGCCGACACCGGCAAGCTCGACATCCAGAGCGTGGGCGACGTGATGTTCGGCGATCTCGTGAGCAACCAGATCGGCGACAGCGAGATCCGCTCGACCGCAGGCTCGGTCATGACGACCGACAGCTCGGTGACGCTGGCGGTCGCAGACCTCGACCTCGCGTCGAACGTCGGCAGCGTGCGGTCCCTGGCGAGCCCGATGCGCATCGACCAGGCCGAGGGCGCGGTCCTGTCGGTCGTAGCTCGGGAGGAGATCGACATCTACGAGGTGTCGGGCAACATGCTGGTGGGCGAGATCCGCACGACGGAGCGCAGCGCGAACCCCAACACCGACCCGGTGGGCGAAGTGCGGCTGCAGGCGCAGGACTCGATCCTAATGGCCGACGGCGGCGCTGGCGTTACGGGCTCGGAGATCGAGCTGAGGGCTCATGGCGGCACGATCGGCGCCGACGGCGCACCCCTCCGCGTGAACGTCGACGATCTGAGCCTGACGGCCCGGGCGCGCGGCGACGTCTTCATCGCGGAGACGAGCGGCGACCTGCCGGTGCGCGAGGTCGTCTCCGACACCGGCAGCGTGGCCCTCTTCGCGCCCACCGGCTCGATCACCGATCGCAACGACGTCGAGGTGCGCGACATCCGCAGCGAGGCGCAGCTCGTCTCGCTCTGGGGCGACCAGCTCGGCCTCTATGGCGACGAGGCGACGGATGCGCGGCGGGCCGAGCAGCTCGGCGCGCTGAAGGAGGAGCGCGAGCGGACCTACGACGACTACTGGCAGGAGCGCCTGGCGGACGGCAACGCTTCGCAGACTTTCGCGCTCGACGCCGCGACGCGGCAGTCCCTGGCCGACGCCGGCTGGACCGAGGCTCAACTCGACGCCTACGTCGACGACCGGCAGAGCCTCTACGACCGCTGGAACGCCGAGGCAGCCTACGATCCGGGCTACGAGTACCTGCCCTCCGCGGACGAGGCGGCGAAGGTGCTGGACGGTCTGGAGTGGAGCCAGGACGAGCTGCAACAGTGGGTCCGCGCCGGCCTGATCCGCGGCACCGGCGACACGCAGGTGCGGATCGAGGACCCCAACGTCTCGGCCTTCGGCGACATCAACCTCTACGCCCGGGACCAGGTCGGCGAGCTGCTCGAGCCCTATACGCTGGGCGAGGGCAGCGGCCTGGCAGAGGACCTGCGGGTGCTCGCTGGCGCCGAGCGCACGGACCTCAGCTTTGAGGGCGACAAGGTAATCGTGCGGCGCGACGAGGACGTGAACTTCGCCTTCACCGGCGTCGTCGAGGGCGTCGCGCAGGGCAACCTCAGGGCGCGGGCGCAGAACTTCGAGGTGTTCCTCGGCGCCGAGACGCCGGCGACGATCGCCGAGGTCATCGGCACCAGCGACGTCAGCATCAAGATCGACGGCGAGATGCGCGACAACCGCGACGGCGCCGCCGCAGTGACCGGCAGCGCGATCATCGTCGAGAGCGGCGAGGACGCCTCGATCGGAACGGGCGACGATGCGCTGACGGTGGACGTGCTGCCCGGCGGATCGCTCATCGCCCGTAGCGGGGTGGAGGTGAACGTCCGCGCGATCGGCGACATGCCGCTGGCCGAGATCTTCGCGGGCGACATCGCGCGGCTGACGGCGGCCGGTGCGATTACCGACCAGGTCGGCTCAGGCGCGGTTCGTGTGCGGGCCGGAGACCTGGAGATCGACGGCGGCTCGGCGGGCACGGAGGATACGCGGCTCGTCGTCGAGCTGACGGACCTCGAGAACGGCCGGCTCAACCTCGAGACCCGCACGGGTGACGCATGGCTGCACGGCATTGGCGGCCTGCCGGTGGAGCGGTCGCGGATTGCGGCGCGCGGCGGTCTCTCGGCCACCGGCGCGCTGACGGTGCACGAGGGGCCGGGCGTGGTGAGCCACGGCGACCTCTGGGTCGACGCGGCGAGCCTGCTGCAGCGGGCGGATATCCTCAGCAACGGCGGCGCGATCACGGCGCGCACCGTTGGCGAGCTGCGGCAGGTGGCCGACACACGCATCTACTCGGGCACCGGCACGATCGCCGTGGAGACCGGGGCGGAACTGATCCTTGCGCGGCTCGAGACGGAGAACGCCACGGCGCGCGCACTTTCGGTGACGACGGGCGGTGCGCTGACCGTCGCGCCGGGCGAGGCGGGACAGGGCCTCGTCGCAAACGAACCGGGGGCCGGCGCGACGCTGCGCCTCGCGTCGTTTGAGCCGATCGGGCCGGAGGGGCTGCGCGTGGCGCTCGCCACGCTCGACGCGGAGGTGACGAGCGGTGCGCTGCACCTGCAGGAGCAGGACGGCCTGATCCTTGAGCGGGTGGTGACGAGTGACGCGCTGATCGACGTCGTCACGAACGGTGACACGGTCGTCCGCACGCTCGATTCCGGTACGGGGCCGTCGGTGATCTCGGCTGTCACGGGCGACGTCATGGCCGACGCGGCCAGCCTCGCGGGCGGCGACATCCGCCTCTTCGCCTTCGGCGGGGCGCTCAGGGGTGAGAGCGGCGCGACATTCACCGGTGATGCGGTGCCTGGCGCGGCGCTGCACTTCTACGCGCGCGATAACGTGCGCTACAGGGAGACGGCGGGCGACCTCCGCGTCGGCTTCGCGCTCTCCGAGACGGGCGACGTGGCGCTTGAGCCGGGGCCGGGCCGTGCGCTGGAGGTGGGCGTCCTCGGCACGCCGAACGACCTGACCCTGACGGCGACGGGCGAGCTCCGCCTGAACGTCGTCGGGTATGCGCTGGTCGACCTCGCCGACGAGGTGGCGCTGCAGCTGGTGCGGCCCGAGCTCTATGGCACGCGCGAGGCGCAGTCGCCGGACGAGGCGGACCTGACCGTGCTGGGCGATCCGGGGCGGCTCCATGTCGGTCTCATCAGCCTGCGCGAGAAGCTGGGGCTGCACGCCGAGGATATCGACGTGAACTTCTACGACCTCACGGCGGCGGACGGGATGGACCTCGTGGTCGAAGACCCCGAGGGCGACTTCGCCGACAGGGTCGACGTCGACGGCATCGGCGACGGGCCGCGCCTCTTCATCGCGGACTACTTCCGCGACATCCGATCCCGGCTGCGCGGCCGCGACCGCTCGGGCGGCGAGCTGCGGCTGACCTATGGCCGCATCGGCACCGGGCAGATCAGCCATGCCGGCCCGCGCTTCATCGGTCAGGACGTGGTGATCGACGGCGACGTCTGGTTCCGCCAGCGCAGCTTCGACCTGCTGGCGCAGGTCGAGTTCGACCGCCTGAGCACCGTTGCCGACGCGCAGGTGCTGGCCAACCAGGGCGGGCGGATCGGGTTTTCGATCAGCGACGAGATCGTGCTGGTGACCGAGCATGTGCTGGTGCTGAACCGCCGCCTGGGCGGGGTGGACCTGAACGGCGGGCAGGGCTTCGCGTTCGGCGTGGGCGTCGAGACCGACTTCCTCGGCTTTCCCTTCACCTTCGAGGAGGACGAGGGCGGCGTCACCCGGACCGCCGCCATGCCGAAGGTGTCGGTCGGTGCAGGAGACGCAGTGCGCGTCCCGCTGATCCACTCCTCGGCGGACTGACGCACCGGCATCTCGCGTCTGGAACGGTCCCCGGTGGTGCGGGGTTGTACCCCGTCGCGGCACGGGACGGTCAACATGGCAAACCGGGATCAGCATGCCGTCGAGAGCATCCTCGACGAGCTGAAGGGCACGGCTAAAGAGGGGGACCGAATCTCGGTGGGCGAGAGCGTCGAGGCGCTGGGGCACAGGGGGTATGGTCCACTGCTCTTCGTCCCCGCCCTGATCGAGATCTCGCCGATCGGCGGCATTCCGGGGGTGCCGACCATACTCGCGCTGATCATCTTGCTTTTCGCCGTGCAGATCGCCTGGGGCCGGGATCACATGTGGCTGCCTGGCTTTCTCGAGCGCCGAAGTGTGTCGACCGATCGCATGAAGGGAGCGGTGGACAAGTCCCGGCCGGTGGGACGCTGGCTCGACCGCTGGTTCCACGGGCGCCTGCCGCGCCTGACCGGCAAGCCCGCACGCCGCATTGCAGCTTGCGTCGTCATCCTGCTCTGCCTGTCGGTTCCGCCGCTTGAGCTGATTCCGTTCGCCAGCACCGCGCCGATGGCGGCGATCGCGGCCTTCGGCCTCGCCATCACGCTCAGGGACGGCCTGCTCATGATGCTGGGCTTCGCGCTGACAGTGGTCGCGGCGGGCGTGGGCCTCGGAATGCTGGGGGGGTCGTAACGCTTGGCGACCAGGCGCCGACGCGAGCCGATGCGACGAGGACGTCGCGGAACTGGCGACCGGCGCATTCGTTGACTGACCAACGACGCCGAGGCCGAAGGGTCGGTTGAGGCAAAAGATAAATGGAGGGCCACATGGCACTGTTTTCCAAAGACATCCAGACGATGAACGATCTCTTCGTGCATACGTTGCAGGACGTCTACTACGCAGAGCACCAGATCACCGAGGCGTTGCCGAAGATGATCGAGAAGGCGACCTCGCCGCAGCTTCGTCAAGGCTTCGAGACCCATCTGCGGGAGACCGAGGGTCAGATCCGCCGACTGGAGCAGGTGTTCGAGATGCATGGTGAGAAGCCGAAGCAGGTGACCTGCCCGGCGATCAACGGCATCATTAAGGAAGCGAACGAGATCGCGGGCGACGTCGGCGACAAGGACGTGCTCGACGCCGCACTCGCAGCGGCCGCGCAGGCGGTGGAACACTACGAGATTTCGCGCTATGGCTCGCTGGCCGCATGGGCGAAAGAACTTGGCCGTCACGACTGTGCCCAGCTGCTGGAACAGACGCTTGCCGAGGAAAAGGCGACCGACGCCAAGCTGACCGAGATGGCAGAGGCGCGGCTGAACCGCCAGGCGGCCTAGGTCACGCGCAGTCGAAAGTCAGGGCCGTCCCGCGGGGCGGCCCTTTTCATTTGCCAGCACCCGCGCAGAGAACACCTTCGCGATCCCGATCGACAGCACGATGCGCAAGAGGTGGTGTGCGGTAACGTAGAGCACCGCGATGTCGAGCGACAGCGCCACCAGCGACATCTCGGCGACGCCGCCCGGTGCGAAGGCGAGCACCACGGCCTGCCACGGCTCGCCGGTCAGCCGCGGCAGGACCAGCGCGGCGACGGCGGCAAGCGCCAGCACCAGGGCCACGTTGGTTCCCGCAAGCCGCGCCGCCCGCAGCACCGCGGCCGGTGCGCTGCCGGCAAAGCGCGTTCCGAGGCTGACGCCCACGACGAGTTGCACGATCTGGATGAGCCAGCTGGGTGGCGCACCCTCGACCAAGCCGACGAGATGGAAGATGGCCGAGATCAGGATGGGACCCGTCAGGAACGCGGCGGGAAACCGCAGCCATTGGCCGACGAAGTACCCAATGATTCCCGCAAGCGCGAGCACCGCCCAGTCCAGCAGGGCCAGCGCCGCGCCGTTGCCCATCTCGACGCCCGCCGAGGATCCGACGGCGTGGCCCGTCACCAGTGTGAAGCCGAGGGGAACCACGATGATGCAGAGGATCAGCCGCAGGAACTGCAGCATCGTCAGCATGGCGACATCCGCGCCCGCCTCCTCGCCCATCATGACCGACTCGATCAGGCCGCCTGGGACGGAGCCCCAATAGGCCGTGACGGGCTCGATCCCGCCCTGCCTGAGCATCGTGAAGCCGATGCCGTGGGCGAGCGGAACGAAGAAGAAGAGCGCGAGGAGGCTCGGCCACCAGCGCCCGATGTCGTTGAGTATCTCAGCCGTGAAGGCAGAGCCGATAGAGACGCCGATGATCGGGATGAAGAAGGTCCGCAGTCGCCCCGGTATCGACGGCAGCAGTCCCCCCGGTAGCGGACCGAACATCGCGGCGGCGCCGACGGTGACGACCGAACCAAGCAGCATGGGCAGCGGCAGGCCGATGAGCGCCGCCGCGAAACCACCAGCCGCGCCGAGGGCGAAGGCATAGAGGAACGAGCGCGTGTTCCATCCCGCGCCGCCTGGCCGCGGGAGACAAAGGCGCAGGCCTACCAATGCGGCGGCGGCCGGTCCGCGATCGGTTCGGCTCCTGCGTTGGCCTGACGCTCGGCCTCTCGCTCCATCAGGAGCAGGACGCGCTGCTGCAGCCGCTCGATCTCACGCTCCTGCCGTGCGGCGACGTCGGAGAGATCCTCGACGGCGCGGGTCAGGTGGGCAATGCGTTCTTCGAGCGCGAGAAGGTCGTTCATCGCGTGGCCCGTAGCACGACCGGAGCGCGTCTGCCAGACGGCCGCTTGCTCCGTCCCGGGGGTTGGTCTAGACCCCGCGCCGACTGCAGACCCCCGAGGGACACGGCGCATGGCGAAGGACAGGAAAGGCCGCCCCAGGGCTGAGACGCCCAAGGGGTTCCGCGACTATTTCGGCGCTGACGTGACCGAGCGGGCCGAGATGCTGCGACGCGTTGCCGATATCTACCACCGCTACGGCTTCGAGGCGCTGGAGAGCAGCGCGGTCGAGACGGTGGAGGCGCTGGGAAAGTTCCTCCCCGACGTCGACCGCCCGAACGAAGGCGTCTTCGCCTGGCAGGAAGAGGACGACTGGCTGGCGCTGCGCTACGACCTGACGGCGCCTTTGGCTCGCGTGTACGCCCAGCACCGCAACGACCTGCCCACGCCCTACCGCCGCTACGCCATGGGTCCGGTCTGGCGCAACGAGAAGCCGGGACCGGGCCGCTTCCGCCAGTTCTACCAATGCGATGCGGACACCGTGGGGGCCCCCTCCGTGGCGGCGGACGCAGAAATGTGCGCCATGCTCTGCGACGCGCTCGAGGCGGTCGGGATCGAGCGCGGGGACTACGTTGTGCGGGTGAATAATCGCAAGGTGCTGAACGGTGTAATGGAGGCCGCCGGCGTCCTGGACCCCGCCGATCGTGACCGCTTCAAGCACGAGCGCGGCATCGTCCTGCGCGCTATCGACAAGCTCGACCGTCTGGGCGACGCGGGCGTCCGCGCCCTGCTTGGAGAGGGGCGCAAGGACGAGAGCGGCGACTACACTGCGGGCGCAGGATTGAGCGGCGATCAGTCGGACATCGTGATGGCGTTCATGTCGGCGAAGCGGGCGGACGCCGCGACGACGGTCGCGCGTCTGCGTGAGCTTGTCGGCGGGTCGGGTATCGGCGCTGATGGCGTGGCCGAACTGGAACTGATCGGCGAGCTGTCGGCGGAGCAGGGCTATGCCGATGACCGGATCGAGATCGACCCTTCGGTGGTGCGCGGCCTTGGCTATTACACCGGGCCGGTATTCGAGGCGGAGCTGACGTTCGAGATCACCGACGAGAAGGGGCGGCCGCAGCGGTTCGGGTCGGTCGCGGGCGGGGGGCGGTATGACGACCTCGTCAAGCGCTTCACCGGGCAGGCGGTGCCGGCGACGGGGGTGTCGATCGGGGTGGACCGGCTGCTTGCGGCGCTGCGCGCCAAGGGTCGCACGGGCGGCGCAGCGCGCGGGCCTGTGGTGGTGACCGTGATGGACCGGCAGCAAATGGCCGAGTATCAGAAGATGGCGGCCGATCTGCGGGCGGCGGGGGTCCGGGCGGAGGTCTATCTTGGCAACCCGAAGAACTTCGGCAACCAGCTCAAGTACGCGGACCGGCGCGGCAGTCCAGTCGCAGTGATCCAGGGCGAGGACGAGGCGGCGCGCGGCGTGGTGCAACTCAAGGATCTCGTGCTCGGCGCGCGTCTCGCGTCCGAGGCTACGCATGAGGAGTGGAAGGCGCAGCCGGCCCAGCGCGAGGTGCCGCGCGGCGAACTGGTCGCCGAGGTGCGCCGCCTGCTCGACAGCCACTGATGCGCGAGAGGCCCGACGGATGATCGCCCCCGGCACACAGAAGGCCGCCGCGCGGGTCGAAGCGGCGCGTCTGCTCGACGCCTTCGCGGCGGCGGGCGCGTTGTTGGTCGAGGCTGACATCCTGCAGTCCGCCGACACGCTCCTCGACCTTTACGGCGAGGAAATACGGGCCCGCGCCTTCACCACCTGGGACCCGCTCCGCGGCGAGATGATGTTGCGGCCGGACTTCACGGTGCCGGTGGTGCAGGCGCACATGGCCGACGGCGCGGAACCCGCGCGCTACACCTACGCAGGCGAGGTCTTCCGGCGGCAGGAGGTCGATCCCGAGCGCGCGGCCGAGTACCTGCAGGTGGGCTTCGAGATCTTCGACGGCAGCGACCCGGCGGCCTCTGACGCCGAGGTTTTCGCGCTCTTTGCCGAGCTGCTGGCCCCGCTGGGGCTGAGGGCCGCGACGGGCGATATCGGGCTGCTGGCCGCGGTCGTCGGCGGCCTGCGGACCACGAAGCGGCGGCGAGCGGCGCTCCTGCGGCATATCTGGCGGCCGCGGCGCTTCCGGGCGCTGCTCGACCGCTTCGCCGGGCGGGCGCCGCCGGTGTCGGGCCGGGCCGCGCTGCTGGCGGTGGCCGACCCGTTTGAAAAGGCGGGACCGGAAGTAGGGCTGCGCGATCGCGCGGAGATCGAAGGCCGCCTGGCCGTGCTGCGGGAAGACGCCGCGCAGCCGCCGATCGGCGCGGGCGAGGTCGCGCTTCTCGACGACATCCTGCATCTGCGCGAGGCGGCGCCCGCAGCGCTGGGCCATCTGCGCGACCTGCAGGTGGATGCGCCCGCCCTGGCGCCGGCGGTCGACCGTTTCGAGGCGCGGCTCGCGGCGCTCCAGGCGCGCGGGGTGGACGTGGAGACGCTGGACGTGGAGGCGAGCTATGGCCGCACGTCGCTCGAGTACTACGACGGGTTCGTCTTCGGCTTCTACGCCGAGGCGCGGCCGGACCTGCCGCCGGTGGCGACCGGCGGGCGCTACGATGCGCTGACCCGCGCGTTGGGCGGCGGGCGCGGCATACCGGCGGTCGGGGGCGTGATCCGGCCCGGACTGGTGCTGGAGGTGCGGCGATGACGCTGAAGCTCGCGGTGCCGTCCAAGGGCCGGCTGATGGAGAAGACGTTCGCCTGGTTCGGCGAGCGCGGCATCCGGATGGAGCGCACCGGGTCCGAGCGCGAGTACGCCGCCGCCGTCGAGGGCGCGCCGGTCGAGATGGTGCTGCTATCGGCGGGTGAGATCCCGCGCGAGCTGGCGGCGGGGCGTGTGCATCTCGGCGTCACCGGCTCGGACATGGTGCGCGAGCGGCTGCCGGCATGGGAGGGCCGCGTGACCGAGATCGAGCGGCTGGGCTTCGGCCACGCCGACCTCGTGATCGCCGTGCCGCGCTTCTGGGTCGATGTCGAGACGCTGGACGACCTCGACGCCGCCGCCTGGGACTTCCGTCGCCGGCACGGACACCGTCTGAGGATCGCGACGAAGTACCACCGGCTGGTGCGCGAGTTCCTCAAGGAGTCGGGGGTGGCGGACTACCGGCTGGTCGACAGCCAGGGCGCGACCGAGGGGACGGTGAAGGCGATGACGGCCGAGGCCATCGCGGACATCACCTCGACGGGCGAGACGCTGCGGGCGAACCACCTCAAGGTTCTGCGGGACGGCGTCGTGCACCGCAGCCAGGCAACACTGTTCCGCTCGCTCAACGCGGATTGGGACGATGCGGCGCGCGAGGCGCTGCACAGGCTCGAGGCGCGGATTGGGACGCGGCGCTGACGCTCAGCGCACGCCGATATCGGCGAGCGCGGCGGCCAGGGCAGGGGGCAGGGCCGCCTCGGACCACCGTGCCGAACCGAGGTCTGGCGGCGCGTCGGCGGCAGCGAAGTAGCGCCAGCCCTGGAACGGCCGCCGCGTACGCGCCTCGGTCCGCACCACCTCGGGGTCGAGCACGAGCGCGCAGCGGAGCACGCCGTCGCCCCGGTCGATCTCGTCCATCCTGAGGATGCGCTGGCGCGCCATGAGCACGCCCTTGAAGACCCAGTAGATCGAGCCACCGTCCAGCACCTCGTCCGCGCGTTTCGGCCGGACTCGTGTGACGTGGCGCGGCAGGCCATCCGGGCCTTGCGCCTGCGGCCGCTTCTGCCAGTCGAGCAGGTCCTCGGGCGTCGCCGCGCCCACGCAGAGCTTGATCAGGTGCAGATTCCCCATGTCGGGCAATTTCGGACAACCCGTTGTAGACGGCAAGGGCGCTTTACGCGACATCTTGGCAAGGCTATCTTGGGAACTCCCCGTCTTCCGGAGAACCGAATGACCCGCTTCGCCGCACCCATCGCCGAGCAGATCTGGGACATGAAGTACCGGCTGAAGCGGCCGGACGGCACTGTCGCGGACGCCACCGTCGCGGACACCTGGCGGCGCGTCGCCCGCGCGCTTGCCGCGGTCGAGGCGGAGCCCGAGGCGTGGGAGCAGCCGTTCTACGAGGCGCTGGAGGACTTCCGCTTCCTGCCCGCGGGCCGGATCACGGCGGGGGCGGGGACCGGTCGCGCGGTCACGCTCTTCAACTGCTTCGTCATGGGCACGATCCCCGACAGCCTCGAAGGTATCTTTCAGGCGCTCAAGGAGGCGGCACTGACGATGCAGCAGGGTGGCGGCATCGGCTACGACTTCTCGACCCTGAGGCCCAAGGGGGCGGCGGTGCATGGCGTGGCGGCCGACGCCTCCGGCCCGCTGTCGTTCATGGACGTCTGGGACGCGATGTGCCGCACGATCATGTCGGCAGGCTCGCGCCGTGGCGCGATGATGGCGACGATGCGCTGCGACCACCCGGACGTCGAGGACTTCGTGGCGGCGAAGTCCGATCCGCAGCGGCTGCGCAACTTCAACGTCAGCGTGCTGGTCACCGACCCGTTCATGGAGGCGGTCAAGGTCGACGCGCCGTGGGACCTGGTCTTTGGCGGCGAGACCTACCGCACGATCCGCGCCCGCGACCTCTGGGACCGGATCATGCGCGCCACCTACGAGTATGCCGAGCCGGGGGTGATCTTCATCGACCGGATCAATGCGATGAACAACCTCGCTTACGCCGAGACCATCGCTGCGACCAACCCGTGCGGCGAGCAGCCGTTGCCGCCCTATGGCGCGTGCCTGCTCGGGTCGATCAACCTCACGCGGCTGGTCGAGCGGCCGTTCGAGGCGGACGCGCACATAGACGAGGAAGGGCTCGAGCGGCTGGTCGCGACGGCGGTGCGGATGATGGACAACACCGTCGACGCCTCGCGCTTTCCTTTGCCGCAGCAGGCGGAGGAGGCGCGGGCCAAGCGGCGGATCGGCCTCGGCGTGACCGGGCTGGCGGACGCACTCCTCATGGTGGGCGAACGCTACGGCTCGGAGGGCGCGGCGCGACGGACCGAGCGCTGGTTGCACGCGCTCGCCCGCGCCGCGTATCGGGCGTCGGCGCATCTGGCGGCGGAGAAGGGGGCGTTCCCGCTCTTCGACCGCGACGCATATCTGACGAGCGGGTCGCTGACGCACATGGACGAGGACGTGCGGGCGGCAATCGCCGGGAACGGCATGCGCAACGCGCTGGTGACCTCGATCGCGCCGACGGGAACCATCAGCCTCTATGCCGGGAACGTGTCGTCCGGCATCGAGCCGATCTTCGCGCCGGCCTACACGCGAAAGGTGCTGCAGAAGGACGGGACCCGCGTGGAGGAGGAAGTAGTCGACTATGCGGTTGCCGCCTGGCGCGCTCACGCTGGGGAGGAGGCGGACCTGCCGGACTGGTTCGTGACGGCGCAGGACCTCTCGCCGCTCGACCACGTGCGGATGCAGGCGGCGGCGCAGAAATGGGTGGACTCGTCGATATCGAAGACGATCAACTGCCCGGCGGACATCGCCTTCGAAGACTTCAAGGACGTGTACATGGCGGCCTGGGACAGCGGCTGTAAAGGCTGCACAACCTATCGGCCGAACGCGGTGACGGGCAGCGTGCTGAGCGTGGCGGAGTATCCGGCTCAGAGGATCTCGGCCTCGGACGTCTCAGCTCTTGAAACAACCAGCTTTAGGGAAGCCCTTCTCCGGCACATGGAGGCAGCAGAAACGAAGACTACGGAGCTTGCGCTCAAGTCGGGTGTAAGCGTCGATGTGATAAAAAAGCTCCGGACTAGGGCGAGTTCATCGACTCAGGCAGAAAACGCGGTCCGCCTGGCAGCGGCGTATGGGAAATCGGTTGAGGAGTTCATCAGGGCGGAGAAGTTGGAAGCCGTGCCATTGAGCCCGGCGCCAGTGCAGAGCGGCGACGTCGTCTACATGACCGAGCCGCTGGACAGGCCGCAGGCGCTCGAGGGGCAGACCTACAAGCTGAAATGGCCGGGGTCCGAGCACGCGATCTACATCACCATCAACGACATCGTGACGGAGGGGCGGCGGCGGCCCTTCGAGGTGTTCATCAACTCCAAGAACATGGAGCACTTCGCTTGGACCGTGGCGCTGACGCGGATGATCTCCGCCGTGTTCCGGCGCGGCGGCGACGTCTCGTTCGTGGTGGAGGAGCTAAAGGCCGTGTTCGACCCGCGCGGCGGCGCGTGGCTCGGCGGCAAGTACATCCCGTCGATCCTCGCCGCGATCGGCGGCGTCATCGAGCGCCACCTCATTGCCATCGGCTTCATCGAGGGCGAGGGCCTCGGCCTCAAGGCAGACCCCCGCGCGATGGCCGCCGCTCCGTCAGGGCTGCCATGCCCGAGCTGTGGTCAGTACGAGATGCACATGGTCGAAGGCTGCATGACCTGCGCGGCCTGCGGCCACTCCAAATGCGCATGAGCTTTTCCTCCGCCACCATTGTTCCGCCAAGCAATATTTGGCCATTTTCGGGGTTAGCCTGGCCATTTTACAGCCACAAGCTGGCCATCTCCCGTTTTTCGGCGTCGCGGGGCGTGGTGTAGCGCCTCGAATCTGCCGTCAGCGGAAGAGGTGGCCCTGGATGTCGATGAAGGCGTTGCGGATGTTCCCGACGGAGCCTAGGGCACGCTTAGCGTCGTTCGTTCCGACGTACCGGATGCGCAGGAAGTCGGCGAGCTTGCTCGGCGCCAGCTCGTCGATGCCGTGAGTTTCGTAGGCACGGCCGGCTCCGGGAAGGCGCGCGCACGGCCCAAAGCCGACAGTCGGCACCGTCCGGCGCCGTCCGGCGCCGCCGCGCGGCAGCGGCGACTGCGGACATTGGCGAGTGGCGCAGCGAGAGCTGGGGTTCGACGCGCTCTCCGCGGACGCGGAGCTGACACAGGTCGCGGAGGAGACGACGATCGTATATCTTCGTTCGATGCCTCTGGCTCGGCTACACTGATCAGTTGGGGGAGCGGAGCTCCTCCGCTTGAATCCACTCGCGGCTCACCCCTCGAGCCCGGCCACCTTTAGGCCCTCAGCAAGCCGTTCGCGTCGTGCGGCGAATTGGTACTGGGCCTTTTCGGCCTCTCCGCTCAACGTGATGTCCGGATTGATGGTCCGGGCTTCCGCCAGCACGGCGGATGCCGCGGCGCGATCCGACTGCTGCCCGTAGTTCGCAGCCAGGGTGATCAGTCCCCGGTAGAAGCCGGGGTTGCCGTCGGCGACCCGCTGAAGGAGCGGTTGCGCCTTATCGTAGTGGCCGAGTTGAAACAGCGTATGGCCCTCGATCCAGTCGTACCAGAACGGATAGCGCGGGTGGAGGAGCTTGGCGTGGCGGATGGCGGCGAGGGCCTCGTCCAGGTTGCCGCCATGCACGCCCACTTCGGCAAGAAGCGCATAGCCGTCCGAGAAGTTCTCGTCCAGGCGGATCGAATGACGTGCCGCCGCCAGCGCGTTGTCATGCTCTCCGATGACCATGTTCAGGACGCCGAGGGCGAAGTAGGCGTCGGGGAGGTTGGGGTCCAGCCGGATGGCGGTGATCGCCGCCTCCAGGCCTCGGGTCACGGACTCCGGAGCAGGCTCGTCGGCGTAGAGAAAGACGTACTCTCGCCCGTACGTGATGGCGATGTTGGCGTGCGCCCGGGCGTACTCGGGGTCGAGTTCCAGCGCGCGTTCGAAATATTCCCGCGCTTCCAGGTTGCCGGCGGCCGTGTGCGCGCGCAGCGGCTCCAGGCCGCGTAGCAGCATGTAGTACGCGTCGGTCTCGACGCGGCGCTGAACCCCGTCCTCGGCGCCGAGCGTGAGCGAGAGTGCGTCGACGATCTGCCGAGTGATCTCCTCCTGCACATCGAAGGGATTGCGGCTGTCGCCGTCAAATCGCTCCGCCCACAGGTTGGCTTCGCCAACCGGGTCGACCAAGGCCACGTTGATCCTGACGCGGTCAGCGTGGTGCCGCACGGTTCCGCGCACCAGGTAGCGCACGCCGAGGTCATCCGCGATGCTTGCGAAGCCGCGTTCCGCGTCCCGGAAGTCGAAGCTCGAAGCATGCGAAATGACCGTCAGTCCCTCGACCTTGGAGAGGTCGGTGGTAAGATCCTCGCTCAGCCTGTCACTGAAGTAGCGCAGGCCAGGGTCTTCGCTCAGGTTGACGAATGGAAGGACCGCGAGCGGTCTTCCAAGCTCGACGGTCGGCGGAACGATAGGTTCAGAGAGGGCAGTGACCGGGCTGCGCTGGAAGGCGAGGAACGCCGTGGCCGCCAGAGCTGCCGCAAAGCCCGCGGCCAAGCCAGCCCATCGCCATCTTGCGGAGCCCGAGCGCAGAAGCGGCGATGCGCCAGGACGCAGCCGGTAGCCCTTCTTGGGGAAGGTCTCGACGACATCGCGGCGGAGGTTCCTGCGGATGTCCGCGATGCACTGGATCAGGGAGTCATCCGTCGTCGCTATTCCTGGCCAGACAGCCTCGATCAGCCGCTCCCTGCTGACGATCTCACCTGCGTCTTCCGCGAGGACCGAGAGGACCGATTCCGACTGCCGGCGAAGGCGCACGATCTTCCCATCCGCGTCGGTGATCTGGCCGCTGGCCCGATCGTAGAGAAACGCTCCGACAGCAAGGACTTCCTGTCTTTTCGGGTCTTCTTCGTGTTTCATTCAGGACGCTCCGCGGCCCTGGTGGCAGGATTCTACACGTCAGCAGCCTGCTGGCCCAAGCGCGAAGCGCTTCACGACTGGAGGCACCGACATGCACAGAGCCCTTCCGCCGTTCCTCGCCGCCCTGTTCGCGGCCAACGCCGCCGTCGCCGGACAGTTCGTTGTCGAGCTGGATGCGCCGCTCGTCGCGCCGTCGGCCGACCTGCTGGCGAGCCATGGGGTTTCCTTTGACGAAAGCCTGTCGGCGGGCGCGGATTCCTATGCGGTCTTCACTGCCGGCGATTCCGACGCGCTTGCCGGGTTCTTCGCGGAAGCCTCGGTCCATCCGGAGAAGGTCATGGAGGTCCTCTTCGTGAACTCCCCGACCGTGGATGGAGGAGAGCCCGTGTCGGCCGAGCTTCGCCCCGGCCACCGGGTCTACGTCATCGAGCGTCTGATCCCGGGCGTCGGTTTCTTCGGCCTTGAGAAGAAGCAGGCAATTTCGGCGAACTCCAACTCCGCGATCACCAAACTCGGTGAGGCCATCGAGTGGGATCACTCGTACCTGACGAGCGAGGGGACGTACTGCGTGTACCGCGCAGACTCGCCGGAAACGCTCCGCGAGCACGGCGCGCTCGCAGGGGCGCCGATCGGCAAGATCACTCCGGTCGAGCAGCAAGTCCACTGAACATCGAGGACTGCTCGAAGCCTTCAGGCTCGGCAGTCCGCCTCAAGTACACGAAGATGCAACGGGCCTCGGCTCGGACGCTCCAACGGCTTCGAACAGCGGGTCGTTGACTTGCGTGTCGTTCAAGGCGAGGCGTAGCGACTTGCGGAGACGCAGACCTCTGCTGCCTTGTGCAGTCGGTTCAGAGCCGGCGTTCCCAAAGCAGCAAGATGCTGCACCGCGGCGGCGGAAGCCGACGTTCTACTGGAGCGTAATCGGCGCTCTAAGTGCACTGGGGGCGCAGGAGGGTGTGCAGGACGGCGCAACGATCGCGCGCCTGCCTCGCGCGCCGCCACGACCTGTGGAGAGCTCGCGCCTCTCCAATCAAGACCGCGGCGAATGTCCTTCAAGTGCCGGCGATTGCGTCAAAGCCTCAAACCTCGCACGAGCAAGGCGCTACGGGGAATGACGAGACCTACTGCCGTCTGGTACGGTCGGTGAAGGGCTTCGAACGCGGTGCGGAACTCCTCGCGTCGATCCTGAGGTAAGGCGGCGTGGGTGGCTGCCACCGGGCCGAAGCCGCGCAGGTACTCCTCCCAGACGGTCGCAGGGTCAGGCGCGTAGAGCACGGTAGTCTGCTCGCGGCAGGCGATCTCGAACCGCCCTGCCGTCGTCTCGGTCAGCCAGTCGGCCCGGCCCCAGTCGAACGGCGAAGCCGCTGGCGGTGGAGCCTCGGACCAGCGCGCGAGCAGGCCGAAGAACTGGGCGATGTAGCCGTCAGGCTCGTCGGCCCAGGTCGCGAGCGCCATCCGGACGCCGGGCCGCAGCACCCGGGCCATTTCGGCGACTGCGGCGGCAGGGTCCTCGGCGAAGATCACGCCGTAGGTCGAGATTACGCCATCGAACGCGGCGTCGTCGAACGGCAGCGCCTCCGCCGATGCCCGGATGAAGTCCGGCCGCGGCTCGACGCCCTGCGACAGCCGCTCGGCCGCCTCCAGCATGCCCGGAGCTATGTCCACGCCCGCGGCCCGGGCGCCGCGGCGCGCCGCAAGACGCGCGGCCCATCCCGTGCCGGTGCCGATGTCGAGCACCCGCTCGCCAGGGCGCGGCCAGAGCAGCTGCACCGCGTGCGAGATCGTGTCGGAGAGACCGAACGAGATGCCGTCGTAGGCCGCGCCCGGGTCGCCCCACATGCGCGCCATCGGGCTGAGATCAATTGCGGTGTCCATGGCCGCCTCCTCTCTGTCGTTCGCAGCAGACCCTGCGCGGCGAAGACGCTGGCGGATACTCCACGATCTGGAGTATTCGACCGCCCCCCACCTGCGCTATTCTTGCGGCAGTCGAGGGAGGTGCGGATGAAGGGCTACGGCCAGTTCTGCCCTGTCGCCAAGGCCGCCGAGATCTTCTGCGAGCGCTGGACCGCGCTCGTCATCCGCAACCTCGGCGCCGGCGCGGAGCGCTTCAACGACATCCACCGCGGCGTGCCGCACATGTCGGCGACGCTCCTGACGCGCCGGCTGCGCCAGCTCGAGGCAGAGGGGCTGGTGACGCGCCGGCGGAGCGCCAGCGGCAAGAGCTGGACCTACCACCTGACCGAAGCCGGCGCGGAGTTCCTGCCCCTTGTTGGCGCCCTCGGCGTCTGGGGCCAGCGGTGGACCCGACGGGATCTCGCGGAGGGCGAGATCGACCTCGGGCTCCTGATCTGGGGCCTTGAGTACTCGGTCGACCCTGCGGCATTCGGGCCGGAGCGGCATGTCTTACGCCTCGACGTCATCGACCAGCCTGAAAGCAAACGGCTCTACTGGTTCATCTGCGATGGGGGCGATCTCGAGCTTTGCGTGTCCGACCCCGGCGGCGAAACGGACCTCTTCCTGGCCGCGACGCTGCGCGATCTCATCCACATCTACCGCGGCGAACTGTCCCTCGCGGTGGCGCTCGGAACTGGTCGACTAATCGCCGACGCCCCGCCGCGTCTGGCCCGACGCCTGCCGGCGTGGTTCAACTTCGACACCATGGCCGCGACGCCGCCGGCGCCTGGAGGGCCCGCACGACGGCAGTCACAGCGCGACGCGGGTACGGCTCAGTCCGACCCGCCGGCAGCACAATCAGCGAACGAACAAGCCTCATGAGCCTGAACAGAGCGATGCGACCGAACGGCCCAGAGCTTCATTTCGGCAGATGCTACGGCTGCCGCGTCGCAGCGGCCGAAGCCGCCGTTGTTGCGCGCCGCAGCGACAGAGATCAGAGGAACCGCATCCCGCTGCTCCGCCGTCTTCCGGACAAGTTCAAGCGCCTTCGAGCAGGCGGATCTTGAGGTCGCGGAAGGCACTGCGAGCGCGCGACTCGCGCTCGTGGTCGAGCATCGCCTCGATCTCGGCACCGAGATGGCGGAGGCGGGCGTCGCCGAGGCGTTTCGCTTCCTTGAACATCGAGCGCTCTTCCGAGCTCGCGTGGTGGTCGACGGCCTGGTGGAGGGCGCGCAGCTGCTCCTCGAACTCCGGGGTCGAGGGGCCGAGGCGCAGAGTGACCGCAAGCATGTCGGCGAGTTGCTGGTGCTCGGCGTGGGCCACGGGGACGTCCTCGCTGACCGGGCGGACGGCGGGATAGAAGATCTCGTCCTCGACGTGTTCGTGGATCTCGAGCTCGCCGGCCAGGAGGCGCATCATGTCGCGACGCTCCGGATCGTCTGGCGCCATCGCCTCGAGGCCCACGTCATTTCCTGCGGTATCTACCTCGAGACGGCGAGCCACGTCGGCGGCGAGATCCGGCGCGATCTCATGGCGATCCACCGGTTGCTCCGCCTTCACGACGTCGGCGATGCCGACCTGCTCGAGACCGACCTGTTCTCTCAGATCGATCCTGCATCGCCGGAAGTGGAAGAGATGTGCCTGCTCGCCGATCTCCTCGAAGACCTGCTCCAGGTCATCGACGAGAGCCCGACCGACATCGGCGTCGCGGCAGAACATCGCGGAGCCTTCGCCGCCTGAGCCTCGCTCGATCCCCCCGGGGGTCGAGCCTTGACGCCCGGTGATCGTGGCCCGGGCAAACCCGTGAGGTTCACATGAAGACTACATTACCAGACCCGCCGTCGCTCGACGACCTGGCGAGCACTGCCGTACGCCTCGGGCGCGAGCTCGAACGGACGGCGCATGCCGTCTGCGCCGGCGGCAATACCGGCGATTTCGGGATCGTCGCCCGGACCCTGCGACGGATCGGCGAGCGCGAGGCTTTCGAGGTTCGCGACGATGCGTCCCTTCAGGCGCTCCGCGGCATTCTCGAGGCCGACCTGCGCTCGGAGATCGTCGGGCAGGAGCGGCGTTTCATCGAAACGCATTACGACGCCGACGGACAGCATGGCGAGATCCGCGACTGCCCGATCTACAGCGAGAGGGGTCAGGAGCTCCTCCTGGTGCGCGACACCCTGTCCCGGTTCATGGCGGCTCGAGATGCGACGCTCGAACGGATCGCCGCGGAGCGCGCCGTACTTCGGCTGTTGCGGGCGTAGGCGCTCTCGGCCGCTCATCTCTCGTCCTCGGAATTTGAGCGGCCACATGCGGCTCGCGCAGGCCAAGTCTGTAGGCTGGAACAAAGGCTTCGGAGATTGTTCGAGATTTTTCTTCCGGTCGAGCCGAACGCGCCAAGCTTCTCCGCAGGACGAGTGCCGAGCCGCAACGGGATCGAGAGCCTCAAGAGATGCCCTGCGCCAGTGAAGAGTACCAGAGCGACCAACGGGACTTCAGCGGTCCTGACGGAGATGGAGTGCTTTCGCCATCAAGCCTCGCCGCGCCCGACACTCAACAATCCGACCAGGCCCGAACCTGATCGACGCTTCGAAACGGAAACCCCGACCATGTACGAGACCCCGACCGGCGGCATCCTGTTGCCGCAGCCGCCCTCCGCCGCCCGCAGCATCAAGATGGGTGTCCAGAAACACTTCACCGGCGCGCTGGTCTGCGGCGAGGACGAGGGCCGGGCGATGGAGATGGAAAGCCACACGGAGATGCAGATCGCGCTGATCATGCTGGCGCGCCGCGAGGTCGTGGAGGTCGAGAACCAGGTTCCTTTCCCTTGGAAGGACGAGGAGGGTGCGCTACGCACCCACTTCTTCGACCTCCGGGTCTCGCTTCGCGACGGCACTCGCGTCGCCATCTTCGCGAAAAACTCGCGGGACGCGCAGTGCCGGAAGTTCACGAATGAAAAGCGCCAGATCGTCCCTCAGGTGACGGCGGACTTCGCGGACCGCGTCTGCCTTATGAGCGTCATCATCGAACGCACCTGCCTCGTACTTGTCGACGCGCCGAATGTATACGTTCGACCGGATCAGGTTCCGGGAGATATCGTGACGCTTCGCCAGCCCGTGCAGGGTCTCGCCGGCCAGGCACTCCTGCGCGACCTGCCGCTTGAACTCGACGCTGTGGGATCAGTGCTTTGCCATGGCTTCCGTCCTTCGAAAGCCCGGCGCACCCGGTCAATTCTTTCCGCTCCAACCGTCCGCCCCCAGGGGCCCACTCCAATAGGAGGTTCCGATTGGGAGCCGATTGACGACAGGGCTCGGTCGTTCGGCGGACGCCTGTCAGTGAGCTCGGCAAGGCCTCGGGCTCCGCCCGCTGCCGGGCCAGCTTTCCACGAACGCCTCTTGCTCTCGATTGCGGGCGGAACGAGCGCGGCTGCAGCTTGAACTTGGAAAGGCGATGACGATCGGGAGATAGAACGCTTCCTCGGTGCGCAGGAGGGAATGCAAGGGACGGCATGGCTTTACAACCGACTATCGAGCAGGCGTGCGGAGCACGGAGATGCTCGGGATGCGGATCGAGTTCGGGTCCAGGCTGCGCGCGTGAAATCTGCGCCGCCTTGCTCCAGATCCAGAGGAATCCCGGGGGGAAGGGCGGAAAGCCCGGCTGCCGGAAGATTCTCGAGCCGTTATACGACACGATTACCTTTGAAAAGGCCAGAAAGATCCAGGCGACATCAAGCGGATCTTGCGGGAGCAAACCTTCGGCGCGGTGGACTTCGCCCCTGGTAAGAGGTTCTCGGCGCCACCCTGACCGAGCGTCGATTGCACAGCGTGCGGTCTCTCGCGCGCGAGTCCGGGCTCAACTCTCGGACCCTCCGGAATGTTCTCGCGGCCATCGCCCGCCACGCCGAGCTGATCAGGAGATCCTGGCGGAGACTTGGTGGCGCAGAATGACGGACCCGATCATGCAATATCCCAGGTTCCGCCTTCGCAAGGTCGTGCTTCTGATCGACCATGGGTCGAGGCCGAGCCCGCGTTCGGATTTCGACGAACTCCGAGCTCCCAGCTCGTGGCACGCAGCTCTGTGCGCGCAGATCCATGGCAACGATGGTCGTGCCGTCGTTGCGCTTCAGGCGATGGAAAGGCACGTTCGACTGGTCGACTTCGGAGGACGTTTCGTGACGGGCGAGTTCGCTTTACAGGCGGAACGGGAGCTGCCGGAAATACGGGGGCATGGCCGCCTACTTCGCCATGCGAGCGGTGCCGAAGTCCTCTCGTTGCGCCTTGACGATCCGAACCGGGTCTTCGCCATCGCGTTTCGGACGCTGCCGGCGGACTCGACCGGGATCGCTCATGTCCTCGAACACTGCGTTCTTTGCGGCTCGCGTCGCTACCCGATCCGGAAGCCCTTCGTCGAGCTGATGAAGGGGTCGCTCCAGACCTACCTGAACGCCGTCACGATGCCCGACACCACCGTCTATCCGGTCGCGAGCCCGAACGAGACGGACTTCCGCAACCTGATGGATGTCTACCTCGACGCGATGTTCGCGCCGCTCCTGACGCCGGAGACCTTCCTGCAGGAGGCTTGGCGGCTCGAGCCAGACCCAGAGGGGCGCCCCTCGTTTCAGGGCGTCGTCTACAACGAAATGAAGGGCTACGTCTCGTCGCCGCTCGGCGTGCTCTCCGAAGCCACGCGGCGCGAGCTTTTTCCTGATACGGTCTATGGTCACGGCTATGGCGGCGACTGGAGCGCGATCCCCGACCTGACGCACGAGGCCCTGCTGGCCTTTCACCAGCGCTATTATGCGCCAGCCAACGCCCTCGTCGTCCTGACTGGTCCCGACGATCCGACATGGGAGCTCGAGGTACTGGCGCAAAAGTTCGATGCGCTGCCAAATGGGACATTGGCGCCGGCGGTGGCGGAGCAGCCTGCGTTCGCGGCGCCGCGCGTCGTTCGCGCGTCCTATCCGGGCACGCGCGGAGCCCGCCGGCGGGACGGATTCCTGGCGCTCGCGTGGGCGCTCGGCGCTGGACCTGACCTGGACGAGCGGCTCGCGTGGCAGGTGCTGGACCGGCTCCTCGTCGGGAGCCTGACGTCGCCACTGCGCCGCGCGCTCGTGGAGAGCGGGATTGCCGAGGACATGCTCTCCGGCGGCTATGCCGAGGGAGGGTTGCAGCCGACTTTTCGCGTCGCGTTCTCGGGCCTCGATCCGTCAGCGGTCGATGACGCGCAGGCGGTCGCGCTGGATGCTCTCGCCGGCGCGGCCGAGTCGCTGGATGCCGCCGAGATCGAGCCGGCCATCAATAGCGTCGAGTTCGCTCTGCGGGAGGGGGCAGTGGGGCCGGTGCCGGCGGGAATCCAGCACATGCATCGCGCCCTTCCGTCGTGGAGGCACGGCGACGATCCGCTGGCGGCGCTGAACTTCTCGGACGCGCTCCTGCGTCTTCGGCAGCGTCTCATCGGCGGCGAGCCGGTTCTGCAACGGATGATCGCGGGACTGATCCGCTCCCCGCACCGCGTCACGGTCGTCCTCGAGGCCGATCCCGGCCGCGCCACGCGCGACGCGGTGGTGGAGCGGCGTCGCGCGGAGCAGGTGGGGGATGCTCGCGAAGGAAGGGAGCGGGCCATCGATCTGCGGGGCACGCAGGCGGAGAGCCCGGAAGCGCTCGCCGCCATCCCGCTCCTTCGCCGCACGGACCTTCCCGAGCGGCTGCCGCACGACCCGGTCGAGGCTCGGCGGACGGGGGTGCATCTGTGGCTGGCGCAGCCACTCGCGACGCAGGGCGTCGTCCACGTCGACCTGGGGCTCGACATCGCCGATCTTCCACCGGCCCAGGCCGCCGCGGCGCGGCTGCTCGGCGCAGCGCTGCTGGCGACGGGGACGGCGAGGCGGGATCACGTAGCCCTCGGGCGCTGGATCGGCAGGGCGACCGGCGGCATCGCCACCGAGCCCTGGGCGGCGACGTGCCGCAATGGCAGCACCGCGGCCCGCCTCTTCCTGCGCGGCAAGGCACTGGCCGAACGGGCGGGCGAACTCTGCGAGATCCTGTCGGAGATCCTGCTGACCGCGAGGCTAGACGACGTCGCAAGGCTGCGCGAGGTGGTCCTGCGCGAGAAGGCCCGCCTGGAGGCGCGGCTCGTCCCTGCCGGTCACGAGTTCGTGGACCTGCGCCTTCGCGCCGGTTTCGGCCCTGCAGGACCGCTGGCCGAGGCGACGGCGGGTGTGACTTACCTGGAGTACTTGCGCGACGCGGCGACGGCGCTGGACGAGCGGCCCGAGACACTGACGGCGGAGCTTGCGTCGCTGCGGGATCACCTGCGCGGCAGGGCGCTCGTGTGCAACGTCACGGCGGACCCGGCCTCGCAGAGCGCGACGGAGCCACATGTCGCGCGCCTGCTCGACACGCTCGAAGGCTCGACGCCGACCGTCCCCGCGGCGCAGGACGCGACGGTACCGCTGTCTCGAACCGAGGCCATCGAGGTGCCTGCGCAGGTGAATTTCGTGGGCTTGGGCGGCGATCTTCACGCCGCCGGTCTGACGCCCTCCGGCGTGACTGAGGCGGCGGCTCGGCACCTCGCCAACGCCTGGCTCTGGGACCAGGTGCGGGTTGAGGGTGGTGCCTACGGGGCGCTCTGCAGGTTTGACGCGATGAGCGGCGTCGTCACCATGCTGTCCTACCGCGATCCGCACGTCCTGCGCACGCTGGGGACCTACCGTGCCGCCGCTGCGCATCTGCGGGCCGGGCCGTCGCCGCGGGATGTCGATGCCGCCGTCATCGCGACCGTGGGCGCGCAGGACCGCCCCTTGCCGGCCGGACCACGCGGCTTCGCTGCACTCCGTCGCTACCTGTGCGGCGAGGACGAGGCGTGGCGCAACGCGCGGCGGTCGGAGCTTCTCGGCGCGACGGCAGCCGACTTTGCGGACGTCGGTGCGGCGCTCGAAGAGGTGGCGACCCGTGTCGTAGTGCTTGGCGGCGCCGAGGCGCTCGACCGGGTCGAGGTTGCGCGGCCGAAGTGGCTTAGCCGGACGCGGTTGACGTGAGGCGGGCAACCATCCGCGCCACCTCTGCCTCCACCGCCGCGAAGAGGGCGGGATGGTCGAGCCCGTGGCCGGATTCCTCGACGATGCGCACGCGGGCGTCGGGCCAAGCCGCGGCCAAGGCCCACGCCGTGGATGGTGGGCAGAGCAGGTCGTACCGACCGTGCACCACCGCTCCCGGAATGCCGTCGAGCCGCGGTGCACCGTCGATGAGTGGCGCGTCGAGAAAGCAATCCTGCGAGAAGTAGTGGGCTTCCATGTAGGGCGATGCGGGGCCGGGCGTCTCGGCGGCACGAATGGCATCGGCATCGAGACGGTCGTTCGCGGGAGCGAGCTGCGACAGGATGCGCTCGGTGTCGTGCCAGGCCCGGGCGAAAGGGGCATGCACGGCCGGATCGGGATCGAGAATGCGGCGCCAGTAGGCGGGCAGGGGGTCTTCGCGCTCCGCCTCCGGCAACATGCCGAGGAAGTCGAAATGAAGCGCCGGGTGAACCGTCTGCAGCCCCGACCCGAAGGCCCGCTCTAGCTCCGCCCGCGTGCCGAGAAAGGTCGCGCGCAGAACCATACCCAGCACCCGCTCGGGATGCGCCTGCGCATAGGCAAGTGCCAGCGTCGCGCCCCAAGACCCGCCGACGACGAGCCAGGCCGAGAAGCCGAAGCTCTCGCGCAGGAGCTCCATGTCAGCGACGAGGTGCGCCGTTGTGTTGGCCTTGCGGTCGCGTTGCGGCCGGCTAAGGCCGGCGCCGCGCTGGTCGAACGCAACGATATGGCAGGTCGCCGGATCGAAAATGCGCAGGTGGCTTGACTGCACCCCGCTGCCCGGGCCGCCATGAAGGGACACCACCGGCACCCGGCCAGGCGTGCCGTAGCTGCGCACGCAGAGCTCGTGCCCGTCGCCGACGCGCACCATCTCGTCGGTGAGCGGCGTCAACCCTGCGGCTCGAGCGTGCCTCCGGCGAAGTTGCGATAGACGAAGCGGGTGTCGCCCCCTGTCGCCTCCTCACTCGCCAGCCGAAAAATCTCCTCGTGCTTCGGCGAAAGCGCGCACGCGGGATCGGTCGCCGCGGCGTTGCCGGTCAGGGCGAAGGCCTGGCAACGGCAGCCGCCGAAATCCTCTTCCTTGAACTCGCAGCTCCGGCAGGGCTCCGGCATCCAGTCGGTGCCGCGATAGAGGTTGAAAGCGTCCGAGTGCTCCCAGATCCAGGCGAGGCTGTGGTCGCGAACCGAGTCGAAGCGCAGGCCGGTGATCGACTCTGCGGCGTGGCAAGGCAGCACGCGGCCCGCCGGCGATATATTGAAGAACTGACGCCCCCAGCCGCCCATGCACTTCTTCGGTCTGAGCGCGTAGTAGTCCGGCACCACGTAGTCGATCGCTAGGATGCCGTGCAGCCGCTCCGTCGCCTCGGCCACAACGCGATTGCACTCCTCGATCTGCGCCTCGGTCGGCATCAGAGCGGCGCGGTTCTTGAGCGCCCATCCGTAGTACTGGACGTTCGCCACCTCGAGCCGGTGGGCGTCGAGTTCTACCGCCATGTCGATGATCTGCGGCAATTCGTGCAGGTTCTGGCGGTGCATCACGGCGTTGACCGTCAGCGGCAGCCCCTCCTGCCGCACCCACGCCGCGGCCTCGAGCTTCTTGCCATGACCGCGCTTGTGCCCGCCGATCCGGTTCGCGAGCGATGGATCCTTCGCTTGAAAGCTGATCTGCACGTGGCTCAGCCCGGCATCGGCGAGTTCGGCAACCTTTTCCCGCGTCAGCATCACCGCCGAGGTGATGAGGTTGGAGTAGAGCCCCACTTCCGACGCATGCCGCACCAGCTCGACCAGATCGGTCCGCGCCGTCGGCTCACCGCCGGAGAAGTGGATCTGCAGGACGCCCAGATCCGCCATCTCTCCGATGACGCGCTTCCACTCGTCCGTGGACAGCTCGGCGTTCGCGCGGTCCATTTCTACCGGATTCGAGCAGTAGGGGCACTGCAGTGGGCAACGATGGGTGATCTCGGCCAGCACTGCGATGGGGATGCCGTGGGTCGCGGCGGCATCGGGGTCAAGCCCGCCCGCCGGCCGTGTCTCGTCGAGGACGTCGGTCATTTCGGCTGCTCCTGCATTTCGGCGAGAAACCCCTTGTCCGCGAGATCCTGAAGCATGGACTCGACGTCCGTCACGATCTGTTCGGTCGGGGCCTTATACTTTTGCGCCAGTTCCTCAGCGATGTCCCGCACGCTGCGCGTGCCGTCGCACAAATGCAGAACCTCGACGGCGATGTCGTCCGGCGTCAATACCCGCTCGGGTGCGAGCAGGAGCCACATCTGCCGAGCCTTGTCGAAGCGCAGGCGCGCGTGGCGAGGCAGGACGGGCCGGCTTTCCGGCCCGACGAACATTCGCTGCCGGCCCGTCACCGACCCTCCTCGGGCACGAAGGCGCCCGGCGGCGGAAAGCCCGAGACATACGCATGGTAGAGCGCGTCGAGTTGCACCCAGAGGACGTTTGTCTTGAACGTCAGCGCGTCGCAGACCGCCTGCCGCTCCTCCGGGGTCCGCGCATGCGACTTGACGTAGTCCAGCGCGAAGTTCGCATCGCGCGGCGCCTGCTCCAGCCGGCGCTGGAAGTAGGTCATGATCGAGGGGTCGATGAAGTCGTAGTGCTCGAGCATGCCCGCGATCCGCTCTTCGTGCAGCGTGGGCGCGAACAGCTCGGTCAGCGACGAGGCAATGGCCTCGAGCGGCGTCTTCGTGCCGACAAAATTCAGGTAGGCGTCCACCGCGAACCGCGTGGCTGGCAGAAGGCCGGCCGTCGACTCCACGTAGGCGCGGTCGAGGCCGAGGCCGTCGGTGAGCTGCAGCCAGCGCTCGATACCGCCCTCGCTGCCCTCCGAGCCGTCGTGGTCCTCGATCCGGTGGCGCCACTCGACGCGAATGGCGCGGTCGCGAAAGCGGGAGACGACGATCGCATCCTTCAGCGGGATCGAGCTCTGGTAGTAGTAGCGGTTCAGCGCCCACGCCTGCACCTGGCCGCGGTTGAGCTTGCCGCCGTGAAGCATTGCATGGAACGGATGCAGGTTGTGGTAGCGGGTCGCACCGATCTCGAAGAGCCTGCGCTCCAGGTCCTCGGCGCTCTGCAGTGGCGCTTCCGTCATCGGCATGTCGAGTGTCACAGCCTTACCTCCTGGCCCGGGCTCGGGATTTCCCAACCTGCCGCTTCCAACTCCTGCCTCTCCGGCGAGTGCGGCAGGTGTGCGGGATTGGAATTGTTGACGTGGATGAAGAGCTTTCGGTCGATCTCGAGATCGGCGAGCGCCGCAATGGCGCCAGATTCACCGGACATCGAAACATGTCCCATCCGCTGCCCCGTCTTCCGCCCGAGGCCGGCCCGCACGATCTCGTCGTCGCTCCAGAGCGTGCCGTCGAAGAAGACGGCGGATGCGCCACGGAGTCTCGCGGCGAGTTCCGGCGTGACGCCGCCGCAGGCGGTCAGGATGTAGGCTCCGGTGCCGTCGCGTGTGTGGACGTAGAGGCCGAGCGTATCTCCGGTCGCTTCGTCGGTGCCCGTCTCCTCAAGGTACCAAGCGGGCTTCCCTGGCACCTCGAACGCCTCTATGACGAGACCCGAAGGTCGGCCGTCCTGCAGCACGGGCTCGAAAGGCCGGCCCAGCTCGATCGGTCGGCGCGGCACGCGCTCCCGGTCCAGAACGTTGAAGATGTTGTTCGCCTCCAGCGTTTCCAGGACACGGGTGTGCGCCCAGATACCGAATGGAGATCCTTCGCGGAGCGTCAGCAGGCCGGCAATGGCATCGACTTCACCGTTCGTCAGAATTACACCGGCGATTGGCGAGTGACGCAGCTGGTCCGCACGCGGATGCAGTTGCGGCGTTTCGATGATCTGCTGCCGGATGTCCGGCGACGCGTTCACCAGAAACCAATTCTCGCCGTCGGCGCTGAGCGCGAGCGACGCTTGCGTGTCTCGCAACTGCGGATCCTCCCACGCAGCGCGGCACGTCGGGCAGTTGCAGTTCCACTGCGGCAGCCCTCCGCCCGCCGTGGTTCCGAGCACGACGATGGTCAGCATGGTCGGCCTTTCGATCGGCTGGCGGAGGGCTTTATTGCTTACTTCTGCTTCGCGCAGGCGTACATGTTGATTTCCATGCCGACTGGCACTTCGGAAACTTTGGGTGCATTCCAAGCCATGCGAAACTCTCCCTGGATACACGGCGACCCATTCGCCGCTGGATTGAAGAGTAAGCAGACCGTGCGCGACCTCCATCTATGGAAACCATAGGGCTTCCTGATGCGGTGCCGCTCCCGATCCTTGTGCTTCTCGCCCGGCTGCAAGAAGGTGAGGGCCAGGCGCTGACCTCACGGAACCGAAAGCCGCTCTAGGTCGCCAGCACGGCCTCCTTGTCGCGCAGGAACGGGGGCGTCTCGTTCACCGTCGGCGGCGCGTGGAGGCGTCCCACCTCCTGCAACGCCTCGAGGAGCGCGGCGTAGGGCTCCTGCCGGGCGTACTGTGATGGCAACAGGGCTACGATCTGTCGCGGCGGGAAGTTCACGCGATAGAGCCGAAGGCCGGGGATCGGCTTGTCGCCCACGACGCTTGACAGGGCAGGGGCAAGGCAGACACCGAGCCCGGACCGCACCATCCCGAGTGCAACCTCGAAGCTGCGGGCCTGTGTGAAGGGCCAGTTCCCGGGGATGGCCTCGTCGTACCAGGCCTGCACGCGATGCGCGTGCGGGGTGCCGAAGACGAACTGGATCGACCGCATCAGTATGTTCCGGTCCTCGCGGCGCAGGTCGACGGCAGGATGGGTCACGCCGTCGAGGTTCAGGCGTTCCGGCACCGCGAGCACATACGGATCGTCGAACAGCGGCACATGCAGGAACCCGGCGCTCGCGGGCGCGATCGAGTTCGCGGACAGGAGCCCCAGATTCACCCGTCTTCCGTAGAGCATCTCGAGCACCTCGGCGGGGCCACTCTCATGAATGTCGTAGTCGATGTTCGGATACGCGTCGTGAATGAGGTGCATCGACTTCGGCAGGATCACCCGCAGCACCGAGTTTATTCCGGCGAGGTGGATCGTCTGCCGTTTGCCCTCGGCGAGTTGCCACAGCCCCTCCTCCAGCCGCTGCATCGTCGAGAGCACCGGCTCGACGTGGCGCAGCAGGTGTGTCCCGGCTTCAGTCAGCGTCAGCCGGTTCGATCGACGGTCGAAGAGCGGCGCGCCCACCACCTCCTCGAGGTTCGAGATCTGCTGAGATAGCGTCGGTTGCGCCAGACCGAGCTGTTTGCTCGCGCCGGTAAGTGTGTGGCTTCGCGCCACCGCCGAAAAGATACGCAGCCGGCGCAGAGTGAGCCCCGCGGTGCCGTCGAGACCCGCGCGCGGGGGCTTGTCTGGCCCGCGCGGGGGAAGCTTGTGGCCGTCTCGCTCCGTCATCGGCTTTCTCCCGCCAATCCGCGCTCGGACATGGCCGCGGCGAAGCCACCGCGACGCAGTCCGACCTCCTGCGCGTCGGCTGCCATCCTGCCGCGCCATTTGCGGTATTGTCGAGAGAGCCGTCGCCGTTGACCGTTGCAGGTCAAGCTCCGACGGGCGCCAGCCCCTGTGTCGTTTCCGGCGATGTCGGTGCCTCGACCAGAAGCTCTCTCAGGAATCGGCGCAATGTCCGGTCCGTCCAGGAGACGAGCTCCGGGTCGAGCCCGTCTCTCGTGGCGAGGATGATCGGACGGATCAGTGGCGGAGCGAAGGATCGCGCCACGAGAGTTCCTTCCTTCACCTCCTGCTGCACCGCTACCAACGGCAGGAACGTGCCGCCAAGCCCGGCGATGACAGCCTGCTTGCGCGAACCGAGGCCGTCGATCTGCATGTCGATGGCGATCTCGACGCCCTGCTCGCGCGCGAAACGCTCGATGATCTCGCTGTAGACGTAGTTCATCTTCGACGGGAGGATCAGCGGGTGGACGCCGATCTCTTCCAGCGAGACGGCGCCGGTAAGCTTGCGCGCGAGTTGCGGAGCGCACACGAAGTAGATCTTCTCCCACGCGAGGACATTGGTGTCGTCCGTCGGCTGCAGGACGATGGTCACGGCAGCGTCGATCTGGCCATGATCCAGCAGAACGAACGCCTCGCGCGCCGTCATCTCGGAAATGTGCAGGCGGATGTGCTCCAGTTCGGCACGAGCTGCCGCGAAGAGGCGCGGGGTCAAGGAGCTGGCGAGGGTCGGGATCACGGCCAGCCGGAACGGCCTGTCCGCCGATGCCGCCTGAGTGCGCAGTGCCTCTAGCGCAGCTTCGGCGCGCTGCACCTCGTCCAGGATGCGACGTGCGTGGGAGAGAAGGAGCTGGCCGGCGTCGGTCAGCTTGGTTCCCCTGTGCGACCTGTCCAGCAGCTGCACGCGCAGTTCGCGCTCCAGTTCGCGCATGTGATGTGTCAGCGCTGGCTGGGCGACCCTGACGTGCCTGGCGGCGTCGGTGATCGAGCCGTGATCCGCGATGGCCGCCAGGTAGTAGAGCCGCCGGGTTTGCAGGACGGGTGCCATGCCTGCCATAGGACTCCGTTATGGCTGTCTCGACAATCTCTATTTGTAGTTGAGCCCAAGAATGGGCGAAATCCCATTGAAAGTTCAGGAAATCAGGTCCGCTGGTCAGGTCGTCGCAGATGCGACGGCGGGTGGACCGAATTCAAGTTGGAGGCTCCAGTTGAAAAGTGTCGTAACCTGTATCGCCCTTGGCGTTTGTGTCACCGCTACATCGGGCATTTCGCCGGTCCGGCCGCTTTCCCCGGAAGGCCGCGGACCTGACATGCTGGTTCAGGTCCAGGCGGCGGTCGATGAAGCTGCGACCGAGGAGATGATGGCCGAGGGGCAGCAACTCTACGTGGACTTCTGCGCGGGCTGCCACCGCGAGAACGGGCGCGGCGACGTGGGGCCGACTCTGGTGAACGCCGGATCTCTTGCCGACGTTCACGGCACCTATCAGCGGATCATGAACGGTGGCGAGGAGATGCCGGGCTTCGGTTCGGTGTTGTCGCCGGAGGAGGCGCACGCCGTCGGGACTTACGTCATGAACAGCTGGGGCAATGACTACGGCGTCATGACACAGGAGACGGCCGAGGCCGACTAAAGACATCTGTCGCAACTACGGGAGGGAATGAGCGATGAGAGCACGAGATTTGATACTAGGCGCCGCCGTGGGGGGGCTGATCGCCGTCTCTGGCGCTTGGGCTCAGGGAGGCAAGACGTACGGCGAGAAGCTCGGCTTCATGCCGGTCTCCGACGTCAACAAGTCCATGATCGGCGGCACCGGCGACGTGCAGGCGACGCTGGATGGCAGCACGCTGACTGTCACCGGCGAGTACAGCGGCCTGATGGGCGAGCCCACGATGGTCTCGCTGCATGAAGCGCCGATGGGCATGGCAGGACCGAAATTCGGCGAATTTGCGGTGGACGGCGGCACCGACGGGACCTTCGAGGGCACCGTCGAGCTCAGCGACGAGCAGATCCAGAAGCTCGACAACAACGAGGTCTACGTCGTCGTGAACACCGAGCGCAACGAGGACGGCGAGTTGCGGGCTTGGCTCGTAGCCGATGACTACGAGATGACGCCGTGGATGGCGTCGACCAATTGAGCCGCAGGAATCTGAGGAGGACACACGACATGCTCCTATCAAAGGGAGACAGGATCGCGGCGCTCTTGGCGTCAGTGGCGATCATCGGCGGCGCGGGTGCCGCCCTGGCGCAGGACGCTCAGTCCGCGCCGGTGGATGTGGAGACGCTTGCCAACCCTGATCCGGCCGACTGGCTGATGTGGCGCCGGACCTATGACGCGCACGCCTTCAGCCCGCTCGACCAGATCACGCGAGAGAACGTCCAGGATCTCGAGCTGGTATGGTCGTGGGCGATGGAGCCGGGAACAAACCAGCCGACGCCGCTGGTTCACGACGGCATCATGTACCTGCCGAACCCCGGGGACGTGGTTCAGGCATTCGACGCCGCGAACGGCGACCTGCTCTGGGAGTACCGTCGCGAGCTGCCCGAGGATGCCCGCGCCGGCGATACCGCTCGCAACATCGCGCTCTATGACGGCAAGATCTATCTGTCGGCGGACGACGGGTACGTGGTCGCGCTCAACGCGGAATCAGGCGCGGTCGAGTGGGAGGTGCTGCGCGCCGACTATAAGAAGGGCTACCGCAACACGACGGGTCCGGTCGTCATCGACGGCGTCGTCATCGCGCAGCTCAACGGCTGTGACAAGTTCTACGAGGACGGCTGCTACTTCACCGCGCACGATGCGCAATCGGGCGAGGAGCTGTGGCGGACGTCGACGGTCGCGCGGCCGGGCGAGCCGGGCGGCGACACCTGGGGCGATCTGCCCTACGAGCTGCGCGGCGGCAACGACACCTGGATCGCGGGCAGTTACGACCCTGAGCTCGACCTCTACTTCGTGGGCGTCGCTCAGCCCAAGCCGTGGGTTCCGGCCAGCCGTGGCCTGACCACCGAGGACGACGCACTCTACTCGAACTCGACGCTCGCGGTGCGGCCGCAGACCGGCGAGATCGAGTGGTACTTCCAGCACTCCCCGGGTGAGGCGCTCGACTTCGACGACGTCTACGAGCGCGTGCTGATCGATCTCGGCGACCAGAAGACCGTCTTCACGATGGGCAAGTCGGGCATCCTGTGGAAGCTCGACCGCGAGACGGGCGAGTACCTCGACCACGTCGAGACGGTGTTCCAGAACCACTGGGTCGCCATCGACGAGAACGGACGTCCCACCTACCGCGAGGACATCCGGAACGCCCAGGTTGGCGAGAAGGTCTCGGTCTGCCCCAGCACCGCTGGCGGCAAGGACTGGCAGGCGATGAGCTACTACGAGCCGTCGAACATCCTGCTCATTCCGCTGACCCAGGCTTGCATGGAAATCTCGGGCCGCGAAGTCGAGCTCGTGGTCGGCTCCGGCGGCTCGCAGGCCGATCGCTGGTGGTTCGAGATGCCCGGGACCGACGGCAACATGGGCAAGATCGCCGCCTACAATCCCGAGACCATGGAGGAGCTCTGGTCGACGCAGCAGCGCGCCTCCTACCTTACCGGCATCCTCTCGACGGCCGGCGGCTTGGGCTTCATCGGCGATCTTGACCGCTACTTCACCGCCTTCGACGTGGAATCGGGCGAAGAGCTCTGGAAGACGCGGCTTACGACGTCGGTGCAGGGCTACCCGATTTCGTTCGAGGTGGACGGGCGGCAGTACGTGGCCATCACGACCGGCCTCGGCGGCGGCAGCCCGCGCAACGTTCCGCGCCTGGTGACGCCAGACATCGTGCATCCGAGCACGGGGAACGCGGTCTACGTGTTCGCGCTGCCCGAAGACGACGCATAGTCGCGACTCCTGACACGCAAGCGCAACGGGAGGGGCCGCGAGGTCCCTCCCTCTTTCGAAGGTCTCCCCTCATGCTGCGCCATCTCGCCCTCGCCACCACGGCCGCCGCGTGCCTGCTGAGCGCCGCTCAGGGCCTCCGCGCCCAGGTCGGGCTCCCCTATGTTCCGCCGGAATGGCATCAGGAGCAGCGCTGGCTCGAGGGCAGCAAGGTCACCTTCTGCCTCTGGTCGGTCAGTCCGACGATGGAGATCGACCGCCGCATCGGCGAAGCCATCGGCGAGGCGCTGCTGCTCGAAGCCGATTTCCAAGTCTACGAGAACCGGGTGCCTCTCTTGGGCGAGCAGTTCTGGGAAGAGGTCTGGATACAGCTCGCCGAACGCTGCGATGCCATCGCCGGCTTCGTGATGTCGGCGGATCTCGACGTCGACTGGCTGATCCCGACGCGCCCCTATTACGAGGCTCCCTATGTCTTCGCGGTCAGGGACGACGGCATCTCGCGCCTCGGCGATGTTCCGGCCGACGGTAAGGTCGGCTCGATGATCTACACGCCCGCCGACACGAACCTGATCTCCTACATGGAGCTCCAGCCCGAGGATCGACGCTGGACCCGCTATCCCTTCACCTCCGGGGAGCAGGCCCTCGACTTCCTGCAGAGCGACCGTGTTGCCGGCTCCATCTTCTGGGCGCCGACGCTTCGGCAGGTCACCGGAGGCGACCCCGGCGAGATGGGAATTCGCCAGGTGCCGCTCGACCCCGTTTCGCCGACGTCCACACCAATCGGCATGATGCTGCGTGAACACAACGTCTTCCTGAGAAACGAGATCGATCGCGCGATCGGCGCGCTGATCGAGGACGGGGTCATCGAAGACATCCTTGAGGAAACCGGCTGGCCCGGTCAGAGCGGCGCAAGTTGATGGCAGGCAAGCGGGATCCCTCGTCCGGCTGATGCTGACGGACGTTTCCCTCACCGAGATGCTGTTCCGAGCGGCCGCATACCTTGTGGTGGCCGGGGTCCACGGCTGGAGCCTCGCCTTGGCTGCATTCGCGTTGGGCGACCTCGGACCTCGCTCCGAGGGTCGGCAGACCCCCAGCCCGTTCGAGCATATGAGTCTGTCGGGCTTCATCGCTGCGATTGCGGTTGGCACGGGATGGATCCATTCGCTCGACATGGACGCCGCGGCTCTGCGCTGGCGTCGCGTGGGCCTCTTGGTCTGCGTTGCCGGCAGCCTTGCAGTCATCGTCGCCCTCGGTCTTTTCGCCAGTGCCCTCCGCCCTGCAGCGCTCGCCGCGTTCTCTCCGCCGCTCGACCGCTTTTCTGTCCAGTTCCTCGGAGTGCTTGGCCAGATGTCGCTGTTCTTCGTGGTGCTCAACATGCTGCCGCTGCCGCCCCTCACGGGAGGTCTGCTGCTGAGTGCCGCTGCGCCGCGCCTTGCTGGCAAGCTCTGGCGCTATGCGGGGTGGATCGGCGCCATTATGGCCGTCGTACTGATCCTGGGCCGAGGCGGTTTCCTGCGTCCTGCGGTGAGTGTGTTGCGGCAGGCGTTGACGCCGCTCGGATTCGGTCCCGGCTGACCTTCAGCTTGCGGCGGCGCCGTAGACCGCCTCGATCGGCCGCAGGCCGTATTCGTCGAGCAGCGCGTCGAGCGTGCCGTCTCGCCGCATCGCGTCCAGTGTCTGCTCCACCGCCTGAAGAAGCGTGAGGTCCCCCCTCCACAAGCCGAATCCGAGGCGGTAGCGCTCAAATTTCTCCGGCGCCCATGCGACCTCCCAGCCATGCTGATCGCCGAGGCGCCCGATCATCAGCGCCTCGCCTATCGCCGCGTCAAACGTGCCGGTGCGGAGACCCTTCACCAGCGCCGCCTCGTCCTGGACGACGTGCGGCGTCGCGCCGATCTCGCGCAACCAGCGGCTGAGCGCGATGCGATCGAGGCCGGCAATCTGTGCGAGCACGCCGACGTCGGCGCCGGCGAGATTGAAAGTGCCAGCGGGAAAACCGAAGGCCCAACCGGTCTCGAGCTGCGACGGCACGGTATCGAGGAAAGACTGGACGGATGGCGCGAGAACGACTCCGCCTGCAAGAATCTGGCATTGCGCCCGCGTGACCCGCCAGCTCCGCGGATTGAAGTCGCGGCCGATGGCGGGATTGGGATTGACCGAGAGCCGCAGTCCCAGACGCTGGGCGATTTCGGACAGGACCTCGATGTCGAAGCCCGGCGCTGCCGGATCGCCCGTCACCAGCGGCGGATAGCTTGTCGGCGTGCAGGCCGTCAGCCGCCCGGTGCTGCGTACCTGTCCCAGCGATGTGTCTGCCGGAAGATACGAGACAGCGAGGAGTAGGGCGCCGCACACAACGATCGTCACGACGCCGCCGATGCTGTGAGTCCGGTGCAGCCAACCCCTGAGCCGCCCCAGTATCACGGCTTTCGAAAGTCCCAGAGCGCGACGAGGAAGAACCCGCCCGCCATGCAGAATGCGACGAGCGGCCCGAGGCTCGGGTCGAACTGGTTGAAGTCGATGAAGATGCCCCTCAGCGAGTCGACGGCATAGGTCAGCGGGTTCGCCCGGACCAGAAGCACCAGCCATTCGGGGTAGAGCACCGCAGTCTGTGCCCGGGTCAGCGCCGGATCGAGCGGAAAGACCGAGCTCGACGTGAAGTAGAGCGGCAGGATCACTGCGTTCGCGAAGACGCCGAAGCCCTGGAACGTCCGGACGCGATTCGCGATCACGATCCCCAGCGCCGTCAGGCCGAAGGCCGCGAGGAACATGAAAGCAATGCCGACCACGACGTCACCCGGGCTCAGTGGCACGTTGGCAAAGCGGGCGAGCAGGATGACGAGGCAGCCGTGACCAGTGGCGATGGTTGCGCCGCCCAGGATCTTGCCGAGCAGGACCGCCCATCGCGGCAAGGGGGAGACCAGCACCTCGCGCAGGAAGCCGAACTCGCGATCCCAGATCATCGACACGGCGGACTGCACCGACGTGTACATGATGTTTAGCATGATGATCGCGGGAAAGATGAACTGGACATAGGTGTAGGGGACGACGAATCGTACCTCGCCGTAGACCTCGCCGCGGAAGTACGGGTTGAGACCGATCCCCATGATCAGCACCCAGAGCAGCGGGCGGCTGAAGCCTCCGATGAGCTGGCCGCGATCCCGCAAGGCGCGCTTCACCTCGCGCAGCCAGATCGCCCCGATTCCCGGCATGTACCGCACGACCGGGATCCGCCGCCGCACCGGAGTCGCGCCGATATAAGTCATTGCGCTTCCCTCGAAGTTCCTCGGCCGAAGAAGTCCGACTCGGGGTCCTCTAGCACCAGCTGCCGGATTCGCTCCCACAGTCGCCTGCGCAGGTCCACGAACTCCGGCCGCGAGCGGACGTCGTAGGACCAGCGCGGCCGTGGCAGCCCCTCGACCTCGATGTTCTCGAGCACCCGACCGGGACGCGGGCCCATCAGGGCGATCCGGTCCGAGAGCAATATCGCCTCGTCGACGCTGTGGGTCACAAAAAGCACCGTCGCGCCGGACGATGACCACAGGCGCATGAGCTCGGCCTGCATCAGCTCGCGGGTCTGCGCGTCTATGCTGGCGAAGGGCTCGTCCATCAGGAGAACGCGCGGCTCGGTCACCAGCGCCCGCGCAAGCGCAACCCGTTGACTCATCCCGCCCGAGAGCTCGTGCGGATGCGCTTCGGCGAAGCGACGCAGGCCCACGAGCTCGATGTAACGCTCGGCGCGCTCGCGCTTTTCGGCGCGGGAAAGGCCGGTTGGCGCCAGCGCAAACTCCACGTTTCCGCGCACGGTGAACCAGGGGATCAGGCGGAAGGACTGGAAGACGAATCCAAGCTCGGGTCCCGGCGTCGGGTCGCCTCCGAACACCGTGACCCTTCCGGCATCCGGCGCCAGCAGGCCGTCAACGAGCCGCAGGACCGTGGTCTTGCCGCAGCCCGAGGGCCCGAGGAGCGAGACGAACTCGCCCTCACGCACCTCGAGCGACATGTCTCGCAGCACCTCGGTGCGTGCGCGCGCGGCGGTGCCGAAGCTTTTGCCCACGCCGTCGAGCACAACTTGCGGCTCGGACTTCGCGGCGAGCGGTGCCGCGCGGCCGACCGATGCCTCCTGGTTCATCGCGCGGGCTGGTCGCTGCCCTCGGCGATCCCGCGCTGCTCTAGGACGGCGTCGACCGGGCCGAAGTCTGTCCAGGTGCTCAGCTCTACTTCGGAGAGGTCGGCGAAGTCCTCGCTCTCGAAGAGCCACTCTGCCGTGTACTGCAGCTCGGAGGCTGACATGCCGCCATTGACGCTCCACGACCCCTCGAAGCTCTCGGCCAGCTCCTCGAGCGTCGCACGGTCGACATCGGGGCGCGCCTCGGCCATCGCGTCGACCCAAATGGAAGGGTCTTCGGCGACATCGCGGGAGATCTGGATGATGGCGGCAATCACCGCCTCGACGTCCTCGCGCCGGTTCTCGAGCGTGTCGGTGGTGACGACATTGACCTTGCTGACGACCGGTGCCGCCTCGTAGTAGGCGTCCTGCGGCACGAGAATGTGCAAGCCCGTCTTGTCGGGCAGGCTCGTCCAGACGCCGATCGACATGGTCGTCGCGTCGATCTGCCCAGCTGCCAGCGCCTGTGCCCGCGCGGCCGGCTGGCCTAGTCCGACGAGCTCGAGCTGGTCGTCCATCACGAGGCCGTCCCCGGACAGGACGAGGCTCGACAGAGAATGATCGAGGCTTCCGATCCGCCCGATCCCGAAGCTCCGCCCCTCGAGGTCGGCCGTGCTCGCGATGTCTTCCTTCGCGGCGATCAGGAACGGAAGCGACTTGTTCGGCGAGACGACGGCGCGCAGGTCGCCATTGCCGCGGGCCGACATCTGCAAAAGCGCATCGACGCTGATGTTCGCCATCTCGCCTTCGCCCGCCGTCAGCGCGGCGAGCGCGGACGGGGTCTGCTGCACACGCACCAGCTCGACATTGACGCCCTCACGCTCGTAGTAGCCGAGGTTCAGCGCCAGCTCCATTACCGAATTCGGCACCAGCGGCGCCTCGAGGTCGGTAACGATCAGGCGAAATGCATCGCCCTCCTGCGCCGCCGCCATCGCCGACCACAACGCGGCTGCCGCGGCCAATGGCCCGATCCAACGATTCGTCATTTGCTTCTCCTCCTCGCCAGTCTTGATCAGCCGGCATTCTAATTCGGCCCCCGCCATCGGTTGAGCCTGAGCTCAAGATAGCGGAGCGTTTCGGTTACCGCGACGCCGATCGCGGCCAGCGACAGCACTATCACGAAATAATCGGCCATGCGGAACGTGTTGCCGTAACGAGCCAGCAGTCCTCCAAGCCCTCCCACGGCGGTGTAGAGCTCTGCGACGACGGTGTTGATCAGCCCGATCGTGGCACCGATCCGGAGCCCCACGACAATAAATGGTACTGCACCCGGCAGGACGATGCTGGCGAAGATGCGCGGTCGACTGACGCCCAGCGACCGCGCCATCTCGTTCAGGTTCTGGTCGGTCGCAAGGACCCCGGCGTAGGTATTCACGAGTATCGGCATCACGGCACCGAGGAACACCACGAAGACCTTGGCCTCGAACCCGAGACCGAGAAAGACGATGATGAGCGGGATGAAGGCCACGCGCGGTGTCGCCGCCAGCGCGAAGGCATAGACCTCCAGCGTCTTGCCGACAGGTCGGATCGTCCCCATCACGAGGCCGATCGCGATGGCGACGATGCACGCCGTGCTGTAGCCCGACAAGTAGACGACGAGGCTTTCGCCCAGCGCCTCGAAGAGGCTGTTGTCGGCCAGCATCCTGCGAAACGCGGCCCACGTCTCAAGGGGCGAAGGGATCAGGTTGCGGCTGACGTTCTGCGACAGGACCTGCCAGAGCCCGATCAGGAGGATCAGGAAGCCTACGCGGAATGCGACGATCATCTTCGAGTCCCACCGGAATGTATCGGTGCCGTCATCGCGTGAGTTCGCCTCCCTGGCGCCCGAAGGCGAGCGTGACGTCGCGCGCGTCAGCCTCGCTGTCGCGGATGTCGTGGCCGGTGAGCGAGAGGAAGACGGACTCCAGGCTCGGCGTCTCGAAGGCAAGGTCGCGGACGTGGATGCCGCACCGCCTCAGGAACTCGGCCTTCATCGCGGCGTCGGTGATGGGGATCAGCAGGGTGTCGCCGCGACCCGAAGTCGCCGTGGGATAGGTCTCGCGGATGGCCTCGGCTGCGGCGATGTCGGTCGGCGTGACGCGCACGGTCTCGGTTCCGAAGCGTCCGCGCAGGTCGTCCGGCGTGCCCTCCGCCAGGATGCGGCCGTGATCTATGATGCAGACCTGGTCGCAGCCTTTTACCTCGTCGATGTAGTGGGTCGTCACGACGATGGTCAGGTCGCGAGACGCCCGCAGTTCCTCCAGATAGCGCCAGATCCGCTCGCGCGACTGTGCGTCCAATCCGACCGTCGGCTCGTCGAGGAAGAGGATCCTCGGGTCGTGCAGAAGCGCCCGCGCGATTTCGAGCCGCCGCTTCATGCCCGACGACAGCTTGCGGACCAGATCGTCGCGCCGCTCGACGAGGTCCACCAGTTCCAGGAGCTCGTCCATCCGACGGCGCCGCAGCGAGCGCGGCACCTCGTAGACCATTCCATGAAACTCGAGGTTCTCACGGAGGGTCAGCCGGTCGTCGAGGCTCGGCTCCTGAAAGACCACGCCGATCGCTTCGCGCGCGCGGAGCGAATGGCGGATCGCGTCGTGGCCGGCAACCGTGACCTCGTCGGCTCGATCCGGGCGTAGGATGGTGCAGAGGATGTGCAGGAGCGTCGTCTTGCCTGCACCGTTGGGTCCGAGCAGCGCGAAGACGTCGCCCGCGCGGACGTCCAGGTCGACGTTGTCGAGCGCCTTGACCCGCCCGTACTGCTTCGAGAGCCCGCGAACCCGAATTCCGCCCGCGTCGGTGGACTGTTCCTTCGTCACATCAGCACCCTGGCCTGCCGAAGCTCGCCCAGGAACAGGGCCGCAAGGTCGCTTTCGGGGCTGACGCGAAAGTAGCGGCCGCCAAGACGCTCGATTGCACCGCGAAGGTCGTCACACCAGGCCTCGAGCGCGCCGCGATAGCGTTCGACGGCCTCCGCGCCCAGCGTCATCTCGCAGCGGGAACCGCTTTCGCCGTCCACGAGCGTCATCTCGCCGTCGCCGAGGCCTGACGGATCCAATTCTTCTGCCGCGAGGACGTGGAGGGCGACGACCGCGTGCCTGTCCTCGCCCAATCCAGCCACGTCCCGCTGTGGGCGCACGTCCCAGAAATCTCCGATCATCACGAACAGGCCGGGTCGCTGCGTCTTTCCCCTGAGATGCGCTATGCCTTCGGCCATGCTTCCCGCGCCGCCCGCCTCCGCTCCGGCGAGCCAGGCGCGCATCTCGGCCACGCGGCCCTTTCCGGCGAACCGCGGAGAAAGCCGCGGCGCCCCGCCGGAGACCATCATGCTGACCCGGTCGCCCGCCCAAAGGGCTACGAAACCGACGATCTCGGCCATGCGGCAAGCCGCTTCGAATTTGGGTCCAGCCATCGAGGCACTTCCGTCGATGAGGACCGCGACTGTAAGTTGCCGGTCGGTGAAATACTGACGCACGTGAAATTCGCCGGTCCGGGCGTAGACGTGCGGGTCCACGTGACGGCTGTCGTCACCGGCGCCATAGGTGCGATAGCTGGCGAATTCCATGCCTGCGCCGGTCGCGTTGGACCGCCGCTCGCCGGGACCCCCCGATGCCAGGGCAGGGGCGGCGACGAAGCGGCTGGACTTTAGCCGTTCGAGCAGGTCGGGCGCGACGCTCATGCCGACCTCAGGCAGGTTTCCAGCAGTTCGGCTAGCACCTCCTCGAGGTCTATCCCCGCCGTCTCGCCCTCGAAGTTGACATGCACGCGGTGGCGCGTCGCCGGCGCAAGGATCGCGCGGAGGTCGTCGGGCGTGACGTGAAAGCGCCCTGACAGCAGCGCTTCGGCCTTGGCGGCAAGCACGACTGACTGGGCACCGCGCGGGCTGAGACCAAAGCGGATGTAGCGGCGGACCGCCTCCGGGGCGCCGGCGCTGCCGGGCTGCGTCCGGTGGGCGAAGCGCGCGATGCTGTCGCGCAGATGCGCCGCGATCGGCACGTTCCGCGTCAGGTGCTGCAACTTGAGGATGGCCGCGGGTCCGCTTCGCGCGGCGAGCGGGCCGTGCTCGTTCCCGGTGGTCTGGAGCAGGATGGCCGACAGCACCGCCTCGCTCGGGTAGCCGACGTCGACGCGCAGAAGGAACCGGTCGATCTGCGCCTCGGGCAGGCTGTAGGTGCCCTCCATCTCGATCGGGTTCTGCGTCGCGAGGACAAAGAACGGCTGCGGCAGGCGGCGGCTGTTGCCGGCAACTGTCACGGTGCGTTCCTGCATTGCCTCGAGCAGTGCCGACTGTGTCCGCGGCGTCGCCCGGTTGATTTCGTCGGCCAGCAGCATCTGCGTGAAGATCGGTCCCGGCGCAAAGTCGAGCTGCTTCTGGCCGTCGGGACCGGTCACCAGCACCATCGATCCCGTGATGTCGGCGGGCATCAGGTCCGGCGTGAACTGAACCCTCGCGAGGTCGAGCCCCGTCGCGTCGGCGAGGCTGCGAACGAGGAGCGTCTTGCCCACGCCCGGCGGCCCCTCGAGAAGCACGTTGCCGCCCGCGAGCAGCCCGACCAGCAGCTGGCGCAGCACGGCGTCCTGTCCGATGACTCGCCCGCGCAGCTCGGTCATGCCTGCCGTCAGCGGCGTCAGGAGCGCCTCGATCGCCTCGGGCGTCAGCCTGTCAACGTCTTCGGCGGACAGCACCGCTTGATCGTCCATCTCGCTCGTCATCGCCTCCCGCTCGAGCCGGTCGCTCGCGACACTGCTCTCTTGGCATACGAGCCGGACCACGCGGAACTTGCAAGCGCTGACCCTCCGCGGAGGGCGGGATCGACCAGGATCCGTGCCACGAAAAGTGCGAGTCCCATGCCGAGCCAGATCAGGCCACCGGGAATGATCGCCATTCCCAGGCCTGAGAACCCTCGGGCATTCTCCCGCAGGTCCAACGCACGCCCTCCCGTCAATGCGCTTGCAAGTCGGGCCAGCTCGACGGGGGCCGGATCGGACGTGGATGCGAAAGCAGGAACGTAGAGCACATGCGTCCCTGTCCGCCCGTCGAGTTCAGCCGTGACGACGTGCGCACCGGGCTTGGCGGGCCGGACCACGGCCTCGTACCGGCCCGGCTGCACCTCGCGCGCGGGCAGCGTGCGGGCGCCGTCCGGACCATCGATGCCCAAGATCGGGAGCGCGTCCTTGAGCGGTTGCCCATCGGAATCGAGCACTTCCAGCCGTACCGTGGCGGTGTCGCCCCTGAGGCTGGACGACAGGCTGAAACCAGGGTCGGGATCGGGCGCCAGCATCTGCCTCAGGAGGCTGGCCCAGGTCTCGGAATAGCCGGGAAGGCTCTGCCAGTCGCGCGTCCAGGGTCCGGCGATCTGGGTCGTCAGCGCCAGCACCATGCCATTGCCGTATCGCCAGTGCGCGAGGAGCGGCATCTCGCGTCCCTCTGAATCGAGGGTCACCATCTCCATCGTCGCCTCAGGCTTGGGAGAGGTCAGCACGAAGCCGGCGATGACCGGCATCCTGTCCGGCAGCCGTCCGAGCGCCGTCAGCGACCGATCGCTCCAGCGCGGCTGGCTGGATCCCTGCTCGATCGGCGCGCCGGATAGCAGGATCGCCTCCTGCGACATGATAGAGGGCAGCGCCTCGATATCCGAGGTGCTGTGGAACGCGCCTCCCCCCGCCAAGGCGATCTGCTCCACCAGGGGCACTGGTGCCTGGCCGATGCTGATGCTGGACACGGTGATCCCCGCTTCGCGCATGCGCGCGAGCAGCGTCTCGTAGGCAGCCGGCTGGCTCAGTCCGTCGGTGAGGACGATCACGTGCCGTGCCGCGGCGTCCGCCGCCGCTATCTCGTCGTAGGCACGCTCGAGCCCGACCAGCATCGAGGTGCCGCCCCCCGGCGTTATGCGCGCCAGCGCCGCCTTGATGGCCTCGCTCTGGTCCAGCGTCTGCCGCGGCACGACCGTATGTGCCGCTTCGTCGAAAGCGATGACGGCGACCTCGCTCTCGCGCCCGAGCAGGTCCATCGCCGACGACGTGGCGCTCTTGGCGATGTCGAGGCGGGTGCCTTGACCAACCGGCTGCTGCATCGAGCCCGAACGGTCGAGCACGAACGCGAGCGCCACCTGCGGCTTCTCGCCAGGAACCCGGCTGGACACGGGCGACAGCCTGTCGAGAGCGGTCTCGAGATAGCCGCCGGGCCCGAAGCTGCGGTCGCCGCCAAGGAGCATGAGGCCGAGGCCATGATCCCGCACCGCTGTCTCGATGAGCGCCTGCTGGTTCGTGGTGAGGGCAATCGCGGGCAGGTTGTCGAGAACAACGGCATCATGGGCCAGCCATCCGTCGAGGTAGTGCGGCGCCTCGTCCGGCCGTAGTGCCCGAGCGTCAAGGCCCGCGGCCGTCATCGCGCCCGCCAGCGCCGCCCCGTGAGCGGGCTCTGACGCGATGACGGCGATGCGGCCGGGCGGGCGGACGTCGATGACACGCGCGGCGGTCGCGCGCCCGCCGTCAGCAGAGAGCGCGACCTCGAAGAGGTGCGCTCCTTCCGGAACATCGTTGACGACGGTCTCGAAGCGGGCGCTGCCGCCGGTCAGATCGTCCACTGTCTGTGTTCCGAGCACCTGTCCGTCGCGTCGGACCTCCAGCACTGCGCTGCCTGTCCCGCCGGTCCGGAGGACGCTGGTGAGCACGATGCCGTCGCCGGCGTAGACCGGTCCCTCCTCAGACAAGATCTTGAGCGCCGGTCCAGCGTTCGGCGCGGCCTCGGCAGGAGCGTGATCGACGCGGATGCCGCGCTGCCGGAGCTCGGGCAGGATCTCCGAAAGGGCCGCAGGGTGCAGCCCCGCCGCGGGCTCGAGCGCGATCCGACCGCCCTCGGGCAGCATCGCGGTTGCGAGCCGCAGCGCCACCGCCGCTCCGTACCCGGTGTCGGTCCTGTCGTGTAGATTGCTCGTGCCGGCATCGCGCGCCGCCACCGGCCCCCCCTCGAGACGCACCGCCGCCCAGTTGCGCGGCAGGTCATCCGGCGGCGTCGCAGACGCCACCACAACGTCGTGCGCGGCGACGGGAACGGCGAACGGCGCATCGAGCACGCCGAGCGCCGCCGCAGCGACCGCCGCGGCGCCGAGTGCCGTCGCGGTCGCGCCACGCGCCCGCCGGGTGACGACCAGATGCGCCAGCGCGAGGCCAAGGAAGAGCGCGGCAAGATACTTCCAGAGATGGACGGGCCAGCGGTCAGCCCCCGCTGTCTCACCGGTCCCTGTGGGCGAAGCGACCGTTTCCGCCGGAGAGGGATTCACCACCCGCTCGACCACGCGCCCCTCGTGACGGAAAGTCAGCACTCCCACACGCTGGGGAACGAAGCCGCCTCCGTCGGAATAGCGGATCTGCGCCGCCATCCGCTCCTGCATGGCGGTCGTCAGATCCTGAGGATGTCCCGCCAAAGCGATCTCGGCCTCCCCGAAGGCCGGTGTCACCCTGCAGGGCAGCCCCACGGTGCAGATTGGCGCCAGCAGTCCGCTGCCCGGTCCGCCAGCCCAGACGACGAGCCTCGACAGGAAGACCGGGAAGCTTGCGAGCTCCGGCCAGTTGGACCGGTCCGGCGAGAAGGCAAGCCGCACCTCGCGCCCCGACGGCGTCGTGCGCGCCTCGATCAGCGGAGCGGAAGCCGATCGGAGCAGGACCGTGGCGTCTGGCCAGGGTTCGACTGCGGAGGCGGCATCGACGCGGAGCCGGGACCATGCCAGGCCATCCGCCAGGACGTGATCGTCTTGCCAGGACAAGACGTCGACGGCTGTTTCGTCGTCTGACACGACGCGAAGGACATTGGTGCCGGGGTTCTCGAAGGACTCGTCGACCACCAAGAGGTCGAAGTTCCGGGCGCCGTCCGTCGTATCAGCGTGCTGCACCTCGACGTCTGGCAGCGCGGCCAGTCCGCGGGCGATGGCGTCATGCTCGTCTCCCACCACCAGCACTCGGAACGGCGCAGGAGCGGAGCGGATGCGAAAGCGGACGACGTTGTCGTGTGGCGACGCGTCGTCGGGCAGGGCGATCGCGAGAAGTCCCGGGCCGGGCAACTCGACCTCCGCCTCGACCGTCCGCGCGCTGCGGCCGCCACGGACCGGAACCGTCGCCCACTCCACCGAGTCGTCCGCTCCCTCGGGCGTGAAGCGGATCGCGAGCGTCGTCTCGGCGGCGTCGGGCAGGCTGACCCGCGCCTCGAGATGCCAGAGGCCCCCGCGATCCTCGTCCATGGCGATCGTGGCAGTCAGCGAACGGTTGATGCCCTCGACTTCCTCCGGGACGAGGTGAAGGATGTCGGCGTCAGCGAAGGCCTCGGACACGAGCGACGGCACCTCCGGACCCGCCAGCACCACTTGCGTCGGTTCACCCGAGACGCGGGCCGCCTGGGCAAGCGCCACGGCCTTTGGCCAGTCCGCGGGTCCGTCGGAGAGCGCGGCTGCGGCAAGCGCGGCGGGCAGCGCACGCTCGGAGGCGAGGCGCCGCGCCAGCGGGATTTCTGCCGCGACGCCCGCAATGATCAGCGTCGTGCGCCCGACACGTTGTCCGGCATCGGCGACCTCTTCCGCCGTCGCTGACCGAAGCGCTTCGAACCGTGCGGCCGGATGCATCGCGGCGGAGGCGTCGAGAACCACGATCCAGTGTTCGCCCGGCCGCACCTCACCGATGATCGGCCGCGCCAGCGCCAGCGCTGCAGCCAAAATCGCCCCGACCCGGAGCCAGGTCAGCAGCGAGTTCTGCCAGGCCCACCGACGCCGGCGCGGCACCGGATAATCCGCGGCGATCTGCCGCCACAACGTGATGCTCGGCGCCACGACGCGCTGCGGGTGCCGACGCGCCAGCCACCAGACGACTATGACAAGGCCACCGAGAAGCAGGAACGCGGGCGCGGCAAAGGTCATTCGGCTAGTCCGGGCCCGTGTTCGGAGTGAAGTAGCGCGCCACGGCGACCCGGTCCGAAGGTCCGACCCGCTCCCGTCTGAGCGTCAGCCCGGAAGCGCCGCTGCCCGCGCGGATCTCTTCCCCGCGCGCGCCTGCGGCCCCTGCACCCGGCTCTGCCGCGACCTCCAGGCGGATGCGTGCCCCCGACGACGGCGCGCGCGCCGCGACCTCCATCGCCTCACGGGCCTCCCAGCCGGGCAGACCCGCCGCTGCCTGGTTCTCGAGCGCGACGGAGCCGAGCCCGGCCTGATCTCCAGCGCCGCGCGTCGACTGTGTCGATGCGCCGGCGGATGAGAACGTGCCCTTTGCCGCTCCGGCCTCGGGCGCGGCTCCGGGCAGCGCGCCGCGCGCGGCATCCGCGCCCGCCGTGGCGGTGCCCTGGACATCGCCGCCCGCGCCTCCGGCGGCCATGTCGGGCGAGGGATCTCCCACCGGGCTGGCCTGCAGCCCGTCCTGCACTTCCGCGGCCGCCGCCTGTGCGGCGCGATGACTTGCAAGTCGCTCACCGATGTCTGCGCTTCGCTCGCCTTCGCTCGGCAACCAAGCCGGCGGGCGGTCGCCGTAGGCAGTGCGCGCCTGCTCGAGCAGACCGCCGACCGCTGCGTCCATGCCGCTTTGGGTCATCTCTCCACGGCCCGCCTTGCGCACCACGTTCTGGAGCTCCGCCGCGACGCGGTCCATCAGATCGTTGTCCTGCATTTCGGCGTCGGCGCCGATCAGGGCCGCGAGCTCCGAGGCTTGGGCGGCCGTCGCCTGCGGCTCGGACGGCCCTGCTTCGGCGAGCGCAGGAACGGGCACCTTACGATCGGCGCGCGGCGGCGCTGTGAGGACGACAAGCCACGCCGCGGCAGCCAAGGCCGCGGCCACCTTCGCGCCGCGCCCCAAGAGCGGCACCAGACGATGCGCGTCAGTCCGCTCCGCCGCAGCTTGTGCGCGCTGGAGTAGACCGCGCGCCACCGGCCCGCGATGCTGCGTCCAAGCCCCCGAGACGTCGGCCGCCGTCGAAAGCAACGCGTCGGTCGAGAGCGCGTCGTCGGCGAAGCGTGCCGTGCTGATCGCTCGTGACGTCCAGATGTGGTGGATCATGATGCCGCCGGCAACAGCCGTGGCGGCCGTCGCGCTCACCAGAGGGTCGCCGGAGAGAAAGGCCGCCGGAGCGGCAGCGACAATGGCCCAGAGCCCGGCGTCCAGGGCCGCGCGCAGCCATAACCGCCGCTGCAGCCTCGTCAGAAACGCCGCGAGATCGTCCCGCGCGCGGCGGGTCGTCTTGGACATTGCCGTGGCTCCTCCCAGCCGGGGCGACCCCGGTCGAGGCCGAGAGTAGAGGATCGGTCCCGCAACCACCACTCGCAAACAGATCGCGCGGGCGATCGCTTCCTCACGCTAAGCCTCAAGTCAGTCGGCGAGACAGTGGAGCAACTGGGTCGGTCGCACCGGGCACAACGAGGCTGAGGAAAGGATCAAGCCATCGTTGGCCTCAACGGCCTGATAGTTCGATTTTGCAGAACCGGCAGTTGCCGTTGAACTTGCAGTGACACGCCTCAGCGGGGCGGCTTGAATGGCCGCCCCTCCGACGGGCAATTTCAGCCTTCGCTTTCGATCTCCATCGCCTCTTGGAAGATCTGCGTTGCCTCCGCTTGAAGGCTCTCTTCACACCGCGTCGACATCTCTGAAAGACGATCTTCGCCAATCTCGGTAACATCGAGTTCGTTTTCTTCGGCCAGCGTCTCCATCACCTGGATCCGCACGTCCGGCTCGAGTTCGAGGAAACTTGCGCAGGTCATGCCTGCCACTTCAATTTCCTCCGCTGCTGCATTTTCCTGTGCGTGGCCCGGAAGCGCGAGTGGTAGCGTGAGGACGGCGGCCGTGAGCAATCTGCTTAGGTTGGTCATGATTTCCTCCCAACGAGAATGTTCGTCTCAACGCTCCGCATCGCGGTGGGTTTCCCAAACGACGAAGTCGGCGGAGTTCCGCCCCACGGAGTCGGACAGAGGCTGCCCAGGGACAAGCGGCCGAGCATTACCGACGGACATGGCGGACTCGCGTTCCGTCCGTCAGTGGGTCTCCTGACCCGCAGGTTGTGGGTCTGCCGAACCTTGCGGGGCGATCGGTCGAGTGGCGTATTCGGGATCGCTTGCCGCTTGCAGGTCAGGCGCCACTCACGGGACATGCACCACGTGAAGTGCATTCTTCGCAGAAGTCGTTTCGCCGACTACTCCGCTGCGACGGCAAGCGCCTCCGATGGCTGATAGTTGAGGATCGGCGCCAGCCAGCGCTCGATATCCTCGACGGAAGTCCCCTTGCGGCGGGCATAATCTTCCACCTGATCGCGCTCGACCTTGCCGACGCCGAAGTAGTATGCCTCAGGGTGGCCGATGTAGAGGCCCGAGACGGAGGAGCCGGGCCACATCGCCATGCTTTCCGTCAACTCGACGCCGACGGCGTTCTCGGCGTCGAGAAGCCGGAAAAGCGTGCGCTTCTCCGTATGGTCGGGCTGGGCGGGATAGCCGGGCGCCGGGCGGATGCCGCGGTAGGGCTCCGCGATGAGTTCCTCGGGCGTGAACGCCTCTTCCGGCGCGTAGGGCCAGAACTGGCGCCGCACCCTCTCGTGCAGCAATTCGGCCATCGCCTCGGCATAGCGGTCGGCAAGCGCCTTGACGAGGATCGAGGAATAGTCGTTGCCTGCCGCCGCATATCGCTCGGCGATGGCGGTCTCCTCGGGACCAGCGGTGACGGCGAAGCCGCCGACCCAGTCGTCAGCTACGCCCTCGGGCGCTACGAAGTCGGCGAGGGCGAGGTTCGGCCGCCGGTCTCGCTTGTGGGTCTGCTGGCGCAGCGTGTGCAGGGTTGCGAGCGTTGCCCCGCGATCGTCGTTCGCGTAGAGCCGCAGGTCGTCGCCGACCGCGTTCGCCGGCCAGAAGCCGACGACGGCGCGGGGACGGAACCACCGCTCGCCAATGATCCGCTCAAGCATGGCCTGAGCGTCGGCGAAGAGGCTGCGGGCGGCCTCGCCGTAGGTCTCGTGCTCCAGTATCTTCGGATAGACGCCCTTCAACTCCCAGGTGCGGAAGAACGGCGTCCAGTCGATGTAGCGGGCGATTTCGGCCAGATCCCAGCCGTCGATGATCCTGGCGCCGGTGAAGCTGGGGGCGGGCACCCGGTAGCCCGACCAGTCGATCTTCAGCGCGTTGGCGCGCGCGGCGGCGAGGGGGAGCCGCGACTTCGCCGCCTCGGCACGCTCGTGCTTCTCGGCCACGTCCGCGTATTCGGCGTGGATCCGGTCGATATAGGGTTGCCGCTGCGTCGGGCTGAGGAGCGCAGAGACCACGCCCACCGCCCGGCTGGCGTCGGTGACGTGGATCGCCTGCGCGCGCGGGTAGCGCGGCGCGATCTTCACGGCCGTATGGACACGGGACGTGGTGGCCCCGCCAATGAGGAGGGGGATGTCGAAGCCCGCCTTCTCCATCTCGCCCGCCAGGTGCACCATCTCGTCGAGCGAAGGCGTGATCAGGCCCGAAAGGCCGATCGCGTCGACATTCTCGGCGCGCGCGGTTTCCAGGATCTTCTGCGGCGGCACCATGACGCCAAGGTCGATGATCTCGTAGTTGTTGCAGGCCAGCACGACGCCGACGATGTTCTTGCCGATGTCATGGACATCGCCCTTGACCGTCGCCATCACGATCTTGCCGGCGCTCTCGCGGCCGCCGCCCTTTTCCGCCTCCATGTGGGGCAGCAGGACCGCGACGGCCTGCTTCATCACGCGGGCGGACTTGACGACCTGCGGCAGGAACATCTTGCCTGAGCCGAAGAGGTCGCCGACCACGTTCATGCCGGCCATCAGCGGCCCTTCGATGACGTCGAGCGGCCGGGCGGCGGCCAGGCGAGCGGCCTCGGTGTCCTCATCGACGAACTCGGTGATCCCGTTGACCAGTGCGTGCTCCAGCCGCTTCTCGACCGGCCATTCGCGCCAGGCGAGGTCGCGGACCTTCTCCTCGCGCGCACTGCCGCGAAAGCGCTCGGCGATCTCCAGCAGCCTCTCGGTCGCGGTGCCGCCCGCTGCGGGCTTGCGGTTCAGGACGACGTCCTCGCAGGCCTCCCGGAGCTCCGGGTCGATCTGGTCATGAACGGCGAGCTGGCCCGCGTTGACGATGCCCATGTCCATGCCGGCCTGGATGGCGTGGTAGAGGAAGACCGCGTGCATCGCCTCGCGCACCGGCTCGTTGCCGCGAAACGAGAACGAGAGGTTGGAGACACCGCCCGAGACGTGGACGTGCGGCAGGTTCTGCCTGATCCACCGAGTCGCCTCGATGAAGTCGACGCCGTAATTGTCGTGCTCTTCGATACCCGTGGCCACGGCGAAGACGTTGGGATCGAAGATGATGTCCTCGGGCGGAAATCCCACATCCTCGGTCAGGATGCGGTAGGCGCGGGCGCAGATCTCGGTCTTGCGGGCGAGCGTGTCGGCCTGACCCTGTTCGTCGAAGGCCATGACCACGACTGCGGCGCCGTAGGCGAGGCAGAGGCGCGCCTGGTGAACGAACTGCTCCTCGCCCTCCTTCAGCGAGATCGAGTTGACTACCGGCTTGCCCTGAACGCATCCGAGGCCGGCTTCGATCACCTCCCATTTTGAGGAGTCGATCATCACCGGGACGCGGGCGATGTCCGGTTCGGCGGCGACGAGGTTCAGGAACTCGACCATCGCGGCCTGCGAATCGATCATACCCTCGTCCATGTTGACGTCGATGATCTGCGCGCCGTTCTCCACCTGGTCGCGCGCGACATCGAGCGCGGCGGCATAATCGCGGTTGGTGATGAGCTTGCGGAATCGGGCGGAGCCGGTGACGTTTGTGCGCTCGCCGATGTTCACGAAGGGGATGTCCCTCGTCAGGACGAAGGGCTCGAGGCCGGAGAGGCGAAGCAGACGCTCAGACATGGAGGCTCCTCGGCGCGTGATCCGCAACGGCATCGGCGATGGCGCGGATGTGGTCGGGCGTCGTGCCGCAGCAACCGCCGACGACATTGACAAGCCCCTCCCGGGCGAAAACCTCGATCTGCCGCGCGGTGTCGTCCGGCCCCTCGTCGTACTCGCCGAAGGCGTTCGGCAGCCCGGCATTGGGATAGGCGCAGGTCAGCGTGTCAGCCACGGCCGACAGCTCGGCCAGATGGGGCCGCATGGCCGAGGCGCCGAGGGCGCAATTGAGCCCTACGCTCCACGGCCGGGCGTGTCGCACGGAATGCCAGAAGGCGGTCGGCGTCTGGCCCGAGAGCGTCCGCCCGGAGGCGTCTGTGATGGTTCCCGAGATCATGATCGGAAGACGCTGGCCAAGCTCGGCGAATGCCTCGAAACAGGAGAAGATCGCGGCTTTCGCATTGAGCGTGTCGAAGATCGTCTCGATCAGGATCAGGTCGGCGCCGCCCGCGATAAGACCCCGCACCTGCTGGCCGTAAGCCTGCCGGAGGTCATCGAACGTCACAGCCCGGTAGCCGGGATCGTTCACGTCCGGACTCATCGAGGCGGTTCGGTTGGTCGGCCCGACGGCGCCGGCGACCCAGCGTGACCGCCCGTCCTCGGCGCTGGCGCGATCCATCGAGCGTCTTGCGATCCGGGCGCCTTCTGCGTTCAGGTCGTGAACCGCCGCCTCCATCCCGTAGTCGGCCTGCGCGATGGTGGTGGACGAGAAGGTGTTGGTCTCGACGATGTCCGCGCCCGCCTTGGCGAAGCTGTAGTGAATCTCCTCGATCGCGGCGGGCTGGGTCAGAGTCAGAAGGTCGTTGTTGCCCTGCTGCGGATGATCGGACAGATGCAAACAGCGCTGGCCGCCGCGACCGCGAAAATCATCCTCTCCGAGGCCGAGTCTCTGGATCTGCGTTCCCATCGCCCCGTCCAGGATCACGATGCGCTCCGCCGCCGCTTTGGCGAGTTTGGCGAGGGCGGGCGAATCCGGTAACTTGAAGTTGTGCATGCTGTCCCACGTCACTCAATACTCGCGCGGAACGTAGAGACCCGTCGTACTCGCATCAAATTCATAACCCGCAAGTAGATTATGAGCTGGCTTCAAGTCTGCGGGTCGACGAGCGGCCGGCGGGCGGAAGGCGGCCTCTAGTCGCCCTTGCCTCCGAAGGCTGCGAATGCCTTTGCATCGATGGCGAGGTCGGCGAGGGCGGTGGCGCGCTTGAGAGAGTCGGGATTCGCCCGATCGTGCCGGGTGACGCGGACGGTGATGGCGGAGTGGCGCAGGTCGGCGATCGCCTCGGTGAACGTCTCCAGCATCTCCCCGCCGCCCTCGGAGCCAAGCGCGTGGACGGTGATCGCGCTCATGCTCGTGGGCAGGGCGATGTCGACGTGGTCGCCGTGCCTGGCGTCTCTACGAAGTGCCGCAAGCGCCTCGACGGCGACGGCGAGCGTCCCGAAGGCGCCGAGATGTTCCGGCAGATGCGCCGCGAGCTCAATGTCATAGCTGGGGGCCGCATCATCGTCGAGCATCCCGTAGATGACGCAACCCACGCCCCCGAGCGGCTCCGAGGCGGAGAAGAGCGTTTCTATCGCAATCTCAAAAATGGTCATCGGCGCTTCCCTGTTCAGCACGTGATGCGCCCGGCAAGACGCTGCCGAGCCACAAGCCTGACCCTCGCGGTGGCAGCCTGGACATGGTGCTTTGGAAGCCTGCCGAACAGAGGGTGTGCCGGGCAAGCGCAAAGCCATTGATGGACCTTGTGCCGCCGTGGCGGGCCCGGCGCTCGATGCGAGGGGGAGCGGGTCCACCGTCGCTGTTGGCGCCGTGCGCCGCGCCAGATACAGTCCTGCTCCCGCTTCCCGCCAGGACCAGCCATGCTTTCCACGAACGCAGCGCAGATCGCCCGTACCATCGCCGCCGAAGTCAGCGCGAGGCCAGACCAGGTCGAGGCGGCCATCGCGCTGCTCGACGGCGGCGCCACGGTGCCTTTCGTGGCGCGGTACCGGAAGGAGGCGACCGGCGGGCTCGACGACGCCCAGCTTCGCAACCTCGAGGACAGGCTGAGCTACCTGCGCGAGCTGGAGGCGCGGCGGAAAACGGTTCTCGACAGCATCCGCGAGCAGGGCAAGCTGACCGAGTCGCTCGAGGCGCAGATCGGGGCGGCCGCGACCAAGGCCGTGCTCGAGGACCTCTACCTGCCCTACAAGCCGAAGCGGCGGACCAAGGCGGCGATCGCGCGCGAGAGGGGGCTGGAGCCTCTCGCGGAGGCGATCCTGGCCGACCGGCGCACGCCACCGGAAGTACACGCCGCAGGCTTCGTCTCGGCGGAGGTGCCGGACACGAAGGAGGCACTTTCCGGCGCTCGCGACATCCTGGCCGAGCGGCTGTCCGAGGACGCGACGCTGATCGGTCGGCTGCGGGAATTCATGCAGAAGGAGGCGTTCCTCAATGCACGCGTGCTTGAGGGGCAGGAGGAGAAGGGCGCCAAGTTCTCCGACTACTTCGCCCATGTCGAGAAATGGTCCGATGTGCCGAGCCACCGGGCGCTGGCCATGATGCGCGGCAGCGCCGAGGGCGTGCTGACCCTCGACATCGCGCCCGACCCCGAGGCCGGGCGCGAGCGTGCCGAGCGTATGGTCGCCGCCGCGCTCGAGATCGAGGGTGACGCGCCCGGCGACCGCTGGCTGCGCGACGTGGCGGGGTGGGTCTGGCGGGTGAAGCTCAGCCTCAGCATGATGCTCGACCTCATGGCCGAGCTCCGCCGCCGCGCGCAGGACGAGGCGATCCGCGTCTTCGCCCGCAATCTCAGCGACCTGCTGCTGGCAGCGCCGGCGGGGGCGCGGCCGACGATGGGCCTCGACCCCGGCATCCGCACCGGAGTAAAGGTCGCAGTCGTCGACGCGACAGGCAAGCTCCTCGACACCGCGACGGTCTACCCGTTCCAGCCAAAGAACGACGTTCGAGGCACGCAGGCAACCCTCGCTGCGCTGATCCGCAGGCATGGTGTCGAGCTCGTCGCGATCGGCAACGGCACCGGCAGCCGCGAGACGGAGAAGCTGGTGGTTGAGGTCCTGCGCGAGCTGCCGACGCCGAAGCCGACGAAGGTCATCGTCTCGGAGGCCGGCGCCTCGGTCTATTCCGCCTCAGAGCTCGCGGCGCGCGAGTTCCCGGAGCTCGACGTCTCGCTCCGCGGCGCGGTGTCGATCGCGCGGCGTCTGCAGGACCCGCTGGCCGAGCTCGTCAAGATCGAGCCCAAGGCGATCGGCGTCGGCCAGTACCAGCACGACGTTGATCAGCACCGGCTCGGGCAGGCGCTCGACGGCGTGGTCGAGGACGCGGTGAACGCGGTGGGCGTCGACCTCAACATGGCCTCGGCGCCGCTCCTCGCCCGCGTCTCGGGCGTCGGCCCCTCGCTCGCCGAGGCGGTCGTCGCGCTCCGCAACGAAAAGGGCGCGTTCCGCACCCGCAAGGACCTCCTGGCGGTACCGCGCCTTGGTCCCAAGGCGTTCGAGCAGTGCGCTGGCTTCCTGCGGATCGAGGGCGGCTCCGAGCCGCTCGATGCCTCGGCCGTCCACCCCGAGGCCTACGGACTCGCGCGGCGTATCGTGAAGGCCTGCGGCACCAACCTGAAGACGCTCATGGGGGACGAGGCGCGCCTGCGCGCGCTCGATCCCGCGGACTTCGTCGACGACAGGTTCGGCTTGCCGACGGTGCGAGACATCTTGTCGGAACTCGGCAAGCCCGGCCGCGACCCGCGGCCCCACTTCGTCACCGCGACCTTCGCCGAGGGCGTGAACGACATCCGGGACCTCAAGCCCGGCATGCAGCTCGAGGGGACGGTGACGAACGTCGCCGCCTTCGGCGCCTTCGTCGATATCGGCGTGCACCAGGACGGCCTCGTCCACATCTCGCAGCTCGCCGACCGCTTCGTGAAGGACCCGCACGAGGTGGTGAAGGCCGGCGACGTGGTAAAAGTCCGCGTCGTGGAGGTGGACGTGTCCCGCAAGCGCATCGGCCTGTCGATGCGGCGCGACGGCAGCGCGGCGAGCAACCCGGCACCAAAGAGGGAGACCGTTGGGAACCGCGGCGGCAAGGCTGAGCGGAACGCGCAGGACCCGAGACAGAAGAAGGGGGAGACGGGCTCCCTCGGAAGTGCATTGCTCGACGCCATGAAGCGCAAGTGACGCTGGCGGCTCTCGCCGTGTCACCCCGAAGCCTGCTTGCGATGCCACGAGCGCCGGGGCGTTGGATTCTTCGCGTGCCTCGGTCTTGCGCCTGCGCGGCATGCGTGGCGCGGGCGGGCTGCTCCGCCTCGCACGCAAGGTCCGGCTTCGGAGCATGGCGAACTTCGGTCGAACGATCCGCGACGCGCAGGCGGGCGAGGTGCATGCCGGACCTCGCACCCACCTGCCGCGGGTCCTGCGCGGCTTGCCAACAAGGTGCGACGGCCTTACTGCGCAACCTTCGCCTGGACCCCGCGCCCTGCGGGGTGGCTCTTCCGGCCGCCCATCCGCCGGACAACCAGTCGCAAGACGAGAAATCCGCCGCACCGGAGGCGGGCCGAAACGGGTCAGATGTTCTCATTCCACAACTACCGGGCGGAGTGGCTCGGCAATATCCGCGGAGACCTCCTCTCAGGACTCGTCGTCGCGCTCGCCCTCATTCCCGAGGCGATCGCGTTCTCCATCATCGCGGGCGTCGATCCCAAGGTCGGGCTCTACGCCTCGTTCTCGATCGCCGTCGTGACCGCGATCGCCGGCGGACGTCCGGGCATGATCTCGGCCGCCACGGCGGCGACTGCCGTGCTCATGGTGACGCTGGTGCGCGATCATGGGCTCGAGTACCTGCTCGCGACGACGGTGCTGGCGGGGCTCCTGCAGATTGCCGCCGGATTCCTGCGGCTCGGCGAGCTCATGCGCTTCGTTTCGCGCTCGGTGATGACGGGATTCGTCAACGCGCTCGCGATCCTGATCTTCATGGCTCAGATACCGGAGCTGGTCGGTGTGCCGTGGCTGACCTATCCCATGGTCGCGGCCGGGCTCGCCATCATCTACCTCTTCCCGCTGGTGACCCGCGCGGTGCCGTCGCCGCTCGTCACGATCGTCGTCCTGACGCTCGTGGCGGTCCTCTTCGGCTGGGACGTGCGGACGGTCGGCGACATGGGCGCGCTGCCCGACACGCTGCCGATGTTCCTGATCCCGGACGTGCCGCTGACGCTGGAGACGCTGGCGATCATCCTGCCCTACGCCTCGGCCGTGGCGGTCGTCGGCCTGCTCGAGAGCCTGATGACGCAGAACATCGTTGACGAGCTGACCGACACGCCGTCGAACCGCAACCAGGAGTGCGTGGGCCAGGGCCTCGCCAACACCGCCACGGGCTTCATCGGCGGGATGGCCGGCTGCGCCATGATCGGCCAGTCGATCATCAACGTGAAGTCGGGCGGGCGCGGGCGGCTCTCGTGCTTGGTCGCGGGCGTGGTCCTGCTGATCATGGTGGTGGCGCTCGACGACGTGGTGAGCGTTATCCCGATGGCGGCGCTCGTCGCGATCATGATCATGGTCTCGATCGGCACCTTCTCGTGGTCGTCGATCAAGTCGCTGCGGACGCACCCGAAGACCTCGTCGATCGTGATGCTCGCGACGGTGGCGACGGTGGTCTACACGCACAACCTCGCCATTGGGGTGCTGGTGGGGGTGCTCCTCTCCGGCGTGTTCTTCGCCGGCAAGATCGCGCAGCTCTTCCGCGTCACCTCGAGCCTCTCGGCCGACGGCCGGCACCGGACGTACTCCGTCGAGGGGCAGCTCTTCTTCGCCTCGACCGAGACGTTCATGCAGGCCTTCGACTTCCGCGAGGCGCCGGAGCGCGTCACGATCGACGTCAGCCGCGCGCACATCTGGGACATCTCATCAGTGCAGGCGCTCGACATGGCGGTGCTGAAGTTCCGTCGCGACGGGGCCGAGGTCGACATCGTCGGGATGAACGAGGCGTCGGAGACGATCGTCGACCGGCTGGGCGTGCACGACAAGCCCGGTGCGCTCGACAAGCTGATGGCGCACTGAGAGGATCCTGAGCATGACGGAACGCATCATCGCCCTCGTCGACGCCTCGATCTACGCGAGGAGCGTCTGCGACCATGCCGCCTGGGCCGCGGCGCGCACGGGGCTGGAGGTCGAGCTCCTGCACATCCTCGGCCGCCGCGAGGCGCCCGAGCGGCAGGACCTCTCCGGCGCGATCGCGCTCGGCGCCCGCAGCGCGCTCCTGCAGGAGCTGTCGGCGCTGGACGAGCAGCGCGCGCGCCTTGCGCAGACGCACGGCCGCGCGATCCTCGACGATGCTCGCGCCATACTCGAGTCGGCGGGTGTCACCGCCAGAGCCAGCCTCCGTCGCGGCGACATCGTCGAGACGGTGGCCGAACGCGAGCGCGAGGCGGCCTTTGTTCTCATCGGCAAGAGGGGCGAGGCGGCGGATTTCGCCAAAGGACACCTCGGCTCGAACCTGGAGCGGGTGATCCGGACGGCCAAGACGCCGATCTTCGTCGCCTCACGCGCATTTCGGCCGATCAAGCGGATGCTCATTGCCTATGACGGCGGTGCCAGTGCCATGCGCGCGGTCGATCACGTCTCCCGCTCGCCTCTCTATGTGGGGCTGAGCGTCACCGTCGTGACCGTGGGCACGCCTTCGGAACAGGCCAGGCGGGCGCTCGAGGATGCGCGCGCCATGCTCGCCGCTGCCGGGCTCGAGGCGGAGACGCGCGTCCTGTCTGGTCAGGCCGACGCCGCGCTGGGCGAGGTCGTGGAACAGGAGGGCTTCGACATGCTGGTCATGGGCGCCTACGGTCATAGCCGGATCCGCAGCCTGATCATCGGCTCGACCACGACCGAGATGATCCGCTCCTGCAAGGTGCCGATCGTCCTGGTGCGCTGAAGGGTCACGAGGCAGGGGACGGGCCGCTAGCGTCCGTCCAGCATCCACTCGCCGTCTGGAAAGAGGGCGTGAAAGGCGAAGGCGAACGGGATGTCGTGCGCCACGTCCTCGCCCGCCGCGTCGCGCACCACCACGTTGCCCACCTCGCGGCCGGCGGCGATGCGCGCGGTGTCGAGCGCCGAGGCCTGCCCCTCGCGCCAGCTGAGGACGAGCCCCGCCTCGCGGATCTCGCCCGCCTCGCGCAGGCGCGCGAGCGGCCAGGCGCGATGACCGACCCGGACCACGCGGGCGAGGGGCGGGACGCCGTGCGGCGGGTCCTCGCCAGCGTAGAGGAACGGCCGGCGCGCGCCGTCGTACCCGGCGTAGGGGTTCGTCCCGTAGGCGCGGCGCCAGTCAGGCTCGTCCATCACCAACCCGTCGGGATGCGCCTCGCGGAACGCCTGCCAGCTCTCCATCCGCGCCGGCAGCTGCGTCAGCCGTCGGCCGGTGTAGGCGCCGACAATGCCTTCGCCGACGGCCTGCTGCCACCAACTCTCCGTTCGCCGGTCATACATGATCATGTCCGAGTGGCGGAGCTTGCCGGAGACTCCAAAGGCGTGGGGCCGTCCATCGATACGCGCGTCGAACACCATCCCGCTGTTGCAGAGCGGGCAGAAGGTGACAGCGATCGGCAGGCCCGCGACCTCGTCGTTCACGATCTCGTGCCACATCAGGTATCGGATCGGGTAGGCGCGGGCGGGCGCGCCGGCACGGTCGTAGCTGAGCACCGGCTCGCGCGGGTCCAGCCGCGTCTCTGCGGCGGCCGGCAAAAGCCGCGGTGCGTGGATCGCGGGAATACCGTCCTTGGGTGGACCGCCGGACATGATCTCGTCGAAGTCCACAGCGCTGCGCGTGAAGTCGGTATTCGGCCATTCGCGCCGCCACTGCAACGGATCGGCCAGAGCGGCGCCGGCGAAAAGCACCAGCGCCGCGAATTGGCAGATGATGCTCGCCGATAGCCAAATCGTCCGTGGCGCGCGGGTGCTCGGCTGCCCCGCGTCAGATCGTGCATCGGCGTGGCGGGCGGTCATTCGTCACTCCAGATCGGCGTCCGTGGTATAGAGGTAGTCGTCTCCGCCCGCGGCCGCATGGCAGGGGATGCATCCCGCATCGCCGCCCTTGCCCACGAGCCCGGCGAGCGGCACGCCGGACGGGTTCGGCTCGAGCGAGCCGTCGGGGAGGTATTTGGCGTAGAACCAGTTGCCGGTCTCATCGTCGTAGCCTTCCGCCCGCTGGAACATGATGGTGACCGCGGCGAGGTGAGCCATCCGGTCCGAGATGACCTCGTCGGCGGTGACGCCCGCCGGACCGTAGTTGCGCTTGATCACCAGCGCGCCATCGTGCCCGTCGATCGTCGCCCGCGTATAGAAGGTTTCCAGCATCAGGCCGTGCGGCTCGACCCCCTCGTAAGGAAGCGCCTGCACTGCGCCGTCACCGGCGAGCCCCGTCTCGACCATTGCCTGCCAGAGTTGTGCCGCGTAATCGACGTCCGCTTCGGTCCCGAAGTTCTGTGCAGTGGCGGCGGTCGACGCCAGCGCCAGTCCCGCGATCAGTGTCGTCGTGCGTGTCATCCTTCTCTCCCTTTCGACCCGCTGCCGGATAGGCCCGGCGTGAAAGTCTTCGCTCGCGAGCGCCTTCCGGTTACGGGATTGTTCCTTTCGGTAGGGATCCGGGGCGGGCAGGCTCGGAACATCCGCAATCGTGCGAGGACGACGGTCTTCATGCCAAGCCAAGGGTCGCATCCGAGCGAGGCGCTGCTGGCCGAGGATGCGCGGCTGGCCGGGCTGCTGCGGCGTGGCCGCGATGGGGACCGCGTTGCCTACCATGCCTTTCTGACGGACCTGAGCGTCCGCTTGCGCAGGCAGATGTGCGCGAGCGCACGCGGGCTCGGCGGTGCCGACGTGGAGGATCTGGTGCAGGAGATCCTGCTGTCGGTCCACGCCTCCCGCGTGACATGGGATGCTTCGCGACCGGTGCTGCCATGGATCGCGGCGATCGCGCGCTACCGGCTGGCAGACGCCCTCCGCCGCCGCGGCCGCGCCGGCCGCCTCTTCGACGAGATGGCGCTGCTCTTGGAAACCTTCGACATGTCAGCGGCGAACAGCACGTCGGAGGAGCTGGTCAACAGCATGTCGATGATCCGCGCAATGGACGAGTTGTCGGCGACGGAGCGTCGGGCGTTCACGCTGGTTCGCCTGCGCGGCCATTCGTCCGCCGAGGCCGCGCGGCTCAGCGGGTCGACAGTTGCCGCCGTCAAGGTCGCGGTGCACCGCGCCGCCCGCAAGTTGCAGGCGCTCGTCGCGCAAGGTCGCCTCTGATGCAAACGCAGGAGCTGATTGACCGCCTTGCCCGCGAGGCCGGCCAAGTGCGTCCGCTGTCCCCGCCCTGGCTGCGCACCGCGCGATGGATCGCCCTAGCTGCGACGTTCGTGGCTGTGATCGTGTTGGCGATGTCGCCGCGTCCCGACCTGGCCGAGGAGTTGCGCACCGCGCGCTTCTGGATCGAGCAGGTGTCGGCTACGGCGACGGCAGTGCTCGCGGCGAACGCGGCGCTCGCGCTCAGCGTGCCCGGCACCGCCCGGCGGGTCGCCCTCGCGCCGTTGCTGCCGGCTGCCGTCTGGCTCGCATCGCAAGGTGTGGGGTGCATCGCCGCCCTCGCCGGTCGGTCGGAGATAAGCCTCTCGAGCGAGCCGGAGTGCCTGGCGCTCGTCGCCCTGACCGGGTCGCTGCCGGCGCTCGCCCTCGTAGTGATGCTGCGGCGTGGCTTGCCGGTCCGCCCGCGGCTGAGCTTGGCCCTCGCCGCCCTGGCGGCTTCGGCGATTGGCGCGGTCGGGCTGCGCGTCTTCCACAGTCAGGACGCAGCGATGATGGTGCTGGTCTGGCAGACGGGTTCGGTCGCGGTCCTGACGTTCTCCGGCTGGCTCCTCGGCCGGACGATCTTGCACACCTCCACGCCGATCTGACGCACCGCGCGGGTCGCTCACTTGCATGCATCATCTGGCTGCGCCGGAGGTGAGCGACGAGAGCCGGGCCAGAGCCTCCTGCGCCAGCACGCGGGTCAGATCCGCCGCCGTCAGCTCGCGGCGGAGCGCGACGCCCTGACCCGACCAGAGGGACATGAAGTCGGCGGAACCGCTGGGCGCAGCGCTACGCAGCGGCGCGAGCGCACCGCCTGCCAGCGGGAATGCCGGCGCCAGCGGCGAGAGCGGGCCGACCTCGCGGACTGTCCTGTTGACGATGCTGCGAGCCGGGCGGCCGGTGAACACGTTGGTCAGGACCGTGTCGTCCGCATGCGCCGAGCGCAGTGCCTCCCGATGCGGATCGGCCACCGTCGACTCGGGGCAGAAGAGATAGGCTGTGCCGACCTGCACGGCGGCGGCGCCCAGCGCGAGGGCGGCGGCGATGCCACGGCCGTCGGCGATGCCGCCAGCGGCGATGACCGGCACCTTCACCGCATCGACGACTTGCGGGACGAGGGCCATCGTGCCCACCTGCCGGTCGACGGCCTCGGCAAGAAACATGCCGCGGTGTCCGCCCGCCTCTGCGCCTTGCGCGATGATCGCGTCGCACCCGGCGTCCTCAAGCCATCTCGCCTCGCGCACCGTGGTCGCGGAGGATACGATGCGGGCGCGCGTCGCCCGGACGCGATTGAGCAGCCGCCGCTCTGGCAGGCCGAAGTGGAAGCTCACGATCTCCGGCCGGAGCTCCTCGACGAGGCCGCAGAACTCATCGTCGAAGGGGGCGCGGCTGGAGGCGGGGACCGGCGCGTCGGGGTCGAGGCCCAGTTCGACGTAGTAGCGCGAGAGCTCGTGCCGCCATGCCGCCTCGCGCTCGACATCCGGCTGCGGCGGGCGATGGCAGAAAAAGTTGACGTTGACCGGGCGCCGCGTGCCGGCGCGGATGGCGCCCAGCTCCGCGCGCAGCTGGTCCGGCGTGAGCAGCGCGCACGGCAGCGAGCCGAGGCCGCCGGCCTCCGCCACCGCGATCGCCATCGCTGAACCGTTGGCACCGGCCATCGGCGCCTGGACGATGGGGAACTCGATGTCGAAGAGCTCCTGTATCCGCGTGTCGGGCCACATGGCGCCTTCCCCCGAGACAGCCTGCGGGCATTCTGATCCGCTGTAGGACGCGCGTCAAAGCCTCGCTGAGCCGAAACCTGGTGCCGCCGAGCGGTCGGAATGGCTATGCTGCCGTTTGGCGTTCAGGTGCGGAGGCAGGGCGATGAACGGGATTGAGAGTAGGCGCCGGACCGCGAGCCGTTGGAGGATCCTGCGCTGGAGCATCGGGGCATCGCTCGTGCTGCTCCCGCTGCTGGCGATGAACATGACCGATCAGGTGAACTGGGGACCCGAGGACTTCGTGTTCGCCGGCATCCTCGTGGCCGTCATCTGCGGCGCCTACGACGTCGCCGTGTGGGCGACGGAGGATCCGGCATACAGAGGTGCCGTCGGTGTCGCGTTGGGCGCGGGATTCCTCCTTGTCTGGCTGAACGCCGCTGTGGGAATCGTCGGCAGCGAGGACAATCCGGTCAATCTGCTCTACGGCGGCGTGGTGGCTGTAGCCGTCCTGGGAGCCTTGCTCGCGCGCTGCCGGGCGGGCGGCATGGCACGCGCAATGCTTGCCACCGCGCTTGCCCAGATGCTGGTCACCCTGATCGCGCTGAGGCCCGGCGCCGCGCCCGCCGAGGCGGTGGAGATCCTGTCGCTGAACGGAATGTTCGTGATCCTGTGGCTTGCGGCAGCGTGGCTCTTTCGCAGGGTGCGGGAGCGGCGACGCCGCGGCCTGCCTTCATGAGGCCGCCGCTGACGCCGTCGACGCCGGGGCCTTTGCCGTCCGACCGCCTGCCTGCCGGCTGACAAACTCGACCGCGCAGCCGGCGGCTTCGGCCGGGCCGACAGCCACGCCGCGCGCGGTGTCGCTGACCGAGAAGCCGGCCGCCTCCAGCAGCGAGCGCGTGCGCGCGAGGTCCTCAACGGCCACCTGCATCGCCGCGAAGGCACGGGCCGGAGTGACGCTCATGTCGAAGTCGGGAAAGCGCGCGGCGATGTCGCCGGAGGTCATGACCGACAGCGTTGCCGAGCGCTCGCCGGTGACGACTTCGACGCCAGCCTCGCCCTCGCGCGCCTTGCCGGCGGCGAAGAGGCGCGCGAAAGCCTCGCCCTTTGCAGCGGGGTCGTCCGTGACGGCGACGATGCCGGTCAGCGCCACCGCGCCGTTCGGATGCGCCATCAGCTCGGGAATCCACACCGTGTCGCGGGTCAGGTGCTGGCACATGAAGCAGGTGCCGAGAGGCACCTCGCTCTCCCGGAACTCGAGCGTGCGGAAGCTGGCCTCGCCCTCGCCACCACCGGGCAGGGGGACCGGCCTCGAGAAGGCGCCAACTGTCCCGGTCGCGATGCCGAGGGCATCGAGGGCGGCCTTGGCCGCGTCGGCATCGTCGATGCGGCAGGCGACCGCGTGCAGCCCTTCGCCGTCACGGTCCAGCGTCGCCCGTCGAGCGGCGTTGCCCTCCGTCTCGGCGACCAGACCCAAGAGCTCGATGTAGTCGTCTGCGAACATCATCGTGTGGTTGGCGCTGCCCTTGTGCGCGCTGTGCAGGCCGCGCGGCGAGACATTGAACCCCATGCGCGCATAGGCGTCGTGCGCGGCGTCCAGGTCGTGGACGAGCAGGAAGACGTGGTCGATGCCCTTCACGGGATGGGTCATGCCGTAGGCTCCATATGGCGGCGGAGCGTCCGTTGACGATCCATCCACCGGTTGATGCCTTGGGCGCCGCGTGGGATCAAGGCAGGCATGCGCCCGATCGACTGGCGCTCGACGCGCTGCTTGTGCGAGCGTAGTGGCTGTCGCAGGTTCGTAACACCGACGGAGGGAAGTCAAGATGAAGCTGACAAGGCTCGGAGCGATGCTGGCCGGCGCGCTGGCGGCGGCCGGCGGCCCGGCTCTGGCGCAGGACGAGGAGCCGAGGCGCGGCGGGACTGCCATCGTGCACATGGTCTCTGAGCAGCGCATCCTGAACCCGGCGCTGCGCGCGTCGACCGGCGTCTACGAGATCTCGGGCAAGATCGTCGAGCCGCTCGTCGACAAGAGTTACGACGGATACGAGCCAGTGCTCGCCACCGACTGGTCGTCGTCCGAGGACGGGCTCGAGATCACGTTCAACCTTCGCGAGGGCGTGCGCTGGCACGACGGCGAGGATTTCACCTGCGAGGACGTCGCCTACAGCGCGATGAACCTCTGGAAGGAACTGCTGAACTACTCGACGACGCTGCAGCAGTACCTCGAGGCGGTGGATTGCCCCGACCCGTACACGGCGGTCTTCAGGTACTCCCAGCCGATGCCGCTGGAGCTGATGCTGGCGGCGATGCCCGACCTCGGCCACCCGGTGCCGGCGCACATTTTCGAGGGCACCGACCCGCTGCAGAACGAGTACAACACGGCGCCGATCGGCACCGGACCGTTCAAGTTCGTCGAGTACCAGCGCGGGCAGTACGTGATCGCCGAGCGCAACGACGACTACTGGCGCGGCGAGGAGTATCCCTACCTCGACCGGATCGTCTGGCGCTTCATCGCCGACCGTTCGGCGGCGGCCGCGGCGCTCGAGGCGGGCGAGATTCACGAGTCGGGCTTCATCGGCGTCTCGATGGCGGACGTCGAGCGGCTGTCGGAGGATCCGCGCTTCGACGTCGGGACCGAGGGCTACGAGAACAACGTCGCGCACTCGACGATCGAGTTCAATCACCGCAACGAGGCGCTGGCCGATCTGCGGGTGCGCCAGGCCATCTACCACGGGCTCGACATCCCCTACGCGATCGACACGATCATGCGCGGCTACGCCAGGCCGGGCCGCGGCCCGATCCCGTCGACGGGTGGCGAGAACTACACCGACGACGTTCCGACCTATCCCTATGATCCCGAGCGAGCCAAGGCGCTGCTGGACGAGGCGGGCTACGCCCCCGACGAGAACGGCATTCGCCTGCGCCTGAGGCACCGTCCGGCGCCGTGGGGCGAGTACACGCAGCTCTGGGCGGAGTACTTCGCGCAGGCGATGGCCGAGATTGGGGTCGAGGTAACGCTGGTGCAAAATGATGCACCGGGCTTCCTGAACGGGGTCTACCGCGACCACGACTTCGACACCGCGAACGGCTGGCACCAGTTCCGTGCCGACCCCGCGGTCTCGACGATGGTCTGGCTGCGCTCGGGTGCGCCGGTCGGCACGCCCTGGACCAATCAATTCGGCTGGCAATCGGACGAGATGGACCAGATGATCGACGCCGCTGCGAGCGAGCTCGACAGCGAGGTGCGGTCCGAGATGTACCATGACATCCAGCGCATGGCGATGGAGGAGCTGCCGGTCATCTTCGCCATCGAACACCCGTTCATCTCGGTGACGTCGAAGAAGCTGCGCAACCACCACAACACGCCGCGGTGGAATTCGTCGAGCTGGTACGACCTCTGGCTCGAAGAGTGACGCGGCGGGGGCGGCGGACCTTCCGCCGCCTCCCACGGGAGTAGTCGATGCCGTTTCTGATCTATGCGCTGAGGCGGGCGCTGCAGGCCGTGCCGGTGATCCTGATGATCATGGTCGGCGCGTTCCTGCTGCTCAAGCTCGCGCCCGGCGACACGGTCGACGCGCTTGTGGGCGACATGGGCGGGGCGGACGCGCAGTTCATCGCGCGGCTCCGGGCAGAGTACGGACTCGACCAGCCGGTCTGGGTGCAGCTCTGGCGTTACCTCGCCAAGATGGCGCAGTTCGACTTCGGCTGGTCCTACGTCTACGAGCAGCCGGTGTCGGTCGTCCTGCTCGACCGGCTGGGCGTGACGCTGATGCTGATGTGCGCGTCGCTCTTCTTCGCTTTTACTATTGGGGTCGCGCTCGGCGCCATCGCCGCGCGGCGCGCCTATTCGGTCACCGACAATGTCATCTCGACGCTCGGCCTCGTCTTCTACGCGACGCCGAGCTTCTTTCTGTCGCTGATGATGATCGTTGTCTTTTCGGTGAAGCTCGGCTGGCTGCCGGTGGGCGGCATCCGCACGATCGCGGCGTTCTACACGGGCTGGGACCACGTGCTCGACGTCGCCCGGCATCTCGTGATGCCGACCGCGGCGCTGTCGCTGATCTACCTCGCCTTCTACCTCCGGCTGATGCGGGCGAGCGTGCTGGAGGTGGCCGAGCTCGACTTCGTGCGGACGGCGCGGGCCAAGGGCGCGGGCGAGGGACGGCTGATGTTCCACCACATCATGCGCAATGCGCTCCTGCCCGTCGTCACGCTGCTGGGGCTGCAGTTCTCGACGCTGCTCGGCGGGTCGGTGGTGGTCGAGACGATCTTCTCTCTGCCGGGACTCGGGCAGCTTGCTTATCAGTCTGTCATCCAGCGCGACATGAACACGCTCATGGGCATCATCTTCCTCAGCTCGGTCGTGGTGATCGTGGTGAACTTCCTCACCGACCTGCTCTACGCGCGGCTCGACAGCCGGATCGAGCTGTCATGAGCCTCGCCGATCCCACCGACCTGCCACCGGAGGAGCGGCGCTGGCGTGTCTTCTGGCGCCGCTACCGGCGCAACCGGGCGGCGGTGCTGGGGCTGATCCTGCTCGGCGCCGTGGTCCTGCTCGCCCTCCTCGCCGGCATCTACGAGCCCGTCGACCCGCTGCGCCGCGCCGGCGAGCCGCTGACCTGGCCGTTCCAGACGTGGCAGACGCCGCTTGGCACGGATCAGCTCGGCCGGGACATCCTGGCCGGCATCCTGCACGGCGCGCGCATCTCACTGCTGATCGGCGTCGTCGCGACGGTGATCTCGATCGCGATCGGCGTCGTGATCGGCGCCCTCGCGGGCTATTTCGGCGGCTGGGTCGACGACGTTCTGATGCGCATCACCGAAGCATTCCAGACCGTCCCGAGCTTCGTGCTGCTGCTGGCGCTGGTCGCAATCCTCGGCTCGTCGATCGAGAACATCGTTCTGGCGATCGGGATCGTCTCGTGGACCGCCCCCGCGCGCCTCGCCCGCGCCGAGTTCATGTCGCTGAGAAAGCGCGAGTTCATTGACGCGGTGCGCAACCTGGGCGTCGGCGACGCCGCGATCATCTTTCGCGAGATCCTGCCCAATGCGCTGCCGCCGGTCGTCGTCTACGCCTCGGTCATCATGGCGCTCGCCATCCTGCTCGAGAGTGCTCTGGCCTTCCTCGGGCTCGGCGACCCAAACTATGCGAGCTGGGGCAACATGATCGGGCAGGGGCGGGCGGTCTTGCGGACGGCATGGTACGTCTGCGCGATCCCCGGCATCGCCATCGTCCTGACGGTGCTGTCCTTCTCGCTCCTCGGCGAGGGGCTGAACGAGGTGCTGAACCCGAGGCAGAAGAAATGACGGCCGAAACACCCGTGCTCCAGATCGAGGACCTGCGTGTCGCCCTGCCCGAGGGCTCGGACAGGCCGCTGGCGCTCGACAGGCTGTCGCTCGAGGTGAAGCGGGGCGAGATCGTCTGCCTCGTGGGCGAGAGCGGGTCGGGCAAGAGCCTCGCCGCCGGAGCCGTCATGCGCCTGCTGCCGGAGCCTGCGGTGCGGATGACGGGCGGTCGCATCCTGCTTGAGGGACAGGATCTTGCGGGCCTGCCGGAGCGCGAGATGAGGCGGCTGCGCGGCAACCGCATGGCGATGGTCTTCCAGGAGCCGATGACGGCGCTGAACCCGCAGAAGACCGTCGGCTGGCAGATCGACGAGGTGCTGAAGCTTCACACCGACCTCGGCCGCAAGGCGCGGGCGGAGCGGACGCTGAGGATGCTGGAGCAGGTGCACATCCCCGACCCGCGCTCGGCGATCCATGCCTATCCACACCAGGTCTCCGGCGGCCAGCGCCAGCGCGTGATGATCGCGATGGCGCTGGCGATGGACCCGCGTCTGATCATCGCCGACGAGCCGACGACCGCCCTCGACGTCACGACGCAGCTCCAGATCCTGCGCCTCATCCGCGAGCTGCAGGAGGGGCACGGGTCGGGCGTGCTCTTCATCACGCACGACTTCGGCGTGGTGGCCGAGATAGCGGACCGCGTCGCCGTCCTGCGCCGGGGCGAGCTGGTGGAGCAGGGCACGGCGGACGAGGTCCTGAACCGGCCGCGCCACCCCTATACCCGCGCTCTGATCGCGGCGGTGCCCGGCCTGACGCCGCCTGCACCGCGCAGCTTCGCGGACGCGCCGGTGGTGCTGCGGGCCGATCGGATGCTCAAGACCTTCAAGGCACGCGGCGGCCTCCTGAGCGGCCGGCGCGAGGCGGTGGCGGCGGTCGACGACGTGTCGTTCGACCTGCGCCGCGGCGAGACGCTGGGCATCGTCGGCGAGAGCGGGTCGGGCAAAACCACCGTCTCGCGCTGCGTGACGCGCCTGCTCGACGCCGACGGCGGCCGGGTCGAGCTCGACGGGCGCGACATCCTGAACGCCTCCGGCCGAGAGCTCCGCGCCATGCGCTCCAAGATCCAGATGGTGTTCCAGGACCCGATGGCATCGCTCAATCCGCGCAAGCGCGTCGTCGACCTGATTGCGCAGGGGCCGATCGTGCACGGCACGCCACCGCGCGAGGCGCGCGACCAGGCGCGGGAACTCCTGCGCCTGGTGGAGCTCTCGCCCGCGGCCGCCGAGCGCTATCCGCACGAATTCTCGGGCGGGCAGAGGCAGCGGATCGGCATCGCGCGCGCGCTGGCACTCGAGCCCAAGGTGATCGTGGCGGACGAGCCGGTCTCGGCGCTCGACGTCAGCGTGCAGGCGCAGGTGTTGCGGCTCCTGGCCGACCTGCGGGAGCGGCTGGATCTGTCGCTGCTCTTCGTCACCCACGACCTGCGGGTCGCGGCGCAGCTCTGCGACCGGGTGGCGGTCATGGAAAAGGGCAGGGTGGTAGAGATGGGTGTGACAGCAGACGTCTTTGCCGAGCCGCAGCACGAGTACACGCGCAAGCTCCTCTCTTCGATCCCGGGGCGAGACTGGACCCCGCCCGACGTCCGGGACAACGCGGCATGAGCGGAATTCACCTGACCCTCGATGACGTGCGCGCCGCCGTGATCGGCGAAGGGGCCGCGATGCCGGGACCGTTCGGCGCGAGGCCGCTCGTCTATGCCGACTACGTCGCGTCGGGCCGGTCGCTCACCTTCATCGAGGATGCGATCCGGCACCACGTCCTGCCGACCTACGGCAACACCCACACCGAGACGTCCTACACCGGCCGGCGCACGACGCGCCTGCGCGAGAGCGCGCGGGCGACGGTCCGGCGGGCGCTTGGCGCCGACGCGGGGCACGCGGTGATCTTCGCCGGCTCTGGCGCCACGGCTGCGGCCGACAAGCTGGTGCGCGCCCTGGGTCTGCGCGCGGACGAGCCGCCAAGGGCGACTGTCTTCGTCGGCCCCTACGAGCATCACTCGAACGACCTTCCGTGGCGCGAGGCGCGGGCCGAGCTGGTTCGCATCCCGCTGGATTCCAATGGCGCGATCTGCCTCGATACGCTCGAGCAGGAACTGGCCTCGCGGGCCGACGTGCCGCTCAAGATCGGCACGTTCTCGGCGGCGTCGAACGTGACGGGGATCCGGACCGATCTCGCGGCGCTGGCCCGGTTGCTGCACCGCCACGGCGCCTGGTTCGTCTGCGACTTCGCTGCCGGCGGCCCCTACATCCCGGTCCGCATGGGCGAGAGCGCAGCCGGCGCCGGTGACCGCATAGACGCCGCTTTCCTGTCGCCGCACAAGTTTCCCGGTGGGCCTGGCGCCTCGGGCGTGCTGGTCGCGGACCGGCGTATGCTGGAGGGGCCGGTGCCGACGGTGCCGGGCGGCGGCTCGGTTTCCTACGTCACCGCGTCGCGCCGGACCTACATCGCCGACCATGAGCGGCGCGAAGAGGCGGGCACTCCCGGTATCGTCGAGAACATCCGCGCAGGCATGGTGCTGGAGCTGAAGTCACGGATCGGCGACGCGGTCATCGCCGAGGCCGAGCAGGCGCTGACCGCGCGGCTCGAGGCGCGGCTGCGCGCGACTCCCGGTGTCGAGCTTCTCGGGCCGGCGGGCGTGGAGCGGCTCGGCATCTTCTCCTTCAACGTGCGGGCGGGGGCACGGCTCTTGCACCACAACCTCGTCGTGGCGCTGCTCAACGATCTCTTCGGCGTGCAGACGCGCGGCGGCTGCTCCTGCGCCGGTCCCTATGGCCACGCGCTCCTAGAGATCGACGACGCAATCGCGGAGGCGCACGAGCGGGCGGTCGCGCGTGGCCTCTCGGCCTTTCGGCCCGGCTGGGCCCGGCTCGGGGTCAACTACTTCTTCGCTGAAGAGACGGTGGACTACATCGCTGACGCCGTGGCGTTCGTGGCGCGGAGAGGGTCGGATCTGCTGCGCATGTACCACCTCGACGCCGCTGCAGGCGTCTGGCGGGCCGGCGCGACCGACGAAGCACCGCGTTCGCTGGCCGAGCTCTGGAGTGCGCCGGCAGAGGAGCCTGCGCCGCCCGGCTTCGCCGCCTGCCTCGCCCAGGCGGAGCGGATCGCGGACGAGGCCGCGGTGCTCGATCCGCCGCCGGCCACCGCCCTGGATGCCGAAGCCGAGAGCCTGCGTTGGTTCTGGATGCCGCATGAGGCGCCGCTCATCCGCGAGGCCGCGGAATGAGCGCAGCGTTCCCGCCCTCGCTCTGGGCCGAGGTGGCCGTCCCGCGCGCGCCTGCGTCGCCGCTGCGTGGCGAAGTGGAGGCCGAGGTGGTCGTGGTCGGCGCAGGTTTCACCGGCCTGTCGGCGGCGCTGCACCTGGCGCGGCGAGGCGTGGCGCCGATCGTGGTCGAGGCTCACGCGGTGGGCTGGGGCGCTTCGGGGCGCAACAACGGGCAGGTGATCCCGACGCTGACCGCCGCCGAGCCCGATGCCATGGCCCTCCGTTGGGGCGAGGCCGGAGAACGCTTCGCACGCCTCGTCGGCGGCAGCGCCGCCTATCTCTTCGACACCGTCCGGGAGGAGGGGATCGAGGCCGAGGCCGAGGCCGAAGCCGAGCAGACCGGCTGGTTCCAGCCAGCCCACTCGCCCGGGCGCATCCGCATCAGCGAAGGGCGCGTGGCGGCCTGGCAGCGACTCGGCTTCCCCGCGGAACTGCTCGACCGCGCGGCGTGCGAGGCGATGCTCGGCACTGACTTCTGGTTCGGCGGGATGTTCAACCCGACTGGCGGCCATGTGAACCCGCTGGGCCTCGCCCGCGGGCTCGCGACGGCGGCCGAGCGCCGCGGCGCCACGATCCACGAGGGCAGTCCCGTCACCGCCTGGACGCGCGAGGGCGAGGGCTGGCGGGTGCGGACGGCGCAAGGTTCGGTCAGGGCACGCGCGCTGATCCTCGCAACGAATGCGTACACCGATCTGGTGGAGCGGACGCTCGCCTCCCGCATCTCGCGCCAGGTGGTGCCGGTGCTGTCGTGGCAGATGGCGACGACGCCGCTCGGCGACAATCTGCGGGCCAAGGTCCTGCCGGGGCGGCAGGCGGTGTCCGATACCAGCGGCGACCTGCGCTTCTTCCGCTACGACGCGCGCAACCGGATGATCACCGGGGGCGCGGTGATCGGCGGCTGGCGAGCGGCGGAGCGGGTGCGCAACAAGGCCGCCCGGCGGTTGGCCGAGGCGTTCCCCGATATGGGGGTGCCGGAGATGAGCCATGTCTGGAGCGGCTATATCGGCATGACGTGGGACCGTTTCCCGTGCATCCACAGGCTCGGGCCGGACGGCTGGACCTGGACGGGCTGCAACGGGCGCGGCGTCGCGCTGTCGGTGTCGCTGGGCCGCGAGATTGCGGCGGCCGTGACCGGCACGGCCGAGCGCGATCTGGCGCTGCCGCTGTCGGATCCGGCGCCACTGCCGTTCCCGCAGGTGGCGCGCCGCGTGGCGCCGGCTTACCTCGCCTGGCTGCGCCGGAAGGACCGGATCGAGATCGCGAACGACTGAGGAGAGTCCCATGGACGACATGCCCATACTGGAGCGGCGGCGGATCGAGGCGCAGATCCTCGGTCAGGTCTACGACACGCTCCGCGAGCGCTCGGGCGAGAAGGAGGCGCAGGCGGTCATCGGCGAGGCCGTCTCGAACGCTGCAGTCGCCCATGGCCGCGAGCTGGCCGAGAGGCTGGGCCGCCCGCCAACGCTCAAGGATTTCCACGAGATCATGCCCGCCTGGACCAAGGGCGACGCGCTGGAGATAGAAGTCATCGCCGCCGACGAGGAGAAGCTCGACTTCAACGTCACGCGCTGCCGCTACGCCGAGATGTACCGCCAGATGGGCCTCAGCGACATCGGCCACCTCCTGTCTTGCAACCGCGATGGCGACTTCTGCGTCGGCTACAATCCTGACATGAAGCTTACGCGGACGCAGACCATTATGCGTGGCGCGTCCCACTGTGACTTCCGCTATCGCATGGAGCCGCAGGAGGACTGACCGGGGTTTTCGCTTCAGGCTCCGGTGACCCGCCGCGTCAGATTTCAGATGTCGAACCGGACACCCTGTGCCAGCGGAAGGTGCGTCGAGTAGTTCACCGTGCTCGTCTGGCGGCGCATGTAGCCCTTCCAGGCGTCCGATCCGCTCTCGCGTCCGCCTCCGGTCTCCTTCTCGCCGCCGAACGCGCCGCCGATCTCGGCGCCCGAGGGGCCGATGTTGACATTGGCGATCCCGCAATCCGAGCCGGTGGCGGAGAGGAATGTTTCCGCCTCGCGCAGGTCGAGCGTGAAGATGCAGGAGGAGAGGCCCTGCGGCACGCCATTCTGGAGCGCGATGGCCTCCTCGAGCGTCTCGTAGCCCATGACGTAGAGGATTGGCGCGAAGGTCTCCGTCCGAACCGTCTCGGTCTGGTCCGGCATCTCTACGATGGCGGGCTCGACATAGGCGCCTCCCGGCGGCACGCCGGAGGTCACCGGAGCCCCGCCGTGAACCTTGCCGCCTTCGGCTCGCGCCTGCTCCAGCGCCTGCTGCATCCGGTCGCGCGCCGCGTGGTCGATGAGCGGTCCGACCAGCGTCGCCGCCTCGCGCGGGTCGCCGACCGGCAGGCTGCCGTAGGCGGACACTAGCCTCTGCACCAGCTCGTCCCTGACCGAGCGGTGCACGATCAGGCGCCGCAGGGACGTGCAGCGTTGACCGGCGGTGCCGACGGCCGCGAACACCGTGGCGCGGACAGCCATGTCCATGTCCGCCGACGGCGCGACGATCATCGCGTTGTTGCCGCCGAGCTCGAGGATCGGCCGGCCGAAGCGCGCCAGGACCTTGGGTCCGACGACGCGGCCCATGCGGGTCGAGCCGGTGGCCGACAGGATGGGGACGCCAGACGACGCCACCAGAGCCTCTCCGACCTCGGGCCCGCCGACGACAAGTTGCACGAGGCCGTCGGGAGTTTTTCCGAACCGCCGCAGGGCCCGGCCGAGGATCTTCATGCAGGCCATCGCCGCCAGCGGCGTCTTCTCCGACGGCTTCCAGATCACCGGGTTGCCGCAGACGAGAGCGATGGCAGCGTTCCACGACCAGACGGCGACCGGAAAGTTGAAGGCGGTGATCACGCCGCACGGGCCTAGCGGATGCCACGTCTCGGTCATCCTGTGACCCGGCCGCTCGGAGGCGATCGAGCGTCCATAGAGCTGCCGCGAGAGCCCGACGGCGAAGTCGCAGATGTCGATCATCTCCTGCACCTCGCCCTCGCCCTCCGACACGATCTTGCCGGCCTCGAGCGTGACGATGGCCCCCAGCTCCGCCTTTGCCGCCCGGAGCTCCTCGCCGAGCAGTCGGACGAGTTCGCCCCGGCGGGGGGCAGGGACCTGCCGCCACGCGTGAAACGCGACCTTGGCCCGGTCGATGACGTCCGCCATGTCGGCTGAACTCGCCTGCACCACGCGGGCAACCTCGGCGCCGTCGATGGGCGAGCGGACCGCATGGGTGCCTTCACTGAGCTCCGCCTGCTCAAATCCCGCCGCCGTCAGCGCCGCGGTATGACGCGCCGTGCTCGCCTGCTGATCCATCCTGCCATACTTTCTCCCGCGCCGCACACGCGGGGATCCCGATCCGCCTGGGCGGCAACGACCCGATGGTAGTCTCGTCCGGTCCACCTTTGGAAGCGCACCGTCGGCGACCCTGGAGGAGCGCGCCAGAACGACATCAACTGCTTGCGTCTGCCTCGCGCAATGTGCTTTTTTGGAATGGTTCCATTTCGCGGGAATGAAGTGAGCCGGCCATGTCCGCCGTCGTCATCGTCACGCACGGTCAGCCGTCAGCGCCCGGAGGGCCGGAAGCGGTGCTCGCCGAGCTGGCCGCCGAGGTTGCCGGTCACCTGCCCGGCGTGCGCGTCGGAAGCGCGACGCTTGCTGGTGACGGCACGCTCGGCCGCGCCCTTGTGATGCTCGGACCGGGCCTAGTCAGCGTCTACCCGCTCTTCATGGCCGACGGATGGTTCGTGAGCACGCTGCTGCCAAGACGCATCGCGAAGGTCTGGGACGGGCGGGCCAACATCCTGCCGCCCTTCGGCCTCGACCCCGCGGTCTCCGGTCTGTCGCTCGCAGCCGCAGTTGAGGGGGCGCGGGAGGCGGGGCTTAAGCCGTCGCGGACGCACCTCCTTCTCGCCGCACATGGCTCGCCGTCGGATCCACGGCCCTCTGCCGCGGCTCGCCGCGTCGCCGCCCGTATTGAGGCTGCCGGAGCTTTCCGGCGCGTGAGCTGCGGCTTCGTCGACGAGAGCCCGTTCCTCGCCGAGGCGGGGCGGCTCGACGGGCCGGCTATCTGTCTGCCGTTCTTCGCGGCGGCCAACGGTCACGTCAATGAGGACTTGCCGGAGGCGCTCCGGGTCGCAGACTTTCCGGGGCCGATCCTGGCGCCCGTCGGGACGCGGCCCGAGGTGCCGGCCTTGATCGCGGCGGCGGTCCGCCGCCGAGGCGAGTGCGCCGCATGAGTGACGAGCAGAAACGCGGATGTGGCGAAGGCAGGCCGATCCACCTCCATGCCGCAGTAGGAGCCCGACGATGAACTATCCTGCGATGATCGACGCGGCGCTTCAGCGTCTGCATGACGAGGGGCGGTATCGGACGTTCATCGACATCG
>NZ_JAFFOB010000024.1 GCF_016918935.1 Roseitranquillus sediminis
TGCATCGAGGACCTGATGCCCTGGCGCTTCGAACAGCCGTCAAGCCTCGCCGCATAGGGCCGCGCCGTCGCGCTTACGTCCTTGCGGACGTGGAACGACTCTCGGCGCCCAGACGAAACGCCGATGCTGTGGCTCGTCTTCATCGGGGACAAGCAAGTAAAAGCTCACCTTGCCGTCGAAAACACCGAAGCCGCGCCCGCCGAGCTGGATCCGGCCGTCGCTTGAATAACAACGGTGTTTAGCCCTATCGCCGGGTCTACTCCGCGCGACTCCGATGTCCTGAGCGGCGCGTCCTGGATGTTGAGATACCACTCCTCTGCCAACGGAGCGTTGATCGGTCGGCCGGAGTTCGGCAGGTCGAAATGATAGGTTGGTGGGTCGGCCATCGCAAAAATCGTAGCTGAGGCCCCACAATCGTAGCATGAGTCGCTGCGTCCGAATAGCGAGTCCGAAGTGCACATGATCTGCGACGCGGCGGCCTCCTGACCTTTCGCCTGCCACGGCGTATCGTGCAGATCGGAGCAGTGGTTCACGTTAACGGACTCCGGTGCCCCACCTCGTCACCTGCCGAAATGCCCGCCCGAGCAGCCGCCGCACGGGCCGCGGCGCGTCGGGCACCAGAGTCCAGACGAGCCACCGCCGCACCCGGCCCCGCCGGTCCTCCGGCGACAGCAGGCAGATCGCCTGGTGCGCCCGCCAGCAGCCATAGGCGAAAAGGAGGTTGCAGCCGACATCTAGCGCGACGGAGTAGTCGAGCCCCCAGCGCGGCCGGAATTCGCGCGACGAGAGGCCCCAGTAGGCGGCACGCGCGGTGTAAGCCGCGGTGGTCCAGAAGATGCCCGCAGCGAGGTGGATCGCCACATTGACCTCCGGATCATCGGTCACCCGCCGCAGCGCCAGCCCGGTGTAGCTCGCTGTCACGGTGCAGACGAGGAGCAGCGTCGGGATAGAGGAGAGGACGTGGGTGTCGTCCATCAGTTCTGCTCCCGCCTCCGGTCCTCGTCGTGCAGCTTTTAAATGATGCGACGCAGGCGGCGGCTCTGTTCCCGCAGTTCGGCCAAGCGGCGCTCGGAGCGTTGCCGCGCCGCCTGGAGTTCCTCGCCGCTGCGGCCGGGAATGAGGAGAGCGATCAGCCTACCCAGGTTCTCGAGCCTCGTTGCCAGCAGATCGAGGACGCGGGTGGTCTCCGCCATCGCCGCGTTCGTGGTGGCGACGGTGCCCTGAATGTCGCTCACGCGCTGGTCCGCGAGGTGGTTGGCCCGCAGGTAGAGCGCGATCACCGCTGCCGCGAGCAGCAGGATGATCACCCGCTCGATCGGGTTGTCGCTGAGCACCGTGTTCAGGATGTCCGGTTCCATCCGTCCACGCTTATGTACCGTCTCAGGGTACGAGCGCCACGGCGACCCAGCCGGCGGCGGCGCGCACCACCAGCTGCTGGTCGTCCCTGACCCAGGCGCGCCAGCCCTCGCGCACAGGCAAGCGCAGCCAGGCCCCGTCGGACCTGAGCGCGACGTCGCCGTCCCAGCCGATCTACTCGCCGCTGGTGCCCGAGCCGATGATCCAGCAGGCGCCGTTGACCGGCGTCCCGGCGGCGCCGCGTCTCTCGACCGTGAGCTGGACGAGCCTGTTCAAGAGCCGCAGCGCCTCGTTCAGCGTGACGTGCTTCTGCGCCTGCGCGGCGAGGATGTAGGGCAGCAGCAGGTTCGGCGTGGTCTCGGTCATGCAGCGGGTCCTTCATTGTGAGGGGAAGTACATTGGAAGAGCTCCCGCCAGGGCAGAGGCGAGCGGACCACCGCAGGGCAGGCCACAGCGTCTTCAGGTATCGGACGAGACTGATGGAGGTGCGGCCCAGAACTGCTTAGCAAGCTGGCCGTGTCAGGGTGAAACGCTATTCTCGCAACGGCTGCAAAACGCCCTTCGGCGCACCGTTGATAACGCGAGCGGCTATGCGCAGCGGCACGGATTTGCTAGCCTTCGGAAAATCTGGGAATGGGAGATCAGTCGATGAAACTTCTCGCGTTCGTTGTTTCCGCACTGTCCTCGCTTTCGTGGTTCGGCGCGACGACGGCGGATGCCAAGGTGATACAGATCACCGAGCTCGGCCAGATCGTCTCCTATACTTACGACCAGTTCATTATCGGCAGCGCCGGCACCCTGCTGAACACCGTGAACGGCTACGCTGACGACCGGGGTTTTCTCTACAGTTCCGCCCTCGACCGGTACCTGCAGATCACCGAGCTTGGCCAGATCGTCTCCTATACCTATGACCAGTTCATCACCGGAGGACCCGCCATTCTCTTGGGCACGGTCGGCGGCTACAGTGACGATTCGGGCTTCTTCCACGATTTTGCTCGCGACCGGTACGTTCAGATTACCGAACTCGGCCAGATCGTCTCCTATACCTATGACCAGTTCATCATCGGCAGTGCCGGCACTCTGCTGAATACGGTGAACGGCTACGCCAACGACCGGGGCTTTCTCTACGTGCCCGACGCGGGCAATGTCGAAGTCATACCGCTGCCGCTGTCGGCATCGCTGCTCGGTCTTTCGCTCCCGACACTCGCTCTGTTGCGGCGGAGACGCGACCGGCCGCTCCACGCCTGATCTCGACACCGCGCCACCTCAGGCCATTGCGATTTAGGAAGACTATTCCGCTCAAGACGCGCCGGTTGTGACCCGCCGCCTCCCATGGCTCGTCGGAAAGAACGGCCGCAGGCGCGCTATAAGCTCGTCCGTCAGCCACAAAAGATTGCTCATCACGCCCGACCTTAGGTTCCGGCGATTCGGTCGGGATTTTGGGGTGGGTCAGCCGGAGCTCAGCGGCGCTTCGTCTTCAGGTCGTCGAGCTTGAGGCCCGCCTCAACGGCATCGGTGATCCAGCGCGGCCGTCGGCCGCGGCCGCTCCAGGTCAGCTCCGGGTAGTCCGGGTGCCGGTATTTCGGGTCGGCAGCTTGATTCTTCGGACCGAATTGCTGCGCATCGCGCGCAGAGGGCTTCGCGGACTTCTGCGTTCGGGTCGGACTCGACGTCTTCGAAGAAGCCTGCGCCCTTGTCTGACCTTCACCGTAGCGCCGTTGCTGATCGCCAGATGCCTTGCGATCTTCACGCCTGGTCTCGGGCGCCCTTGTCTTGGGCGCAGATGCAGACTTCGGCTGGGGCTCTCCGGATGCTTTCGTCTTCGGCGGCATGGTCGCGGGCTCATTCTCGGCCCGAGGTGGCGGCGTCTGGGACGCCTCGGCCTCCGGGCTGCTCTTCCGCGCATGGTCCTCGTCTTTCGTCGTCGACGGGTTCAGGAACGGCTCCCAGAATGCGCGCGCCATGCGGGCGCTGAGGTTCAGCGTGTGAGCCCACATCCTCAGCCAAGGATTGTCCATCGCAAGGTCCTCCTCGCGTCCATTCATCCCAGATGATCTTAGGTCCTCACGCTCGATTTGCACCTCGCCGTCTCGGAATGTCATCGTAACCGTTCCATCCTGGCCACGCCCGAGCCTCGCGGAGAGCTGCGCGATGCGGACTTCGATCCCGTCGCCGGGGCCGAGCAGGTGCCCCCAGTCCGAGGTCTGCTGGGCGCCGGTGTAGGTCACGCTCGGTCCGCTGGCGGCGAGAGTCCGCTTCACCGTCGCGCCATCGAGGACATCGACTTCCGACGGCGTGCGACCATCCGGCCGCTTTCTCCACCAAGATGTGGCCGCAGATGAACGAACCGCTCACGAGACCAAGCGATGCGCCAAGCTTCACCGAGCTCCATGCGCCGAAGCTGATGACAGTCCTGCGCAAAGGCTAAGGCCTGCCTCAGTTGCGCGGATGCCATTGTAAGGCTGACCGTCGCCATCGTGGCGCTGCCGCTGTCCGTGTCCATCGCGATCGCCTCCGGTGCGACGCCTGCGCAGAGACTCTACACCGCCGTCGTCGGCGGCTTCATCGTCTCTCTGCTCGGCGGATCGCCTATTCAGATAGGCGGGCCGGCGGGCGCTTTCATCGTTCTGGTCGCAGCGACCGTAGCGCAGCATGGGATGAACGGCCTTATCCTTGCTACCCTCCTCTCGGGGCTGATGCTGGTCATCGCAAGGATGCTGAGGCTCGGCACCTTCATCAAGTTCATTCCGTTCCCGGTAACGGTCGGCTTCACCTCAGGGAGCGCGGTCATCATCTTCGCAAGTCAGATCAGGGAGCTCTTCGGACTGACGCCGGAGCATGAACCCGGCGAGCTTCTGCAGAAGATCCCGGCGCTCTGGGACGCGCGGGCCAAGCGTCACTCCCTCCGCCGTCGCCGTGTCCGTGACGTCCGTCGCCGCAATCCTGGAATTCCGCCGCTGGCAACCGCACTGGCCACCCATGCTGTTCGCCGTCGGAGTGGCTGCCGCGGCCGCGGCGATTTTTGGATCTGCCGGTCTAGACCCTCGGCAGGAGGTTCGGCGGCATCCCCTCGACCCTTCCAGCGCCGCGCCTGCGCGACCTTTCGCTGGAAAGAGCCATGGCCGTTCTGCCCGCCGCCATCTTGTTCTCCTTGCTCGGCGCCATCGAGTCGCTCTTGTCCGCGGTCGTCGCCGACGGCATGACGGGGCGCCGCCACCGCTTTGATTGCGAGCTAGTCGCTCAGGGCGTGGCCAATGTCGGCTCCTCCCTCTTCGGCGGCTTCTGCGTCACGGGCACCATCGCGCGGACCGCCACCAACGTGCGCTCCGGTGCACACAGCCCCGTGCCCGGCATGCTGCACGCCATGTTCCTGCTTCTGTTCATGCTCGTGGCGGCACCGCTCGCCGCCTACATCCCACTCTGTTCGCACCCTCGACCGGCTGCTGTCGGGCACGCCGGCGCTGTAGACCCTCGGTACTCTGCACTCTGCGTGGCAAGATCGATCCTACGCGAGGTTCGGGATGAGAGGCGAGCATGCAGATCTCTCTTCACAAGCAGGCCACGATCACGCCGAAGATCCGGGCCGCCATCCAGGCGAGCACTGCGCCGGCCTGAATGGCGGCGCAGCGCTACGTCATCTCCGAGGTTGGTGTCAGACCAAGCGCCGGCGGATCTCAGACGCGAACATCGGCCCGAACCGATGCCACCAGAACCGCACCGCCTCGTGGCTCACATCGACGCCGCGCTCGTGGAGCAGGTCCTCGACGTTTCTGAGCGACAGCGGGAATCGGATGTACAGCATCACCGCGAGACGGATGACCTAGGGCGACGTCTTGAAGTACCGGAAGGGGCTGCGCTTGCTTATCGGGCGAGGCCAGCTACCGTTATGGCCGCTCACGAGCGGTTGCTCTGACAGCCCCTTCGGAAATCCTCTCTGCCGCAACGGGCTTCGTCGGAACCCTCGTTTCCGTGTCTCGTTGCTCCCCGACCGCAGGCAGCAACGCCGGGAGGACTCACGACATGGCCAAGACGACTGCCGACTTCATGCTCGATCGCCTGACGGCGTGGGGCGTCCGCAACATCTACGGCTTTCCGGGCGACGGCATCAGTTCGACGCTCGAGGCACTGGAGAAGGCGATGGACCGCTTCACCTTCGTCCAGGCGCGCCACGAGGAGGAGGCGGCGTTCATGGCCTGCGCCCACGCCAAGTGGACGGGCGAGCCGGGCGTCTGCCTGGCCACGTCCGGCCCCGGCGCGATCCACCTGCTGAACGGGCTCTACGACGCCAAGCTCGACCACCAGCCGGTCGTCGCGATCGTCGGCCAGCAGGACCGCGCCGCGCTCGGCGGGCATTATCAGCAGGAGGTCGACCTGCTGACGCTCTTCAAGGACGTGGCGCACGAGTACGTGCACTACTGCCAGTCGCCGACGCAGATGCGCCACCTGATCGACCGCGCGTTCCGCATCGCCAAGGCCAAGCGCTGCGTCACCGCGATCATCCTGCCCGACGACGTGGGCGAGGAGGATGCGGTCGAGAGCCCGCCGCACAAGCACGGCACCGTTCATTCCGGTATGGGCTATGCGCCGAAGCCCCGCATGATCCCGCCGGAGGAGGAGCTGCGCCGCGCCGCCGCCATCCTCAACGAGGCGAAGAAGCCGGCGATCCTGATCGGTGCCGGCGCGATCGGCGCCGGCGACGAGGTCAGGGCCGTGGCCGAAACCATTGGCGCGGGCGTTACCAAGGCGCTGCTCGGCAAGGCGGCGCTGCCCGACGACATCCCCTACGTCACCGGACAGATCGGCCTCCTCGGCACCACGCCCTCGTGGGACCTGATGATGGAGTGCGACGCCTTCCTGATGGTCGGCTCCGGCTTCCCGTACTCGGAGTTCCTGCCCGAGGAGGGCAAGGCGAAGGGCATCCAGATCGACATCGATCCCGGGATGCTCTCGATCCGCTACCCGATGGACGTAAACCTGCACGGCGACGCGAAGGACACGCTCGCGGCCCTGCTGCCCTACCTGGAGCCGAAGTCTGACAGCTCCTGGCAAGAGAAGATCGTCAAGGACGTGGCCCAGTGGTGGGAGGGCGTCGAGAGCCGCGCTCTGCATGAGGGCGACCCGATCAACCCGCAGCTTCTGTTCTGGGAGTGCTCACCCCGCCTGCCCGACAACGCGATCATCTCGGCCGACAGCGGCACCTCGGCCAACTGGTACGCCCGCGCGATCCGCATCCGCAAGGGGATGAAAGGCTCGCTCTCCGGCACGCTCGCCACGATGTGCCCCGGCGTTCCCTACGCGACGGCGGCCAAGTTCACCCACCCCGATCGGGTGGCCGTCAGCTTCGTCGGCGACGGCGCGATGCAGATGCTCGGCAACTCCGCCCTCATGACCATCGCGAAGTACTGGCGCGCCTGGTCCGACCCGCGCTGCGTCATCGCCGTGCTCAACAACGGCGACCTCAACCAGGTGACGTGGGAGATGCGGGCGATGGGCGGCTTCCCGAAGATGGAGGAGACGCAGGCCGTTCCACCCTTCGACTACGCCGCCTACGCCGCCTCGCTGGGCCTGATCGGGCTACGGGTCGAGAAGCCGGAGCAGGTCGGCCCGGCCTGGGACCAGGCCTTCGCCGCCGACCGGCCGGTGCTGATCGACTGCGTCTGCGACCCCACGATCCCGACGCTACCGCCGAAGGTGACGCTCGACCAGCGGGTCAACTACTTCAAGACGCTGATGAAGGGCGACCCGGACGAGAAGGCGATCATCAAGAACTCGTTCAAGCGCTACTTTACCAAGTGAGCCCGGAGGCGCCGATCACCGGCGTCCGGACCGCCGCCTACCGGGTGCCGACCGACCGGCCCGAGGGCGACGGCACGCTCGCCTGGGACGCAACGGTGCTGGTCACGTGCGAGATCGAGGCGGGCGGCCAGACCGGCTTCGGCTACGTCTACGCCGACAGCGCCACTGCGCTCTTCGCGAGCGACGTTCTGGCGGGGGTGCTGCAAGGCCGCGATGGCCTCGCCACCGCCGCCCGCTGGCGCGAGATGGTGGACGCGGTGCGTAATCACGGGCGGCAGGGCGTGGCGGCGATGGCCATTTCGCTCTGTGACGCCGCGCTGCACGACTTGCGCGGCAAGTACCTCGGCGCCAGCCTGTCGACGCTCCTGGGCCGGAGGCGCGAAGCCGTGCCCGTCTACGGCAGCGGCGGTTTCACGACTTACGCACCTTCCGAGATGGACGCGCAGATCGAGGGCTGGGTCGATGCCGGTTTTCACGCGGTCAAGATCAAGGTCACGTCCGACCTGGCGGCCGAAGCGCCGCGCATCGCCCGCGCCCGGCGCGCGGCAGGCGACGGCGCTGCGCTGATGATCGACGCGAACGGCGCCTGCAGCCGCAAGCAGGCGCTGAAGATGGCCGACTTCGCCGCCGCATCTGGCGTTGTCTGGTTCGAGGAGCCGGTTTCGTCGGACGACGTGGAGGGCCTCCGGCTGGTGCGGGACCAGGCCCCTGCGGGCGTGGAACTCGCGGCCGGCGAATATGGCTACGACGCTTTCCACTTCCGCCGCCTGCTCGAGGCCGGCGCGGTCGACGTGCTGCAGGCGGATGCGACGCGGTGCTGCGGCATCACCGGCCTCCTGCAGGCCGACGCGCTGGCCTGGGCGGCGACCGTGCCGCTCTCGATCCACTGCGCCCCGGCCCTGCACCTGCAGGCTGCGCTCTGCCTCCAGCGGCTGATCCACATGGAGTGGTTCCACGACCACGTCCGCATCGAGGACATGCTGATGGAGGCCCCCCCCGTCGCCCGCAACGGCGTCGCAATTCCGGAGGACGACCGGCCGGGCCTCGGACTTGCGCTCAAGCAGGCCGATGCCGAGCCGTTCCGCATCTGGCCGCGGGGTCCGGCATGAGACCGAGGGTCCCGTCCGAGAGGTCGCGCCGCGCCGTGGCGCTGACCGCACTCGCCTCTGTCGGCCTCGTTGCCGGCGCCGCTTGGGTGAGCCGCAGGCGCCCGCCCCGGCGGCGCCCTGAGGGCAGCCGCGCGGCGCGGCAGGTGCGGCAGGGGGCCGCCCTGCTCGCTGGCAGCGTCCTCGCCGACAGCACGATGGAGCACTATCGCGGCGGCTTCCACAACCGCACCATGTTCGTCGCGCCGGTGTCGTCGGGGCTGGCCCTCGTCTCGGCGCTGGCGCCGGGCATGATGACGCGCCGCGCGCGGCAGGCCGTCAACGCGGGTGCCGTCGGGGCGGGGCTGGCAGGGCACCTCTTCCACCTGCGCAACGTCCTGCGACGACCCGGCGCGCTCTCATGGGAGAGCATGTTCTACGCCGCCCCGCTCGGCGCGCCGGGTGCCATGACACTGGCGGGCCTCGCCGGGCTTGCCGCCACGCGGCTGGAAACTGGCCAGCCGCGCGGCGCGGAGGCGCTGCGCGCGGGGCGCATCGGCAGTCTCGGCACCGTCGCCGGGCTGCTCGGGACCACCGCCGAGGTTGCGCTGCTGCACTTCCGCGGCGCGTTCCACAACCCTATGATGTTCGCGCCCGTGATCCTGCCGCCGCTCGCCGCGCTGGCCGTCGCCGACGCCGCGCGCCGGCCCGACCGCGCGCGGCTGCGTCTCGCCCGCATCCTGCTCCGCGCCACCGCCGCCATGGGGCTTGCCGGCGCGGCGTTCCACGCATGGGGCGTGCACCGCAACATGGGCGGCTGGCGGAACTGGCGCCAGAATCTCCAGGTCGCGCCGCCCCTGCCGGCGCCGCCCAGCTTCACCGGCGTGGCGCTGGCGGGGCTCGGCGCCGCCCACCTGCTAGAGGAGGCCCGCCGATGACCGATGCGCCCCGCCCCTACCCCGGCTACGACGTGCTGGCGAAGTGGGACACGCCGTCGTGGGATGCGATCACGCGCGAGGTCGTGGCTCACCGGCTGGACCGGGTGCCCGAGCGCCGCTTCTTCGAACCGGCCGAGTGGGAGACGCTCGCCGCCCTCTGCGACACGGTGCTGCCGCAGCCCGACCGGGAGAGGCCAATCCCGCTCGCCCCGTTCGTCGACGCCGCGATGGCCGAGGATCGCACTACCGGCACCCGATGGGCTGCGCTGCCCACGATGCGCGAGGCATGGCGGCGCGGGCTCGCCGCCATCGACGCCGAGGCGCGCGCGGTTTACGGTCGCCGCTTCCACGCCCTGCCGGCGGATGCGCGCGAGAGCCTGCTGCGGGCGATCGACGACGAGGATGTGCGGGCGCCGGAGTGGCGCGACCTGCCGCCGCGCCGCCTCTTCCGCCACGTCCTGGCGAACGAGATAGTGCGTATATACTACGCCCACCCGGATGCGTGGAGCGAGATCGGCTTTGGCGGCCCGGCCTCGCCGCGCGGCTATGTCCGCCTCTCCGCCAACCGCCGCGACGCGTGGGAGGCGGACCTCGAGCGGCCGAAGCGCCGCAGCGAGCGACGGAAGTGACCCGCGGCATCCCCGACGTGCGCGCCACGGAAGGCAGGGCGCCGGACGTCTTCTCCCGTGACGGCTGGGTGCCGATGCGCAGCCACCGCGACGGCGAGGACGTCGATTTCGCCATCGTCGGTACGGGCGCGGGCGGCGGCGTTATGGCTGCCAAGCTGGCCGAGGCGGGCTTTTCCGTGGTGGCCTTCGACGCGGGGCCGTTCTTTCGCCCGCTCGCCGACTTCGCGTCGGAAGAGCGCGAGCAGGACAAGCTCTACTGGACCGACGAGCGGATCAGCGACGGCCGCGACCCGATCGAACTCGGCTCGAACAACTCGGGTCGCGCGGTCGGCGGGTCGACGGTGCATTTCCAGATGGTGGCGCTGCGGTTCCGCCCCGAATGGTTCCTCGCCCGCTCCGCGCTCGGCTACGGCAGGGACTGGCCGGTCGACTGGCGCGAGATGTGGCGCGCCTATGACGAGGTCGAGGACGCGCTCAAGATCGCCGGGCCCGTGCGCTATCCCTGGGGACCGCGGCGCGGGCGCTATCCCTACCGTCCGCACGAGGTCAACGCTTCCGGCCTGGTGCTCGCCCGAGGGGCCGAGGCGCTGGGCGTCGGCTGGGCGCCCTGCCCAATCGCCACCCTCTCCGCTCCGCGCGGCCGCGCGCCGCCCTGCGTCTATCGCGGCTTCTGCAAGATCGGTTGCTCGACCAACGCCAAGCAGAGCATCCTCAACACCTACATTCCCCGTGCGCTCGCCGCCGGAGCGGAGGTGCGCGACCTTGCGATGGTGGCCCGGATCGAAACCGATGCCAGCGGCCGCGCCACCGGCCTGCACTACCACCGCGGCGGCGAGTGGCGGTTCCAGCAAACGCGCAACGTCGTCGTCGCGGGCTACTCGATCGAGACGCCGCGCCTCCTGCTGAACTCGGCCGGGCCGGCGCATCGCCACGGCCTCGCCAACGCCGAAGGGCTGGTCGGGCGCGAACTGATGGTGCACGTCAACGACGCGGTCTGGGGGACGATGGAAGACGAGATCCGCTGGTACAAGGGACCGCCCTCGATGGCCGTGACCGAGCACTGGAACTACGAGGACCGCAAGGACTTCCATGGCGGTTACGCCATCATGAGCCAGGGGCCGCTGCCCACCGACTTCGCCACCTCGATGGTCGGCAACCTCGGCGCCTTCGGGATGGACCTGCGCCGCCGGATGGCGGGCTACAACCACATGGCTGGGCTGAAGATCGTGGGCGAAGTCATGCCCGATCCGGAGAACCGCGTCACGCTCTCGGACGAAACCGACGCGCTGGGCCTGCCGGTCCCGCGGATCACGTTCGGCTACGGCGAGAACGACCGCGCCATCGGCCGGCATGCGCGCGGGTTCATGTCCGAGATGCTGCGCGCGGCAGGCGCCACTGACCTCTTCGAGACGACCGGCACTGCCCACCTGATGGGCGGCTGCCCGATGGGCTTTTCACCGCAGGACAGCGTGGTGGATGCGGACGGCCGCGCCTGGTCGTGCGACAACCTCTGGATCTGCGACGGCTCGGTCATGCCCACGGGCGGCGGCGTCAACCCGTCGCTGACGATCATGGCCAACTCGGCGCGGATCGGCCACCGGATCAGGGCGCTGGCGGCGCGCGGCGAACTAGCCCGCGCCGCCTGAGGCTCAGGAGACGGACGCGTTTCCGATGACGAAGCCAGTCGTGCGATTGTTCGAGCCCTTGACGAAGGTACGTTTCACGTCCCGCATGATTGTATGGCTGCTTCCTGAAGAGCTCTGGTCTGCGGCGTTCCAGTCCTTGAGCGGAAGACGTGCGGGTTCGCGCGGCAGTTCGATCTCGATCCGCTCGATTACGCTCTCAGCCATCGCATGGACCTCGCCTGCGCCGCGCTCGTGTTGATCCGAGGATGGCTGACCTCGGGCGCAACTTGTGCTGCCGGCCGCACGGCGAGCTTCGAGGCTTGGGACGACCTCGTCCGGCAGACGGTCCGCTGGATCGGTGCCGAGGTCGCCCCCGGCGAATACGGTGACCCGCTGGACCTCATCCGCCGGGCTCAAGGTAGCGATCCAGAGCAGGAGAGCCTGTTCGCTCTTCTGGAGGCACTGGACAGCGCCTTCCGAGCACGCTGGTTCACGGCGAGGGAGATCGCCGCGCTGAAGAACGCCACGACGCCAGAGCTGAAGCAGCAGTGGCGCGACCTGTTCAACAGCGAGCCGCCGCCGTTCAACCGCCGCTACCTCGAGAGCCGGCTCGGGTACCGCATCCAGGAACTGGCCTATGGCGGGCTGAAGCCCGAGACGATCCGGCGGCTGGAGCGGCTGGGCGAGGAACTCGACGGCGGCGACCGGAAGAAGAGCCGCATCCGCGCCGACCGCGACAGGCCCATCGTCGGGACGCGGCTGATCCGCGAGTGGCAGGGTGTCGAGCATGTCGTCACAGTCACCACAGACGGCTTCGAGTGGCAGGGGCGGCCCTACAAGTCGCTCTCCGCCATCGCGCGCGCCATCACCGGCACGCGCTGGAACGGCTGGACCTTCTTCGGCTTGAAAAACCACCGGAGACGCGCATGACCAAGCGGCCCGAAAGATCGACGATCGTCCGCAAGCACCGCTGCGCGATCTACACCCGCCAGTCTTCCGAGGAAGGGCTGGAGCAGGAGTTCAACAGCCTGCACGCCCAGCGGGAGGCCTGCGAGGCCTTCATCGCCAGCCAGCGGTCCGAGGGCTGGGTGCTGGTCCGCGACCAGTATGACGACGGCGGCATTTCCGGCGGCACGCTGGAACGCCCCGGCCTGCAGCGGCTGCTGGACGACATCGAGGACGGGCTGGTCGACGTGGTGGTGGTCTACAAGATCGACCGCCTCAGCCGCTCGCTCGCCGACTTCGCCAAGCTGGTGGAGGTGTTCGACCGCAACGGCGTGACCTTCGTCTCCGTCACGCAGTCGTTCAACACGACGACGTCCATGGGGCGGCTGACCCTGAACATCCTGCTCAGCTTCGCGCAGTTCGAGCGGGAGGTCACCGCCGAGCGCATCCGCGACAAGGTCGCCGCCAGCCGCAGGAAGGGAATGTGGATGGGCGGCAACGTTCCCTGGGGCTACGATGTCCGCGACCGCAAGCTCGTCGTGAACGAGGCCGAGGCTGCGGTCGTCCGCTCGATCTTCGAGCGGTTCGTCGCCACGGGGTCCGCGACGGTGCTGGCGCGGGAACTTCGACAGGAAGGCGTCCGCACCAGGCGCGGCAGCCTCGTCGACAAGAAGACGCTCTACCGCCTCCTCTCCAACCGAGTCTATCTCGGCGAGGCGGTCCACGAAGGGCAGAGCTATCCCGGCGAGCACGACGCGATCATCGATCGCGAGAAGTGGGACCGCGTCCACGCCATCCTGCAGGAGAGCCCACGCAAGCGCGCCGCGCGCACCCGCGCCGAGGCGCCGGCGTTGCTGAAGGGGCTGCTGTTCGGCCCGGACGGCGCGGCGTTCTCCCCGACCCATACGCGCAAGGGCGACAGGCTCTACCGCTACTATATCAGCCAGACCGTGCTGAAGCACGGTGCGGGGGCGTGCCCGGTGGCCCGCGTGCCCGCCGGCGAGATTGAGGCCGCCGTCATCGACCAACTCCGCGCTGTGTTCCGCCAGCCCGAGATCGTGGCGGGGACGTGGAAGGCGGCACGGGCGCAGGATGGCGACGTCACCGAGGCCGACGCTCGTGCGGCTCTGCAGCAACTCGACCCGCTGTGGGACGAGTTCTTCCCGGCCGAGCAGGCCCGCATCGTGGCGCTGCTGGTCGAGCGCGTGGACATTGGCACGGACGGGCTGAACGTCCGGCTGCGGGTCGACGGACTCACCGGCCTCACGCTCGAGATGCTGGATGGCGGCATCGGAGAAGCTGCATGACCCGCGCGGCACCGACCTTCGAAACGGTCACACTCCACATCCCATTTCGCGTCGTGAAGCGCGGCGGGCGAAAGGAGATGCAGCTGCCGGAAGGAGCAGCGCAGCCGCGGCGCACGGACAGCACGCTGGTCAAGGCATTGGCACGCGCGTTCCGCTGGAACGGGATGCTCGAAAGCGGCCAATTCACGACGATCGGCGAACTGGCCGCTCACGAGGGGATCGCGCACTCCTACATGACGCGTGTGCTACGGCTCACGCTGCTCGCGCCCGACATCGTCGAGGCGATCCTGGACGGACGTCAGCGATCGGGAAGCGCTCGCCTTCTGAATCCGTTTCCGCCTGAGTGGAACGAGCAACGTGATCATTTCGCCTGAGGTCAGGCGATCAGAAGATCGTCCCGATTGTGCCCCGCATCCATGGCTCATTTCAATCATGCAGGCTGACGCCCGCGCCCGGACCAGGTCAAAGAGGGATTCTCCGGGTGCCTGTACTTCGGGATCTGCGCGCTCCGCATTTGTCCGCCCTGCACAACGTCCTTCAGCGGAATCCCATGCTTCTGAGCCCACCAGCTCCATCTCGCGGAGAGCCTCATCGCGCGTGAGCCTTTCGTAGGTTTTCAGGCCCTGGCGATCTCCTTGTTCAGCTGGAGAAGCTGCTCGCGATCGATGCCGTTCGCCGCATCCAACTTCGCAGCCGACCGGGGACATGCGCGGCATATTCAACATCCGCATCGTGCCGACGGCGCCGATGTTCGCGCAGGCGATCCTCAACCTCTGGAACGGCACCAGCGTCTCGTCGCTCTTCGACCACCAGACCCTCGGGCCGATCTACGAGGGGATGTACTCCGCCGCCTGAGGCTCAGCGGTCTTCGTCGCCCTCCGGCTCGGCCTTTGAGCGGTCGAGCGACGACAGGCTGTAGAGATAGGCTGCCATGTCGCGGGCCAGCGCCTCGGAAACGCCGAGGCTCGGCATCGCGCTCAGCGGATCGACCGCCTGCGGGTCCATGATCCAGCGCACCATGTTGTCGGGCGTGTTCCTCAGAACGCCGGCGATGTAGGCCCGGCCGCCCGCCTCATCCAGCGGAGGCCCGACGAAAACATCCGGAGCGCCGACGATCCCCGGGATGAGATGGCAGGACCGACAGGCATGCACCTGCATCGCCGCTCGGCCACGCTCGACGCTGCCGATCGCGGTCTTGAGCGGCCCGGCCTCGACCGCGACCGGGCGAATCGCGTCCGGCAGTTCCCCCGCCTGCTCCAGCAACTCGGCGTAGGCGGCGGGCGATAGTCCCGGCATCGCGCCGACGAAGCCCGTCAGGCGCCACATGTCAGCCTCGCTCATGCGCATGTCCCAGGCCGGCATCCCGCTCATCTTCAGGCCGTAGCGGATGAACCAGTAGACCTCCTGCGCCGGACGGCGCTTGGCGGCTGCGGCGAGGTTCGACGGCACCGGCATCATGCCCAGCGCGAATTCCTCCGCGGCGACGCCGGGCGCGCCATGGCACTGGGCGCAGTGCTTCTGGTAGAGCGCGGCGCTCGCCGGGTCGGCCCGCAGCTCGAACCCGTCGGGCACCGCCACGTACTCCGCCTCCATGCCGATCAGCGCGTCGCGTCCGAGCGCGATGCCGCGAAAGACCCAGAGCGGATGCTGGCGGATGGCGGTGAGGTTGTAGAACTCGCCGAGGGAGAACACCGCCGCGCCGGCGAGCAGAATGGCGGCGAGGCCGATCCCGAGGATGCGCCGCGACCTTCTCACCCTCCGATCCCCAGGAGAAAGCCCGCGATGATCCGCGCCTCCTCGGCGCTCACGCCGAGGTCCGGCATCGCCGAGCGCGGGTCAATCGCCTGCGGGTCCGCGATGAAGCGCGCCAGCACCTCCGGCGTGTTCGGCGCGACGCCGGCAACATAGACCTGCCGCGGCATGTGCGTCAGCGGCGGCCCGGAATTGCCCCGCGGGCCCGGCACGTTCGGGATCTCGTGACACGAAACGCAGCCGTAGCGTGCGACGAGGGCGCGCGCCTCGGGGTCGGCCTCGTCGCAGGCGGCCAGCGCCAGAACGAGGGTGAGCGCCTGCAGCCTCACAGCGGGCTTCGCTCCGCCCGCGCCTCCGCGTCCCGCAGCAGTTGCGCAAAGACGGCGACGCCGGCGCCGATCATCACCGCGCAGCAGGGCACCCACATGATGAGGCCGCCGAGCTGCTGGTCCTGCATCGGGCTGAGGCCCCAGCCGCCGGGTCCAGTGGCATAGACCGGATACCAGAGCGTCCGAGCCGTGGTCAGCAGGGCCGCCAGAACGCAGGACTGCACCGCCGTCGCGAAGATCGCCGCGAACGCGCCGGCGCGCCCCTCGGCCCGCGGCCGCTCGAGCACGGCGTACCAGAAGAGGAGCGCGGCGCCGAAGAAGCTGAAGTGCTGCGCCGCATGGAGCGCATCGTTCCGGACCGCCGCCTGGTAGAGCGCCGGCATGTGCCAGACCCAGAGCGTGACGAAGTAGATCGACCACGCGACGAACGGATTGCCGACACCCCGCCAGACCCGTCCGCCGCGGCCGGCACTAATGCGGGAGACGGCGGACCGTCCCGCCGTGGGCAGATCCCAGAGCAGGGCGAGACCCGGCCGCCCCAAGACGATGAGCGGCGCCGCGATCAGCATCAGGCCGAAGTGCTGGATCATGTGGGCCGCGAGCAGCCGCTCCGCGAGAGCGTCGAGGGGAGAAACGAGGAAGAGGGCCGCGAGCACGAAGCCGACCGCGCACGTCACCACCCGCGCGTGCGAGAGCCCCCGCCCCGCCCCCGCCCGGCTCCAAAGCCGCACGAGACCCCCCGCATACGCCACGGCCGCGATCCCGAGCGGCACGATCACCAGCGGGTCGAGGCTCCACCCGGCCACATGCTCGTCCCCATGCGCCATGGCGGGCGTGGCGATGAGTGCGAGGAGTGCCGCGCCCGGATTCATGCGATTCCCGCGCAGACGTCGATCAGGAAGGACGAGCCGTATTCCACCACAATGCCGCCCAGCGCGGAGGCGCAGAGCATGAAGCCGACGAGGGCCATCATCTTCAGCCGCTCCGCGCTCCGCTCCGGCCGCACATGCCGGGAGCGCCTGAGCGCCCTCATCGCCGCCCATCCGCCAGCGGCGCAGAGCGCAAGCGCGAAGGCCGTCAGCACGTGGTACGGCCAGCTCCCCATCTCGCAGAGGAGCGGCACCAGCGTGTAGCCGATGCCCTGGTGCAGCGCCCACGCGACCGGGCCGAAGATCCAGCCGAGCCACGGGCTCAGCGCCTCGCGCCCCTCCTGCCGGGCAAGTGCGAGATCCTGTTCCTCGTCGCGCGCGTTCATCGGTCACAGCAGCCGCGGTGCCCAGTAGAGCACCAAATAGATCGGGAGGAAGACGCCGGCGACGAAGTACCAGTAGAGCGTGTCGACCACGACGCCCAGTTGCCGCTCGGAGGTGAAGTAGTCCATCCAGGCCAGCACCGAGACGACCGCCGTTCCGAGGATCGCCGAGACGACATGGGTGAAATGGAAGCCGGTGATCGTCCAGACGATCGAGCCGTAGGCGTGCTGGTCCCAGCGAATGTCAAAAGCGTCGATCTGCAAGGCGCGAATGCCCAGCGCCAGCGTCGCCAGCGCCACGCTTGCCGTGACGCCCAGCGCAAGCTGCGTCTTGCGGTTCCGATCCGATCCGACGCCCGCCCACCACATCGTCAAGCTGCTGAGAGGCAGCACGAAGAGCACAATCGTGGCCCAGAGCAGGTCTGGCGGCGCGACCCCTTCGGGTGGCCAGACCTCGTTCTGCGCCATTAGGTAGAAGTAGCTCGTGAGCAGGTTCGCCACCACCGCCGCCTCGATCGCGACGGCGCCAGCGACACCCCACCAGAGCGGGTGCGTCTTCGGCGTCAGGCGCGACAGCTCGCGCGCGTCGACCAGCACCTCGACGGTGATCCGGTCCTCCTCGCTCACACGACCTCCTCCCGCTTCCGCGGCAGGAACCAGAAGGTGAAGGTCACGAATGTGGCGAACACCCCGATGACGTAGAACCACGGACTGAAGATCAAACCGAAGAAGCAGATCGACGCGGCGACGGCCGAGAAGAAGGGCCACGGCGTGGGCGAGGGCAGGATCTGTACCGACTGCGGCCGCGCGTCGAGGAGCGTCGTCACGATCGTCTCGCGCCGGGTCGTGCTGAGCCCGTCGACGACGGTGCGGCGGTTCTCCTCCTTCCACGTCCAGAGCGGCTCTGAGTTCCGCACCACGGCCTGCCGGGCAAAATTGCAGTTGAGCGGCGGCGAAGTCGTGGCCCATTCCAGCGTCGGCGCGTCCCACGGATTGTCGCCGGCAATCTCGCCCCTGCGCAGGCTGCGGATCGCGTTCCAGAACGTCAGGCCGAAGCCGCCGGCGAGGGTGAAGGCGCCAAGGGTGGCGAGCTGGTTCATCCAGTCCCACCCGAGGCCCGGCAGGTAAGTGTAGACCCTGCGCGGCATCCCCTCGAGCCCGAGCTGGTGCATGGGGAAGAATGCGAGGTTGAAGCCGACGAAGACGAGGACGCAGCTCCACTTGCCGAGCCGCTCGTCCATCAGCCGACCGCTGGCCTTGGGGAACCAGTAGTAGAGCCCGGCCATCAGCGGGAACACAGCGCCGCCGACCAGAACGTAGTGGAAGTGCGCGACCACGAAGTAGGTGTCGTGCACCTGCCGGTCGAACGGAACCGAGGCAACCATCACGCCGGTCAGTCCGCCGGTGATGAAGATCGCGAAGAAGCCCAGCACCCACAGCATCGGGGTCGCGAACCGGATCTTCGCGCCCCACATGGTGGCGATCCAGCAGTAGATCTGCACGCCGGCCGGGATCGAGATCATCGCCGAGGCCGCCTGGAAGAACGACCGCCCCATCAGCGGCAGTCCCGTCGTGTACATGTGGTGCACCCAGAGGCCAAAGCTGACCATGCCGACGCCCACGACCGCGAGCACGAGGGCGGTGTAGCCGAAGACCGGGCGCTGCGAGAAGGTGACGACGATGCTGGTGACGATCCCGAGCGCCGGGACGAGGATGATGTAGACCTCCGGGTGCCCGAAGAACCAGAAGAGATGTTGCCAGAGCAGCACCGACCCGCCCATCTCGGGCACGAAGAACTGCGTCTCGATCAGCCGGTCCATCATCAGGAATGCGCTCGCGACGATGACGGACGGCATCGCGAACATGATCATGAAGCTCATCACCAGGATCGTCCAGACGAAGATCGGCATCCGGTTGAGCGACATGCCGGGCACGCGCAGCTTGAAGATGGTCACGATCAGCTCGACGGCTGCGGTCAGCGCTGAGATTTCGATGAAGGTGATCATCGTGGTCCAGATGTCAACGCCGTAGCCTTCCGCGAACTCCCGTCCCGAGAGCGGCACGTAGTTGAACCACCCGGCGTTGGGCGCGAGCCCGAGCGGCAGCGAGACGAAGAACGTCACGCCTCCGATTAGGTAGACGTAGTAGCCGAAAGCGTTGAGTCGCGGGAACGCCATGTCCCGCGCGCCGACCATCAGCGGCACCAGGTAGATGCCGACCCCCTCCATCGCCGGGATCGCGAAGAGGAACATCATGGCGGTGCCATGCACCGTCATCACTTGGCTGTACGTCTCGGGGTCCAGCACATCGTTGAGCGGTGTCAGAAGCTGCAGCCGCATGATGAGCGCAAGGATGCCCGAGAGCAGGAAGAACACCCCCGAGGTGACGACGAAGCGGCGGCCGATGTTGGTGTGGTTGACGTGCGTGAACCAGCCGAGGAAGCCCTCGGGCGACTGCCAAGTCCGCTCGAGCTTCGCGAATTCGGCAGCAGCGTCGCGCTGGCTGCCCTCGAGAGGCCTCGCGTCGCTCATTCTAGGGCCTCGAGAAAGTCGAGCAGGTGTTGCAGGTCGGCGGGATCGGGCACGATCTCGGGCATCAGCGCGCCGGGCTTGATCTCCTGCGTGCTGGTGATCCAGCCGGCGAGATGGCCCCGCGTGTTCGGCAGAGTCGCCGCCGCAAGCGTCCGTCGGCTCGCGAGGTGCGTCAGGTCCGGCCCGATCTCGCCGTCGGCCGTCGATCCGCGGATCGTGTGGCACTCGCCGCAGCCGAGCGAGAGGAACACCCCGAGCCCCGGATGCGAGGTCACCGCGGCGGGCTCCGCCTGCGCCGCGAGCCAGCCAGCGAAGTCTTCCGGCGGCTCGCCGATCACGAGGAAGCCCATCAATCCGTGCTGGAGCCCGCAGAATTCGGCGCACTGGCCCCGCCACTCGCCCGACACCTCCGGTTCGGCGAAGAGCATGTTCGTCGCGCCCGGTATCAGATCGGTCTTGCCCTGCAGGTTCGGCGCCCAGAAACTGTGAATTACGTTGTCGCTCTCGAGGAGTATGCGCGAGCGGCGGCCGACCGGCAGGTGCAGCTCGTTGGCGGTGACGGCGAGGACCTCGCCGTCGGCAGCGAGGTAGCTGAACTCCCACCACCAGCGCTCGCCTGCCACGCGAACGGTGGCACCGTCGATGCGGCGGCCGCCCTCGGTCTCGTCGCCGATCGCCGCGCCCGAGACCGTGACGGCGACGATAGCGCAGATGGGCGCCACCACGCCGCCCAGCACCACGAGGATCGTGGCCCGCCGCCGCGAGATCGCCCGCGCCTCGCCGTTCCGCCTCAAGGCAACCGCGACCAGAAGGAGGCCCAGCGTCACGATCAGGATCAACACGGCGAGGGCGAACATCCACCAGCTGAGCGAGGCGATGAGCCGGGCATCGGGACTGGCCGGCGCAAGCACGTTCTGCGTGCCCTCGCACGCCGCAATGAAGGAGAGGCCGGATACGGCGCAGGCGAGCCGCGCCGTGATCATGCGTCGCCTTCCGTAACCGCCGTGGCTTGCGACATCCCGTCTTCCCCGTCTGGCGTCCCTGCCTATTTCAAAATTGCGGGTGCCCGAACCGGTTCCGCCGGAATCCTCCTTTCCGCGTCTCGTTTCACTTCAGACGGTAGATAACCAGCGTCGGAAGGATCAGCGACATGGCCAAGACGACCGCCGACCTCATGCTCGAGCGCCTGAGCGCCTGGGGCGTCCGCAACATCTACGACTTGCCGGCGACGGCATCTCCTCGACCCTCGAGGCGCTGGAGAAGGCGATGGACCGCTTCACCTTCGTCCAGTCCCGCCACGAGGAAGAGGCCGCCTTCATGGCCTGCGCCCACGCCAAGTGGACTGGCGAGCCCGGCGTCTGCCTCGCCACCTCCGGCCCCGGCGCGATCCACCTGCTGAACGGCCTCTACGACGCGAAGCTCGACCACCAGCCGGTGGTGGCGATAATGGGCCAGCAGGACCGCGCGGCACTCGGCGGCCATTACCAGCAGGAAGTCGACCTGCACACGCTCTACAAGGATGTGGCTCACAACTACGTGCATGTCTGCCAGTCCCCGACGCAGATGCGCCACCTGATCGACCGTGCGTTCCGCATCGCCAAGGCCAAGCGCTGCGTCACCGCCATCATCCTGCCAGACGACGTGGGCGAGGAGGCTGCGGTCGAGAGTCCGCCGCACGCCCCCGGCACCGTCATTCGAGGCCCGCGAAGAAAGCGGGTAATTCGTCAAACAACTTGGCAGTTTCCTCCACATGCGCTAGGACCTGCTGCCTCTTTAACCGCGGATCGTTCCCGTGAGCCATCTCATGCCTGATCCTACATAACTGATGCGTGACAAAACTTCTTTGCTTGTGCATCGCGGGCCATGAAAGTCCGTATATCGAAAATATAATTCGGTCCGATTTCAATCTAGATCGGATCTGGCAAGAAGCGGCTTGACATCGACTGCCGGATTGAACTCGGAAAACTCAATTTCATGCAACAAGGCCACTATGGCGTCGTCGTTTGTCGGCCGGGATATCAATCTGTCTAGACGAGTTTAGCAGCCATGCACCGCACTAGGGGCGCGCAAGAATGATGCTCAAGTAGGCCCTATTGCCTTGAAGGGCGTAACCTGAACACCATCAGATCCTTTTACCCTGAGAGTGACAACGTACATTAAATCCTTACGCAATGCTACTGAATGAAAGGCGAGGAGCTTATCGAGTTTATGGAACCACTCGTGCGCGCGACCGAATGAGTATGGGTCACTCCGCCAGAAGTCGATATCTCTGTTCGCATGTAAAATCGCTGCACAGTGCCGGTCATAGAAATCGCAGAACTCGTGCTTCGTAAGAAACCCAGATGTACGAGGCTTCAGTTTAGCGCGATCGTCCGGGAGTAGCGGAGTCGGGTAGAAGTTACTATTTCTTCGATCTAGCTCTCCAAATATATTTCTCGCGTGCCATTATTTTGTCACGATTTTACGCTGCAACTCCACTCCAAAATCATCATAAGCAACTGCCAGACCCATCATAGTCAGCTCAAGGATCTTCCTGAAGTTGAGAAAAACTATTTCTGGATCGAGTGCCGGCGTGCCTGAAAAGCTTTTTTCTTGTGATATCGCTGTTCCCGCTCGGTTCACAAGGTTGAGTCTTTCTTTGACCTCAAACATGAACCGTGCGTAGCGATCCGAAGCGGTCTTTAGATCAGAATCTGCGTACATGCGCAACCGGTGTTATTCCACAGGAAGAGGTGTTCACTACTTCTCGGACAATAGGCTTAGCGTGCGCCGAGAGCCGACGTTGCTCTCTGCTAAGCCGCGTCGATTTCGGTATAGCCGCCGCTAAGGGCGTTGATAAAGATAAGCTTGCCGGTTTCGCCCTGGAAACTTAATCGTTGCCATTCGAGAGTCCACGACCTTGCCGAACTGGCGCATGAGCTTCTTGCCGGCCTTCTGCTTGTCGAGCAGCTTTCGCTTCCGGGTGGCGTCGCCGCCGTAGCACTTGGCGGTAACGTCCTTGCGCATGGCGGAGAGCGTCTCGCGGGCGATGACGCGGCCGCCGATCGCCGCCTGGATCGGGATCTTGAACATGTGGCGCGGGATCAGCTCCTTGAGCTTCTCGCACATCTGGCGGCCGCGGCCCTCCGCCCGGTCGCGGTGGACCATCATCGAGAGCGCGTCCACCGGCTCGTCGTTCACGAGGATCGACATCTTGACGAGGTAGTCCTGGCGGTAGCCGATCATCTGGTAGTCAAAGCTGGCGTAGCCCTTGGTCACCGATTTGAGGTGGTCGTAGTCCACGTCGAATCCAATGCGGATGTCCGAGATTGAAGGCAGGACCGTTTGACTCTCACCACAGCAACTCAAGGATGTTTCCGCAACAGCGTCACAAGATAGATACTATTTCTGATGAAGGCCTCGCTCGTTCGGAAATCGCCGCTCAACCGAGCATTAAGCCGGACGACTCGCCGTCTGCCGAGAGTGAGTTTTAGCAGGTGCGCGGTAACCCAGCGGGTCTTGGGCCGTTTGGTCGCGAGTTCAAGGTCGATCCGGGCAAGCGCTTTCCCGAAGACATGATAGAGCCCCTGCTCGAGATCGATCGACGGAGCCACAGCCTCTGTTATGTCCTCCGATGCAAGCTGCTCGAGCGGCAGGGCAGCGACGGCCTTTCGGAAACTCGCGATAGGATGGCCGTCGCCGGGAGGTCTGATTTCACCTCGCGTTGCAAAGCCTTCCGACCGGAAGCAATCCGCGATCAGGATGCAGCCGTCCCGTCGTGTGACCTTCAGCGCCTCCTCGAGTGCGGTCTTGAGGGGGATGTATTGGAGGCTCTCAGAGAACAGGCAGAGATCGAAGCGTTCCTCGTCCTCGAACTCCTCGAACGTCACCTCGTGAACCCTGGCCTCCGGAACGTTCTCGCGGCAGCGATCAGCGATTGAGTGCGAGGAACCACGATTTCCACCCGATGTCCGAGGTCGATGAGTTTCCTTGGGGGTTTCCCCCGCACCACCACCGATGTCCAGGATCGAGAGCGGGCCGTCGGGCAGATAGGCGAACAGCTTTGCCGTGTAGGCTGCCTGTGCGGCGCCAAGGTTGCTCGCATCGACTTCGAGCCCGCTCCAGATGCCATAGTGCAGGTTCTCGGCGCCGGTGAGCCATGCGGCGAACTCGGCGGCGACGTCGAGACCGACGGATCGGCTGTCCATGCGCTTCTTTGCCATGCAGAGCACGCTATCGCTGGGTCAGCGAATGGCAATCGATCTTGATGCGCGCCGTGTGAATTTTCCCTGCGCCGCGCGAACCGGCACCTCGCCCCATCCGACGAACGCCCGTTTTGCGCAGGAAGCGGTTGTTGCGCCCTGCAGCAGATGCGCGGGATAGCCGGCAACCGGGCCGCCATAGACTGCCGTGGCTAATGGCGGCTTCTGGATGAGTGTGCAGGCGACCGAGGGCGTCTCACGTCGAAAGGTGTTCTGGGAGATGGCAAAGGTTCGATGTCTGCTCCATCTCACCGAAGCGCCACTGGCGTCGAAGTGTTTAGGTCGGCCAGACGGAAAGCACCGCGATTGCAATGAGTTATAGGTTCTGCACCAAATGCGCGCAGTCATCAACTTCGGAGAATATCGGCAATGAGAGACCGCTTTCGGCCATCCTGGCGCCGGGGCCGGTGCTCAGCCCCTCCCGCATAACCCTCAGAACTAACGACAAATCCCGGGCCTCGGGGCGAACGGGGAGCGAGTTTTCACGGTCAATTGGCGGAGGGGATGGGCCTGA
>NZ_JAFFOB010000025.1:0-726 GCF_016918935.1 Roseitranquillus sediminis
ACCTCCACGCCCCATGCGCACGGAGAATGCCCCGGTCAGATCACCAGCGGCAGGAGGTGAACGGCGTCGCGCTTACGCGACGTCGTCCGCGGCGCCTTCATCATCGACGCGCATGATCGCGAGATCATCGCCTGGCGCGCAGTGGCGAACGCCGGCATCAGCGGATCGGATATCCGCGACATGATGCTCGAGGCGGTGGAAACGCGGTTCGGCGCACACCGCGCCCCGCATCCGGTCGAGATGCTCAGCGACAACGGCTCGCCCTATACCGCCCGCGACACGCGCATCTTCGCCAGCCAGCTCGGCCTGAGACCCTGCTTTACGCCGGTGAAGAGCCCGGAGAGCAACGGCATCTCGGAGGCCTTCGTGAACACCCTGAAGCGCGACTACGTGCGTGTCACGCCGCTGCCGGACGCTCAAGCTGTCCTCGACCTCGTCGGCGGATGGATGGAGGATTACAACGATAACCACCCGCACTCAGGGCTGAAGATGCGCTCGCCTCGCGAGTTCATCGCAGCTCAAACCGCAACCGCCTGAGTGTCCGGCGAAACGGGGGCAAGATCAAGCTCGTTAATAAGCTAGCGGGCTTGCTGGCGTTGGAAACACCGCATAAAGAACCGGACCGGAGCCACGGGGCGCTCGACATTGTTGGTTGCGGGGGTAGGATTTGAACCTACGACCTTCAGGTTATGAGCCTGACGAGCTACCGGGCTGCTCCACCCCGCG
>NZ_JAFFOB010000025.1:736-3236 GCF_016918935.1 Roseitranquillus sediminis
ACCGGCCTCTGTTGCCCGTGTGTTGCCCCGACGCAAAAGGCCCCGGCGCGAGCGCCGGGACCTACCCTTATGTCTCTAATATCGTTCAGGAATTTGGTTGCGGGGGTAGGATTTGAACCTACGACCTTCAGGTTATGAGCCTGACGAGCTACCGGGCTGCTCCACCCCGCGGCATTTTTTCATCGTGTCGAGAGATACGGGTTTTGGGTCTTCGCTAGGTTTGGCGGCGACCTACTCTCCCACGTCTTGAGACGCAGTACCATCGGCGCGGCGGCACTTAACGGCCGAGTTCGGGATGGGATCGGGTGTTTTGCTCGCGCTATGACCACCAAACCGAGTGAAGACCCTGTTTTCCCAAGTCGTGCTTTCGCCAGGGGCGGCGGTGTCGTCACTGGATCGAATCAAGCCTGTCGGACAATTAGTACCGGTCAACTGAGCCGCTTGCACGGCGTACATCTCCGGCCTATCGACGTGGTGGTCTACCACGGTCCTCAGGGATACCTGGTTTTGAGGGGGGCTTCCCGCTTAGATGCCTTCAGCGGTTATCCTGTCCGATCATAGCTACCCTGCACTGCCGTTGGCACGACAACAGGTCCACCAGTGGATCGTTCACCCCGGTCCTCTCGTACTAGGGGCAACTCCTCTCAAGTATCCTACACCCACGGCAGATAGGGACCGAACTGTCTCACGACGTTCTAAACCCAGCTCACGTACCTCTTTAAACGGCGAACAGCCGTACCCTTGGGACCTGCTCCAGCCCCAGGATGAGATGAGCCGACATCGAGGTGCCAAACGGTGCCGTCGATATGGACTCTTGGGCACCATCAGCCTGTTATCCCCGGCGTACCTTTTATCCGTTGAGCGATGGCCCTTCCACGCGGGACCACCGGATCACTATGGCCGTCTTTCGACTCTGCTCGACTTGTCAGTCTTGCAGTCAGGCTGGCTTCTGCCATTGCACTCAACGAGCGATTTCCGACCGCTCTGAGCCAACCTTCGCGCGCCTCCGTTACTCTTTGGGAGGCGACCGCCCCAGTCAAACTACCCGCCACACAGGGTCCCGGAACCGGATGACGGTCCGCGGTTAGACATCAAGCAGGCGAAGGGTGGTATCTCAAGGGTGGCTCCACCCGAACTAGCGTCCGGGCTTCGAAGCCTACCACCTATCCTGCACATCGCATGCCTGATGCCAGTGTGAAGCTGTAGTAAAGGTGCACGGGGTCTTTCCGTCTAACCGCGGGAAGCCTGCATCTTGACAGGCAATTCAATTTCGCTGAGTCGATGTTGGAGACAGCGGGGAAGTCGTTACGCCATTCGTGCAGGTCGGAACTTACCCGACAAGGAATTTCGCTACCTTAGGACCGTTATAGTTACGGCCGCCGTTTACCGGGGCTTCAATTCGGAGCTTGCACCCCTCCTTTTAACCTTCCGGCACCGGGCAGGCGTCAGACCCTATACGTCGTCTTGCGACTTCGCAGAGCCCTGTGTTTTTAGTAAACAGTCGCCACCCCCTGGTTTGTGCCCCCGGACACTGGTTGCCCAGCACCCGGGCCTCCTTCTCGCGAACTTACGGAGGTATTTTGCCGAGTTCCTTCAACATCGTTCTCTCAAGCGCCTTGGTATTCTCTACCAGTCCACCTGTGTCGGTTTCGGGTACGGTCTCATGGAGGGCTATTTCCAGGAACTGCTCAGCAGCCCGACCAATCCGATAAGGTCGAACTACACCTGCAATCCGTCACATCCTCCTGGCCCAGGAATATTCACCTGGTTCCCATCGGCTACGCATGTCTGCCTCGCCTTAGGGGCCGGCTCACCCTGCTCAGATTAGCTTTAAGCAGGAACCCTTGGACTTTCGGCGACAGGGTTTCTCACCCTGTTTGTCGCTACTCATGTCATCATTCTCGCTCGTGATCACTCCACCGGATCCCTCACAGGCCGGCTTCACAGTCGAGTCCAGGCCTCCGTAACGGCTGACGCCGCTAAAGAGGCGCGGACTGCGTCACACGACGCTCCGCTACCATGTGCTTGCGCACATCCTAAGCTTCGGCTCGTGGCTTGAGCCCCGTTACATCTTCGCCGCAAGACAGCTTAAATTAGACCAGTGAGCTGTTACGCTATCTTTAAAGGATGGCTGCTTCTAAGCCAACCTCCTGGTTGTTTTGGCCGTCTCACATGCTTTCCCACTTAGCCACGAATTGGGGGCCTTAGCTGTAGGTCAGGGTTGTTTCCCTCTCCACGACGGACGTTAGCACCCGCCGTGTGTCTGCCATCCAGTACTCCCGGGTATTCGGAGTTTGGTTAGGATCAGTAAGCCTGTGGGGCCCCATTACCCATCCAGTGCTCTACCCCCCGGGGTATTCAGATGACGCGCTACCTAAATAGCTTTCGCGGAGAACCAGCTATCTCCGAGTTTGATTGGCCTTTCACCCCTAGGCACAACTCATCCCGACCTTTTTCAACAGGTGTGGGTTCGGACCTCCAGTTGGTGTTACCCAACCTT
>NZ_JAFFOB010000025.1:8236-82319 GCF_016918935.1 Roseitranquillus sediminis
CCTTCCGGGCGAGGACGAGCGCCTCGGCCAGTCGGATGAGCGGCCGGGAACCCGCTGGGAATCAACCCGTACGACCGCTTCGGTCAGAATGACGTCATTGTCGAGTTCGCGGACCTCTACCTGCCGGACGACAACCGGTGAAGGTGGTGCTGCGGTCGATCAACGTGCTGCACGAATTCTACGTGCTCGAGTTCCGCGCCAAGATGGACATGGTGCCGGGCACGGTGACCTATTTCTGGTTCACTCCGACCCGGACGGGCGAGTCCGAATATCTTTGCGCCGAACTCTGCGGTACCGGCCACGCCTACATGCGTGGCTTTGTCCAGGTCGTGGAGGAGGTCGATTACCAGGTCTGGCTGCAGGAGCAACAGGCGCTTGTCGAGCTGGCGAAGAACAACGGATTCCCTCGGGATACTGGAATAGCGAAGAAGGCCTCTCGGCCGAAATGAACATCGATCACCTGCGCGTTCGAGGTGACGTGGTCGATGAACGCGTGCCAGGTGGCGATGAACGACTCGTTCTCGGGAATGTCGGCGGTCTTGAAGTAGTTCCACGCCGCGAGTTGCCCGGCGAGATTGCTGGTATCGAGACCCGACAGCTCCCTCTTCGCCCGCCGAGAAGGCGACGACGGGGATGTCGGCGGCGTCGATCCTGCGCCGCCAGCTCCTTGCAGAAACCGACATTGGCGTCGCCGTTGATGGTCGAGATCACGCCCACCTGCTTGCCCCGAACGCCCAGCGCCACGACGGCCGAGACGTTCTTGAACCAGTCGCTGTGCCCGAAGGGCGTGTAGTTGACGAAGATGTCCTCTTCCGGGCCGCCCGCATCCTTGAGGTACTGCTCGAGGGTGTTGTTCGTCGTCCGCGGGTAGACGTCCGAGCAGCGCGAAGCTCTCTAGCCCGATCTCCTCGAGGAAGTAATCGACTGCCGGGACCGCCTGCTGGTTCGGCGCGGCGCCAGCGTAGAACACTTTCCTCTAGCTCTCCTCGCCCTGGTAGTGAACGGGGTGGAATTGCAGGCCGTCCAGCTCCTCAAGCACCGGCAGCACGGAGTTGCGGGAGGCGCTGGTCCAGTTGCCGAAGCTGACGTCTACCTCGTGGACCGTCAGCAGCTCCCGCGCCTTGTCGGCGAAGAGCGGCCAGTCCGACGCCGGGTCGACCACCACCGCTTCCAGCTCGCAGCCGAGGAGGCCGCCCGTCTCGTTCTGCTGCTCCACAAGCATCAGCACGGTATCCTTCAGCGTCGTCTCCGAAATTGCCATCGTGCCGCTCAGCGAGTGCAGGACCTCGATCTTGATCGGATAGTCTGCCTCTTGGGCACCAGCCGTAGTCGCGGCCATCCGGCCTGCCGCGGCCGCCATAGCTGTTTTCATGATCCTACCCCTCGCTTGGCTGGTCGCTTCAACCCATCTGACGGTCGCACTGCCGCTACCGCCCGAGCAGACAGAACTCGGACCACTCGCACCTTGGGAGAGGCGAGAGCCTGCTGCGACCAGCGGCTGCTGCGGCCTTGGCCATGTCGTCGCCGTTCTTGTCCACAGCCTAGCCAGGCGGTCCGCGGTCGACGTACCGTTCTGGCAGTTTGCGTGGCTAATCCGCGCGCCAAGGAGGAAATGATGAAGATCACCCGCTCAGGCACCAACTCGTCCAATTCGGGCTCCGAGGAGTACTTCACCGGCACCGTCCGGCTCGACCCGCTGTTCCAGGCCGAGGAGCCCGGCCGCGCGCGTGCCGCCCACGTAACATTCGAGCCCGGCGCCCGCACCGCATGGCACACCCATCCGGCAGGCCAGGCGCTGATCGTCACCTTCGGCCGTGGCCGGGCCCAGCGCGAAAATGGCCCGGTCGAGGAGATCAGCCAGGGCGACGTCGTCTGGATCCCGGCCGGCGAAAAGCATTGGCACGGCGCCGCGTCCGACACGGCGATGAGCCATATCGCCATCCAGGAGAGCGTCGACGGCACGCACATTACCTGGATGGAGAAGGTCTCCGATGAAGATTACGGGGGCTGAAACTCCCGCGGGCCGGGTGCCGATGGTGCCTGGCCGCACTGGTAGAACACTCGGCGATCACCGACGGCGGTAGCGAGATCGCCGGCCCTGGCGCCGATCCGCTTGGGACATGCGAACGCGAGACGCAAAGCCCGCACATCGTCCGGCAAGTGATCAATGCGCTTCACGGGCGGCTCGTTATTGAGCGCCGGCCCTTTGTGCAAGCGACGCTCCTCGATCCTGGTCGACCCTGGCTCATGGCAGTGAGCAAGGTCGCCTCATCCTCGGTGACAGAAAAAGCCGCCGGTACAGTCCGGGTTGGAGCCTTCCTGCGCCAGGCCACGCACGGCCGATACCGAGGCGCAGGAAGAGTGGCTGGGGCAGGGTGGAGCGGCTAGATCTCGCCCAGCGCGACACCCGACTCGGTCACGATCTCGCGGATGTCCTCGGCCTGGTTGGGATTGTCCTCCATCACCCCCGCGAGCGTCTCGCGGATGGGTTCCAGTTCCTCGTCCGACATCCCCTCGGCTTCCGCCAGCGCGCGGCGCAGAGCCGAGAAGCAGTCGGCCTCGTATTCGATCCGTCCGCATTGCGAGTCGATGCGACCTGCGAGCGTCGAGCCGGAGACCTCCTGCGCGACGGCGGGCGCTGCGGTAAGTGCGAGGGCAGCGACGGGCGCTGCGAGGATGGCCAATGGTCTCATTCAATCCCTCCCTGGGTTATCAGGCTCATCGGGCACGGCCAGCAACAATGACGAGTGCCGACCCCCGACAGCGCAACCATGTTGCGTTTCTCGCTCGCGCTCCGCAAGGGCAAGCTCATCCGGCCCTTGCCGGCGGGGCGAGGTGGCCATAGAAACGGCACTCGAGACCGCTCCGCCGAAGAGCGGCGCGAACAAAGTGGACGGGAAAGGGTATGGGCGCACAACGCGCGCTATTGGTGACGCGGCGCCTGACGGATGCAGTCCAGGCGAGGGCGCAGCGCGATTACGATGCCGTGCTCAACGACGCGGACCGCGTCTTCACCAGCGAGGAGCTGGTTGAGCGGTGCCAGGACGTGGACGCGGTCCTGCCCTGCCACTCGGAACGCTTCACGGCAGAGGTGATCGCCGCGCTGCCCGACCGGTTGAAGGTCATCGCCAACCACTCCGTCGGGGTGGACCATGTCGACCTCGACGCGGCGCGCGAGAAGGGGATCATAGTCACCAACACACCGGACGTCCTGTCGGATGCCACGGCGGAGATCGCAATCCTCTGCATGTTGGGCGCGGCGCGACGCGGTGCCGAGGGCAACCGAATGATCCGCGAGGGCAAGTGGGATTTCTGGTCGCCGGCGTTCATGGTTGGGCGACAGGTTACCGGCAAGCGCTTCGGCATCCTCGGCATGGGACGGGTCGGGCAGGTGACGGCCGAGCGCGCACGTGGCTTCGGGATGGAGGTGCACTATCACAACCGCCGCCGGTTACCGCCCGAGGCGGAGAGGGGCGCCGTCTATCACGAGCGGTTCGAGGACCTGCTGCGGAACTCCGACGTGCTGTCGCTGCACTGCCCTGCGTCAACGGCCACGCGGAATGCCATCAATGCCGAGACGCTGGCCCTGCTGCCCGAGGGGGCGATCCTGGTGAACACGGCGCGCGGCGATCTCGTGGACGAGGATGCGCTGATCGCGGCGCTCCAGAGCGGCCGGCTCTTTGCCGCGGGGCTGGATGTGTTCCGGACCGAACCAGGTGGCAACCCGGCGCTCGCGGCGCTCGAGAACGTGTTCCTGCTGCCGCACATCGGCTCGGCGACGCAGGAGACGCGAGACGCCATGGGATTCCGCGCGCTCGACAACCTGGACGCGGTCTTTGCCGGCCGCGAGCCGCGGGACCGCGTCGCTTGACGGGTGCGGAGCGGACGATCGGCGGCGGAATGGACGCGCTCCGTAGCGGCGCGGGATCGGGCGAACGGTCCGGGTGCCGGTCGCGGGTCAGGCGCAGATTCGTCGGAGAAATGCGTACTGAAGGCTTCGGAACCTTGCTTTTCCGGAACGGCTCATGAACGCTAGCGAAGCCGTCGCGCCGGCAACCAAGATCCGCGTGCGACACAATGGGAGGAAGGCAATGAATTCTGAGAAGAAGACCAGCGGAGCCGTGACTCGGCGCTCGTTCCTGCGCAAGGGCGCGGTGGCTGGCGGAGTCGCCGCAACCGGAGCGCTTGCAGCTCCTGCGGTTCTGGCGCAGAGCCCGATCGCGGTGCGGATGCAGACGTCGTGGCCGGCTTCGGATATCTGGCAGGAGTTTGCGCAGAACTACGCCAACAGCGTGCAGGAGATGTCGGGCGGACGTCTCGAGATCGACGTGCTGCCGGCTGGCGCCGTGGTGGGCGCTTTCCAGGTGCTCGACGGGGTCAACGACGGCTTGATCGACATCGGCCATGACGTGCCGGTCTACTGGTACGGCAAGAACAAGGCGGCTTCGCTCTTCGGCACCGGCCCGGTGTTCGGCGGTTCGGCCACGACCATGCTCGCCTGGTTCTACAACGGCGGGGGTCAGGAGCTCTACAACGAGCTCACCCAGGAGATCATGGGCCTCGACGTCATCGGGCTCTACGGCTTCCCGATGCCGGCGCAGCCCTTCGGCTGGTTCAAGAACGAGGTGAACTCGGTCGAGGACATCAGCGGCCTGAAATATCGGACCGTCGGTCTGGCGGCGGACCTGCTGCAGTCGATGGGCATGAGCGTGGCCCAGCTCCCTGGCGGCGAGATCGTCCCGGCGATGGAGCGCGGCGTCATCGACGCGTTCGAGTTCAACAACCCGACGTCGGACATGCGCTTCGGGGCGCAGGACGTGGCCTCGAACTACTACCTGTCATCCTACCACCAGGCGTCGGAAGCCTTCGAGTTCCTGTTCAACCGCAGCTTCTTCGAGGATCTCGACCCTGACCTGCAGGCGATTCTGCGCTATGCTGTACCGGCCTCGGCAACGCTCGATCACGCCTCGGCGCTCGACAACTACTCGGCGGACCTGCAGACGCTGATCAACGAGGGTGGCGTCACCGTGCACCGGACGTCGGACGACATCCTGGCGGCGCAACTCGACGCTTGGGACCAGCTCATCCCCGAGTTGGAGGCAGACGAGTATATGAAGCGCGTTCTCGACAGCCAGCGCGCCTGGGTAGAGCGGGTCACGTTCTACGAACTGATGAACTCGCCCAACTACGAGCTCGCCTACCAGCACTATTTCCCGGGCAAGCTCTCGCTCTGATGCATTTACCGGGCGTCCCCGGCGGTCCATGATCGCCGGGGACGCGTGCTTGCGGGAGAGGTGATGACGGGTTTCATCAAGTTCGCCGACACGCTTTCGGCCGCGTTCGGCAAGGCCTTCGCATGGCTGATCCTGCTGATGACCTTCGGCGTCAGCTACGAGGTCTTCGTGCGCTACGTGCTGAACGCGCCGACTCCGTGGTCACTGGACGTATCCTTCATCATGTACGGCACGTTGTTCATGATGGGCGGCGCCTACACGCTGTCGCGCAACGGCCATGTTCGCGGCGACTTCCTCTATCGCCTGTGGCCGGCCCGAGTGCAGGCCAGCGTGGACCTGGTGCTCTACTTCTTCTTCTTCTTTCCTGGTGTGCTGGCGCTTGTCTTAGCGGGGTGGAAGTACGCGGCCCGATCGTGGTCATACGGTGAGGTCAGCGTGAACAGCCCGGCCGGAATCCCCGTCTACCAGTTCAAGACGGTCATCGTCGCCGCGGGCCTGCTGCTGCTGGTCCAGGGCGTCGCACAGGTGATGCGCTGCATCCTCTGCATCCGCCAAGGCTACTGGATGGCGGCCGAGGACGACGTCGAGGAGACGGAGCAGCTGATGATGAAGAACGCGCCGTCCCAAGACCACCCTGACATGCGCTGATGGGCCACTATCACGCGATCCCGACAAATCGGAGCGAGCTGACGTGACCGACCCGCAAGTGGCCCTGCTCATGCTGGGCATCTTCATCTGCCTTGTCTTCCTGGGGTTCCCGATCGCCTTCACCCTGATGGCGCTCGGCATCGCTTTCGGATACTTTGCGTATTACGACCCGAGCCGGATGTGGCGCGGATACGAGCGGCTGGACGAGACGGCCAGCTGGTGGGACTCCACGTCGCTCTGGGTCGAGGGGTTCTTCAACAGCCGTATCTTCGACCTCTTCGTCAATCAGTCCTACACGGTGATGGCGAACGAGGTGCTGACGGCGGTGCCCCTGTTCCTGTTCATGGGCTACATCGTCGAGCGGGCGAACATCGTCGACCGGCTGTTCACGACGCTCAACATCGCCTCGAAGAACGTGCCTGGGTCCATGGGTGTCGCGGCGCTGATCACCTGCACGCTCTTCGCCACGGCGACCGGCATCGTTGGCGCGGTAGTGACACTGATGGGCCTGCTGGCGCTGCCGGCGATGCTGAAGGCGCGCTACGACCCGAGTTTTGCGAGCGGGATCATCTGTGCCGGCGGTACGCTGGGAATTCTGATTCCGCCATCGATCATGCTGATCGTCTACGCCGCAGCATCGGGCGTCTCGATCGTCCGCCTCTATGCGGGCGCGCTCTTTCCCGGACTGGTGCTGGTCGGTCTTTACCTGGTCTACGTCGTCGGTCGCTCGATCCTGCAACCGCGTGTGGCGCCGCGTCCGACCAGCGAAGAGGTGCCGGACGTTCCCTTTCTGCGCCTCGTCTGGATGCTGGGGACGTCGTTCCTGCCGCTGGCGTTGCTAATCATGGCCGTGCTGGGCTCGATCCTCTTCGGCCTCGCCACCCCGACTGAGGCCGCGGCCATTGGGGCGCTGGGTGGCATGGTGCTTGCCGTCGCGTACCGGGCGATGACCTACCAGCGCCTGCGAGAGAGCGTCTACCTGACCGTCCGGACCACGGCGATGGTGTGCTGGCTCTTCATCGGCTCCTACACCTTCTCCTCGGTCTTTTCGTACCTCGGGGGCGAAGAACTCATATCGCACTTCGTCAGTGGCCTCGATCTGACGCCGCTGCAGTTCCTGCTCCTGGCGCAGCTGATCATCTTTCTCCTGGGCTGGCCGCTGGAATGGTCGGAGATCATCATCATCTTCGTCCCGATCTTCTTGCCGCTCTTGCCCATGTTCGGCGTCGATCCCCTGTTCTTCGGGATTCTCGTGGCGCTGAACCTGCAGACCTCGTTCCTGACTCCGCCGATGGCAATGTCGGCATACTACCTCAAGGGGATCGCCCCGCCCGAGGTGCGCCTGACCCAGATCTTTTCCGGCGTGATGCCATTCCTCGTGATGGTCTTCATGGCGATGGCGTTGGTCTACATCTTCCCCAACCTGGTCTTCGGGCTGCCGCAGATGATTTATGGGCGCTAGCATGATCCACACCAAGGTGCCGATCGTCAGCCTGACCGCGCTCGAGCTGCGCGATCGGCTGGCGCGGGGATCGCTCTCGGCGGTCGACCTTGCTCAGGCCTGCCTCGAGCAGATCGCTGCGCGCGAGCCCGAGGTCCAGGCGTGGGCCTGGCTCGAGAGCGAGCACGTTCTCGACCAGGCGAGGACGCTGGACCGCTACCGCCAGACGGGCCGGCCGCTGGGCCCACTGCACGGGCTGCCCGTGGCACTCAAGGACATCATCGACACCCGGCGGATTCCCACCGAGAACGGCACATCCATCGACGCTGGGAGGGTGCCGGCGAAGGACGCCACCGTGGTCGACCGCCTGCGCGCCGCGGGTGCCGTGATCGCTGGCAAGACCGTGACCACGGAGCTTGCCTTCCTGCATCCGGGCAAGACCAGGAATCCGGCCAATGGCGGACACACCCCCGGTGGCTCGTCGTCCGGTTCGGCGGCAGCGGTCGCGGCGGGGATGGTGCCGCTTGCGGTGGGAACCCAGACTGGCGGATCGGTGATCCGGCCGGCGGCCTACTGCGGCGTCGTAGGCTTCAAGCCGACCTTCGGATCAATCCCGCGCACGGGGATCCTGTCGCAGAGCCCCAGCCTCGACACCGTCGGCGTCTTTGCCCGGACAGTGGAGGATGCGGCGCTCCTCTCGGACGCACTCTTCGGCTACGATGCGGGCGACAGGTCCACTAACGCGATGCCGCCGCCACGGCTCCTGACGACGGCGCGATCCGAGGCACACGTGCGGCCCACCTTCGCATTCGTACGGCCGCCGGGCTGGGAAGAGGCAAGCGAGGAGGTGGTTCTTGCCATGCGGGAGCTGTCCGACGCGCTCGGCGAGTACTGCTTTGAGGCGGTGCTGCCCAAGGCCTTCGAGGAAGCCGTGGCGGTTCGAGAGCGCATCAACTTCGCAGAGATGGCAAAATGCTATCACCACTACGAACGGCGCGGCGGCGACCAGCTGTCAGAGGTTCTGCGCGCGGCGATGCAGACGGGAAGCAATATGCCGGCGCGCGACTACATCGCTGCGCTCGACTGGCCCGAGATCCTGAATGCCGGTCTCGCCGAGATTTTCCAGCGCTGCGACGCGATCCTGACTCCGGCAACTCCGTCTCCGGCGCCAGCAGGCCTTGGATCGACGGGAAGTTCCATCTTCAACGGCCTCTGGACGCTCTGCGGGACGCCCGCCGTGACGCTGCCGCTGCTGGAGTCTGAGGCCGGCCTGCCAATGGGCGTGCAGCTGGTCGGGCCGCAGGGCGAGGATGCGCGCCTGCTGCGCACCGCGCGCTGGCTGGCAACATTCACCGAAGGGATGACCGCATGAGAAAGCACATCCTGCCTGTCTTCGCCATCCTCGTACTCCTGGGGTTCCTCGGGATCCTGGTGTGGGAAGTGCCGCGTCTCGACCTTGGCGCAGTCGTGGCGGTAACCCTCTTGTTCGCGATCTGGGACCTGCTCGCCCCCCACGACGAGCACTAAAGGATCCGTCAGCGGATCAGGATCGCGCGGAAGTCGTTCACGTTGGTGAGGGTCGGACGCGTGACCACGAGTCGATCTCGCGACTGGAAGTAGCCGTAAGCGTCGTTGCGCTGCAGGTATGCGCGCTGCGCGCTCCAGTCCCGCCCGTCAAGGATGCTGTCATCGAGCCAAGCGCCCGCATTGTTTTCCGATCCGTCGATTCCGTCGGTATCGCAGGCGAGTGCAGCGATTGCACGTTGCTTCTTGAGGGCGATCGCAAGCGCGAGCAGGAACTCGGCGTTGCGCCCGCCACGGCCGTCCCCATGCACGGTGACGGTAGTCTCGCCGCCGCTGAGCAGGACGCAAGGCGGTGCGATCGGATCCGAATACCGGCGGACCGAGCTCGCTATGCCCGCCATCACGAGAGCTGCCTCTCGCGCTTCGCCCTCGATCGCATCGCCGAGGATGAGCGGTGCGATCCCGCGTTTGCGCGCCGTCTCCGCCGCGGCGACGAGCGCCATCCGCGGGGTCGCGATCAGGTGGGTCTCACCCGACGGCGCGTCGGCGGCTTCACCTGAGTTGCAGCGCATCAGCTTTTCGACGCGTTCGGAAATCGGGATGTCATAGCGGTTCAGGATCGCGAGAGCTTCCTCGACCCGCGGTGCCTGCACGACGCTGGGACCGGAGCCGATATCGGCCGGGTCATCGCTCGGCACGTCCGAGATGATGTAGGTCACCACCCGCGCTGGCGCGGCGGCGAGCGCGAGACGGCCGCCCTTGATCCCGGACAGCGCCTTGCGGACGCAGTTCATGGCGGAAATGGAAGCGCCGCTGCGCAGGAGGCTTCGCGTGATGTCCTGCTTCTCGTCCAGCGACAAGCCGTCGAGCGGCATTGTCAGGAGCGCCGACGCGCCACCGGAGATGAGCACGACGACGAGGTCGTCCGTGCCCGCCGTGCGCGCTAGGTCGAGGATGCGCCTCGAGGCGTGCAGCCCTGCCTCATCGGGAACCGGATGACCGGCTTCCACCACCTCGATCCAGCGCGTGGGTGTGCCGTGGTCGTATCGGGTGATGACGAGACCTTCGCATGCCTGACCCCAGGCCTTCTCGAATGCGGCGGCCATGCTTGCGGCGGCCTTGCCAGCGCCGAGGACGATGGTGCGCCCCGCAGGCTTTGACGGCAGGCGCCCTTCGAACTTTCCCTCGGGCAAACTGGCGGCGAGCGCCGCGTGGAACAAGGAATGCAGGATGTCTCTGTCGGAACCGGCAGGTGCGGCAGCATCACGGACCCGGCCCACGGACGTCACCGTTCCCACTTTCGCAGGTCAGGCGATTTCATGACGGCCGACCAGCTCGATCGCCCGGACCAGGGCCGAGTGATCCCATCCTGCGCCACCTTGCGCGGCACAGCTGTTGAAGAGCTGCTGGCAGAGCGCTGTCGCGGGCAGCGCCATCTGAAGCAATCTGGCTGAAGAGAGCGCGTTTTCGAGGTCCTTCTGGTGCAACTCGATGCGAAACCCGGGCTTGAACGTGCGCTCGAGCATTCGCTTGCCGTGGACCTCCAGTATCCGGGAGCCGGCGAAGCCGCCCATCAGGGCCTCGCGCACCTTGGCGGGATCTGCGCCGGCCTTGGCTGCGAACACGAGGGCCTCGGCGACCGCGCCGATCGTCAGGCCCACAACGATCTGGTTGGCGACCTTGGCAGTCTGCCCGTCGCCCGCGGCGCCGACATGCGTGACGTTCTTGCCCATCAGATCGAAGAGCGGGCGCACGCGCTCGAACGCTTCGGCGGTGCCGCCGACCATGATCGCGAGCGTCGCCTCCTTGGCGCCGACCTCGCCGCCCGAGACGGGGGCGTCGAGATAGTCGCATCCTAGCTCGGTGATGCGCGCTGCGAACGCCTTCGTCGCAATGGGCGAGATGGAGCTCATGTCGACGAGGATCTTGCCCTCCGAGAGCCCGGCGGCAACACCGGCCTCGGCGAAGAGCACCTCCTCGACCTCTGGCGTGTTGGGCAGCATGAGGATCACAATGTCGGATCCCTCGGCGACCTCGGCGGGCGAGGCGCAGAACGTCGCGGCCTCAAAGCCTTCGGGCCGTCGGTTCCGGACGTAGAGAAAGAGCTCGTGTCCGGCGTCGCGGAGGTGCCCGGCCATGGGCGCACCCATGATGCCGAGGCCGATGAAGCCAACTCGCATGGAACAGATTCTCCGGGAGGCAGGGCAGGGGGCTGACGCCGCTCGCGCGACGCCAGCTTCTCGCATCTACTGGGCGGGGCGCGCCGTCGCTTCGGCTTCGGCCTGGACGCCGCGGCGAATCACCGACGCTTCAGTGCCGGCCTGAAAGCAGGTGAAGCCCTCGCGCTCGGACCGCCAGCGCAGCGGCCCGCAGAGCGCCTTGCCGCCGGCCTCCGCCGCGTCGGCGATCATTGTCACCAACTGCTCGTACTGCTCGTCACCTTCGCTGTAGCCCGAGAAGTTGCCGAGATCGCCGCTCGCCACCATCAGCGCGTCGTAGCCATCGAGCGCAGCGATCTCCTCGACATCCTCGACGCCCTCGAGCGTCTCGATCATCAGGATCAGGACCACATTGTCGTTGAAGGTCTCGCGGTAGCCGCCCTCCACGTTCCGGTAGATTTCGGACGGCCCCTGGCCGCCACCGGCGCTGTGCCGGCCCAACGGTGGGAAACGAACCCACGAGATTGCCTCCTCCGCCTCTTCGACCGAGTCGATGGTGGGATAGACGATGACCATCGCGCCCGCGTCGAGGGCATGCTGCGCCTCGCGCTCGCTAGTCTCGGCCAGGCGCACGCCGTGAACGGCATCCGCGTTGGGGCAGGCGGCATACATCCGCGCCACCTGTTCCCAGTCGGTCTGCTCGTGCTGCATCTCGACCCAGGTGAAGTCGTAGCCAGCATTGGCCATGGCGCAGTAGGTCCGCGGATCGGTCGCCCTGATGGTGCCGCCGACGAGGTCCTCGCCATTCATGATCTTCTGCTTGGCGGTGCTCCAGACGGGCACCTCGCCTTCAACATCGAAGCGCGGCCCATACTCCCAGTCGGCTGCCGAGAAACCGCCATCTTGTGCGAAGGCGGCAGCTCCGCCAAGGATAGCCGCGATTGCCGCGAATGCAGTCGTTATTTTCATCTTTTCTCCTCCTCGCGCCCTTTTTGGCGCATCCTTTATGAACGGACAGCGCTGAGCTTTTCTCTTGAACGCGCCGATTCTCCCTCTGGTGTCATGTATCGAGCGCCGGATCGAAGAATTCTCGAGCCCTGTTTTTCAGGTTCGGGACGATACGCCCTTCGACGATCTCCTTGAAATGCGCAGTCTCGCGGTGTGCGTCGACGCCGGCCTGGTCGGCGTAGACTTCGTGCAGCACAAGCACGTCCGGGTCGTCCTGCGACTGCCACACGTCGTAGGCCAGGCATGCAGGCTCGGTCTCCTCGACTCGCGCCTTCATCTCTCGGATTTGCCCGACCACCTCGTCGCGTTTTCCGTCGGCGATGTGATATCTGGCAAGTAGAAGGATCATCGGCCTATTCCGCTGCTTCCAAAAAAGGTTACGTTTGGCCGATCGGTGATGTCAAATCAATCCGCGTAACGGAGAATGTTTCCCTTACAAAGCTATTATATGAGTATTGAGGCAGGTGAAACGGCTTCGCACTAATGGGGCTTCACGGCGCCTATTCGCAGCGGCAGCGTTATGGTCGTGGGTGAAGTCGCAAGCTGGAAGTGCGCGTTCTCGATGCCCTCGACAATGACTTGGGACATCGCCGCGCTGGCGGCTGCGGCGTCGCCTCGTGTGACCGCCTCGAGCACGGCGTGGTGCCGCGCGATCGAGGCCGCGAGGCGCTCGCCGCTGTCGACGGGAGCGCTCACCTTGAAGGCGCGGAAGATCGACGCCTCGATGATGCTGCTGAAGGACAGCATGAAGGGATTGCCCGACGCGAACAGGATCTCTTGGTGGAAATGCAGGTCCCACTCGCCATAGCTGTCACGGGTGTGCGCCGGGCGTGCCATCGCCATCAGGAAGAGGCGCATCCGGCGCAGGTTCTCGTTGGTGCGACGGATCGCAGCCATCGCCGCTGCCGCCGGTTCGAGCGCCTGGCGCACCTCGAACACCTTGATGAGAAACTCCGAGTCCATGCCGGCGTCGATATGCCAGCTCAGCACCTGCGGGTCGTACATGTTCCAGCAGGCTTCTGGCAGCACCTTGGTGCCGATCTTCGTCTTCGCGACGATCATCCCTTTGGCGGCCAGCGTCTTCAGGGCCTCGCGCAGGACGGTACGCGATACGCCGAACTCCTCGATCAGCTGGCTCTCGTTCGGCAGGATACCGTCGGGCGGATAGACGCCCTTCATCACGCGGATGGCGATCTCCCGCGTGATCAGTGCGTGCGCAGAGCGGACCCTCGAATCGAGTGATAGCCGCGGAAGCTCGGCCAGGTGCATGGCTGTTCCGGCAGACCTGGTCTTGCGTTCCTCACGTGTCTCTTGCTCCCCTATCGTCATCACCTTCTCCTCCCTGGCGCAACTTTGGAACTCTCGCACAGCTTCGGCGCGACGCAAAGTTGCACTGTTCCCGCGGCGCGAACAGGCGAATTGCCGCGACCCCCCGCTCACCCGGCGACGATTGCGGCGCGCAAACTCGCGAGGCTGTCGCGGAACGAAGTGACGAAGTCCCCATCGGCGGGTCGATTGGCGAGGGCCGGAAAGACGACGCTGGTGATGCCGAGGTTCATCAGCACTTGTCGCGTGTCGGCGCCTGGATCGGCGTCCCAGAGCATGATCGTGGCCGGATGTTTCTCAAGAAGCGCATCCAGGGCGTCGAGTTGCTCCGGGCCAGGCGGCTTGTCTGCCTCCCACTCGACGCTTTCCAGCGCGAGACCGTAGCGACGCGCGAGATACTGATACCGCGGGTGCGAGGCGAGGAGAGGTCGTCCGGCAGCCAGTGCGCCAACCTCCTCGGCTACGGCATCGAGCGTCGCGAGATCGGCAGCGAGTGCCTTGAGGTTCGCTTCGAAGAGCGCGGCCTCGCCAGGCAGGCGACGGGCGAGCGCTTCGGCCACCGCTTCGGCCTGCAGCGTCGCCAGGTCAAGGTCCAGCCAGGTGAAGGGCGCGACGCCCGCGTGGGAGTGGTCACCTTCGGGACCGTGGCTGTGGGTGACGCCCTCGGTCTCGATGAGGGCGTCCGCGTAGGCTGTGGACGTATCGATCGTGCGCGAGCGGGGCAGGGAGGTCCGCGTCGTCCAATCGGCGAGCCCGGCGCCGGTGAGGAGAACAAGATCGGCCTGCTGGAACGTGGCGATTTCGGCGATGGGCGGCACCCAGTGCGCCGGATCAACGTCGGCCGGCACCGGCAGGACGACCTCGGCAGTGTCGCCGGCGATGCGCTCGGCGAAGTAGGCGACGGGGTACGAGTCGGTGCGAACGTCCAGCGTCTCGGCACGGGCCGTCCCCGCGCCAAATGTAAGCAGAGCGACCGCGGCCAGGTCGAGGGGCCGACGGCCGATCACGATTGTGTCTCTGCGTCGACGGATGCGCGCGCCATGTCCTGCGGCGTCAGTATCCAGTAGTTCGAGTGCCCATCACCGGCGCTGACCTCGATCCGCAGTCCGCCCTCGTTGGCGAGACGCGGCAGTCGAACCGATCCGTCCGCGCCGAGACGTGTCTCGTGGATGAGCGCATCGGCGGCGTCATAGACGGTGACGACGCCTTCACGCGCCACGCGGCCGCTGGAGAACTTGGCCTCAACCACGATCGCTCCCTCCTCGATGAACGCGAAGACGTTCAATTGGTGAGCATGGGCTGGTCCGCTCGGGGCGAAGAGGAGCGCCAGGAGCGCGCCTACGACCTTGGTGGGTGCGTTGAAGGGCGGCGTCCGCATCTCCTACTCCGGCCACGGCTCGAAGCGGACCCACAGGACGGCGCCGAGCTCGACGTCCTTCTCGACCCCCTCGTGCGGCAGCTGGTAGTCCGCCGTCGTCAGGGCGGCAAAGCCCCACCAGCCGGGCCGGGGCGGGGCGTAGGTAAAGACGCCGTTGGCGTCGGCCTTGACCACCTGCGTGATCATCAGGTCGCTTGGCACCTCGATGGCGCCGTCGGCGTTGTAGCGCTCGACCTCGACCTCGGCATAGGGGACCGGCTCGCCGCCGGCCTTGACGATGCCCTGAAAGACGTTCCCGCTCCAGAGCCCGAACGGGCGGGACAGCGGCACGATCTCGGTTTCCAGCCCGAGCTCGGCGTCCCAATCCGCGTTATCACCGAAAGCCGAGACGTAGGTCTTGGTGTAGTGGACGATGAAGACGTCCTCGGACGGCTCCCAGTACGGCTGGGGCTCCATGTGGAAGACATACGTTCCCGGCCTCTCGGGCGTGAAGCTGCCGGCCCAGGCGGCGCCATCTAGCACCCTCGCTTCGCTCAGCGTGTCGAGAAGGTCCGTGCTTTCGCCATTATGCAGGACGCCGAAAGCCTTCGGGCGGGCGAGGTCCATTCCAGTGGCCTCGAACGGATGCGAGAAAGAGAGCTCGAGGTCGATCGTGCGCATATCCTGCTGCGACACCATCGGATCGGAGGGGATAAGCATGCCGAAGTGGCCGAAGGCCGGTCCGGCGACAACGGCCGCCGATGTCATCGAACAGAGCGCCAACGCTGGCCGCGTCATTCCCAGCTGCCGAGCAGCCATAGGGCAAGATCCTCCCGTCCCGCCGCAATTGCCGATACGACAACCGCCGCAAAAACTATACCGGCACCCAGCAGGATCGCAATCTCCGCCCCGATTAGTCGGAGAATTGTCGACCGGCGGCAGCCGAGCCTGAACACGGTCTCGATCTCGCCGCGGCGAAGCTCGAGCGACATGTAGAAAACGAGTGCGATCGCGAGAACCGCAGCCAGGGCAATGGTCGCCACCACGGTGTCGATAAGTCGCCCGATCCGGAACATGGTCGCGAGCAGCCCATCGACGACGTCCTGCGGCACGACGATCTGCAGCGGCTCCTCGCGGTCCAGATACCGCCCCCTGAGGATCACGCCCGACCGCTCGTCGTTCGGGACGGCGATCACGGCGGTAACCGAGTAGCTGTCGGAACTGCCATGGAAATGAAAGCTGTCGATGTTCTCCGGCGTGATCTCGGCAAAAGTCGGCAGCGCTGGTCCCGCCACGACGTTCCGTTCAGTCCGCGCGAGGAGGTCGTCCGCCTCCGCTGCCTCGCCGTGGCCATGGCCGATGCCTTCGATCACCCAAGCCGTCTTCAGATCGACGAAGACGGCGCGGTCGTCGGGGCCGCCGGTGGCGGCCAGCACCCCCACCACCGGCATCCGAAGCGGGTACGTTCCGCCGAGGTCGAAGAGGTTTTCCGGGGAGGAAACGAGACTGTCACCCGGCGCCAGGCCAAGGTCCCGCGCCACCGTGGCGCCGAGCACCGCCTCTCCGAGGACGGCAAGATCGCGGCCGTCGGCTACTTCGAGTCCGCGGAACTCGAAATAGTCGAGCGTGGTGCCGACGATAGGCGCGCCTTGCGCCTCGAACCGGGCGTAGAGCGGGATGGCTGCGGCAAGCCCGCTCGCCCAGACTTCTTCCGAGGCCGCGACCGAGGTCAGCGGCGGCCGGTCACCGGTGAAGTAGAGGCTGTTCAGCACGAGGTCGAGCGTGCTGCCCCGCGCGCCGACGACGAGCGGGGTCGACGCGGCGCGGGCGGTCATCTGGCGCTCGCTCGCGTCGAGGAGGAGGTGGATCACCGCCGGCACCGCGATGATCAAAGCCACGGCGAGGACGACGATCGCGCTCCGGGCCGCGTGGAAGCGGAGGTACTGGACGGCAAGGTAGAGCGTGCTGGTCACGCCGGCATCGTCTGGCGAAAGCTGCGGAAGTCCACCACGCGGTCGAACCGGTCGAGCAGGTCGTGGTCGTGGGTCACCGCGAGGACGGTGGCGTTCTCGGCCTCCGCGCAGGAGAAGAGGAGGTCGAGGATCACGCCCTTGGTCTCGGGGTCGAGGTTCCCCGTCGCCTCGTCGGCGAGCACGACCGGCGGCCGTGTCAGGAGGGCGCGGCAGATCGCGACGCGCTGCTTCTCGCCGTGGGAGAGTGCGCCGGGGCGGTGGCCGAGCTTGGCTCCGATCCCGGCACGCCAGGCAAGATCCTCGGCGCGCTTGCGGGTCGCTCCGTCTAGGGTGAGCGCGCCGCTGATCCGGTAGGGGTGCAGGATGTTGTCGCGGGCGCTGAGATACTCGACCAGCCCGAAGTCCTGGAAGACGGAACCGATGGTGCGGGCGCGAAAGTCACGTCGAGCGACATCCCCGAGGGTGTGGACTTCGACGTCACCGACGCGGACGCTGCCCGAGAAGGGCACGAGGATTCCGGCAACGAGACTGAGGAGTGTCGTCTTGCCCGAGCCGCTCGGCCCAACGACGGCAAGTCGCTCGCCACTGGCGGCTGCGAGGCGCGGGATCTCGAGGCGGAAGCCGGCTGAGGGATATGCGAAGCTGATGTCCTGAAGCGAAATCATCGCGGCGGATCGTCCCGCACGACGTCGATGAGGTCGAAGGCGCCGATCTTCCACGCGCCGTCCACCGGCACGATCGCAAGATCGGCCTCGTAGCGGTTCACGCGGTCGTGGACGTGGCTCCAGTGTATGACCGAGCCGCGCACGCTCCAGACCCCGTGAACGCGATATCCCTCGGCGCCGGGCAGCGGATCCGCTTCCGTGCGTTCGAGTTCGACGGACTGGACGTCCGAGCGCCGCCCGTCCTCCTGCAGAGAGAGCGCGGCGCGCTTCTGCAGGTAGAGGTCCGCGAGCACGTCGTCCGCTGCCACCGCGGCAAGCGCGTCGTAGATCTCATCCTCGTCCTGCTGCTCGAAGGCGAAGTAGACCTGCTCGAGAAGGGCGCCGACGAGGCCGGGGATCTCTTCGTCGCTGAGCACGCGGCTGCCGGCCCTCAGATCGGCTGCGGAGCCGCGCTCTGCCTGGCGCTCAAGCGTGGCATTCACGAGGACGAGGGCGGCGACAACCGCAATCCACGCGCCGAGGCCACGGACCATGCCCTCGCGGCGCTGGCGCAGCGTCCGGCCGAGGGCGGCGCCAAGTGCGGTCACGGCGATGGCGCCGCCGACGGCCGCCAAGGCGTAGGCCGCGAGCGAGATCCACGACGCGTCGCCAATGCGGAGGATGGACCCGATCCCGAGGCCGAAGAGGGCCGCGACGGCGGCCAGGCACAGGTTCACAGCGCCAGCGGTCCGGACGCCGATGGCCATCAGCGCGGCGATCGCGGCCGCTGCGCCCGCAATAAGCGCTTCAAGGTAGTAGGGGGCGCCGAAGGCGAACCCAGCGGCAACGCCGACGCAGAGAGCGGCAGGTCCCGACGTTACTGAGTACGCCTTGGCCGGAACGCGCGCGGCGCCAAGGAGCGCACCGACGGCGAGGAGGGCGAGCCCGTTCTCCGGCGTTACGACGGCGCCGGCGCCGAAGACCAGCGCCTGGCCCAGACCCGCATCGGGAACGACAGCGTGGCCCGAGGAGGGTAGCAGCGCAGTTCCTGTGACCAGTGCTGCGAAGACGCGCTTGCCTTGATGTGCTCGGCTGATCATCCGCGCCGTGCGCGCCTAGAAGCGCTGCGCAAGCGAGTTGCGGTCGGCGCCGTCCTCTGGATCGGCGCTCAAGCCGGAGAAGATCCAGAGCAGCATCGCGGAGGCGATGATGGCGATCAGCCAGGACATCGCACCCGACGCGACCAGCGCCTCCAGCGGCGGCCACGGAAACTGGCCCAGGAGCGCTGCCCGCTCGACCGCCATGTGCCAAGCCGAATGCGCTACGAAGGCCGAGAGCACGATAGTGCCGACCCGCGCCGGCACGACGAAACGGAATGCCACTTGCAGGGCAGCTATCGCGAGGGCCAAGGCGGCTAGCGCGGCCAGTCCCGCGCCCGCGTCGAACGCGATGATTGCCGTCAAGAGGTGGGCGCCCGCGAACTGGACGTTTTCGGCGAAGGGCGCCGACAGGGCAAAGCCGATCGGCAGACCGAGAAACGGAGAAACTCGCCAGCGGCGTCGGTAAGTGGCGCCGACGATATTCTCGACCGATAGATAAATGATCGAGGCGGCAATGAGGAATGAAACCAGATATGGGAACCAGAGGGTATTGGGCGTGAGGCCCCATCCCGATGCCATCAGGCCGGCGGTCTGCCCTAGAAGGAAGGCCCCGCCGGTTATCAGGAGCTGCCTTGAGCCGATCAGCGGCATCGCCATTGCCAGGAGCAGAAGGAGGTACTCGGATCTGGCCGAGATTTCGCGGAAGCCTCTTTCCGAATAGAGCCACACGGTTTGCCACCAGCTCGGGTCGAGGTGTACCTGCCCGACGTCGGCATGCACGTCATACACCCGGTCGGTGCCGTCCGCGCCGAGGTATCGCATCACGACGTTGACCTGCAGGCCGAGCCGCGCGAGCGCCGGCTCGATGGAAAAGCTCGAATTTTCCGAAGAAATCGGATATCCATAGGCGATCTGCAGCAGGCCCTGCTCCCACAAGATCTTCGTGTCCGCTGGCAGGTCCGCCTGCGTCGTATGGGCAAGCGCCGCGTCGTATCCTTCGGTGAACGTGTCGTCAGATGGCAGCGACACGCGCGCATCCAGTACTTCAGGCTGCGGCAACGGTTCGCCGTTCTCGTAGACTTCGATGACGTCGCGGACCCAGATCTGCGCCGCGCCTTCGAGCGAGGTGCGAATGTTCGGCAGGTCAAGATAGCCTTCGCTGTCTGTCGCGATGTCGACATCCCGCAGGGAGTCCATCGGCAGCCGCAGCAGGAGGGTCAGGGTGTCTCCCTCGGGCTTGACGTAGGTGAGGACCGTCACTTCGTTCGGGACCTCGTGCGCGGTCGCGGTGCCGGCGCCGCCCACGGCCGCCAGCGCGAGCGTGAGGTGGAGCAACAACATGTTGCGGATTCCGCAAAGGCGGCCCATTTCTCTGATGAATAGCGAAAAGCCGGTCATTTCTCTGACAATTGCAAGGGGTGATCTCAATTATCTCGACAGTTGTGACGCCGCTTGTCTAGTCTTTTTCTACCGAGGCCGCGAATGGCCGATCAGAGGAGGAGGAAAGCATGCGGTGGTTTCCATCAAGGCGCAAGGCGCTCGCGGGTGGCAGCGTGCTCGCGCTTGTCGCGGTCGTGGGTGCCGGGCAGTTCGCGTTCGAGGGCGCGTCGGCGCAGGACGCAAGCGCTTCGGCCCAAGAGGCGCCGCGCTTCGAGGTTGATCCGTTCTGGCCAAAGCCGATGCCGAACAACTGGGCGCTGGGGCAGGCGATCGGTGTCGCGGTCGACAAGGACGACAACATCTGGATCATCCATCGCGGATGGGATCCGGCTGCATTCGATCCCACCGATCTCGCAGTTCCGCCGGAAGGCAGCAGGAATGCCGGGCAAGTGGTCGGGGAGTGCTGCAATCCGTCGCCCCCGGTCATGCAGTTCGACCAGGAGGGCAACCTTCTGCAGGCGTGGGGCGGACCGACGGATACCGGCGAGTATGAGTGGCCAGCCTCTAACCACGGCATCGCTGTCGACGATGAGGGCCACGTCTACATCGGCGGCAACGGGGGTTCCGACGCGCACGTCCTGAAGTTCACGTCAGACGGAGAATTTGTGGCGCAGTGGGGCGCTTCGCACGCGCGCATGGTCGACGCGGACGGCGCGTCTGTCGAGCCCGACCCGTTGACGGGTTATGCCGGCCTCGCTCCGGGCGGAGAGGTCCCTGAAGGTTTCTCCTTCCAAGCCAATTCAATGGACATGGAAAACTTCGGCCGGGTGGCCAAGGTCGACCTCGATCAGGAGGCCAACGAGGCGTACCTGTCGGACGGCTACGGCAACCACCGCGTGGCCGTTGTCGACATGGACAGCGGCGAGATCAAGCGGTTCTGGGGTGCCTATGGCGAGCCCCCGACGGACGAGGATCTTGGCCCCTATGATCCGTCCGCACCGCCGGCACGGCAGTTCCGCAATCCGGTTCACTGCGCGAACGTATCGGACGATGGGCTGGTCTATGTCTGCGACCGTCCCAACAACCGCGTCCAGATCTTCCAAGAGGACGGCACGTTCGTGCAGGAGGTCTTCGTGGCGCCCGAGACCCTCTACGACGGCTCGGTCTGGGACATCGACTTCTCGGCGGACCCGGAGCAGCGCTACCTCTACATGGCCGACGGCCAGAACGAGCACCTCCGGGTGTTCGATCGCGAGACCATGCAGGAGCTCTACAACTTCGGGACCGGCGGTCGTCAGCCGGGCATGTGGATGGGCTTGCACAGCATCGCCGTGGACTCGCAGGGCAATCTGTACACTACCGAGACCTACACCGGTAAGCGTCTGCAGAAGTTCGTGAACATGGGCATGGCGCCCGCCGCACCGATGCAGGTTGCCTGGCCGGGCTAGTACGCGGCAACGCGTTCCAGCCGCAGCCAGCAAGAGCAGAACCTCCGCCCGCCGGTTCCAGCGGCGGGCGGAGGGCCTTTTGGAGCCGTGCTTTCGAAGTCCTGATTCCGTGGAGGGCGCAGAAGCCGGTGAACATCACTGACCGCGGGGACCGGTGCCGGTCTTCAGGTCAGCGACAGGACCGACTTGCGCGACGACCGCAGGCGGACACTCTGATTCCGGATCAGCGCGAACACCAGAGCACTGGCGCCTTCGGTGGCGCCGGCGATCCGCTTCGCCCGGTCGGCGTTGGTTCCCTGCAGCGCCTCCGGTCCTTTTCGCGCGTGAAGTTCCAGGAGCGATGCGCTCGAGATCAGCGAGAGGTGCGTGAAGGCCTGCGGGATGTTGCCCAGAAACGCGCCGGTCCGCACGTCGACCTCCTCGGCGTAGAGCCCGACGTCGTTCGCGCGTGACAGGAGCCGCTCGAAGAGCTCGCGCGCCTCGTCCGCCCGACCCACCGTCAGAAGGGCTTCGACCAGCCAGAAGCTCGTGATGAAGAACGCGCCCTCGCCGCCCTCGAGGCCATCGTCGCCCCGGTAGCGGTGGACGAGATCCCGGGTGCGGAGCTCGCGCTCGACCTCCTCCACCGTGCGCGCGACGAGGTCCGGGTCGAGTGGCAGGCCGAGCAGCGGCACCTGCAGGAGCGATGCATCCGTCGTATCGGCTCCATACGACTGCACCAGGTGCGCCGGATCGCCTGCCACTCCCTTCTCGAGCACCTCGCGCAGGATCTTGTCGCGCGTGTCGCGCCAGAGGGGCTTCTCGCCGAAGAGGCGGATGGCGCGGTCGAGCGTGACCCACGCCATCGCCTTGCCCTGCGTGAAGTGCCGTGGCTCGCAGCGCATCTCCCAGATGCCGTGGTCCGGCACCTGCCACGTCTCGCAGACATGGTCCGCCACTCCGCGCAGCAGCGCCTTCTCGTCGGCGCTGAGGCGCGAGCCGAGGGCGGCGCGGAGTTCGGCCCAGTCGAGCAGCTCGCCGAAGACGTCGAGCTGGCGCTGCTCCGCCGCCCCGTTGCCGACGCGAACCGGGCGGCTGTCGCGGTAGCCGGAGAGGTGGTCGTGGCAGTGCTCCCTCAGGTACGGCTCGCCGTCGATCCCGTACATGATCCTCAGCGTCGAGCCTTCGCGCAGGCAGTGCCGCGACAGGAAGGTGGAGAATCGGCTAGCCTCGGCGCTGTAGCCCAGCACCGACAGGGAGAAGAGCGCGAATGTCGCGTCGCGGATCCAGCAGAAGCGATAGTCCCAGTTCCGGCTGCCGCCGATCTCCTCGGGCAGCGATGTCGTGGGCGCCGCCACGATCGCCCCGCTCGGTGCATACGTCAGAAGCTTCAGCGCCAGCGCGCTCCGCCGCACCGCATCCTCGTAGGGGCCGCGGTATCGGGAGTAGTCGGTCCACTCCTGCCAGAAGGCGCAGGTGACGTCGTAGAGCTGGTCGGCGCGCTCGCGCGGATCGAAGAGCGGCGCGATGCTGGTCATGACGCAGGTCTGCGCTTCGCCGTCGCCGAGGACGATGCGCACCGCCGCGCCGTCATCCTCGCGCCGGGCCTCGCCGGCGCACCAGAGGGTGATCCCGCCCTCGCAGTCGATGCGCCCGTCGCCGATGTGCATTTCCAGCGGTCTGGTGGAGAATTCGTGACCGCGGGGCCGAAAGCGGGTTTTCAGTGTGGCATGGCCGGAGGTGCAGCGCATCCGGCGAACCACCCAGCCCGGTGCGTTCAGCGTCACGTAGTCGTGAACCCGTGCGCCGCGCGTCCGCCCGACCGGCATGAAGTCGATCAGCTCGAGCGTGCCCGTCTCGGTCTCGAACAGGGTCCGCAGGATGTTCGTCCGCTCGACATAGGCACGCGAGATGCGCCTCGTGCCCTCGGGCTCGACGCTCCACGACCCGCCGCCGCCCGCGTCGAGCAGCTGGAAGAAGACCGGGTCGCCGTCGAACCGCCGCGGTGTGCACCAGTCGATGCTTCCGGCGGCCGAGACCAGCGCGGCACCGTGGCAATCGCCGATCAGCGCATAGTCCTCGATCGGCGGCTGGCGGTTGCTCGTCATCACGCACTCATTCCCGATCCCACAGGCGACGGTACGGCCCCGCCGCACGCAGACCCGACCTTGCGCATCTATCTGCTGCACGGCCGCGACCGCCGGAAACCGTTTGCCGAATCAAGGCCAGAGCCAGGCGACGTATATCGCGTAGCCAAGTACCAGCGCGGCGCCTTCCGCGCGCGAGATGATGCGGCCGGTCCAGGCCAGCGCGATGACCAGCACAGAAGCCACGAGCATGACGTAGTTGTCGAAGCCGAGGATCTCGGCCGGTACCTGGGTCGGCGCGATCACTGCGGTTGTGCCGCCGATCCCGAGGATGTTGTAGATGTTCGACCCGACGATGTTGCCGAAGGCAACTTCGGCTTCCTTCCGTATAGCGGCCATGACCGAGGTGATGAGTTCCGGCATCGATGTTCCGACAGCCACGATGGTCAGGCCGATCACGGTTTCAGAGATGCCGAAGGATCGCGCGAGGCTAACCGCGCCGCTCACCAGGAAGACGCCGCCGAGCACCACGAGAGCCAGCCCTACGCCGGCGATCAGGAGCGGCACCGCGAGCGATCCGGCTGCCGCAGGAACGGGTGCCAGCGCCGGGTCTGCCTCCTGCGTCGCGGCCGCCTTGTCGTAGAGGGCACCGTGAGCTGCCCCGCGACTCTCCTGGCGGAAGGCGGTGTATACGTAGGACGCGAGCGCCAGCAGGAACAGGAGGCCGACGATGCGGCCGAGCGGCATGGAAAGGCCCAGCACAATGAAGATAGCGGCGACCGCTATCATCACGGCTCCGTCGCGCTTCAGCGCGCCTGAGGCGACTGCCACCGGCGTGATCAGTGCCGACGCCCCAAGGATGAGCAGGATGTTGGCGATGTTGGAGCCCACGATGTTGCCGTAGGCGATCCCTGGAGAGTCGGCGAGCGCCGCCTGAACCGAGGTCACGAGCTCTGGCGTCGACGTGCCGAAGCCGACGAGCGTCAGCCCGATGACCAGTGGCGACACGCCAAGCCGGCTCGCCACCCCGACCGCCCCGCGCACCAGCAACTCGCCACCGAGCACGAGCAGGGCGAGCCCTGCGATCAAAGGTAGCCAGGTCTCCATGCGCTCCTCCACTAGGTTTGCGACTGGTCTCGCGCCAGCGCGCCAGGTCATGATGACAACCATCCGATCAGCTTGTCCACGAACCGACCGAACCTGCTTGGCTTGGGAGGGTGCAGTTGCGCTTGGGAGGTTCAAGGTGCAACCGTCGGTCAGGGCCGGACGGCTGGCAGCGCCGTCACAGGATGCGGGAGCAGTCGAGGTAACAAGATGCGGATCGCCGTCTTCAGCACCAAGCCATACGACGCAAGATACCTGGAGATGGCCAACCGCGCCGGGCACGAGCTGGTCTTCCTCGAGGCACGCCTGTCTGCCGAGACAGCTTCTCTCGCCGGAGACGCCGACGCCGTTTGCGCTTTCGTCAACGACGACCTCGGCGCGGGGGTGGTCTCTGCGCTGGCCGATGGCGGCGTCCGGCTGATCGCGCTGCGCTCCGCCGGCTTCAACCATGTCGACCTCGCAGCCGCAGAGGCGGCCGGGATCGCCGTTGCCCGCGTGCCAGCCTATTCGCCGCACGCGGTTGCCGAGCACACCGTCGCGCTGATCCTGACGCTGAACCGCAAGACGCACCGCGCCTACAACAGAGTGCGCGAGGGCAACTTCGCGCTCGACGGGCTGCTGGGCTTCGACCTCGACGGCAAGACGGTGGGAATCGTCGGGACCGGCAAGATCGGCGAGGTCGTGGCCCGTATCCTCGGCGGCTTCGGCTGCACGCTTCTCGCCCACGACCCGGTGGAGAGCTCGATCTGCACCGCACTCGGCGTCCGCTACGTGGAGTTCGACGAGCTTCTCGGCGCGAGCGACATCATAACGCTCCAGTGCCCGCTCACGCCCGAGACCTTCCATCTTATCGACGCGGCGGCGCTCGCCAGGGTCAAGCCGGGCGTCATGCTGATCAACACCAGCCGCGGCGCGGTCGTCGACACGCGGGCACTGATCCAGGGCCTGAAGAGCGGCGCGGTCGGCAGCGTCGGCCTGGATGTCTACGAAGAGGAGGCGGATCTCTTCTTCGAGGACTTTTCGGACAAGTTCATCCCCGACGACGTCTTCGCGCGGCTTTTGACCTTCCCGAACGTTCTCATCACCGGACACCAGGCGTTTTTCACCGAGGAGGCTCTGACCGCTATCGCCGAGACGACGATCGCCAACGTATCTGCCTTCGAGCGCGACGGCGTGCCGATCTACCCGGTGCGGGCGGCGACGGGCGGCTGAACACCATGTCGGTGCTGCTTGCCGCCACGCCGCTTGCGGTGATCCTGGTCGGGATGGGCTGGCTGCGGCGCTCGGCGGTCGTGGCCGGGTCCGCTGGGCTGGCGGTCGCGCTCATTCTTGCGGCGACGGCATTCAGGCCCGGAGAGGCCGGCGAGGCCGGATTGCGCGTCGGCTTCGGCGCGTTGGCCGAGGCGGTCCACGCGACGGCGACGATCCTCTGGATCATCCTGCCGGCGCTCGCGATCTTCGAGTTCCAGCGTCGCGCCGGCGCCATCGAACGCATCCGTGACACGCTGGCCGCACTGGCTGACGACCGGCGCATCCAGGCGATCCTCATCGCCTGGTTCTTCGGCCTCTTCATGGAGGGTGCCGCCGGCTTCGGCACGCCCGTGGCGCTGGCCGCGCCGCTGCTCGTCGGGCTCGGCTACAATCCGGTGAGGGCCGTGGCGCTGGCGCTGCTCGGCCATGCTGCCGGCGTTTCCTTCGGCGCAGTCGGCACGCCCGTCCTGGCGCAGGTCGAGGTCGCGGGCCTCGCCGCCGACGAAATCGCGCCGAGGGTGGCGGCATTGCATGCCCTCGCCGGGCCCGTCCTGCTCCTCCTGATGGTCCGCCTCGCGGGCGACGCGCCGCTCTCGAGGTCAGACCTGGCGTGGTCTGGCCTGGCTGCGCTCTGCTTCTTCGGACCATCGCTCGCACTGGCCTATCTGACGGGGCCTGAGCTGCCAACGCTCGGCGGCGCCCTCGTCGGCACGTTCCTTTTCGTGCTCGTCCTCCGCCGGCATCGCCCGTCTCCGGGCCTCAGCCTGCGTCGGTTGCTGCCGGACCTGGCGCCCTACCTTCTGATCCTGCTTCTGGTGCTGGCAACGCGGCTGATCCCACCGCTTCAGCTGATGGCGAGCGGCGTGGTGGCGAGCTGGAGCTTTGCGGACACCTTCAGCGGGTCTTTTCAGCCGCTCTATCATCCGGGCACGATGCTGTTCCTCGGCTTCTTCGGCGCGGCGCTGGTCACCGGCCGCGGGGCGCTCATCGGGGAGTCCATCCTCGCGGCGCTGCGCCGCCTGCTTCCCGTGGCGGCGGCGCTTCTCGTCATGCTGGCGCTGTCGCGGCTCATGGTCCACGCGGGGATGATCGCCACGCTGGCCTCCGCCGCTTCCGGCATCGGTCCCGCGTGGCCCCTGATCGCGCCGCTGATCGGGGTGCTCGGCACCTTCATCTCCGGCTCGGCGACCGCCTCGAACATCCTCTTCACCGAGCTCCAGCTTGAGACCGCCCAGGACCTTTCGCTGCCCCCGACATTCATGGCGGCGGCGCAGGCCTTCGGTTCGGCAATCGGCAACGTGATCGCGCCTCACAACATCATCGCCGGCAGCGCCACCGTGGGCCTGATCGGGCGCGAGGGAGACGTCATGGCACACACGGCGCGCCCCTGCGCCCTCTACGTCGGCATCGGCGGCGCCGTCGTTTTCGGCGTCGTCTCCTGGATTTGAGAGATGCACGCCTAGGGCAGGGGAGGGAGTGCCCGGATCACTTCAAGAACAGAGCGGCGCTTCCGCATTGCATCGTCCTGCCTGCCGGGCAACGGCCTCGAATGCGATGGGACCCGGCGCGACGGCGGGGTTTCGAGCCGATCGAGACCCCGCCGTCGCAAACGTCAGTCCATGGCACGGAAATAGAACTCGCCGCCTTCCTTCAGACCCGACGGCCAGCGCGAGGTGACAGTCTTGGTTCGGGTGTAGAAGCGGAAGGAGTCGGTGCCGTGCTGGTTCAGGTCGCCGAAGCCCGACTTCTTCCAGCCGCCGAACGTGTGATACGCCAGCGGCACCGGGATTGGCACGTTGACCCCGATCATCCCGACGTTGACCCGGTGCGCGAAGTCACGCGCGGTGTCGCCATCGCGCGTGAAGATCGCGACGCCGTTTCCGTACTCGTTGTCCATCGCCACCCGCAGCGCGTCCTCATAGCTCCCGGCGCGCACCTGGCTCAGCACGGGGCCGAAGATCTCCTGCCGGTAGATGTCCATCTCGGTCGTCACCCGGTCGAACAGATGCGGCCCGACGAAGAAGCCCTGCTCGTAGCCCTGAAGATTGAAGTTACGCCCGTCGACGACTAGCTCGGCGCCCTGGTCGATGCCCGACTGCACGAGGCTCAGCACCCGCTCCTTGGCCTGCGGCGTCACGAGCGGGCCATAGTCGACGTCGTTCCCGTCGGTGTAGGGGCCGACCTTCAGCTTCTCGATACGCGGAACGAGCTTTTCGATCAGCGCATCCGCCGTCTTGTCGCCGACCGGAACTGCCACACTGATGGCCATGCATCGTTCGCCCGCCGCGCCGTAACCGGCGCCCACCAGCGCGTCGGCCGCCTGGTCCATGTCGGCATCCGGCATGACGATCATGTGGTTCTTGGCGCCGCCGAAGCACTGCACCCGCTTGCCGTTCGCGCAGCCGCGGGAATAGATGTACTCCGCGATCGGCGTCGAACCGACGAAGCCCACCGCCATGACGGTGCGGTTGTCGAGGATCGCGTCGACCACCTCCTTGTCGCCGTTGACGACCTGCAGCACGCCGTCCGGCAGGCCGGCCTCCTGCAGCAGCTCGGCCAGCATCAGCGGGACGGAGGGGTCACGCTCGCTCGGCTTGAGGATGAAGGCGTTGCCGCAGGCGAGGGCAGGGGCCATCTTCCACATCGGGATCATCGCCGGAAAGTTGAACGGCGTGATCCCCGCTACGACACCCAGCGGCTGGCGCATCGAGTACATGTCGATGCCGGGGCCGGCGCTGTCGGTGAACTCGCCCTTGAGGAGATGCGGCGCGCCGATGCAGAACTCGACGACCTCGAGCCCCCGCTGGATGTCGCCCTTGGCGTCCGGCAGGGTCTTGCCGTGCTCGCGGCTCAGGGCCTCGGCCAGCTTTTCCATGTCGCGGTTGATGAGGCGCACGAACTCCATCATCACCCGCGCGCGGCGCTGCGGGTTGGTCGCGCCCCAGCGCGGCTGCGCTTCCGCGGCGGCAGCCACCGCGGCGTCGAGCTCATCCTTGGATGCCAGCGGTACCTTCGCCTGAACCTCGCCGGTCGCGGGGTTCCAGACATCGGCGAAGCGGCCCGATTTGCCGGCGACGCGCTTGCCGCCGATGAAGTGACTCAGTTCCTGCACGATGGTCCTCCTTCGCGATCCGGCGGCACACTAAGGCGCGCGCAACGCGGTGGGAAGGCCGGTCGGCTTGACAGCAAGGTCGCGCCCCGGCGACGCTGCGTAAAGGGGACCAGGCGTCAAGGAGGCAACCTATGCGTGTCCATCAGATACTCAGGCAGAAGGGAGACAACGCCGTCGTGACGGTGCGCTCCGGCTCCAGCGTCGCGGAGGCGGCGCGCCTGCTGTCGGAGCGCAGGATCGGCGCGGTCATTGTGTCGGATGATGGCGAGCGGCCGGAGGGGATCCTGTCGGAACGCGACATCGTGCGCGAGCTCGGCCGGCGCGGAGCCGAGTGCATGAGCGACAAGGTCGACGCCATGATGACCGGCAAGCTCGTCACCTGCTCGAAGGACGACGCGACCGACGACATCCTCACCAAGATGACCGAAGGTCGCTTCCGCCACATCCCAGTCATGGAGGACGGTCACATGATCGGCCTCATCTCGATCGGCGACGTCGTCAAGGCGCGGCTGAGCGAGCTGAGCATGGAGCGCGATGCTCTGCAGGACATGGTGATGGGCCACTGATTACTTGATCTTCCACGCATGATCGGTTTGCTTGCGCCGCAGGACGGAAGGAACGTGTCATGCGGGTCGGGCTCTATCCGGGGACATTCGACCCGGTCACGCTGGGACATCTCGATATCATCCGCCGCGCTGCCGCGCTGGTGGACCGGCTGGTCATTGGCGTGGCCATCAATCGCGACAAGGGGCCGCTCTTCAATCTGGAGGAGCGGGTCGCGATGATTGAGCGTGACTGCGAGGGGATCCTCCGGTCAACCGGGACCGAGATCGTGGTCTACCCATTCGAGAACCTGCTGATCGACTGCGCACGCGACGTGGGCGCCCGCGTGATCATCCGCGGACTGCGTGCCGTCGCCGACTTCGAGTACGAGTATCAGATGGTCGGGATGAACCGGCAGCTCGACGATCAGATCGAGACGGTGTTCCTGATGGCGGAGGCGCAGCATCAGGCGATCGCGTCGAAGCTGGTGAAAGAGATCGCGCGGCTCGGGGGTGACGTCTCGAAGTTCGTCACCCCCGCCGTGTGTCGGGCGCTTGGGGAGCGCTTTCCTCAGCGTCCATAGACGGCATCGCGCGCGATGCGGTCTGCGTCACCTTGGTAGATATCGAGGTCGAGCGCCACGTCGAGCGGCATCCGGCGGATCTCGTCGACGGTCCGGCGGTATTCGCTGCGCGCGCGAACCGCGTCCTGCATCTGCTTCAATAGAGTCATCATGTCCGTTCCCTTTCGTACGCATTGGTGCCGTACCGGTTGAATGTGAGCGCCAACATCGCGCCCTGCAAGACGCGGCGACGCGATGCTGCCATGCAGCATACGCATCGCCCGAAAGGGAACCTTAACGGCATCCCGCGACCCCGAGACGCCGCGGGACGGTAGATCAGAGCCGACCCAGCGCGACGGCCGTGTCGGCCATGCGGTTCGAGAATCCCCACTCGTTGTCGTACCAGGTCAAGACCCGGCAGAGCTTGCCGCCCTCCATCACCTTCGTCTGGTCGGTGTGGAAGATGGACGAGTGGATGTCGTGGTTGAAGTCGCTCGAGACGAGCTTCTCGTCGGTGAAGCCCAGGATGCCCTTCATCGGTCCCTGCGCCGCGTCCCGGACCGCGTCGTTGATTTCCTCGACGGTGGTCTCACGTGCGGCCGAGAAGGTGAGGTCCACGACCGACACGTTCGGCGTCGGCACGCGGATCGCCACGCCATCGAGCTTGCCGTCGAGTTCCGGCAGCACCAGCCCCACCGCCTTCGCGGCGCCGGTCGAGGTCGGAATCATCGACAACGCCGCAGCGCGGGCGCGGTAGAGGTCCTTGTGCATCGTGTCGAGCGAGGGCTGGTCGCCGGTGTAGGAGTGGATTGTGGTCATGAACCCCCGCGAGATCCCGATCGCGTCGTTCAGGACCTTCGCTACCGGCGCAAGACAGTTCGTGGTGCACGACGCGTTCGAGACGACCTTGTCCTCGGCCGTGAGCGTCTCGTGGTTGACGCCGTAGACCACCGTCTTGTCCGCGCCGGCACCGGGCGCCGAGATCAGCACGCGCTTAGAGCCGTTCTCGAGGTGCATCGCGGCCTTGTCGCGCGCGGTGAAGATGCCGGTGCACTCCAGCGCGATGTCGACGTCGCTCCAAGGCAGTTCTTTCGGATCGCGCATCGCGGTGACGCGGATCGGTCCGCGACCGGCGTCGATCGTGTCCTCCGAACTGCGCACCTCGCCGGGAAAGCGGCCATGTACGCTGTCGTAGCGCAAGAGGTGGGCGTTTGTCTCGACCGGGCCGAGGTCGTTGATCGCCACCACCTCGATGTCGTCGCGGCCGGACTCGATGATGCCGCGGAGGATGTTGCGCCCGATGCGCCCGAACCCGTTGATAGCGACCTTGACTGCCATTCGAACCACCTTCCCTTCTCAATGCCTGCAAGCGCGCGGCTGCAGGTTCGGCATCTTCATTACGGTGCCCGGTCGGCCTTGGCCAGACACGGTTTCAGAGCAGGTCGCGCACCTTTCCGGCGACTGCCTCGGCGGTGATGCCGAAATGTGCATAGACGTCGTCAATGGCGCCGGAGGCGCCGAAGCTCTCCATGCCGACGAAACCCGCCTTCGGCTCGCGCCCGCGCTCGCCCAGCAGCCACCGGTCCCAGCCCTGGCGGACGCCCGCCTCGACCGCGACCCGGACCGGGCCGGCCGGCAGCACGCGACGGCGGTAGCCCTCGTCCTGCGCCGCGAAGAGCTCCATGCACGGAACGGAGACGACGCGCGTGCCGATACCTTCGGACTGCAGCGCCTCGCGCGCGGCGAGCGCGATTTCGACCTCGCTTCCGGTCGCCATCAGGATCGCGCGGCGGCGGCCTTCCGCCTCGGCCAGCACGTAGGCGCCCTGGGCGCTCAGGTTCTTCGTCTTGTGGTCCAGCCGCACGGTCGGCAGGTTCTGCCGCGACAGCGCCAGCACCGACGGCGTACGCTCGGCAGTGAGCGCCAGCTCCCACGCCTCGGCCGTCTCGACCAGGTCGGCGGGGCGGAAGGTCCAGAGGTTTGGCGTCGCCCGACACATCGCCAGATGCTCCACCGGCTGGTGCGTTGGCCCGTCCTCGCCGAGGCCGATCGAGTCGTGCGTCATCACGTAGACCGCCGGCGCCCCCATCAGTGCCGAGAGGCGCACCGCGCCGCGGGCATAGTCGGTGAAGCACAGGAAGGTGCCGCCATAGGGCCGGACGCCGCCATGCAGCACCAGACCGTTCATGGCAGCCGCCATGCCGTGCTCGCGGATCCCGTAATGGATGTAGCGGCCCTTGCGGTTGTCCGGCGTGAACTTGCCGAGATCCGCGGTCAGCGTGTTGTTCGAGCCGGTAAGGTCGGCCGAGCCGCCGATCGTCTCCGGCATCACCGGGTTCACCACCTCCAGCACCATTTCCGAGGCCTTGCGGGTGGCCACCTTCGGCCGGTTCTCGCTTGCCTGCTTCTTCAGCGCGCGGATCGTGCTGGCCAGGCGCTTCGGCGCGTCACCGGCCACGGTACGGTTGATTTCAGCGCGGCGGGACTGCGACAGCTCGTCGAACCGCTCCTCCCACGCCTCGCGCTCGGTGCGGCCGCGGCTTCCGAACTCGCGCCACGCGCTCAGGATCTCGTCCGGGATCTCGAACGGCCCGTGGACCCAGCCGTAAGCGTCCCGGACCGCGCGGATCTCCTCGTCGCCCAGCGGCGAGCCGTGCGCCTTCGCGGTATCCTGCTTGGTCGGCGCGCCGAAGCCGATATGCGTCTTGCAGGCGATCATCGTCGGGCGGTCCGATGCTTTTGCCTCGGTCAGCGCCGCGTCGATGGCGTCGGGGTCGTGGCCGTCGATGGCGATGGTGTGCCAGCCCGCCGCCTGGAACCGCGCCACCTGGTCGGTCGCGTCCGAAAGGCTGATCTTGCCGTCGATCGAGATATCGTTGTCGTCCCAGAGGACGATCAGCCTCGAGAGCTTCTGCATCCCTGCCAGCCCGATGGCCTCGTGGCTGATCCCCTCCATCAGGCAGCCGTCTCCGGCAAGGACGTAGGTGTAGTGGTCGAATAGCTTCTTGCCGAAGCGCGCCCTCAGCGCCTCCTCCGCAATGGCGAAGCCGACGGAGTTGGCGAGGCCCTGTCCCAGCGGGCCCGTCGTCGTCTCGATGCCCTTGGCGTGCCCGTATTCCGGGTGTCCCGCCGTGCGCGAGCCGAGCTGGCGGAAGTTCCGCAGCTCGTCCATCGTCATGTCCTCGTAGCCGGTCAGGTGCAGCAGGCCGTAGAGCAGCATTGAGCCGTGCCCGGTCGAGAGGATGAAACGGTCGCGGTCCGGCCAGTCCGGCGCGCCGGCGTCGAACTTCAGGTGCTTGCCAAATAGCACCGTCGCGACATCGGCCATGCCCATCGGCATCCCCGGATGGCCCGAATTCGCCTTCTGCACGGCGTCGATCGCCAGCATCCGCAGCGCGGCGGCCCGCATCCAATGGTCTGGGTGGCGGTCTCTGAGTTCGGCGATATCCACGGCGATGCTTCCTTTGGCGACGGATTTGCGGTTGATAGCAGTCGAGCGCTCAAGTTCAAGCGGCGGCGGGGGCTGCATCCGCAACCCGAACCGATAGGATGTGCGCGAATAACAGCGATTCCCGCCGCAGGTCGGAGGGCGGGACAGCAAGCGGGGCAAGTGAATGGCTGAGATCGACGAACTCCAGGCGCGCATCGCCGCGGCGCTGGATCAGGCCTCGAAGACGGTCGAGAGGCTGGGCGGCCCGGACGAGAGCGCGCTGGAGTCGCTTCGCGCCGAGCTCGAGGCCGAGCGGGCGGCGACGAAGCAGCTCGAGGAGCGGGTGCGCGCTTTGCGGTCGGAGAACGAGGCGGGCCAGAAGAAGCTGCAGGACGAGGTCGAGGCGATGCGCGACGCACTCGCGGCGCAAAGTTCGGCGGCCGAGCGGCTCAAGCGCGTGAACGGCGAGCTGACGGCCACGATGAAGGTGCTGCGCGAGGCGCAGACGGCAGACCTCGTGGACGCCCACCTGATCGACAAGGCGATGAAGAAGGAGCTAGACGCCCTGCACGCCGCTCAGGAGGCCGACCGCGCCGAGATGGCCGCGATCCTTTCGGCGCTGGAACCGATGATGCAGGAGAGCCAGGATGCCTAACATCACCATCACCATCGGCGGCCGCGACTTCGAGGTGGCCTGCCAGGAGGGCGAGGAGCACTTCCTGCAGTCGGCGGCGAAGCTGCTAGACGACGAGGCGTCGGTCCTCGTGCAGCAGATTGGCCGGATCCCCGAGGGGCGGATGCTGCTGATGTCGGGGCTGATGCTGGCCGACAAGACCGCCGGAATGCAGGATCAGATCGCCAAGAGCCAGGCCGACCTCGAGCGCCTTCAGCGAGAGATCGACCGGTTGAAGTCCGAGACCTCATCCGCCGAATCCCGGCAGGGCGCGTCGCTGCAGAAACTGTCGGTGCTGGCCGACCGGGCCGAGGCGCTGGCGGCGAAGATCGAGGAGAAGGCGGCGAGCTGATCGCCGCCTTCGGGCGCTCAGGCGTTGGCTTCGCGGATCTTGTCGGCGGCAGCCTTGTCGTACGTCACGCCCTTCTGATCGAAGAGCTGGTCGAGTTCGCCCGAGAGCGTCATCTCGGTAAAGATGTCGCAGCCGCCGACGAACTCGCCCTTGACGTAGAGCTGCGGGATCGTTGGCCAGTCGGAATAATCCTTAATCCCCTGACGGATGTCCTCATCGGCGAGGACATTAACGTCGGTGTAGGTCACGCCCATGAAGTTCAGCACCCCCGCGACGCGGGACGAGAACCCGCACTGCGGCATCTCCTTGGTGCCCTTCATGAAGAGCACCACGTCGCTCGCCTTCACGGTTTCGTCGATGCGGGTTTTGGTGTCGGCGGTCATGCTTGATCCTTTCCAGTATCCGGGGCCTTGGTCGTCAGCGCGAGGGCATGGAGCTCGCCTTGGCTGCCGGCCATTTTGGCCTTGAGGGCGGCATAGACCGCGCGCTGCTGCTGCACGCGATTCTTGCCGCGAAAGCTCTCGTCGATGACCTCGGCCGCATAGTGGTTGCCGTCGCCGGCGAGGTCCGTGATCGTGATCTGCGCGTCCGGAAAGCTCTGCCGCAACAGGGTCTCGATCTCGTGGGCCTGCATCGCCATGCGCGCGTCCTTTCGTTCAAGCGGCTTTGACTTAAGCCGCGCCGGATCGGGGCGCAAGGTCGGCCACCGCGGCCTCGAAGGCGGTAAGGTAAAGGCGCGACAGCGCTTCGAGCGGCGCCTCGACGCTGCCGAAGCGTACGACGCTCCTCCCGAACCTGCCGACCAAGGCGACCGCAACGCCCTCGGCACGGCCAGCTGCCAGCAGCGCCTCCGGGTCGGCAGTCGCGACGAGATAGCGTCCCTGATCCTCGCCGAAGAGCGTCGGGATGTCTTCGACCTCGATCTCCACCCCGATGCCGCCGGCCTGCGCCATCTCGAACGCGGCGAGGGCGAGGCCGCCGTCGCTTAGGTCGGTGGCGGCCCGGATGCTGGCGCGTTGACCGTGGAGGAAGTGGCCCGCACGCAGCTCGGCATCGAGATCGACCGGCGGCGGCGGCCCGTCCTCGCGCCCAAACGCCTCCGCCAGCAGCGCCGACTGGCCAAGGTGCCCCGCCGTCGCGCCGATCACCAGCACCGCGTCGCCCGCCTGCGGCACCGCGCCGATCAGCTCGTCCGCCGAAGCAAGCAGCCCGACCGCGCCGATCGTCGGCGTCGGCAGGATCGCGCTGCCGTCGGTCTCGTTGTAGAGGGAGACGTTGCCCGACACGATCGGCATGTCGAGCGCGCGGCACGCTTCGCCGACCCCCCGGATCGCCCCGACCAGCTGTCCCATGACCTGCGGCTTCTCAGGGTTGCCGAAGTTGAGGTTGTCCGTCGCGGCAAGTGGCGTCGCCCCCACCGCCATCAGGTTGCGCCATGCCTCCGCCACCGCCTGCCGGCCGCCCTCCACCGGGTCGGCCGCGACGTAGCGGGGCGTCACGTCCGACGTAAAGGCCAGCAGCTTCGACGTGCCATGCACCCGCACCACGCCAGGTCCCATGCCCGGGGCGCGGACCGTATCGGCCAGCACCATGTGATCGTACTGCTCCCACACCCAGTGCTTGCTGGCATAGTTCGGCGAGCCGATCAGCGCCTTCAGGCCCTCGATCGGGTCGATCGCCGGCACGTCGTCCAGCGGTTGCGGTGCAGGCGTCGGGCGGTGCGGCCGATCGTATTCCGGCGCCGTCCCAGATAGCGCCGCCAGCGGCAGGTCCGCCTTCACCTCGCCGCCGTGGACGATAACGAAGCGGTCCTCGGCGATCGTCTCGCCCACCACGGCGAAATCCAGGTCCCACTTGGCAAAGATCGCGCGGGCCGCGCCCTCCTTCTCCGGGCGCAGTACCATGAGCATCCGCTCCTGGCTCTCGCTTAGCATCATCTCATAGGCAGTCATCTGCGACTCGCGTACCGGCACCCGGTCGAGGTTGAGCCGGATGCCCAGCCGCCCCTTGTCCCCCATCTCGACCGCCGAGCAGGTGAGGCCGGCCGCGCCCATGTCCTGGATCGAGATCACGGCTCCGCTCGCCATCAGCTCGAGGCACGCCTCGAGCAGACGCTTTTCAGTGAAGGGGTCGCCCACCTGCACCGTCGGGCGCTTTTCCTCGATGCTGTCGTCGAACTCCGCCGACGCCATTGTCGCCCCGCCGACACCGTCGCGCCCGGTCTTGGCGCCGAGATAGACGACAGGCATGCGCACGCCCGAGGCCGCCGAGTAGAACACCGCGTCCGCATTCGCGATGCCCGCGGCGAAGGCGTTGACGAGGCAGTTGCCGTCGTAGGCCCTGTGGAAGCGCACCTCGCCACCAATGGTAGGCACGCCGAACGCATTGCCGTAGCCGCCGATGCCGGCCACCACGCCCGATACGAGGCTGCGGGTCCGAGGATGCTCCGGCCGCCCGAAGCTCAGGCTGTTCATCGCCGCGATCGGCCGCGCACCCATGGTAAAGACGTCGCGCAGGATGCCGCCCACGCCGGTCGCCGCGCCCTGATGGGGCTCGATGTAGCTCGGGTGATTGTGGCTCTCCATCTTGAAGACCACCACCTGGCCGTCGCCGATGTCGACAACGCCCGCATTCTCGCCCGGCCCGCAGATCACGCGCGCGCCTTGGGTCGGCAACGTCCTCAGCCACTTCTTAGACGACTTGTAGGAGCAGTGCTCGTTCCACATGGCCGAGAAGATACCAAGCTCGGTGAACGTCGGCGTCCGGCCAAGGATGTCGAGGATCCGCCGGTACTCGTCCGGCTTCAATCCGTGCGCCTCGACGAGGTCATCGGTTATCTTGGGCTCGATCATGGCGGCCTCGCATAGCGTCCGTGGCTGCGCATACAGCAGAGTTGTGTCGCGATGGAAGACCCCGGCATCTGACGAACCAGCCGCCGATACCGGCATCGATCTGCGGTATAATTCTTGCTTCGCGCACAATCGGAGTTGATCTGCACTTCACGCAAAATCTGACATTCGCTTCATCCGAAGGCGGGCGTTCCCGCAAATTTGCGCCCTGAGGGTGAAATGTAGGAAGGACGTGCACTTTCTCGTAGAGCTCATAACCGACGGAAGGTCTTGACAAATATTCCTCATCTCAGAGTGTGGGGATGCGTAAACGGTTATTGTCTGGAGGTGTCCCTATGGGTGCCGAGATTGCTACTGGTTCGTCGCATCCCGATCGGCAGATCTCGGATGAGGGAATTCAAACGCGGAGATTCAGGGGTCGGACATCTTCCGATTCGCACTTTTGTGGTGAATGCGAGAATGAATCTCATGGCAGAATCGCCCGCGGCGCGGTGCTGCACCCCAGCTTGCGCGGTCCCGGTGGCGCGCAGCCTCGATCAGAAATCGAAAGCTCGCCGCGAGCCGACGTCACAATGCCTCCGTCTCCGGGCCGCCAGACGGTCTTGCTAGCCGACGCCGTCGAGCCCAGAGCGCAGCGGCTTCGCACACTCGGCCTGATGCTGATGGTTGCCGCTGGAGCGCTCTGGCTTTGGCTTGTTGACGACGAGGGCGACCTCGATTGATCGCGATCGCTTTGGGCGCGGGATGTCCGCCCGCACCTCAAGCAATCTGGTCAACAGGAACGATAGGCCTTTCGGTCGGTTGACCGTCCTCTACTCGAGGAGGACATCATGCCGAGCGAGAACAATCCCGATCAGGTTCCCCCCGAATCGCCGAGCGCGGGCGAGGACGTCTGCCGCCGCTGCGACGGCACCGGCAAGATCGACGGCGACGAATGCCCCGACTGCAAGGGCACCGGTAAGGTGACTACGCCGATCGGCGGCGGCTGAGGCGTCAGTCGATCTCGACCAGCTTGACGTCGAAAGTCAGGTCCTTGCCTGCGAGCGGATGGTTTGCGTCGAGCGTGACCTCGCTCTCCGTCCGCTCCGTCACGACGACCGGAATACGATGGCCTGCAGGCGTCTGGAGCTCGAGTTGGGTGCCCGGATCAGTCGGAACCTCCGGCGGCACCTGTTCGCGCGGGACAGTCTGAACGCGCGATGGGTCGCGAGCGCCATACGCCTCGTCAGCCGGTATGGTCACGGTCTTTTCCTCGCCGGGTTCCATTCCCTCGACGGCGCGTTCGAGGCCGGGGATAATCTCGCCTTGGCCGAGGGTGAACTTGAGCGGCTCGCGCCCTTCCGAGCTGTCAAAGCGGGTGCCGTCGCTGAGGGACCCCGTGTAGTGCATGGCGACGGTATCTCCGGCGTTGGCCTTGGACATGTGTCACTCCTGCATGTTTAGAGATGAATTGGCGAGGCCGGCGTGCGGGTGCTCGCTCTTGGCGCCGCAAGGGTTTCAGGTCGTGCGCCGGATGTAAACAGCTCCGGCGGTCCACCCTCGCGGCGCCCCGCGCTCTTCCACCTAAACGCGTGCGACTCCTCCCGATATCGCTGCAGGAGGCATCACGGTAATGCCGGTGAACCGCTGCCCCGCGCGGCGCGTTTCCAAGTGGACGCCGAGCAACATTGGAGAATCAGATGCGGGACAAACATTTTGCCTCCGCCTCCGCGGCCGCACTGCTGGGGCTCACAGCCGCAGCGTCAGCCCAGGAGGCAGCGCCACCTTTCAATGTGCAGGAGAACGCTGTCATTGCCGCCGCCGTGCACGAGGAGTTCGGGCCATACCTTGTCGATGATGCGGGGCGGAGCCTCTACATGTTCACCGCCGACACCCAAGGCGAGGGCACGGCCGATGCTGAGGTAGCGTGCGTCGACCTGTGCCTTGAGGATTGGCCGCCGTTCCACTCCGAAGCCGAGCCCCGCGCGGCTGAAGGGGCGGACGTTTCCCTCCTCGGCACGGTGCAGCACGAGGATCATCCCGTGGTCACCTACAACGGATGGCCGCTCTACTTCTTCGTCGAGGACAAGGTGGAAGGCCACGCGATGGGGCAGGGCGTAGAGAATTTCGGCGGCACCTGGTTTCTCGTCGCGCCGGACGGCACGCCGATTACGGAGCAGCGCTAGGGGGAGGGGCGCCCGCTATCCCGCCCGCCGAACCTTATGCAGACGGATCAGAATCGCCACCTGACGGCCGCAGCCACCGTCTGCTGCTCCAAGTCGTCGTATCCGACGAGTGTGCCGTATTCGATCGACACGCTCCAGTTGCCACGCATCGGCCGTGCCTCCAGGCCGAGGCCAAGTTCGAAGTAGTCGCGATCGCGATCTTCGCCCGGAAGTGACACCGCGATCGGGATCCCGCTGCGCGAGACGGTGTCGGCGGCAACGGCCCGAACGGGCGAGGCATCGTCCGCGAACTGGTGCAGGTAGACTGCCCGAAATGACGGCACGAGCACGGCCGCCCGCACCGGGAACGCCCGAGCGACTTCGACCTCCAGTCGGGACAGAAGGGACTCGTGGTCCCTGTCGTCATAGCTGAATGCGAGCTCACCCTCGGCGATGTCGTCGACAAAGCCGGCGTCCGGAAAGGCGCGGTCCTCCGTGAACTCCTCGTCGTATGCGTCGATGCTCTCGTGCCGGTAAGCAAGCGAGGCCGTCGTCCCGACGTACCATCCGCCCCCAAGCACAGTAGCGTGACCGATCCCGGCGAGGAGTTCGTAGCTCCGGCCGTCGGTCTCGCCCCCGGCATCGGCAGTGCCGAGGAAGTCGCCTTCCTCGAAGAAGCTCACCGTCCGCTCGGTCTCGAGGTCGAGCGCCGCGTAGCGGAACCCGCCGAAGGCGAACAGCCCGTTGCCGATTGCGTGGGCGCCGCCGATGCTCAGCCCGATCTCGTCCCATTCGGTGGAGCCGCCGTCGAAATCGCTCTCTTCGTTCACGACGTCGAGCGCGAGTGCGAAGGCAAAGGGCGCACCGCCGTATTCGAGGCCGAAGGTCCCCACCCAGCGGTCCGTGTCAGAGCCGGCCTGGCGCTCGGTTTCGTCCCGCTCCTCGCGCACGCCGAGGCTCTGGACGAAGGCGGTCGGAGGCGTCACCAGTAGGCCCGGTGGCGCAGAGAAGTTGAGTAGGCCGGTGCCGCCGAGGGCTCGCGTCACGGCGCCGGCCCCGACGGTGGCCGGATCCTCGTCCTGCCGCTCCTCGACGAGGTTGTAGAGTTGCTGCGGCCGGATGATGCGCGAGCCCGGCGAGAAGACCTGCGACGTCGTCGTGCCGTTGGTGCCGCAATCGACCACACCCGGCGGCTGTCCTTGTTGTTCAGTCCGGCACTGCGCATAGACCTCTTGCGGCACGATCAGCGTCGCCAGCGGCAGCGCCGCCGTCAGGGCGAGAGTGCGAAGTCGGCTAGGCCTCGTTGCGGTGCCTTTAGCGGCGTGAAATACCATTGCCCGTCTCCTGGGAATGCATCGATTGGACCTGCACCCGGAGGCTACCACGGCTCCGCGCAAACGCGTAGGACATTGCATTACGTCGGGTTATGCCGCCAGACGCCTCGAGCCGCGGCCACACCGCTCTCTCGTCACCGGCCGATGGCGTAGGCTTGCATCAGGCGCGGCGTTGCGGCGGCGCGTAGCCTTCCGTCGGCCTCGCGCATCGCGGCGGTAAGGCGGCCGATCGACCACGGCTCGCTGACATGCACGACATGGCCGCGAGCGCGCAGATCCTCGATTGTCGCCTCGCCGACGTTCGGCTCGATCATCATCTCGCCGGGCTTCGCGGCGCGGGGATAGAACGACGACTGGAAGTGCTGCGAGTGGAAGAGCGGCGCATCGATTGCCTGCTGCAGTCCCGGTCCGTGATGCACGAAGCGCAGGAAGAAGATCAGCTGCCATTGGTCCTGCTGGTCGCCGCCCGGCGTGCCGAAGACGAGGCTTGCGCCGTCCTTATGCGCGATGCTTGGCGTCAATGTCGTCCGCGGCCGCCGTCCGGGCGCGAGCGAGGTCGGCAGGCCCTCGTCGAGCCAGAACATCTGCGCGCGGGAGTTGAGCGGGAACCCTAGGCCCGGGATCACCGGCGAGGATTGCAGCCAGCCCCCTGACGGCGTGGCGGAGACCATGTTGCCGTCGGCATCGATGATGTCGAGATGGACGGTGTCGCCGCGCCGCTCCGTCAGGTGCGCCATCGTCGGCTCTCCCGCATCAGCACCGGCCGCAACCTGAAAGTCGCGCGCAGCGCGCGCGATCGCAGCGTCCGCCCAGTGCTCGTATCCCTGTAGTCGGCCAGGCCGTTGCTCCATGGAAGCCCGGTCGCCGATCAGCTGCGCACGCTCGGCCCCGTAGGCGTGGGAAATGAGTCTTTCAATCGGGATGTCGGCGTGCGCGGGGTCGCCGTAGTAGGCTTCGCGGTCGGCGTAGGCGAGGTTCATCGCCTCGATGACGGTGTGCACGAACTCCGGCCCGTTTGGGTCCATCGCCGCGAGATCGAACCGCTTGAGGATCTGAAGCGCCTGGAGCAGCACCGGCCCCTGACCCCATGGCCCGGTCTTGCAGACCTGCCAGCCGTGGTAGTCGATCGAAAGCGGCACCTCGTAGCTTGCCTCCCACCCGGCCATGTCCGTGCGCGAGAGGACGCCACGGTGGCGGCTGCCGGAAATATCCATGACCTCGGCCTCCGCCAGGTACGCCTCGATGGCATCGGCCACGAAGCCTTCGGACCAGGCCTCGCGGGCAGCATCGATCCGCGCCTCCCGCGTGTCGCCCTGCGCCGCGTCCGACAGCCGCTGGTATGCCGCCGCGAGGTCTGGGTTGCGGAAGAGCGCGTGCGACTGCGGCGCGCCGTCACGGCACCAGACGGCGGCGGAGGTCGGCCATTCCGCCGCGAAGTGGTCGGCCAGCCCCTCGATGGTCGCGGCGACGCGGGGCAGCATCGGATGTCCGTCACGAGCATAGCCAATGGCCGGCGCGATGACTTCGGCCAGCTCCATCGTGCCGTGGTCGCGCAGCATCAGCATCCATCCGTCCCACGCCCCCGGTACGACCGTCGCCAGAAGGCCCGAACTCGGCACGAGCTCCAGCCCCAGCGAACGGTAGTGCTCGATCGTCGCCCCCTGCGGCGCGACGCCCTGCGCGCAGAGCACTTCGGTGCTCCCGGTGCGGGCGGAGCGGAAGATGGCCGGCAGGTCCCCTGCCGGCCCGTTGAGATGCGGCTCAACGATCTGGAGCGTCAGCCCGGTCGCCACCGCTGCGTCGAAGGCATTGCCGCCGCGCTCCAGGATGCTCATGCCCACGGCCGAGGCGATCCAGTGCGTCGAGGCGACGACGCCGAAGGTGCCGCGGATCTCCGGGCGGGTGGTGAAAGCCTGCATCCGCTGTCCCTCGCCTGTGGTTCAGTGCTCGCGCGGGTCGAGCGCGTCGCGCAGCCCGTCGCCGAGCAGGTTGAAGCCGAGCACCACCAGAAAGATCGCGATGCCGGGCCACAGCGCCATCCACGGCGCCTGACCGAGGAAGTTCTTGGCGACATTCAGCATCGAGCCCCAGGACGGCGCCGGCGGCTGCTGCCCGAGGCCGAGAAAGCTGAGCGAGGCCTCGGCGATGATGGCTGTGGCGATCGTCAGCGTCGCCTGCACCAGCACCGGCGGCAGCACGTTCGGAAAGATGTAGCGGGTCAGGATCCGCGGCGTCGAGAGGCCGATGGCGCGGGCGCCGTCGACGTAGTCCTCGGCCTTGACCGAAATGACCTGGCCGCGGGTGAGGCGGATGAAGATCGGCGTCGCCGAGAGGCCGATGGCGATCATCGCGTTGGTGAGCGAAGGTCCAAGGAACGCGGCGAGCGCGATGGCCAGGATGAGGAACGGCGCCGCCAGCAGCGCCTCGGTGCAGCGCGAGATCACCGCGTCGGTCCAGCCGCCGAAATAGCCCGCGAGGATGCCGAGCGGCACGCCCGCTGCGACCGCGATCACCACCGACACCACCCCGGCCAGGAGCGACGCCTGCGCCCCCCAGATCAGCCGCGAGAGCACGTCGCGACCGATCTCGTCGGTGCCGAGCGGGTGCGCGGCCGAAGGCGCCTGCCGCACCGCCCCCCAGTCGGTGGCAATGGGATCGGCGATCGGCAGCACCGGCGCCAGCAGCGCGCCGAGCACGAAGAACGTCACGATGGCGCCGCCCAGCATGGCGCTGCGGTGGCTGCGGAACTTCTTCCAGACCCGGTTCTCGGGCTTGGCGGAGAGGACGGGATCGGCTGTGGCGGGGTCGCTGACATGCGCCATCACTGCTTCCTCAGCCTGGGGTTGAGCACGAAGTAGAGCGCGTCTGCAATGATGTTCATCACGATGAAACCGACGGCGGTGCAGAGCACGATGCCCTGGACGACCGCATAATCGCGGTTGAAGACGGCATCGACCACCAGCTTGCCGAAACCGGGGATGGTGAAGATCTGCTCGGTCAGCACGGCGCCCGCGATCAACTCGCCGAAGAGCAGGGCAGTCAGCGTGACGATGGGCGTCAGCGCGTTCCTCAGCGCGTGCTTGAGAATCACTTTGCGCTCGGCCAGCCCCTTGGCCCGCGCCGTCCGCACGTAGTCCGAGGTCAGGACGCCCAGCATGGCAGAGCGCGTGTGGCGCATCAGCGTCGCGGCGAGGGCCGTCCCCAGGACGAAGGCCGGCATCAGCATGGTCTCGATCGACCGCACCGGGTCCTCGGAGAGCGGCACGTAGCCCGAGGCGGGCAGAAGCTGCCATCGCACCGAGACGAGCAGGATCAGCATGATGCCCAGCCAGAAGTTCGGCACGGAAAGCCCTGACAAGGCTACGACATTGGCGGCGTAATCCGTCACCGTCCCCTTCTTCACCGCCGACAGGATGCCCGCCGGGATGCCGATCACCAGCGCGAAGATCATCGCCATCACCGCGAGCTGGATCGTGACCGGCAGCTTCTGCCCGATTAGCACCAGCACCGGCTGGTTGGTCCTGAGCGACATGCCGAGATCACCGGTCAGCACGCCGCGGATCCAGGTCAGGTACTGCACCGGAACCGGGTCGTTCAGCCGGTATTTCTCGCGCAGGTAGGCGATCACCTCGGGATCGCGCTCCTCGCCCGCCATGGCCAGCACCGGATCGCCCGGCAGAAGCTTCTGCAGGGCGAACACGAAGACCGAGATCAGGATCACAGTGGGGATCGCGATCAGGATGCGGCGGGCAAGGAACTGGAGCATGAGGCTTACCCTCGTGAACGGCCGCGCCCGTCACCGGGGCGCGGCCGAAGGTGTCATTCAGACATCGTCACGCCTTCGAGGCGGATCATCCCGTCGGGATATGCGGTGAAGCCGTCGATCGCGTCGTCGTAGGCCCAGATCCACACTGGGTGATAGAGGTAGACGATCGGCAGTTCCTCGTTGAGGATGTCGCGCGCGGCATCGTAGCTCTCCTTGCGGGTCGCCTGGTCGTTCGAGACCCGCGCCTCGTCAAGCAGCCGGTCGACCTCGGGGTCCGAGAACTTCGAGTCGTTGATCCCGCCCTCGGTGGTCACGAACTGGTGCAGGTTCCCGTCAGGGTCGACGCGGCCCGACCAGCCGACCTGGCTCGCCTGATAGGCGCCGGCGGTCTGATCGGCGAGCAGCGTCGCGAACTCCTTGGCCTGCAGCTCGATATTGATGCCGGCCTCGGCGGTCATCGCCTGGATGACCTGCATCACCTGCATCTGCACCGGGTTGTTGGCGACCTGCACCTCGATCGTCACGCCGTCGGAAAAGCCGGCCTCCTCTAGCAGGGCGCGGGCGGCCTCCACATCACGCTCCGGGATCGGGTGGTCCTGGTCGTACCAGGGCGAGTCCGGCGGGAACGGCTGGTTGCCCGGCGCAAAGGCGCCCTCGAACACGACCTGGTTCAGCGCGTTGCGGTCGATCGCCATTGACAGCGCCCGCCGCACCGCCGCGTTCTCGCCCAGCGGATTGGCGGCTCGCTCGCCGTTGCCGACGTTGATCGTCATGCCCTGATAGCCGAGCGAGGTCGCCGTCGCCACCTCGACGCCTTCGGCCTCACGCGCGGCGGCGAGGTCGGTCGCAGCCAGCCGCTCGACCATGTCGAGGTCGCCCGAGCGCAGGTTCGCGAACCGCACCGTCGTGTCCGGGATCGGCAGGAACGTGACTGTCTCAAAGGCATAGGCGTCGGCGTTCCAGTAGTCGTCGAACTTGTTCAGCACGATCCGGTCCTGCTGCACCCGCTCGCCGAACTGGTAGGGGCCGGAGCAGACGGGGTTGTTGCCGAAGTCGACGCCCATCTCCTCGGCGGCGGTCGGCGAGATCATCATCCCGGCGCGGTCGGCGAGCTGCGACAGCAGCGTCGCGTCCGGCTGGGTCAGGGTGAAGCGGACCGTGTGCTCGTCCACCGCCTCGACGCTCGCGACGGAGGTCAGCTCGGACTTGCGGCGGCTCTCCTCGAGGTTCTGGCTGCGGTCGATGTTCGCGACCACTGCTTCGGCGTTGAAGGGCGTGCCGTCGTGGAACGTGGCGCCCTCGCGCAGCTGCATCGTCAGTTCGATGCCGTCCTCGGACCACGACCAGTCGGTCGCGAGCTGTGGCACGATGTCGAGCTGGGGGCTGATGTCCACCAGCTTGTCGCAGAGCGACGTGTAGACGATCCGCCCGACGAAGGTGCGCGACTGGTCGGGGTCGAGCACGTCGGCGTCGTCCTGCAGGCCGATCCGCAGTTCCTGCGCACCGGCGGCCATGGCGGTGGTAGCCAGCAGCGCGGCGATCATCGTTGTCCTTGCGATCATTTCTTACCTCTCCTCTCGTTGGATTTCTCTTGTTTCCGCTCGTCGCGTGACCTGCGCCCCGGCGAGGGCCGCCTCGTAGAGCGCGAAGCGCTGCGCCACCTCCGGCGCCGGTCGGGGCGGCGGCGGGGGTGACGCCACGGGACCCTCGGCGGCGATCTCCTCCCAGTAGTGGCAGGCGGCCAGCTGGTCCGGCCCCGCGCTCCGCAGCTCCGGCACCCGGCTGGCGCAGTCGGGGCGGGCGAAGGGGCAGCGCGTGTGAAAGCGGCATCCGGGCGGCGGGTTCGCCGGGCTCGGCGTCTCGCCCTCGAGCGGCAGGCGCCGGGTGGCGCGGCTGTAGTAGGGCTCGGGGATCGCCGAGAGCAGGACCATCGTGTAGGGGTGCCGCGGCGCCGCGAAGACCTGCTCCGCCGGCCCGCTCTCGACGATCCGGCCGAGATACATGACTGCGACGCGGTCGCTCATGTGGCGGATGACCGCCAGGTCATGCGCGATGATGACGAGCGTGAGGCCCAGCTCGTCGCGCAGGTCATGGAGCAGGTTGATGACCTGCGCCTGCACGCTGACGTCGAGCGCCGAGACCGGCTCGTCCCCGATCAGCAGCCGCGGCCCCGAGGCGAGGGCCCGGGCGATGCCGATGCGCTGCCGCTGGCCGCCCGAGAACTCGTGCGGATAGCGGTCCGCATGCTCGGGCCTGAGCCCTACGGTGCGCAAGAGCTCAGCCACCTTCGCGCGCCGCTCGTCGGCGGGCATCTCCGGCGCGTGGGTCTCGAGCGGCTCTCCCACCAGCCGCCCGACGCTCATGCGCGGGTTGAGCGACGAGAACGGGTCCTGGAACACGAACTGCATGTCCCGCCGCAACCCGGCGAGGTGGCGCCCCGTCAGGCCCGCCACGTCTCGCCCGTCGAAGCGGACGCTGCCGGAGGTCGGCTCGATCAGCCGCATTAGCAGCCGGGCGAGGGTGGACTTGCCGCAGCCGCTCTCGCCGACGATTGCAAAGGTCTCCCCGCGCCGCACCTGGAGCGACACGCCGTCCACCGCCTGCACGGTCGCCCTCTGGCGCAGGAGGCCGCCGCCGACGTGGAAGTGCTTCTTGAGGTCGACTGCCTCCAGCACGATCTCGCTCACGCGCTGAGCTCCAGCGTCCGGTCGAGCGGCGCAAAGTGGCACGCGGCGCGGTGACCGGGACCGACCTCCGCGAGCGGCGGGCGCTCCGCGCAGACGGGGGCAGCGAAGGGGCAGCGGCTGGAGAAGCGGCAGCCGGACGGCATGGTGCCGATGGTCGGCACCATGCCAGGCACCGTCGTCAGGCGCTGGCGCGGCCCGGTCAGCCGCGGCACCGAGCTCATCAGGCCGATCGTGTAGGGGTGCTGTGGGTCGCCGAAGACGTCGGCCGCGCTGCCGTATTCCGCGATGTGTCCTGCGTACATGACGGCCACGTCCGTCGCGATCTCCGCCACCACGCCCAGGTCGTGCGTGATGAGGATGATGCCCATCCCCGTGTCCGCCTGCAGCTCGGCCATGAGATCCAGGATCTGCGCCTGCACCGTCACGTCGAGCGCGGTCGTCGGCTCGTCGGCAATGAGCACCGACGGCTCGTTGGCAAGCGCCATGGCGATCATCACCCGCTGGCGCATCCCGCCCGAGAGCTGGTGCGGATACTCGTCCAGCCGCTGCTCCGCCGCCGGGATGTGGACCCGCTGCAGCATCTCGAGCGCCCGCGCCCGCGCCTCGGCCCGGCCGCAGCGCCGGTGGCGCTCGACAGCCTCTGCGATCTGGTCGCCGATGCGGAATGCCGGATTGAGCGATGTCATCGGCTCCTGAAAGATCATCGCCATCTCGCCGCCGCGAAAGCGCGCCACGCGGTCGAAGTCGTTCACCGGATAGCGCTCACCCCGGAACTCGACGGTGCCGCTTCGGATGCGCACGGCATTGCGGGGCAGCAGGCCCATCAGCGCGAGCGCTGTCACGCTCTTGCCGCAGCCGCTCTCTCCGACGACGCAGAGCGTCTCGCCCCGCCGAAGCACAAAGCCCACGTCCTCCACCACGTCCTGCGTCTGACCGCGAAAGCGGAAGGTCAGGTCGCGGACCGAAAGAAGCGTGGACGCGTGCGATGGCGGCTTTGGGCTCAAGTGCGCGCGGGACCTCGAAGTCAGAGGAAGAACGCATCCACTCTTGCGACACTTCGGAAGCCGGTCAACCGGCGCGCGACGACGCCCCGCATCTCGTCCAAGCCAATCAAGATGATTGACAAGCGACGCGCGATACCCCACTTGCCCGTAACGCCAGCGCAATGCCGCGTGAGCGGCCTCACACCGGCCGACCAGGCAGCTGACGACAGGTTTCCCATCATCACGCGTAGGGGGACGTCGCCGTGGATCCACGAGGGCAATCGGCCTTCGTGGGCGTCACCCCGGCGCAACCCACCCGGTGCTCCCGCGCGGACAGGCGCGGTGCGCCTCCGTCCGGTTCGAACCCCGAGGGGCGGCCGGCGAAAGGAATTCTCGATGGACTTCGACATGCTGGGCTTCTCGCCTCGCCTTACTGCCCGCCTGGCCCAACTCGGCCTGAACGATCCGACCCCGATCCAGACGAAGGCGATCCCGCACGCGATGAACGGCCGCGACGTGCTGGGCCTTGCCCAGACCGGCACCGGCAAGACCGCCGCCTTCGGCCTCCCGCTGATCCACGCGCTCAGCCGCGACCGTCTGCCGGCCGCGCCCAAGACCGTCAAGTCGCTGATCCTCGCCCCCACGCGCGAGCTTGCGCGGCAGATCATGGACAGCCTGCGCAGCTTTTCCGGCGACGCGCTGAGCATCGGCCTCGTCGTGGGCGGTGCCTCGCCGAACAATCAGGTGCGGATGCTGCACCGCGGGCTCGACATCCTCGTGGCGACGCCGGGGCGGCTGATCGACATGCTCGACCGCAAGGCCGTGAGCCTCGGGCAGACGCACTACCTCGTGCTCGATGAGGCCGACCAGATGCTGGACCTGGGCTTTATCCACGCGCTACGCCGGATCGCGCCGCTCCTGCCGAAGGACCGGCAGACGATGCTATTCTCGGCTACGATGCCCAAGCAGATGGCCGAGCTTTCGCAGGACTACCTGACCGACCCGGTGCGGATCGACGTCTCGCCTCCGGGCCGCGCCGCCGAGAAGGTCGCGCAGTCGGTGCACTTCGTGGCGCAGTCGGAAAAGGTCGCGCTGATCATCGAGCTGCTCGACGCCCACCGCGACGAGCGTGCGCTGGTCTTCGCGCGCACCAAGCACGGGGCGGAGCGGCTGATGAAGCAGCTCACGCACGCCGGCTTCTCCGCCGCCTCGATCCACGGCAACAAGAGCCAGAACCAGCGCGACCGCGCGCTACTCGCCTTCCGGCAGAACGAGACGCGGGTGCTGGTGGCCACCGACGTAGCGGCACGCGGCATCGACATCCCAGGCGTCGGCTTCGTCTACAACTTCGACCTGCCGAACGTGCCGGAGAACTACGTCCACCGCATCGGCCGCACCGCGCGGGCCGGAGCGTCGGGCCGCGCCGTGGCGCTCTGCTCGGCCGACGAGATGGGCGAACTGCGCGCGATCGAGAAGGTGCTGGGCGAGCGTGTGCGCATCGCCGGCGGCACCGAGTGGGCGCCCGCGCGGCCCGACCGTGACGCGGCGCGCAAGCCGAACGGCGGCCGCCGTCGCAGGCCGCAGCAGGGCAGGGCGCGCAAGGCCCGCGTCGCCTGAAGTCCGGCGCCCGGCCTCAGCCGTTGAGGTCGGGCAGCAGCCTCTGGTGGTGGCGCATCGCCGCCACCGCATCGCCGAAGCTGCGGATGCCGGCCGCCTCCAGCACCGGAATCAGGTGCAGGAGCACGTCGGCCGTCGCCACAGCGTCGCCGGTGGCGGTGTGACGCAGCGCCGGATCGAGCCGCACCCCCAGCCGCTCCGCAATTGCGTCGAGCGTGTGCGGCACGCCTTCGCCCCAGACCGCGGCCGAGAGCAGCACAGTGTCTAGCACCGGGTTGTCGAACCGCGCCCCGATTTTCGCTTCGTGCCGCCGCAGGAAGCCCAGGTCGAATGGCGCATTGTGCGCCACGAGGACCGAGTCGCCGACGAAGCGGTGAAACGCCCGTCCCGAATGCGCAATGTCCGGCGCTCCGGCGACTGCCGCGTCGTCGATGCCGTGCACGCGGGTCGACGACGGCGGGATCGGGCGGCCTGGGTTTACCAGCGTCTCGAACACCTCGGCCTCGATCCGGCGTCCGTTCAGCACCCGCACCGCGCCGATCTGCACGATCTCGTCGGTCTCGGGGGAAAGGCCTGTGGTCTCGGTATCGAAGACGACGCAGCAAAGGCCCGAGAGCGGGGTGTCGGCAACCTGCCGGTCCGCCGGCCGGTCGATCAGGTCGAAGTCAAAGACCAGCGGCCGCTCGGCGATGGGATCGCTCTCGATCTCCATCGCCAGCAGGTAGCCGCCCTCTCCGCCGATCGGCCGGATGCGCGCCCGCACGGCGCCGCTGCCGTCCGCCATCGGAAGCTCCGCATCCTCGAACCGCGCGCCGCCGGTGGCGAGCGCCGCCATCGCCTTGGTCAGCGCCGCGCGGTCGAGGTAGTTGAAGACCGAGCGGTTGAGGCCGAGCGGCGCGACCCCGCCCAGCAGGTGGACGCATTGCCGGTCGTAGAGCGTGATGCGGTGCGTAGGCCCCACCGCCAAGATGCCGACCGGGATCTCCGACAGGATGGCCGAGAGCTGCGCCTTCTCGGCGGCTAGGCGCGCGGTCGCCCGAGCCACCACGCCATCCGCTTCCCCACGCGCCCGCGCCAGCCGCTCCGCCAGCGCGGCGGCGGCCGGCCCTAGATCGCCCAGGTGCCGCACCGGCTCGGGGTCGAGCGGCGCGGTCACGTCGCCATGCGCGCGGGTCCGCATCTCGCCAGCGAGCGAGACGAGGGGGCGCGCCACGTTCTCGTCGAACAGCAGCCAGATCAGTGCGGTAAGCCCGAGCGTGCCGAAGCCGGCGATGGCGCCGGCGACGATCAGCGGCGACAGCGCGTCCGCCCCATCCAGGCGCCCGTGGGCAACCAAGAGGCCCAGCGCCGCCGCCGCCATGGCGCCGAGCGCCAGCGCCGCGAAGAAGGCCGCCATGCGAAGGCGCAGGCCGAGGCGGCGCATGCTCACGCCCCCGCGCAGGCCGCCCGCGTGACCGGATCGTCGAGGCCGGTCTCGACCCAGCTCGCGCCCTGCACCGCGCCGTCCTCCGCGAACGTCACGCCCTCCACGACGTCGGCGCGGCGCCCGCCGGCGCAGTCGAAGATGGCAGGCACGCGCCTGACCGGCACCCACCGCCCGAAGACCAGCAGATCCACCAGCCGCTGATCCGGCGCCGCCTCGTTCGTGCGCACCGATCCGGTGTCCACCGCGACGAAGCCGTCGATGTAGGGCGCTACGTACGTCCATGGCCGAAAGGGCGCCTGGTTCTCGCGCGTCACCACCACCTCCATCCGGTCAGGCAGTCCGGCGACCGTCCGCCCGTACCAGCCGTACTCCAGCGCGATCGCGGTCGTGAACATGGCCGCTCCCGCGGCGATCGGCACCAGCCACCGCGGAAGCGACCGCACCGTCCGCACCAGCAGCAACGCCACGCCGGCGCCTGCCATGCCGGCGACCACCACCGCGATCAGTTCGATCCCCATCTCGCCCCTCCCAGTCTCTTCCCTCGTCAGACCACCCCGCGTCCCTGCGTCGCCGCCGACTGCATCCTGCGTACCACGACAAAGGCGTCGCGGAGATGGCTACGCTCGAATTCCGAGAGCGCGCCCGGCCTGAGATAGTTGTTCGGCATCCCTCCCTCGCGCACCTGTCGCGCCTGGTGCTCGAGCCGTGTCTGCGCGATCAGGTCGTAGGCGTCGAGCAGGTCGCGGCCGCCGCTCTCGCTGATGATCCCTGTCGCCCGCGCCGCGTCGAGCCGCGCACGGGTGTTCACAGCCGTCAGTTCGCCTCGCAGGGCATAGACGCGGCCGAGGTCCACCACCGGGACGACGCCGCTCATCTTGAGGTCGATGTGGTTCCGGTGCTCGCCAGACCGCAGCGTTGCGAGGCCGCGCAGCAGCCCCAGCGGCGGCGCGTGCTTGAGCGAGTTCGACACCATGTGCGCCACGAAGATCGAGTTCCGTGCCGCCGCCGCCAGGGTCTCGGCCTGCAGCCCCGCATGTAGCGAATAGTCGCCGCCGATCGGGCGCAGGTCGAACATGACGGAGGCCAGCATCTGCGCCATCGGATCGGGCCGCGCGACCCAGCCTGCGAAGTACTGCCGCCAAACCCGCACCGGCTGCCGCCAGCGCGGATTGGTGGCCATCATGTCACCGGGGCAAAACACATAGCCGCAGCGGTCGAGGCCTTCGCTGACGAAGCGAGCCAGCTCCGCGAACCAGCCATCGTGCTCCGGCCGGACGTCGTCGGAGAGAAACAGGCAGTTGTCCTGGTCCGACACGCCGGTCTGCTCCTGCCGTCCCTGGCTCCCGCAGGCGAGCCAGAGATAGGGTACCGGCGGCGCCCCCAGCTGCGCCTCGCCCAGGGCCAGCAGGCGTCGCGTCACCGCGTCGGCGATGTCCGTGACGAGGCGCGTGACAACCTCGTGCCGGTTGCCCGTGCCCACGAGCTGTGCCAGCAGTCGCGGGATGCGCTCCGTCACGAGCGCGAGCGCCGCCACGTCGGGCGCCGAGGCCACGTCGCCCACAAGGAGCGCAGAGCTGTCGGCTTGGAACCGTGTCAGGTCCGTCTGCGTGACGATGCCAAGGAGGCCTTCGGTGCCGACGATCGGGACGTGACCGATGCCCCTCTCCATCATCGCGTGCAGCACATCCGAGCCGATCGCGTCCGGCGGCAGCGACACCGGGTCCGGCGTCATCGCGGCAGTCACCGGTTGGCCCAGGTCGACATCATCCGCCACGACGCGGCTCGTGATGTCGCGGATCGTGATGATGCCCATGAGGCCGGCCTCGCCCACGACCATGATCGAGCTGATCCGGCGGTCGCGCATCATTCGCGCAGCCTCGGCCACCGTCGTCTCCGGTGGACAGGTCGCCGGAGATCTGGACATCAGAGTGGCAACGCGGGTCTCCGCCAGGCTCGGCGGGCGCGAACCCTTCTGTGGGCGGGCGCGGGCGAAGAAGCCGCGCAGCCCCTCGTCGGCGTCGATTAGCGCACGAAAGCGGCCGGCGGGCAGCAGCAGGAGCGTCGTCTCGGCGGTCGCCGTGGCCGTGGTGGCGGCGCGGCCGTCCCGCATCAGACCGCGCTCGCCGAAGGTGTTCTGCGGCCCGAGGGTGGAGAGCGGCGCGCCCGCCTCGTCGACCACCTGCACACGCCCCGAGCGAATAACGTAGAGACCGTCGAGCCGGTCGCCGAAGGTGTAGATGCGCTGGCCGCTCTGGAAGTTGCAGGTCTCGAAGGCCGAGGTGAGCGCGGCGAGATCCTCGGGCGGCAGCGCGTCCCAGGGAGGCACGGTCGAGAGAAAGTCGAGATCGTTCATCGCCGGCCCCTTGAAGAGGGCGCGTCCCGCCCGCGGCTGCGGACGGGACGCGGGAAGCGAGTGCGGGCGCACGAGGCGCCCGCGCTGATGGTCAGTGCCCGGCGGTCGCGACGCCGGCGCCGCGTGGCACGCGGACGCTCTCGACCAGCGCCTTGATGTGCTCGGGCGTCTCCTCCGTCGACTTCGCCACGAAGTAGGCGACCACGAAGTTGAGCAGCGCACCGACCGCGCCGATCGCCGTCGACTGGATGCCGAAAAGCGAGCCCGCGATCGTGTCCTCGAACTGGTTGGTGCCGGGGACAAAGAACCAGCCCTTGTGCAGGAAGATGTAGACGACCGTGAAGATCAGGCCCGTGACCATCCCCCATACCGCGCCCTTGTTGTTGATGCGCTTCATGAAGATGCCCATCATCAATGCCGGGAAAATTGTCGCCGCCGCAATCCCGAAGGCGAGCGCCACGGTCTGCGCCGCGAAGCCCGGCGGGTTGAGGCCCAGCCAGGTCGCCACGGCGATCGAAACCGCCATCGCGATCCGGGCCGCCAGAAGCTCACCCTTCTCACTAATATTCGGGTTGAACCGGCCCTTGATGAGGTCGTGGCTGACGGCGCCGGATATGGCCAGCAAGAGGCCCGCCGCCGTTGAGAGCGCCGCCGCGAGCCCGCCTGCGGCGACCAGCGCGATGACCCAGCCGGGCAGGTTGGCGATCTCTGGGTTCGCCAGGACGAGGATGTCGTTGTTGACGGTCAGCTCGTTGCCTTGCCAGCCGCGCTCCTCGGCGATCGCCGCGCCATCGCTGTAGTACTGGATCAGCCCATCTTCGTTCAGATCCTCGTACTGGATCAGGCCCGTCACCTCCCAATTGCGGATCCAGTCCGGCCGGTTCTCGTAGGCGATCGGTTCCTCGTTAGTGCCCTGCGGGTAGATCGTGTCGAGCAGGTTCAGCCGCGCCATTGCGCCTACGGCAGGGGCCGTGAGGTAGAGCAGCGCGATGAATACGAGCGCCCAACCGGCAGACCACCGGGCGTCCGCGACGCGGGGCACGGTGAAGAACCGGATGATGACGTGCGGCAGGCCCGCGGTCCCGATCATCAGCGACAGCGTGAAGAGCGTCATGTTGATGACAGAGCCGGGCGACGGGTCCTGGTTGGTGTACTGCTGGAAGCCCAGGTCCGTCACCACCTCGTTCAGTCGGGCCAGCAGCGGCTCGCCCGTCGGCGTGTAGTCCGAAAAGAGGCCGAGGCCCGGAACGGGGTTGCCCGTCAGTTGCAGCGAGATGAAGATCGCCGGGATCGTGTAGGCGGTGATAAGAACGACGTACTGCGCCACCTGCGTGTAGGTGATGCCCTTCATGCCGCCGAGCACCGCGTACATGAACACGACCGCCGCGCCGATGAAGAGGCCGGTCGAGACCTCGACCTCGAGGAAGCGCGAGAACGCGACGCCCACCCCGGTCATCTGCCCGATCACGTAGGTCACCGACGCCACGATGAGGCAGATCACAGCAACGAGCCGCGCCGTCGGGCTGTAGAACCGGTCGCCGATGAACTCGGGCACGGTGAACTTGCCGAACTTGCGCAGGTAGGGCGCGAGCAGCAGCGCCAGAAGCACGTAGCCGCCGGTCCAGCCCATCAGGTAAGAGGAGCCGTTGTAGCCGAGGACGGCGATGAGGCCTGCCATCGAGATGAAGGAGGCGGCCGACATCCAGTCAGCGGCGGTCGCCATGCCGTTGGTGACGGGATGAACGCCGCGGTTGGCGGCGTAAAACTCGGCCGTCGAGCCCGCACGGGCCCAGATGGCGATGCCGATATAGAGCGCGAAGGTGGCGCCCACGATCAGCAGGTTCAGGGTATACTGATCCATTTCCGCTTACTCCTCGTCGACGCCGTACTGACGGTCGAGCTTGTTCATGCGCCACGCGTAGAAGAAGATCAGCGCCAGGAAGACCAGGATCGATCCCTGCTGCGCGAACCAGAAGCCGAGGTCGGTGCCGCCGACCTCCCACCATTGCAGCAGCGGGCGCAGCAGGATGCCAAAGCCGAAGCTGACGATGAACCAGACGATGAGGCACCCGATGATCAAGCGGACGTTGGCGCGCCAGTAGCCCGCCCCGTCGCTCGCGGCGCGGTGCGTCGCCGCCGTCGTGTTTGTCGTTCTGTCTGTCATTTTGCCTTCCCCCTCGTTTCCCTTGATGCGCCGGTCGCGCGGTGTGGCTCGGTTCCTCCGATGGCCCGGACGATGCCGCCCAGCGCCAGGGCGACCTCGTCGATCGGCCGCAACGCGTCCACGCGGAGCAGCTTGCCCCGCGTGGCGTAGTGGTCGACGAGCGGCGCGGTCTGCTCGTGGTAGGACACGAGCCGTGCCGCCACCGTCTCGGCGGTGTCGTCCGCGCGCCGCACCATTTCGGTGCCGCCGCAGATGTCGCAGGTACCCGCGCGCGCTGGTTTCTTGTGCCGGTCGTGATAGCCCTCGCCGCAATCGGCGCAGCTCGACCGGCCAGAGATTCGCTCGACCATCGCCGCGTCGTCCACGGTCAGCGCCACGGCGGCGCCAACCTCCATCCCGCGCTCCGCCAGCAATGCCTCGAGCGCCTCTGCTTGTGCGGCGGTCCGCGGGAACCCGTCGAGGATGACGCCGGCCGCGACGTCCTCGCGCTCCAGCCGCTCGCGCAGGACCTCGATCACGATATCATCGCCGACGAGGCCGCCCGCCTCCATCACCGCCGCCGCCGCGCGGCCGGCCTCGGTCCCCTCCGCGACGGCGCCGCGAAGCAGGTCGCCGGTAGAGAGCTGCACGAGCCCGAAGCGTTCCTCGAGCTTGCGCGCCTGCGTCCCCTTGCCGGCGCCCGGCGGTCCGAGCAGGACCAGGACCGGGGTCGCCACCTTTTGTCTCGCCCCGTCCATCGCTCAGCCCTTGTTCATGCGGTTTTCGACGAGGTCGTCGACGACTGCAGGATCCGCGAGAGTGGACGTGTCGCCGAGCGAGGCTGGATCGTTCTCCGCGATCTTGCGCAGGATGCGACGCATGATCTTGCCCGAGCGGGTCTTGGGGAGGCCCGGCGCCCACTGGATCAGGTCCGGCTTCGCGATCGGCCCGATCTCCTGGCGGACCCAGTCGCTGAGCTCCTTGCGAAGTTCGTCCGTGGGCTCCACTCCAGTCATCAACGTGACATAAGCGTAGATGCCCTGACCCTTGATCTCGTGCGGGTAGCCCACGACCGCCGCCTCGGCGACCTTCTCGTGCGCCACCAGCGCGCTCTCGACCTCGGCGGTGCCCATTCGGTGGCCGGAGACGTTGATCACGTCGTCCACGCGGCCGGTGATCCAGTAGTAGCCATCCGCGTCGCGGCGGCAGCCGTCGCCGGAGAAGTAGTAGCCCTTGTACTGCTGGAAGTAGGTGTCGGCGAAGCGCTGATGGTCGCCCCAGATCGTGCGCATCTGGCCCGGCCAGCTGTCGGCGAGGCAGAGCACGCCTTCGGCCGGGTTGCCCTCGACGATCTTGCCGCTCTCGGCCTCCAGCACCACGGGCTTGACGCCGAAGAAGGGCAAGGTGGCCGAGCCGGGCTTTGTCGCGATGGCGCCCGGCAGCGGCGTCAGCAGGTGCCCGCCGGTCTCGGTCTGCCACCAGGTGTCGACGATCGGGCACTTACCCTTGCCGACGACGCGGTTGTACCAGTTCCACGCCTCGGGGTTGATCGGCTCGCCGACCGTGCCGAGGAGCTTGAGCGAGCTCAGGTCGTGCTTCTCGACCGGCCCGTCGCCCTGGCCCATCAGTGCGCGAATGGCGGTCGGCGCGGTGTAGAACTGGTTGACCTTGTGCTTGGCGCACACCTCCCAGAACCGCCCGGCGTCGGGCCAGGTGGGCACGCCCTCGAACATCAGCGTTGTCGCGCCGTTCGCGAGCGGTCCATAGACGATGTAGCTGTGTCCGGTGACCCAGCCGACATCGGCGGTGCACCAGAAGACGTCGCCGGGATGGTAGTCGAAGACCAGCTCATGCGTCATCGACGCGAACATCAGGTAGCCGCCGGAGGTGTGCACCACGCCCTTCGGCTTGCCCGTCGAGCCGGAGGTGTAAAGGATGAAGAGCGGGTCCTCCGCCCCCATCTCCTCGGCCGGGCAGTCGGCGGAGACGCGGGCCTCCATCTCGTGCAGCCAGTGGTCGCGGCCCTCGACCCACGCTACCTGCTGCCCGGTGCGGCGCACGACCAGCACCTTCGGGTCGGTGTTGGAGTTGACCAGCGCCTTGTTGACGTTGTCCTTGAGGTTGGTGACGCGACCGCCGCGCGGAGCGCCGTCGGAGGTGATCACCACCTTGGCGTCACTGTCGTCGATCCGGTTCTCGAGCGCGTCTGGCGAGAAGCCGGCAAACACCACCGAGTGGATCGCGCCGATGCGGGCGCAGGCGAGCATGGCGTAGGCCGCCTCGGGGATCATCGGCAGGTAGAGCACGACGCGGTCGCCGCGGCCGACGCCCATCTCCTTCAGGACGTTCGCGACCTTGCAGACCCGCTCGTGCAGCTCGCGGTACGTGATGTGCAGCGCCTCGTCCTTCGGGTCGTCCGGCTCCCAGATGATCGCCGTCTGATCGCCGCGCGTCTCGAGGTGGCGGTCGACGCAGTTCGCCGCGACGTTGAGCGTGCCGTCGCCGAACCAGCGGATCGAGACGTCGGGGTGGACGAAGCTGACCTCGCGCACGGTCTCGTAGGGCCTGATCCAGTCCAGACGCCGCCCGTGCTCGCCCCAGAAGCCGTCAGGGTCCTCGATCGAGCGGGCGTACATCTCGTCGTACCGCGCACGGTCCACATGTGCCCCCGACGCGAATTCCTCGGACGGCGGATAGGTGGTCTCGTTCTCGTCGAGCATCGGGTTCTCCTCGCGTCACTTGCGGCTCCCGCACAGGCTGCGGGCGATGCTTCCCCATAACCCGGATCGGGAAAATCTCGCACAGGTCTCTGGTACACCGTTCATATCTTGTTAAACATTTCTCTCATTCCCGCGATCGGCTTGTGAAGTTCTTTACAGCCAATCGCTGATCGGCGCGCCTTCGATGGCATTGCCGCGCCGAAACATCGCGGCAATCATGAAGCAGGCGAGACGCGGCAGGAGGACGGCGCGATGCAGGCCAACGGGAATATCGGCGCGGTGCGGTCATGAAGATCACGTCGCTCCGCACCTTCGTCGTCCCGCCGCGCTGGCTGTTCCTCAAGATCGAGACAGACGAGGGCGTTTCCGGCTGGGGCGAGCCGGTGGTCGAGGGCCGCGCGCACACGGTGCAGGCGGCGGTGGAGGAGCTGGCCGACTACCTCGTCGGGCAGGACCCGCTGAGGATCGAGGACCACTGGAACGTGCTCTATCGCGGCGGCTTCTACCGTGGCGGCCCGGTCCTGATGAGCGCCATCGCCGGGATCGACCAGGCGCTGTGGGACATCAAGGGCCGCTGGCTGGACCAGCCGGTGCACCAGCTCCTCGGCGGCCGCTGCCGCGACGGCATCCGGGTCTATTCCTGGGTCGGAGGAGACCATCCGAGCGAGACGGCCGACTCGGCGTTTGCGCTGGTCGAGGCCGGCTTCACCGCGCTCAAGATGAACGGCACCGGGCCGATGCAGATCGTCGACGGCCACGCCGCGGTCGACGCTGCGGTCGCCAACATCGCCGCGGTGCGCGAGGCCGTGGGGCCCCATATCGGCCTCGGCGTGGACTTTCATGGCCGGGTGCACCGCCCGATGGCGCGCGTGCTGCTGCGCGAGCTCGAGCCCATGCGCCTGATGTTCGTGGAAGAGCCGGTCCTGCCCGAGAACCAGGACGCGCTGCCCTCGATCACCGCCGGCCTATCGACACCCATTGCGCTGGGCGAGCGCCTTTACTCGCGCTGGGACTTCAAGCCGGTGTTCGAGGGCAGGGCGGTCGACATCATCCAGCCTGACCTCTCCCACGCGGGTGGCATCACGGAGTGCCGCAAGATCGCCGCCATGGCCGAGGCCTACGACGTGGCGCTCGCGCCGCACTGTCCGCTCGGGCCGATCGCGCTCGCCGCCTGCCTCCAGGTCGACGCGGTCAGCCACAACGCCTTCATCCAGGAGCAGTCGCTCGGCATCCACTACAACGAGGCGGCGGACATCCTCGACTACCTCGTCGACCCCAAGGTCTTCGAGTACCACGACGGCATGGTGCGCATCCCCGACGGACCTGGCCTCGGCATCGAGATCGACGAGGCCGCGGTCGTGCGCGCGGCGGAGACCGGGCACCGCTGGCGCAATCCGGTCTGGCGTCACGCCGACGGCAGCGTCGCGGAGTGGTAAAAGGCGCGACGGAATCTCTCACGTGCACCGTTCCAGTATCGAACGCGCGCCCAGACAGCCCGCGTCACTGGAAAGATAGCAAGGAGACTTCCACCGTGACCACTCGCACACGACTGATCCTGTCCGCCACCACAGCGCTCGCGCTCATCTCGGTGGCGCTGGTGCCGGGGGCCGTGACCGCCCAGGCCGAGCCGCCCGCAGCAGAGCAATCAGACACGGCGCCTCAGGCCGATGCGTCGCGGCCCACGACGCCACGCGGCCCCACCTTCGCCGAGCTCGACACCGACGCGACGGCAGCATCACCCAAGAGGACCTCGACGCCGCCGCCACCGCGCGTTTCGCCGAGATCGACACCAGCGGCGACGGCCAGATCGGCGCCGACGAGATGGTCGCCCACATGGAGCGCCAGGCCGAGGAGCGCCGCCAGCGGATGGCCGAGCGGATGATCGAGCGACTGGATCAGGACGGTGACGGCACCGTGGACGCCGAGGAACTCGCCGCACGCGGCGAGGGACGGCACGGCGGAATGCTGCGGATGATGGATGCCGACTGGGATGGCGCGGTGACAGAGGCGGAGTTCGATGCCGCGCGCGAGCGGATGGAAGATCGTCGCGGCGGCCGTGGCGACCATCACCGCGGCGACCGTCGCTCCGGCCACCACGGCATGGACATGCCGCGCCGCTGAGCCTGAATGCGGCCGGCGGCACCAACCGCCGGCCCGAACCGGACGGACCCTCACGAGTCGATGCCGATGCCCCTCGACGAAAACGCGGAAAGCGACGAGGCGCTGGTGGCCGCCTACGGCAGGGGCGACGCCGCGGCCGCGCGCATGCTGACGATGCGGCTGGTGCCGCGGGCCTTTCGACATGCGGTCAGGATGCTCGGCGGTGACCGGGCCGAGGCCGATGACGTGGCGCAGGAGGCCATGCTTCGACTCTGGCGCAGCGCACCTGAGTGGCGGCCCGAGGCGCGGGTGACGACGTGGCTCTACCGCGTGGTGGCGAACCTCTGCATCGACCGCCTGCGCCGCTCGACCCGCTCCACCGGGATCGAAGCGGCGGGCGATCCGGCGGATGGCGCACCGGGCGCCGTGGCGCGGCTGGTCGAGCGGGACCGCGCGGCGGCGCTCGAGACGGCGCTCGCCGCCCTGCCGGAGCGGCAGTGCGAGGCAGTCGTGCTGCGCCACCTCGAGGGGCTGGCGAACCCGGAGATCGCCGAGGTGATGGGGATCGGAATCGAGGCGGTGGAAAGCCTGACGGCGCGGGGCAAGCGGGCACTGGCCGCGGCACTCCGCGGGCGGCGAGAGGAGTTGGGATATGACGAGAGCTGAGGAAGACGACGACATCCTGGCGCCCTTCTTCGCGGCGGGCCGCGACGGGCCCCGGCCGCCGGAGACGCTCTACAACCTCGTTGCCGCCGATGCGGAGGCGCTGCGACCGCTGCCATCCCCGCCGCGACGGCAAACCTCGCCGCTCCGCGCCTTCATCGACGCGCTCGGCGGCTGGCCTGCGCTGGCCGGCCTCACCACGGCGGCGGCGGCGGGCGTCTGGATCGGGGCCGCCGCGCCGGACGCGGTGCGGCAGGTCGCCGGCATCGACGCCGCGGCCGGCTACGAGCTGGCGGACCTGATGCCCGGCTACCTCAGCGAGGAGTTCTGACGATGGTAGATCCGGCACCGTCCGCGCCACGGCGCTGGACCTCGATCCTCCTGGCGGTGTCGCTGGCGCTGAACCTGCTGGTGGTCGGGATCGTCGTCGGCTTCGTCTTCGACAGTCACGGGCCGGAGCGCTGGCGGGACCGGCCGGCGGCGGGCCAGTTCGGGCGCAACCCCCTGATCGCTGCGCTGGACGAGGAGGAGCGGCGGCGGATGCTCGAGGATATGCGCCAGCGGGCGGAGCCGCTGCGGGAGAACCGCGAGGCGCTGCGGCAGCGCTTCGAGACGATGCTGACGCTCCTGCGGGCAGAGCCGTTCGAGCCGGATGCCTTGCGCGCCGCACTTGCCGAGCAGCGGCGCGCGGCCTCCGACCGGCAGGCGCTGGGCGAGGAGCTCCTGATCGCGCGGCTGGCGGCGATGACGCCAAACGCGCGCGCCGCCTATGCCGAACGACTCGACCGCGCCTTTGCCCGGCGGGGTGACGGCAGGCGGTGACGGCGTCTGGCGGGTAGAGAGGTGGTTCCCTCGCCCTGCCGTTTCGGTCGCTTTCCGCCGGTTCGCGGGTATCCCGGCGGCGGGTTCGGACCGATTTTCGCGTGTCGGCCGAAGCTGCCGGAACTCGCGATCTCAGGCGGATGTTGTGCTCCCATCATGGCTGGACGTTCATGCCCGGCCCCTTCGCGAGGAGCGATACGATGTTCAAGCGTTACCTGATTTCCGCGACCGCCGCCGGCGCCCTTCTGGCCGGTGCGGCCAGCGCACAGACGCAGGCCACGGCCGCCACCGACCTCAACCTGCGCGCCGAGCCGAGCCCGATGGGCGAGATCCTCACGGTGATCCCCGCCGACGGCCAGGTGATGGTCGAAGCCTGCGCCGAGACCGTCAACTGGTGCCGCGTCGAGTTCGAAGGCACGACCGGCTGGGCCTTCGGCGACTATCTGACGACGCGGATCGGCGACGAGACCGCGGTCCTCTACGAAAACCGTGAGCGGGCGCAGGTCACGACGGTGGAGGTCACCGACACCCGCGCCGCCTCGGCCGCCGGCGCCGGAACGATGGGCGCCGTGATCGGCGGCGTGCTCGGCGGCCCCATCGGAATCGCGGCGGGCGCCGCGATCGGTGCGGGCCTCGGCGCCGCCAGTGACCCGGGACCTCAGGTCACGTCCTACGTGGTCGAGAACCCGGTCGAGCCGGTCTACCTGGAGGGCGAGGTGGTCGTCGGCGCCACGGTGCCGGAGACGGTGGAGCTCTACCAGGTCCCCGAGAGCGAGTTCCGCTACATTTACGTCAACGGCGTGCCTGCGGTGGTGGAGCCGGCAGAGCGGCGCATCGTAACGATCGTGCGCTGACCCGGCACCTGGGACAAGAAAGCATCAGGGGCGGCCTCGGCCGCCCCTTCCTCATGAGCCGGTCATCGAAGTGAGCGGGCGCCGCGGGCGCCCGCGAGACATGCATTGGCGCCGTTTGCGTCGTCCGGCGGCGCCGTCACCCCGCGAGCGTGACGAGGGCGTGCCGTTTGCGGCCGGCGCTCAGCTTGACCGGAGAGGCCAGCGCGGCGGCGTCAAGCATCAGGCCCGCGTCCGTCAGCGGCGCATCATCCATCCTCGCGCCGTTCTCGGCGATGAGGCGGCGCGCCTCCTTGCCGGACTTCGCAAGGCCCGAGCGGACGATGAGCTGCACGATCGAGATGCCACCCGCCACCTCGTCGGGGCTGAGCGCCAGCGTCGGCAGGGCGTCGCCAGCGCCGCCATGCTCGAACACCTCGCGCGCGGTGGCCTCCGCCGCCCGAGCCGCCTCGCCGCCATGGAGCAGCGCCGTCACCTCGTTGGCAAGGCGGACCTTGGCCTCGTTGATCTCGGCGCCACCGAGGGAGCCCAGGCGCTCGCACTCGTCGACCGGCAGCTCGGTGTAGAGCTTCAGGAAGCGGCCAACGTCGGCGTCGGTCGTGTTGCGCCAGAACTGCCAGAACTCGTAGGGCGCGAGCATCTCGGCCGAGAGCCACACGGCGCCGCCCGCCGACTTGCCCATCTTGCGCCCGTCGGACGTGGTCAAGAGCGGCGAGGTCAGGCCGAAGAGCTCCACGTCCGCCACGCGCCGCGCGAGGTCGACGCCGTTGACGATGTTGCCCCACTGGTCCGAGCCGCCCATTTGCAGCAGGCAACCATGCCTCCGCCAGAGTTCGACGAAGTCGTAGGCCTGCAGGATCATGTAGTTGAACTCGAGGAACGACAGTGACTGCTCGCGGTCGAGCCGCGACTTGACGCTCTCGAAGCTGAGCATCCGGTTGACGCTGAAGTGCCGTCCGATGTCGCGCAGGAAGTCGAGGTAGTTCAGCCCGTCGAGCCACTCGGCGTTGTTGAGCATCATCGCGCCGCCCGCGCCGTAGTCGAGGTAGCGGTCGAAGACCCGGCCCATCGCGGCGATGTTCTCGTCGATCTGCGTGGGCGTCAGCAGCGGACGCTCGTCGGCGCGGAACGACGGGTCGCCGACCTTGGTCGTGCCGCCGCCCATCAGCGTGATCGGCCGGTGTCCGCACTTCTGCAGCCAGCGCAGCATCATGATGTTGAGCAGGTGGCCGACGTGCAGCGACTGCGCCGTGGCGTCGTAGCCGATGTAGGCGGGTACCACCCCCGCCGCGAGCGTCTCGTCCAGCCCCTGCAGGTCGGTGCAGTCGGCGAAGTAGCCCCGCTCCTGCATCACGTGCAGGAACTCCGATTTCGGGTGGTAGGTCATGACGCCTGAGTCCAAGGTCCGGGTGCGCGCCTTCTATATCGGCGGGTCCGGCGGAGGGAAAGCATGAGCATGACGGTCCTCGGCGCGATGTCGGGCACCTCGCTCGACGGGGTGGATGCCGCGGTGCTGGTGACGGACGGCGAAGGCATCAAGGCCTTCGGGCCGAGTGCCTACCGCCCCTACACGCCCGAGGAGCGCGCGGTGCTGCGCGCGGCGCTGGGTCGCTGGCCCGGCGACGGGGTCGAGGAGGCCGCGCGGGTGGTGACAGAGGCGCATCTCGACCTCATGCGGCGCTTCGATCGGCCGGACCTCGCGGGCTTTCACGGCCAGACGCTGGCGCACGAGCCGCGGGGGCGAGGGACGCACCAGGCGGGCGACGCGGCGGGGCTCGCGCGCGGGCTCGGGGTGCCGGTGGCTTGGGACTTCCGCTCGGCCGATGTGGCGGCGGGGGGCGAGGGGGCGCCCTTCGCGCCGTTCTTCCACTTCGCCTGCGCGCGCTGGGCGGGGCTGGACGAGCCGACGGCGTTCCTCAACCTCGGGGGCGTCGGCAACCTGACCTGGGTCGACCCCGCGGCGGACGGCCCCGACGCGCCCGGCGCCTGCCTCGCCTTCGACACCGGGCCCGCGAATGCGCCGATGGACGACCTGGTCCGCGCGCGCACAACGCTTGCGTTCGACGAGGGCGGCGCGCTGGCCGCAGCGGGGCGGGTGGACGAGGAGATCGTCGAGCGGTTCCTGGCCGAGCCCTACCTTGCGCGGCCGGCGCCGAAGTCGCTCGACCGGCTCGACTTCGCCTGGCTTTGGGAGACGGGCGAGGGGCGGCGGACCGAGGACGCGGTGGCGACGCTCGCCGCGGTCGCGGCGGCGGCGGTGGCGCAGGGGCTCGACCACTGCCCGTCCCGCCCGCGGCGGATGCTCGTCACCGGAGGCGGGCGCAGGAACCCGACCCTGATGGCGATGCTCGCGGACCGCGCCGCGATCGCCGTCGAGCCGGTCGAGGCGATCGGCCTCGACGGCGACATGCTTGAGGCGCAGGCCTTCGCCTACCTCGCCGCGCGGGTTGCGCGAGGACTGCCGCTCAGCGCCCCCGGAACGACCGGGGTGCCGCGGCCTCTGCCCGGCGGCCGGATCTGCCGGCCATGACCGAGCGGCCGCCTGCCGTCGCGTGAGCAGACCGCCTTGCGCCCTGAATACTCGGAACTCTCGCGCTGCAGTTTTGTTGGTGAGATGAAAGCACAACAAAAGGAGCAAAGCCATGAAACGCCTTGCTACAACTGCCAGCGCTCTGATGCTGGCCGCTGCGCCCGCCATCGCCCAGGACACCCTGACCGATACGACCGACACGATGGCGATGGGCGGTGAACTGGACTACGCGCGGCTGATCCGCACCCGCGACATCACCGGCGGTCCGGTCTACACGACGAACGAAGCTTGGGACGAAGGCGCGTGGGGGGTCGGCGACGGTGTCGAGTCCACCGAGAACGTCGGAGCGGTCGGCGACGGCATGGCTGCACCCGGGTATCGCTGGGGTTGGACGGGCTACAACGAAGTGGGCTCGGACTGGAACCAGATCGGCGAGATCGAGGACGTGGTGCTCGACCAGTCCGGTCAGCTAGTCGGCGTCGTGGTCGAGGTCGGCGGCTTCCTCGACATCGGCGACAAGCACGTGATGCTGCGGGTCGGTGACGTGGATCTCGTCCCGGTGGACGACCAGACCTACAGCCTCGTGACTCGTTACTCGGAAGAGGAGCTCGAGAACATGGAAGGCGTCGACGAAGGCTGGTGGAACTGACCTCCATCCGCGGTGTCCGGCGATGGCCGGCCAGCCAACAATGTGACCCGCCGGTGATTGACCGGCGGGTCTTTTCGTTGCCGCTCAGGCGCGCAGGATGCCGCGCCCGGCGTAGCGCGCGGTGTCGCCCAGCATCTCCTCGATCCGGATCAGCTGGTTGTACTTCGCCAGACGGTCGGAGCGCGAGAGCGAGCCCGTCTTGATCTGGCCGCAGTTCGTCGCGACGGCGAGGTCGGCGATGGTCGCGTCCTCGGTCTCGCCCGAGCGGTGCGACATTACACAGGTAAAGCGGGCGCGGTGCGCCATGTCGACGGCGCGCAGCGTCTCGCTCAGCGTGCCGATCTGGTTCACCTTGACGAGCAGCGAGTTGCCCGCCCCCTCGGCGATGCCGCGCTCCAGCCGGTCGGGATTGGTGACGAAGAGGTCGTCGCCGACGAGCTGCACCCGGTCGCCCAGAGCTCGGGTCAGCGCCTTCCAGCCCTCCCAGTCGTCCTCGGCGGAGCCGTCCTCGATCGAAATGATCGGATAGTCCGCAACCAGCGCCTCGAGGTAGGCCACGTTCTCGTCCGGGCTAAGCGTCGCGCCTTCGCCCTCCATGTGATAGGCGCCGTCCCGGAAATACTCGGTCGAGGCGCAGTCGAGCGCGAGCATGATGTCGTCGCCCGGAGCGTAGCCTGCCTTCTCCACTGCCTTCACAATGAAATCAAGCGCTTCGCGGGTAGAGCTCAGGTTTGGTGCGAAGCCGCCCTCGTCACCGATACCAGTCGAGTGGCCGGCGGCGCTCAGCTCCTTCTTGAGCACCTGGAAGATCTCAGAGCCCGCGCGCACCGCCTCGGCAATGCTCGGCGCCGAGACCGGCATGATCATGAACTCCTGGATGTCGATCGGATTGTCGGCGTGCTCGCCACCGTTGATGATGTTCATCATCGGCACCGGCAGCACCCGCGCCGCCGTGCCGCCGACATAGCGGAAGAGCGGCTGCGAGGTGAAGTCCGCCGCCGCCTTGGCGGCCGCCAGCGAAACGCCGAGGATCGCGTTCGCGCCCAGCCGGCCCTTGTTGTCGGTGCCGTCCATCTCGATCATCGCGGCGTCGATGGCCTCCTGCTCGGTGGCGTCGAAGCCGACCAAGGTCTCGGCGATCTCGCCGTTGACGGCCGCGACCGCCTCCAGCACGCCCTTGCCGCCGTAGCGGCCCTTGTCGCCGTCGCGCCGTTCGACCGCCTCGTGCGCGCCGGTGGAGGCGCCCGATGGCACCGCGGCGCGTCCCATCGTCCCGTCCTCGAGGATCACGTCGACCTCGACGGTGGGGTTCCCGCGGCTGTCGAGGATCTCTCGGCCGATGATGTCGATGATGGTGCTCATGTTCTCAAATCCGTTCTGGTGGGAGATCCGGTTGGCGTGCGGGCGCGGCGGGTCCGCCTCTCGCGTGAGAGCGTGTAGAGGCCGGAGCCGATGATCAGCGCCGCTCCGGCCAGAGTCCAGACGTCCGGCCGTTCGCCGAAGGCGAGCGCGCCGAGGATCAGCGCGAAGATCAGGCGCGTATAACGGAACGGCGCCACCACCGACAGCTCGCCCGCGCGCATCGACTGGGTGATCGCCCAGTAGGCGGCGAGGCCGAACGCCGCTGCCCCGAGGAGCATCGCCGCCGCACCCGCCGAGGGCAGGGCGAGCGGCGCGCCGCCGATGAGGGCGAGGATGGTGCCGGTGACGATCGCCGTGGCGAAGGCCCAGGCCGAGAGCTGCGCGGACGACACCTCCCGCGGCACGACGCGCGTCGCGAGGTCCCGCAGGCTGAGGCCCGCGACCCCGACGACGGCAAAGAGCGAGGCCGGCATGAACCCCTCGAGCCCCGGCCGCACGATCATGAGGACGCCCACGAGGCCGAAGGCAATCGCCGTCCAGCGCCGCCACCGCACGTCCTCGCCGAGAAACAGCGCTGCACCCGCCGTGATGACGAGCGGTGTCGCCTGCAGGATGGCCGAGGCGCTGGTCAGCGGCGTCAGCACGATGGCCATCACGAAGCCCACCGTGCCGACCGCCTCGCCCAGATTGCGCAGCATTACCGGCCCGGTCAGCAAGGCGGGCGACAGCAAGGACTGGCCCTGCCTCCACACCAGGAGGGCGAATGCCACGAGCCCCGCAAGCCCGATGACGGCGATGATCTGACCGACCGGCACGGTGGCGCTCGCGGCCTTGACGAACATGTCCTCCACCGCGAAGCCCGCCATCGCGGCGACCATCAGGAGAATGCCGCGTCGATTGTCCATGCGCCCCCGCCTTCGCGCCCGCGCCCGCCATAGCGGCACGGCGCGCGAGGGGAAAGGTCAGTTGCCGCCCTTGCGTGCGATCGGCACGCCGTAGAGCTCCAGCCGGTGTCCCTTGAGCCGATAGCCGAGCTTGCGGGCGATCTTCTCCTGCAGCGCCTCGATCTCCTCGTCGACGAACTCGATCACCTCGCCCGAATGCAGGTCGATCAGGTGGTCGTGGTGCTTGCGCTCGGCATCCTCGTAGCGGGCGCGGCCGTCGCCGAAGTCGACCTTCTCGAGGAGCCCGGATTCCTCGAAGAGCTTGACGGTGCGATAGACCGTGGCGAGCGAGATCCGCGGGTCGGCGGCGGTGGCGCGCGCGTGCAGCTCCTCCACGTCCGGGTGGTCGTCCGAGCCCTCGATGACCGAGGCGATGGTCCGTCGCTGCCCGGTCATCCTGAGGCCGCAAGCCTCGGCACGCTTTCTGATCGTCTCGCTCATGGCCACCTCCTAGGGCGTCACGAGATTCGCAGGAAGCCCGGGCAGCACCAGATGACCCTCCATAACCGGCACGGCCCGGCCGCCCACGGTCACGGCCCCGCCGCGGACCGACAGATCGATGCGCGACGGCCGCCCCATCTCCAGCCCCTGGTGCAGCGTCAGGTCCAGGTCACCCTCGCGGCTGGCGAGAAACGCGGCCAGCGCCGCCGCCGCGCTGCCGGTGGCCGGGTCTTCGGGCACGTTGATCAGCGGCGCGAACATCCGCGCCCGCACCTCGCCGCCGCGCCGGACGTAGAGCAGCAACGCGAAGAGGTCGATCCCGGTGGGGTGGGCGGCCTCGGCACGCGCGAACGCCGCGCGGTCGGGCGCCGCGCGGGCCAGCGCATCGTGACCCGAAAGCTCCGCCAGCACGAAGGGCAGGCCGACCGACGCCACGACCGGCCGGTGCCGCGCAAGCTCCAGGTCGCGCATGTCGAGGCCCGCGCAGGCGGCCACCAGCGCCGGCTCCGGCTCGGCTCCCAGCGTCAGCGGCACCTCGGTCACGAAGCGCGCAGCGTCGCCTTCGACCCATGCGCGGATCGGCCCCACGCCCAGCTCCAGCACCATCTCCGGCGCCGCCCCGTCGCGCGCCAGCGCCACGGCCGTCCCGATGGTCGGATGGCCGGCGAAGGGAATCTCGGAGGCGGGGGTGAAGATGCGGACGCGCGCAGTATGGCCCGCCTCCGCCGGCGGATAGACGAAGGTCGTCTCCGAGAACCCGAACTCCCGCGCGATCTTCTGCAGGGTCTCTTCGGGCAGGGCGGTGGCGTCGGGGATCACGGCCAGCGGATTGCCCCCGAAGGCCGTGTCGGTGAACACGTCGAGAACCACGTAGCGCGTCATGCCGAAGCGTTGCCCGACCCCCGGCCGGGGTCAAGAGGTCAGGCCCGGCTCTCGCCCAGCCGGTCCGCCTTGACCGCGCCGCGCTGCCCCATCGGCTCGTCCGGGCCGACGGTCGTGTCCGCCCGCGTCTGCGCCTCCATCTCGCTGTCGATCTCCGCACCCATCAGCACGATGTAGGCCGAGAGCCAGAGCCACATCAGCAGGACGATCACGCCGCCCAGCGTGCCGAACGTCTCGTTGTAGCTCGCGAAGTTCGCCACGTAGAAGGCGAAGGCGGCCGAGCCGATCACCCACAGCACCGTCGCCACGGCCGCGCCAGGGGTCGCCCACTTCCACTCCGGCTTGTCGCGGTCCGGACCCCAGCGGTAGAGCACCGCGAGCCCCACGACGGCGAGCAGGACCAGGATCACCCAGCTCGCGATGCCTGCCACCCACTCCACCACCGGACCGAGGCCGAAGTTCGCCAGCACAGCGGGCAGCACCATCGCAACGGCGACGCCAATCACGAAGCCAACGATCAGGAGGACCGTCATGCCGTAGACGAGCAGCGTCCGCTTGATGAAGCCGCGCTCGTCCGTCTCGTCATAGGCCACGTTCAGCCCCTCGATCAGGCTGCTCGTCCCCTTCGAGGCGGAGTAGATGGCGAGGAGGACGCCGACCACGGCCGCAAGCCCGAGGCCGCCCTCGTTGCTCCCCGCGACGCTCGTCGCCTGGCCGATAATGATGTCGGCCGCCTGCTCCGGCAGCAGCGTCCCGATCTGCTCCAGCTGGTCGACGATGCCCTGCGGCTCGACCAGCAGACCCGCGATGGCCATGCAGGCGGTGATCGCCGGAAACAGCGCGAGCAGCGCATAGAACGCCACGCCCGCCGCGATCAGGCCGACGTGATCGGCCGCGATCTCGTCCTTCACGCGGAGCGCCACATCCTTCCAGCCCTTCGCGGGGATCTGCGTCGGCGCGTCGGCATCGCGACCCCGCCCCTCGTGCCGGCGTTTTGCCCGTGCCATCTGCACCTCCTTCGCTCTTGCAGGAACAATAGGCGTAGAGCGCAATCGTTCCGCCGCCCGCTTGCCGGCGCCGTAAAGCACTTGGTGCGGCCAACCCTGGAACGCCCGTCGTCCTAGGGGGAACTCTCACATGCTTGCCTCAGAAATGCGGTAAAGATGCGCATAGGCAAACCGACCTCGACTTGCCGTCTCCCTGCACCGGCTCATCGGGCGAGATGCTTTAAGCGGCTGGACGTAGCGGGGCTGCGCCGGCACGCTTGCGGCGCGATGATTGCCGATGTCGAGGAATTCTTCACCCAGGGATGCGGACGGTGCGCCCGGTTCGCCACCCCCGACTGCTCTACCCGGCGCTGGGAGGAGGGTCTTCGCGCGCTCCGCGAGGTGTGCCGCGCGGCCGGACTTGCCGAAACGGTGAAGTGGGCGCACCCGTGCTACATGCACGCGGGCCGCAACATCGCGATCATGGGCGCGTTCCGCGGTGACTTCCGCCTCAGCTTCTTCAACGCTGCGCTGATGAAGGACCCCAAAGGCTTGCTCGAAAGGCAGGGGCCGAACACGCGGCACCCGGACATGATCCGCTTCACCGACAACGCTCACGTCGCCGAGATGCGGCCGACGATCCTCGCCTATCTGAAGGAGGCGATGGGCTACGCCGAAGCCGGACTCAAGCCGCCGAAGGAGGAGGGCGGGTTCGACCTGCCCGATGAGCTGATCGACGCACTGGACGCAGACCCCGAGCTTGCGGCGGCCTTCGCAGCCCTGACGCCGGGACGGCAGAAGAGCTACGTGATCGCCCTGAGCTCCGCCAAGGCGTCGGCGACGCGGCTCTCCCGCATCGCCAGGTTCCGGGGTCGCATTCTCGCGGGAAAGGGCGCGACGGAGCGATAGGCCGTGCCACCGGCGCGGCAGCGCGTCACGCACGATACGCTCGACGGAGGCCCAGCTTGACGGCTCCCGTGGCCCCCGTCATATCCCGCCCATGACCGACCTCGCGCACATCCGCAACTTCTCCATCGTCGCCCACATCGACCACGGCAAGTCCACGCTCGCCGACCGGCTGATCCAGCTCACCGGCACCGTGGCCGAGCGCGACATGAAGGAGCAGCTCCTCGACGCCATGGACATCGAGCGCGAGCGCGGCATCACCATCAAGGCCAACACCGTCCGGATCGAGTACCCGGCAAAGGACGGCCACACATACGTCCTCAACCTCATCGACACCCCCGGCCACGTCGACTTCGGCTACGAGGTCTCCCGCTCCATGCAGGCCGTCGAGGGCAGCCTGCTGGTCGTCGACGCCACCCAGGGCGTCGAGGCGCAGACCCTCGCCAACGTCTACACCGCCATCGAGGCCGACCACGAGATCGTCCCCGTCCTCAACAAGATCGACCTCCCCGCGTCCGAGCCCGAGCGCGTCAAGACGCAGATCGAGGACGTCATCGGCATCGAGGCCCACGACGCCGTCGAGATCTCCGCCAAGACCGGCCAAGGCATCCCCGACGTCCTCGAGGCCATCGTCACCCGCCTCCCGCCGCCGAAGGAGGGCGACCCCGACGCCCCCCTCAAGGCCATGCTCGTCGACTCCAAGTACGACCAGTACCTCGGCGTCATCTGCATCGTCCGCATCATCGACGGCACCCTCCGCAAGGGCGACCGCATCCGCATGATGAAGACCGGCGGCACCTACGACGTCGACGACGTCGGCGTCTACCGCCCCGCCATGACCCCCGTCGACCAGCTCGGCCCGGGTGAAATCGGCTACCTCAACGCCTCGATCAAGCAGGTCCGCGACACCCGCGTGGGCGACACCATCACCCACGAACGCCGCCAGTGCGCCCAGCCGCTCCCCGGCTTCAAGCCCTCGGTCCCGGTCGTCTTCTGCGGCCTCTTCCCGGTCGACGCCAACGACTTCGAGGACCTGCGCGACGCCATCGAGAAGCTCGCCCTGAACGACGCCTCCTTCACCTACGAGATGGAGACGTCCGCCGCCCTCGGCTTCGGCTTCCGCTGCGGCTTCCTCGGCCTGCTGCATCTCGAGGTCGTCCGCGACCGGCTCGAGCGCGAGTACGACATCGACCTCATCACCACCGCCCCCTCCGTCGTCTACCGCATCCACATGCGCGACGGCTCGGTGCAGGAGCTCCACAACCCCGCCGACATGCCCGACCTCACCCACGTCGACCACATTGAGGAGCCGCGCATCAAGGCCACCATCCTCGTCCCCGACGAATATCTGGGCGACGTCCTCAAGCTCTGCCAGGAGCGGCGCGGCATCCAGCTCGACCTCACCTACGCCGGCACCCGCGCCATGGTCGTCTACGACCTGCCGCTGAACGAGGTCGTGTTCGACTTCTACGACCGGCTGAAGTCGGTGACCAAGGGCTACGCCAGCTTCGACTACCAGATGATCGGCTACCGCCAGGACTACCTCGTCAAGATGTCGATCCTCGTGAACGACGAGCCGGTCGACGCGCTCTCGATGATGGTCCACCGCGACCGGGCCGAGGGCCGCGGCCGCCAGATGTGCGAGAAGCTGAAAGAGCTGATCCCCCGCCACATGTTCAAGATCCCGATCCAGGCGGCGATCGGCGGCCGCGTCATCGCTCGCGAGACTCTCTCCGCCATGCGCAAGGACGTCACCGCCAAGTGCTACGGCGGCGACGTCACCCGCAAGAAGAAGCTGCTGGAAAAGCAGAAGGCCGGCAAGAAGCGCATGCGCCAGTTCGGCAAGGTCGAGATCCCCCAGGAGGCGTTCATCAACGCCCTGAAGATGGACTCCTGACGCCCGGCTCCACCGCCGGACCGTCGCGCCACCCGCCCGGAATCAAGCCGAAGGCGCCGGGCGAGCGCCTGCCCGTCCCCGCGGGCTGGCGCTCTGTCACCCGCGCGCCCCGCTCCGAGGGGGGGAGGGCTTGGCTGCCATAAAGCGCGCCGCTCGACCGTTGCAGCGCCACCCCACGGGCAGGCGCCCGCCCGGCTCCGGATGCTTTGCCACGCGAAGCTACAAGACACACCTTGCACGGCGATCCTCGTCTAGTGGAAGATATCATGGGTGAAGCGGAAGGCGGGTGGAGAAATTGTATGCGCTGGTTTAGCAAGGCCGGGATCCACCGAGATGCCGCCGCCGACGCGCGGAAACAGATGCGCCAACGCCATCTTGGCCAAATCGGTGGAAAATCAGTATGTCAGAATCTAACATTGTAATTGGAAGCAGCTCAGAAGACGGCGAACATCTAAGTATCTCGTTTACTCGCAAGAGCTTCACGGACTTCATCTATTCGCTTGTGAGCACGCCTCGCGAAGAGCGAAAAACGCTTGAGGTCGGCTTTGACCTAGACAAGAAGAGTCTGCGGTTGATGATTGATCGACTGCACCAGCATGTGAAGACTAACTATGACGCTGAACTGGCCCCCGTTTCGACCGGACCCCCAGGCATAGCCATGGAGGCTTAGGCATATGCCTGAGCACGTGCTCA
>NZ_JAFFOB010000025.1:82329-321970 GCF_016918935.1 Roseitranquillus sediminis
CTCTTCCCCAACCGCGCCCCTCAGCGCCGCCGGTGAAGGGGTGTTTACGGATGCCGGTCGGGGGCCGCAAGGCCTTTTTTGCGCCCTCGCCGCATTTTCCCGGCGGCGCCATGAAAGCCTTGAAAACAGCAGGTTGGCGGCAACTAAAGCCACGCCGAGGGCACGGGTCGAGCAAGAAACTTCGCCTTGCCGCACGTGTCAGGCGGCGCGGCTGCCGGGCTGCCTCAGGGTCATCCGGATGCAGACGCTCGACTCGTCGAGTCATCCGATTCCATCGCCCTCGCGTAAACCTGTTCGATGCATCCCGCATCTATCGACAAGGGAGAAGTTCATGATCCGCAAGACCGTGCTGACCATCACCGCTGCCACCTTCCTCACGGCGCCTGCCTTCGCGCAGGACCAGATGGACATCGTCGACACCGCGGCAGAGGCCGGCAGCTTCTCGACGCTCCTCGCCGCGGCAGAGGCCGCAGGTCTGGTCGAGACCCTGAAGGGCGAGGGGCCGTTCACCGTCTTCGCGCCGACGGACGAGGCATTCGCGGCCTTGCCAGAGGGCACGGTCGACAATCTCCTGATGGAGGAGAACCGCGACCAGCTCACCTCGATCCTCACCTACCACGTGGTACCGGGCGAGGTGATGTCGTCGGATCTGGAGGACGGGATGGAGGCCGAAACGGTCGAGGGCTCCACGGTCACCATCTCCACCTCGGGTGGCGTGATGGTCAACGACGCGACCGTGACGCAGGCAGACATCGATGCGTCGAACGGCGTGATCCATGTCATCGATTCGGTGCTGATGCCCGAGTGACATTATCCGAAACGAGGAAGGGCCCCCGCGGGGGCCCTTCCTTTCAGTGCAGAACCGCGTCCATCGGCGGCTGTCTGCTGGATGACGACACCCGGTTGCCCACGAGCAGGCCGTCGCTGCCCACACTTACGTTCACCTCGTCTCCCTCGGACACCTCGCCCGCCAGAAGCATCTCGGCCAACTGGTCCTGCAGTGCCCGCTGGATCACCCGCTTGAGCGGCCGCGCCCCGAACACCGGGTCGTAGCCCTCGTCGGCCAGCCACTTCCGCGCACCCTCGTCGAGGTTCAGGACGATGTTGCGCTGCGCCAGCCGCCGCTGCAGACGACCGATCTGGATCTCGACGATGCCGTCCATGTCGTCCCGGCTCAACCGGTCGAAGATGATCGTCTCGTCGAGCCGGTTCAGGAACTCCGGCCGGAAGTGCGCCCGCACCGCGTCCATCACGTCGCGCTTGGCCTGCGCCGCATCCGCGCCGTCCGGCAGCTGGCTCAGCGCCTGGCTCCCGAGGTTCGAGGTCAGGACGATCAGCGTCTGCTTGAAGTCGACGTGGTGACCTTGACCATCGGTCAGCATCCCGTCGTCGAGCACCTGCAGCAGCACGTTGAAGACGTCCGGGTGCGCCTTCTCGACCTCGTCGAAGAGCACGACCTGATAGGGCCGGCGCCGCACCGCCTCGGTCAGCACCCCGCCCTCGTCGTAGCCGACATAGCCCGGCGGGGCGCCGATCAGCCGGGCGACCGCGTGCTTCTCCATGAACTCGCTCATGTCGATCCGCACCATCGCGCTGTCGTCGTCGAAAAGGTACTCGGCCAGCGCCTTTGTCAGCTCCGTCTTGCCGACGCCCGTAGGCCCGAGGAACAGGAACGAGCCCAAAGGCCGGTTCTCGTCGTTGAGCCCCGCGCGCGCCCGCCGAACCGCGTTCGACACCGCCCGCACCGCCGTCCGCTGGCCGACGACGCGCTGCCCAAGCTCCTCCTCCATGCGGAGCAGCTTGTCGCGCTCGCCCTCCAGCATCTTCGCGGTCGGAATCCCGGTCCAGCGCTCGACCACCTCGGCGATCTGCTCGGGCCGCACCGCCTCCTCTACCAAAAGCGTATCTTCGCGCTGCTCCGCCGCCGCCAGCTCGCGCTCGAGCTGCGGAATGATGCCGTAGCTCAACTCACCCGCGCGGGCGAGGTTGCCCTCCCGCTTGGCCCGGTCGAGCTCGCCGCGCGCGGTGTCGAGTTCCTTGCGGAGCTGCTCCGCCGCGTTCAGCTTGTCGCGCTCCGCCTGCCACTTGGCGGTCATCTCGGCCGACCGCTCCTGCAGGTCGCCCAGCTCGCGCTCCAGCTTCTGCAGCCGGTCCTTCGAGGCGTCGTCATCCTCCTTCTTCAGCGCCTCCGCCTCGATCTGCTTCTGCAGGATCTCGCGGTCGAGTGCGTCCAACTCCTCGGGCTTGGAGTCGACCTCCATCCTGAGCCGCGACGCCGCCTCGTCCATCAGGTCGATCGCCTTGTCCGGCAGGAACCGGTCGGTGATGTAGCGGTGCGAGAGCTGCGCCGCCGCCACCAGCGCCGAGTCGCTGATCCGCACCCCGTGGTGCAGCTCGTACTTCTCCTTGATGCCGCGCAGGATGGAGATCGTGTCGACGACGGTCGGTTCCTCCACCATCACCGGCTGGAATCGCCGCGCCAGCGCTGCGTCCTTCTCGACATGCTTGCGGTACTCGTCGAGCGTCGTCGCGCCAATGCAATGCAACTCGCCCCGCGCCAGCGCAGGCTTCAGCAGGTTCGAGGCGTCCATCGCTCCGTCGGCCTTCCCGGCGCCGACCAGCGTGTGCATCTCGTCGATGAAGAGCACCACCTCGCCCGCGGCCGCGGTGATCTCGCTCAGCACCGCCTTCAGCCGCTCCTCGAACTCGCCGCGATACTTCGCGCCCGCGATCAGGCTGCCCATGTCGAGCGCCAGCAGCCGCTTGCCGCGCAGGCTCTCCGGCACGTCGCCATCGACGATCCTGAGCGCCAGCCCCTCGGCGATGGCCGTCTTGCCGACGCCCGGTTCGCCGATCAGCACCGGGTTGTTCTTGGTGCGCCGGCTCAGCACCTGCATGGTGCGGCGGATCTCGTCGTCGCGGCCGATGATAGGGTCGATCTTGCCCTGCTCCGCCGCCTCGGTCAGGTCGCGCGCGTACTTCTTCAGCGCGTCATAGCCTTCCTCCGCGCTCGCGGTGTCGGCCGTGCGCCCCTTGCGGACATCGTTGATCGCGCCGTTCAGCTTCTGCGCCGTGACCGCGCCCGCCTCCAGCGCCTCGCGTGCCTTGGAGCGCACGACCGCCAGCGCCGTCAGCACCCGCTCCACCGGGACGAAGCTGTCGCCGGCCTTGATCGCAAGTTTCTGCGCCTCGTCCAGCACCTTGGCCGTCTGCGTATCGAGGTAGAGCTGCCCCGCCCCGCCCGAGACCTTGGGCACCTTCGCGAGCGCCGCATCGACCGCCTCGAGCACGCGCTCGGGCGCGCCGCCGGCGCGGCGGATCAGGTTCGACGCCAGCCCCTGCTCGTCGTCCATCAGCGCCTTCAAAAGGTGCTCTGGCGAGACGCGCTGGTGATCCTCGCGCGTCGCGATCGTCTGGGCCGCCTGCAGGAATCCGCGCGACCGCTCCGTGAACTTCTCAAGGTCCATCATCCACTCCTCGTTTCGGCACCCCCGCTCACCGCCCGTTCGGCACGGTCTCAGGGGCCACGACTTTCATGTGGCGATAGTGCAACAGGCGTTCAAGCCGAAGCGCAATGAAAACGGGCGCAGCCGTCGCCGCGCCCGCTTCAACGCCATCTCGAAATTCAGTTCTCGATGATGACTTCCTCGTCGCGCCCCTCGGGACCCGACGGAGTCGGTTCGAACGGTTCCTGCACGCCGTCCGGGTCGACGACCACATCGTCCGGCTGGTCTTCCGCAGCCTCGGGGATCAGCTCTTCGACCGGCCCTTCCGTCTCCAGGACCTCGCCTTCCGCCGGGGCCACCGGCGGATCGACCGGGTCGCCAGGCAGCTCGCCTTCCTCAACGGGTGCCTCGTCGGCCGTCTGGCCTTCAGAGAATGACGTCGTGCCGGGCACCGGCTCGTCCTCGGCAACCACGGCGGCGGGCTCCTCTGTGACCGCCTCGACGTCCTCTTCCGTCAGCGGATTGCCCAGCCCGGTCATCAGGATGATCGTCAGGATGAGCAGCACGGCCACAGCCAGTACGAGGATCATCCAGAACACGCTCACGCCCCGGTCCGCGCGCCGCAGGCGAAGATCCATTCCGGCCATGGTCGTTCTCCTTCGTATTGTCTCTGGTTCAGGCAACCGACCTCAACCTATCACGGTTCCCCTCGCCGCTTGACCTCCGAAGCCGCGGCCGCCACTCCACATCACGAAAAATCGTGAGGAGAGGCCATGAGAAACGCCGATGACAGACTGATCGTGGCGCTCGACGTGCCGGATGCCGTCTCAGGCCTCGCCCTTGCGCAGAGCCTCGCGGAGACGGTCTCTTTCTACAAGATCGGTCTCGGGATGCTGACGGGGGGCGGACTCTCCCTCGCACGCGAGCTCAAGGACGAGCACGGCAAGCGCATCTTCCTCGACATGAAGCTCTTCGACATCGGCGCCACGGTCGAGGCGGCGGTGCGTGGCCTCGCCCGCTTCGAGCTCGACTTCCTCACCGTCCACGGGGACCCGCACGTGGTCCGCGCCGCGCGCGAGGGCGCCGGCGGCAGCGACCTCCAGATCCTGGCGGTCACGATGCTGACCTCGCTCGACCGCAGCGACCTCGACGCAGCGATGATCGTTCCGGGAGACGTCGCGGGCATCGTTGTCGAGCGCGCGGCACGTGCCTTCGAAGCCGGCGCGCATGGCGTCATCGCCTCGCCGCAGGAGGCCGCCGCCATCCGTGCCCTGCCCGAGGCGCGGGGCCGGCTCATCGTGACCCCCGGCGTGCGCCCGTCCGCCGCGCCGAGCCACGACCAGAAGCGCGTGGCCACGCCCGGCGCGGCGATCGAAGCCGGTGCCGACCACATCGTCGTCGGCCGCCCGATCCACGCCGCGCCCGACCCCGCCGCCGCGGCGCGCGCCATCCTTGCGGACCTCCCGCTCCGGGCCGGCTGATCCCGCATACTGCAGCTGGCGTATGTACGGGAGCCATACGCTTGTCATACGCCAAGCATACGCTCAGAATTGGCCATGCCCGCCCTCTGCCGCGACTGTCACACGAGCCTCGACGCCGGCACCCGCTGCCCGGCCTGCCGCTCCCCGCGTGTCCTGTCGCACCCCGAGCTCTTCGACCTGACGATCGCCCACATCGACTGCGACGCCTTCTACGCCAGCGTCGAAAAGCGCGACGATCCCGCCCTCCGTGACGTCCCGTTGATCGTCGGCGGCGGCCGCCGCGGTGTCGTCACCACCGCATGCTACATCGCCCGCATCCGCGGCGTCCGCTCCGCCATGCCCATGTTCAAGGCGCTCCGCCTCTGCCCCGACGCGGTGGTGGTCAAGCCGCGCTTCCCCGCCTACGTCACCGCCTCCCGCGCGATCCGCGCGATGATGGAAGAGCTTACGCCCGCGGTCGAGCCGCTCTCGCTCGACGAGGCGTTCCTCGACCTCGGCGGCACCGCGCGGCTGCATCGCGCTCCGCCCGCCGTCCTGCTCGCCCGGCTCGCGCTGCGGATCCAGCGCGAGCTCGGCCTGACCGCCTCCATCGGGCTCTCCCACAACAAGTTCCTCGCCAAGATCGCGTCCGACCTCGACAAGCCGCGCGGCTTCTCCGTCATCGGACGCGCCGAAACGCAGGCGTTCCTGCGCGACCGGCCCGTGGGCCTGATCTGGGGCGTCGGCCATGCCACGCAGGAGGCGCTCGCCCGCTCCGGCATCCGCACCATCGCGGATCTGCTGCGCTGGGATCGGCGCGATCTCGTTGCGCGCTTCGGCAGCTCGGGCGACCGCCTTTGGCGCCTCGCGCGGGGCGAGGACGCGCGGCGCGTCCATCCGAACGCGCCGGTGAAAAGCATCTCGAACGAGACGACCTTCGACGAGGACACCTCCGACCCCGATCTTCTCGACGGCCACCTCTGGCGCATGGCCGAGAAGGTTGCCGACCGGGCCAAGGCCAAGGCGCTCTCCGGCCGCGTCGTCACGCTGAAGCTCAAGAAGGCGAGCCATGCCGTGCTGACCCGGCGCCACGCTCTGCGCGAACCGACGCAGCTTGCGGACAGGATCTACCGCGAGGCGCGGGTGCTCCTCGACCAGAGCGGCGCAGCAGCGCCCTTCCGACTGCTGGGCGTGGGCCTCTCCGACCTTATGCATGAGGGTCGCGCCGACCTCTCCGCCGACTTCCTCGACCCGCGCGCCGCCGCCCGAGCCGAAGCCGAACGCGCGGCGGACGCAGTCCGCGCGCGCTTCGGACACGACGCGATCCTCAAGGGTCGCGCCCTCCGCTGAAGTTACTCCGCCGCGAGCGGCATCTCGCACCGGCCGATCCGCACCACGTCCTCTGCGATGCCCATCAGCAGACTACGGAAATCATCGTATCCCGCGTGTGGCTTGATCGTCGCCTCATCCATGTAGAGGCGGCGGTCGATCTCGATCTGCACCGCATGCTGGCCGCGCGACGGCCTGCCGTACTGCTGGGTCGTGTAGGCGCCCGCGAAAGGCGCATTCCGCGCCACGACCAGCCCGGCGCGGCGGAATGCTTCCTCGACAGCATCTACCACCTCGGGCGCCGCCGCCGCGCCGAAGCGATCGCCCAGGACGACGTCGGTGCGGCGATGGCGCCCGGCGCACACATTTTCGATCGCCTCGTGCGGCATCGAATGGCAGTCGACCAGTACCGCCTCGCCGAACTGCCGCAGGTTGGCCGTAACCAGATCCGCCAGTGCCGCGTGATACGGCCGCCAGTAGCGCTGGACACGGTCGCGCGCCTCGGCCAGCGGAATCTTCGCCTCGTAGATCTGCCGCCCGTTCGCCACCACTCGCGGGATCACGCCAAGGCCCGAACTGACCCGCGGATTGTGCGCAATGCGCCCGACACCCTCCACCACCGCCGGGTCGAGCTCGTCCGCCGCCCGGTTGAGGTCTACGTAGGCGCGCGGCGCCACGGCAGCGATGAGCGGAGCTCCGAGCTGCGTCACACCCTCGAAGAGATCGTCCATAAAGGCATCTTCCGACGAACGAATCGCGTGCCGGTCAAGCACGGAGCGCGCGAGGAACTCGTCGGGATAGTACGACCCCGAATGGGGAGAGGCGAAGATGACGCTTGTCGTGCGGACAACTGGCTCCTTCAGCGTAAATGCCGTCGACGTCATACTCATCCTCCCTGCCAAGACCGGATATAGCCGGATTTGCGGAAGGCGCCAAAGGCTCTTGCATGGCCATCCGACTCCTTTTATAGCCACGCAAATCGACGCGGGGCTTCCTCGCGTCGTGTTCGTTTTCGGCCGGTGACGGTCGGGCGGGCGCGTAGCTCAGCGGTAGAGCACTACGTTGACATCGTAGGGGTCACAGGTTCGATCCCTGTCGCGCCCACCATATTCTTCGCCGCTTGGTTCGGCACAAGGGCAAGGCGCATGCGCGCCGCGACAAGAGGAGAGGGCCGGTGAAAGTCAGGAACTCGCTCCGCTCGCTGAAGACGCGCCATCGCGATTGCCGCGTGGTGCGCCGCAAGGGTCGGATCTACGTCATCAACAAGACGCAGCGTCGGTTCAAGGCCCGCCAGGGCTGAACTCGAACGCAACGACGCAAGAGGGGCCGCGGATTGCTTCCGCGGCTCCTCTGCTTTTCGTCTACCTCTCGATCAGCTGCCGCACGCTGTCGGCCAGCAGCTGCACCACCGTCGGCTGCGTGAGGAACCCCGTCCCCGGCAGCTCGCGCGCATCCTGGTAGCGCCGGATCGCGCGCCGCGTCGATTCGTCGAACGCGCCGTCGACGGTGCCCGGGTTCAGGCCCAGCGCGTCGAGCCGCTGCTCGACCAGCCGCGCGGTCAGCGGGTTGAGGCCCAGCGCCCGCTCCGCCGCCAGCGCCGCCTCCCGCTCGGCCGAGCGTTCCCGCTCCACGTCCAGATCGCCGAGCGCGTCCCGCGCCGCGCGCACGAAGGCACCCTCGGGAAAGCGGTCGATGTAGCGCTCGAAGGCGTCCGCCGTGCCCGTGTTCGACGCCAGCCGCCACGCCGCCAGGTCCGCCGGTGTGGCCCTTCGGCGCTCCGTGCTCGCCAGCCGGTCGCGGGCGATGTCGGAGAAGGCGCCGTCCGGATACCGATCAAGATAGCGGCGATAGCCGTCCTCGGTCCCGCGGTCCCCCGTCTCGCGCCAGAACGCCCGATCGTCGCGCTCCTGCCGCACCCGGCGCTCCTCCGCCTGACGGTCCAGCTCGCGCGAGCGCGCCACTGCGTCGCGCCCCAGCTCGTTCACCTGCGCCGCATCCAGGTAGCCCGTCGCCTCCAAGCCGCCTGCCGACTGCCAGGCGCGGATCGCACCGCGCGTACCGGGGCCGAAGATCCCGTCGATACCGCGGGTGTCGAAGCCGAGCAGCACGAGGTCCCGCTGCACCTGCTGGCGCTCTTCCCGCGTCAGGCCCAGCGCCCGCTCTTCCAGTTCGGCCAGACGCCCCGGACTCGCCAAGAGCTCGTTGATCCTCAGCCGCGCCTCGACGGCGTTCATGCCGCGCGGATAGCGGTCGAGGAATCGCTCGTACCCCCGCACCGTATCCGTGCGTCGCGCCTCATCCCACGCCTCGGCCTCCAGCGCGATCGGGCTCGCAGCGCGCCCCGCCTCGACGAAGGCATAGCGGTCGGAGAGAAAGCCCGAGATCCGTGCGCCGTCGATCGCCTCCACACCGCGCTGCAGCGAGCGGCCGGGCTCCGCCAGCACGTCGCGCACCACACGCTCGGCCGCGCGCGGCGTCGCACGGATCAGCGTCACGCCCTGCGGCAGCGCCGGGTCGTCTACCCCAGCCTGCAGATATCGCCCGAAGTCACGCTGCATCGGTTCCGTCGCAAGGACGAGCACGCTCCGCCCCGGAGCCTCTCCCAATACAGCGAGCACGGTCGAAACGGGCAGCGCGCGCGATGGCAGGCGCGTCAGCGACGGCAGGTCCGTCTCGACCGGCAGCAGGTAGGTGTCCGTCGCCGACGACAGGAAGTGCCCCGAGAGGACGACGAGCAGCTTGTCGGCCTCCGACGCCTGCTGCACGAACTGCGCCAGCGCGGCCAGCGTCTCCTCATGCCCCGCGTCCCGCCGTGAGATCACTTCCACACCCTGCCGGCCGAGCCCCCGCGCCGCGTCGACGACATCGTCGCCCCGCCGCAGATCGTCTATCCGGTCGTAATTCTCGTTCCCCACCACGAAGGCCAGATCGGCCGCGCAGAGTGGTGTTGCACAGGCGGCGGCCAGCATGGCCAGCCGGAGTCGTCGGAACATCATGTCACCCTCGAAGCAGCGTCTCAGTCGTAGGTCCTGAGATCCTCTATGATCTTCCCATCCCGGGGCAGCGCCCCAAGCGGCACAACCTCGACGTAGGCCCGGAGCTTGGTGATATCCAATATCGTCTCGGCGTAACGCGCCGACTCGCCTGCACCCGCCTCGACGCGCACGGTCATCCGGTCGGCCTCGCCCTCGCGGTCGACGACGACGCGGGCGCGCTTCACCTCCTCATGGCGGCGCACGAACTCCGCGACCTGCTCGGGCCGTACGAACATGCCCTTGACCTTGGTGGTCTGGTCGGCGCGACCCATCCAGCCCTTGATGCGCATGTTCGTCCGGCCGCAGGGACTGGCGCCCGGCATGACCGCGCTGAGGTCGCCGGTGGCGAAGCGGATCAGCGGGTAATCGGGGTTCAGGGTCGTCACCACGACCTCGCCCACCTCGCCCTCCGGCACGAGGTCTTCGGTGCCGGGCGTCACGATCTCGACGATCACGCCCTCGTCCACGATCATGCCCTCCATCGCGTCGCTTTCGTAGGCGATGAGGCCGAGGTCCGCCGTCGCATAGCACTGGCGGCAGGCGACGCCACGCGCGGCGTAAGCTTCGCGCAGCGAGGGGAAGAGCGCGCCGCCGGAGACGGTCGCCCTGGTCACTGAAAGCTCCAGCCCCAGCTCGTCCGCCTTGTCGAGGATCACCTTCAGGTAATCGGGCGTGCCGGCATAGACCGTCGTGCCCACGTCATGCGCCGCCCGCGCCTGCAGCTCCGTCTGCCCCGTGCCCGCGGGCAGCACCGCCGCGCCGACGGCGCGGGCGCCGCTCTCGAACATCATGCCCGCCGGCGTCAGGTGATAGCCGAAGCAGTTCTGCACGATGTCGCCCCGCCCGACGCCGCTCGCATGGAGGAAGCGGCCGAGGCGCCACCAGTCCCGCGCGACCCCGCCCGGCTCGTAGATCGGGCCCGGCGACTGGAAGATGTGGGCGAAGTCCGCCGGCGCGCGCGCGGCATAGCCGCCAAGCGGCCGACGCTCCGACTGCGCCTGCGACAGATCCGACTTCCGCAGCACAGGCAACCCGGCCATTGCGTCGCAGTCCCTGACCTGCGCCACATCGACGTCGCGGAGGGATTCTGCGTACCCTTCCAGCGCCTTGGCGTTCGCTATCTGCTTCGGCAGGCTGATGGCCAACGCCGCGTCCCGCTCGTCCGCGGAGCGCGTCTCGAGCTCGTCGTAATGCTTCAAGACTTCTTCCTCTCGTCTGCCTCGGGTCAACTGAGCCAGCGCTTTCGGCGGCGGTAGGAGCGCACATCGCGGAACGACTTACGGCCGGTGTCGGACATGCCCAGGTAGAACTCCTTCACATCGGGGTTCTCGCGCAGCGCCGCCGCCTCGCCGTCCATCACGACGCGGCCCGACTCGAGGATATAGCCGTAGTGGGCGAAGCGGAGGGCGACGTTGGTGTTCTGCTCGGCCAGCAGGAAGCTGACGCCCTGCTCCTCGTTCAACGTTCTGACAATGCCGAATATTTCCTCGACGAGCTGCGGCGCGAGGCCCATCGAGGGTTCGTCGAGCAGGATCGTCTCGGGCCGGGACATCAGCGCGCGGCCGATCGCGCACATTTGCTGCTCGCCGCCGGAGGTGTAGCCTGCCTGGCTGTTCCGGCGCTCCTTAAGTCTCGGAAAATACACGTAAACCATCTCAAGGTCGGCGGCGACGGCGGCGCGGCCGTCGCGGCGGGTGTAGGCGCCGGTGAGGAGGTTCTCCTCGACCGTAAGGTGCTCGAAACAATGGCGTCCTTCCATTACCTGGATCACGCCGCGCGCCACGAGGTCCGAGGGCGCGAGGTCCTGCACCCGCTCGCCGCGATAGAGGATCGATCCCTTGGTGACCTCCCCCCGCTCGGACCGCAGGAGGTTGGAAATTGCCTTTAGAGTCGTGGTCTTGCCCGCTCCGTTGCCGCCGAGGAGCGCGGTGATGCCGGCCTTGGGGACGCTGAGCGAGACGCCCTTCAGGACGAGGATCACGTGGTTGTAGATCACCTCGATGTTGTTGACCTCGAGCAGCGTTTCGCGGGTCTGGGCGGCGTCGAGCATGGGGCGCTCCTCGGAGGCGTTCTTTCAACTTTGTACAAGTTTCTAGGGGCGGTCTTGCAAGTTCTTGCAAGATTTCCGGGTTTTCCGGGCCCGGATCGGCCCGCCGGACGGCCTTGAAGGGCCTCCGGCGAGGTCCGCGTCGCGTCAGCTTCCGGGGCAGCCCGGGGTGATGTTGTTCTCCTGCGCGTAGGACATGCTGTCCCCCTCGACGAGCGGGTCGATCACCTCGGCGTCGGCCTGAATAAAGTCGGTCAGCGGCTCCCATGTGCCCGCCTCGGCGTTCCACTGCTGGACGAGGCCGTAGCCCGACCCGCCGTGGTCCTGGCAGGAGACGGAGAATTCGGGGCCGATGCCCGGCGCGCCCCATTCCTCCATCGTGGCTTCCGTGACCTCGAGCGCTTCCATCCCGTCGCGCATCTGCGCGGCGGTGATGGCCGAGGTGCCGTGGATCTCCTGCGCCTTCTCGATGGCCTCGGCGGCGAGCATCGCGGCATACATCCCGCGGGTGTAGAGCACCGAACCGATGGAGGAGCCGCCGTCCCCGGCGCCGAGCCCGGCGTCGATGACGTGCTGCCGGATCTCGTCAAAGACCGGATACTCCTGCACCCGGTTCATGTTGAGCGACTTGTAGCCGTCGGCCGCGGCGCCGGCGGGCGTCACGTCGTGCTCGGCCCCCGCCCACCAGTTGCCGATGAAATTCTCCATCGGGAAACGGATGTTCGCGGCTTCCTGAATGGCGACCTGGTTCATCACCCCCCAGCCCCACATGATGACGTAGTCGGGCCGGTCGCGGCGGATCTGGAGCCACTGGCTCTTCTGCTCCTGGCCCGGATGGTCGACCGGGATCGTCGTCAGCTCGTAGCCGTGCTTCTCCGACAGTTCCTCCAACGTGCGGATCGGCTCCTTGCCGTAGGCGGAGTTGTGGTAGATCAGCGCGATCTTCTTGCCGGAGAGGTCGCCGGCGTTCTCCTCGAGGAGGTGGTTGATCGCGACCGAGGCCGCGTCCCAGTAGTTCGCGGGGTAATTGAAGACCCAGTTGAAGACCTCGCCGTTCGCGGCGGAGGTGCGGCCATAGCCCATCGTGTGGAGCGGGATCTGGTCGGCCTCAACCTTGGGGATCAACTGGTAGGTGATGCCGGTCGAGAGCGGCTGGTAGATCAGCGCGCCCTCGCCCTTGGTCGCCTCGTAGCACTCGACGCCGCGCTCGGTGTCGTAGGCGGTTTCGCACTCGATCAGCCGGATCGGCTCGCCGCCAATCCCGCCGTCACGTTCGTTAAGGAGCGTGAAGTAGTCCTGGTAGCCGTCCGAGAACGGAATGCCGCCCGCCGCGTAGGGGCCGGTGCGGTAGCTGAGGTCCGGAATGACGAGGTCCGCCATCGCGGTGCTGGCCGCGAGTGTCGCGGCGAGCGTTGTGAGGGTCAGCTTCATGTTGGTTCTCCCTAAGTTCTTTTTGTTGTTCAGGTACGGCGCGCCTCGGCGCGTCTTCGCATCAGTACGGAAAGGGCCATGACCGCAGCTTTTCCTTGGTGGTGCGCCAGAGCGCGGCGAGGCCGTGCGGTTCGGCGATGAGGAAGCCGATGATGAGCGCGCCGACGATGACGAGCTCGAGATGCGCAACCAGCGTCGTGGGCCAGCCCAGGCCATCGCGCAGCACGTTGGTCAGGAACACCGGCAGGAGCACCATGAAGCCGGCGCCGAGGAAGCTGCCGAGGATCGAGCCGAGGCCGCCGATGATGACCATGAAGAGCACGAGGAACGACTTGTCGATGCCGAACGCCGAGCCGACCTCGACCGCGCCGAGATAGACCGCGAAGAAGAGCGCCCCGGCGATGCCGATGAAGAAGGACGAGACCGCAAAGGCCGAAAGCTTGGCGCGCAGCGGGCTGACGCCGATGATCTCGGCCGCGATGTCCATGTCTCGGATCGCCATCCAGGTGCGCCCGACGCTGCCCCGCGTCAGGTTGCGCGCGATCCAGGCGCTGGCCACGACGAAGACAAGGCAGAAGAGGTAGGTCGCCCAGGCGTCGGTGGCGGCGCCGGTGATCGGCACGCCGAGGACGGTGCGCTCCGGCGCGCTGATCTGTCCGGACGCGGAGTAGTTGTAGAACCACGGCACGCGGTTGAAGAGCCAGACCAGGAAGAACTGCGCGGCGAGCGTGGCGACGGCGAGGTAGAAGCCCTTGATGCGGAGGCTCGGCAGGCCGAAGAGCACGCCGACGCCGGCGGTGATGGCCCCCGCGGCGATGACGTGGAGCGTGATGTTGATGTCCGGGAATGCCGTCATCAGCTTGTAGCAGGCATAGGCGCCGACCGCCATGAAGCCGCCGGTGCCGAGGCTGACCTGCCCGCAGTAGCCCGTCAGGATGTTCAGCCCCAGCGCGGCGATGGCGTAGATCAGGAAAGGCAGGAAGACCGCGTTGAGCCAGTAGTCGTTGATGACGAACGGGATCACGAGGAACGCGACCGCCAGCGCCGCCCAGTAGGCGCGGCGGTCCATGCGGATGGGAAAGGTCTGGCTGTCGGCGACGTAGCTCGTCTTGAAGTCGCCGGCCTCGCGGTAGATCACGTGCAGCCCTCCCTGCGGGCGACGCGGGAGAGCCGTGCTTCCTCCTCAAGCGGCGCGCTCGCCCCGGCGCCGGAGCGGCGCGAGGTCTCACGGATCATCGTCAGCGCACCCTCCCGCCATCTTTGCTCCTGAAACATCCCCGCCGGAGGCATCCGCCCTCTCCATCCCTCAAACACGCTCGATGATCCGCTCGCCGAAGAGGCCCTGGGGCCGGAACACCAGGACGATCAGGGCGAGGACGTAGGCAAACCAGTTCTCTGTCGCGCCGCCGACCAGCGGGCCGACGAAGAACTCGAAGAGCTTCTCGCCCATGCCGATGATGAGGCCGCCGACGATGGCGCCCGGGATCGAGGTGAAGCCGCCCAGCATCAGCACCGGCAGCGCCTTGAGCGCGATCAGGCTGAGCGAGAACTGCACGCCGGACTTCGCCCCCCACATGATCCCGGCGACCAGCGCGACGAAGCCCGCAATCGACCAGACCAGGATCCAGATGTAGTTCAGCGAGATCCCGACCGACAGCGCCGCCTGGTGGTCGTCGGCCACCGCCCGCAGCGCCCGGCCCTGCTTGGTGTACTGGCTGAAGACGACGAGCGCGGTGACGAGGAGCGCGGCCACCACGGTGGCGGCGATGTCGAGGTTGTCGATGAAGAAGCCGTAGCCGAAGGCGTCGAACGTGACGCGGTCGATGGTCTCGTTGATGCCCTGCGGGAGGCCGACGTCGAGCGTGCGGATCTCCGAGCCCCACATCAGGTCGCCCACGCCCTCGAGGAAGTAGGCGAGGCCGATCGTGGCCATGAAGAGGATGATCGGCTCCTGGTTGACCAGGTGGCGGAAGATGAAGCGCTGCACGAGGATCGCGAAGAGCACCATCACCAGCGCCGTCAGCACGATCGCGGCGAGCGCGGGCACCTGCCAGCCGAAGCCGTGGATGTCGGTCCCGAAGACGGTGTTCATCAGGTGCGCGAAGGGCACCTGCCCGTCCATGATGCCCACGAGCGTCAGCGCCGCGAAGAGCGCCATCACCCCCTGCGCGAAGTTGAAGATGCCAGACGCCTTGAAGATCAACACGAAGCCCAGCGCGACGAGGGCGTAGAGCACCCCCGCCATCAGGCCGTTCAGCGAGACTTCGATGGCGTAGAGAAGCTGGTCGGGCATCAGGCGGCCTCCCACGGCGCGACACGGTCGGGGGGCGCGGCGGCGCGGCACGCGCCGATCCGCGCCGAGGTGCCCCGGAGGGGCGGCGAGAAGCGGATCCCACCGTCAGTCATGAGCGACCCCCAGATAGGCATCGATCACCTCCGGGTTCGCGCGCACCTCGTCGGGGGTGCCGTCGCCGATCTTGCGGCCGTAATCCATCACCACCACCCGGTCGGAGAGGTCCATGACCACGCCCATGTCGTGCTCGATGAGCGCTATGGTGGTGCCGAACTCGTCGTTCACGTCGAGGATGAAGCGGCTCATGTCCTCCTTCTCCTCCACGTTCATGCCGGCCATCGGCTCGTCGAGGAGCAGCAGGTTCGGCTCGGCGGCGAGCGCGCGGGCGAGCTCCACCCGCTTCTTGAGGCCGTAGGGCAGCCGGCCGACCGGGGTCTTGCGGATGCGCTGGATCTCAAGGAAGTCGATGATCTTTTCGACTACTTCGCGGTTCGCCATCTCCTCGCGCTGGGCGCCGCCCCGCCAGACCGCCTGCCGGAAGAGGCCGGTCCTCATGTGCGTGAGCCGGCCGGTCATGATGTTGTCGAGGACGCTCATCCCGTCGAAGAGCGCGATGTTCTGGAACGTCCGGGCGATGCCCTGCCGGGCGACCTGGTAGGGCTTCATCGGCGGGCGCCGCTCGCCGCGGAACCAGACCTCGCCCTCCTGCGGGTTGTAGAAGCCCGAGATGACGTTCAGCATCGACGACTTGCCCGCGCCGTTCGGGCCGATGATCGCCCGGATCTCGCCCTCGCGGATGTCGAAGGAGATGTCCTTGATCGCCTCCACCCCGCCGAAGCGCAGGGTGATGTGACGCATGTCCATCAGCACGCCGCCGATCTGGCGTCCATCGGCGGTGCTCACCGGCTCCGTTGCCTCGGCGACACTCACTGCACGCCTCCGATCCGTGCGCCGAGCGTCGTCATGAGCCCGACCGCCGCGCCGTAGGCGGCGATGTGCGGCAGCCAGCGCACCACGCAGACGGTGCCGCCCTCCGACAGCGCCACGATGATCCACACGCCGAAGCCGCCGGAGATCCCCCCGACGATCGGCGGCCTGAGCCACGGCCACACGAAGGCGCCGGCGATCACAGCCAGCACGAGGCCGGCGAACGCGAGGAGGAGCGCAGCATTGCGGCCGGTCATGAGGCCTCGCCTCTGCGCGCGCTTGACGCAGCAGCGATAATGCTCTTGGATGATAGGTCCGGGGACGACGGAGCAATACTATGAACGTACACCAACCTCTGGTGGCGTTGGCGTCCTCTATGATCCAACGGGAAGTTGAGTTGGGAACATCGCCCAACGAGTGTTTCAACAGGCTTCAGCCGATCCTTGTCCCGGAAACTTCTAATTCCGCAGATATCAACCGTCTTAAGGTGCTGATTGCCAGACTGTACGTAGGTGCCGACCAAAGCTTTCATTCCGCCGCCATCCTCTCGGCGGAGCCGACCACCTCGGCATCTTGGATCTTCAGCGTGGCGCGGATGCGGCCCTTGCGGCCGTCCTCGTAGGTGACCTCGGTCTCGGTGTAGATCTCGGACTTGCCCGAGTAGAGCGCGTCGATCAGGTCGGCGTACTTCTCGGCGATGATGTTGCGGCGGACCTTGCGGGTGCGGGTGAGTTCGCCGTCGTCGGCGTCGAGCTCCTTGTGCAGGACGAGGAAGCGGTGGACCTGGCAGGCCGAGAGCATCGGGTCGTGCGCGAGGGAGGCGTTCACCTCGCCCACATGGTCGCGCATCATCGCGAGGACCTGCGGGTGCTGGCTCAGCTCCTGGTAGGAGCCGTAGGCGATGTTGTTGCGCTCCGCCCAGTTGCCGACGGCGGTGAGGTCGATGTTGAGCATGGCGATGCAATGGGTGCGGCCCGCGCCGATCACGACGGCCTCGAGGATGTTGGGGTAGAACTTGAGCTTGTTCTCCACGTACTTCGGCGCGAAGAGCGCGCCGGAGGCGAGCTTGCCCACGTCCTTGGCGCGGTCGATGATTCGGAGCTGCCCGGTCTCCTCGTCGAAGAAGCCGGCGTCGCCGGTCGCGACCCAGCCCTCGGGATCCTTGGTCGAGGCGGTGCTCTCGGCGTTCTTGTAGTACTCCACGAAGGTGCCGGGGGAGCGGTAGAAGACCTCGCCCGAGTCCGCGATGCGGATCTCGACGCCGGGGCTCGGGACGCCGACGGTGTCGGAGCGCACCTCGTCGTCGGGCTGCTGGGTGATGAAGACCGACGCCTCGGTCTGGCCGTAGAGCTGCTTCAGGTTGATGCCGAGGCCGCGGTAGAAGTCGAAGATCTCAGGCCCGATCGCCTCGCCCGCGGTATAGCCGACCCGGACGCGGGAGAAGCCGAGCGTGTTCTTGAGCGGGCCGTAGACCAGCGCCTCGCCCAGCCGGTAGAGCAGGCGGTCGCGCGCGGGCACCGGGCGGCGGTCGAGAAGTGCGGGGCCGGCGCGGCGGGCGACCGCCATGAAGCGGTGGAAGAGCCACCGCTTGAGGCGGCCGGCGTCCTCCATCCGGATCATCACGTTAGTGAGCTGGGTTTCGAAGACCCGCGGCGGGGCGAAGTAATAGGTCGGCCCGATCTCGCGCAGGTCGGTCATCATCGTGTCCGCGCTCTCGGGGCAGTTGACGCAGAAGCCGCACCAGTAGGCCTGCCCGACGGAAAAGATGAAGTCGCCGACCCAGGCCATGGGGAGATAGGCGAGGATCTCCTCGCGCTCCGTCAGGCGGTCGAACTCGGCGGAATTCCTCGAGGTCTCGATGATGTTGCGGTTCGAGAGCACCACGCCCTTGGGGCGGCCGGTGGTGCCCGAGGTGTAGAGCATGACGCAGGTGTCGTCGTAGCCGAGCGCGTTCGTGCGGGCGCGGAGTTCGGGCAGGAGAGCGCCCTGCGCCTCGCGCCCCCGCGCCTGCACGTCGGCATAGGAGGACATGCGGGAATGGTCGTATTTCCTCAGGCCGCGCGGGTCGAGGTAGACGATGTGCTCGAGCGTGTGCAGCCCCTCCTGCACCTCGAGCACCTTGTCGACCTGCTCCTGGTCGCCGGCGACGATGAAGCGCGCGGCGCAGTGCTCGAGGACGTAGGCGACCTCGTCGCCGACCGCGTCCTGGTAGAGCGGGACGGGGACGGCGCCGCAGCGCTGCGCGGCGACCATGGCCCAGTAGAGAGCGGGTCGGTTGCGGCCGATGATCGCGACGTGATCGCCCGGCGCGAGGCCGAGTGACAGGAGACCCAGGGCCAGCGCCTCGACCTCGGCCGCGGTGTCGGCCCAAGTCCAGCTCTGCCAGATCCCGTATTCCTTTTCGCGGTAAGCGGTGCGCCTCGCGAACGCCCTGGCGTTCCGCGCAAGCAATTCAGGGATCGACGTCGGCGCCGCAGGCGCCGGCTGGTCAGCGGTCACCCGATCCTCCCCCTGCGCCCGCTGCTTGTGCGCAAGACTCTCCGGTCTGCGGGCGTCCCGGGCACCATACCGCGCCGAGCACGTATGGCAACGTTGCCGCTACGGGAGGCGCCGCCCCAGTCCGAGAGGGGCGGCGGGAGGCGTCAGTCGTCCCACTCGGGCAGGGCCTCGACCTCTTCGCGGGTGATGTTGACCATGTAGTTGCCGTTGTCCCAGGTCAGCCGGTCAAGCGGGATTACCCTGTCGCTGTCGCCGATGCCGAGGAAACCGCCGGCCTCGACCACGATGGCGACCGGCGTGCCGCCAGCGTCGATGAGGACATTCTCGACCTCGCCAAGGTTCTCGCCGTCCTGCGTCACGACGTCGGCCTCGTCGAGCGCCGAGAGGCTCGAGACGTCGAAGATGTCCTGCGCCGAGGCGACGGCGGGAATGGCGAGGAGGACGGCGACCGTGTGGATGATGCGCATGGAGAAGCTCCTGTCGTTGGGACTACCTCTGCAACGTTGCGCGACGCGCGGCGTTCCGAGGCGCCGCAATCGGCGCGAGCGGACGTGTGGTCGTGATGCAACTGTTCCGTGCAAAATGCTCCAGCGAGGAACCCGAGATGCAGCGGAGGCAGGAATCCGCCTATCACTGGTGAGCTGCCAGACGGAGTAGACATTGATGAGCGCCATGTTCGCCCCCGACCTCGCCATGCCCGCCGAAGTGGCGGACGACATGTCGAGCTTGAGAAGCTTCCTCGCCGGACTGCCGCGGGCGACCCGGCAGGCTTGCGCCGTCGCCCTGGCGGCGCAGCTGGTCGAGGACGCCGCCTACTTCAACGCGGAGGACGACGCGCTGCCGCTGACATCGCGGCTGATGATGCTGTCGCACGACCTCAGCCGGATCGCCGGGCAGTTCCGCGAGGCGGCCTGACGGGCTACTGCGCAGCCAGCGTCGCGGCGGGTTCGACGCGGACGGCGCAGAACTTGAACTCCGGGATCTTTCCGTAGGGGTCGATCGCGGGGTTCGTCAGCAGGTTGCCCGCGGCCTCGACATAGGCGAAGGGCACGAAGACCATGCCTGGCGAGACGGCACGGTCGGCCCGCGCCATCAGCTCGATGCTGCCCCGGCGCGAGGTGAGGCGCACCTGACCTCCCGCCTCCACACCCATCTGCCGCAGGACCGAGGGGTGCAGCGCGCATGACGCCTGCGGCTCGAGCGCGTCGAGCGCGGCGGAGCGGCGGGTCATCGAGCCGGTGTGCCAGTGTTCGAGCTGCCGGCCGGTGGTCAGGACGAAGGGGTAGTCGGCGTCCGGCACCTCGTCGGGCGGGACCAGCGAGGCCGGCGCGAAGCGGGCCCGCCCGCCCTCGCGCGGGAAGCCGTCGCCGAAGACGATGGACTGGCCAGGGTCGTCCGGCGAGAGCGACGGATAGGTGACGGCGCCCTTCTCCAGCCGCTCCCACGTGATGTTCGCGAGCGAGGGCATCAGCGAGGCCATCTCGGCGAAGATCTCGCGCGGCTGGGTGTAGCGCCAGCCGAGGCCGAGGCGGTTGGCGAGGTCGGTGGTGATGCGCCAGTCCTCGCGCGCCTCGCCGGGGGGCGGCAGCGCCGGGCGGCCCATCTGCACCTGCCGGTTGGTGTTGGTGACGGTGCCGGTCTTCTCGAAGAAGGCCGACGCCGGCAGGATCACATCAGCGAACATCGCCGTCTCGGTCAGGAAGATGTCCTGGACGACGAGGTGGTCGAGCTTCGCCAGCGCCTCCCTCGCGTGGGAGACATCGGGGTCGGACATCGCCGGATTCTCGCCCTGGATGTACATCGCGGTGATGTCGCCTGCGTGGATTGCGTCGACGATCTCGGTGACGGTCAGCCCCTTCTGCGCCGACAACGCGGTGCCCCAGAGACGTTCCAGGTTGCCGCGGAAGGTGGCGTCCTCGACCGACTTGTAGTCCGGCAGGAACATCGGGATGAGCCCCGCGTCGGAGGCACCCTGGACGTTGTTCTGGCCGCGGAGCGGGTGCAGGCCGGTGCCGGGGCGGCCGACATGGCCGCACATGAGCGCGAGGCTGATCAGGCAGCGGGAGTTGTCGGTCCCGTGGACGTGCTGGCTGATGCCCATGCCCCAGAAGATCATGCCGGCGCGGGCGCGGGCGAAGGTGCGGGCGACGGTGCGGATCGTCTCGGCGTCGATACCGCAATGCTCGGCCATCTTCTCGGGCGGGAAGCCCTGCAGGTGGCGGACGATGTCGTCCCAGCCCTCGGTGAAGCCGGCGACGTATTGCTGGTCGGCGAGGCCTTCGGAGACGATCACGTGCATGATCGCGTTGAGCAGCGAAACGTCGGTGCCCGGCTTGAACTGCAGCATGTGGGTCGCATGGCGGCGCAGCGCCTGGCCGCGCGGGTCCATGACGATGAGCTCGCCGCCGCGCTTCGCGAACTGCTTGAAGAAGGTGGCGGCGACGGGGTGGTTCTCGACCGGATTGGCGCCGATGACGATGGCGCAGTCGGCGTTCTCGATCTCGTTGAACGTCGCGGTGACAGCGCCCGAGCCCACGTTCTCCATCAGCGCAGCGACCGACGAGGCGTGGCAGAGGCGAGTGCAGTGGTCGACGTTGTTGTGGCCGAAGCCCTGCCGGATGAGGCGCTGGAACAGGTAGGCCTCCTCGTTGGTGCACTTGGCGGAGCCGAAGCCGGCAACCTTGGTGCCCCCTGCCCGCCTCAGCCCCGCGGCGGCGGCGTCGAGCGCCTCGTCCCACGTCGCTTCGCGGAAGTGGGTGAGCGGGTTGCCGGGATCGACGACCATGGCCTTGGGCACGCCCGCGCGGCGGATCAGGGGCCGAGTCAGGCGGTGCGGGTGGTGGACGTAGTCGGTGCCGAACCGGCCCTTGACGCAGAGCCGCCCCTCGTTGGCCGGACCCTGCGCGCCGTCGACCTTGAGAATGCGGTCGCCCTTCAGCTTGACCGACACCTGGCAGCCGACGCCGCAGAACGGGCAGACGCTGAGCACCTCGCGGTCCCAGTCGGCGCCGTCGCCGCGCTGGTGCTCGTCGAGGACGCTCGCCTCCATCAGCGCGCCGGTGGGGCAGGCCTGCACGCACTCGCCGCAGGCGACGCAGGTCGAGTCGCCCATCGGGTCGGCCTGGTCGAAGACGGGCAGCATGCCCCATGAGCGGCCGGCCATGCCGATCACGTCGTTGACCTGCACCTCGCGACAGGCGCGGACGCAGAGGTTGCACTGGATGCAGGCGTCGAAGTTGACGCGCATCGCCGGGTGGCTGGCGTCGGGCTGCGGCGCGGCCTCGCGGGCGGGGAAGCGGCTCTCGCCGACGCCGGCCGCCACGGCGGTGCGGCGCATGTGGCTGGAGCGGTCGTGGGCGTGCGCAAGGTCCGGCTGGTCGGCCATCAGGAGCTCGAGCACCATCCGACGGGCGCGCTCGGCGCGGTCGGAGGCGACCCGGACCTCCATCCCCTCGGCCGGCTGGCGGATGCACGAGGCGGCGAGGCGTGGCTCACCCTCGATCTCCACCATGCAGGCGCGGCAGTTCCCGTCGGCGCGGTAACCGGGCCAGTCCTTGTGGCAGAGGTGCGGGATCACGGTGCCGTGGCGCTTCGCGACCTGCCAGATCGTCTCGCCCGGCACAGCCTCGACCTCGGTGCCATCGATTCGGAAGCGGGTCGCCATGCCTGCCGAGACTAGGGGCCCGTACGCCGCTTGGCGAGCATTTGTGCAAAGGGTGCCGTCAGGTGCGGACCCGATCGACTTGGTGTACATTGTGTTAACGGTTTGCGCCGCCGCCCGAGTCGACGAGGGTGTGGGCGCCGGATTTTGACGAGTTCCCGCGTGCGCGAAGGCAACCGATCCGCCGAGCGTGCGCCGCGAAGGGGAGGGTTGTGTTGAAGGGCAAGAGCGAGGCGGCACGCGCCGCGGAACCGGCCGAGGACCCGACGCTGCGACCGCTCGATGCGGACGAGCTTGCGCAGCGCCTGGCCGAAGCACGCGAGAAGCGGGCCGCAGTCCTGGCGGACAAGGAACAGAAGGCGCGGCCGAAGCCGCCGGGCAATCCGTCGCAGCCGATGCAGACCGCGTCCGACCTCGCGCGGCCCAGCCAGAACGCGAGGCGCGGCGCGGCAGCCGCTGGATCGACGCTCGGCAGGTTCCACGAGAGGATCGCGTCGAAGGGCAACCGGGCCGCTGCGCCGGCCGCGGCGCCGGAACCTGTGCAGGACGCGAAGCCCGAAGTCATCCCGTTCGAGGCGCGGCCGGTGCGGATGCCGCGCGCCGCCATTTCGGCTCCTGCTGCGGCGCCGGCGGCGCAGGCGCCCGTGCGCCGGTCGGCGCGGGTGACGCTGGCCTTCGTCGGCGGACTGGCGCTCGGGGCGGCGCTGGCCCTTCCGGGGCCGCTGCGGAGCCAGGTCGCGCAGCTGCTCGATGCAGCATGGGTCGAGGAGACGGCGTCGGAGTGGCTCGGGCTCGGCGCCGGGACTGCATCGGCCCCCGCGGCCGGGGAGGCGGCGGGCGATGGCGCCGGCGCTGGATCTCAGGAAGCGGCGGAAGGGCGGCGGCTCGCCGCGCTGCCGCCGGCCACGCCGAGCGACCAGCCCCCGCAGGCGGCCACGGGGATCCTGCCGCCGACGGCCGGTGCGTTCTCGGACGCGGCCCCGGCCCCGACAGGCACGGACGATGCCCCGGCGGCCGCGCGGCTTGCGCGGCCCACGCGCGACGGGGCTCTCCCGGACGGTGCCTTGGCGACGGTGACCCCGCTGGTGCGGCCGGGGACCGCGGACGCGCCGCGTTTCCCGGCCCCGCCTGCCGCAGAACTGGCGAACCTTTCCGTGCCGTCAGCCCATTCCGGCGGCACCACGGCGCGCGCGGCAGGTTCTGCGCCCGGTGCGCTGGCGCCGGACAGGGTTGCTGCGACGACCGCTGCGCCACTGCGTCCAGAAGGCGCGGACACGCCGCGCCCTCTGGCGCCGGCCGACGCGGGACAGCGACTGACTGCCCTGCCGACCCTCGTCGAGGAGCGGCCTGCAGTTTCGGCCGCGGCGGCCTTGGCCAACCCCGGCGCAGACTTCGCACCGGGCGTCGACCAGATGGCCCGTGCGGAGGCGCTGGCGCTGGCGCCGGCGGCGCCGCGGGCGACGGACTTCGGCGACGTGCGGCGGCCCGGCGCTGTGACGGAGGTCGAATTGGCGATGCGAGCGCAGGTGCCGCTGGCGGCGCTCCGGCCCGGCGCGCTGCCGGCCGCGCTGGCCGAGGGGCCGCGCCGGCCGCCTGGCGCGTCTCCTGTTCGGCTCGGTGTGGCGCCGGTGCAGGGCGCGGCGCTTGCGCCGCTGCCAGCCGCGCTTGCGCCGGCCCCAGCGCGTGCCGGCGACGCACCCAGCACGCCTCTGGCAGGCCGCGCGGACGTCCGCCCATGGGTAGGCGGCACGGACGTGGAGCCAGAGCCGCGACCGGATGATCTCGCCCCCGGTCGGCGACTCTACGTGCACGCGCCCAGCGGCGTTGCGGCAGCCATGGTCGCGGACGCGGCCGGCGGCCTGCTCGATGCCGGCTACCAGGTCGAGGATCCGATCGCCGTCGACTTTGCGATCAGCGAGAGCAATGTCCGCTACTTCCACGCCGGAGACGAAAGGGCCGCGGCCGACGTGGCGGAGCGGCTGGGGGCGCGGCTGCGCGACTTCACCGAGTATCGCCCGCAGCCCGACACCGGCACGATCGAGGTCTGGCTCCAGGGGCGGCCCGAGCCGAGCGCGCAGGTCGTCCGGCAACAGCCCTCGCAGGGCGTCCGGAACGCCCCGACGCGCACGGTCGTGAGGGATCAGGCCGGCGGGACGCAGCGCATCGTGGTGGAGGAGCGGCCGGACCGGAGAGGCCTGCTCGCGCTGCTCTTCGGTCGCGGCTCGGAGGCCGCGCCGCGCGCGGCGGGGAACACCCGATCCGGCTCGGACCGCGCCGTCTCGTCCTTCAGCAACAGATCGGACCGCCAGTCAGGCACCACGAGCAACTCGTCCGGCAGCCGTACAGACCAAGGCTCCACCGGGTCGATCGGGTCCGGCGGATCGTCGGGCAACGGCGGGACGTCCGGCAACGGCGGCTCGTCTGGCGGCGGCGGCTCGTCTGGCGGCGGCGGGTCGTCTGGCGGCGGCGGCTCGTCTGGCGGCGGCGGGTCTACCGCTGTTGGATCGTCCGGTGGCGGCGGGTCGTCCGGCTCGCTGGGCGAAACCGCACGCGACACTGTTTCATCCGCACGCGACGCCGTCGCCGACGCGGTGAGTGACCGCGGCGGGAGCAATCGAGGCAACGGGCGCGGCGCATCACAGCGCGACAGCCGGGGCAACTCCGGCAAGGCCAAGGACGACAAGGGGAAAGGCAAGGACAAGGACAAGGACGACGACGATAATGACGATGACGATGACGATGACGATGACGATGACGATTGAGTTTGACGAACGTCCCGCATTTTAAAGGTTAAGCCCGCTTTCATCCGGTCCGGCTAGGCAGTCGGCTCAGGTGAGTATCGAGGGTTGACGATGGCGGGCCAGAACGAAGCCGTTCCGGTCATCATCAAGCGGAAGAAGAAGGTTGCAGGCGGCGGACACCACGGCGGGGCGTGGAAGGTCGCCTATGCCGACTTCGTCACTGCGATGATGGCGTTCTTCATGCTGCTGTGGCTGCTCAACGCGACCACCGAAAAGCAGCGCAAGGGCATCGCGGACTATTTCAACCCGACGATCCCCATCTCGCGCATGTCGGGCGGCGGCGAGAGCGCCTTCGCCGGCGACAGTTTGCTGGCGGAGAAGGAGTTGGCCGCAAACGGCGCGACGCTGAAGGTCCCGCTCCCGAAGGGAAGCGGCGACGGCGGCGAGGCGAGCGCGGCCGATGCCTCCGACGAGACGCTTGGCGGCGACAAGGGCTTCCTGCCCGAGCTGCAGCAGCTCCTCTCCGGGGCGGGCGGCGAGAGCATGATCTCCGAGCAGCTCCTGCGCCACGTAGTGACGCGGGTGACGGACGAGGGTCTGATCGTTGAGCTGCACGACCTGCCGGGCGCGCCGCTCTTCGACGGCGACGCGCCGCGGCCGGTGCTGGAGCAACTCGTGACCGAGCTTGCGGCGGCCTTCAACCTCGTGCGGAACGAGATCGCGGTGGGTGGCCATGTCGCCGCGCGGCCGGTGGTCTCGCTGGGCGCGGACGCCTGGGCGCTGAGCGGCGACCGCGCCGACCGTGCGATGCGCCTGCTGACCGGCGCCGGGGTCGAGCCACGGCGCGTCCAGCGCGTCACCGGCTTTGCCGACCGCAAGCCCGCCCTGCAGAATCGCATGGCGCCGCGGAACAATCGGCTGGAGATCATCCTGCTTCGCGGGCGCACCTGAAAAGCGCGGACAATCTGACGCGTTAGGCGCCCGTTAAGCCGCCGCACTGTAGCGAGGCTCCCGACAAAGGGACCGATGCAGCAGAAAGGCGCACCCTAAATGACCATCTCGTCCTCGCTGAACGCCGGCGTCGCCGGGCTGGCCGCGAACGCAAGCCGGCTCGCGACCATCTCGGACAACATCGCCAACTCGGGCACGCACGGCTACAAGCGGGCCGAGGCGGACTTCCACTCGATGGTGATCTCGTCGGGGAACGGCACCTATTCCGCAGGCGGCGTGCGCGTCACGACGCAGCGGGTGATCGACCAGCCAGGCGCGCTGCTGTCCACCAACAACCCCACCGACCTCGCCGTGCGGGGCCGCGGTTTCCTGCCTGTGACGCCGGCGAGTGCGCTCAAGGTGCAAGGGGAGCAGCCGCCAATGCTGCTGACCACCACCGGCTCGTTCCGCACGGACAAGGACGGCATCCTGCAGACAGAGACCGGGATGGTCCTGCTGGGCTGGCCGGCCGAGCCCGACGGGACGATCAAGAGCTATCCGCGCGATACCGCGGACGGATTGCAGCCGGTCAAGATCAACACCAACCAGTTCGCGGGCGAGCCGACGACGAAGCTGTCGCTGGGCGTCAACCTGCCGGCCACATCGACCGAATACGGTTCCCTGGCCGACACCGAGGTGCTGTCGATCGAGTACTTCGACAATATGGGCACCTCGCAAAACCTTGCGGTGACCTACGTTCCCGAGCCGGCAACGAATCCCGGCGACCCTGCCTCGAACACCTGGCGCATGATCATCCGTGACTCGGCTTCGGGCAACAATATCGTCGGCGCTTACGAGCTGAGGTTCAACAATGACCGCGAGGCCGGTGGCACGCTGCAGTCGGTGAGCACGATTGCGGTCGATTCCAACGGCGAGCGGGACCCGCTGGGAATGACCTACGGCGGCGGCTGGGATTTGACCACCGGCGAGTTCCGCGTAAACGTCGCCAACGGCGCGCCGCCGAACGAGAACCCGATCGACATCACCATCGGCGGCGAGAAGTCGACGACCGGCATCACGCAGCTCTCCGACAGCTTCGCGCCGACCTCGATCCTCAAGGACGGCTCGCCGGTCGGCAACATGGTTTCGGTCGATGTCGACGCCAACGGCTTCGTCTACGCCAACTTCGACACCGGCATCACCCGCAAGATCTACCAGATCCCGCTCGTCGACCTGCCGAACCCGAACGGCCTGATCGCGCTCGACAACCAGACCTACACCACCTCGAACGTCAGCGGCTCGTTCTTCCTCTGGGACGCGGCCGACGGGCCCACGGGCGACATCGTGAGCTATGCGCTCGAGGAGTCGGCGACCGACGTGGCGGGTGAGCTCACGAACCTGATCCAGACGCAGCGCGCCTATTCGTCGAACGCCAAGGTCATCCAGACCGTCGACGAGATGCTGCAGGAGACCACCAACATCAAGCGGTGAGCCCTGAGGGGCCGGAGAAGACGAAGCCATGAGCATCTCACATTCGCTGTCGAATGCCCTCTCCGGCCTCACCGTCGCGTCGCGCGCGGCGGAAGTCGTGGCGAACAACGTCGCCAACGCGACGAACGAGAACTACGGCCGGCGCGAGGTCGAGCTGGCGTCCCAGGTGCTGGGCGGGCGCGGCGCGGGCGTCAAGTTCGTGGGCGTCAACCGGATCGTCGACCAGGCGCTCCTGAGCGACCGCCGCACGGCCGACGCCTCGCTCGGCGGCGCGTCCGTGCGCTCGGATTTTCATGCGGCGCTGGAGCGGCTGACGGGGACGCCGGATCAAGGCGACTCGCTCAGCGCGCGGATGGCGGCGCTGGAGTCGAGCCTGCTGGAGGCGGCGAGCCGGCCGGACAGCATGCCGCGGCTGCAGAGCTTGGCGGATGCCGCGACCGGCGTCGCGGGGCAGGTCAACCGGATCTCGGACGGCATCCAGGACATGCGGATGGACGCCGAGCGGCAGATCGCCTCGCAGGTCGAGACGCTCAACCGCTCGGTGGCGCAGGTCAAGGAGCTCAATGAGCGCATCCTGGCCGGCAAGCAGGGCAACCGCGACATCAGCGGCCTCATGGACCAGCAGCAGCAGGCGATCGACCAGATCGCCTCGATCGTGCCGCTGCGCCTGATGCCGCGCGACAACGGGACCGTCGCGCTCTACACCACGCAGGGCGCCAGGCTGCTGGACGGGCAGGCCGCGAAGATCGGCTTCGAGCCGAAGAGCGTCATCATGCCAGAGCATACGCTGGAGAACGGCCTGCTCAACGGGCTGACGATCGACGGGCGCGCGGTGCGGACCGGCGAGAACGGTGCACTGTCAGGTGGCAGCCTCGGCGCGCTCTTCGAGCTGCGCGACGGCCTCGCGGTCGACGCGCAGGAGCGGATCGACGCGCTGGCGCAGGATCTTGTGGGGCGCTTCACCACCGCCGACGACCCGCTGCCACCGGGCGAGATCCAGCTCTTCGGCGACACGCTGGTGCCAAGCGAGGAGCGGGGGATCGCCGGGCGGCTCACCGTCAACCCAAACGTATTGCCGTCCGAGGGCGGCCAGCTCTGGCGCCTGCGCGATGGCATGGAGGCTACGGCGCAGGGCGACGTGGGCGATGCGAGCCGCCTGCAGGAGATGCTGGACCGGCTGGCGCTGCGCACCTCGCCCGCCAACGGCGGCTTCATGCAGAACCAGACCGCGAGCGGACTGACCGGCGACTTCCTCTCCGGCATCGGCGTGGCGCGGCAGAGCGCGGAGAGCTCCACCGCCTTCGCCACCAGCCAGAACCAGACGCTGCGCTCGATGCAGATGGCCGATGGCGTCGACACAGATCAGGAGATGCAGAAGCTGATGCAGATCGAACAGGCCTACGCCGCCAACGCGCGCGTCATCAGCGTCGTCGACGAGATGATGCGCATGCTGATGGATCTCTGACATGGCGAACCTGAGTATCGGCGACCTCGCCCAGACGTTCCAGCTCAGGCGCGACAATGCGCGGCTGAAGAACGACCTGATGCGGGTCACGCAGGAACTGTCCACGGGTCGCAAGTCGGACCTCGGCAAGGCGACCGGCGGCGACTTCGGGCCGCTGGTCAGCATCGACCGGCAGATCGCGAGCCTCAAGGCCTACGACACCACGGCGAAGGAGGCGGGCCTCTTCGCGGATGCCGCGCAGCTCTCGCTCGAGCGGATCCAGACGATGGGTGCCGAGCTCGCGCCGCGGCTGATATCGGCAGAGCTCAGCGGTTACAGTGCGCTGCGCCAGACCATCGCGTCGGATGCCGTCGCGGCCTTCGAGACGACGGTCGAGGCGCTGAACGCACAGTCGGGCGGGCGCGGCCTCTTCGGCGGCACGGCCACCAACCAAGCGGCGCTGGCCGACCCGCAGGAGATGCTGGCCGAGATACGGGCCGCGGTAGACCTCGCCGCGCCGACCGACGCACAGGGCGTGGCGGACGCGGTAAAGGCGTGGTTCGCGCCCGGTGGCGGCTTCGACCTCTCCGGCAAGGGCTATACCGGCGGGACCGACCGCCTGTCCGGCTTTCGCGTGGCCGAGGGCACGGAGGTGCCAATGTCGATCAAGGCTGACGACCCCGAGATCCGCGAGCAGCTCGCTGGGCTCGCCATCGGCGCGATGCTCAAGAACGGACCGCTCGCCGGCGACTTCGAGAAGGAAGCGGAGCTGGCCAGGATTGCCGGGGCGGAGATCATGCGCGGCCAGACCGGCCTCTCCGCGACCCGCGCCGAGCTGGGCGCCGCGCAGGCGCGTATCGAAAGCGCCACCGCCCGCAATGGCGCCGAGCGCACGTCGCTGCAGATCGCGCGCAGCGGCATCACCGACGCCGATCCCTACGATTCGGCCACCGAGATGCAGAACCTCGAGGTGCAGCTCGAGACCCTCTACACAATAACCGCGCGGCTCTCGCGTCTCAACCTGACGGATTTCCTGCGATGAAGCGCTTCGTCCTCGCCCTCCTCGGGCTCATCATGACCGTCACCTCGGCGCAGGGCAGCGCGATCCGGATCAAGGACCTCGTGGAGTTCGACGGGGTGCGCGGCAACGACCTCGTGGGCTACGGCCTAGTGGTCGGCCTCAACGGTACCGGCGACGGGCTGCGCAACTCGCCCTTCACCGAGGAGATCATGGCCAACATCCTCGAGCGGCTGGGCGTCAACGTGACGGGCGAGCAGTTTCGGCCCAAGAACGTGGCGGCGGTCTTCGTCACAGCGACGCTGCCGCCGTTCAGTCGCGCGGGCAGCCGCATCGACGTGACCGTCTCGGCCATCGGCGACGCAAAGAGCCTCTTGGGCGGGACGCTCGTCATGACGCCGCTCAACGCCGCCGACGGCGAGATCTACGCGGTGGCGCAGGGCACGATCATCGCCGGCGGCGTGGTCGCCGAGGGCGAGGCGGCGAGCGTGACGCAGGGCGTGCCGACCGCGGGCGTGATTCCGGCGGGCGCCAACGTCGAGCGTGAGATCGACTTCGACTTCACCAGCCTCTCGACCATGCGCCTCGCACTGAGGAATGCAGACTTCACGACAGCCGAGCGGATCGAGCAGGCGATCAACGCCAGCTACGGCCGCAGCGTGGCGCAGATGGTGGACGCCGGTACCGTCGTCTTCGACATCAATGCCACCGGCGAGGTCTCTCCGGCACATGCGATCGGCACGATCGAAAACCTGCCCGTCGAACCCGAGCGCAAGGCGCGCGTGGTGGTGGACCAGCGCTCCGGCACCATCGTCATGGGCGAGGACGTGCGGATCGACCGGGTTGCGGTCAGCCAGGGCAACCTGACGCTCCGCATCGAGGAGGAGCCGATGGTAGTCCAGCCGAACCCCTTTGCCGAGGGCCAGACGGTCGTGGTGCCCCGCACCCGCGCCGCGATCGACGAGGAGCCGGGTCCGAGCCTGGCCGAGGTACCGGACGGCACGTCGCTTTCCGAGGTGGTGGCGGGGCTCAACGCCCTCGGCGTCAGTCCGCGCGACATGATCGACATCCTCAAGAGCATCAAGGCCGCCGGCGCTCTCCACGCGGAGTTCCTCGTCCGCTAGCGCCGTCAATCGCCTCCCCGCCCTCTGGCTGGGAGGCGATTCCCATTCCTCGTCGGTGGAACGGCCGCATCTCCTGCGGCTGCCGCGGCGAGCCTAGCGATCGCGGAACTGCGCCTCGCGCTTTTCGAGGAAGGCGCTCATGCCCTCGGTCTGGTCTTCCGTCGCGAAGAGGGCGTGGAACAGCCGCCGCTCAAACAGGAGCCCCTCGCGCAGGGGCACCTCGTAGGAACGGTTAACCGCCTCCTTGACGGCCATCACCGTCAGCGCCGACTTCTCCGCGATCTTGGCGGCGGCGGCGCGTGCCTCCTCCATCAGCTTCTTGGCGGGCACCACGCGGCTCACGAGACCCGCGCGCTCGGCCTCCTCGGCGTCCATGAATCGGCCGGTGAGATGCATCTCCATCGACTTGGACTTGCCAACGAAGCGCGTCAGGCGCTGGGTCCCGCCGATCCCGGCGACGATGCCGAGATTGATCTCGGGCTGGCCGAAGCGGGCGGTGTCGGCGGCGATGATGAAGTCGCACATCATCGCGAGCTCGCACCCGCCGCCCAGCGCATAGCCCGCGACGGCGGCGATGATCGGCTTTCGCACGCGCAGGATGGCCTCTGTCTCGGCACCGAAGAAGTCGCTCCCGAAGACGTCGACGAAGGTCTTCTCGGACATCTCGCGGATGTCGGCGCCGGCGGCGAACGCCTTCTCCGAGCCGGTCAGGATGATGCAGCGGACCTTGTCGTTGGCCTCGGCCTCGCCCAGCGCCTGGCCGAGCTCGGTCAGCAGGGCCTTGTTCAGTGCGTTGAGGGCGTCCGGCCGGTTCAGCCGGATCAACGCCACGTGGTCGTCGATCTCGACGACGATCGTCTTGTAGGCCATCGCACACTCCCCCGTCGGCGTCGCCAAGGCTTAGCAGTCCGGGAAGGTCGATCAAGTCATCTCTGGCATGTCGGACAGTGGAAGGTCGAGCGGCCGGACTGAACAATCCGCCGCACGGTGCCGCCGCAGCCGGGGCGCGGGCAGGACATCCCCTCGCGGTCGTAGACCCGGAACGCGTGCTGGAAATAGCCGAGCTCGCCGTCCGCGCGGCGGTAGTCGCGGAGCGACGAGCCGCCGGCCTCGATCGCCTCCTCGAGCGTCGCGCGGATCACCGGGACCAACGTCGCGATACGGGCGGCCGCGATGCGGCCCGCCTTGCGGCGGGGGGAGATGCCTACGCGCCAGAGCGCCTCGCAGACGTAGATGTTGCCGAGGCCCGCCACCACCCGCTGATCGAGGAGCGCGGCCTTGATGGGCGTGTTGCGCCCCCTGAGGCGGCCGACCAGGTAGTCCTCGTGGAACGCGTTCCCTAGCGGCTCCGGGCCGAGTTCGGCGAGGAGCCAGTGCGCGGCAAGGTCCTCCGTCTTCGCGAGGTCCATCGCCCCGAACCGGCGCGCGTCGTTGAAGGTGACCGTCGCGCCGTCCTCCATGCGGAAGACGACGTGGTCGTGCCGGTCGGGCGTCGGCCGCTCGTCGTGGAACGCAGCGGTGGGTGCGCCCGAGATGAGGAGCCGGCCCGACATGCCGAGGTGCATGATGAGCGTCTCGCCCGACGAGAGGTCCGCCAGCAGGTACTTCGACCGCCGCCCCAGCCGCAGCACCCGCTGGCCGGTGACGCGCGCGGCCATGTCCCGCGGCAGGGGCCAGCGCAGGTCCGGCCGGCGCGTCTCGGCCTCCACGATCAGCCGCCCCTCCATCACCGGAACGAGACCGCGACGGACTGTTTCGACCTCGGGCAATTCGGGCAAGACGCGCACCTCGTCAGCGAAAGGGGTCGGATTGTCACTCCGGAAGGGCGACCTATAAGGAGGGGGAGTTTCGCGAAGGGCAAGTCCATGGCCGATGACGACCGCACCACGACGCACTTCGGCTATGCCGAGGTGCCGGAGGAGGCGAAGGCCGGCCTCGTCCACGGCGTCTTTTCGCGGGTCGCCAGCCGCTATGACCTTATGAACGACCTGATGTCCGGTGGCGTCCATCGGCTGTGGAAGGACGCGATGATGGACTGGCTCGCGCCGCGGCCAGGCCAGCGACTGCTGGACGTGGCCGGCGGGACCGGGGACATCGCCTTCCGTTTCCTCAAGCGCGCGCCGTCCGCGAGCGCCGTGGTGCTCGACCTGACCGAGAGCATGTTGACCGAGGGGCGCCGCCGGGCCGAGGCGGCGCGACAGGCCGACCGCCTCAACTGGGCGGTAGGCGACGCGATGGCGCTGCCGTTCGGGGACGCGAGCTTCGACGTCTACACGATTTCATTCGGGATCCGGAACGTGACCCGGCCGCAGAAGGCGCTGGAGGAGGCGCTCCGCGTCTTGCGGCCCGGTGGGCGGCTGATGGTGCTGGAATTCAGCCAGATGCCGAGTGCGATGCTGCAGCGGGCCTACGACCTCTACTCGTTCAACGTCATACCGCGGATGGGTCAGGTCGTGGCGCAGGATCGCGAGAGCTATAAATACCTTGTGGAGTCGATCCGCCGCTTCCCTGACCAGGAGACCTTCGCCGGGATGATTCGCGAAGCCGGCTTCGACCAGGTCCGCTACCGCAACCTCTCGATGGGCGTCGCCGCGCTGCACTCCGGCTGGAAGCTCTGACGGATTGCGCGGACCGCACAACATCTGGCGCCTCGTGCGCACCGGCGCCACGTTGGAACGGACCGGCGCGATGGGAGTGGTCCTCGACGCCTTCCAGGCGCCGCCGCACATGCGGATGGTCGCGCGGATCCTCGGCTGGCCCTTCGCCTGGCTCGGGGACAAGGGTGACCCGGCGCTGCCGCCCGCGACGCGCGCGCTGACGGCGCTGGGTCCGGCCTACATCAAGTTCGGTCAGATCCTGTCGACCCGCCCCGACGTGGTGGGTGACGAGCTCGCGACGCAGCTGCGCGTCCTGCAGGACAAGCTCGATCCGTTCCCGCAGGACGTCGCGATGCGCGAGGTCGCGTCCGAGCTCGAACAGCCGGTCGACCGCCTCTTCTCCGAGTTCAGCCCTCCGGTCGCCGCAGCCTCGATCGCCCAGGTGCACAAGGCGAAACTGCGCGAGACCGGCGAGGAGGTGGCGGTCAAGGTGCTGCGACCGGGGATCGAGCGCGCCTTCCGCAAGGACATCGACGCCTTCTACCTTGCGGCGCGCATGGTCGAGCTGCTGTCGCCCTCGTCCCGCCGGCTTCACCCGATGGACGTCATCGCGCATTTCGAGGGCGTGGTGATGGGCGAGCTCGACCTGAGGCTCGAATCATCCGCCGCTGCGGAATTTGCCGCCAACACCAGGCGCGACGAGGGCTTCCGCGTGCCGCACGCGCACTGGTTCCTGTCGTCGCGCCGCGTGATGACCATCGAGTGGGCTGATGGCGTGCCGGCCGGCGACATAGCCGCCATTGACGCCGCGGGCCACGACCGCGCCGCACTGGGCGAGCGGGTGCTCAAATTGTTCCTGAGCCATGCCCTGCGCGACGGCTACTTCCACGCCGACATGCACCAGGGAAACCTCAAGATCGCGCCGACCGGCGACATCGTGGCGATGGATTTCGGCATCATGGGGCGGATCGACGAGTACACCCGCCGGGTCTACGCCGAGATCCTCTTCGGATTCATCCGCAAGGACTATCGCCGGGTCGCCGAGGTGCATTTCGAGGCGGGTTATGTCCCCGCGGACCGCAACATCGACGAGTTCGCCCGCGCGCTCCGGGCAGTGGGCGAGCCGATCTTCGGGATGGACGCGAGCCGGATTTCCATGGGCCGCCTGCTGACCTACCTCTTCGAGGTGACCGAACGGTTCGGCATGGAGACGCGGACCGAACTGATCCTGCTGCAGCGCACCATGGTGGTGGTCGAGGGCGTGGCGCGCTCGCTCAACCCGCACATCAACATCTGGCAGGTCGCCCAGCCGATCGTGGAGAGCTACATCCGGCAGTACATCGGTCCGCGCGCCATGGCACGGGACCTGACGAGGACGGCGCGGGTGCTCGCGCGGCTGGGTCCGCGCCTGCCGCAGCTCGCCGAGTCGGCGCTGATACACCATGTGTGGGAGCCGAAGCGCGAGCCGCGCCGCCGCGCATGGCCGAGGCTCGCGCAGATGGCGTTGGGCGGCGGTCTTGTCGCGGCGGGCGTCTGGATCGGCGCCCTCCTCTGAGGGCGCCGGAGCGAGCCAGTCAGGCCGGTTCGCGCAGAGCGGTCACGTCGGTCGGCGCGACCTTCACCCCGCCCTCGAGCACGAGGACCGTGGCGCCCTTCTCGTTCCGTGCCTCGATGACGCGGGAATAGGTCTCGAGCGCGTCCGTACGCAGTACGGTGCCCTTCGCGATGCTCTGGAGCGAGAAGGTGTAGGCGCCCTCTGGCAGCGGCTTGCCGTTCGCGCCGACGCCCGCCCACGAGAGCGGTCCAGCCGTGGGCGCAAGCTCCTGGCGCTGCACTTCCTGGCCGGATGCGTCGTGCACCACGAGCGCCATCCGGTCGGCGGCCGAGGCGGGCTGTGCATCGAGGCGGATCGGCGTTCCGTCAAACCAGACGGGCCCGGCGCTGCGTGCCTCCATCCCGACCCAGCCCGCCATCTGCGACATGCCCGCCACGGTCATCTGCGCCGCCATCTCCTTGAGCAGGTCGTTGGTCCGCACCTGCTGCTCGACGCTCGAGAAGGTCGCGAGCTGCACGGCGAACTCGGTCGAGTCGAGCGGGTTCATCGGGTCCTGGTTCTGCATCTGGACGGTCAGCATCTTGAGGAACGTCTCGAAATCCGAACTGAGAGCGGACTTCGCCTCCTTTTCCTTGCCCGTCGGGGCCGTAGCGGCCGGTGGCGTCGTCGCCGTGGTCTGTGTCACGTCCATGGTCGTGTCTCCTGTCAGAGGCGCAGGTCGAGGCCGGCGGTCGCATCACCGGCCTGGGGTTGCGGCGCGGCATCAGGCGCGGCCAGCGGCGCTGCCGTCTCTGTGCCGGGGTCTGGGACGGCCGATTCGCGCGCCTGCTGCTGCCGCTCGCTCGAGAAGCTGAAGCTCAGGTTCTCGAATCCCAGCGAACGTAGCTCCTGCGCCAGCTGGTCGATGTGGCGGCGCAGGAGATCGAGTGTTTCCGGTCTGTCCGCCGCCACCACCATGGTCATGGCGCCGTCTGAGGCCTCGAGCGTCATGCGGACGGTGCCGAGTTCCTCGGGCTTGAGCGTCAGCTCGACGGGCCCGTCACGCAGGAGCCGCGCCGCCTCGGCAAGCTGCTGCATGACCGGGCGGGGCGCCTCGGCGCGGGCGGCGGTGACATCGGAGCGCGCGGCCTCGAAGCCGGAGCGGCTCTCGACCGCCGCCAGCTCGGTCTGCGCGAGCGCTTCATCCTTGGGCAGCGCTTCCACCAGGTTGGCGTCGCTCAAAGCAACCGTCGGTTTGACAAGGTCGAAGTCCGCGCGGGTGCGCTCGACTTGCTTCGCCGGCTCGGCAGCGGACGATGATGCACGCGCTTCCTCGACCGTTTCCGGCGCATCTTCCGGCAGCGGCGAATCGGGTTGACCTTCCGCTGGCGTCGTCACGCTCGCCACGGCGGCGGATGCCTGGGATCGCAGGCTGCGATCACCGGTCTGCGCAACTGATGTCCGCGCGACCGGCTCGCCGGCAGTCCGCGTCGGCGGACGCACGACCTCGTCGCCCAGAGCGGGTGATGTAGCGTTCGGCGTTCCAGGCCGTGACTCGATCGGAGTCGCGACAGCTGCCGGCTGGCGCACGTCTCGCTGCGCGACAGGATCGACCGCCTCGTCGCGCGCCTGCTTGACGGATGCTGGCGACGGATGAGGCGTGGCCTCGGACCTCGCAGCGGAACGCGGGGCCGGCTTCGCGGCCTCATCCGGGCGCACCGGAACAGCTGTGGCCGCAGCAGCTGGCGTCTCCGAGGGCATCAGCTTCGCAGCGGGAACGGAGGTGGCTTGATCATTCGACGGGGCGGCACCAGCCGATTGTCTCTCCTGTAGAACGGATCCTGGCCTTTGCCCCTCCGTCGCAAGTTGTAGCGTCTCGCCTGCATCGGCGGAGGCGTGCCGGATCACTCCTCTGTCCACCGAATGCGGCGCAGATCCTGACGGCGGTAGTGCGGCGGCGCGCACGTCGATCCCGGCTGCGTTGGCAGCCTCGGGCAATGGCACGACCGTGGCATTGGGCGCGGCGGGCTCGGCAATAGCCATCTCCGGCGCGCAAATCGGCTGCTGTTCGGCGGGAGCCGCCTCGGCGGCGTCGAGCGTGAGGAGATCGCGGGCGAGCGATTCGCGACGAGCCTTCGCGAAGCTCTCAGCCCCCCCGCCTCGCGATGCGTCGCCAGGGCCGAAACGCGTATCGGTCGCTCCGAAGATGCTGGCGAACTGGTCCGATCCGGCCTGCGCGGAGCGGGCAGATGCCGCGCCCTGCTCGCGCGCTGCAGGACCGGACGGGACGATCGATGGAATCATCATTTGCGAAAGGCCTTCTGCCTGTGCTTCGGCCGCAGATGACAGACGGCGGTTACCGCTTCTTTACCGCTGGCTGAGAAATCTGCCGTCCATCCGAAGAATTGGAGGCGTCGATGATCACCCCAAGCCTGCCGCAGGCGCCCCTGCCGGGGCTGCGAACGGCGACTGTCGAGAAACAGCACGATGCCGATGCGGCGCTGCGCGAAACGGCGCAGAAGCTGGAGGCGAACTTTCTCGCCGAGATGCTCAAGGCCGCCGGCGTGGGCAAGCAGATCGAGGGCTGGGGCGGCGGCGTGGGCGAGGACCAGTTCGCCTCGTTCCTGCGTCAGGCCCAGGCGGACGAGATGGCCAGGACCGGGGGACTCGGGCTGGCGGAGAGCCTCTTCCAAGCACTTAAGGAGCGGACCGATGACTGAGGCTGATGTCGTGGAGCGGGTGGCCGCGCTGCTTGAGGAAGAGCGGGCGGCGGTACTGGCGGCGGATTTCGACGCGATGTCGGCGATCGCCGGTCGGAAGGAGCCGCTCTTCGTCGAGCTGCGCGAGGCGCATCCGACGGAGGCCTGCCTCGGCCGACTACGTCGAATGGCCGAAGAGAATGCCGGCCTGCTGGCGGCGTCGGCGCGCGGCATCCGCTCGGTCACGCGCCGGATCGCCGAGATTCGCTCCGCCAACGGACCGCTGCGCACTTACTCGCAGGACGGGCGCGCCCAGACCGCCGGCGTCACCTCCCGGTCGCTCGAGCGGCGGGCGTAATTTGCTTTCAATCTTCCGCATTTATACCCTGCGCCGCTTAAACCCTTCTTAGCCATTCGGCGCCAGAAACAGCCCTGCATCCGACGGGATGGCGCGGCGAGCCAAAAGATCGCCAGCAGACGTCAGAATGGCGACAACCCAGCTCCGAAAGGAGCGGCACGAAAACCCTGGCGCAAAAGCGCCTGCAAAAGGAAAATGAAATGTCCAGCATTCTGACGAACAACGGCGCCATGACGGCGCTGCAGACGCTCAAGTCCATCAACAAGAACACCGCCGACATCCAGAACCAGATCTCGACGGGCAAGGCGATCAGCTCCGCGAAGGACAACGCCGCGGTCTGGGCGATCTCGAAGGTCATGGAGGCCGACGTCACCGGCTTCAAGGCGATCTCGGACAGCCTCACGCTCGGCGAATCCACCGTCGCGGTTGCGAAGAACGCTTCCGAGACGGTCACGGACCTGCTGACGCAGATCAAGGGCAAGATCGTCGCCGCCCAGGAAGAGAACGTCGACCGGGGCAAGGTCCAGCAGGATATCTCTGCGCTTCGCGACCAGATTAAGACCGTCGTCAACTCGGCGCAGTTCAACGGCCTGAACATGGTCAAGGGCACCGACGACGTGAACATTTTGTCGTCGCTCGACCGTAGTGCCGACGGCACCGTCACGACGAGCGACATCACCGTCGCCCGGCAGGACCTGACAACTGGTGCCGGCGTCTGGGGAGGCGGCAACGACATCAGCGGCCGCATCACGATCGGCGGCGGAGCCACTCAGGCCGAGGCGGCCGGTAACTCGCTCGCGCTAACCCTGACCCATGCCAGCCTAGGCGGGTCGAACGATATCACGATCGGCGGGACCACAATCAGCTTCGCGCAGGGTGCCAACGCGACGGAAAGCACTTCCAATGCGATGGCGGCTATCAATGCCCTCGGACTGGAAGGCATCACCGCCAGCCTCACGACTGACGGAAGCGACGGTGGCCTGACGATTGCTTCGACGAAATCCTTTGAGGATGTCGCCGTGACTTCTGGCGCCGGTATTGCCGGCGATGGCACCATCGGGATGCGCGCCGAGAGCGTTAATCTGGATACCACCACTGGCGTCGAAGCCGGCGACGGCTATCGCATCAGTGTTGGCGGGACGGCTTTCCAGTATGTCGCGGGTAGCGGCGAGACTATGGAAGACGTTGCACGAGGCCTCAAGACGGCGATCGACGCTGGGGGCCTCACCGGTATTACCACCAGAGTGTCGCAGGACACGTCGACGGGCCAATGGAGCGTCAAAATTGACAATTCCGATCCTGCGGCGGCCTCGCTTTCTGTCGCCGGCATCACCGGCGGACAAGCGTCCGGGGGATTGTTCGGCCTCGACAACATTAATGTAACGAAAGACCCTGAAGCGGCGCTTGATAATATTGAGACGTTGATCCAAAACTCGATCGACGCCGCCGCCTCGTTCGGTTCGGTCCAGAACCGGATCGAGATCCAGAACGACTTCGTCGGCAAGCTGATGGACTCGATGAAGTCGGGCATCGGCGCCATGGTCGACGCGGACATGGAAGAAGCCTCGGCGCGTCTGCAGGCCCTGCAGGTGCAGCAGCAGCTGGGTGTCCAGTCGCTGTCGATGGCGAACCAGGCGCCGCAGTCGCTCCTGTCGCTCTTCCGGTAACGGACCCAGGCGGGGCGCCCGAAAGGCGCCCCGTTTCCGCTCGCGGAAAATCCGCGCACCTCCACGTCCCAAGTTCCAGGAAGGATACGACGTGAACGCCTATCACATGGCCCGAACGGCCTATGGCTCGGCCACGGAAGTCAGGACCGACCGTGGCGTCGAATACGACACCTTCGCCCGCGTGACCTCCGCACTTCGCAATGGAGCCGCCGCAGGCAAGCAGGGCTTCTCCGCCTTCGCCAAGGCGCTCGAAGACAACCGCAAGCTCTGGACCATCCTCGCCGTCGACGTGGCGGACAAGGGCAACAAGCTGCCCCAGTCGCTGCGCGCCCAGATCTTCTACCTCTCGGAATTCACGCTGACCCACACGCCCCGCGTCATCCGCGGCGAGGCGAGCGCCGACGTCCTTGTCGACATCAATACCTCGGTCATGCGCGGCCTGCGCGGCCAAGCCCAGGGAGAGGCGGCATGAGTGGCCTCGTCCTCAAGCTCGGGCCGAAGGAACGGGTGCTGATCAACGGCGCGGTGATCGAGAATGGCGACCGCCGCTCGCGGCTCTCCATCGTGACGCCGAACGCCAACATCCTGCGGCTGCGCGACGCGATCCACCCCGACGAGGTCAACACGCCGGTCCGGCGCGTCTGCTACATCGTCCAGCTCGTCCTGTCGGGCGACGCCGATCCCGTAGAGGCCAAGCACCAGCTGATGCGCGGCGTCGAGCAACTGAGCCAGGTCTTCACCGACCGCGACAGCCGTCTCCTGCTGACCGAGGCCACCGAGGCCATCCTCGCGAACCAGCACTACCAGGCGCTCAAGGCGCTGCGCAGCCTGCTGCCGCGCGAGGAGCGCATCTTCGCCGCGACGGCGTCGTGAGCTTCCAGCCCGTCCTTCCAGCCGGCGGAAGCGCCGGCTGGGCCTTTCTCAAGCGCACCCGCGAGTCGCAGCAGACCGCCTTTGACAACTCGGGCCGGATCGCGCGCGACACCGACTACTTCGAGAAGAACATTGCCAAGGTGAAGAAGCCGGAGGACCTGATGAAGGACTTCCGGCTGCTTTCCGTGGCACTGGGAGCCTTCGGGCTCGACAGCGACATCAATAGCAAGTTCTTCGTCCGCAAGGTGCTGTCCGAGGGCACGCTGGCCGAGGATGCACTGGCGAACAAGATGTCCGACAAGCGCTACAAGGCAATGGCGCAGGCGTTCGGCTTCGATCTAAATCCGCCGAAGACCCAGCTTTCCGATTTCGGCGCGAAGATCACGGCCGCCTACAAGGAGCGGCAGTTCGAGATCGCGGTGGGCGAGCAGGATCCGAACATGCGCCTCGCGCTGGGCCTCGGGCGCGAGCTCGACAACGTGCTCAAGAGCAAGTCGTCCAAGGACGCCACGTGGTTCACTGTGATGTCGACGCCACCGCTGCGCAAGGTGTTCGAGGGCGCATTCAATCTGCCCGCCTCGTTCGGCATGATCGACATCGACAAGCAGCTCGAGACCTTCAAGGCGAAGAGCCGGGCCGCCTTCGGCACCGATGACCTCGCGAAGCTGGCCGAGCCGGAGAAGCGCGAGGAGCTGACGCGCCTGTTTCTCGTCCGGGCGGATCTTCAGTCCATGACGGGCGGCATGAGCCGGGGGTCGGTCGCGCTGACGCTGCTCCAGTCCGCGCCGCGCGCCTCGATCTTCGGCTGACGTCAGCTCAGGCAGGCCTTGAGCGCCGCGAAGCTTTCCGCCACGCTCCGCACATCCCGCTTCGCAACGAGCGCGTCGAGCTTGGGCCACGCCTTGATAGCGGCGTCGAGCTCGGGATCGCTGCCGGCGGAATAGAGGCCGGCCTGGATCATCATCGAGGCGCGGTCGTAGGCGCCCATGCGCCGGCGGGCGAGGGCGATCAGGCGGTTCTCCTCCTCCGTCGCGGCGCCGGGCAGCGAGCGCGAGACCGACCGTAGCACGTCGACAGCGGGAAAACGGCCGCGCTCGGCAATGTCGCGGTCCAGCACCACGTGACCGTCGAGCACGCCACGCAGGATGTCGGCGACCGGCTCCTCCATGTCGGAGCCCGCGACGAGGACGCTCAGAACCGCGGTGATGTCGCCCTGCCCCTCAAGCCCCGGCCCCGCCCGCTCGCAGAGCCCGGTGATGAGCTGCGTGGTTGAGGGCGGGTAGCCTCGCAGCGAACCGCTCTCGCCGGCCGCCAGAGCGACCTCGCGATGGGCATCGGCGAACCGGGTGATCGAATCTGCCATGAAGAGTACGTGCCGCCCCTGGTCACGGAAGTGCTCGGCAATGGTCGCCGCGGTCCAGGCGCAGCGGCGGCGGATCAGCGGCGATCGATCCGAGGTCGCGGCCACGACGACCGAGCGCGCCATACCCTCCGGCCCCAGCACGTGCTCGACGAACTCGCGCACCTCGCGCCCGCGCTCGCCGACCATGGCGATAACCACCACATCCGCTTCGAGCCCGCGCGCGAGCTGCGCGAGCAGCGTCGACTTGCCCACGCCGGAGCCAGCGAAAAGCCCGATCCGCTGCCCCCGGACGATGGGAAGCAGCGTGTCGAAGACGGCCAGTCCGGTCGCCAGGCGCTTGCCGAGCGTTCGCCGCTCGGTCGGGTTGAGCGGCGCGCCGCGGAGGCTCCGCGGCTCCACCCCCGGCAGGATCGGGCGGTTGTCGATGGGCTGGCCGAATGGGTCGATCACGCGGCCGATCCAGCTGTCGTCGGGCGCGATCTCGCCCGCGCCGAGATGCACGACACGATCGCCTATCGAGAGACCGTCGGTGGCGCCTTCAGGCAGGACGGTGGTCTCGGCCGGACTCATGTTGAGGATCTCCCCCAGCACGAGGGCGCCGCGAATCGTGCGAATCTCCACCAGATCGCCCGTGGCTGCCACGTCCGAGAGACCGGTGACGCCGACCTGGCCGCCCGAGACGCGGCCGATCCGCCCGACGGCGCGCACGATGCGCTGCGCCGCGATGGTCGCCCTGAGCTGCTCCAGTCCTGAGGCCACGGCGTCCTCTGCCTTCGTGTTCCGACAACGCTTTCTAAAGGAATCGGTCTTAATCGTTCGTGCAACACCGATCGTGGGAGAAGCCCCGATGTTCGAGAACCTGGATATCATGCGGATGGCGCACGGGCTGGCCCGGCATGCGTCGGACCGCCAGGAAATCGTGGCGCGCAACGTGGCGAACGCCGACACGCCGGGTTTCCGCGCGCGCGACCTCGCCAGCTTCCAGCAGATCTATTCCGACAGCGACCAAGGCGCGGGGATGCGCACGACGCGCGAGGGGCACCTCGGCGCGGCCGATCTGGGCGTGCCTCCGGCGCACCTGATCGAGACGCCAGGCGAAGCCTCGCCCAACGGCAACACCGTTTCGATCGAGACCGAGATCTTCAAGTCCGCCGAGATCAAGAGCCAGCACGACCGCGCCACGACGATCTACAAGACGTCGCTCGACGTCCTGCGCACCAGCCTCGGCCGCGGCCGGTAAGGGAGGAATTCCTGATGGAGATGAGCGAATCCCTCAAGCTGTCGGTGAGCGGCATGAAGGCCCAGGCCGCCCGCCTGCGCCACGTGTCAGAGAACATCGCCAACGCCGACACGCCCGGCTACCAGCGCAAGACCGCCGCGTTTCAGGAGGTGGTCGATGGCGGCCGCCGCACGGGCGAGGTCGAGGCCGGGCCGGTGCGGCTCGACCGGCGCGAGCTGCCGCGGATCTACGACCCGTCGCATCCGATGGCCGACGAGACCGGCCACTACGAAGGGTCGAACGTGGACCTCGTCATCGAGATCGCCGACGCGCGCGAAGCGCAGCGTACCTATGAAGCCAACCTAAAGATGTTCGACCAGTCGCGGCAGATGTCGTCGAGCCTGCTCGAGCTCCTTCGCCGCTGAGAGAAATGACCATGGACGTCAGAACGTCGTTCGCCGCACTCCAGTATGCCCAGACCCGCCCCGCGACCCAGCCCAAGCCCGAGGGCGGCGACGGCTTCCAGAAGCTCGCCAGCGACTTTGCGAAGACGCTCGCCGAGGGCGAAAACGTCGCCAAGGACGCGATGACCGGAAAGGCCGACGCGCACTCGCTGGTGCAGGCGCTAGCGCAGACCGAGCTTGCCGTCGAGACGGCGGTGACGGTGCGCGACAAGGTCGTCGAGGCCTACCAGGAAATCCTGCGGATGCCGGTCTGATGAACGAGATTGTCTTCTACGACACGCTCCGGCAGGGGCTCTGGATCTCGGTCCTGATCTCGACGCCGATCCTGATGGTGGCGCTGGTGGCCGGCGTGACGGTTGGCCTCTTCCAGGCGTTGACCTCGGTCCAGGAGATGACGCTGACCTTTGTGCCTAAGCTCGCGGCGATCCTCGTCGTGTTCTGGGTGACGATGGGCTTCATGACCGAGACGCTGACCGGTTTCTGGACCGACCGGCTGATCCCGCTGATCGTGGGGATCTGAGCGATGGACAACGCCGGATACACGTCGCTGACGCGCCAGGCGGGCCTCCTGCGCGAGATGCAGACGGTCGCCAACAACATCGCGAACCTGTCGACGACCGGCTTTCGGCGCGAGGGCGTTGTGTTCTCTGAGTTCGTCAAGGACACCGGACCAGGCCAGCAGAGCCTCTCGATGGCCGCCGCGCACGCGCGCCACGTGGACCTGAGCCAGGGCACGCTCAACCGCACAAACGGCCAGTTCGACCTTGCCATCGAAGGCGACGGGTTCTTCCTGATCGAGGCGCCGGAGGGTCAGCAGTTGACCCGCGCCGGTGCCTTCATGCCCAACGAGATGGGGGATCTCGTCACTGCCGAGGGGCACCCCGTGCTCGACGCCGGCGGGGCGCCGATCTTCATACCGCCAGATGCCGCCAACGTTGCAGTCGCCTCAGATGGGACGATTTCGGCCGACGGGCAGCCGGTCGGGCAGATCGGGCTCTGGGCACCGAACGACATCAACGACCTGCATCACCAGTCCGGCACGCGCTTCACCGCAGAGGGCGGTGTCGAGCCGATGATCGAGGGCGGCCGCATCCTGCAGGGATACGTCGAAGGCTCGAACGTCGATCCGGTCTCGGAGATCGCCCGCATGATCGAGGTCAGCCGCGCCTACGAGATGGGGCAGGGCTTCATGGACAAGGAAGACGAGCGCATCCGCTCGGTCATCCGCACGCTCGGCCGCTGACAAGGAGAAACCTGAATGCGCGCCCTACAGATCGCCGCCGCTGGCATGAGCGCCCAGCAGACGCGGGTCGAGGTCATCTCGAACAACCTCGCGAACATGAACACGACGGGTTTCAACCCGCGCCGCGCCGAGTTCGCGGACCTGCACTACCAGCAGGTCACGCGCCCCGGCACGATCAACTCGTCGGACGGCGCCGTGCTGCCGACGGGCGTGCAGCTCGGCCTCGGCGTCCGGCCGTCATCGGTCACGGTGATGCTGGAGCAGGGCGCGCTGGCGGCGACCGGCGGCGACCTCGACATCGCGATCGAGGGGTCGGGCTACCTGGAGGTCGCGCTGCCTGACGGCGGCTCGGCCTACACCCGCGACGGATCGCTCAAGCGTTCCCCCGACGGTCTCGTCGTGACGTCCGAGGGCTTCGCTGTGGTCCCCGACATCGTGCTGCCCGAGGATGCGCGCGACATCTCGATCAACGCGCAGGGCGAGGTCTACGCCTATTTCCTCGGTGTGCCCGAGCCCGAACTCATGGGCCAGATCACGCTCGCCCGCTTCGTCAACGAACAGGGGCTCGAGGCGATCGGCTCGAACATGTTCGTCGAGTCCGAGGGCTCCGGCCCGCCGCTCGTCGGCGTCCCGGGCGAGGACGGTCTCGGCACGCTGAGGCAGGGCTACCTCGAGGACAGCTCCGTCGACGCCGTGCGCGAGGTCACCGAGCTGATCGAGGCGCAGCGGGGCTACGAGCTGAACTCCAAGGTCATCTCCGCCGCCGACCAGATGCTCGGCGCGACGACGCAGGTGCGCTGATGAAACATTTGGCTCTCGCATTTGCGCTCGCCCTGCCGGCGCCGGCACACGCCGAGACCGTCGTGGCGGCGCACACGATCCGCAGCCAGTCGATCCTGACGGCGCAGGACGTCACCACCATCCCCGACGACACGCCCGGCGCACTAACGCACGTGGACGACGCCGTCGGTATGGAGGCCCGCGTGAACCTCTATGCCGGCCGGCCGATCCGCTACGGCGACATCGGGCCGGCGGCCATCGTCGACCGCAACCAGATCGTGACGCTGGTCTACGACCAGGGCGGCCTCAGCATAGCGACCGAGGGCCGCTCGCTTGGACGCGGCGGCGTCGGCGACCGGATCCGCGTCATGAACCTCTCCTCCCGCGCGACCGTCAACGGGACGATCGCCTCCGACGGCACCGTCCGCGTGACGAACGGCCCCCTCGACCTTGCAAGCCGATAAGGACTTCCAGATGCGCTACGCAGCTTTCGCCCTCGCGGCGACCCTCGCCCTGTCGGCCTGCAGCACGACCCCCGTAGGTCGCGCTCCGGCCTTCACGCCAGTCGACGACACGCTCGAGCATCGGGCGATGGCCACGCCGACGTTCCCCGAGGACCTGGCGCCGCGCGGCGGCACGACCGAAGCCTCGCTCTGGTCGGGCGGCCGCAGCTCGCTCCTCGGCGACCGGCGCGCCGGCCAGCGCGGCGACATCCTGACTGTCGTCATCGAGATCGACGAGAAGGCCGAGATGCGCAACACTTCCGCCCGCTCGCGCTCGGGCTCAGAGAACATGGGGATCAACTCGCTCTTCGGCCTGCCCGGCCAGCTTCCCGCGGGTGTCGAGCTCGACCCCGGCGTCGGCTTCGACTCAAGCTCCGAGTCAGAGGGTACGGGCTCGGTCCGACGCAACGAGAAGCTCGAGCTGCGCGTCGCCGCCACGGTGGTCGACGTGCTGAACAACGGGGTGCTCAAGATCCAGGGCAGCCAGGAGGTGCGAGTCAACTTCGAGATCCGCGAGCTGCTCGTGACCGGCTACGTTCGGCCCGCCGACATCACCCGGCAGAACGAGATCACCTACGACAAGATCGCCTCGGCCCGAATCAGCTACGGCGGGCGCGGCCAGATCACCGACATGCAGCAGCCGCGCTACGGTCAGCAGATCGTGGACAAGGTCCTGCCGTTCTGAGGAACCTGACGTGAAGAAGCTCCTCCCCGTCATCCTCGCCCTCGTCGGCCTCTCGGCCGGCGTCGGCGGCGGATTTGTCATGCGGCCCGAGGCCGAGGCGGCAGCCCCGGTGCACGGGGATGCCGTCGACGGCGAGGAGCATGGCGCTCAAGAGGTCGGCGCGGCAAGGGAGCACGCGCCAGCCGTGGACGCACACAGCACGGGCGGCGAGGCGCATGCGGCTTCGCCCTATGACTACGTAAAGCTCAACAACCAGTTCGTCGTGCCGATCCTGCGCGACACCCGCGTCACGTCGCTCGTCGTCCTGTCCATCGATCTCGAGGTCGAGAGCGGGCAGAGCGAAACCGTCTACCGCTACGAACCCAAGCTGCGGGATTCGTTCCTGACCGTGCTCTTCGATCACGCGAACGCCGGCGGCTTCGACGGCGCCTTTACCTCGAGCGGCGCGATGACAATCCTGCGCAACGCGCTGAACGAGAGCGGCCACAAGGTGCTGGGCGATATCATCCACGACGTGCTCATCACGAACATCGTGCGCCAGGACGTCTGAGCCGCACGGGCCAAGGCTCGGTCCGCGCGTCGTGCTTCCGCGTCTTTCGCTCGATCACGACGTCCCACCTGCACCCGCCTGAAGGCAGCTCGCTGCCCTCGCCGAACCCAGAGGGGCGCGACCTACGTCTCGGCCCGCCGCCGCGCGCGCTTCAGCGCCTCCGCCTTCAGCTTCTCCGCCACTGCATCAAGCGCCTGCCCCCGGCCAAAGGCCAGCCGCGCGCCGTCCCTCAGCGCCTCCGCCTCCGCCTCGAGCCGTGCGCGCTCGGCCTGGAGCCGGCGCAGATGCTCGCCGGTCCAGCGGTCCCAGTGCAGGTCGGCCGAACCGAGCTGCGCCGGATCGGGTGCGGTCAGCCCCCGCATCTCGTCGGCGCGCATCACGCGCTCCCCGCGGAGCCTGTCCACCTGCTGCTGCACGGCGGTCGCGGCCGCCGCATTGCCGCGCAGCTTGGCCAGCTCCGCCTCGTAGAGCGTCTCGGCCACCGCCCTTAGCCGCGCGAGGTCCTGCCGCTTCACCGCCGCCGCGCCTTCTTGCGCATCGCCTCGGCGAAGCGGATCGCGGCGGCGACGGCGCGGTAGTGCTCCGGCCGGATCTCCTCGCCGATCTCCACCGTCGCGTGCAGCGCCCGCGCCGTGGGCGGATCGCTGTGGATGGCGATTGCATGCTCGGCCGCGACCTCGCGAATGCGACGGGCGATCTCGTCCACGCCCTTGGCGACGCAGGTGGGGGCGGTTCCCTTGGCGCGGCTCCACTTCAGCGCCACGGCGTAGTGTGTCGGGTTGACGATCACCACATCCGCCTGCGGCACGTCGGCCAGCATCTGGTTCATCGCGATCTCGTAGCCGCGCTGGCGCCGCTGCTGCTTCATGTGCGGGTCGCCCTCGGACTCCTTGTGCTCGTCCGTCATCTCCTTGCGCGACATGCGGTTCTTGCGCAGGTGCTCGGCCCGCTGCCACAGGAAGTCGATGGCGCCGATGGCCAGAGATACCGCGAGGACGATGAAGAGGAAGCCGATTGACATGCGCAGCAGGTCGGCGGTGGCCATCGCCGGGCTTAGCGCCATCGACGCCATGATCTCGGGCAGCCGCGCCGCCAGATAGAAGCCGAGCACGACGCCGAAGATCATCAGCTTCACGAAGCTCTTGGCGAATTCGAAGAGGCCGGAGCGGCCGAACTTGTTCTTCGCCTGGGCGAGCGGCGAGATCCGGTTGAGCTTTGGCTGCAGCTTGTCCGGCGTGACCGTGAAGCTGCGCGTGGCGACGATGGCCACCACGGCGAGTGCCGCCGGCACCAGGAAGAACGGGACCAGCGGCATGACGACCGCGCCCATGAGGCCGCCGACGAACGGGCCGCCACCGCCGCCCGCGAAGATGTCGGCGGCGATCATGTCGGGCCGGTCGATCAGTGTCGCCAGCGCTTCACCCGCCGCGATCAGCGCCCCGCCACCCAACCCCGCCGACGCGATCAGCATCCCGGCGTAGGAGGCGGCGGTGGTCAGGTCCGCCGACCGCGGGACCTCGCCCTTCTTGCGCGCGTCGTCGAGCTTCTTCTGGGACGGCTCGTACTGCTTGTCTTCGTCTTCCTCCTCGGCCATCAGCGACCCCCGGCCGGGTCGGCGATGAAGTCGAGGAAGCTCTGCTGCCAGAGGCCCAGCATCAGCGGCGCCGCCAGCAGGAGGAGGGCGAGGCCTCCGAGCGTGATGGCGGGGGCGCCGACGAACGAGACCATGAGCTGCGGCATCGCCCGGTTGATGACGCCGAGCGCAAGATTATAGACAAAGGACGCGATGGTGAACGGCGCGGCCAACGAGAACGCCATCGCGAAGGCCGCCGCGATCCGCTCGATACCCCACTCGCCGATCAGCGCGGCGCCGGGAAAGATGCCGGCGGGCAGGATGTCGTAGCTGTGGATGATGAACTCGGCGAGCCGAACGTGCAGGTCCGCCAGCACCGCCAGCGTCAGCCCGCCGATGGTAAGCAGCTGACCGATCGCCGGCTGCGGATCGATTCCGGCGTCGCCCAGGATCTGCGACAGCGAGGTCGCCTGCGCCGCGATTGTGCCCGCGATCTGCAACGCCATCACGAAGAGCCGCAGCATCAGGCCGATGGTAAGGCCGGCGATCGCCTCGGTCGCGATCAGCCGGACCATGCCTGCCTCTCCGGTGGCGAGCGGCGCCACCATCGGTCCCACGGCGGGCGCGACGATGGCGGTGAAGGCGAGCGCGAGGACGAGGCGGATGCGCGCCGGCACCAGCCGCTCGCCGAACGCCGGCAAGAGAAACATCGCCGCGCCGACGCGGAGGAAGACGATGCCCGCCACCCACAGGGTCTCCTGGCCCGTCGCCATCAGCTCGGCCATGAGCTCGGTCACGCGGCGACGAGGCCCACCAGCGAGGGACGCGCGTCGGTCCCCAGCTCCTCGAACGACAGGACCGGGTTGCCGATCCCCTTGGCTGACAGCACCGTACGGACGAACCGGCGCCGGTGGACGGAGGTCACCACCGCCGGATAGATGCCCGCCTCTCCCGCGCGCGAGAGACGGTCGGAGACGTTGCCCGCGAGCCGGTTGAACTGCTCGGGCGGCAGCGCCACGTCGCGGCCCGGCCCGTCGAGCTGGTAGGTCTGGAACGTCTCCTCCCACTCGGGCGCGAGCTGCACCAGCGGCACGGTCCCGTCCGGCCGCCTGAGCTCCGCCACGATCTGAAAGCCGAGCCGCTGCCGGACATGCTCCACGATGCCCTCGGCCGAGGCGGCGCCGGGGCGGGCCTCGGCAATGGCTTCGATGATGAGCGGCAGGTTGCGGATAGAGACCCGCTCCTCGAGCAGCAGGCGCAGCACGGCGAGCAGCAGATCGACCGGCACCTTCTCCGGCACCAGCTCGTCGACCATCCGCCGGTTGGCCGCCGAGCGGTCACTGTCGGAGAGGTTGACGAGCTCGTCGAGCAGGCGACGCAGCGCCTTGAGCGTCAGGAGCCGCGGGAAGTTGCGTTTGAGCACCTCGAGCAGGTGGGTCGCCAGCACCTCCGTCGGCGTGACCACCGTCACGCCGGAGGTCGCCGCGTCGTCCTGCATCTCGACATCGACCCAACGTGCGGGCGCGCCGTATACCGGCTCGCGCACATCCTCCCCGGCAGGCAGCAGATTGTCCGCCCCGCCCGCCAGCGCCAGCACCTTGTCGCCCCTCAGCCGGTCGCGCGCCTGCTCGACGCCCTGAATCCGCACGACATAGGTGCCGGGCGGCAGCGAGGCGTCGTCGGTCAGGCGGATCTCCGGCAGGATCAGGCCGAAAGCGGTCGCGACATGGCTGCGCATGTTGTTGATGCGCGCGTCGAGGCCGGTGGCGGGATCGAGGACCATCTGCACGAGGTCTGGCGCGAACTGGACGTGGATGTCGTCGAGGTCGAGGAGGTCGCCCATCGACGGCTGGCGCGGCGCGGCGTCGCCGGCGGCGGGCGCCTGCGCCTCGCGCTCGGCCTTCCGCAGGTTGTCGCGGTGCACGAAGAACGCCGCCGCGCCCAAGGCGATCGCCCCGGCCATGAAGGGGACGAAGGGCAGGCCGGGGACCAGCGCGAAGAGCGCCATCAGCGCCGCGACCGTGCCCAGCGCCGACGAATGCCGCCCGAGCTGCGAGAAGATGGCGAGGTCGGTCGAGCCCGTGGCTCCGCCGCGCGCCAGCAGCAGCGCGGAGGCGACCGAGATGATGACGGCCGGGATCTGCCCCACGAGACCGTCGCCGACCGTCAGGATCGCGTAGGTCTCGAACGCGCGTCCGATCGGCATGTCGTGGAGCACCAGCCCGACCATCAGCCCGACCACGAGGTTCAGCAGCGTGATGAGCAGCCCCGCCACCGCGTCGCCCTTGACGAACTTGGATGCGCCGTCGAGCGAGCCGAAGAAGGTGGTTTCCGCCTGCTCCTTCTCGCGCCGCGCCTTTGCCTCCTGGTGGTCGATCGCGCCCGCCGACATGTCGGCGTCGATGGCGAGCTGCTTGCCCGGCATCGCGTCGAGGGCGAAGCGCGCACCGACCTCGGCCATCCGCGCGGCGCCCTTGGTGATGACCATGAAGTTGACGATCAGCAGCACGCCGAACACCACGAGGCCGATCAGCACACTGCCGCCCATCACGAACATGGCGAAGCCCTGGATCACGTCGCCCGCCGCGTCGGTGCCGGTGTGCCCGTTGCCGATGATCAGCTTGGTCGACGAGACGTTGAGGCTCAGCCGCAGCATCAGCGACGCCAGCAGGATCGTCGGGAATGCCGAGAAGTCGAGCGGCCGCTCGATGAAGAGCGTCACCGTGAAGATCAGGATCGCCAGCGCGAACGAGGCGGCGAGGCCGACGTCCAGCAGGAATGCTGGCACCGGCAGGATCATCATCACGATGACCGTCATCAGAGCCAGCGCCAGCAGGATGGTCGGACGGAAGATGAGCGAGGCGTCGAGCTTCATCGGGCCGTCTCCAGAGTTGCGCTCATCTGAGCGCGCCCACGCCGGTGCTCGAGAGGAACGGCTGCCGCGCCCCGGCCGAGCCGAGCGGCACCAGCGAGTTCATCGACCGGGTGCCGGACGAGGACATCAGCAGCGGGAAGTTGTTCTCCCGCACCAGCGGCTCGGCCGAGGCGTAGCGTTCGCCCATAGCGGGCGGCGCGATGTCGCCGTTTGCGAGGCGCGAGCGGAACGAGTCGAAGCGTTCGCGATAGCGCGAGGCGTATTGCGGGGTGCGCGAGTGATAGGCGCCAGCGGCAAGGCTCCAGTCGCCGAGTTCCTGGTAAAGGTCGGTGAGAAAGCGCGCGGCATAGCGGGCGTTCGCGACCGGCTCGAACATCTCGGCGATGGAAGCGAAGTTTTCGCCGTGCCAGCGGTAGTTGATCTGAAAGCAGCCGACGTCGAAGCTCGTCGTGCCGCCCGCCGCCTCGCCCTCGGCGAACGCAAGCGCCTCAGCGTGCGTGTCGAACCAGAAGCCCTTGCCTTCGGAATTGACGGTCCACGGCCAGGTGCGCGTCGCGCCATCCGAAGCACGGCCAGTCTCGGTCAGCGAGATCGCAAGCAGGACGTCGAGCGGCACCCCGCTCTCGGCCGAAGCCTGCGTCGCTGCGTCTCGACAGACGGCATCCGGTGCGACGGGTGCCGCCGAGGCTGTTGGAGCCACGACAGCCATGAGGAGGATCGCTGCCGCGCCGTCGGCAAGCCGAAGGAGTGTGCGCAGCCAACGGGCGGACGCTCGATACTTCATAATCGTCGCAATTCTTGCTGATCGATCTCGCGCTCGGTCTAGCGCGCCATGTCTTTACGACCGGTTAGCGCGTCTCGGTCGCCTCGCCGTCCTCGGGCGCCCCGAGGAGTCGCTCGCGCAGTGCCGCGCTGCGCTCCAGGAGGCTGGCGCTGCGGGCTAGAAGCGCGTCCGTCGTCGGCATCTCCGCCTTCGACACGGGCGCGTCGGTCAAGGTCGCAACTGGCGTCGGCTCGGCGGGCGCCGGCGCAGGTTTCGCCTCGGCCAGCCGGTCCGCCTGCTCGTGCAGGCCCAGACTGCGGAGGCGGTCCGCCACGGCCGCGCGGGCGGTGAGCGCGTCCGGCGTCTCGGCCAGCCGCTCGCCCGCCCGCATCGCGAGCATCAGGAAGGCCGTGTCGTCGAGCGTCTTGGCCGCCACCTCGTACGTCTCGGCCCGCAGCCGCTCCGCCCTCGTCCCGAGGATGGCGCCGGACGCGAGCGCCGCGTCGATGCTCTCCAGCGCCGCGTCGATCTCGCCGCGAGCGAGGCGCGCCCGGATCTCGATCGGCGCGATCAGGGTCGCGGCCTCGCCGCCGCGATGCTCGTAGAGCAGCGAGTCCATCGTCTCCATCAGCGCGTCCTCCACCTCGCCACCGTTCTCCAGCCGGCGCTCGACCAGCAGCGCCACCGCCTCGGGGCTGAGGCCGGCCGTCTCCTCGACAATCTCCGCCAGCTCGCGATCGGCGCGCTCTTCGAGACCCGCCTCGAGATCGAGCCTGGCTTCGAGCAGCCGCGTCTCAGGCCGCGACTCCTCGGCCACGCGCGCGATCGCGTTGCGAATCGCGTGAGCCGTGTCGACGTCGCCGCCTTCAAGGAAGCGCTCGGCAAGGGTGGGGCCGAGGTGCTCCCGAAGCGTGGGCGGCAGGGCCGAGAAGGCGAGGCTGACCGCCTCGGCGTCCACGTCCTCGGACAATTTCGGTGCGGCGAGCGCCGCCCAGAGCGCGGCTGGCGTCGAGCAGCTGGCCTGCTCGACCAGGCGGCCCGGACGGCGCGTGTGGCCGTTGTCGACGATGTCGGCCATCGCGTGCAGGATGTCTGCATCCGGCGCGCCCCCGAAGCCGCTGATGACGCCATTGGCCTCTGCGCCGAACGTCATCGCGATGTAGCCGCGCGCGAGCGCTGTCACGGCCTCCGCGTCGGGTGCATCGAACTCGCCGACGACGCGCGAGCGGAGTGCGGCGATGCCGCCCGCCTCGGGATCAGGCGTCCAGTCCGACACGTCGAAGAGATCGGCGGCGAGGCAGGCATCCGGCTTGCGGGTGCCGAGCTTGGCGCCGACCAGCCCCAGGTCGCGGTCGATGCTGGTCGTGATCGTCATGTGACCATCCGACTTCGGCAACTCGAGGTCCGCAACGGGCTCCGGTTTCGCGGGCGCGGGTTCGGGCTCGTTCTCCGGCTCGGGTCGTTCGAGCCGCTCCAGCGCCTCGACGTCGGCCTCGACGAGGCCTTGCGCCGCCGCGCGCGCGATCTGCCCGATCAGCGCCTGTGCCGTCTCGTGCGCCAGTTCCGAAGCGGGCTCGGGCATTGCCGGGGCCGCCCCGCGCGGCGCGAACATCAGCTCGGCCGTCGGCAGCAGGTCGGTGGTTGATTCGGGCATGATGGCCGGCAGGAGGGCCGGGATTGCGTCCGACCCCACATCGAGAGGCTCAGCTGCGCCCTTCACGAGCGAGTTGGATTCGGCGTCCGCGACGTCGACGACGAGCGTGCGGGCATTCAGCGACTCCACCGTCACGCCGCAATCGCAGGCAAGGTCCAGCCGCAGCCGGCCCGGCTCCGAGGTATCGATGTCGGCGATGCGGTCGCGAGGGATGTAGTAGAAGACCTCGGGCGCCTCGAAACCCCACTCCGTGCCGAAGCCGATCTCGAGCGACCCCTCGCCCTCGACGACCTCCGGCTCGACCGCCTCGGGAAGGTAGAGCACGAGCCGCGAAAAGTCCTCGTGCTCGCCCGACTTGATCCTGACGGTCTGGGCCGCGGCCGCGCCGCCGGCGACGACGAGCGCGAGGGACAGAAGGACGGCACGACGCATCAGGCGGCCTCACTCTTGACGGTTTTCAGCGCTTCCTCAAGGTCGCCATAACTCGGACGCACGTGGCCCGGCGTGTTCTGGCGTCCGACCTCGATGCAGATCTGGGTCGCGTGCTCATAGAGATTGGCGACCAGCACCTCGCGGATCAGCTGGTAGAAATGCGCGTCCTCCTCGACGACCGCCTTCACCTTTGCGGCGAAAGGGCCGACGAAGCCGTAGGCGAGGAACACGCCGAGGAACGTGCCCACCAGCGCGCCACCGATCATCTTGCCCAGGATCTCGGGCGGCTGGTCGATCGAGGCCATCGTCTTGATGACGCCGAGCACCGCCGCGACGATCCCGAGCGCCGGCAGGCCGTCGGCCATGCTCTGCAGCGCATGGGCCGAATGCAGCGCGTGGTGCAGGTTCGCCTCCATCCGCTTCTCAAGCACCTCCTCTACCTGATGCGGATCGTCGTAGTTCATCGAGGCCGAGCGCATCGTGTCGCAGATCATCTCGACCGCTTCGCGGTCCTTGACGATCTTCGGATAGCGCTCGAAGATGGCCGAGGTCTCGGGCGCCTCGATGTGCTCCTCGAGCCCCACCGGGTTCTGCCGTGCCAGCCGGATCAGCTCGAAGAGGAGGCAGAGCAGGTCGCGATAGTCTTCGGGCTTCCATTTCGGGCCCTTGAAGACCTTGGCGATGTCCTTGCCGGTGTGCTTGATCGTCGACATGTCGTTCGACAGAACGAAGGCGCCCACGGCGGCGCCGCCGATCATCATCATCTCGAAGGGAAGCGACTTCATGATGATGCCCATCTTGCCGCCGGCCAGGATGTAGCCGCCGAACACCATCGCGAAGATGATGACGATGCCGATGATGCCGATCATTGATCCGTCTCCGACCTGCCGGCGCGCCGCTGCGCGGTCCGGCTACGCAATTGTGGAAGTCACTGTTTCGGGGCGTTGGCGTTGCGACCGGCCATCACGACGCTGATCGTGTAGGCGGTCTCCGGCATGAGTCCCGTCATCACCTCTGCGGCGGCGGCGGGGTTCATCCGGCCGAGGAAGCCTGCGGCAAATTCCGGCGCCATCCGCTCGAAGAGCGCGGCGGCATCCTTGGGCTTCATCGTCTCGTAGACCGTCGTCAGGCGCGCCAGGTCATCCTCGGCCGCGGTCTGCGCCTGCGCCAGAGTCGCGCTCAGCTGTTCCTCCGCCTCGACGAGTTCTGCGAGCGTCGCCTCCATCTCGGCCTCAGCCTCGGCCAGTTCGGCCAGCCGGGCCTCGACCCGCGCATCGTCCTCGGCAATCCGCGCCTCGCGCTCGCCGAGCGCCTCAAGCACGAGCTTCACGTCCTCGTCTGTCTTGCAGATGGCGCCTTCCGGAACGGCGGCTTCCGCGGCGCCGATCGCGGAAAACTCGCGTGCGATCGCCTCTCCCGAGCCGGTGCCGAGCCGTACGACGCCAGACCCGGCGAGGAGCAGCGCGATGAGCGTCAGCGCACCGCGGTTGGCGCGAGGCCGGGCGCTCTTTCTCGTCTTCGCGAGCCGGCTCATGCGGCGGTCTCCCGGATGCGGCGGGTGCTGAAGATGCTCGGCGCGGGCTCTTCCCGGACGGGCTCCGGCTTAGGCTCGGCGTCTGCCATGGGCTCCGCGCGGGCGGTGGGCGCCTCCGGCAGGTCGTGGAGCGAGGCGAGCATGAGCTCCAGCCGCCGGGCCGCATCCTCGGCACGCTCGGTCAGCTCGGTCAGCCGCTGGGCGGACTGCGAGGCGCTGGCCTGCGCTTTCTGCAGGGTCTTCGTCATGTCGTCGACCTGCATCGACAGCACCGCCACCGCCCCTCCCACGCCTTTTTCAAGGTCCGAGAAGCGCCTGAGTCGCCGCGACAGGACCAAGCAGTAGAAGGCCGCGCCCAGCGCGCCTGCGATCATCAGGATGTCGGCGATCAGCGTCATGCCCGTCCCCTAGTTCAGCACGAATTCCATGATGAGCAGGTCGCGCGCGCGCCCCTCACCGGTGACGATCTGGATCCGGCGCAGCATCTGCGCCCGGAGGCGCACGAGGGACGCCGGATCCTCCAACTCATCCACCGAAACCGCGCGGAGGTAGCCGTTCAGCACGTCCGTCACGCGCGGCAGCATCTTCGCCACCTCTTCCTGGTGCCCGCTCTCGACCTCGAGCTGCGCCTGGAAGCGCAGGTGCCTGTTGTTCGCGCCGCGGCCGAGCGAAATCACGAGCGGGTCGAGCGGCACGAAGGTCACGTCCGGCAGCGCAGAGACCGCTGGCTTCGCCTCGGCCTCTGCCTCGGCGTGACCGAGAATCATGCCCGACTGCACGGCGTAGAATCCGCCGCCGCCCAAGGCCAGCGCCAGCACGGCGCCCAGCATCAGCGGCTTCTTCGAGCCCTTCGGCGGCGCTTCCGCAGCATCCATTTCGGTGGCGGCCATCTCACCCTCGTCCTTCGTTACGAAGGCGCTGATAGACCGTACTTGGCTAACGGGTTGTTAAGCGCGACCTGCGATCCACCGCTGCAGCGCGGGGGCAGAAGCCCGCTCCAGGAATATCCGTTGGAGATCGTCTTGCAGCAAATCCTTTCAGTCTGGAACGGGCTCGATACGCGCCGCCGCGTCATCATCATCGGCGCAACGCTCGCCATGTTCGCAGCCGTCATCGGCCTCTCGCGGATGGCATCGCGGCCGACGATGGACCTGCTCTATTCCGGTCTCGAGAGCTCGGCGGCGGGCGAGGTCGTTGCGGCGCTCGACCAGCGCGGCGTGAGCTACGAGATCCGCGGCAGCTCGATCTTCGTCGACGCAGGCCAGCGCGACCAGCTCCGCATGACACTGGCGGGCGAGGGTCTGCCATCGAATGGCGGTCAGGGCTACGAGCTTCTCGACACGCTCTCGGGCTTTGGCACCACGAGCCAGATGTTCGACGCCGCCTACTGGCGCGCGAAGGAAGGCGAACTCGCCCGCACCATCGTCTCCAGTCCGCAGATCAAGTCGGCGCGCGTCCACATCGCCACCGCAGGCACCGGCGCGTTCCGCCGCCAGGTCGCACCCACGGCCTCCGTGACGGTCACCCCAGCGGATGGCTCGCTCTCGGTGGCGCATGCCAAGGCGCTTCGATACCTGGTGGCGTCCGCGATCTCCGGAATGGATCCCGAGGGCGTGTCGGTCATCGACTCGCGCAGCGGCACCGTCATCGGCGGCGACGAGAGCGACAGCGCCAGCGGCGCCGACGACCGCGCCGCCGAGCTGAAGCGCAACGTCGAGCGCATGCTCGAGGCGCGCGTCGGCTACGGCAATGCCATCGTCGAGGTCAGCGTCGAGACCGTCACCGACCGCGAGCAGATCACCGAGCGCCGCTTCGATCCGGAGGGCCGCGTCGCGATCAGCCAGGAGACCGAGGAGCGGACCAATTCCAGCTCGGACTCGCGCGGCGGCGAGGTAACGGTGGCCAGCAACCTGCCGGACGGCGACGCGGCTGCGGGCGACGGCCGCTCCTCCTCCTCCAACAGCGAGACGCGCGAGCGCACGAACTTCGAGGTCAGCGAGACCATGCGCGAGGTGCTGCGCACGCCGGGGGCCGTGAAGAAGATCAGCGTCGCGGTTTTGATCGACGGCATCCGCACTGTGGACGCGAACGGCGAGAGCGTTTGGGAAGCGCGTCCGGCCGAGGAGATGGAGGCGCTGCGCGAGCTCGTCGCGTCCGCCGTCGGCTTCGACGAGGCGCGCGGCGACACGCTGACGCTGAAGTCGATGGAGTTCCTGCCGCCGGCGGAGCTGGGCACCGCCGCGTCGAACTCGCTCTACGAGCGGCTCGCGCTCGACACGATGAGCCTGATCCAGATGGCGGTGCTCGCGCTGGTGGCGCTGGCGCTCGGCCTCTTCGTGGTCCGCCCGATCCTCGCCAACCGCTCCGCCGCGACGCCGAGCAAGGGGGCGCTGCCCGCTCCAGCCGGGGCCGGCGATGACGGCCTGCCCGAGCTCCCCGCGCTGGACGGCGAGGTCGACGGCGACTTCTTCCCCCCGGCGATGAACTTGATGACCGACTTCGACCTTGATGGCAGCGGCGCGTCCGCCTCGGGCAAGTCCGAGGCCGTGACCCGCCTGCGCAAGCTCATCGAGGAGCGTCAGGAAGAGACGGTGGGCGTGCTGCGGAGCTGGATGGAAGACAGCGGAGGACGCGCCTGATGGGACAGCTCTTCACGCTCGAAGATTTCAGCGTCGCGCCGTCCGAGAAAGCGCCCGCCCCCGAGCCTGCGCTTTCGGAGGCCGAACTCGACGCCATCCGCCACGCCGCCTACGAGAACGGCTTCCGCGACGGCGCCGCCGACGCTCTGGCTTCGGTTGAGGCGGACGAGACCCGGTTGCGCGCCGACATCGCCGCGGCGGTCCAGAGCCTCGGCTTCACCTATCAGGAAGCCGTCGCCCACGTGATGGGCGGGGTCGCGCCGGTTCTGCGCGCGTTGGTCGAACAGGTCCTCCCCGCGATGCTGGCCGAGACGGTCGGGCACGCGATCCTCGAGGAACTGCTACCGCTGGCCGAGCAGGCCGCGGACATCCCCGTTCGGGTGCTGGTCTCGAAGGCAGACGCGAACTGCCTGCGCCACGTGCTGGGCGAGAACAGCCCCCTGCCCCTCGCCATCGTCGAGGACGCCTCGCTCACTGCCGGCCAGGCGCACCTGCGCCTGGCCGGAACCGAGCGCCAGATCGACGTGGCGGCGGTGCTGCAACGCATCTCGACGGCCCTCTCGGCCGTCACCGAGCTCAACGAAAGGACACTCGCGAATGGCTGACGACATGACGATGGAACGCGGCGGGCAGAACCCGTTCAACCGCGTACCGATCGAGATCACCATCTCCGTCGGCAAGGCGCGCCCGCTGGTGCGCGACCTCCTCCGGCTCAAGCCGGACGCGGTGCTCCCGCTCGACAAGCGGGTCGAGGACCCGGTCGAGCTCTACGTTGGCGACCGCCTCATCGCCCGCGGCGAACTGCAGGAGATGGAGGGCGACAATGCCGGCCAGCTGGCAGTCCGGCTGACCGAGGTCGCCGACCTCAAGAACGGTCTCTGAAAGAAGGTTCACGGACATGCAGAACGCTGTCCCCGCCGCCGTGCGAAGCGCGGCGCACCGAGCCGAGCTGCCAGCCGGAGCGTCGAATGCGCGCCGGCGTCGCCTCGCCACCCCCGTCACCCTGACGCTCAGCCTGCGCAAGGTGATCCTCACGAGCTGGCTCCGTCCGTCCGCCGCCGCGCTCGTCGCGCTCGTCGCCATGTGCCTCGCCGGTCCGGCCGCGGCGCAGGAGCTGACGCTTTCGCTCGGCGACGAGGGCTCGCTCGCCGCGCGGTCGATCCAGCTCATCCTGCTGATCACGGTGCTGAGCCTCGTGCCCGGCCTCGCGGTCATGGTGACCTGCTTTCCGTTCATCGTGACGGTGCTGTCGATCCTGCGCCAGGGCATCGGCCTCCAGCAGTCGCCGCCCAACATGCTGATCGTCAGCCTCGCGCTCTTCCTGACCTACTTCGTGATGGAGCCGGTCTTCACCGAGGCGTGGGAAACCGGCATCGACCCGCTGGTGCAGGGCCTCATCGAGCCGCGCGAGGCCTTCAACCTCGCCATCGACCCGTTCCGCGGCTTCATGCTGAACCGGGTGGAGGCCGAAACCTTCGACTCGCTTGCCTCGCTGCGCCCCGAGGCCGCCACGCTCGACGAGACGGCGCCGCTGTCGGTGCTGGTGCCATCTTTCCTGCTCTCCGAGATCGAGCGGGCGTTCCAGATCGGCTTCCTGATCTTCCTGCCGTTCCTCATCATCGACCTCGTCGTGGCGGCGATCCTGATGTCGATGGGCATGATGATGGTGCCGCCGGCGATCGTCTCGCTGCCATTCAAGCTCGCTTTCTTCGTCGTGGCGGACGGCTGGACGCTGATCTCCGGCGCGCTGGTCCGCTCCTACTTCTGACGCCTCAGCGCTCGAGGCCGAGGCGCTTGTGCCAAGCCTCGAGGCTCTCCTCCGGGTACTCCTCGAACGGCTGGTCCTGCGGCATTACGCAGGGCTCGACCCACGTGGCCTTGCTGCCCAGCATCAGGTGCGTCCGCTCCGGTGGCACCGGCAGGTCGGTGTCGATGGCCGAGGCGTGGGGGTGGACCAGCTCCGGCCAGCGCGGATCCCACAGCCAGAGCGCCGAGCCGCAGAGGCCGCAGAACTTGCGCTCACCCTCGCTCTGCGTCTCCTCGCCCGTCGCGTCGTCGTGCATCCGCGCGCGGTAGGTCCGGACATGCGCCTCACCCTCGATGCGCAGCGTGTCGGTCGATGCGCCGAGGTTGATCGCGAACCCGCCGCCGCCCGCCGTCTTGCGACAGATCGAACAGTAGCAGAGCGCGAATGGGTAGGGATGCCGCGACTCCACCGAGAATCGCACCGCGCCGCAGTGGCATGAGCCGTCCAGATGCATTCCACGCCCCCTTTTCCGCGACTGACACGAGCCTCCGCGCTCGCGCGCGAGCGTCAAGACACGCGGGCCCCTAAGGGCTGCAGGCAGACGTCGATCTTTCGATGCTCAGGCCGGTTGACAGGAACGCGAGTCGCCCGTAAGAGCGCCACTTCAGATTTCAGGAACGACCCGAACGGGAACCGACACGCATGGCCAATTCGCCCCAATCGAAGAAGCGCGCTCGCCAGAACGAGCGTCGCGCCGCCGTCAACAAGTCCCGCCGCTCGCGCATCCGGACCTTCATCCGCAAGGTCGAGGAGGCGATCGCCTCGGGTGACGGCGAAGCGGCAAGCCAAGCGCTCCGCCAGGCGCAGCCGGAACTGATGCGCGGCGTGACCAAGGGCGTCTATCACAAGAACACGGCGTCGCGGAAGATGTCGCGCCTCTCGGCCCGGGTGAAGGCCATCGGCTGACCCATTCCACGTCGCAATTTGCCTTGAAGGGCGTGCCTTTGGCGCGCCCTTTTTGCGTTCCGCAAAGGACTTGCGAGGCCTCGGCAGATTCGCACGCGGCGGCTCGTGTCAACATCAAAGGTCGGTTGCGCGGCTCTCGATCGGAGCGCTAGCTTGAGTGTGCGATTCACGCCGACCTGGGGGGACATGACAGCGACCTGACGCTTGGCGCGTGACGACTGCCTTCGGCACAACGTCATGCGGCTGCCTGAGTACCAAAGCATCGAGTCGTGGTGACCGAGCCCGGATGGTTGAGGGGCCTGTTCGGGATCATCGGTTCGACAGCGCCGACTGCAGGCCGGGGGGCCTGTTCCGCCGCTGTCGCAGTGTCCAAAAATGATGCGGCGTCGTGCCGTGGGTCCAGCGACTGCTTGTCGGCTGGCCCGAGGCAACGATGCAACCGTCTGCGATGTGGCAGGCGGGCGGTCCGACCGTCGGAATGGACGGTTCCGGTCCTCGCCCGTCCTGTGCCTCGTGCCACCGGGACGAACCAGATCGCCAGATGACCGAGCGGGGCTGCGAATGGCCCCGCCGTACAATGACAAGAGCGGGCGAAGTCATGACGAACGAGAGTTGGGGATGCATACGTGAGAACCTCATCGAGCGGGTGGGCCGCAACAACTACGTGAACTGGATCGAGCCGCTGGAATTCGCGCGGCTCGAGGACGGGGTGGCGACCTTTCACGTGCCGACCGTCTTCATGGGTGACTGGGTGTCGCGCAACTTCGGCGACCACATCCTGGCCCACCTGAACTCCGCCGGCGAACCGGTCTCCCGCATCGCGTTCAGCGTACCTGCGAACGGGCGTCCGCCCATGCGGGCGCCGGCGCGGAGCCCGGCCCCTCAGACCCCGACGCAACCCGCGGCCGAGCTGGCGGGCGCATCGCTCGACCAGCGCTACACCTTCGACACCTTTGTGGTGGGCAAGCCGAACGAGCTCGCGCACGCCGCCGCACGCCGCGTCGCCGAGGGCGAGACGGTCACCTTCAACCCGCTCTTCCTTTACGGCGGCGTCGGCCTCGGCAAGACGCACCTGATGCACGCAATTGCCTGGGAGCTGCAGGCGCGGCAGCCGGAGCTGCGCGTGGTCTACCTCTCGGCCGAGCAGTTCATGTACCGCTTCGTGCAGGCCCTGCGCGACAAGCAGATGATGGACTTCAAGCAGCTCTTCCGCTCGGTCGACGTGCTGATGGTCGACGACGTGCAGTTCATCGCCGGCAAGGATTCGACGCAGGAAGAGTTCTTCCACACCTTCAATGCCCTCGTGGACCAGAACAAGCAGATCGTCCTCTCGGCCGACCGCGCCCCCGTCGAGATCGAGGGGCTGGAGAACCGCATTGTCAGCCGCCTCCAGTCGGGCCTCGTCGTCGACCTGCACCCCACGAACTACGAGCTGCGCCTCGGCATCCTGCAGCAGAAGGTCGAGCAGTACAGCGACCAGTTCCGCGACATCGAGCTCGCCGATGGGGTGCTGGAGTTCCTGGCGCACCGGATCTCGACCAACGTCCGCGTGCTCGAGGGTGCGCTGATGCGGCTCTTTGCCTTCGGCAGCCTCGTTGGGCGCGAGATCACTCTGGAGCAGACGCAGGATTGCCTTGCCGACATCCTGCGCCACACCGACCGCAAGATCACCGTCGAGGAAATTCAGCGGAAAGTGAGCGATCACTACAACATCCGCCTCAGCGACCTGATCGGACCGAAGCGGGTGCGCACCTACGCCCGGCCGCGGCAGATCGCGATGTATCTCGCCAAGCAGCTGACCACGCGTTCACTGCCCGAGATCGGCCGACGCTTCGGGGGCCGCGATCACACCACCGTGATTCACGGCGTGCGGCGGATTGAGGATCTCAAGTCGAAGGACAGCCAGATCGCCGAGGATCTGGAGCTTCTGCGCCGGTCGCTCGAAGCCTGAGCCGGCATACGCTGCGGCGAGCCTGCCGCGGCGGAGAACCGCTCACTTCACCTTCTGTTGCCCGCAAGCAACGAAATGTGGCTTGCGGGAAACTTCGCTGACCTTTCGGATTGAGTTGGAGCTCCAGCGCTCCACTTCGCGGTTGAGCGCACGGCAGAAGCCGACGCCCGAGAAAGTTCAGAGGGGATCTCATGAATACAGCATGCAAGCTCGTGACGGCCTTCGGCGCCGTCGCCTTCGGCGCAACTTCCGCGTTCGCGCAAACGCGCGTGATCGGCGTCGAGGATCTCGACGAGCGTATCGAGGATATCGAGGAGCAGACCGAGGAGGAGTTCGAGGACGCGCAGGACGACGCAAGATTCGGCTTCGGCCGCTTCGACCAAGGCCTGACCGGCAGCCTGTCGGGGTCGGGCGTCGTCACCAGCGGCAACACCGACACGGCCGACTTCGCCATTGGCGGGCGCCTGCGCTACGGCGCCGGGCTCACGAACTACAGCCTCGGCGTGGCAGCCTTTTATGGTGAAGAGGACCACGACCGCAGCGAGAACAACGTCTTCGTCACCGCCGACGTCAATCGCTCGATCACCGAGCAGTTCTACCTCTTCGCACTCGGCCGCTACGAGTATGATGAGTTCGGCCCGTTCGAACACGACGCTTTCCTCGGCGTTGGTCCCGGTGTGCGCCTCTACAACACCGAGCAATTTGCCTGGCGCGTCCAGGCCGGTCCCGGCGTCCGTTATACCAAGGACCAGGACGGAGAGGACGAAACCGATTTCGCGGTGATCGCGTCTTCGCGGCTGTTCTACTCGATCAGCGAGACCGCCTTCTTCACCAACGACACCGATATCCTGCATTCGGACGTAGGCACTCAGATCATCAACGATGCGGGCGTGAACTTCCGCCTCACCGACACGCTCTCGACCCGCGTTGCATATCGGACCGACTGGAACAGCGACCCGATCGACGGCTTCGATGAGACCGACAACAAGCTGACGGTGTCGGTCGTCTACGCGTTCAACTGACGACAAAGCTTCGTCGCTCGAATGGCGGGCGCCGGCTCAGAGCCGGCGCCCGGACTCCCGCTCCACATTGACGAACCTGCACCGCGAAGCGCCCTTGCAATGGCCGGTCGGTCAACTAGGCTCGGCGCTCCGGGGACGACGGAGCAGGACATGAAAATCAGCATCGAACGCGGCACGCTGTTGAAAGCCGTGGGCCAGGCGCAATCGGTGGTGGAGCGCCGCAACACGATCCCGATCCTCGCCAACGTCCTGATCGAGGCCGAGGGTGATCGCGTCAGCTTTCGTGCCACCGACCTCGACATCGAGGTGGTCGACCGGGTCAACGCGCAGGTACACCGCGCCGGGTCGACCACCGTCAGCGCCGTCACCCTGCACGAAATCGTCCGCAAGCTGCCCGACGGCGCACTGGTCAACCTGAGCGACGATGGCGCCGCGGGCCGCCTCATGGTCGAGGCAGGACGGGCGCAATTTCAGCTGACGACCCTGCCGCGCGAGGACTTCCCGGTCATGGCGTCCTCCGAGTACGCCTCGAACTTCACAGCACCGGCGCCCGTCCTGCGGCGCCTCTTCGACAAGTCCCGCTTCGCGATCTCGACCGAGGAAACGCGCTACTACCTCAACGGCGTCTACATGCATGTGGCCGACGGAGAGGACGGTCGGGTGCTGCGCTGCGTCGCGACCGACGGCCACCGCCTCGCCCGCATAGACGCGCCCCTGCCCGAGGGCGCCGACGACATGCCCGGCGTCATCGTGCCGCGCAAGACGGTGGGCGAGCTGCGCAAGCTACTTGACGACGACGAGGCGCAGATAGCCGTTTCCGTGAGCGAGACCAAGGTGCGCTTCGCGACACCCGAGATCACGCTGACATCCAAGGTCATCGACGGCACCTTCCCCGACTATTCGCGCGTCATCCCCAACGGCAACTCGCGGCGCATGGAGGTCGACGCGTCGGAGTTCGCAAAGGCGGTCGACCGGGTCGCCACCGTCTCGTCCGAGCGCTCGCGCGCCGTTAAGATGCAAATCGACGATGACCGGCTCGTGCTTAGCGTCAACGCCCCCGACAGCGGCAACGCCGAGGAGGAGCTGGGCGTCGCCTACCACGACGAGCGGCTCGAGATCGGCTTCAACGCCAAGTACCTGCTCGAGATCGCGAGCCAAGTCGACCGCGAGAACGCCGTCTTCCTGTTCAACTCCGCCGGCGATCCGACGCTGATGCGCGAGGGGAACGACGGTTCGGCGGTCTACGTCGTCATGCCGATGCGCGTCTGAGGGCGGGGCCACCGACGCCGCGCGAGCCGATGCCGGGCCAGCGCCTCACCGCCCTCACCCTCTCTCACTTCCGCTCCTACGTCCGGGCGCGGCTGGCGCCTGCGGCCGGCCCGGCCGCGCTGATCGGTCCGAACGGAGCAGGCAAGACGAACCTGCTCGAGGCGATCTCGCTCCTGTCTCCCGGCCGCGGCCTCAGGCGCGCGGCGATCGGCGCCTTCGCGCGGCGGCCCGAGGAGATGGGCTGGAAGATCGGGGCAGCCATCGAAGCCGCCGGCGAGACGCACGAAGTCGAGACGTGGGCGGAGCGCGACGCCTCCCGCCAGGTGCGGATCGACGGCAAGGCCGCGCCGCAATCCGCGCTCGGCCGCATTGTCCGCGTGCTCTGGCTCGTGCCCTCCATGGACCGGCTCTGGATCGAGGGGGCCGAGGGACGGCGCCGCTTCCTGGACCGCACCACGATGAGCTTCCTGCCCGAACATGCCGACGCGGTGCTGGCCTATGAGCGTGCGATGCGCGAGCGCAACCGCCTTCTCCGCGACGGACCCGATGATGGCCGCTGGAGCGCCGCGCTCGAGCGGCGAATGGCCGAAGCCGGCGCGGCGCTGTCGGCAAATCGCCGCACTGCCCTCACCCGCCTCGCCGCCGCACAGGCCGAGGGGCGGTCGGCGTTCCCGAAGGCGGAGCTTGCGCTCGACGACGACGCTCCGGAGACGGCCGAGGCGCTGGCGGCGGCGCTGGCCGCCAGCCGCGCCCGCGACGCGGCGGCGGGCCGCGCGCTAGTCGGTCCTCACCGCGCCGACCTCGCCGCATTCTACGGCGCGCGCGACGTGCCGGCGCGGGACTGCTCCACGGGCGAGCAGAAGGCGCTGCTCGTGTCGCTCATCCTCGCCAACGCCCGCGCCCTCGCCGAGGAGATCGGCGCCGCCCCGATCCTGCTCCTCGACGAAGTCGCGGCGCATCTCGACGCCAACCGCCGCGCCACCCTCTACGACGAGATCATGGCGCTCGGTGCGCAGGTCTGGATGACCGGCACCGAGCGCACGCTCTTCGAGCCGCTCGGCGACCGCGCGCAGGTCCTGGAGGTAACCGAGGAGAACGGCGTCAGCCGGATCCTCGGCGACTGAGGTCAGTCGCCGTTCACGATCGTCAGGAACGTCGACCCGAACCGGTCCAGCCGCTGCGCGTCCATGCCGGGCACCCGCGCCAGCGCATCCTCGTTCGCCGGCTGCGCCTCGGCGATGCGGCGCAGGACTGACGTGCTGCACGACAGCGGACGCGCGGTACCGTCCGCGCCGCGCGCCAGGTCCAGTTGCGCCGACTGCAGGCGATCGAAGATCGTGCCCGCCTCGCGCCCCGCCAGCCGCCGGCGCTGCGGATGCTGCGCCTCCGGCTCGGCGCCCGTCACCACGGCGACGAAGGCTGCGCCGTAGCGCTCGAGCTTGACCGAGCCGACGCCCGAGATCCCAGCCATCGCGTCGAGGTCCCGCGGCCGGCGCTCGGCGATCTCGATCAGCGTCCGGTCGGGAAAGATCACGTAGGCCGGCACGCCCTGCGCCTGGGCCAGCGCCCGCCGCTTCGCCTTCAGCGCGGAGAGGAGCGGCGCGTCGTCCTCCGACACAAGTGCGCGGACGGTCGGCGACGGCCGGCGCCGCACCGCCTCGCGCCGGAGTTCAACCGCCACCTCGCCCCGCAGCACCGGCCGCGCCGCCTCGGTCATCCGGAACGCGCCGTGCCGCTCCGGGTCGGGGCGGATCAGGTCGCGCGCTTGCATCTGCCGGAAGACCGCCTGCCACTGCCGCCGGTCGAGCTCGCGCCCGACGCCGAAGGTTGGGAGACCGTCGTGCCGCCGCGCCGTCACCTTGTCTGTCGCGTTGCCCGTCAGGATGTCGATCAGGTGACCTGCGCCAAACCGCTCGTCGGTGCGCAAAATCGCCGACAGCGCCTTGCGCACCGCATCCGTCCCGTCGAAGAGCTCCGGCGGCGCGTCGCAGAGATCGCAGTTGCCGCACGGCTCAGCGCTCTCGCCGAAATAGGCCAGCAGGTCGACCCGGCGGCAGCGCAGCGCCTCGGCGAGCCCCAAGAGCGCGTTCAGCCGTCCGTGGTCTGCCGCCTTGCGCTCGCCCGGCGCGGCGCTCTCGTCGATCTGGCTCCGGCGCAGGCGGATGTCGTCGGGGCCATATAGCGTCAGCGTCTCGGCCGGCGCCCCGTCCCGTCCGGCCCGGCCGATCTCCTGATAGTAGGCCTCTATCGACTTCGGCAGATCGGCGTGCGCCACCCACCGGATGTCGGGCTTGTCGATGCCCATGCCGAATGCGACCGTCGCGACAACGATCAGCCCGTCCTCGGTCTGGAACGCGCGTTCGACCTCGCGCCGCTCCTCGGCCTCCAGTCCGCCGTTGTAGGCGCGCGCCGCATGCCCCGCCTCGCGCAGCGCGCGCGCCAGCGTCTCGGTCTTGGCGCGGGTGCCGCAATAGACGATGCCGGACTGGCCGCGGCGCGCGGCGGCGAAGTCGAGGATCTGCCGCCGCGGCGTGTCCTTCGGCGCGAAGGCGAGGTGGATATTCGGCCGGTCGAACCCGCGCAGGAAAATCCGCGGCGCCTCGCCGCCGAAGAGCCGCGCGACGATCTCGTCCCGCGTCTCGGCGTCCGCCGTGGCCGTGAAGGCGGCCAGCGGAATCCGGAGTGCCTGCCGCAGCGCGCCGATTCGCAGGTAGTCGGGACGGAAGTCGTGGCCCCACTGGCTCACGCAGTGCGCCTCGTCCACCGCGATGAGTCCGACGTTCGCGCGCCGCAGGAGCGGAACCGTGCCCGAGGAGGCGAGCCGCTCAGGCGCCATGTAGAGGAGCTTCAGCCGCCCCTCGCGCAGCGAGGCGAAGACCTCCTCCGTCTCCGCCTCCGTGTTCCCCGAGGTGAGGGCCCCCGCCTCGACTCCCGCTTCCCGCAGCGCGCGCACCTGGTCCCGCATCAGCGCGATGAGCGGCGAGACGACGAGCGTCACGCCGTCGCGGCAGAGCGCGGGAAGCTGATAGCAAAGCGACTTGCCGCCGCCGGTGGGCATGATCGCCAGCACGTCGCGCCCGGCGCAGACCGCCTGCACGATCTCCTCCTGCCCCCGTCGGAACGCGTCGAAACCGAAGACGGAGGCGAGAAGGCGCTGCGGGTCTGTCATCTCTCGGGAGGGCTGTCGCGGATGCGGCCGGACCCTGCCACGGCGCGCCGGGACGGGCAAGGCGACCTTAGCGTTCGAGATGCATCTTGAGCCGCTGGAGCGCGTGTTCCCACTGCCGCCCGATCTCGTCGAGACAGTCGCGCATCTCGCCGATCCGTTCGGGGCGAAGCTCGAAGCGCGTCTCGCGGCCGGCGCGCCGGCTGGTCACCACACCCGCCGCCTCAAGCACGCGCAGGTGCTTGGTGACGGCCTGGCGCGTCATCGTCAGGCCTTGGGAAAGGTCGCCGAGCGTGCGGTCCTGTCCATCGGCCAGCGCCTGAACCAGCGTCAGCCGCGTCGGATCGCCCAGCGCGGCGAAGACGGGCGCGGCGGCTTCAGGCCGCCGGAGCGGGTGCGACATGCTGCGCGAGGTTCTTCATCTGCCATTCCCACCCGCCCTCGTTGCGGCGACGGGCGTCGGCCCGGGCCTCAGGCGGCAGCGCGTCGAAACCGGACTCGGTCACGGTGACGCGGGTCCCCGTCGGCACCGGCTCAAGCGTGAAGGCGACCCTGGTCTCGGCATCCCCCAGCGGGCGCTGTTTCTCATCCGCGTGCGGCCAGGTGAAGACGAAGCGCCGTTCCGGGACGATCTCCTGAACTGTGACGTGCCAGGCGACGTCCGCATGTTCCGGGATCGTCATTCGCGCCTCGACCCTTCGACCAACTTCGAAGGGGCCGTCGAACCGGGCTCGGAACCAGGTCCCGAACGCGCCGCTGTCGATGAGCGCGGCCCAGACGCGGGCGGGTGGCGCGGAGATATCGATGCTCCTCACGATGTCTTCGGTCATGGCAACCCTCCTGTTGCCAATCAGAATACCACGCGCCGCACCGTCTCGCAACCTTTCGGTTGCGGATCAGTAGAACGCGGCCGCGTTGTTGATGAGGATGATCCTGAGCGCATAGATCCCGATCAGCGCGACCAGCGGCGCGAGATCCAGACCCCCCGTCGCCGGCAGGATGCGCCGGATCGGGTCATAGATCGGCTGCAGCAGCCGCTCCAGTCCGTACCAGATCTGGCTCACGACCGGCTGGCGCAGGTTCAGCACCTGAAAGTTGATGAGCCAGCTCATCACGATGTGCACGATCATGATGAACCAGGCGATGTCGAGGATCAGCAACAGGATCTGAAGCAGGGAGGTCATCGGCGGCTCGCGTTCGGGTCGGCGCCTTACCTATGCGGCGGGTGGGCCGCTGACAAGGCGATGCGGCGGGCAAGCTTGACGGCGCCAGGGCGGTGCGGCAGGTGGCGCCGATGTATCCGCTGCTGCGCCTCGCCAAGGAATTCTGGGTCCACCGGAACGCGCCCGACCTCGGGCTCTTCGAGACGCACGTCTCCTGCCACCGGTGCTGGCCGCACGACGTCGATATCTGGATGGAGCTCAACAACGGGCGCACGCTGACGCTCTACGACTTCGGGCGCCTGGTCCTCTTCCGCCGCATCGGCATCGCTCCCATCATGCGCGCGCATGGGTGGACCGGCACGGTCGCCGGCGTCAGCGTCCGCTACCGCAGGCGGGTGCGGATGTTCGACCGGATCGAGATGCGCACGCGCCTGGTCGGCTGGGACGCGCGCTTCGTCTACATCGAGCAGGGGATGTGGCGGGACGACACCTGCACCAGCCACGTCCTGGTGCGCACCGCGATCACCGACCGAGCCGGCATGGTGCCTACCGACGAAGTCGCACGCGCCGCCGGCGCGCCCCACCAGTCGCCACCGCTACCCGCCTGGATCGCCGCCTGGTGCCAGGCGGAGGCCAGCCGCCCCTGGCCACCCGTTCTCTGACGCCAGGCGTCGGTCCGCCTCTCCACGCGCGCGTCGGCGCCGCGCGGCGCGGGCGCCGCGCCACCACCGGCGCAACGCAGACGCGCCGCCCTGCTTGATCCGCGACCAACCCGTGCGATAGTCCGCTCCGGCGGGGGCGGAGGGGCGCATGCGGCGGCGGATCTGGGGCTGGATGATGTTCGACTGGGCCAGCCAGCCCTATGCGACACTGCTCCTGACGTTCATCTTCGCCCCCTACTTCGCGACGGTGGTCGGCGACCCGGTGCGGGCGCAGACGCTGTGGGGGGCGATGCTGGGCGTCGTCGGCATCTGCATCGCGCTGCTGGCCCCGGTTCTGGGCGCGGTGGCCGATTCCTCGGGCCGGCGAACGCCGTGGATCGTGACGTTCTCGGTCATCTACACGGTCGCGGCCTTCGCGCTGTGGTGGGCGGTCCCGGCATCGGAGAACGTCATCTGGATCCTCGTCGTCTTCGGCGCCGGCCTGTGGGGGATGGAGTTCGCCACGGTCTTCACCAACGCGATGCTGCCCGACCTCGGCGCGCGCGAGGAGATCGGGCGCATCAGTGGCACGGGGATGGCCTGGGGCTATGCCGGCGGCGTCCTGTCGTTGATCTTCGTGCTGCTGCTCCTGGCCGAGAACGACGGAGGCACGACCCTTCTCGGCGGGCCGCCGATCCTCGGCCTCGATCCCGCCGAACGCGAGGGGACGCGCGCCGTCGGGCCGTTTACCGCGCTCTGGTACCTGGTCTTCATGATCCCGTTCTTCCTGTGGGTGCGCGAGGCGCCCGGGCGGCGGGTCCGTCCGCGGGTGCTGCAGGGCCTCGCCGACCTGGGACGGACCCTGCGTCGGCTGCCGTCGAATCCCAGCCTCGGCGCCTATCTCGCCTCGTCGATGTTCTACCGCGACGCGCTCACCGGCATGTACACCTTCGGCGGCATCTACGCGACCGGAGTGCTGGGCTGGTCGGTGATCGACACCGGCATCTTCGGCATCCTCGCGGCGACCTCGGCGGGCGTTTTCTGCTGGATCGGCGGCCGGGCCGACAGCACCTTCGGGCCGAAGCCGGTCATCATCGCCGGCATCGTCGTGCTGATCGTGACCGGCATCGTGGCGATCGCGACCTCGCGCGGCAGCGTCTTCGGTATCGCCGTGCCGGCAGAATCTGCGCTGCCGGACATCACGTTCTACTTCGTCGGAATGGCGATCGGCGCCGCCGGCGGCATCGTTCAGGCGGCGAGCCGGACGATGCTGGTGCGGCAGGCGGACGTGACGCGGATGACCGAGGCGTTCGGCCTCTACGCGCTGGCCGGCAAGGCGACGTCGTTCCTGGCGCCCGCTAGCATAGCGATCGTCACGGATGCAACAGGCAGCCAGAGAGCGGGCATCGCGCCGCTGATACTTCTCTTCCTGATCGGTCTCGTTCTGCTACTCTGGGTCAAACCGGACGGAAAACGAGCAGTCACATGGTCCGCCGCGCCCTCGCCCAACTCGCCCTGATCTCGCTTGCCCTGCTGACGGCGCTGCCGGCCGCGGCCCAGACCCCGGCCAAGGAACTCTTTGGCCGGCAACAGGCGGGTTCACCGCACCGGCCGCACCCGCTCGGCAGCTATTCCCGGGGCTGCCTCGCCGGTGCGGTCCCGCTGGCCGAGACGGGACCCACCTGGCAGGCGATGCGCCTCAGCCGCAACCGCAACTGGGCCTTTCCCGAAACGCTGACGTTCATCGACCGCCTGTCGCGCTTCGCGGCGCGCCTGCCGGGGTGGAACGGCCTCTACATCGGCGATATGTCGCAGCCGCGCGGCGGCCCCATGCTGACCGGACACGCCAGCCATCAGACCGGCCTTGATATCGACATCTGGCTTCGCCCCGCGACTAACCTGCGCCTGACGCCGCGCGAGCGAGAGGAGGTCTCGTCGATCTCGTTGCAGCGATCCAGGGGGGCGTTCGTCAACGACAGCTGGACGCCGGCGCATCACGAACTGCTGAAGGCGGCTGCGAGCGATCCGGCCGTGGCGCGGATCTTCATCTTCCCCGGCGCCAAGGTCCAGATGTGTCGCGACGCCCGCGGCGACCGCGCTTGGCTGCGCAAGATCCGTCCCTGGTGGGGTCATGATACCCACTTCCACGTGCGTCTCGCCTGCCCGCGCGGGATGAGCGGCTGCGTCGATCAGGACCCGCCGCCGCCGGGCGACGGCTGCGACGACGCAGTGGCCTGGGCCAACAATATCCTGAACCCGCCGCCGCCCGACCCGAATGCACCGCCGCCGCGCCCCCGGCGAGACCTGACGCTCGCCGACCTGCCGCAGGAATGCGCCTCCGTTCTCTCGCGCTGATCGCGGCGCTCCTCCTCGCTGCCTGCGGCCGCGTGCCGGCGCAGACCGGACCGGCAGTGTTCGTCGGCAGCTACGACCTGACCATCGCGCAGGAGTGGTTCGGCGGCTTCTCGGGCTTCGACACGCCCGACGGGCGGACCTTCGCGATGATCTCCGACCGTGGCTTCCTCGTCACCGGCAGCCTTCTTCGGCTGGGCGAGCGGATCATCGGCATCGGCGACCGCGTGATCCGCACGTTCGAACCGCCGGAAGGCGGCTGGCCGATGATCGGCGGCGAAAAGATCGCCGTCGACACAGAGGGGCTGGTGCTCGACGGCGGCGACCTCTTCGTCTCGTTCGAGGTGATCCACGAGGTCTGGCGCTATTCCCTCACCGGCGGCACGCCGGTGCGCCTGCCAAGCCATCCGGACTTCGCCGCCCTCCGCTACAACGGCTCATTCGAGGCGCTGGCGATGGACGGAAACGGCGACCTCGTCGTTCTGCCCGAGCGGCCGGAGCGCTGGGGACGGGGCTTCCACCTCTGGCGCTGGGACGGAAGCGCGTGGCGCCGCGACGGACGCCTGCCGGACCGCGACCGTTACCGCGCCGTCGGCGCCGACTTCGGCCCCGACGGGCGTCTCTACCTGCTGGAGCGGCGGCTCGGCCTCTGGGGCTTCGCTTCGCGCATCCGCAGCTTCGCCTACGAGGACGGCGGCTGGACAGACGAAGGGCTGGTGCTCGAGAGCGAAGCCGGCCGCCACGGCAACCTCGAGGGCCTCGCCGTCTGGCGCGATGCGGGAGGCCGGCTGCGGCTGACGATGACCACCGACAACAACTTCAAGTGGTTCCAGCGCAACGAGCTGGTGGAGTACGCGGTGCCGGAGTGACTTGATGCGGCGCGCGGCCGGCGGTATAGGCCCCGCGTCCCTGCGCGGGACCAAGTCTCCGCCACCTTGCCAAAACGGACGCCTCACATGCCCCGCCTCCTCCCCGGCATCATCGCCATGGCCGCCATCGTCGTGGCGTCCAACATCCTGGTGCAGTTCCTGTTCGGCCAGTGGCTGACCTGGGGCGCGTTCACCTATCCGCTGGCATTCCTCGTCACCGACGTGATGAACCGGGTCTATGGCCCGGCGACGGCGCGGCGCGTGGTCTATGCCGGCTTTCTCACCGGGCTCGCGTGCTCCTTCGTGGGCACGCAGATCGAGGGCGCTTTCGGCCCGCTCGTGACCTGGCGCATCGCGATCGCTTCCGGAACGGCGTTTCTCACCGCTCAACTCATTGATGTTGCTGCATTCGACAGGCTGCGTGGCGGTCGCTGGTGGCGGGCGCCGCTGGTCTCGACGCTGATCGGATCGGCGCTCGACACGGCGATCTTCTTCACTCTCGCCTTCGCCGGATCGCTCGCGTTCCTCGAGCCAGGCAACGACGTGGCGTGGGCGAACGAGGCGGTGCCGCTTCTCGGGCAGGGGCCGCTCATGCCGCTCTGGATCTCGCTCGCGGTGGCGGACTGGAGCGTCAAGCTTCTGCTCGCCTTGCTGGCGCTTGTCCCGTTTCGCGTCATCGTGAGACAGCTTCAGGTAAGGCCGGTCTGATTTTCTTTGACAGATGGCCCGGTCGCACCCACCTTCAGCCTGTCGGAAACATTCAGAAAGGAGGTGGTCCAGTGTCGAGAGTGATATTGGAGAGCGTGGTTGGGACAGTCGGGAGGATTGTCGCCTGAGGGCAGCCCCTCGAGCGAACCACTCCTGATTGGGCCGCGGTCGTACCGACCCTAACTGGCCCATCTCCATCAGAACTCGGAGGGCCGCCTGCCAGGGCGGCCCTTTCCGTTTTTTGCAAATTCGTTGAAGATTTCGCGGCCGGTCTTACAAGTTCGTGCAAGTCTTTCATGACCCCCGAGGTGCCCCTTGCTGCGCGTCACCGACCGCATCGCGATCGAGGACTGGGAACTCGTCGAGCACTTCGTCCGCTCGGGCGGCCCCGGCGGGCAGAACGTCAACAAGGTCTCCACCGCGGTCGAGCTGCGGTTCGAGGCGGAGCGGTCGCCGAACCTGCCGGACCCCGTCAAGCGCCGCCTGCGCCGCCTCGCCGGGCGCCGCTGGACCTCGGACGGTGCGATCGTCCTGCAGGTGTCCGACACCCGCAGCCAGTCGCGCAACCGCGAGCTGGCGCGCGAGCGGCTGGCCGAGTTGATCCGCCGCGCCACCGAGACACCGAAGCGCCGCGTGCCGACGCGGCCCACGCTCGCCTCCAAACGCCGACGGCTGGAGGCGAAGAAGCAGCGGGGCGAGGTCAAGTCGCTAAGGGGGCGCGTGGAGGACTGAGGCGTCCCCGTCGCCCGCGGCAGCAGGAGGATTTTCCCGCCGAGATTCACGTGTATCCTGCCGGCAGAGCCGAGGCCACGGCTCGCTCGCTGGAGGGCATGGAACATGGCCTGGAGGAGATATACGATGAACAGAACGGCTTTCGCCATCGCCGGCGCGATGACCTGCCTCGCTGTCGCGAGTGCGGCGCTGGCGCAGCAGCAGTCCGGCGCAGTCGGCTCCGGGCCGCCCGAGGACGTGTCGCTCGAAGTCACCGTAGGCCCCGAGGGTCCGAGTCTGTCGCAAAGCGAGTTCCGGCTCGCACATGGCGGGTACTATCGCTTCAACCTGGTCTGCCCCACCGACGTGGAGAACGAGGCCGGCATCAGCTTTCACGCCCCGGAGCTGATGGAGAACGTGCACATCCGGATCGTCAGCGTCGCCGATCCGGACAGCGACGACGAGATCAACTTCCACATGCAGGGGCTGAACTTCAGGTCGATCGACTGCGAGGGGCTGGGGGCATCGGCCCGGTTCAGCTTTCACCCGATGCGGGCTGGAACCTACCCCTTCACGGTGACGGACTCGGCCGAACCGCCGAACGAGGCTTCGGGCGAGGTTATCGTGGAGTGACCTCGGCCTGAGGTCCGGGCCGGCCGCCGCGCAAGCGGCCGGCCCGGCGTCGCTACTGCGGCTCCTGCCGGGCGAGCCAGTCGCGCAGGAACGCAATTTCCTGTTGCTGCGTCTCGATGATCTGCGCCGCGAGTTCCCTGAGCTCCGGGTCCTGACCGTATTCCAGCACGATCTCGGCCATCGCCACCGCGCCCTCGTGGTGCGGGATCATGCCGCGGGCGAAGTCGATGTCGGGATCGCCGGAAAGGCCGGCGGACATGTCGGCGTGCATGCGCTCGTTCGCCGCGCGGAGCGCCGCGCTCGCGGTATCGTCAGCCGCCGCGGGCGACGGCGCGTGATCCTCGTGCCGTGCCGGATCGCCGTGATCCATTCCGGTTCCCGCCAGACCCCGGTCCTGTGCCTGGGCGGCGGCGGCGAAAGCCGCAACGGCGATGGTGATGGTGCCTGTCCTGAACATGTAGAATTTCTCCTTCACGGGTTCGTCGGCCCCAATGTACGCCGTCCGTCTCCGCCAGTCAGGGGCAAGGCGGTCGTCCACATCAGAAATGGCCGGCGCGTTCGTCTGGCGCTGGTCCGCATCGGTCTGGTCTCCTCGTCGTTCCAGTCGCCGCTCTGGACGGTGTCCCATCGGGTCATGTCGGGACCGGCCCGGGCGCCGGCACGAGGCGCAGCTCCGCGATCCAGGTCGCAGGCGGCCGGTCGCGGCAGCGGCAGTGCTGCGGCTTATCCGGCGTCAAGGGGTCGACGTGACGGCCCGAACGTTTAGGTTAGAACCTGTTCAGAAAAGACGGAGCAGATGCATGCAAAGCCTTCGCGAGGCTTGGTTGCATATTTGGGACCAGATGAACCCGAGCGAGCCAGGCCCTCATTACCTCGCCACCTTCTTTGCCACCGCGATGGTGCTCTTCATCGTCGCGGTCCTCATCGGTCAGCTCTAGGAGCGGGCCTCAGACCAGGACCTCGAGCGGCGGCTGCGCGCCGACGCCGAAGACATCGCGGTAACGCTCGACCTCGGCGGCCGGACCGGTCGCCTTCAGCGGATTGTCGGAAAGCTTGACCGTGGGGCGGCCCTCGGCAGCGACGGCCTTGCAGACGAGGCTGAAGGGCGCCAGCGCATCCTGCGCGACGAGGCCTCGGAAGTCGTTGGTAAGCAGCGTGCCCCAGCCGAACGAGACGCGGGTGCGGCCCGAGAACCGCTGGTGCAGCTCGACGATGCGCTCCACGTCGAGGCCGTCGGAGAAGATCACGAGCTTGTCGCGCGGGTCCTCGCCGCGGCTCTCCCACCAGCGGATCGCGGTTTCGCCGCCGACGACAGGGTCGCCCGAGTCGATGCGGATGCCGGTCCATCCGGCAAGCCAGTCGGGGGCGTTGTCGAGGAACTGCACCGTGCCGAAGGTGTCGGGCAGGATGACGCGGAGGTTGCCGTCATGCTCTTCCTGCCAGTCGGCGAGGACGCGGTAGGGGGCGGCGCGGAGCTCGGCCTCGTCATCGGCGAGGGCGGCATAGACCATCGGCAGCTCGTGCGCGTTGGTGCCGATCGCCTCGAGGTCGCGGCGCATGGCGATGAGGCAGTTGGAGGTGCCGGCGAAGTGCGGCCCGAGCCCCTCGATCATCGCCTGCACGCACCAGTCCTGCCAGAGGAACGAGTGCCGTCGGCGGGTGCCGAAGTCCGCAATGCGAAGCCCCTCGATCCCGCGCAGGCGCTCGACCTTCTCCCAGAGCTTGGTCATGGCGCGGGCGTAGAGGACCTGCAGCTCGAAGCGGCCCATGTCGTGCACCACGGCGCGCGAGCGCAGCTCCATCAGGACGGCGAGCGCCGGGATCTCCCACAGCATGACCTCGGGCCAAGCGCCCTCGAAGCTGAGCTCGTACTGCCCGTCGCGCACCTCAAGGTGGTAGGGCGGCAGCTGCACGTGCTCGAGCCAGTCCATGAACTCGGGCCGGAACATCTGGCGCTTGCCGTAGAAGGTGTTGCCGCGCATCCAGGTGCTCTCGCCGCGGGCGAGGCGGAGCGAGCGGATGTGGTCGAGCTGCTCGCGCAGCTCGCCCTCGTCGATCAGCTCGGCGAGGCGGATGCGGCTGGTGCGATTGATGAGGCGGAAGGTGACGTTGACGTCGGGCCGGTTGCGGAACACCGACTGGCACATCAGGAGCTTGTAGAAGTCGGTATCGATGAGCGAGCGGACGATCGGGTCGATCTTCCACTTGTGGCTCCAGACCCGTTCGGCGATGTCGACCACGGCGCGCCCCCGTCCCCTGCGGCGGAACAGGTGATACGACATTGGCGGCCCGGGGCAAAGGCTTGCCGCGAATCGGCCAGCGCCGACGCTACTCCGCGGCGACGGGCCTCGGCCTGGCGCGGTCCTCGCCGAGGATGGCGCGCAGCTCGGCCAGCAGCTCCGCGCGCCTGACGGGCTTCGTGAGGAAGGCCGTCATGCCGGCCTCGAAGCAGCGGCGCCGGTCTTCGTCGAATGCGTTGGCGGTCAGACCGACGATCGGGCACGGCGGCCCGACCTCCTGCCGCCGGATGGTACGGGTGGCCTCGAGCCCGTCCATCACCGGCATGGAGACGTCCATGAGGATCACGTCGAGCCTCTGCTCCGCGACCGCCTCGACCGCCTGCTTCCCGTCCTCGGCAAGGATGAGCTCGGCGCCGGTGTCGGCGAGGTAACGCGTGATGAGGAACATGTTGGTGCGATTGTCTTCCACGACGAGGATGCGGGTTCCGGCGAGGGCGCGGTCAGCATGAGCGGCGGGCACAGGCGCCGCGAGCTCGGGCGACGACTGGGCAGCAACCTGCATCGGCAGCCGCAGCGTGAAGGTGGAGCCGCGGCCCGGCGTGGAGCTGACGCCGATCTCGCCCCCCATCGCCTCCGCCAACTTGCGGGAGATCGACAGTCCGAGCCCGGTGCCCCCGAAGCGGCGCGCGACGTGCGCGTCGGCTTGGGTGAACGTCTCGAAAATAGCCTGCAGCCGTTCCGGCGCGATGCCGATCCCGGTGTCCTGGACCTCGAATGCGACGGTGCCGTCAGCCTGCGCGTCGAGGCGGAGCGTCACGCCGCCGGTCTCGGTAAACTTCAGCGCGTTGCCGATCAGGTTCAGCAGGATCTGGCGCAGCCGTCCGGCATCGCCGCGCACCAGGCGCGGCAACGCGCCGGTGGTGGCGTCCACGAGGGTCAGTCCCTTGGCCGCGGCGACCGGCGCCATGACGCCCAGCGTCGAGCGCACCAGCTGGGGCAGGTCGAACGGCTCCTCCAGGATGTCGGCATGGCCCGCCTCCAGCCGCGTCGCCTCGAGGACGTCGTTGACGATCATGAGCAGTGCCTCTCCCGACTCGAGGATCATCTCGACGTAGGGCGCCTCCGGCGCGTCCCGCAGGCGCGTGCGCAGCAGGTCGGCGGTGCCGATGATGCCGTTCAGCGGCGTACGGATCTCGTGGCTCATGGTGGCGAGGAAGGTGGATTTGGCCTCGGCCGCCGCCTCGGCCGCCGCCTTTGCGGCCGCGAGCTCGCGCTCGCGCCGCTTGGCGTCCGTGATCTCGCGGGTGACGTTGACGTGCCCCAGGAGTGCGCCGTCGGCGTCGTTGAGCGTCGTGATGCTGCTCTCGACCCAGGTCGGCTCGACGCCGTCGCGTGCCAGCATGAGCTCGGCGCGGATCGACTGGCCTTTGCGGATTGCCGCCGCGAGGCGTTGACGTGCGTCGGGATCGTTCTCGGGGTCGGTGAAGATGGTACGCACCGGGCAGCCGATCAGCGCCTCCGGCGGGCGTCCGGCCAGCTCGGCGGCGGCCCGGTTCACCCACTCGACCCGACCGTCAGCGTCGCAGATGAGGATTGCGTCGCGGGCGACCCGCGCGACCACGGCCAGGCGCTGCGCCGCGCCCTCGCGCTCCTGCAGCTGTTCGTGCGCCCAGTGCAGCCGGGCCGACTCGCGCCGCAGCATCCGGGCGCCCCGATCCAGCATGCGGCTGTTGCGGGCGACGTCGCCGAGAAGCGAGGCAGCAACCAAGACGAAGAAGCCGAAGGCCACCGCGTCGTAGATCAGGCTCGTCGACAAGCCGTCGGTCCCGACCTCCCACGCGAAGAGGCCGACGAGCGTCGCCGCCCAGAGCGCGAGCTTGATGGCGATCAGCCGGCGCGCGGCGTGCAGCATGAGGCCGGTGTCGAGAACGATGGCGGCGATCGCGACGAGCGTCATCACGCGGGCCTCGTCGCCCTGGACCACCCAGAGGATCGAGATCGCGAGCGAGGTCACGACCGCGTCCATCCACGCCAGCGCCAGCACCATTCGCCGCACGCGCGGGAGGTTTGCACCGGCCAGTCCGGTGCGCGAGAGGCGACGGGCATACCAGGTGTCCGCCGCGTCGGACGCGCCGAGGAGCAGGGCGAGCAGACAGCCCGAGAACCAGTCGAAGAAGATGCCGTGCAGTATCGCCCCGACGACGATGAGTATGACCCGTTCCCGCGACCTCCGCATCCGCTCGCGCAGGTACAGCCCGATGCCGCGCTCCCCGGCGGTCGGGTGCTCCGTCAGGAGATCGGTGTCATGCGCTGAAGCTGACGTCACGGCGGCCTCGTTGCTCGGCAAGCGCCATCTGCGCCCGCAAGACTTGGGAATCGGTTAAGCTACGCCAGTGTAACGCCCGCGCGGCGCATGTCCGCTCGTGCAGTCCTCAGGGAGCCTGCGAGATCGATCCCTCGGCAGGCGTCCTCGACAACGGTGGTGCGAAAGCCGAGCCGGGCGGCGTCGAGCGCCGAGAAGGCGACGCAGAAGTCGGTGGCCAGCCCGGCGAGGACGAGCGTGTCGACACCACGGGCGCGGAGGTAGCCCTCGAGCCCCGTCGGCGTCCGGTGGTCGTTCTCGAAGAAGGCGGAGTAGCTGTCGACATCGCGGCGAAAGCCCTTGCGCACGATGGTCTGCGCCCGGTCGACGCGCAGGTCGGGGTGGAATTCGGCGCCGTGGGAGCCGATCGCGCAATGATCGGGCCAGAGGACTTGGCTGCCGTAGGGCATCTCGATGCTCTCGAAAGGCGCGCGGCCCTGATGTTGCGAGGCGAAGGAGTGATGCTCGGCCGGGTGCCAGTCCTGCGTGAGCACGCGCACCGCGAATTCGTCCAGCATCGCGTTGATCGGGCGGATCACCGCGTCGCCGTCGGTCACGGCGAGGGCGCCGCCAGGGCAGAAGTCGTTCTGCACGTCGATGACGATGAGCGCTTCGTTCTCGGACCGCATGGGATATCTCCGCTCCGTCACGGGCGCGACCGCCCTGCCCCCGTTCTTGCGGTCGCTGCGGAGCCGGTCAAGGCGCAGGCTTCAGCCAAGCGGCAGTCCGGCGTCGTCCTTGAGCGTCCTCAGCACGATCTCGGAGCGCACCTGCGCCACCTGCGGGTGCGGCAGGAGCCGGGTGTGGATCAGGTCGGCGAAGGCCTCGAGGCTGCGGACATGCACGTCGAGGATGTAGTCGGCGTCGCCCGAGACCGAGTGCGCGGCGCGGATCTGGTCGTGCTCGGCGAGGAAGCGGGCGAAGGCCGCCTCCTGCTCCTGCCCGTGGGTGCGCAGGTTCACGCGGATGATCGCGCGGAGGCCGAAGCCCAGCGCCGCGGGGTCGAGCCGGGCGCGGTAGCCCGCGATGACGCCGGACGCCTCGAGCGCAGCGCGCCGGCGCGAGCATTGAGAGGCGGAGAGGCCGACCGCCTCAGCCAAGGCGGCGTTGGTCATGCTGCCGTCGGTCTGGAGCGCACGCAGGAGGGCGAGGTCGAACCTGTCCATGCGCGGAGCGTGCGACAAAGGGCGCGCGGGCGCAAGAAGCGCGCGGCGGCGGCCTGGAGCCCGGCCGCTTTGCAACCTCCTTGCGCAGCGAGGGTTCTATGATGCGAGCGACAGATTCCGGGAGGAGGACCGACATGGGACCGTTTCCGCACGACGCTCCGAAAGCCACCATCAGCGACGCCAACCCCGCCGGCACCGACGGGTTCGAGTTCGTCGAGTTCGCGCACCCCGAGCCGGAGGTGCTGGACAGCCTGTTCCGCCGGATGGGCTACGAGCCGGTCGCGAAGCACCGCTCGAAGGAGATCACGCTCTACCGGCAGGGCGACATCAACTACCTGCTGAACGCCGAGCCCGGCAGCCATGCGGCCGGCTTCGTGGCCGAGCACGGCCCCTGCGCCCCGGCGATGGCGTGGCGGGTGGTGGACGCCAAGCACGCGCTGAAGCGCGCGGTGTCGCTCGGCGCGACGGAATACACCGGGCCGGGCAAGTCGCTTGACGTGCCGGCGGTGGTGGGGATCGGCGGTTCGCTGCTCTACTTCGTCGACACCTATGGCGAGGGCGGGAGCTGCTACGAGAGCGCGTTCGAGTGGCTGGGCGAGCGCGACCCGCGGCCGGAAGGTGTAGGCTTTTACTACCTAGACCACCTGACCCACAACGTGGTCCGCGGCAACATGGACACCTGGTACAGGTTCTACGCCGAGACGTTCAATTTCCGCGAGATCAAGTTCTTCGACATCAAGGGCAGGCAGACCGGCCTGACCAGCCGCGCCCTGACCTCGCCCGACGGTAAGATCCGCATCCCGATCAATGAGAGCGCGGACGAGAACAGCCAGATCGAGGAGTATCTCAAGGAGTACAAGGGCGAGGGCATCCAGCACATCGCCGTTGGCACCGAGGACATCTACGCCGCGACCGACGCGATCAGCGCGAAGGGGCTGGAGTTCATGCCGGGGCCGCCGGACACCTACTACGAGATGAGCCACAGGCGCGTGCAGGGGCATGACGAGCCGGTGGAGCGGATGAAGAGGCACGGCATCTTGATCGACGGCGAGGGCGTGGTCGGCGGCGGCGAGACGCGGATCCTGCTGCAGATCTTCTCGAAGACGGTGATCGGCCCGATCTTCTTCGAGTTCATCCAGCGCAAGGGCGACGACGGCTTCGGCGAAGGCAACTTCCGCGCGCTGTTCGAATCGATCGAGGAGGACCAGATCCGCCGCGGCGTGCTCAAGGCGGACGAGCCGGCGGCGTGACGCAGGCGTGACCTGGACCGACTATTCCAGCGCGCCGGAGGTCGGCACGCCCATCTGCGCCCGCGCGGCGGTGCGCGGCGCGCTGGCGGTTGCGGTCGAGACGGCTAGTGGCGCTTTCCCGCTCCTGCTGGTCGAGACCGCCGCCGGAGTTCGTGCCTATGTCAACGCCTGCCCCCACCAGTACCTGCCGCTCGACCACCGCGGGCCGCAGGTGCTGAGCATCGACGGACGGCGGCTGACCTGCAGCAACCACGAAGCGCAGTTCGATGCGGAAAGCGGCGAGGGCGTGGCGGGTCACGGCCTCGGCTGCCACCTCGATGCGGTGCCGGTGCACGAGGCGGACGGGATGCTGCGGATCGGCGCTGGGCCACAGGCTTGATCCATGTCAGGGGCAGGACGCGCCGCGACGGCTAGCGTCCCGGTGACAGGTTGCGACAGGAGAGCGATGTCCATGTCCCACACGCCCCACGAGCTCGCCGAGGAGTTTCCCGGCAAGGCCGACGCGATCCACCGCCTGCGCGAGGAGGACGGCCACTTTCGCAAGCTCTGCGACGAGTATCACGAGGTGAACCGCGCCGTGCACCGCGCCGAAACGAATGCGGAGCCGACGGACCAGTTCCATGAGGAGGAGCTGCGGAAGCGCCGCCTGAACCTCAAGGACCAGATCGGGAAGCGGATCGAGTGACACGGTTGGCGACGATCGCGTCGACGCGCTAGGATTTGCGGTATGCGGATCGTCGTGCTTATGACCAATTGTCCCGACGCCGCCTCGGCTCGGCGGATCGCCGAGGCGCTGATCGCCGAGCGGCTCGTCGCCTGCGCCAACCTCCAGCCGGAGATCGAGAGCGCGTACCACTGGAAGGGCGAGGTGGCGCGCGAGCCCGAGCGGCCGCTGCTGCTCAAGACGCGTGCCGCGCTCTGGGAGCGTGCCGCCGCCCGCATCCGCGAGCTACATCCCTACGAAACGCCGGCGGTCCTCGGCACCGTGCCGGACTTCGTGACCGAGGACTACGCGGCGTGGGTGGAGGCCGAAACGCTCGAACCCTGAGCCGATTATCGCCCGGTCAACAAAGCGACTCGACTTGTTCCTGCTTTGTGCTTGCGCCGTGCGGCGCCTGCGGCTATCTGCCCGGCCATCGGGCCAGGACGGCCGGATCCCAGAGTTTCGAACGCGTGCGGTGCTGAGGGTGCACGTGGGGTGGCAGGGGGTTCCGGTGGGGTCCGGAACCCCCTGTTCGTTTCAGCGCCCGAGCCCGCCCAGTTCGCGCACTATGCGCCACTCGTCCTCCGTCACCGGCTGCACCGAGAGGCGGGTGTTGTTGACCAGCACCATGTCGGCGAGGCGGGAGTCGGTCTTGCACATCTCGAGCGTGACGGGCGTGGGCACCGGCTCGACCGCGCGGATGTCGACGCACTCCCAGCGCGGATCGTCAGTCTTGCTGTCGGGATGGGCCTCGGCGATGACCTCGACCACGCCGACGACGGCCTTCTCGCTCTGCGAGTGGTAGAAGAAGCCGAGGTCGCCCACCGACATCTCGCGCATCATGTTGCGCGCCTGGTAATTGCGGACGCCGTCCCATTCCTCGCCTGCGTCGCCGCGCGCGACCTGGTCGTCCCAGCTCCAGGTCGACGGCTCGGACTTGAACAGCCAGTAGCGCATCCCTCGTCTCCTTACCCCTTGGCACCCTTGCGGCCGGAACCCACGAGAGCCGGCGCGGCCGTGTCGAGCGGCCAGCGCGGGCGGGCGCCCAGCGTCATGTCGTCGGCGTGGCCGGCGGCGAAGAGCTCGACGCCCGCCCAGGCGATCATCGCCGCATTGTCGGTGCAGAGCGCGAGCGGCGGCGCCACGTAGCGCAGGCCGGCCTCGTGCGCCGCCCGCTGCAGTCCGGCGCGCAGCGTGGCGTTGGCCGCCACGCCCCCCGCGACCGCGAAGGCGGTGACGTCCGAAATGGCCATCGCGCGGCGTGCCTTCTCCACCAGCACCTCCGTCACCGCGGCCTGGAAGCCGGCGCAGAGGTCGGCGCGGTCCTGCCACGTGAGGCCGCTCTCGCGCCCGACGCACTCGTCCCGCGCCCGCAGCAGCGCGGTCTTGAGCCCGGAGAACGACAGGTCGCATCCGGGCCGGTCGAGGAGCGGCCGCGGGAAGGCGAAGCGCGCCGCGTCGCCGCCCAGCGCCTCGGCCTCCACCGCCGGGCCGCCGGGCTGGCCGAGGCCGAGCAGGCGCGCGGTCTTGTCGAAGGCTTCGCCCGGCGCGTCGTCGATGGTGCCGCCGAGCCGCGCGAAGCGGTTGGCTGCCTCGACGCGCAGGAACTGGCAGTGGCCGCCGGAGGCGAGCAGCATGAGGTAAGGATAAGCCAGCGCGTCCGTCAGTCGCGGCGTCAGCGCGTGCCCCGCCAGGTGGTTGACGCCGACGAGCGGCAGGCCCGCGCCCGCCGCGATGCCCTTGGCGCACATCACTCCGGCCAGCACTCCACCGATCAGTCCCGGACCCGCGGTGACCGCCACGGCGGCGAGGTCGCGGAGCCCCAGCCCGGCCTCAGCCAGCGCGCGCTCGACGGCGGCGTCGAGCTTCTCGGCATGGGCGCGGGCGGCGAGCTCGGGAACAACCCCGCCGAATCCCTCGTGCAGGTCGGTCTGCCCCACCACGACGGAGGAGAGGATGGTGCGGTCGCTCAGCACCACGGCGGCGGCGGTGTCGTCGCAGCTGCTCTCGATCCCGAGGATCGCGAAGGGTGCCTCTGGAGGGGTCATGCGTCCCGGCCGTTGCCGCCAATCCGGCCGGCAGGTAACACCCGGCCCGTGGCGGGACAATCCCGAGGGAGGGCGGATGGCGCCGACGCTCTTGCTGACGCGGCCGCGGGAGGCCTCCCTGCGGTTCCTGAAGGACTTGTCGGCGCGGCGCGGCGCCGCGCCGGCCGCCGTGCTGTCGCCGGTACTGGAGATTCGCCTGCTGCGCCCCCGGCTCGTGCGGCGATATGCGACGCTGATCCTGACCTCGCGGAACGGCCTGGCAGGCGGCGCATTCGGCGCGCGTCGGGCCTTCTGCGTCGGAGACGGGACGGCCGAGATGGCGGGGCGGGCCGGACTGGAGGCGTTATCGGCCGACGGCGACGTCGAGGCGCTGATCCGGCTGATCCGCGAAACGGCGGCGGACGGGCCGCTGCTCCACCTCAGGGGCGCGCACGCCGCGGGCGATCTCGTGGCGCGGCTGCGTGCGGCGGGGCTCGATGCGGACGAGGCGGTGGCCTACGACCAGGCGGCGCTGCCACTGACGCGGGCAGCCACCGATCTGCTGGCAGGCAGCGAGCCGGTGCTGCTGCCCCTCTTTTCGCCACGGTCGGCGGCGCTGGTGGCGGCGCAGGCCGAGATCCGGGCGCCACTGCACCTCGTGGCGATGAGCGCGAACGTAGCGGAAGCCTGGGGCCGTCCGGCGGAACAGGTCACCGTGGCCCCGCGTCCCACGGCCGAGGACATGCTCGCAGCAGTGGCCGCCGGGCTCGCCGGTTGAGCCACCCGCGCCTTGTTGAGCGGGAGGGGGCGGGCTAAGCTTTGGCAGGACGCCCGAAACGCGGGTTGCATTGGGGAAGGCGCGACGGTGGCGACATCACGGCGGCAGGACAGGACGAAGCGGCAGCCGGGCAAGACGGACGAAGGTGCCACTCATCCCGGCACCGTGACCGACGGCACCGCCCCGGACGGGACGCCGAAGGCGGGCTCCATCGGCGAACCGGGCAGTGCTGACGTTCGCGACGAAGCCACCTCGCCCGATGCGGCGACGGAGGCTGCTGGGCCTGCCGCGCCCCCTTCCGGCGCGCTGAAGCCCGCGGACGCCGCGGCGGAGCCTGCGGCCGGCGAACCGGACGCCGCGGATCGGCCGGAGCGGGATTGGCCGGCGGACGAGGCTTCCGTGGCCGACGCCATGGCGGATGCGCCCGGAACGCCCGAGGACGAGACGCTGGCGGCGGAGGAGGCTCGCGCGGCGGAGGAGGGAAGCAGTGCGCCGCCGGCCGGGACTTTGGCCGGACCGCCGCTGCCGGGCGCCGCGCATGGCGGCACCGAGGAGCGGTCGGGGCACGAGGGCGTCGCCACGTCGGCCGCGGCAGGTGCTCCCCGTCACCGGGCGGAGGAGCCTGCGCGGCGGTCCGGCGGCGGCGGTCTGCTGATGGGGTTCCTCGGTGTCCTGGTGGGCGCGCTCGTGGTCTGGTTCGTCCTGCAGGAGATGCCGCGCGACGCCGACCCGGAGATCGCGACGGCCATCGAGGGGCAGTCGACGCGCCTGCAGGAGCAGGAGCAGCGGCTCGCCGGGCTGGAAGGCGACCTCACGTCGCTGAACGAGGCGCTGAGTTCGGGCGACACGACCGAGGCGCTGGAGGCATTGCGGACGGACGCGGAGGGACGCTTCGGCGGTCTGACCGAGACGCTGGAGACGATGGCCGGGCGGCTCGACGCGATCGAGACCCAGCTGGCGGAGACGGACGAGCGGCTGGCGGCGCTGGAGGCGCGGCCGGTGGTGGATCCCGACGCGGCGGCCGAGCTTCTGCAGTCCGAGATCGAGGATCTGCGCCAGCAGGTGGCCGAGGCGACTGCGGCGGCGCAGGGCCAGGTCGACCAGGCGACGCAGGGCGCGCAGTCCGAGGTCGAGGCGATGCGCCAGGAGCTGCAGCAGGCGGCCGAGGCAGCGCGGGCCGAGCTCGCCGCCGCCGAGCAGCGCGCGGCAGCGCTCGAGGAGGAGGCGCTGGCCACCGCCCGCATCGCCGAGGCGCGGGCGGCGCTGCGCCAGGTGCAGGCGGCGCTCGACGCCGGCACGCCCTATGTCGAACCGCTCGAAACGCTGCGCGCGGCGACGGACCTTGCGATGCCGGGCGAGCTGATCGACCCGGCCGATACCGGCGTCCCGACGCTGGCCGAGCTGAGGCAGACCTATCCTGACGCGGCGCGTTCGGCTCTGGCGGCGACCTCTGTTGCCACGACGCAGGGCGATCCGGGGGAGCGATTCCTGTCGTTCCTGCGAACCCAGACGCAGGCCCGCTCGCTCGCCCCGCGCGAGGGCGACGACCCCGACGCGATCCTGTCGCGGGCGGAAGCGGCACTGGAGGCGGGCGAGCTGCAGACGGCGCTCGACGAGCTCGCGGCGCTGCCCGAGGACGGCCTTGCGGCGATGCAGGAATGGCTGTCGACCGCGCGGTTGCGCGCGCAGGCCATTGGTGCGGCGCAGTCGGTCGAACAGACCCTGAATTGAGGTTGCCGCGATGATCTTTTCCCTTGTGCGCGTGCTGTTCTTCGTCGCGCTCGTCGTCCTTCTCACGCTGAGCGCTCTCTGGCTGATGCAGGCCGACGGCGGCGTCGTCGTCGCGGTCGCCGACGTCGAGTTCACCCTCGGCCCGCTTCAGGCGGTGATCGCCGCGCTGCTCTTCGTCCTGGTGGTCTGGCTGGTCTTCAAGCTGCTGTCGCTGCTGGTCGCGACGGTGCGGTTCCTCAACGGCGACGAGACGGCGATCACGCGGTACTTCTCGCGCCGGTCGGAGCGGAAGGGCTTCGAGGCGCTGGCGGACGGGATGCTGGCGCTGGCGGCCGGCGAGGGGCGCGTGGCGATGTCGAAGGCGTCGCGGGCCGAGCGATACCTGCACCGGCCGGAGCTGACGAACCTGATCACCGCGCAGGCGGCCGAGATGACCGGCGACCGCGCCCGCGCCGAGCAGGTCTACCGCGACCTCGTGACCGACGACCGGACGCGCTTCGTCGGGATCCGCGGGCTGATGCGCCAGCGGCTGGAGGCGGGCGACACCGACACCGCCCTCAAGCTCGCCGAGAAGGCCTTCGCGCTGAAGCCGAAGCACGAGGAGACGCAGGACCTCCTGCTGCGGCTGCAGGCCGAGCATTCCGACTGGGCCGGGGCGCGCAGGACGCTGGGGGCCAAGCTGCGCTACGGCGCGCTGCCGCGCGACGTGCATCGCCGACGCGACGCGGTGCTGGCGCTGGGCGAGGCGCGCGAGGTCGTTGACGAGGGCAAGACGATCGAGGCCCGCGAGGCTGCAATCGAGGCGAACCGCCTGTCGCCCGACCTAGTGCCCGCCGCGGTCATGGCCGCGCGCGCCTACATCGAGCAGGGCAAACCGCGCTACGCCGCACGGGTAATCCGCAAGGCGTGGAACGCGCAGCCGCATCCGGACCTGGCGGCGGCCTATGCCGAGATCCACCCGGAGGAGACGCCGGCGGAGCGCATCAGGCGCTTTCAGAACCTGACGCGCCTGCATCCCGACCACCCGGAGACGCGGATGCTGCTGTCGGAGCTGCACATCGCGAACGAGGACTTTCCCGCCGCCCGCCGCGCGCTGGGCGACCTCGCCGTCAACGATCCGACGGCGCGGGCGCTGACCAACATGGCGGCAATCGAGCGCGGCGAGGGCGCCGAGGACCGCGTGGTTCGCGCCTGGCTCGCCCGCGCGCTGACCGCGCGGCGCGGTCCGCAATGGGTCTGCGACAAGTGCCACGGCGTGCATGGCGAGTGGGCGCCGGTCTGCGACATGTGCGGCGGCTTCGACACGCTGTCCTGGCGCGAGGCACCGGCGGGCAAGGTCGCGCTGCCGGCGGGCGTCGAGATGATGCCGCTGCTTGTCGACCCGCGCGCCGACACGGCCGAGTCGCCTGCCGCGGAAGCAGCCGGCACGCCAGAAACCGAGGTGCCGCCTGCCGAGGTGGTCGAGGACGAGCCTCGCGTAACGGACGCGGCGGAACGCAAAGATTAGGGCTACCGCTCCAAATCATGGCCTGCTATCAGGCGCCCGGCGCCGCAGTAGCTCAGCTGGTAGAGCACGTCATTCGTAATGATGGGGTCGGGGGTTCGAGTCCCTTCTGCGGCACCACCCATCGATCCGTACCGACCCTGCCTTCGTCGTTCCGCCGCATCGGCGGCGCGGCCTGACGCCGCCCCATCGACACGCCTTCGGCCTTCTGCAAGGCTGCTTGCGGTGATCGGCCCGATGGAGCTGCGACGTTGACGAGTTGGCGTGTCACCAGGCCAGGCATCTTCGCGCCTTGCCTGCTGCTCCTTCTGCTTCCGGCCTGTGACGGGCCGCAGTCGGCCCTCGCCCCGGCGGGTCGCGAGGCCGAGCTGCTGGCGGATCTCTTCTGGATCATGCTGGCGGGTGCGGTCGTGCTCTGGCTCGCGATCAACGGCCTGATGTTCTACGTCACGCGGATCAACGTCGGTCACATGCCGCGCAGGCTTGCCGAGGGGATCATCATTGGCGGCGGCATCGTGTTCCCGGTCATCGTGCTGGCCGCGCTGCTGGGCTATGGGCTGACGCTGATGCCGCTGACGCGCGTGCCGGGCGACGGTCTCAGGATCCGTGTCACGGGCGAGCAGTGGTGGTGGCGGGTCGAGTACTGGCCCGAGGGCGCCGAGGCGCCGGTCGTCGCCGCGAACGAGGTGCGGTTGCCGAGCGGGCGGCGCACCGACATCGAGCTTGCGGCGCACGAGGTGATCCATTCCTTCTGGATCCCGGCGCTCGGCGGCAAGACCGACATGTTTCCCGGCCGCGACACGCTGATGACGCTGGAGCCGCTGACGCCCGGCGTCTATCGCGGCCAGTGTGCAGAGTTCTGCGGCGAAAGCCACGCGCTGATGGCGTTCCAGGCGGTTGTCCTGCCCGAGGAGGAGTTCGCCGACTGGCTCGAGGCCGAAGCGGCCCCGGCGCGGCCTCCGTCCGGTCCGCTGGAGGCGGCGGGACAGGAGGTGTTCCTGGCGCAGGGCTGTGGCGCCTGCCACACCGTGAGGGGCACGCCGGCGACAGGCGCGGTCGGGCCCGACCTGACCCATGTCGGCAGCCGGCTGACGATCGGCGCAGGCACCCTGCCCCCCACGGCCGAGGCGCTGGCCAATTGGATCGCGCACCCCGGCACGATCAAGCCGGGGGTGGAGATGCCGAGCTATGACGAGCTTGCGCCGGACGACCTCGCCGCGCTGGCGGCCTGGCTGGAGGGGCTGGAATGAGCGCGATCTCGGGCGATCCGAACGACATCCGCCGCATGAGCGGCCGCGAGATCGCGGACGCGCGCGCGCCGGAGGGGCCTTACCCGCCGACCGACGAGATGCTGGCCGAGCCCATGGACCCGGAGGTCAGCCGGGCGCAGGCCGAGCGGCTGCGGGCGGCGTGGAAGACGCCGCAGGGCTGGCGCTACTGGTCGGCCGTCAACAACTCCGAAGTCGGCCTATGGTACGTGCTGACGGCGTTCTTCTTCATGCTCTGCGCCGGCCTCCTGGCGCTCGCGATGCGGGTGCAGCTGGCGGTGCCGGACAACGACGTGCTGTCGGCGGATCGGTTCAACCAGTTTTTCACGATGCACGGCACGGCGATGATGTTCCTCTTCGCCGTGCCGCTCTTCGAAGCGATTTCGATCCTGATCCTGCCGGCCTTCATGGGCGCGCGGGACATGCCGTTCCCGCGGCTCTCGGCCTACGGCTTCTGGTGCTTCCTGATCGGCAGCGTCTTCGTGATGGGCTCGCTGCTGTTCAATGCGGCGCCGAAGGCGGGCTGGTTCATGTATCCGCCGCTGGCGACGCAGGATCTGGGCATCGGCTCGGACATCTGGCTGCTCGGGCTCAGCTTCATCGAGGTGGCGTCGATCGCGGCGGCGGTCGAGCTGATCGTCGGCACGCTGAAATGCCGGCCGCCGGGGATGCGGGTCAACCTGATGCCGCTCTATGCCTGGTACGTGCTGGTGGTCGGCGGAATGATCGTCTTCGCCTTTCCGCCGCTGATCGCGGGCGACCTCCTCTTCGAGCTCGAGCGGTCGTTCGACTGGCCGTTCTTCGACCCCGAGCGCGGCGGCGACCCGCTGCTCTGGCAGCACCTCTTCTGGATCTTCGGGCATCCGGAGGTCTACATCATCTTCCTGCCCTCGATCGCCATCGCGGCGATGATCGTGCCCACGGCGGCGCAGCGGCCGATCGTCGGCTATTCCTGGATCGTGCTGAGCGCGGTCGGGACCGGCTTTCTGTCATTCGGCCTCTGGGTGCATCACATGTTCACCACGGGGCTGCCGGCGCTCAGCCTCGGCTTCTTCTCGGCGGCGTCCGAGGCGGTGGTGATCCCGACCGGCATCCAGATCTTCGCCTTCGTGGCGACGCTGATGGTGGGCCGGGTGACGATGAGCCTGCCGATGCTCTGGATCGCGGGGGCGCTGGCGATCTTCACGGCCGGCGGGCTGACAGGCGTGATGGTGGCGATTGCGTCGTTCGACTTTCAGGTGCACGACACGTACTTCATCGTCGCGCACCTGCACTACACGCTCTTCGGCGGGATGGTGCTGCCGGTGATCGGGGGCGTCTACTACTTCTATCCGTTCATCCGGAAGAAGCAGATGTCCGAGAGGATGGGCCGCTGGGCGTTCTGGCTGATCTTCACGGGCTTCAACATCACCTTCCTGCCGATGCACCTGACGGGGCTGCTGGGCATGCCGCGGCGGGTCTTCACCTACCCGACCGGGCTCGGCTGGGACTGGCTCAACATGGTCTCGTCCGTGGGCGCCTTCGTCATCGCCGCGGGCTTCGCGGTTTTCACGTGGGATCTCCTGCGCCCCAAGGGCCACCAGCCGCCGCCGCCGAGGAACCCGTGGCGGGCGGGCACGCTGGAGTGGAGCCACAACATCCCCGAGGAGGCGTGGGGCTCGCGCTCCATCCCCTATGTCGACAGCCGCTATCCGCTCTGGCAGCAGGAGAAGATCGTCGAGCGGATGGATGCGGGGCGCTACTATCTCGGCGACGCCGAGGAGGGGTTGCGCGAAACGCTGGTGACGTCGGTCATCGACGCGCGGCCGGTATATGTGGCCCGCGTTACCGGCCCGGCCTGGATCACCCACCTCGCCGCCGGCTTCACGGGGGCGGCGTTCATCATCCCGACGTTCCACATCTACTGGCCGGCGGTCGTTGCAGGAGCGTTCGCCGTGGCCTGCATTATCTACTGGCTCTGGACCTCCACCGCGCGCATCCCCGAGACCGAGAAGAAGGACGTCGGCCTCGGCCTGACGCTCGCCACCTACGTGGCGGGACCGAAGGCGGTCGGCTGGTGGGGCATGTGGATCACGATGCTGGCGGACTCGACGGCCTTCGCCGGTCTCGTCTTCGGCGTCTTCTACTACTGGACGTCGAACACCGCCTTCCCGCCGCCGGGCGCCGACTTCGCCGAGCCGTGGCTGATGGCAGGCGGCGCCGTCGCGATGGTTGCCTCATGGGCGGCAGTGCTGGGTGCGCGGGAGATCAACCGGCGGGGACGGACGGACATCGCGCGGATGGCGCTGGTCGCCGCGCCGGTGCTGGCGGGGCTCGGCGTCGCAGGGATGGTCGCGGCGTTGTGGCTGCCGGACCTCGACCCGACAAGCCACGTCTATCCGGCGATGATGTGGGTCCTGGTGGTCTGGACCGTGGCGCACACGATCGCGGGCGTGGTGATGCAGTGCTACTGCCTTGCCGGGACGATCTTCGGCAAGATCGATCCGGCGCACGATGCCGACCTCTGGAACACCTGCCTCTTCTGGCACTTCCTCTGCCTGACGGCCATCATCACCGCGCTGGTGACGGGCCTTCTGCCGAGGGTGCTCTGAAATGGTCCACCAGAAGGGCAAAGACTGGCAGGACGGCGTCAAGAGCGACGAGGCCGAATTTGCGGAGGAGGCCGACAGCCTCTGGCGCATCACGCTCGGCCCCCTGATCTGGGCGCTGCACTTCGTCGCCAGCTACGGCACCACCGCCGCCTGGTGCGCCAAGGTGGCGACCGCATTCGAGCCGGTGCCGGGCCTGCGCATCGGCCTCGCCGTGCTGACCGTCGCGGCGCTGGCGGGGATCGTATGGGTCGGCTGGCGCGCCTGGCGGCAGTGGGACTTCACCGAAGACTGGGACTACGTGAACAAGGAGGGCGAGAACGAAGACCGGCACGAGTTCCTCGGCCACGCGGCCTTCCTGCTGGCGATCGTGTCCTTCGTCGGCGTCGTCTATGTGGCGATGCCGGTCCTGCTGATCGAGTCGTGCCGGTGAGCAAACGGGAGGCACCGTCGCGGGCGAGGACGGTGGTCCTGACGCTGGCGGCGCTGGGGCTGGTCGTGGCGGTCTCGGTTGTCGGGCTCGGGCTCTACAACGTTTCGGCCCGCGCGGGGCATCTGCCGGGGGTCTCGTGGGTGCTGCACACGACGTTTCGCAACTCGGTCGACCTGCGGGCCCCGCCGCAGTCGGAGGCGCCCGATCTGACCGACCCGGACCTGATCGCGCTCGGCGCCGGGCACTTCGACGTCGCGTGCCGGATGTGCCACGCCGCGCCGGGCGAGACGCGCGCGGCGACCGTGCGGACCATGGTGCCCGAGCCGCCGCACATCACCGAGGCGGTGGAATCGTGGAACGCGGGCGAGCTCTTCTGGATCGTCCGGGAGGGCGTCAAGATGAGCGGGATGCCCGCGTGGCCTGCTCCGTCGCGCGAAGACGAGGTCTGGGCGGTGGTCGCCTTCCTGACGAGCGTCGGCGACATGTCAGGCGAGAGCTATGACGCGCTGACGGCGCAACCGGAGACGGAGCGCGCGGCGGTCGCGTTCTGCGCCACCTGCCACGGGAGCGACGGCATGTCCGGCAACGCGCAGATCCCCCGTCTCGATATCCAGAACCCGGGCTACCTGCTGACGGCGTTGCAGGCGTTCCGGAACGGGATGCGGGCCAGCGGGATCATGCAGCAGGCGGCGAGCCTGGTGCCGGAGGCGACGCTGGCCGAGCTGGCGGACCACTACGGCGCGCAGCCTACGGGCGAGGCGTCGGCGGAGGTCGACCCCGCGTTGTCCGAAGCGGGGGAGGCCTTGGCCGAGGCGCGGACGGGCGACACGGAAGTACCTGCCTGCCGCGCCTGCCACGGGCCTTGGCCCGAGCGCTTGAGCCCGGATTTCCCTGCGCTCGCCGGTCAGCACGAGCACTACCTGCGAAAGCAGCTCTCCCTCTGGAAGGAAGGTCGGCGCGGGGGCGGGCCGCGCTCGGACCTGATGCACCAGGCAGCGGCGGACCTGACGGAGGACGAGATCGCGGCGCTGGCGGCCTACTACGCCTCGCTGCCGCCGGCGCGGCTGGGCGCGACGGAGGCAGCGGCGCGCTGAGGCGCCGTCAGGCGAGCCCGATGCGCTGCCGGATGTTGGGGTCGCGCAGGCTGATCTCCTCGCCCACGAAGTCGCCGGCCTCGGGGCCGCACATCCAGAGGAGCGCCCGCGCCGGCCACTCGGGCGGGATGTGGTCGGTCCATTCGAGCTGGCTGACGGGATTGATGCCCGACGCCTTGATCTCGCGCTGCATCTGCGTGGCGACAGTCCCCGGCGAGAGGCCCATGGCGCGGATGCCGGCCTCGCGCCCTTCCTTGTCGGCGCAGCGGGTGAGCATCGCGGCACCGGCCTTCGAGGCGCAATAGGCGCTCCAAGCTTCGACGGGCCCGTGTGCCGCCCCGGAGGAGACGGTGAGGATGGTGCCCCCGCCCTGCCGGATCATCGCCGGCATCGCAGCGCGCATCCCGTGGAACACGCCCTTGAGGTTGACGTCGATCGCCTGGCTCCAGGCCTGCGGATCGGCGTGGGCGAGGTGCGAGATCGGCTCGATGACGCCAGCGTTGTTGATGACGACATCGAGCGAGCCGAAGTTGCCGAGCGTGGCGTCGACGGCGGCCTCCACCTCCCAGTAGCGGCTGACGTCGCAGGGGATGGCGAGTGCCCGGTCGGGGCCGATGTCGCCGGCGATGCGCGCGATCTCGTCGTTGCGACGCGCGAGCAGCGCGACGCTGGCACCCGCCTCGCCGAAGGCGCGCGCCGCCGCCTCGCCGATGCCGCTGCTGGCGCCCGTGATCAGCACCGTCTTGCCCGTCATGTCGATCATGGCGACCTCCCTTTCGCCCGGACGTAACGCGACCGTGGCCGCCGGTCCAGTGACCCTCTCTTGACCCGACGCGCGTTGCAGCAGAATTGGGAAACGTCCGATCAGGAGAGGTCCGAGCCATGTTCAGGAACATCGCCGCCGGCGCCGCGCTCGCGTCGCTCGCCGCCGCCGCAGCCGAGGCCGACGTGACGCCGCGCCAGGTCTGGGAGGACTGGATCGCTGCGGCCGAGGCCGACGCGGCAAGTTACGGTACGGGAAGCGTCGAGGAGGACGGTGGGCGCCTCGTCGTCACGGACCTCGCGATGACGTTGCTGACCGAGAAGGGCGGCTATGCCCTGACGGTGGACGAGGTGGTCTTCGCCCAGAACGGCGACGGCACCGTCTCGGTCACCATGTCGCCCGGCTACGTCGTCACGCTCACGGGAGAGACCGAGGACGGCACCGCGACCGAGGCCCGCCTCAGGATCGACCACCCGGAGCTCGAGATGATCGTCTCGGGCGACGAGGCGGAGCGCCGGCACGCATACGCGGCGCCGGAGCTGACGATCACGCTCCTGGAGGCGACCGAAGGCGGTGAGCCTGTCGATCTCGCGGGCGCCCTGACGCTCAGCGACGTCGCCGGCACCTATGATGTGAACGACGGAGCCGCCCCGCGCGACAGCAGTCTGATTGCGGCGCGGGCGGAGGCGCGGATGTCCGGAGACGACCCCGAGGGCGACGGAACGTTCGAGCTGGATCTCGTGATCGACGACGTGAGGGCGGACAACCTGACCGCCTTCTTCGAAGGGGAGATGACCGAGGAGAGCCTAGCCCTTCAGGACGGAGCGGCGCGGAGCGGAATGCTGCGATTCGGCCCCCTCAGCTACACCCTCGCGACCGAGGGCGGCGAGGCCGGCGCGGCGACGATCGCCGGCACCTCGCGCAGCGGCGAGCTGACCGCCTCCCTTTCCGAGGAGGGGCTGCGCTACGGCGCCGTCAACCGGGACTCGGCACTGACGCTGTCGGGCGACCGGATCCCGTTTCCACAGCTGCGGATGAGCATGGCCGAGACCGCCGCGACGCTGGCGATGCCGGTGCTGCCGAGCGACGAGGCGCAGCGGTTCGACGCGGAGGTCCGGCTGCTCGACCTCAAGCTCGACGAGAGCCTCTGGAGCATGATCGATCCGGCCGGGATCCTGCCGCGCGATCCCGCGACGCTGGTGGTGGACGTCACGGGCGAGGCGGTGCTGGACCGCAACCTGCTGCAGGCGAGCGAGTCGGTCCCCGAGATCGAGGCGCTCGACATCGAGGAGCTGCGCCTGTCGCTGGCGGGCGCGGAGCTCGTCGGCAAGGGGGCGATGGAGTTCCGTGACGGATCGACGGCCGCGATGCCGCAACCGGTCGGCACCCTTGACCTGCGCCTGACCGGCGGGCTGGCGCTGATCGAGCGGCTGGTGCAGATGGGCCTGATCCCCCAGGAACAGGCGATGGGCGCGCGCATGATGATCTCGATGTTTTCTCGCCCGGGCCCCGGCCAGGACGAGCTCCTGTCTACCATCCGCTTTACCGAGGACGGGCAGGTCCTGGTCAACGACCAGCGCATCCAGTGAGCGGTGGAGGGATAGCCCGGCGCGACCTCGCGCCGCTGGCCGAGGCAATGCTGGACGCGGCGCGGCGTCACGGGGCCGAGGCAGCGGACGCGCTCGCGATCGAGGCGACGTCACTCGCCATCGACGTGCGGTCCGGGGCGCTGGAGCAGGCGGAGCGGTCGGAAGGGGTGGAGATCGGCCTCCGCGTCCTGGTCGATCACCGGCAGGCCTGCGTGGCAAGCTCGGACGTGCGACCCGAGACGCTGGAGCGCATGGCGGAGCGTGCCGTCGCCATGGCGCGGGCGGCGCCTGCGGACCCGACCGTCGGCCTGGCCGATCCGTCGCAGCTGGCGGCGGACAGGGATGCCTCGGCGCTGGAGCTCGCGGATCCGGCAGGTGAGCCGTCGCCCGCCGAGCTGGAGGCGGCGGCGCGCGAGGCGGAGGCCGCCGCGCTGGCCGTCGGCGGCGTGAGCCAGGTGCAGTCGGCCTCGGGCAGCTGGTCGCACCGGCGCGTCCATCTCGCGGCGACGAACGGCTTTTCCGGCGGCTACGCCCGCACCGGAGCGACCCTGAGCTGCGTCGCCATCACCGGCAGCGGCCCCGGGATGGAGCGCGACTATTGCGTCGAGAGCCGAGTGTTCCGCGATGAGCTGCCGTCGCCCGGCGAGATCGGCCGAACCGCCGGCGAACGCGCGGTCGCGCGGGCGGCGTCCCGCAAGCCGCCAACCGGCGCCTATCCGGTCGTCTACGATGAGCGCGTTGCGGCGAGCCTGCTGGGCCACCTCGTCCAGGCCGTCAACGGCGTGATGGTGGTCCGCGGGTCGACCTGGCTGCAGGACGCGGTGGGCGCTCAGGTGCTGCCGCGGGGAGTGTCGCTGATCGAAGACCCGCGCCGGCCCCGCATCGGCGGCTCGCGCCCCTTCGACGCCGAGGGTCTGCCGACGCGGCGGCGCGCGATCGTCGATGACGGCGTGCTGACCGGCTGGGTGCTGGACCTAGCCTCGGCGCGGAAGCTTGGCCTCGAGAGCACCGCGAGCGCGTCGCGCGGCCCGTCGGGACCACCGTCGCCGACCGTCACGAACATAGAGCTGACGCAGGGACCGGAGAGCCGCGACGACCTCCTGGCGCGCATGGGAACCGGCCTGCTCGTGACCTCGCTCATCGGTTCGTCCGTCAATCCGACCACGGGCGACTATTCGCGCGGGGCCAGCGGGTTCTGGGTGGAGAACGGGCGCATCGCCTACCCGGTCAACGAGTGCACGATCGCGGGCAACCTGCGCGACATGCTCCGCACCTTGAGGCCCGCCAATGACGGGCGGCCGCACCTGTCGCGGGTCGTGCCCTCGCTGCTCGTCGAAGGGATGACGATTGCCGGACAGTGAGGACCTCGACCTCCTGACGGCCGCCGCGCATTCGGCCGCCGAGATCGCGCTGCGGCACTGGCGGACCGGGCCGAAGGTCTGGGACAAGGGCAGCGGCCTCGGCCCCGTCAGCGAGGCCGACCTCGAGGTCGACCGGCACCTGCGACAGGCCCTGCTTGCTGAGCGGCCCGGCTACGGCTGGCTCAGCGAGGAGGGCGAGGCGGACCCCGATCGCCTGTCGGCAGAGAGGGTCTTCATCATCGATCCGATCGACGGAACCCGGAACTACCTTGAGGGCGAGGACAGCTGGGCGATCTCGCTCGCGGTTGCTGGCGCGGGACGGGTGGAGGCAGGTGTCGTGCTGATGCCCGCGCGCGACAGGCTCTACGCTGCAGTCCGCGGTGGCGGCGCCACGCGCGACGGCGCCGGCATCCGGGCGAGCCGGCGCACCGAGATCGGCGACGCGAACGTCCTCGCGCCCCGCACCGCGCTCACCGCAGACGCCTGGCGGGGTGCGCCAGTGCCGCAGGTGCGGCGGCATTTCCGCCCCTCGCTCGCCTACCGGCTCTGCCTCGTCGCGGAGGGGCGGTTTGACGCGATGATGACCTTCCGCGATTGCTGGGAGTGGGACATCGCCGCAGGTGCGCTCATCGCCGAGGAGGCCGGCGCCACGGCCAGCGACCGGACCGGCGCTCCGCTGCGCTTCAACACCGAGTTCGCCCGGACGCCGGGCGCGGTCGTCGCCCCGGCCGCGCTGCACCGCGACCTGATCCTGCCGCCTCAGGCGCGCTGATCGGGAAAGGAGCGCGAGACCGGATCGACCAGAAAGGCGCAGAAGGCACCGGCGAGGAACCCGCCGAGATGCGTCTCCCACGCCAGGAACCCGCCCATCGCGTAGTAGAGCACCACGTTCAGCAGGATGAGCGTCAGGATCGGCCGCAGGACCGGCAGCAGCGGCGCGCCGGAGCCAAACCGGTCGATGTAGTCCCACGCGATCCAGGCGCCGACGAGACCGAATAGCGCGCCCGACGCCCCGACCATGGGCTGATACGAGGTGGACAGCGCGGCGAAGCCCAACGCGCCCCCGAACGCCGAAACCGCGTATAGCAGCAGGAAGCGCATCTGCCCGACGCGGGAGATTACCAGCTGGCCGACGCTGTAGAGCGTCAGCATGTTGACCGCGAGGTGGACGAGCCCGCCATGCAGGAAGGCGTAGGTGACGAACATCAGGTACGGCTGCGCGGCATAGTTCGGCTCCCAGTCCGATAGGAGGCCGATCCAGAAGCCGCCGTTCTGGTAGGCCAGCGCACGCAGCCGGCGCATGTCGATCAGCCCGAGGTCCGCGGCCCAGAGCGCCGCCTCCACGGCGGCGCAGACGGCGACGAGGCACATGATCGCCGCCGGCCACTTGGACACGATGCGCGGCCGCGACGTGGGCAGGCTGCGGGACGGGCGGCGCCGGAACTCGGTCATGCGCGGACCTTGCGCAGCCCGCCGCGGCGGCGCAAGCCACGTCTTGCGCCGCGGAGGGCGCATGTGCGCGAGGTCAGCGACGGAACGTGAAGCTGCGGCCGATCGTGACGAAGACGGAGTTGGAGAAGGCGTCCTCGTCATCCTCGATGTTGACGCGGCCGCGGTATCCGAAGGTCATGTCCCAGTCGGGCGTGATCGAGCGGCTGAGCGAGGCTGTCAGCGCCGCCTCGGTCAGGTCCTGCTGATCGTCCGCTGTCGTCTCCTCGATCTGCGCGACGTCGAGCGAGAGCGAGACCGAACTCAGCGGCGTGATCTCCTTGCTGTAGGTCATGTCGACCGCGGTCAGCAGCTCCTCCTCGTCGAGCGTGTCCACCGTCACGCCTCGCCGAACGGCCGCACGGAAGGCGCCGTCCCTGAGATCGCGCGTGTAGGTGAGGGCGAAGGTCGTCTGCGCCTCCCCGTCCTCGCCACGGGTCAGGCCCATCTGGGCGCGCAGGCTCGCGTCCCTGAGCTCAAGCGAGCGGCCGAAGCTGAGGTCTGTCCGAAACTCGCCGTCGCTGAGGCGGCGGTCGATGCCGCCGAACCAGGTCCCGTCCGGCACAGTCTTGATGAAGGAGAAGTCGGCGGTAAGGCCGGTCGTCTCGGAGGAGGCGTCGCCACCCGCGTCCTCGACCTCCTGTGTGCTGCGCGAGGCGCCGACACTCGTGTCAAACTCAAACGTCTCGGAAAGCGCGCGCGAGTAGCCGAGGGAGAGGCGATACTCTTCCTCGCGCTCGTCGGTCGTGCCCGTGTATTCGGCCTGCCGGGTCGAGAGGCTCACGCGTCCCGACGAGATCTCCGAAAAGCGCAGCGTGCTCGTCACGCTGGCGCTGTAGATCTCGCTGTCCTGCAGACTGGGGTCGTCGTTGTCGGTGTAGCTGCGCGCGCGGTAGTCCAAGCTGTAGGCCATCCCTAGAGGCCGTTCGAGTCCGGTCTCCAGGGCGGCGCCGAACCCGTACTCGGTAAGGTAGCCGTCAGACTGCGAGAAACCGGCCTCGTCGATGATCGTGTCTTCGTCTTCGTCGAGGAAGAACGGCTCGAGGAACTCGATCTGTCGGCGGCGATAGTTGGCATTCAGCGAGACCGCCGCGTTGCGGACCGCCCGGCCGTAGGTCAACCGGAATGTCGGCTCCGTCAGCGAACCGTCCGAGCCATCGCTCTGCGGCATGCGCAAGTCCGTTCCGAAGCGCAGCGCGATGTTCTGCAACCGCGTCTCGGACAGCAGTGCGATCCCGAGGCTGTGGATCGACTGGAACGTCAGATCCTGCTCGTCGGGCTCGAGCCGCGGGTTGGTGTCGAGCTCGAAGCGCGACTGATAGTTGAGCTCCAGCCGCGGCCCTGCGGCGGGCGCGACGCCGGCTGGCACCTGCCCGAGACCCTGACCCGCAAGCGCGAACGAGCCGAAGACGGTCAGGAACGTGACCGCCCCGACCTTGGGAGCTGGCACGAGCACGCCGGCTACTCGAAGAGGCCGCGTTCCGGCGCCACGACGACGTCGCCCGACCGCAGGACGAGCTGGCCGCTCATCCGGCCTCCGCGTTCGATGGCGTCGTAGTTGAAGCGATAGATCGTCTCCCGCCCGGTCCGGGCGTCCATGCGCCGGAGCTGGATGCGCTTCGTCGCCGCAAACCGGCTGAAGCCGCCCGACGCGGCAAGGAACTGCAGCAGGGTCGTGCCCGGCTCGATGTCGAAGCGACCGGGATTGGCGAATTCGCCGATGGCGTAGACGTCGATGGTGGGCGCTGCCGCCTCCGGTCCGGCGATCTCGGGTGCCTGCGGCGCGAGCCGCGAGACGGAGACGAAGACGGTGGGCTCGGTGGCGAAGTTGGGCGCGAGCGCGGACGAGAGTGCGTCCCTGAACTGGTCGAGGCTCCGCCCTGCCGCACCGAGCGTTCCCGCCAGCGGGAAGGCGATCTGTCCGTCGGGGAGAACCAGCGTGCTGCGATTGAGGCTCGGATCCTCGAGAACCTCGATCTGGAGCACATCGCCGCTCTGGATCTGGTAGGAGCCCTGCGCAAGAGCTCCGCCCGCGAAGAATACGACCGAGAGAGCCGCAAGAAGATACCTGATCATGACGTCGACCTGCCGTTTGTTTCGACGCACGCTACGACGGGATCCGCCGGAACCTTAAGAGGAATGGCCGTCTTCGATCTCGTCGCAGGCCTTTTCTTGCACGGCTGTTACGGTGCAGCCACACCTACTGCGCCGCCGCGTCCTCCGCCTGAATCTCCTCAAGCCTCGCACGCGCGTCGGCGACGTGCGGCGCGCCCTCGACCGCAAGCTCGATCGAGCGTTCGAGCGCCGCGGCGGCCTCATCGAAACGCTCGAGCGCCGCGTAGGTCAGGCCTAGATGGTATTGGACTGCCGGGTCCTCGCTGAGCGCCTCCGCGGCCGGCTCGAGATGATCAAGCGCGAGCGGATAGTCCTGTCGGAGGTAGGCGAGCCACCCGAACGTGTCCTGGAACGCGGGCACATCGCTGTCCCGCAGCCGGCGCGCCACCGTCCAGGCCCGGTTGATGCTCTCGGGATCGTCGCGCAGGGTCGAGAGCAGACTGGCATAGTTGTTCGCGATGATCGGCGCCGAGCTGTTCTCCTCGTAGAGCTGAGCGTAAATCTGCAGCGCGGCCTCGTCGTCGCCCTGCGCCTGCAGCTCGCTCGCCTGAATCCAGAGCAGGTCGGGATCGGACGGATTGGCCGCGAGCGCCCGCTCCAGCGTCGCCCGCGCGTCGTCCTCGCGACCTGCGCGCGACTGGAGCACATAGAGCGCGCGCCAGACGGCGACCGATTCTGGATTCTCCTCGACGAGGTCGACGTAGCTCTTTTCGGCCGTCCCGGCGTCGCCGCTCAGCTCGGCAAGCGACGCGCGCACGAAGCGGAACCAGCGATTGTCCGGCTCTTCTTCGAGCAGTGCCTCGACGTAGGCAGTCGCGGCATCGATGTTGCCGTTCTCGATGTGCGACTGGACGATCCCCATGCGCGCACCTAGTCCGCCACGGCCCTCGTCGATGAGCTGCTGCAGAAAATTGACGACTTCCGTTGACTGTCCGCGGCCTGTCAGGATCTGCGCCTGCAGCGAGTCGGCGAAGGCGGACGCCTCCGCGATGTCCAGCGATTGCAGCGTGCGGACCACCTGTTCCGCACGGCTCCAATCTCCCTGCCGGATGTGGGTGGCACCGAGGAGGCGAAGCATCGCAGGGTGGTTCGGGTTCAACCTCAGACTGTTGATCAGGGTCCGTTCCGCGACGCTGACATTGCCCTCGCCCAGAAGGAATTCGGCATAGCGGATGCTTTCCGCCGGCGCCCTATTCGACGCTTCGACGGCAAGTGACAGCATCTCGCCCATCAACTGGCGGTTACCGGCCCGCTCATGAGCCTGCGCCATCAGCGTCATCAGCTCGGGGTCGCGCGGGCTCTGGTCCAGGGCGCGGCGCAGGGTGAGTATGGCCTGCTCGATCTCATCGGCTTCGATCAGCCAGGTGGACTGCATCTTGATTGCCGCGACGTGACTCGGGTCGGAGGCGAGAACGTCCTCGACCAGCGCACGAGCGCCGACTTGGTTGCCCGTCTGCGCCAGCATCGTGGCCAGCGCGATCTTGACGTCGCGCAGTCGATCGGTCTCGGTCTCCGCCTCGTCCACCAGCGCCTGCAGTTCGGCGATGGCGCTTTCGCGCTCGCCCTGCTCAAACCGGAGACCAGCCCGCAGGGCGCGCAGCACCTCCGCTTCGCCCTCGCCGGCGGCTATCATGCGATCAACCTCGGCAAGCGCGACATCGATGCCGCGGAACCGCGAGAGGAACTCGATCAGCGCGAGGTCCATACCAGCAATCACGCCGGCCTCAACCTGCTCGCGCAGATACAATTCCGCTGCGTCCAGGTTGTTCTGCGACAAGTACCAGCGGATGAGGGTCTGCGGGATCGACTGGTCGTCGGGGAAACGCACCGCCATGTCGCGCAGCTGCTGGGCCACACCGTCCAGATCGCCAAGCTCCTGCAGAACGCCGAGCCGCATTGCGTAGAGCGAGCGCTGATCCGGCGCGATCTCCAGGCCCTCGTCGATCTCTGCCAGCGCCGTCTCCCAGGCGCCGGTGCGGGTCGCCTGATCCGCCACCAGTTCCTGCAGCAGATGCTCCTCGGGGAAGTCGCCTTGAAGTTGCGCCGCCTCTGCGGCGATCTCGGCCTGCGTTTCGGTATCCTCAGCTTCGACAGCCTGCCTGTAGCGGAGATAGAGATCAACGAGCTGCGCCGTCGCGTCGTCCGGCTGTGCCTGGACGAGAACGGCCCCGTGCCGCTCGACCTCCTGCCACTCACCACGATCGAGCGCGAGCCGGGTCAGGCGGCGAAGCGCCTCGATGTCGTCCGGGTACTGCTCCACGAGGCGCAGGTAGTGGCTATAGCCGGACTGCAGCCTGCCGCGCCCCAACTCCGCTTCGGCGAACAGGCGGCGCGCCTCCCTGTGGGTGCCATCGAGCTGGAAGACGTTGCGGAACTCGACAAGTGCGCGGTCCACGTCGCCGGCTTCGAGCAGCTCGACCCCCTGCTGGAAATGTGCCTCGGCACGCTCTTCGGCCGAATCGCAGGCCGAGAGCGCCAGAACCAGAGCAGCGGGGAGGGCCAGAGACCTGAACTTTGACATCGAATACAACCCCTTCCAAGCAGGCATCCGCCACGTCGCGACGTCGACCTCACTAATGGATCGCGCCGATTCAATGAAGAGGCATCTGCGCCGACGGCGGCGCAGATGCCTCACTCGCACGTGATGTGAACTGTCAGTAGCCGGTGCAGCTCGTGACGGTGCGTATCGTCCTGAAGAGGATAGCGACGTCCTGTAGAAGCGAGATCGAGCGGTCGTACTCGGCGTCATACGCCGCGCGCTCGGTAAAGGTGCATTCGTTGCGGTCGGAGGTCTGCCAGAGGCCGGTGATGCCGGGACGCAGGGCATAGTAAGAGGTGCCGGCGTAGATCGAGCGCTGGTTCACCATCATGGGACGGGGTCCCACCAGCGACATCTCCCCGCGCACCACATTCCAGAGCTGCGGCAGTTCATCGAGCGACGACCGGCGAAGGAAGCGCCCGAGGCGCGTCACGCGCGGATCATCCTTGAGCTTCTGTGACACTTCCCACTCGGCCTTCGCCCTGGGATTGGCGTCGAGGTACTCCATCAGCCGTTCCTCGGCGTCGGGCACCATCGTGCGCAGCTTCCACATGCTGAAGATGCGGCCATCTCGCCCGACGCGCTTCTGTCTGTAGAAGGGATTGCTCCCGTCCATCCCGACGAGAAGGGCGAGAAACAGCACCACCGGCACGGTCACGATGGCTGTCACAAGCACCAGTGTCGTCTCGATGAACTGCTTGCCGTAGTTTCTGTAGATGCCACCGCGCCGGTCTAGGACAATGGATGCTGGCTGGCTGTTCTTCTGAAGACTGCTGATATCGTCGGAAAAATGAATAGACATTCGACTCGCTCCGTACCGCCTACCACACGCACTCGTTCCAGACTGGCCTAATGCACAAACGCCAGTCTCGTTCCCTAGCGATGATCAAGTTACAGAAGTTGCCTCGACCTGACCATGTTTTCTTAAGGAACTGGTTACCATTTGCCGCTTGCGCGTGCAGCACCGCTGCCAAGAGCTTGAATAGTTGGCAACTTCTGGCTGAGCGCGGGGACGCCGCGCCGCATTACGGCGCACGTTGGACACGTAATCCGCGATGTTGCACGGGACGGGCGCACCCACAGGTTGAAGTCACCGGTGCGGTGGCGCCTGCACGCGACCTTCCGCCCGCTCGATTCGCAGGCGACGCCTCGCTTGCATTCACCGGAATTTAGCTTGATCCGTGAAAACACCTTGCCAACTGCCCTACCGGTGGGAATAGAGCGGCGTCCTGCGACGTGCCGAGCCGGAGCATCCTGCATCGCGTGCCGATGCAGCCAAGGAGTGACATGAGCGTGTGGTCCGATCCAGACCTGTATACCGAGTTCTTCGGGCTGAGTGAGCGACCGTTCACGCTGCTTCCCGATCCTGATTTCCTATACTGGTCGGACCAGCACAAGAGGGCATTTGCGGTTCTCGAGTACGGGATCCTCACGCGCGCCCCGATCACGCTCATCACCGGCGAAGTCGGCGCCGGCAAGACGACTCTTCTGCAGACCCTGCTGCGGAGCATAGATGACGATGTCACTGTCGGGCTGATCTCGAACGCCCAAGGCGGTCGGGGCGAGCTCATCTCCTGGGTTCTCTCGGCGCTGGACGTCGAGGTGCCGCCCGGCATGGACTACGTCGCGATGTTCCGTCTGCTGCAGGAGTTCCTGATCTCCGAATATGCGGACGGACGGCGCGTCATCCTGATCTTCGACGAGGCGCAGAACCTGTCGATGGAGGGGTTGGAAGAGCTGCGGATGCTCACCAACATCAATTCGAACAAGGACGAGCTGCTGCAGCTCGTCCTCGTGGGGCAGCCGGAGCTGCGGCAGATGGTCATGCGGCCCGAGCTGCGCCAGTTCGCCCAGCGGGTGGCGGCAAACTTCCACCTCCCGAAGATGGACGAGGACACGGTCCGGGCCTACGTGACACACCGGCTGCGCGTCGCGGGCGGCAGCGGCGGCGAGTTTGACGACGACGCGTGCGAGCTGATCGCCGAGGCGACGGGCGGCGTTCCCAGACTTGTCAATCAACTTGCGGACATCGCGATGGTATATGCGTGGACGCAGGAAACCCCGACCGTTACCCGCGACACGGTCGACCTGGTGCTGGCCGAGGGCCTCTTTCTCGGCGATACACACGAGCAACCCGAGCCTGACAGATGAACCTAGACCTCAAATACTACGCCTCCGTATTCCTGAGGCGGATCTACGTCCTGGTGATCATCGCGTTCGGCGTGACCGCCACGGCCACCTATGTGGCGCTCGAGCTGCCGCCGAAATACCGCGCCCAGGCTCGGCTCCTCGTCGAGTCGGCGCAGATTCCGACGGACTTGGCGGCCTCGACGGTAACGACGGGAACGGCCGAGCAGCTCCAGATCATCCAGCAGCGCCTGATGACTCGCGAGAACCTGCTGCAGATTGCCCGGTCGCACGGCGTCTTCGCTCGAAAGCCGCAGATGTCGGCCGACGACATCGTCTCGAGCATGCGCGCGCAGACCGACATGCGGCAGTCCGGAGGCGGCCGCGGTGGCGGCGCCACCTTCATGACGATCGGCTTCTCGTCGAGCGACTCCGACACCGCCGCACAGGTGGTCAACGAGTACGTGACGCGCATCCTCGAGGAAAACCGCGGCATCCGCACCGCGCTGGCGGAGCAGACGCTGGATTTCTTCCAGCAGGAGGTCAATCGGCTCGGCGTCGAGCTCGACCAGCAGTCGGACCGCATCATCGAGTTCAAGCGCCGCAACTCCAATGCCTTGCCGAGCTCTGGCAGCTACCTGCAGTCGCGTCAGACGTCATTGCAGGAGCGTTCCACGCAGATCGTCCGCGAACTGGGCGAACTGGAGGACCAGCGCGAACGGCTGGTCACCGTCTACGAAAGCGGCGGCAGCGTCACGAGTCAGCAGCAGCTCTCACCTGAGGAGCAGCGTCTGCAGAACCTGCGCAAGGAACTCGACTCGGCGCTGGTCGTCTACTCGCCGCAGAACCCCCGCATCCGGATGCTCGAGGCGCAGATCGCGCAGATGGAGGAGCGGGTCGCCGCCAGTGCGCCGGCCGCGTCAGTGAACGACGCAGAGACCGAGACGCAGGATCCCCGCAAGATGATGCTCGACATGCAGCTGGCGGAGGTCGACGCGCGCGAGGAGTACCTGCAGAACCAGCAGGCCTTCATCGAGAGCGAGCTTGCAGGCATCGCCGAGTCTCTGGAGCAGCTGCCTCAGGTCACCATCGCGATAGACGGCCTCGAGCGCGACTACGCGAACATCCAGAGCCAGTACAATCAGGCGGTGAGCCGGCTCTCGCTCGCCGCCACGGGCGAGCGCATCGAGCTTCTATCCAAGGGCCAGAGGATTGCGGTCATCGAGCAGGCGACGGTGCCGAACACGCCTACCAGCCCGAACCGCCCCCTGATTGCCGGCGGGGGCGCGCTGGCGGGCGTTGCGCTCGGCGCCGCGGCAATCGTGCTGCTCGAGCTTCTCAACCAGTCGATCCGCCGGCCTGTCGACCTCGAAAGAAAGCTCGGGATCACGCCGATCGCCACGCTGCCCTACATTCGCACGCGGCGCGAGTTGATCTGGAAGCGCCTCGTCATCCTCCTGCTGATCGCGCTCGTGGTCGTCGGCGGTCCGGCGGCGCTCTACGCGGTGCACACATACTACATGCCGCTCGACCTCCTGATCGAGCGCATCATGAACAAGGTTTTGCCCTGGGCCTGAGCGCCTCGGGACGGGAGAGTGGGAATGGAGCGACTTCAAGCAGCATTGGAAAAGGCACGGACTGCCCGCGGCGAGGACACGCGCCCTGTGCAGGCGAAGGCCAAGCGCGCGACGAGCCGAGGAGCGGTGCACGAGGCGTGGGAGGCCATCGAGCCGATCACGCTCGACCCCCGGCGGATGCGCCGGAACCGGATCGTCGCGCTCTCCGGCGGCCGCGAGGCGTCGCCCGTGGACCTGCTGCGGACCAAGATGCTGCAGCAGATGCGACAGAACAACTGGCGCCGCGTCGCCGTCACCTCGCCTGGCGCGGGCTGCGGCAAGACGACCGTTTGCCTCAACCTGGCGGCGAGCCTCTCGCGACAGCCCGAGATGAAGACGGTCCTCGTCGACCTCGACATGCGCCGCCTGGCGTTGGCCGATATCCTCGGCATTCGGGGCCGCGGCAGCTTCTGGGACGTGGTCGAGGGCCGCGTCAGCTTTGCCGAGCAGGCCGTTCGCATCGGCCAGAACGTCCTCATCTCCGTCAACACGCAGAAGGCGACGAACCCGTCGGAGATACTCAGCAACTCGGCCACGGCGCGTCTCATCGACGAGATTGAGGCCATTTACCGGCCGGACATCCTGATCTTCGACATGCCCCCAATGCTGATGACGGACGACAGCCTCGCCTTCCTCGACAAGGTGGATTGCGGGCTTCTTGTTGCGGCGGCAGAGAAGACGTCCGTGTCGCAGGTCGACGTCTGCGAGCGGGATCTGGCGGCGCAGACGAATTTTCTCGGCGTGACGCTCAATCAGTGTCGCTACTCGAGCGGGACGGGCTACGATTACAGCTACCATTGATGCCGGGCCGGACGGCCCGCAGTTGAGGAGCTGAAATGCGTATCCTGTTGACCACCGCTCTCGTTTCCTCCGCCCTCGCCCTTGCGGCCTGCGGCAACACCGCCACCGAACGGGCAGCGACCGGCGGCGTTGCCGGCGCCGTAGTGGGTGGCCCGATCGGTGCCGTGGCCGGCGGCACCGTCGGAGCAGCCACCACGCGCTGATTCCCTGCCGCGCGGTTGCGCTGGCGGGAAGCGAACGCTACGGCTCCGCCTCATGCCGCTGGACCCCGTCGACCTGACCGCCCGCCTGATCCGCTGCCCGTCCGTAACTCCCGAGGACAATGGCGCGATCGACCTTGTCGCCCGCACGCTTGCCGCCGCGGGATTAGAATGCCATCGGGCCGACCGCGACGGCATCGCCAACCTCTTCGCCCGCTGGGGCCCGCGGGGCCATCCGCGCACCTTCGGTTTCAACGGCCACACGGACGTCGTGCCTCCCGGCGACTCCGCGACCTGGACCCACGACCCCTTTTCGGGGATGGTCGCCGACGGAGTGCTCTGGGGTCGCGGCGCGGCGGACATGAAATCCGGTGTCGCCGCCTTCGTTGCGGCCGTCTGCGACCTGGTGCGCGAAGCACCACCCGACGGCGCCATCCTCGTGACCGTCACCGGCGACGAGGAGGGCGACGGCAAAGACGGCACTGCGGCCATCCTCGACTGGATGGCGGCGCATGGCGAGGGGATGTCCGCCTGCCTCGTCGGCGAACCTACCTGCCCCGAGCGCATGGGCGAGATGATCAAGATCGGCCGCCGCGGCTCTCTCACCGCCCGCTTCACGGCGACCGGACTGCAGGGCCACTCCGCCTATCCGCACCGCGCGCGCAATCCGGTACCCGCGCTCTGCCGCCTGATGGACCGACTTGCGACCGCCACGCTCGACGGCGGGTCAGAGCATTTCGATCCGTCCACCCTCGCCGTTACCACGATCGACACCGGCAACACGGCGTCGAATGTGATCCCCGCGACCTGCCGCGCCACGGTCAACATCCGCTTCAACAATGCCCAAAGCGGCGAAGCGCTGGCCAACTGGCTGCGCCAGCAGGCGGACCGGGTCGCATCCGAGACGGGCGTCGCCATCGACGTCGCCGTCCGCGTCTCGGGCGAGAGCTTCCTCACCCCCCCTGGCCCGCTCTCTGACCTCGTAGCTCAGGCGGTCGAGGCCGAGACCGGCGTGCGGCCCCTGCTCTCCACCACCGGCGGCACGTCCGATGCCCGCTTCATCAAGGACCACTGCCCCGTGGTCGAGTTCGGCCTCGTCGGCGCAACCATGCACCAGACCGACGAGCGGGTCGAGACGGCCCACATCCATCAGCTGAAGGCGGTCTACCGCCGCATCCTCGAAGGCTGGTTCGCGCAGGGCTGACGCGGTCCGGATGCGCGGCTCAGGAAGCCGCTGGCGGAATCCCTGCTCGAGGTTTCGACGCTGCGACAAAAACTTCTGACGCCCGGTTCAGGGAGAAATCCAGTGAGGAGGCGACTACGGAGAAGGAAAACTCGCCGCGCCTGAGGGCTGATCGGCGCCGCGTCGAAGGCGTACCGATGAGTCCCGGGGCGAGCAAAAGACGACGATCTGCGGGTCGTGTTCCAGTTCTAGATCCGAGCATGACGTTCCTTCTCATGGAAGCCTGGATGCTTCGATGACGCACAAGGCTCCGCACGACGCGGGGCTTCAGGACACCAACAGAGGTCTGTTTCGCGGCCATACGCTACATGGTGACAGTCACGCCGCGAGAGCGTCGACGGCCGGCCTCGCGACGAATGCCTTCCGTAGTCGGCCCGAGTTCGTCGAATGTGCTGCTGGTCGAGCTCCGTCGTGGGATGCGCCTGTCCGCAGTCAGCCATGGCGGCGCGGCGATGTTGGCGGTCGAAGGTGAGGCGGACCTTGGCTCAAACGGCGGGCTTGCGTCGTTGTGCGCGGAAAGCAGCACCAGGCAATCGCGCGCTCTTTGCCTCATCCCCGCCCCTTACGGCACCCTTGCGGAAACGTCTCGTCTGCTCCCCGACGTCCGTGCCGGATCAGAGCATGCGCCCCTCCCCAACGGAAGCGGAGTACCGTCGCGCCGCATCCGGTGCCCAGCGACGGCAAGCTTCCTGGCGACCGCGATCCTGGCCTTCTTCAGGCGGCCCCTTTTTGGAGCGAGCGCAGCTCTTAGCTCTCCGCCGACCTGACATGGACGCTCTTGAACCGCCTGATCGGATCAGGAGGCAGGCGAACGAGCCTCGTTCCGGTTGTACCCGTTTCGGTTCTTGGCGACCATTGCCGCCTTGGCATGGCACCCCTCGATACTGACGGCGCAAAAACCCGCCGCCGTAAGCCCGTTGTGGATGCATAGGCTCCGAAATCAGGCCAGCGCCCGTCGGCATCTACAAGGCTTCTCGGATCCGTGTCGGATTATCGGGCCTAGCTGGCGGATTCTGTCGCGCCCGCGCGTATACCAGCCTCGGTGGCCTCACGCCGGCACCGGACCGAGAACAGAACCAGTCTATCAGCGAGGACGAAGCGGGGCAGGGTCACCCGCCGCCCGCGTGACGCCACCCGCGGCGCGTGCTACCTCGTCGCGCATGAGCCGCATCCCGTCCAAGGACGAGGTCCTCGCCTGGATCTCCGAGCACCCCACCCAGACCGCCAAGCGCGACATCGCCAAGGCGTTCGGCATCAAAGGATCCGATCGCATCGACCTCAAGCGGCTCCTGCGCGAGCTCGAGGACGAGGGCGCGCTGCAGAAGCGGCGCAGGACCTACCGCGATCCGGAGAAGCTACCGCCGGTGAGCGTCCTGCAGGTTCTGGAGCCCGGTCGCGACGGCGACCTCTTTGCCAAACCGCTCGAATGGCACGGTGACGGCCCCGACCCCAGCGTGCTCATCATCCCGCGCGACAGCGACCCCGCCCTCGGTCCCGGCGACAGGATCCTCGCGCGCCTCACCGAGGTGGGGGAGGCCGACCACCGCTACGAGGCGCGACTGATCCGCAAGATCGGCACCAATCCGCGCCGCATCCTCGGGATCTTCAGGAAGGGTGCCGAAGGGGGCAATATCCTGCCGATCGACAAGGGCGCCGACCGCGAGTGGCGCGTCGGCCCAGGCGCCACCCACGGCGCGAAGGACGGCGAACTGGTCGAGGCCGAGCAGGCAGGCCACCGCGCCCGCCTCGGCCTGCCGCAGGCGCGCATCGTCACGCGTCTCGGCGATCCGTCCGAGCCGCGCGCGGTCTCGCTGATCGCGATCCACCAGCACGGGATCCCGGACGACTTTCCCGACGACGCCATAGCCGAGGCCGACCGGCAGAAGCCCGCGGGCCTCCAGGGCCGCGAGGACCTCCGCGACCTGCCGCTCGTCACCATCGACCCCTCCGACGCGCGCGACCACGACGACGCGGTCTGGGCGCATCCCGATGACGATCCGGCGAACGAGGGTGGCTACGTCCTCTGGGTCGCCATCGCCGACGTGGCCCACTACGTTCGCCCGGACAGCGCGCTCGACCGCGAGGCGCGGCGGCGCGGCAACTCGACCTACTTCCCCGATCGGGTGGTGCCGATGCTGCCCGACCGCCTCTCGGGAGACCTCTGCTCGCTGCACGAGGGCGTGCCGCGCCCGGTGATCGCCGTGCGCATGCAGATAGATGCCGGGGGCGACAAGATCGACCACAAGTTCGTGCGTGGCATGATGTGCTCCGCCGCCTCGCTCGCCTACGAGGAAGTGCAGGCGGCGATGGATGGCCAGCCGTCCGACCGCACCGGCCCTTTGATGGACGACGTGATCCGCCCGCTCTACGCCGCTTACCATGCTCTGCGCGCGGCGCGGGAACGGCGGGAGCCACTGGACCTCGACCTGCCCGAACGGCGCATTGAACTTTCGCCCGACGGCCGCGTCACTTCGGTCAACTTCAAGGACCGGCTCGACGCGCACCGGCTAATCGAGGAGTTCATGATCCTCGCCAACGTCGCCGCAGCGGAGGCGCTGGAAAAGCGACGGAGCCCGCTCCTCTACCGCGTCCACGAGGAGCCGTCTCCCGAGAAGCTCGACGCGCTCCGCGAGACGGCGCAGGCCAGCGGCCTGACGCTGGCCAAGGGCCAGGTGCTCCGCACGAGCCACCTCAACCGCCTGCTCGACCAGGCGGCAGGGACGGATCACGCCGAACTCATCAACCTCTCGACCCTGCGCTCGATGACGCAGGCCTACTACCACCCGGACAATTACGGCCATTTCGGCCTCGCCCTGCGCAGCTACGCGCACTTCACCTCGCCAATCCGCCGCTATGCGGACCTCATCGTGCACCGCGCCCTGATCTCGGGGCGCAAATGGGGTGACGACGGGCTCGATCCCGAGGAGATCGAGCGGCTGGAGCAGACTGCGCAGCACATCTCCGAAACCGAGCGCCGCTCGATGGTGGCGGAGCGAGACACGACGGACCGCTACCTCGCCGCATACCTCTCCGAGCGCGTCGGCACCGAGATGACCGGGCGGATCTCCGGCATCGCCCGCTTCGGCGCCTTCGTGAAGCTCGACGAGACCGGCGCCGATGGGCTGGTCCCGATCCGCTCGCTCGGCAACGAGTACTTCCACTTCGACCGCGAGGCGCAGACGCTGATGGGCGCCGACACGGGCATGACCATCGGCCTTGGCCAGCGCGTCGAGGTGCGCCTGACCGAGGCGGTGCCGGTGACCGGCGGCCTGATGCTGGAGCTGCTTTCGGTCGAGGGCGCGGATGTCGGCGGCGGAGGCCGCCCGCGCGGGCGCCCTGTGAGGCGCCAGGTGGGCAAGGAGCGCGCGCGCGCGGCCAAGGGCAAGCGCAAGGTCGTCCGCAAGCGGCGCTAGCGCAGCGGCGGCAACTGACGCGCGAGCATTCATGAAGGCTTTGAGTTGAGCCGGACCTCGGCTACCCTGCCCGCGAGCAGTCGAGAACAACAGGTGATCCCATGCGCGCGATCGGGACAACGCTTGCCTTCACCCTTACCCTTGGCACCGGCCTCGCCCATGCCGGCGCTCCGACACAGTCGCTCCGCCCAGAGGCGCGGACGACGCAGCTCCGCGCCGCTGCGGTGACCACATCCGGCGAGGATGCGCGGCTGCAGACGTGGCTGGCGGAATTCCGTGGTCGAGCGCTGGCCGAGGGTATTCGCCCGGACGTCTACGACGCGGCGCTCGCGGGCGTTCGCTACGATGCCGACATCATCCGGCGCGACTCGAATCAGGCAGAGTTCGTCAAGCCGATCTGGGAATATCTCGACAGCGCCGTCTCCGACGCACGCATCGCCAACGGGCGCATGGCGCTCGACCGCCACGCCGACGTTCTGGCGCGGATCGAGGCCCATTACGGCGTCGACAGGGAAGTGGTCGCGGCGATCTGGGGTCTGGAGAGCGCCTATGGCGCCTACCGCGGCTCGACGCCGATCCTCCAGGCGCTCGCGACGCTGGCCTATGACGGCCGCCGCGGCGCGTTCTTCGAGGAGCAGCTCATTGCTGCGCTCCGCATCATCCAGTCAGGCGACGTCAGGCCCAGCGGCATGACCGGCTCGTGGGCAGGGGCGATGGGGCACACGCAGTTCATGCCGACGAGCTACCTCGCCTATGCCGCCGATTTTCACGGCGACGGGCGGCGGGACATCTGGTCGGACGATCCAACCGACGCACTCGCCTCCACGGCCGCCTACCTCGCCCGCTTCGGCTGGGTGCAGGGGATGCCGTGGGGCGTGGAGGTGCGGCTGCCCAACGGCTTCGACTATGCGCTGGCGGGCCGCGATACCAAGGCGATGCCGTCGGACTGGGCACGACGCGGCGTCGTCGGATTGGACGGGCGGCCGGTGCGCGACTTCGGCTCGGCCTCGCTCCTGCTTCCCGCAGGGGCTCGGGGGCCCGCTTTCCTGATCTTCAAGAACTTCGAGGTCATCGAGCGCTACAACACTGCCGACGCCTACGTGATCGGCGTGGGGCATCTGGCCGACCGGCTGCGCGGCGGCGACCCGATCCAGGGTGACTGGCCCCGCGGCGACCGCGCCCTCGCTTACGCGGAGCGGCAGGAGTTGCAGCAGCGCCTGACCGCCCTCGGCTTCCCGACGCAGGGGGTCGACGGACGGATCGGGCCGAACACCATCGCGGCGATCCGCAGCTTTCAGCGGGCCGCCGGACTGGTGCCCGACGGCTATGCTTCGCTCGACCTCCTGACGCGACTGCGCTGACCGGCGGCGCCTTCGTACCAGTCGCCCATCAGCACCTCCGTCGCGCCGCCTTGGCGGGGACGAGGCTCGCGAAGCGCTACATGTTTAAGCCGCGGTAGTGGTACGGCTAGACGTACTGCGGCCGGAACTCATGTACTGCGTCCGCCGCCTGAGTGATCCCATGGTACAGGGCAGGTTCATAGGGCGATGGCTATGGAGACGGCCTCGAGATCCCGCATCTCCGGGAGGCCCTCGGTGTCGCCGGCGATGTAGACGCGGCGCCCGTCGATGGTCAGGACAGAGCCGTTGTCGCGCCCTGACGGTGTGGATGGTGATCTGGCAGGACAATGGCGGTGCCGGCCGCGGCGAAGCTGCGGCGTGTGGTCGGGTCTTTCCCTGAAACGACGGTCTTGCGGGTGAATGGAGCGCGTTCGCGGATCGTCATCCGTCACGAGCGGCGGGAGACGCACTTTGCGCCGCCGGCGGAGTCCCACCAGTCGTCGCGGGTGATGCCGTGGGCGTCGCCGAAGCTGCGGCCGCGGAACGGGTCGGCGTCGCGCGGATGGCGCGCCTGTGGGTTCATGACGGCGCCGGGGCCGCGCACTTCGCGCGGGACAGGTGTCCAGTCCGGGGCGTCGGAAGGATCGCCGTCGCCCGGCGGCTCGAGCGGCGGCGTGCCGGGGGTCAGCAGGTGGCGCAGCAGCGCCATCGGGTGGGCGCGCAGCGTCAGGCGGGTGGCGACGTAATCCTCCACCACCTCCTCGCCCAGGGTCATCCGTGGCAGGCGGGCGGGGTCCTCGAGGATGCCCTCGCCGTCCATGTCGCCGCCGAAGAGCGGCAGCGGCTTCTCGCTCGTGACGGCGCGGGCGTCCCAGAGCGCCTCGCGGCGCGTGAGGCCGATGTCGGCGAAGGCGTCGGCCTCGGAGAGCACGCGCAGCATCCGCGGGCTGGTGCCGGCGCGGCGCCAGACATCCTCGACGCTGCGGTAGCCGTTGCCGCGGGCGGCGGCGATCCAGTTCGCCTCCTCCTGGCGCATCGCGCGGATCTGGCGGAAGCCGAGGCGCAGCGCGAGGCCGCCGCGTCCGTCGGGCTCCATCGTGCAGTCCCAGTAGGAGCGGTTGATGCAGACCGGGCGCACCTCGACCCCGTGCTCGCGCGCGTCGCGGACGATCTGCGCCGGGGCGTAGAAGCCCATCGGCTGCGAGTTCAGCAGCGCGCAGGCGAAGATGCCGGGGTGATGGCGCTTGAGCCAGGACGAAGCGTAGACGAGGAGCGCGAAGGAGGCCGCGTGACTTTCGGGGAAGCCGTAGGAGCCGAAGCCCTCGATCTGAGCGAAGCAGCGCTCGGCAAAGTCCATGTCGTAGCCGCGCTCGCGCATGCCGCTCAGGAACCGGCCCTTCAGCGGCGTGACCTTGTCGACCTTCTTGAAGGTGGCGAGCGCGCGGCGCAGGCGATCGGCCTCCTCCGGGCTGAACCCCGCGCCGATGATGGCGATCTGCATCGCCTGCTCCTGGAAGAGCGGCACGCCGAGGGTCTTGCCGAGAACCGCCCCGAGTTCGTCCGACGGGAAATCCACCGCCTCCTCGCCGCAACGGCGGCGGAGATAGGGGTGGAGCATGTCGCCCTGGATCGGCCCCGGGCGGATGATCGCAACCTCGATCACGAGGTCGTAGAAGCAGCGCGGCTTCATCCGGGGCAGGAAGCTCATCTGCGCTCGGCTCTCGACCTGAAAGACGCCGACAGTATCGGCGCGGCAGAGCATGTCGTAGACGCGCCCGTCCTCGGGCGGGATCGTGGCGAGGTCGTAGTCGGTCTGGTGGTGGCGGGCGATGAGGTCGAACGCCTTGCGGATGCAGGTGAGCATCCCGAGGGCGAGGACGTCGACCTTGAGGATGCCGAGCGCGTCGATGTCGTCCTTGTCCCAACAGATGACCGTGCGATCCTCCATCGTGGCGTTCTCGACCGGCACCAGTTCGTCGAGCCGCCCCTCGGTGATGACGAAGCCGCCGACATGCTGGGAGAGGTGGCGGGGGAAGCCCTGGATCTCGTGCACGAGCTCCAGCGTCTGGCGCAGGCGGCGGTCGGAGGAGTCGAGGCCGATCTCGCGCAGGCGTTGTTCCTCCAGGCCCTCGGCGGAGAAGAAGCCCCAGAGCTGGGACGAGAGCGCGGCGATCGTGTCGTCGGTGAGGCCCATCGCCTTGCCGACCTCGCGGATGGCGCGCTTGCCGCGATAGTGGATCACGGTAGCGCAGATGCCGGCGCGGTGGCGGCCGTAGCGCTCGTAGATCCACTGGATCACCTCCTCGCGGCGTTCGTGCTCGAAGTCGACGTCGATGTCGGGCGGCTCGTTCCGGGCCTCGGAGACGAAGCGCTCGAACACCATGGTGCCGATCTCGGGCGAGACCGAGGTGACGCCGAGGCAGTAGCAGACGACGGAATTGGCGGCGGACCCCCGGCCCTGGCAGAGGATGTCGCGGGAGCGGGCGAAGGCGACGACGTCGTTGACCGTCAGGAAGTAGGGCTCGTAGCCCAGCCGGGCGATCAGCGCGAGCTCGTGATCAAGCGTGGCACGAACCTTCTCCGGCGCGCCCGAGGGATAGCGCCAGACGAGCCCCTCGTGCGCGAGGCGGCGGAGGCGGTCGGCGGGGGTCTCGCCGGCGCTGATCTCGGAGGGGTACTCGTAGCGCAGCTCGTCGAGCGAGAAGGTGCAGCGCCTGGCCACCTCCCACGCGCGGTCGACGGCGGCCTCGTGGCCGGCGAAGAGCCGGCGCATCTCGGCCTCGGAGCGCAGCCGCTGCTCGGCGTTGGCGAGCGCGGCGCGGCCGAGGTCGTCGACCCGCCCTCCGGTGCGGATGGCGGTGAGCACGTCGGCAAGCTTGCGGCGCGCGCCGTGGTGCATCAGCGGCGAGGCGGAGGCGACGGTGGGCACACCGAGGCGGCGGGCCAGCCGCGCGAGGGCGTCGAAGCGCGTCCGGTCCTGGCCATCGTAGCGGGGGGCGAGGAGTAGGGCGACCCGGCCGGGGAAGCGGCGCGTCAGCCGGCGCGCCAGTGGCCACCACGCGCCCGCGCCGCGCGGCACCGTGGCCGCCTGTGGCAGCGGGGCATCCGGAAGCGGGACTGCACCCGTCCCGGCGGGATCGCCTCCGAGCGGGTGGAGCAACAGCTCCATGCCCTCTGCCCAGTCGAGCAGGTCGGGGGTGGAGATCTCGCAGGCGCCCTTCTCGGCGCGTCGGCGGCCGATGGTGATCAGGCGGCAGAGCCGGCCCCAGGCGGCGCGGTCGCGCGGCAGGGCGGTGACGCGGAGCCCGTCGGTAGTGACGAGTCGCACGGCGGGGATGAGCCGCGGCACGCAGCGCACGTCGAGCGACGGGGCCGGCGCGGCGGGACGGAGGCGCGTCTCGAATGCCGCAACGGCAGGACGCCCGGCGTCACCCAGATAGCGCTCATCCGGGATCGCGGGGGGCACCCAGGGCGGCGGAGGGCCGATTGGTCCGGCGGCCTCGGCCGCTTCGCGCTCGCGTACGGTCCGCGCGATCTCCTCGATCTGGGCGTGGGCGCGGACAATGCCGGCGACGGAGTTCTCGTCGGCGATGGCGATCGCGCCGATGCCCAGCAGCGCCGCGCGCTCGACATGCTCCTCGGGGTGGGAAGCGCCCGTGAGGAAGGTGAAGTTGGAGGTGACATCGAGCTCGGCGAACATGGTCGAGCACGATATTCCCGTTTTGTTCCGGAGACGAGTCCGATGCCGGTGCGGCGTCAGGACGGCAGAAGACGGTTGGCGAAGGCGTCGAATACCGCGCGGTACACGTCGCGTTTGAACGGCACGATGTGCTCCATGAGGTCGGCGGGCGCCATCCAGCGCCAGCGGCCGAACTCGACCTCGTGCGCCGCCAGATCGACGGCCGAATCGGGACCGCCGTAGCGCATCAGGAACCACTTCTGGCGCTGGCCGCGGTAGCGCCCGCCCCAGACCCGGCCGATCAGGTCATCGGGCAGGTCATAGCTGATCCAGTCCGGCGTCTCGGCCTCGAGCGCGACGGCCTCAGGCGACAGACCCGTCTCTTCCCGCAGCTCGCGCAGGGCCGCATCGGATGGGGCCTCCCCGGCGTCGATGCCGCCCTGCGGCATCTGCCACGCGCCCGGCGTGTCCAGCCGCTCGCCGGCGAAGACGAGACCGGCGGGATTCGCCAGCACGACGCCGACGCAGGGACGGTAGGGGAGCGAAGCCATGCGGCGACCCTAGCGGCGCGGCCCGGCGAACGGAACGGCCGTCGGCGCGCTCAGGGGCCGAGAGCCTCGGCGGCGGCCTGAAAGGCCGGCAGCGCACGCTCGACCATCTCGTCGGTTGCGGTCAGGCAGAGACGGAAGTCGCTCGGACAGTCGAAGACCGTGCCAGGCATCACTCTGACTCCGTGCGGCTTGAGGAAGGCGGCGAAGCGCTCAGCGTCGCCGCCCGGCGCGCGACCCCAGAGGTAGAAGGTGCCCTCGGGCCGGACCATGCGGTACCCCCAATGCTCCATGGCGCCGAGCAGACGGTCGCGCCGGGACGCCAGCGCGTCGATGTCGATCGAGAGCGTCTCGAGCCGCGGGAGCGCGTGCTGCATCAGCGCGTCGGCGAAGCCCCAGCCGAGCGCCATCTGGCTGGTGACGAGAGCGCCGCGGAACTCCCCGCGATCGGCGGCGGGCATCGTGGGCGAAAGGGCGAGGTAGCCGAGACGCTGGCCGGGCGCGAGCAGGATCTTCCCGTAGCTGTAGTCGACGAGGGTCCAGGGGTAGACGGCGGCCGGGCTGACAAAGCCGGCACCATCGTAGCGGATGCGGCGGTATGGCTCGTCCGAGAGGATGAAGATGCGGCGCCCGAAGCGGTCGGATGCCGCGCTGACCGCGGCCGCGAGGTCGCCCAGGGCAGTGTGGCCGTAGATCCGTCCGGTCGGATTGGCGGGAGAGTTGACCACCACGATCCGCGTGCGCGGCGTCATGGCTTGCGCGATGGCGTCTACGTCGAGGTCGTAGGAGCCGGGCGCGAGCGGCGCGGCCGTGGCCCGGCAGCCGCGCCCCACGAGCAGCGGAGCGTAGCAGAACCAGCCGGGTTGCGGGATCACCACCTCGTCGCCGGGCTCGAGAAGGAGCGAGAATGCGAGGGCTATGGCGCCGAAGGCGCCTTGCGTCAGCGCGATGTCCTCGGGCTCGAACGGCAAGTCGAGCTCCGCCTCAAGCGAGCGGGCGAGCACTTCCCGCGGCTCGTCCTCGTTCGTCTTGTAGGCGAACCAGCTGGGGTCACGAGGGACCGCCGCGTCGCGCAGGGCATCGACCAGCCCGGCAAGCGGCATCTCGTTCGGGTTGCCGAAGGTGAAGTCGGCGGTCGCGCCACCAGCGGCCCGTTCGCGCGCATTGGCCTCAAAGAAGTCAAGGACGGGGCGGAAGCTGTCCGCCGCCGCGGCGGCGCTTCTCGATATGAAAGCCACGGGACCTTCCCTCGCGGGTCAACTTCGGTCCATCATCGCACGTTTGCCGACGTCGCAGAAGCCGGCGGCGGCGACGCCCGCCCCTGCGTGGGAGCGGGCGTCCTCGCCCTCATTGCTGACGCGAAGCTTCCTGCACGTAGAGATCGGTGTTGAGCGCCGAGAGGCCCTTCAGCAGGTCGATCGCATAGGACAGCTGGAAGTCCTCCTCGCGAAGGCGCGCGGCTGCGGCGGCCGCTTCCTGCTCCTCGATCGCCTGGTCGCGCTCTTCCTCGGTCATGGAATCGTTCTCGAGGCTGCCGCGCAGATCAGCTTCGGAGCGCAGCGGGCGCGCGATGCTGTCCTCTTCGTCCTCGGCCGTCTCGTCGGCGGGGCGGCTCGGCGGCTGTTCCACCACGATGTCGGGCGAGATGCCCAGTGCCTGGATCGAGCGGCCGGACGGCGTGTAGTACCGAGCGGTGGTGAGACGCATCGCCCCCTCGCCGCGCAGCGGCATGACTGTCTGGACCGATCCCTTGCCGAACGACTTGGTGCCAACGACGATCGCCCGCCGGTGGTCCTGCAGCGCGCCCGCGACGATCTCGGACGCCGAAGCCGATCCGCCGTTGATCAGCACGACGATCGGCTTGCCCTCGGTGAGGTCGCCCTCGGTTGCGTTGAAGCGCTCGCCGTCCTGCGGATTGCGGCCGCGGGTCGAGACGACCTCGCCTGCGTCGAGAAAGGCGTCCGAGACTTCGATGGCCTCGGTCAACAGCCCGCCGGGGTTGTTGCGAAGATCGAGAACAAAGCCGCTCACGTTGTCCATGCCGCCCAGCGCCTCGACCTGCTCCTTGAGCCCTTCCTCGAGGTTGGGAGAGGTCTGGTCGTTGAATGTGGTCACCCGCAGGATAACCGCATCGCCCTCGGTGCGGGTACGGACCGCCGCGATCTGGATCGTGTCGCGAACGATGGTGACGTCGAACGGCTCCTCCGGCCCCTCCTCGCCCTCGCGGACGATGGTGATGATGATTTCGGACCCGACCGGCCCGCGCATCAGGTCCACCGCCTCGTCCAGCGTCAGGCCGAGTACGCTTTCGCCGTCTACATGCGTGATGAAGTCGCCGGCCTCGATGCCGGCCTCGTCCGCCGGGGTTCCGTCGATCGGCGAGACGACCTTGACGAAGCCTTCCTCCTGCGTGACCTCGATCCCGAGTCCGCCGAACTCGCCGCGGGTCTGGACGCGCATGTCGGCGGCATCCTCGGCAGAGAGATAGCCGGAATGCGGGTCGAGCGAGGTGAGCATGCCGTTGATGGCGGCCTCGATCAGCTCCTTCTCGTCGACCGACTCGACGTACTGGATGCGAACCCGCTCAAAGATGTCGCCGAAGAGGTCGAGCTGCTCGTAGATCGAGCTGCGATCGTTCGATTCCTGCGCGATCAGCGGGCCGGCCACCTGCGTGGCGAGGAGCGCGCCGGCCATGGTTCCGCCCACGGCAGCCATCACGAATTGTCTCATCGTTGTCGTCGTCTCCTTGTCGAGCGTGGCGCGGGCGGCAGCGGGCGCCGCGTGCAGCTTACGCCTCTTCAGCGCCTGCAATAAAGCGCAGAGCCTTCGGCAGGAAGGCGCGGTGCATCACAATCCCGTCGTCCCGCCGCGCCGGATCAGGCTCCGCCCAGTCATCTCCGGCGGCTGCTCGAGCCCCATCAGTTCCAGCAGCGTCGGCGCGAGGTCTGCGAGCCTGCCGTTTACCAGCCGCGCCCCTTCCGGACCGCCGAACAGGATCACCGGCACCGGGTTCAGCGTGTGCGCGGTGTGCGGGCCGCCGGTCTGGGGGTCGACCATCAACTCGCAGTTGCCATGGTCGGCCGTCAGCACCATCGCCCCGCCCGCCTTTCCGAGCGCGGCCACCACTCGGGCGAGCCCCGCGTCGACCGCCTCGCAGGCGCGGACAGCGGCATCGATATCGCCGGTGTGGCCAACCATGTCGGGGTTCGCATAGTTGGTCACGATCAGGTCATAGCCGGCCTCGATCGCCGCCACGAACCTGTCGGTGACGGCGGGCGCGGACATCTCCGGCTGCAGGTCATAGGTCGCGACATCGGGCGAAGGCGGCATGAAGCGATCCTCCCCCTCCTCGGGCTCCTCCTTGCCGCCATTGAGGAAGAAGGTGACGTGGGGGTACTTCTCGGTCTCCGCCAGCCGGAACTGCCGCAGACCGTGCCGCGCCACCCAGGCGCCCAGCGTGTTGACGATCTCCCGCTTCGGGAAGACCGTGGTCATGTAGCGCTCGTGCCTGTCCGAATATTCGACCATCCCCAGGAGGCCAGCCAGACGCGGCCTTTCGCCGGCGTCGAAACGGTCGAAGCCGGGCTCGCCGATCGCGGCGAGAATCTCCCGCGCGCGGTCGGCGCGGAAGTTGAGGCAGAAGAATCCGTCGCCATCGCGGATGCCCTCGTGCCCGGGCAGGACGGTCGGCTGGATGAACTCATCAGTCTCGCCACGCCCATAGGCGGCGGCGACGGCCTCCGCGGCGTCCGGCGCCAGCTCGCCCTCGCCTCGCACCATAGCCCGCCAGGCGCGCTCCACGCGGCTCCAGCGGTTGTCGCGGTCCATCGCGAAGTAGCGGCCGATGACCGTGCCGATCCGCGCGTCTCGGGGCAGCCGCGCCTCGAGGTCCGGCACGAACGCCTCGGCAGACTTTGGCGCCACATCACGCCCGTCGGTAATCGCATGGACCACCACCGGCACGCCGGCCTCGGCGATCGTGCGGGCGGCGACGATCAAGTGGTCGACATGTCCGTGAACGCCACCATCCGAGGCCATCCCCATCAGGTGCGCGCTTCCGCCCGACCGCTTCAGCGCCGCGATGAAGTCCCTCAGGACAGCGTTCTCGAAGAACGAGCCATCCTCGATCGCCAGGTCGATCTGGCCGAGGTCCATGGCTACCACCCGGCCGGCGCCGATGTTGGTGTGGCCGACTTCCGAATTGCCCATCTGACCCTTCGGCAGACCCGAGTCCGGTCCGTGCGTGATCAGCGTCGCTTTCGGGCAGGTCGCCATGAGGCGGTCGAACGTCGGCGTCTCGGCCAACGCGACCGCGTTGGCCTCGCGCTCCTCGCGCAGGCCCCAGCCATCGAGAATGCAGAGAACGACGGGCTTTGGTATGCTCATGCGTCGCACATAACGCGCCCGTTGGCGAAGGTCACGCGCCCTTCGCCCGCGCCGACCGCAGGCGCGGCAGCGCCTGCGCGGCCCAACGGGAGGAGATCGTCGCCGCAGGCGGCGTCCGACGACGGGCGGGAGCCACTAGTCGCGGTGATAGGGAGTGCCCGCCAAGATCGACGCCGCACGATAGAGCTGCTCGCTGAGCATCGCCCGGACCAGCATGTGCGGCCAGACCATCGGGCCGAGCGAGAGCACCGCGTCCGCCGCCCGCCGCAGCGCCGGGTCGATCCCGTCCGCGCCGCCGATCAGAAGGGCCGCCTCCGGGCGGCCAGCGTCGCGCCAGCCGGCGAGCAGGTCGGCGAGCTGAGGGGAAGTGAGGCTGCGTCCCCGTTCGTCCAACACGCAGACGGCAGCCCCGTCCGGGACAACGCGGCGGAGCAGGTCCGCCTCTGCCGTCATTCCGCCGCCCTTGCGGGCCTCGACCTCGTGAACGGTCAGCGGTCCCAGACCCAGCTGCCGCCCCGTCCGGTCAAACCGCGCGACATAATCCTCGATCAGGTTCCGCTCGGGCCCGACGCGCAGCCGGCCGACGGCGCAGATGCGCAGGCGCACTCAGCCGCGGGCGGCAGCCTGCGCCGGGCTCAGCCACATCTTCTCGAGCTGGTAGAACTCACGGACCTCGGGCCGGAAGACATGGATGATCACGTCGCCTGCGTCGATCAGCACCCAGTCGCCGGCATCTTTGCCCTCAACCTTGGCGCCGCGGCCGGTGGCGTCCTTCAGCCGCTCGACGAGGTGGTCCGAGATCGCACCGACCTGTCGCGACGAGCGGCCCGACGCGATGACCATCCAGTCGGCCATCTCGGATTTGCCGCGCAGGTCGATCTCGACCACATCCTCGGCCTTGTCGTCGTCGAGTGATTTGAGGATAAGGGCCAGCAGTTCGTCGCTGGCGGGCTCGGTGGGAAGCCCGGTCATTACCGGCTTCGCGGCGGTCTGCTCACGGACCGCATCGTGGACTTGGGACAGGACATCGTCCTCCTACGCTGCGCGCCGAACTTCGCCCCGGCGCCGGGCGTGCCTTGAAGGTAACATCTCGCCACCGAATTCTCAATGCGCGCGCCCGATTCTTCGTGCCTCCAAGCGCCTGCTGCCGTCGCGCGAGCCGCAGCCGTTGCCTTGACTGCGAGGAGCAGCAAGTATCCGTGTGACGCCGCGGTCGCCGGGAGGTCTGGGACAGTTGGCAGACACGATCGAAGGCGAAAGCCCGCGGTGGCGCGACTTGTGGGTTGCGTTCGAGCGGGCGTTGATCGAGCTCAACCAGCGCAACATCGGGCTGATCGCGGCGGGCGTGGCCTTCTGGTCGATGCTCGCCATCTTCCCGGGGATGGCCGCACTCATCGCGCTCTGGGGCTTCTTCGCCGACCCGCTCGTAATCGACGACATGCTGGAACTTGGCGCCGACTTCCTGCCGCCCGAGGCGTTCCGGCTGATCGACCGCCAGGCGCTTCAGCTAGCAAATGCCAATGACAGCACGCTTGGCTGGACCACGCTCCTCTCCATCGTGCTCGCGCTCTGGTGGTCACGCACGGGTGTGGAGGCGCTGATCCGGGGTTTGAACGCGGTACACCGCCGCTCGAACCGCATGGGGATGCGCCAGATGGTGACGCCGATCGTCCTGACGCTGACGCTCGTCGCCGTCTCGCTGGTCGCGCTGGCAAGCGTCGTCATCACCCCGATCATCCTCGCCTTCCTGCCGGTCGACACGATGCAGGGTATTTTGCTTTCCTACTCGCGATGGGCCATCGCGGCGGTGGTCATCGTCTTCGGGCTGAGCCTGCTCTACCGCTACGGGCCCAACCGCGACGGTGAGCATCGACGCGGCCCGTGGCTGACCCCCGGCATCTTCGTCGCTCTGGCCGTGTGGGCGGCGGCGTCATGGCTGTTTTCGCTCTATATCCAGAACTTTGCGCGCTACAACGAGATCTACGGCACGCTCGGCGCCGCCGTGATCCTGCTTCTGTGGTTCTACATCGGCGCTTACGCGGTGCTGCTCGGCGCTTCGCTTAACGCCAAGCTTGACCGCAACCAGAAGCGACGGCGCGAGCGGGAGAGCCGCCCGGCGCCGCCGATCCCGGACGACATGTGAGCCGTCCGGGCGTGCCTCCTCAACCAGCCTGACGTAGCGTCTCGGTCGATGAGAAGAACATCGCCTGACCGACCGCGGTGCGAACCTCTTCCTCGGTGTAGGGCTTCGAGATCAGGAACGCCGGCTCCGGCCGGTCGCCGGTCAGCAGCCGCTCGGGGAACGCCGTGATGAAGATCACCGGGATCTCGCCGAAGTGCTTCAACAGGTCGTTGACAGCGTCAATCCCGGACGACTTGTCCGCGAGCTGGATGTCGGCGAGGATCAGGTCCGGCTGGTCCTTCAGCCCCATTTCCACCGCCGCGTCGCGCGTGCGTGCGATGCCGGTAATCTCATGACCCATCTCGGAGACAATCGAGTGGATGTCCATTGCGATGATCGCCTCGTCCTCGATGATCATCACCTTGCCGCGGACGCTCTGCTCCATCTCCCGCATCGCGATCTCCACCAGTTCCTCGGCTTCCGTGGGCTCGATCTGCATGATCGCCCCGACTTCCTCGGCGCTGAATGCTTCGATCGTGTTCAGCAGGAGCGCCTCGCGCGCGTTCGGCGTCAGCGCCGACATGTGATCCTGCGCCGCCGCCTCGAGGCGCGGCAGATCCTCGCCCAGGGTCTTTGTCGGCTGGCCGGCACTGGCCCAGATGACGTGGAACGCCTTGAAAAGCGCCACCCGCGGCGCCAGCGAGCCGTCAAATATGCTGCGATCCTGCAACACTGCTTCGAGCGTTGCCGCGGCAAAGCTGTCTCCGCTGGCCTGATTGCCCGTCAGTGCGCGAGCGTAGCGCCTCAGGTATGGCAAATGCGTGGCGATCGACCCTGACAGGTCGTCACGCCTCACTGCTCTTTCGGTCATTGATGTCCCCAAGAATTCGTACATTCCTCGGAACCAAAGCACGAAGGCGTCGTTTGTTCCACTGTGACCTACACATGCGCCGTCTTGGCGTCTCCGGCGGCTGCATAGAAATACCCGTATGAACAAAGACAAGAAAAGCGCCGTCTACATGCGCCAGATCGACGAGAACCTGCGCCGTGTCTATCAGGAGGCGGCGAACGAGGATGTTCCCGACAGGTTCCAACAGCTGCTCCAGCGCCTGAAGGAACAGGACCAGAAGGGATGAGCCAAGACGTCGCCGACCCGCGCGACGAGCTGGTCGAACACCTCCCTGCTCTCCGCGCCTTCGCGCTCTCGCTGACCCGCAACTCGGCGTCGGCGGACGATCTCGTGCAAGACACGATCGAAAAGGCATGGTCGAACTTGTCGAAGTTCCAGCCCGGGACCAACATGCGAGCGTGGCTCTTCACCATCCAGCGGAACACCTTCTACTCCGATCGACGCAAGGCCAAATTCGAGGTTCCCGACGTTGACGGCCACTTTGCGGCCGCGCTGTCGGAAAAGCCGGCGCATGACGGCCGTCTGGCCTTCAAGGACTTCCGCGCGGCATTCGACAAGCTTCCCGACGAACAACGTGAAGCGCTCATCCTGGTGGGCGCGTCCGGATTCTCCTACGAGGAGGCGGCCGAGACCTGCGGCTGTGCCGTCGGGACCATCAAGAGCCGCGCGAACCGCGGGCGCAAGCGCCTGGCCGAGCTGCTCGGCCTCGGAGAGGACGAAGACCTGTCCATGACCGACAACGCCACGGTGGCGGTCATTGCGACGGGCCGACAGTCGCATACCTGATGCCCGCTGCGGGCCTGAGGTGGGGGCGGATGGACTCGCTCGGAACGCGGCTTGCGTCGCTCCTGACATTGGCTCTCCTTCCGCTGGGCTTGATCGCGGTAGTGCAGACCTATCGCGTGATGGGTGAGACCTCGGCACGTGTCGAAAGCGCCCTCCTGGGCGAGACGCTGCTCGTCACCCGACCCGAAAGAAGCTCGATCCAGGCGGGAATCGGCCGTGCGGAGACCGCGGCAGCGGCAGTGGACACGCTGCTCGACGATGCCGCGGCATGCAGCGCCTACCTGCGCGACCTCGTCGAGGAGTCCGAGGCGATGTTCGCGGGTGTGATTCCGCAATCCGGGCTGGTGGAGTGCGCGTCCGAAGGCGCTCCCCTCAACATGGCGGATACCGTTCACTACAGGGAAGTCTTCGCAAGTCCCGGCGTCTCGGTCCGGGTGACGGATCGCGGCAGGGTGACCGGTCGGCCGGCGACCCTGATCAGCGCGCCGATCGAGGAGGAGGGCGAGCTGCTCGCCTACGTCACGCTCTCGTTCCCGCACAAGCGCTTCTATACTGACGTCCGCACCAATTCCGGCTTTCAGCCACTGGAGATCGTCACCTTCAACAGCGCTGGCGACCTACTGACGACCGCCTCGTCGCGCGAGGAGGCGCTGGAGCTGCTGCCGCAGAACCGGTCCCTGAAGGCGCTGACCGGCACGTCTTCGACCGTCTTCCGCGATACCGACAGCCGCGGCGAGGGGCAGATCTACGCCGTGGCGCCACTGGTGGAAGGGACCGTCTCGGCTATGGCGATCTGGCCTGAGGCGCAGGTGCCGTCGAACCACTGGCTGCGCTGGACCATCCCGACCGTGATCCTGCCCGCCCTGATGTGGATCACCAGCCTCTCGGTCGCCTACTTCGCCGTGCACCGCCTCGTCATCCGGCACATCCGGCGCCTGCGTCAGCGGATGCGGCTCTTCTCGCGCTTCCGCCGCGTCGAGGAACATCGCGAGGACGAGACCCTGCCGCTCGAGCTGCGCGAAGTGAGCGAGTCGTTCGTGACGATGGCGCACACGATTCAGCGCGAGGAGGCCGAGCTGGAAAACTCGCTCCGCGAAAAGGACGCTCTCCTGCGCGAGGTCTACCACCGGGTCCGCAACAACCTGCAGCTCATTGCCTCGATGAACAACATGCAGATGCGCGCCTCTCGCTCACCCGAGGCGCAGTACGCGCTGAAGCGGCTGCAGGACCGCATCATGGCGCTCTCGACCATCCACGCGACGCTTTACGAGGCCCCCGCGCTGGCCAAGGTGCGCGCGGACGAAATGGTCCTCAGCCTGGCGCGCCAGGTGGCCTCCAAGGCGGACACGAAGGCGCGCATCGAGCTGCGTGCTACGGCCGAGCCTCTTCTTCTCTACCCGGATCAGGCGGTGCCACTGTCGCTGCTGGTGGTGGAGGCCGTGACAAACGCGGTCAAGCACCTTGGCAGCCCCGAAGAGACGCAGCCGCCCTACATAGATGTCGCGCTGGAGGAGGCGGAGGGCGAGGTGCATCTGCGCGTGGACAATTCCGTTACGCAACGCGGCGATTTGATCGATGGCCAGATTCCCGAAGGCAAGCTGGGGATGCAGCTGATGAACGCCTTCGTCGTCCAGCTCGGGGCGACGATGGAGATCACCGAGCGTCCGGACCGCTATCGCCTCGACGTGCGCTTCTCGGTCAGCGACTACGGCGAGGAGACGAGCATCTTCTGAAGCACGCCTGGACGCCGCTTCGCGGATCCGGCCCGCAATGCCTCAGTAGTCGCGCTCGAAGAAGATGCCGAGGCTGGAGCCGCCCGCATTGTCGACGCCACCCTTGACCGTCACCGAGTCCGTGAGGTCGAGGTTGAGGTTGATCGACGTGTCACCCTCGCTGTCCACGGTCAGGTCGGTGTAGATGTTCTCGCTCAGATAGCGGCCGGCGCGAATGCCCGCAGCGCCATCCTCGGTCGTGGTCAGGTCTAGGTCGTCTAGCCCGAAATTCTGCCTCAGCCGTTCGATGACACCTGGTCCGCGACCTGCGAGCGTCGCGACCGCGGACGCGAGCTGTGCCGCCTGCAACGGCGAGATCTCCTCGATCCCGCGGCCGAAGAGCAGGCGCGCCAGCACCTCGTCCTCGGGCAGCTCCGGCTCGGACAGGAATGTGATCTCAGGCTCGTTGATCGGCCCCTCGATCACAACGAGCACGACGAACTCCCCCGTGTCGGTGCGCGCGACCAGCCGGATGTTGGGCAGGAAGTCGCCCTGCAGGCGGATCGCACCCTCGTCGAGCACGAGCCGCTCGCCCAGAATGTCGAGCCGCCCGCGGACCAGCTCGAACTGGCCCGATGGTATGAGATTCGCTGTCGTTCCGCCAATGCGGAGCGACCCGCCGAGTTCGGCGTCGAGACCCCGCCCGCGGACGAAGATCCGGTTCTCGGCCCGGATCAGGAGGTCGAGCGCGAGCGCGTTGCGCTGCCGCTCCTGCAGCGTCTCGGTCCCGTCCATGCTGCGGCGGAGGAGGCCGGCCCGCTGTCGCGTCGCGCGGACATCCGCCGGCTCGTTCACGTGTGTGACCTCCGGGATCGGCCCGCCGCCGCCGAGACCGGTCGAGGGAATGCGGATTTCGGTCTCGCCCAGAGCAAGCTCACCGCTGATCTGGCCGCCACCGCGCAGCGGCCCGTCGACGTCGATCCGACCGCTGACGGACGTCTGGTAGAGCTCGGGATCGCGCAGCACGGCGTCGTTCAACGTCACCGTCAGGTCGGTCGGCAGGTTTCCGGCCAGGCCCACGCTGCCTGAGGCGGCGACGCTTCCGCCCGCCTGCACCTGGCCCGTCGCGTCTATCTGGATCCGGCTGCCGGCAAGCCGGGCGTCGAGGTCGATGCCCTCGAGCACGATGCCGAATGTCGGCGCCACGATCCGCGCATCCGAGCTGCTGATCGTGCCGGAAAGCGCCTCGAGCCCCGGGGTGCCCTGAAGGGCGAGGTCGAAGCTGACCGTGCCGGCCAAGGTGCGCGGCTGCACGAAGCGGTTCGCGGCGGCAAGCGGGGCGCTGCCCTCGATCGAGAGGTCGACGGTGGGGCCGGCCGTGTCGATCGTCCCGGCGACGGTCGCGGAGATGTCGCCGGGCCCGCCCGCCGCGAGGTCGACGGTGAGAGTGCCGTTCGTCTGCGCCACCGTGCCATCGACCGTGGCGGGACCGGAAAACCCCGGCGCATAGGGTCCGATGTCGGCGAGGCGCAGGCTGACGTCGAGGTCCGCGCCCGCCTCGCCGAGGCGGCCCGAGGCCTCTGCGTCGAGCCCCGGCGCGTCAAGGCGCGCGATGTCGATGACGGTCACGCCATCCGCCCGCTCGGCCTCGACCTGGAGTGTCGTGGTGCCGGCAAGCAGCCGGTCCACATCCGCCTGCCCGACACGCAGCGACTGAGCCTGCGCCTCGAGCGTCACGTCGAAGCGCGAAAGATCGGCGGCTACGAGCCCCTCGGCCGTCGCCTCGACCGCGCCGCCCAGGGAGCGGTTCGCGAACGCGCCGAACGCCGCGATGCTGTCGGCCGAAATAGATGCGCGGCCCTCGAAGACCGGCGTCGTCTCCAGGTCCGTCAGCGTGCCCGCCGCCTCCGCCGTCAGGTTGCCGCTCTCCAGCGTCGCCCGTGACAGCGTCACGGTCTCGCCCTCGCGCACCGCCGTCACGACGAGGCTCGACTGCCCGGCCAGAAGCGACTCTCCGCCTGGCAGGCCCAGATCCACGTCCGTGCCCTCGGCCTCCAGCGCCAAGTCGAGCACGCTCAGGTTCAGCGCCGCCGCGCCGTCGAGCGAGACGTTCGCCGCACCGGACAGGGAACGGCCGGCGAGACCGGAGAAGGCCGCGAGGTTCGGAAGCGCGACCTCTGCTGCGCCGTCGAAGGCCGGCGCCTCCATCAGGCCGCTCACAGTGCCGGCTCCACTTGCAGTGACCTGCGGGTTCGCGAGGCGGATGGCCTCGACCGACACGGTGTCGCCCTCGCGCCGCGCCGTCGCCGCCAGTTCCGTCCGGCCCTCGAGCGCCGCCGCCGCCCCCGGCAACCCCGGATCGAGATCGGTCGCCACCGCATCAAGCGTCAGGTCGAAACTGCTCCCGTCAAACGCGAGGCGGCCCTCTGCCTCCGCCTCGAACGCGCCCGCGAGTTCGCGCCCGGCCAGCTCCGAAAGCGGCGCGAGGTCGTTCACCCGCACCTCGGCCCGGCCGTCGAATGAGGGAACCGCATCAAGGTCCGTCAGCTCACCTGCAAGCTCCGCGAAGATCCGCTCGCCGCTCACTCGCGCCAGGTCGATCGTGACACCCTCTGGCCCGCGCGCCGCGTCCAGCGTGACCGTCGTCGCGCCGGGGATCAGCTCCGCCACGCCCGGGAGGCCCGGGTCGAGGTCCGTCGCCACCGCCTCGACCGTCAGGTCGAAGGTCGCGAGATCGGCGGCGGCCTGCCCCGCCAGGCTCGCCGTCACCCCACCCGCCAGGTCCCGTCCGGCAAGCCGCGAGAAAGGCGCGATGTCCGCGGCGGCGAGGTCCACCGTCCCGTCGAAGACGGGCGTGCCGTCTAGGTCGACCACCTCTCCCTGCACCGAAGCCTGAAACTCCGGCGCCTCGATCCGGAACTGTCGGATCGTGGCGCCGTCCCCGGTGCGCGCGGCGTCCAGCGCCAGTTCGACCTGCCCGGCGAGCAGCGGGTCCACCTGCTGAAGTCCGAGCCGCAGGTCCCTGGCCGTCGCCTCCATACGCGCGTCCGCCACGCGCAGATCGAAACTTGCACGCCCCTCCGCCGTCACGTCCGCGCTGCCGCCGAGGTTCCGCCCGGCGAGCTCGGAGAACGGCGCGAGGTCGTCGATCGACGCGCTCAGCTCGGCGATCACCACCGGCGTCTCCGCCAGGTCCTCGACACGGCCGTCCGCCAGCAATTCTGCGCCGGCGCCGTCGGCGGCCAGGTCGAAGGTCCAGCCGGCCGCATCCTCCTGCGCCGTCAGCCGCAGCTCCGCCGGGCCGCTAAGGCTGTCGACAACAACCGACGTGTCCGCGATGGAGGCGGTGAGCGCGAGCTCGCTCGCGCCCGTCGCGAGAGTGCCGTCCGCCTGCGCCGTTACTTCCGGCGTCTGGATCCGGAACTCCTCGATCTCGGTGCCGGTAGCCGTCCGCTCGGTGCGCAGCGACAGGACCGTCTCGCCGTCCAGCAGCGGGTCGATCCGCGGATCTCCGATAGACAGATCCTGCGCCACCGCATCGAGCGCCAGGTCGAATGCGCCTTCCAGCACGGCACCTTCGCCCGCAAGCGTCATTTCGGCCGACCCGCCCAGCGGGCGGCCGGCGAGGCCGGAGAAGACGGAGAGGTCCTGCGCCGACGCCGTCGCCTCGCCCGCCACCGTCAGCCCGTCCGGCTGCACGCTGCCCTCGGCCGTCAGGCCGTAGCTCTCGCCCTCCAGTCGGAGAAGCTCCACCTCCACCGGCTCGCCCTCTGTCCAGGCGATCTCGGCGCGGCCTGTGACACGCTCGCCCAGCGCCTCGGCCGCGGCCGGATCGCCAAAATCGAGCGCGTCGGCCGCGAAGTCGAAGGCTGCCGTCACCACCCTCTGTGCCGTGCCCTCCGGCCCCGCCTCCGTCGCGATCCGCCCCGAGCCCTCCAAGGCGACCCGGTCGGCGGCGAAGCCCTCGCGGGCGAGGTCGTCGATGATGATGTCCGCGCGCCAGTCCTGGCCCTCGGACGCATTGAAGGCGATGTCGAGAGTGACCCCGCCAACCCGCGTCTCCGGCCCCGCGAGCGGCAGCAACACCGGCCCGTCGCCCGCGATACGGCCCTGCAGATCGACGAGCTCCGGCAGCCTGTCGGCACCGATCACGACCTCGCCGGCGAGCGACAGGGCCTGCGCCTGCAGCTGCAGCTCGCTCAGCACGGTGCGGCCGTCGGGCCCGATCTCGCCCGCGACGTCGAGCCGGATGTCCGGTCCGAAGAAGTCCTGGTACTGCGGCAGGAAGACCGGCGCGATGTCGCCGCCGATGTCGGCGCTGAATTGCCGCGCGGTCCCACCCTCCACCGGCTGCTGCGAGAAGGTCACCTCGCCCGCCAGCCGCTCCTCCCCCGCCGTTTCCAGCGCGATTTCGGCGGCGAAGTCCGACAGCGGGGCGTCGCCCGTGACTGTCAGGCGCAGCGACGGGCGGTCGGGCAGGTCGATCAGGTTTGCGACGATTCCGTCCGGTCCCTCGACGAGGTCAAGGTCGATGGCGACAACCTCCGTGGAGTTGTCGTAGGCCGCCTCCAGCGTCAGCGCGCCCTCCTCCTCGTCGATCCGCTCGATCGCGACGTCGGCCTCGCCCGCGCCATCGGCGAGCTGCACAGCGCCCTCCACGCTGACCTCGGCCTGCACGCCGAGAAGCGGCTCACCCAGCAGCATCCGCTCGACGTCGAGCGCGTCGATCCTGATAGAAACCGGCAGCTCGGGCAGCGAGAAGCCCTGCGCCTCGGGTGAAGGCACCTCGACCGCCGGCGCGTCGGATCGCGGCAGGCGCGGCAGCAGGATCTCGCTCGCCGCCAGCTCGTCGATCTCGATACGGCCGCCGAGCAGCGCGGAGCGGTTCCAGTCCAGTACGGCATTGCGGATCGTGAGCCACACACCCTGGTCGTCGGCGATCGTCAGCTCCTCGATCGTCGCGCGCGAGCTGAGCGCACCCTCGAAGCCCCTCACCTGCACGACACGGCCGGCGCCGGAGAGGCTGTCCTCGATCAAGCCCTCGAGAAACCCTGGCCCGTCGCCGCCGCCGAGCAGCCGTCCGAAGAAGCCGCGCTCCTCCTCCTGCGCGAGTGCCGCAGTGGGGAGGAGGAGCGTCAGGAACGCAAGCAGACGGATCAAAACGCTTGTCCTATGCCGACATAGACCTGGATGGAGCCGCCGGCGTCGTCGCCGGTGACGGGAGTCGCGACGTCGAGGCGGATTGGGCCGATCGGGGTGATGTAGCGCAGGCCGAGGCCCGCCCCGACATGGTCGTCGCCCTCGCCTCCGAGAAACGACTCGTCGCTGACAAAGCCATAGTCGGCGAACGTAACGAGCTGCAGGTTCTCGCGCACCCCGATCCGGGCCTCGGCCGAGAGGCCGAGGAAGCTCGCGCCACCGGTCTCGGTTCCGTCGTCGAGCGTCACGCCGAGCGACTGGTAATCAAGGCCGCGCACCGTCCCGCCGCCGCCGGAGTAGAAGCGAAAGGCGTTGGGCACGTCCGTCAGCTCGGCTCCGACGATCGAGCCGAACTGGAAACGCCCCGCGAGGATCAGCCGATCTTCTTCGCCGAAGCCGCGATAGACCCGCCCGTCGAAGGTCAGCCGCGCGCCGCTGCCCGCGGCGTCGTTGAGGCCCAGGAACGGCGTCACCTCGGCCTCGGCGTACCAGCCCGTCGTGGGGTTCAGCTGCACGTCGCGCCGATCGGCCATCGCCTCGATCGGAAAGGTCAGCAGGCTGTACTCGGTGGTCTCGCCGCTCTCGTCCTCATCATGGTCGAAGCGGTAGCCGACGCCGGCGCTGAGGGTGAAGGTGTCGCCGATCCGCCTGTTGATGCCGGCGCCGAAGGTCACGTTGTTCGAGATGAAGGATGGCTCCTCCAGCCGCTCGACCTGCGCGCGGACGTAGAGGTCGTTATTGACGTTGAACGTGGCTGGCCGGTTGAAGTTTGCCGAGAAGGTGTAGTCGACGCCGCCGGTGCCGCCACCGAGGCCGCTGACCTCGCCGTCGACCCTGAACCGCTCGGCGCCGCCGAAGAGGTTGCGGTGCAGCCAGAAGGCCGTCAGCGTCACGCCCTCGGTGGTGCTCACCTCGGCGCCGAAGCCGAAGCGCCGCGGCCGCTCCTCGACCAGTCGGACGGTGATGTCGAGCGTGTCGTCGGGGTCGAGCGTATCGGCCTCGACCAGCGCGACCGAACGAAATGCACCAGACCGGCGCAGCCGCTCCGCCGAGCGCTCCAGCCGCTCGGGCGAGAAGGTGTCGCCGTCAGGAAAGCCGGCGATGCGGCGGATCGCTCGCTCGCGCACGTTCTCGTTGCCCGCGATGATGAAGTCTCCGAACCGCGCCTGAGGTCCGGGACGTATGCCGATCCGCGCCTCGACCCGCTCCTGCGCATGGCGCGCAACGATGTCCTGATCGCCCGCCTCGGCCTTTGGATGGCCCTCCTCGCGCCAGCCCTCCACAGCAGCGTCCACCGCGTCGCGGATCACGGGCGTCCGCGCCGGCTCGCCCACGGCAAACTCGGAAGGCAGCTCGGTGCCCGGCGCCAGCGGCACGACCCGCGCGTCCGAGAAGAGATAGGTCGGCCCCGGCTGGACGCGGACCTCGATCTGGCCGATCTCTCTCGGCGGGCTCAGCGGCGAGATCGCGGCCGCCTCTTGGCCGTCCACCAGCACGTTGATGACGCCGCCGAAATGTCCCTGCGAGTAGAGCACCCCGAGGAGGCGGCCATATTCGGCCCGCGCCGCCGCGAGGACTTCCTGCGGATCGTCGACCTCGTCCTCGATCTCGAGCAGGAGCGACGCGCTCTCCAGCCGCCGCTCAAGCTCCTCGGATGCGCCGGGCGTCCGGAAACGCACGTCCCTCAGCGCGTCGACCGGCGCTGCCGCCAGCACCGCGCCGGCTGCCAGGATCACCCCGGCGCCTCGCACCCTCAAACCGCTCAACCGGCTGCCCTCTGCTCTGCCTTCGGTATTATGCTTAACGGGTCAATCTGAGGCGCGCCAGCGGCGTGTAAAGGGTTGCCTGCTTATCCGCGCCGACCGTTGACTTCGTTCATCACCTGCGCCCACGCCATCATGGTGAAGACCATGGTGCCGCCCACGATGTTGCCCAGCAGGACCGGCAGGAAGAAGCCGACGAAGCCGCGCATCACGCCGATGTCACCGCCGAGCATCAGGTAGGCCATCTCCACCGAGCCGGCGATGATGTGGGCGAAGTCGCCGGCCGCGATCAGCCAGGTGAAGATGACAACGACTAAGGTGATGTTCGGGGTAGTTGGCAGGATCCAGACGAGCGCCGCGATCAGCACGCCGGCCGGCATCGCGTGGAAGAAGCCCTCCACGATGCTCATATCGAGCGCATGGAGCGAGATATCGCGCATCGCGACCTGAAGTTGGTCCGGGAATGCGCCGGTCCAGAGCATGAAACCCGCCGCGACAAAGGCACCGACGACGTTGGCCGCGAGCACCGTCGTCCAGAGCCTGATCGTCGCGCGGATCCGCTCCCGGCAGAACCGCGCCATGAGCGGCAGCACGGTGGTGATCGTGTTCTCGGTGAAGAGCTGCATCCGGCCGTGGATCACCAGAAGGAAACCCAGCGTGTACCCGAGATTGTCAACCAGCGGTCGCCAGTTCGTGGGTGGCAGATGGGCACGGAACACCGCCTCGCCGATCAGGGAGAAGCTGATGAGCACGCCGGCGGTGAAGCCGGACCAGACGAGCGACGAGATGGGCCGCGACAGCTCTTCCTTGCCGTCGCGGCGGATCACCTCGTAGATCAGCCGCGCCGAGAGCCGGGCGGCCTTCTCCACGGACTGCTCCTCGGCCTCCTGCTCGACCCCGGACCCCTCGTCGCGCCTCGGGTCGTCGGTTGCCAGATCCTCGGCGAATGGTGCATCGGCCTTCGTCACGCTGAAGTGGTCCTCGGGGTGGCGTGGGTAGGCATTCGGAACGTGCCCTGCACGACCAACGTTCCGATCGAGGCGAAACACCCGAGGAAGGAGCGCTGCCATGGCCAAGAACCACGGCAACCAGATCAAGGACGACGAGACCTACGAGGCGCTGCGCGACCAGGGCGCGAGCAAGGAGAAGGCGGCGCGCATTGCGAACGCCAAGGCGAACCCGGACCAACACCCGTCGAAGAAGGGCGGCAAGTCGCCTGCCTACGAGGACTGGAGCAAGGACGACCTCTACGGAAGGGCGCAGGAGCTCGAGATCGAGGGCCGGTCGGAGATGACGAAGGACGAGCTGATCGACGCGCTCAGGAACCATTGAGCCGCCGCTGACGCCGGGCATGGTCGCCAGGACCGTGCGCGCCCACGTCACTCTGCCGCTTCGCCGCGCAGGCTGTCGGCCCGCAGGGTCTCGAGGCGGCTGCCGTCCAGCACCCTCACCTCGCGCTGCGGGAACGGGATTTGGATGCCGTTTTCCTTGAACGCGTCCCACAGCGCCAGAAAGACGTTGCCGCGAATGTTGGTGAGCCCGCCGGTCGGGTCGTCGATCCAGAATCGCAGGATGTAGTTCACCGAGGAGTCCCCGAACTCGACGATGTGGCAGACCGGCGCCCGGTGCGTCAGCACGCGGTCTACGCCCTTGGCCGCCTCGACCGCGACGCGCCGGACGAGGTGCGGGTCGTCGCCGTAGGAGGTGCCGAAGTAGATGTCGAGCCGCACGAAGCGGTTCGAGTGCGACCAGTTCACCACCTGTCCGGTGATCAGGTCCTCGTTCGGGATCAGGTATTCCTTGCCGTCGCGCGTGACGACGCCGACGTAGCGGGCGCGGAGCTCGGTGATCCAGCCGAAGGTGTCGCCGAGCGAGATCACGTCCCCCGGCTTGATCGACTTGTCGAAGAGCAGGATCAGGCCCGAGACGAGGTTCGAGACCACCTTCTGCAGACCAAATCCGAGGCCGAGGCCGATGGCGCCCGACATGAAGGCGAAGGCCGTGAGGTCCACGCCCACGACCCGCAGCCCCACGAGGATGGCGATCGAGTAGAAGGCGAGCTGCAGCAGCTGCACCGACAGCACCTGCATCGTGGGCGAGATGCCCTCGTTGCGGTGGATCCGGTCGGCGGCGACCTGGATGACGAAGCGCGCCAGGGCGAACAGCAGGCCCACGACCACCAGCGCCTCGATCAGCGTCAGCGCCGAGAGCCGGAACTCCCCGAATTCCAGCGCCGCACGGTCGAGCAGGCGCGAGACCTCGCCCGTCAGGCCGAGGAAGTAGAGCGTCATCCAGATGCCTAGGCTCCAGACCACCACGCGGCGGAGCGCCCGATTGCGGATGATGCGCGCGGCGAAGGTGATCGCCAGCCAGACCGACGCGATCGTCGCGACCAGTTCCAGGATGTAGCTGCGCGAGGTCCAGATCGTGGTCTGCTGCATCGCCAGCGTCGCCGCCCAGCTCAAGAGGACGAAGAGCATGAGCTGCAGCCGGCGCTCGAAGATCACCAGCAGCCGCAGCCGCCAGCGCGGCCATCCCTCCCGCGTATGCGCCCAGTTGCGAAGCCTGCGGCGACCGATGACGGCGAGCAAGACCGAAACCGCGAAGCAGCCGACAAGAATGCCGATCTGCCAGAGCCGCGACGGAAGGGTCAGCAGCCAGAACTGCGTCTCGAGATAGGACCAGAGGCCGACGAGCCCCTGCCAGATGCCTTCCAGCGCGGTCTCCATGTCGTTTTGTGGCAGGGCGGGTCAGGCGCCGCAAGTTCCGGCGCCGGAGGCGCGGCTCCGGCACTTGTCGTGCCGCTTGTCCGGACGCTGCGTTCGCGTTAGGAACTTGCGCGATGCAACGCGTCTTCGACATAGCCGACCGCAGCCGCCTGCCGTGGCGCTTCTTCGGCGCGCGCCGCACCGTGCTCGCCCGACTCTGAGGCGACCGTGACTGCCGCCGGCGCTGCGCGCCGGACCCGCCTTTGTTCGCACATCACATTCGGGAGAGGACCATGACCGCCCCCCGCACGCTCTACGACAAGATCTGGGACGCCCACCTCGTGCACGAGGCCGAGGACGGCACCAGCCTGCTCTACATCGACCGCCACCTGGTCCACGAAGTCACCAGCCCGCAGGCCTTCGAGGGCCTGCGCATGGCCGGCCGGAAGGTCCGCGCGCCAGAGAAGACGATCGCGGTGCCTGACCACAACGTGCCCACGACCGACGACCGCGAGACCGGCATCAGCAACGAGGAGAGCCGAATCCAGGTCGAGGCGCTCGACCGCAACGCGCGCGAGACCGGGATCCACTACTACCCGGTCAACGACGTCCGCCAAGGCATCGTCCACATCATCGGCCCCGAGCAGGGCTGGACGCTGCCCGGCATGACCATCGTCTGCGGCGACAGCCACACCGCCACCCACGGCGCCTTCGGCGCGCTGGCGCACGGCATCGGCACCTCCGAGGTCGAGCACGTGCTGGCGACGCAGACGCTGATCCAGAAGAAGTCCAGGAACATGAAGGTCGAGATCACCGGGCAGCTCCGCCCCGGCGTCACGGCCAAGGACATCACGCTCTCCGTCATCGGCAAGACCGGCACCGCCGGCGGCACCGGCCACGTCATCGAATATTGCGGCGAGGCGATCCGCGCGCTCTCGATGGAGGGCCGGATGACGGTCTGCAACATGGCCATCGAGGGCGGCGCCCGCGCCGGCCTGATCGCGCCGGACGAGACGACCTTCGAGTATGTCAGGGGCCGGCCCCACGCGCCGAAGGGCGCCCAGTGGGAGGCCGCGATGGAATGGTGGAAGACCCTCTACTCCGACGACGACGCGCACTGGGACAAGGTTGTGACGATTGCGGGCGAGGACATCGCGCCCGTCGTCACCTGGGGCACCTCGCCCGAGGACGTGCTGCCGATCGACGGCGTCGTCCCCGACCCGGCGAGCTTCTCCGGCGGCAAGGTCGCCGCGGCCAAACGGTCGCTCGAATACATGGGCCTCACCCCGGGCACCCGGCTTCAGGACATCGCCATCGACACCGTCTTCATCGGCTCCTGCACCAACGGCCGGATCGAGGATCTGCGCGCCGCCGCCGCCGTGATGCGCGGCCGCAAGGTCAAGGAGGGGCTGCGCGCGATGGTGGTCCCCGGCTCGGGCCTCGTACGCGAGCAGGCCGAGGCCGAGGGGCTGGCCGATGTCTTCCGCAGCGCGGGCTTCGAATGGCGCCGCGCGGGCTGCTCCATGTGCCTCGCCATGAACCCCGACCAGCTCTCGCCGGGCGAGCGCTGCGCCGCCACCTCGAACCGCAACTTCGAGGGCCGCCAGGGTCGCGGCGGCCGCACCCACCTGATGAGTCCCGCGATGGCCGCCGCCGCCGCAATCACCGGCCGCCTGACGGACGTGCGCGAGTTCCTCGACCCGACCGGCGCGCGGACCGAGGCCGCCTGATCCCGCCGCGCGCCGCGCCAGCGGCGCGCCCGGCCCAACGGGAAGAGCCGCCGGCAGGCGGCGATGACGGGCGGGAGACCCCCGTCGACGAAAGGACCACAGATGGAAAAGTTCACCCAGCTCACCGGCATCGCGGCCCCCCTGCCGATGATGAACGTCGACACCGACATGATCATCCCCAAGCAGTTTCTGAAGACGATCAGGCGCGAGGGGCTCGGACGCAACCTCTTCGACGAGATGCGCTACGAAGACGACGGGAAGGAGAACCCCGACTTCGTGCTCAACAGGCCGGCGTACCGCGAGGCGAAGATCCTCGTCTCGGGCGAGAACTTCGGCTGCGGCTCGAGCCGCGAGCACGCGCCCTGGGCGCTCCTCGATTTCGGCATCCGCTGCGTCATCGCGCCGAGCTACGCCGACATCTTCTACAACAACTGCTTCAAGAACGGCATCCTGCCCATCGTCCTGCCGCAGGAGGACGTGGACAAGCTGATGGAGGACGCCGAGCGGGGCGCCAACGCCACCGTCACCGTCGACCTCGAGAAGCAGGAGATCACCGGCCCCGACGGCGGCAGCATCCACTTTGACATCGACCCGTTCCGCAAGCACTGCCTGCTGAATGGCCTCGACGACATCGGCCTGACCCTCGAGCGTGCCGCCACCATCGACACGTTCGAGGCCGAGGCGGCGCAGGCGCGGCCTTGGGTCTGACGTTAACCGCGCCTTAACCACGCGCGCCGAGGAGTGCGGCGCATGTTCCGCGCCGCGCTCCTCTCTCTCGCCCTTCTCTCACCCCTCCCGGCTGCGGCCGACAGCCTCCGCGTCGCGACGTGGAACGTGGAGCTTGCCCGGCGCGGCCCCGGCCTCCTCCTCCGCGACATCCTGGGCGGCGATCCACAGGTCGAGGCGGTCGCGCAGGTCGTGGCCAAGGTCGCGCCCGACATCCTGCTGCTGACCGGCGTCGACTGGGATTTTCACGGCGCTGCCCTCGCCGCGCTCGCCCAACGTTTCGCCGAGGCCGGCATCGATTACCCACACCGCTACGCGCCGAGGCCTAACACCGGCCTCGCGACCGGCCTCGACATGGACGGCGACGGCTACCTCGGCGACGGCAGCGATGCGCAGGGCTTCGGCCGCTTCGCGGGCGACGGCGGCATGGCCCTCCTCTCGCGCTTCCCGATCGGCGCGGACCCCCGCGACTTCTCCGACCTGCTCTGGCGCGACCTGCCCGGCGCCACCCTGCCGCACCAGGACGGCGCCCCCTTCCCTTCGGAGGAGGCACAGGCGGTCCAGCGCCTCTCCTCCAGCGGCCACTGGGACGTGCCCGTCATCCTGCCCTCCGGGCGGGAGATCCGGACCTGGGCCTTCCATGCCACGCCGCCGGTCTTCGACGGCCCGGAGGATCGCAACGGCCTGCGCAACCGCGACGAGGCGGCCTTCTGGCTCCGCTACCTCGACGGAGCGCTCGGCGACCGCCCCGAGGCGCCCTTCGTCCTCATGGGCGACGCGAACCTCGACCCGCTCGACGGCGACGGCCTGCCGGACGCAATGGAGGCGCTGCTCTCCCATCCCCGACTGCAGGACCCGCGCCCGGCAAGCGAAGGCGGCGCGGTGGCCGCCGAGGCGCAGGGCGGCGTCAATGCCGGCCATCGCGGCGATCCCGCACTCGACACTGCCGACTGGGACGATGACGGGCCAGGCAACCTGCGGGTCGACTACATCCTGCCGTCGTCCGAGTGGCAGGTCCTCGACGCCGGCGTGTTCTGGCCGGCGCCCGGCGCCCGGGACGCCGACCTGCTCTCGTCCGAGGGGACGGCGGCCTCGCGCCACCGCCTCGTCTGGGCGGACCTGGCCCTGCCGGACTGAACTCAGGCGCCGTGCCGCTGCGCCATCACCACCGAGTTGCCGTCAGGGTCGTCCAGCCGCACGATCGCGGTGTTGTCCGCCTCCTCGACCGCACCGGGCGCAAGACCGGCGCGCTCCAGCCGTTCATGCTCGTGACGGATATTGCCGACGATCAGGGTCAGCGCACAACGGCCGGCGCGTGCCGGATCCTCTAAGAGCTGCAGCCCCACCGCCCGACCATGATGCCATTCGACCAGCCCGGCCATTGGCGCGGCATCCGGAGCGGGCCCCAGCAGCCGCCCGAACCAGGCCGCACTCAGTTGGAGCTTCGAGCACCCCACGTTCGCGTAGATCTCGATCAGGTCCATGCCGGCGCCACCTATTCGCCCCTCTTTGCCAGCGCCTGCCGACCTCGCCAGTTCCCGTCGCTGGCGCGCTTCTTGACCGCATCCGGAGTGCGGGCTACGCCCCCGGCGGATCCAAGGAGGTTTTTCGACATGGCGCACTCGCTTCTCATTCTGCCGGGCGACGGCATCGGGCCCGAGGTGATGGCCGAGGTGCGCAAGGTCATCGCCTGGTTCAATCGGAACGGCATGAGCTTCGAGGTCAGCGAGGACCTGATCGGCGGCGCCGCCTACGACGTCCATGGCACGCCGCTGACGGACGAGACAATGGCCAGCGCGCAGGCGGTCGACGCGGTCCTGCTCGGCGCGGTGGGCGGCCCCGCCTACGACTCCCTCGACTTCAGCGTGAAGCCCGAGCGCGGGCTGCTCCGGATCCGCAAGGAGATGGACCTCTACGCCAACCTGCGCCCCGCCCAGTGCTTCGAGGCGCTGGCGGACTTCTCGTCGCTGAAGCGCGAGGTGGTCTCCGGCCTCGACATCATGATCATCCGCGAGCTGACCTCGGGCGTCTATTTCGGCGAGCCGCGCGGCATCTTCCCCGACAACGAGGGCGGCCGCGTCGGGATCAACACGCAGCGCTACACCACCGATGAGATCCGCCGCGTCGCCCGCTCGGCCTTCGAGCTGGCGCGGCGTCGGTCGAACAGGGTCTGCTCGATGGAGAAGGCCAACGTCATGGAATCCGGCGTCCTCTGGCGTGAGGAGGTCCAGACGGTCCACGACGAGGAGTACCCCGACGTCGAGCTCAGCCACATGTACGCCGACGCGGGCGCGATGCAGCTCGTCCGCTGGCCGCGCCAGTTCGATGTCATTGTTACCGACAACCTCTTCGGCGACATCCTCTCCGACGCGGCGGCGATGCTGACCGGCAGCCTCGGGATGCTGCCCTCGGCCAGCCTCGGCGCGCCGGGGCCGAACGGCCGGCCGAAGGCGCTCTACGAGCCGGTGCACGGCAGCGCACCCGACATCGCCGGCCAGGGTAAGGCCAATCCGATCGCCTGCATCCTGAGCTTCGCAATGGCGCTGCGCTATTCCTTCGACGCCGGTGATCAGGCCGACCGTCTCGAGCGCGCGGTGAGCGACGTGCTGGCGAGCGGGTTGCGCACCGCCGACCTGATGGGGCCGGAGGGCGGCACGCCGGTGTCGACCGCCGAAATGGGCGACGCCATCGTGGCTCGGCTGGAGTCCTGACCACCGCCGCAGGCTCGCGCGAAGGGGGGAGTTGACCGCGCCGCCGGATCGGCTTGAGTTGCGCACGAAGCAGTCCCGAGGTTCCGAAAGATGGCGGCCGGCCACAGCTCCAACGCCCGCGGCGCGGTCCTCGCGCTCGCCGCCTACGGCGTCTTCGCCACACACGACGTCTTCGTGAAGGCGCTTGGCGCGCACTACGCCCCGTTCCAGATCATCTTCTTCAGCGTGCTCTTCAGCTTCCCCCTGGTGACCTTCATGCTGATGCGCGACCCGACCTCAGGCAACCTCAGGCCACGGCACCCGTGGTGGACGGCGCTCCGGACGCTCGCGGGCGTCGTGACCGGCGTCACCGCCTTCTACGCGTTTTCGGTCCTGCCGCTGGCGCAGGTCTACGCGATCCTGTTCGCCGCGCCCCTCCTCATCACCGTGCTCGCCATCCCGATCTTGGGCGAGCGGGTGGGCGCGTGGCGCAGCGGCGCCGTGATCGTGGGCCTCTTCGGCGTGCTCGTGGTGCTGCGGCCGGGCGCCACCGATCTCTCCCTCGGGCATCTCGCGGCCCTGGCCGCGGCCGTCTGCGGCGCGCTCGGCTCGGTCGTCGTGCGCAAGATCGGCCGGGACGAACGCGACGCTGTGCTCCTGCTCTACCCGATGGTGGCGAACTTCGTGCTGATGTCGTTCCTGCTTCCCTTCGTCTACGAACCGATGCCCTTCGCTCATGTCGGAATGCTGGGTATCATTGCGGCTCTGGGCTTCGCCGGCGGTCTCCTGGTGATCGGCGCCTACCGCGCGGGCGACGCGGCAATCGTCGCACCGATGCAGTACTCCCAGATCATCTGGGCCGCCGCCTACGGCATGCTCCTGTTCAGCGAGCAGCCGGACGCGATGACCGTGCTCGGCGCGCTGATCATCATCGGCAGCGGCGTCTTCATCGTCATGCGCGAGAGCCGCGGCGCCTCATCGACCTCGCCTGTTCTGCAGAGCCGCCTGCGCCCCGAGACCGCCACCGGCCCGCGGTTCACGCAGTTGCGCGGCCTGCCTGGACGAGCTCACGCGCCTCTTGCAAAGGACGGGGCTTCCCGATAGATCGCGCGTCACGGTCGGAGTGTAGCTCAGCCTGGTAGAGCACTGTCTTCGGGAGGCAGGGGTCGTAGGTTCGAATCCTGCCACTCCGACCAATAAAGCAAGGGCCCTGCGGGGCCCTTCTTCATGTCCCGGCGGAGGCGCGGGCATCCGGCGGGCGCTCGCTCACGTAGCGGGGGCGGACCGCCGCAGCGGTCACCGCAGACAAGGCAGCCGCGCCCAGAAACATCGGCCCGCCTCCGGCCGCGCCCGAGACGATTCCGGCCCCGAGCGGCCCGAGCACGCTGCCCGCGGCGACGGCCAAGAGCGTGATCGTGAAGCTGAGCGACGGAAGCTCGGGGAACAGGCGCTCGGACCAGAAGGCGAGGACCGCGCTCGTCATCATCACATAGACGCCCTGCAGGCCGGCCGAAAGCACGAAACCCGGCCACGATCGCGGCGCCAGCGCGACGAGGAGCAGCGAGAGCGTCGAGGCGATCAGCAGCAGCCGGATCAGCGAAGGCAGCCCCGCTGCCGCCTTGGCGCGCCCTGTCGCAAGACCCGCGAGCCCGAGCGTCCCGAAGCTGAGGAACATCACCGCCGGCGACAGGCCCTCGGGCAACCCCGGCAGGCCGCCTGCCTGCTGGACCCGGTCCGCGGCGAACGAGATGTAGACGGCCGTGGTCACCCCGAACGACAGCGCGATGCCGTAGAGCGGGATCGCTCGCGCCCTGAGGAGCACCCGCCACGGCTCGTCCGATGCCGGGCCGCCGCTGCCCGCCACGTCACGAAGAGCCATCCAGTTCGCCAGCAGCGCGAGGGCGCTGGCAACCGCGAAGGCGGCCCATCCCACGCGCCACGACATGCCGCCGAGACCCAAGACGAGCGCGATCGCCCCGGCCGCCGCGATGCCGAGGCTCGTGCCGGTGCTGACGATCGAGAGGGCACTCGGCCTCCGTTCGTCCGCCACCACGCGATGGACGGCATTGTTGAACGGCGCCCACGCGAATCCTGCGCTCGACATTGCAAGGAAGACGCCGGCACTGAGCAACGCGAGGCTCGGCGCCAGCGCCACGAGAGCGGTGCCAAGCGTTGCGGCGCAGAGGCCGATCACCACCGGCAGCCTCGGCCCCCGCCGCGCGATCATCGCGTAGGCCGCCAGCAGGCCGAGGAAGCCCAGGGCCGAGACGAGCCCCGCCTGCCCCGAAGACATCGAAAAGGCCGACCGAAACTCGGGCAAGAACAGCCCGAATTCCATCCGGGCGGGCCCGTAGGTGATTGCGGTCGCGGCAAAGCCGGCGGCGGAGAACTTTACGAACGGCGTCATGTCGATGCCCGACGGAAACCGCGCCGAGGCGTCAGCGATCCGTCGCTCGAACGAAAAATGATGCTTGGGCCGCGACCGGCTCGGGCGCATCCTGCCGCCCGATCGCTGGGGGGCGCGGTTCCACGTTGCCCGCCGGCCTGCAACGGGTGGAGGAACTCGCATGGCCATCGCCAAGAACACGGTTTGCATCTGGTACGACAAGGACGCCGAGGATGCGGCTCGCTTCTACGCCAAGACGTTCCCCGACAGCTCGGTCGATGCCGTCCATCGCGCGCCGAGCGACTATCCGGCCGGTAAGGCGGGCGTTGTCCTGCTCGTCCAATTCACAGTCGCCGGCGTCCCCTGCATCGGCCTGAACGGCGGGCCGGACGTCACGCACGGCATCGCCTTCTCGTTCCAGATCGCCACCGACGACCAGGAGGAGACCGACCGCTACTGGAACGCCATCGTCGGCAACGGCGGACGGGAAAGCGAGTGCGGCTGGTGTCAGGACAGGTGGGGCATCTCGTGGCAGATCACGCCGCGCGTCCTGACCGAGGCGCTTGCGGCCGGCGGCGCCGAGGCGAAGCGCGCCTTCGAGGCGATGATGACGATGAAGAAGATCGACGTGGCCGCGATCGAGGCGGCCCGGCGCGGCGGAGGCCCCGCCTAGGGTTCAGTAGTCCGAGACCAGCAGATGCGTCGGCGCCGCGTCCTCATCGATCTGGGAGAACCGGCCGACCGGGTCGGCGAAGATGTTGTCGGTCTTGTCGTCGTTGACCGTCGAAACCTCGCCGATCAAGCAGTCGCCCCCTTCGGCCCAGAACGAGTGCCAGACCCCCGGCATCAGCGTCACGCTCTCGCCCGGCGCGATGCGGAGATGGGCGCCCGGCGTGAGCGTACGCTCGACGCCGTCGCAGGGCACGGTCACGTCGGCCTGTCGATCAATGCCCCCTTGCGCGTCCGACGCGAAGAGTTCGATGACGAGATCGCCGCCGCCCCGATTTATGATGTCCTCCGCCTTCAGGTCGTGGCGGTGCATGGGCGTCATCTGCCGCTCGCGCGAGATCATGATCTTTTCGGCATAGAGCATCCCCCGCCCTGACGAGAGGTCGGCAAGGCTGCCATTGCGCGTGGTGAAGAGGATGAGGCCTAGCTCGTCGAAGCGCCCCTTCCCGAAGTCAGTGATGTCCCAGCCCATGCCGCGCTCGCGGATCGTCGCGGCCTCAGCCCCCCCGATTCGCTCGGGCGACCAGTAGGCGAAGGGCGGCAGGGCGTAGCCGAAGCTGCGCATGAAGGCCTCGCTGGCGGCGATGATGTCGTTGACGTCCGAGCGTTTCACGTCTGGCACCCTCCGGTCTGCGGGCCCGTGCACGGGATCCCGGTACGGGTCTATGCCTTAGGCGGAAGGTCCTGCAAGGCCGTGCATCCCGGTCACGGCGCACGGCAGGCGGCGCGGGGGGCTGCAATCGCGACATCGGCTGGCTGCGGCGACAGCTCACGCGGTGAGCTTGCACTTCGCGTGAGCGCGGGTGGCGTCGCCTTCGGCGAGGCGGTGCGGTTCAGGGCGTGGGTGGCGCACCTGTCGTTCGGCGGACCGGCGGGGCAGATCGCGGTGACGCACCGCATCCTCCTCGACAATAGGCGCTTCCTGCGCGCCCTCAACTTCTGCATCCTGCTGCCTTGGGCTCGAGCCGCAGCAGCTCGCCGTTTATCTCGGCTGCCTGATGCACCGGACTTGGGGCGGCTTCCTGCCGTTCCCAGCCGTCATCCTCGGCGCGGCGGTTGTCACCTGCGTCGCGTCACGTTCGGGTTCGACCGACTTCGCGACGACGCGTCATGACTCCGGCGCCACAGAGGCGGAAGCGTCAGAACCGCCCACCCGCGGCGAACGCCGTCCGCTCGCCTTTCTCGTCCTCTGGCTCGGGCCGGTGGCGGCGCTCCTGCTGGTTCTCCGGCCGGACGAGGTCGTTGCGCAACTTACCGTCCTCTCCAGCAGATGGCGGTTGTCACGTTCGGCGGCGCCTACCTCGCGCAGGCCGCGATCGAGATCCGTCGCTGGCTCGCGCCCGAGGAGATGCTGGACGGCCTCGGCTTGGCCGAGACGACGCCCTTCCGCTGATCCATGTGGTGCAGTTCGCCGCCTACCGCACCCCCGGACCGCTCGAGCCCTAACCAGCGGCGCTCCTCGCCGCGTTACCGATGAGGTGCGCGACTTTCTGCCCCTCGTTCCTCTGGATTTCCCTCGGCTCCCCTTGATCCAGGGGCTGCGCGGCGGCCGGTGCCGAGCCTCGGCCTAGAGGTGCCGATATGGTCGAGCATCAAGCCCGCCGCCGCCCTTTCGGTGGCGCTGGCGATTGCGCGTGTCCGGCTTAAGTCAGAGGGCACCGGTCCGGAAAAGCTGCACCCGTAGCCCGCCGTGCGCGATGGGCGCCGCTGGCGGAGCGAACGGCAGCCGCGTCGCGGCGGCGAGGCCCGCCTCGCTGGTGACGAGCCCCACGCGCCAGCCGCCGAAGCGCGCGCGCAGGACATCGCCCAGCGCGGCGTAGAGCCCGTAGAGTGGCTTCTTGTTGCCGACCCGCCCGCCATAGGGCGGGTTGACAATGACGAGGCCCGGCGGCCCCTCCGGCGGCATCGCGTCGCTCACCGCATGGCAGGCGAAGTCGCAGAGCTGCGCCACCCCCGCTCGCTCGGCGTTCGCGCTGCTCATCCGCACCGCCCCCGCGTCCCGGTCGGAGCCGACGAATCGATGCGCGACCTCGGCCGGCTCCGCCTCCCGCCGCATCCCGGCCCAGGCGGCCGGATCGAACGTCGCCAGCCGCTCGAAGGCGAAGCTCCGCGCGCGGCCCGGCGCCAGGCCCGCCGCGATCTCCGCCGCCTCGATCACGAAGGTGCCCGAGCCGCACATCGGATCGACCACCGGCTCGTCCCCGCGATAGCCGCAGCGCCAGAGCATCAGCGCCGCCAGCGTCTCGCGCATCGGCGCCTTGCCCACCGCCTCCTTGAAGCCGCGCCGGTGCAGCGGCGCGCCGGAGGTGTCGACGCTCAGCGTCACCTCGTTCGCCTCGATCCGCACCCGGACCACCAGCTCCGCCTCCGCCAAGACCGGCGCGCCCAGCTTCTCGCGGATCGCCGTCTCGACCCGCTGCGCCGCCGCCCCGGCATGGTAGATCTTCGAGCGCTTGCAGGTCGCCTCGACCCGGACCGGCACGTCCGGCCGCAGCACCTCCGCCCACGGGAACCGCCGCGCGCGCTTGTCGAGCTGCGCCAGGTGAAAGGCCATGAACGAGCCCAGCCGCGCCAGCACCCGCCCCGCCCCGCGCAGCTCCAGGTTCGCGCGCCAGACCTCGGGCCAGCCGCCCTGCACCGTCACGCCGCCCGGCACGGCCACGGGGGCGTCGAACCCCCGCGCGCCCGCCTCCTCGGTCAGAACCGCCTCCAGCCCCGGCGGCGCGACCAGAAATATCTCGAACCTCTCCACCGCGCCTGCCTAGCGGCACTCGCCCGCGGCGACGAGCGCTTTCGCCTCAGCCGGGCAACTGCACGTCCTCAAACGTCGGTGCATGGTGGCAGCGCACCCCTGCCGCCTCGATCTCGGCGATGGCGGCGCGGCTCGACGGCGGCGACCCAACCGCCGGCTCCCGCAGCGCGACGAGTCGAATACGCCCCGGATCCCGCAGGACCGCGTCACGGTAGACGAAGGCGTCCTTCTGGCCCGTGTCGCCCAGCAGCACGAAGTCCAGTTCCGGGTTCGCTTCCAGTATGGCCGCGATCGCCTCGGTCTTGTGGTCCTGGTGCCCCGCCGTCCCGCCGAGACCGAAGTCGCGCAGGAACATCGGCCCTGAACCCAGGCCCGCCTGCGCGAAGAGGTGGTCGAGAAAGTGGTGCAGGTTCCACGGCGACGAGCTGACGTAGTAGGCAGGGTTGCGCCCGCCCTCTGTGAGCGCCGCCATCAACCGCACGCTGTCGTCGAAGACCCGGCGCGTCAGCGCGCTGCCGGTGAAGGTGGTCCAGAGGTTCCGCGCCAGCGAATAGGAGCCGGTCTCAATCATCGTGTCGTCGATGTCGCTGATGATGCCGAGCCGCGCGTCGAGCCGCGGGATCAGCACCGGGAATGCCGTCCGCGTCTCCGGCTGCCCCGCGATTTCCACTGCGACCTGGTGCCAGCCGGGCGCTTGATCGCCGCGCGGCATTTCGAGGCGGACGTAGCCCTCGGGATCGCTGCGGCCCCTCACGCCGCTCTTGGGCGCCACCACCTCCACGCCCGCCACTTCGGCGGTGAAGAAGAGCGACATCATCTGCTTGAGGTTCGTCCACCTGCTCTGCTCGGGTTCCGGCTCGCTCCGCCTGAGCGCGCTCAGGACCCGGCCACGCACCACCAGCCGGTCCGGCGTCGCAAAGCCGCGGTAGGGCTCGAGCAGCGGGTCGTCGCCATGCCCCGGCATCCGCCGCTCCAGCCGCCGCTCGACCAGTCGCCCCACCCGTCTTAGCGGACTCACACCAGACGTTCCGCCGCCCAGCGTGCTGCGTCGGCGACGGTAGTGTCGGCGTCGTCGCAAAGTCGCTGCGCCACGGGGCGCAGCGCCGGGTCGTCCGAGTTGCCGATCGCGTAGGCCACGTTCCGCACGAACCGGTCGCGGCCGATCCGCTTGACCGGGCTGCCCGAGAACGTCTCGCGAAATCCGGCATTGTCGAGTGCCGCGAGATCCGCGAGCCGCGGCGCCAACAGGTCGGGCCGCGCCGCGTACTTCGCCTCGCGCGCCGCCACCGCGAACTTGTTCCACGGACAGACCGCGAGGCAGTCGTCGCAGCCATAGATCCGGTTGCCAAGCCCCGGCCTCAGCTCCGGGTCGACCGGCCCGTGATGCTCGATCGTCAGATAGCTGATGCAGCGCCGGGCATCGAGCTGGAACGGCGCCGGAAACGCGTCGGTCGGGCAGATGTCGAGGCACCGCGTGCAGGTGCCGCAGTGCTCCTCCCCCGGCGGATCGGGCGGCAGCTCCGCCGTTGTGAAGATCGCCCCGAGAAAGAACCAGTTGCCAAGATCCCGCGCCAGCAGGTTGGTGTGCTTGCCCTGCCATCCCAGCCCCGCCGCCTCGGCCAGCGGCTTCTCCATCACCGGCGCGGTGTCGACGAAGACCTTGATCGCCTCTCCCGCCTCCTGCTCCAGCAGCCAGCGTCCGACCCGCTTCAGCCGCTTCTTCAGCACATCATGGTAGTCGCGGTTCTGCGCATAGACGCTGATCGCCCCCCGGTCCCGCCGCGCCAGCACGTCCGTCGGATCGTGCGCGGGCGTGTAGGGCTCGACCAGCATCACCACCGAGCGCGCCTCGGGCCAGAGCGCGCCCGGCTCGCTCCGCCAGCCGCTCCGCCGCTCCATCCAGCCCATCTGGCCGTGGCGTCCCTTCGACAAGAACGCCGCCAGCCGTTCCGCCGCCTGCGGGATCGCGTCGGGTCGGCAGACACCCATCTTGGCGAAGCCCTCATCGAGCGCCGCCTGCCGCAGAGCCTCCTTCAGCTCCCGCCCGCCCATTCTCTTCTCCTCGAACATCTGGCCTTTTTCGCGCGCGCACCTAGGCGACGATGGCGTTGTCTGACCTGTACCTAACTGGTGCCGCCCCGCCGCCTAGCGTTCTGCAGGCGGGAGTTCCAGATTCGCGTTCCTGAAAAGGCGCGCTACTCATGGGACAGGTCAACCTGCACGGGGCACATTCTCATCGGACAATGTCTTGTCGCCTCAAGGGTGCCGCTGCGTCGCCATCCGCTACGACAGGAGCCGACACTGTCCTGTCGTCTATGCCCATCGGGGTGACCGTCGCCAGATGGCTAAATAGAGGCCCGGCCCTAATCGCCGCCGAGCCTGCGACAAAGCTCGTCGAGCTGTTCCAGGGTGCGGTAGCGCAGGGTCAGGCGACCCCCATCATGCCCATCGTGTTCGATCGTGACCTTTAGACGGAGCGCGGCCGAAAGGTCCGCCTCGAGCGCCTTCGTGTCGGCGTCCTTGTCGGTCGCCTTCGCTTGCGGCGCCGACTTCCGCTCCATCGCGCCCTTCGCCAGCCGCTCCGTCTCGCGGACCGAGAGCCCCTTCGCAACCACCACTCGCGCCAGCGCGTCGGCGTCCGGTGAGGTGATCAGTGCGCGCGCGTGCCCGGCACTCAGTTCGCCATCACGAAGCAGCACTTGCACGCCTTCCGGCAACTGCAACAGCCGCAGGAGGTTGGCAATATGGCTGCGGCTCTTGCCGAGAGCCTCGGCCAGCCGCTCCTGGGTGTGGCCGAAGCTGTCCATCAGCTGACGGTAACCTGCCGCCTCCTCCACCGGGTTGAGGTCGGCGCGCTGGACGTTCTCGATGATCGCCACCTCCAGCACCTCGGTGTCGTCTAAGTCCCGGATGATTGCGGGCACGTCGTGCTGGCGCGCGAGCTGCGCAGCCCGCCACCGGCGCTCGCCCGCGACGATCTGGAAGCTGCCGCGCCGCTCCGGGTGGGGCCGCAGGATCAGCGGCTGGACGACTCCCTTCTGGCGGATCGACGCCGCGAGATCGGCAAGCGCCTCCTCGGCGAAGTGGCGACGGGGCTGCCGCGGGTTCGGTTCGATCTGCTCGACCGGCACCCGGCGCACATCACGAGCATCCGTCGCATCGCTCTCGGGAGCGAGCGCGACGTCGGCCATCAGGGCGGACAAGCCGCGCCCGAGGCCACGCTGTTTCGGCTGTTCTGTCATGCTCTTCTCATGAGGTTACGGGAACTTCTCGATGGACCAGTTCGCGCGCCAGCTCCCGATAGGCCGCGCTGCCTTTCGAGGCCGAGTCGTAGGTCAGGATAGGCATGGCAAAGGACGGCGCTTCGCTGAGGCGGACGGTGCGGGGCACGACGGTGCGGAACACGAGCTCACCCAGATTCTCCCGCGCATCGCGTTCGACCTGCTGCGAAAGATTGTTGCGGCCGTCGAACATCGTCAGCAGCACCCCCTCGATCCGAAGGTCTGGATTGGCCCCTTGCCGCACCTCGCGCACCGTCAACATGAGCTGCGACAGCCCCTCAAGTGCGAAGAACTCGCTCTGGAGCGGGACGAGCACGGAATGTGCGGCTACGAGGGCGTTGATGGTGAGAAGGCTCAGCGATGGCGGGCAGTCGATCAGGATGTAGTCGAGCCGGTAGCGCTCCATCGAGGACTGGCGCAGGGCGCGCTGGAGCAGAAACGATCGTTTCGCGTCCGCTGCCATATCGATGTCGGCGGAGCTGAGGTCGGTTGTGGACGGCGCGATAAGCAGGCCCTCCACCGATGATTCGACCACTATATTTTGTAGCGCTACTTGCCCAAACAACAATTCGTAGGTCGTCTGCGCCCGCTGGCCCAGCTCAATCCCAAGTCCGGTGGAAGCGTTACCTTGGGGATCGAGGTCCACGAGAAGGACGCGTCGACCGCTCTCGGCAAGCGCGGCACCGAGATTTATTGCAGTCGTCGTCTTCCCGACGCCGCCCTTTTGATTGGCGATCGCGATGATCCTCGGCCCGGGGCGCAAGCCCTCAGCGTCGGCGTAGCTCTCCGATCTCGAGAATGACGGCATCTGTGTTTGTTCTGCTCGGTACTGCCTCGATTAAAAGGTGCCACTCTTTGCGGGCGACCTCAACCTCTTCCCGCCATCCCGCTCCCTTCATCAGCAACGCTGTGCCGTTTTGCGCCAAGTGTCGCGATACGAGACCCAGAAGCCGCGGCAGGGGCGCCAGTGCGCGTGCCGATACGATGTCCGCCCCCTGGGGCGGCGCGGCCTCGATGCGATTGCAGATGATTTGGATCGGCAGATCTATTGCGCGCTGGACCGAACGCAGAAATTCTGCCTTCCGTCCGTCGCTCTCGATGCAGGTGACCTCGCGTGGCAATCCGTGTTCCTTCGCTAGGATTGCAACGACGATGCCAGGAAGGCCGCCGCCCGAGCCTAGATCAGTCCATCGACTCGCCTGCGGCAACCACGGTGCGAGCTGCACGCAGTCGGCCACGTGCCTCGTCCAGACCTGGCTAGACGTGATCGGCCGACCAACGAGGTTTATCGCTGCATTCCACTTCAGGAGGTGGCGGACGTACAGGTCAAGGCGCTCAGATGTTTCACGTGAAACACCAAGCTCGTCAGGCCGCATCGCGCCTCGACCGACGCAGGTGTCCCAAGATCAGCGTGAGCGCCGCGGGAGTGACACCTTCGATCCGCGCGGCTTGGGCGATGCTTGCTGGCCGGTGCGCGAGGAGCTTGTTGCGGATCTCGTTCGACAAGCCACCAAGCGCGGCGAAATCGAAGCCTTTCGGGATCAACATGGCTTCGTCGCGGCGAAGTATCTCCGCGTCCCGCGCCTGACGCTCGACATAGTTGCTGTAGATCGCTTCTCGCTTGAGCTGCTGTCGCGTTTCGGGATCGACCTCATTGAGCGACTGCTCCGCCTCTACGAGTACTTCCCACTGGCATCCTGGTAGTGACAGGACCTGCAAGCCATTGCGCCGACTCCCGTCACTCGACATCATCAGTCCGGCTTCGGAGAGTTGGTTTGAGGTCAGACTCATCGCCTCTAGGCGTTCGCGCGCCCTCACCAACCGCTCCGACTTCGTGTCGAACGCGCGACGGCGGCTGTCAGACACGCAACCCAGTTCCACGGCAAGCGGTGTGAGGCGCTGATCGGCGTTGTCCGCTCGCAGCGAGAGACGGAATTCGGCGCGGGAAGTAAACATGCGATACGGCTCGGTCACGCCTCGCGCCGTCAGGTCGTCAATCATGACGCCGATGTAGCTGGTTGTCCTGCTGAAGCGCTGCTCCTCTCGACCCTGAGCGAAGAGCGCCGCATTCAGCCCGGCAACCAGACCTTGCGCGGCGGCCTCCTCATATCCCGTGGTCCCGTTGATCTGCCCCGCCAGATAAAGGCCGTTGACGCCTTTCAGCGACAACGTCAGGTCGAGACACCGAGGATCGACGTAATCGTACTCGATAGCGTAGCCGGGCCGCAGCACCTCCACCGTCTCAAGTCCGCAGATGGTCCTTAGGAACTCCAGCTGCACATCCTGCGGCAGTGAAGTGGAAATGCCGTTCGGATACACCGTATCATCATCAAGACCTTCTGGCTCCAAGAATATCTGGTGGGAGTCCTTGTCCGCGAAGCGGACGACCTTGTCCTCGATCGACGGACAGTATCGGGGTCCGGTGCCGCTGATGCGGCCGGCGTACATCGCCGATCTCGCCAGATTTTCTTGGATGATCTGGTGCGTTAGAGCGTTGGTACTCGTGATCCCGCAGGACACCTGCCGGCACGATGTCGCCCGTGTCGCAAATGAGAGGAACTCCGGCTCCGCATCGCCTTCCTGCTCCACCACAGCCATCCAATCAATTGTCCGTCCGTCGAGGCGCGGAGGGGTCCCCGTCTTCAGTCGCCCGATTGCGCCGGCGACTTCACGGACCTGCTGCGAAAGGCGGTTGGAAGCGGCCTCGCCCATGCGACCTCCGGCGATCGTCCTGTCGCCAATATGGATGACGCCTCCGAGGAAGGTGCCGGTCGTCAAGACGCAGCTCCGCCCGAACAGCTCGCGGCCGTCGGCGAGGCGAACCCCTCTGATTGCCGCATCGGTCAGCAGGAACTCCGTAACTTCGCCCTCGATGACATCAATGTTTTGTCGGTTCGCGATCGCCTCCTGAATGGCCCTGGCATAGCGCTTGCGGTCCGACTGCGCTCGCGGACCCTGCACGGCGGGACCCTTGGAACGGTTCAACAGGCGAAAGTGGATCCCGGCATGGTCGGCGGCTCGCGCCATCACTCCATCCAGTGCGTCGATCTCTCGGACCAAGTGGCCCTTGCCCAGCCCGCCGATGGCAGGATTGCAGGACATCGCACCAAGCGCGCCGCGCTTCATCGTTACGAGAGCAACGGAGGCCCCAAGGCGCGCAGCCGCGTCCGCCGCCTCAACGCCCGCATGGCCGCCACCCACCACAATCGTGTCGTACGAGTGTTTCACGTGAAACATCACTTCCCGATGCAGAAACTTGCGAAAATATGGCCGAGGATGTCCTCCACGTCCACCCTCCCCACCAAAACGTCCAAGCGATGGACCGCCGCGCGAAGATCAGCGGCAGCGATATCCAGCGCGTCTGCAGCGAGGTTGTTCTCCGCGGACCGAAGATCCGCCGCTGCTCCGCGTAGCGCGTCGGCGTGACGCGCACGGGTTGCCGTCGCACTCGCGGGCATGCGGCGCGCCAACTCCATCTCGATCGCCCCCAGCATCTCCGGCACACCGGCACCCGTCAGTCCCGAAACCCCGGCTTGAGGCTGGCCGCGAAGATCTGCTTTTCCTTCCAGCCGGAGATCGCCCTCGACATATAGCGCCTCCAGTTCCTCTTCCGTCGCCGAAAGGAAAACCCGCAGGTCCGCCGCCGCTGCCCGCTTTCGACTACGCTCGACCCCGATGACCTCGATGGCATCGCGGCCTTGGCGAAGACCTGCCGTGTCGAGGAGCGTGACCGGCAGGCCACCCAGATCCATGCGCACCTCGAGAATGTCTCGCGTCGTACCGGCCAACTCGGACGTTATTGCCACATCCCTGCCGGCGATCCGGTTGAGCAACGTCGACTTCCCGGCATTCGGCGGGCCTATGATCGCGACTTCGAAACCGTCACGAATCATCTCGGCGGCGCCAACGCCGGCGATCTCGCGCTCCCAGTCGTCTCGCAGCACACTAATGCCGCGAAGTACCGCAGATGACAGGTCGTCCGGGATCTCCTCATCCGAGAAGTCTATGCTCGCCTCTAGCAACGCCGACGCTTCGAGAAGCCGCTGACGCCATTCCTCCACACGCCGCGCGAGCGCCCCTGACATCATACGCTGTGCCAGGCGCCTCTGAGCCTCGGTCTCGGCATCTATTAGGTCGGCCAAGCCTTCCACGCGGGTCAAGTCGAGACGCCCGTTCAGCAGAGCGCGCCGCGTGAACTCACCTGCGTCCGCCTGTCGCAAGCCTTCCATGCCCGCAATTTCGGCCAGGACCACGCGAACAACCGCGACACTGCCATGCAAATGCAATTCCGAGACCTGCTCGCCGGTGAAACTCGCGCCCTCGGCGAATGTCAGGACCAAGGCCTCGTCAAGGATGTCGCCTGACGCGCCTCGCAGCACGCGAAGGCCAGCTTGCCTCGGCTGCGGAAGCGAACCGCACAGGCGAGACGCGGCTTCGTGTGCGAGCGGTCCCGATAGGCGCACGACGGAAACGCCCGCCTTGCCGCGCGCGGTAGCGAGGGCGAAGATCGTATCGTTCAAACCAGCACGCCAGCCCGTCAGGCGTTCATCGACTCAAAGAAATCCGCGTTCGTCTTCGTCTGCTTGAGCTTCGAGATCAGGAATTCGATCGCGTCCGTCGTGCCCATCGGGTTCAGGATACGCCGTAGGACGTAGGTCTTCTGAAGATCGGCCTTGTCAACGAGCAGTTCTTCCTTCCTGGTGCCGGACTTCAGGATGTCCATAGCCGGAAAGACACGCTTGTCGGCCACCTTCCGGTCGAGAACGAGCTCGGAGTTGCCAGTCCCCTTGAACTCCTCGAAGATTACCTCGTCCATCCGGCTACCAGTGTCGATCAGCGCCGTCGCAATGATCGTAAGGCTGCCGCCCTCCTCGATGTTGCGAGCCGCACCGAAAAAGCGCTTCGGCCGCTGCAGCGCATTCGCATCGACGCCGCCGGTAAGCACCTTGCCCGACGACGGCACGACCGTGTTAAACGCTCTACCAAGTCTAGTAATGGAATCAAGAAGTATCACAACATCTCGCTTGTGCTCAACGAGGCGCTTCGCCTTCTCGATTACCATCTCACTCACCGCAACGTGCCGCGTCGCCGGCTCATCAAAGGTCGAGGAAATGACCTCGCCCTTCACCGATCGCTGCATGTCCGTGACTTCCTCCGGCCGCTCGTCTATGAGCAGCACGATCAGATAAGCGTCGGGGTGGTTCACCTCGATCGAATGGGCGATGTTCTGCAGCAGAACCGTCTTTCCGGTGCGTGGCGGCGCCACAATCAGGCTCCGCTGACCCTTCCCGATCGGCGCCACCAGGTCGATGATGCGCGCCGAGCGATCCCGGATTGTCGGATCCTCGATCTCCATTTTCAGCCGCTCGTCCGGGTAGAGCGGCGTGAGGTTGTCGAACGCCACCTTGTGACGCGCCCTCTCCGGCTCCTCGAAGTTGATCCGCTCGACCTTCGTCAATGCGAAGTACCGTTCGTTCTCCCCCGGCTCCCGGATTACGCCCTCGACGGTATCGCCTGTCCTGAGCGAGTGCTGCCGGATCATGTCCGGTGAGACGTAGATGTCATCAGGCCCCGGCAGGTAGTTCGCTTCGGGGCTTCGTAGAAAGCCGAAACCGTCCTGCAGGACCTCCAGCACGCCATCGCCGCCGATGTCCCACCCTTCATCGGCCCGCTCCTTGAGGATGGAGAACATCATGTCGCCCTTGCGCATGGTCGAGGCGTTCTCGATCTCGAGCTCCTCGGCCAGGGCAAGCAGGTCCTTGGGGCTCTGGGCCTTCAGCTCGGCCAGGTTCAGTCGGTCAGCGTTCATGAAAATGTCCCGAGGCGGAAACCGCCGGCTGGATTTGATATAGCAGGAGAACTTCGATCGGACGATCGACCTCAAAGCGCATAATCGATCGGCCGCCGTGGGTCAACGCCTCAGAACTTCACGATAACCGACACCACGATGACCACGAGGAAGACCGTGGGGACCTCGTTCATGATACGATACCCCCGACCGCTCACCTTGTTCGCGCCCTGGGCCAAGTCACGGCGCCGCCAACCAAGCCAATGGTGAAACCAGGTCAGCGACAGCACGCCAGTCGCCTTCGTCCACGGCCAGAGCGAGCCCCAGTCGACGACTCCCGGCGTCAGGACCAGCATCAGCCCGAAGAACCAGGTCGCGATCATGGCGGGGTTCATGATCAGGCGGAGCAGTTTCCGCTCCATCGTCTCGAATAGATCCGCAGTCGGACCGGACTGCCCGGCCGCCTCTACGTGATAAACGAAGAGCCGTGGCAGATAGAACAGCCCCGCCATCCAGGTCACCATCGAGATCACGTGCAGGGCCTTGGTCCACGGATAGAGCCAAGAGAGAAGATCGTACACGCGGCTGCCTCCAGACGGGTTCTCTGTTACAAGACAATGAGAGAGAAGGAGATGATGATGTTTAAGAACGGTGGACGATGTGGATCATTGTCTTGTCCCGCGTCTCGTCCACAAGAGGCGCGGCGTTGAGAAGTTGGGCGTTCCGTCCCGCGGAAAATAGGATTATCAAGTATCCTCAGAGCGTTGCAAGGCAAAGTGCTGTGGATAATCATGTGGACAGTAACGGCCTCAGCCGAGAGTGCCGCACTGTCCACATGATCCGGTGCGACATTGCACACGGTGGAGATCACCAGTGCGCGACACGGTCGGCTGCTCGGTTTTTCCCGCTGGTCCCGGCGGGGCTCGCGTTTCGGCAAGTGCTGCAGCGCCTGTTCGACTGGTTGTCCACAGAACCATGCAGATGAGCCCCGTGATCCTTGCCTCGGGTTCCGTCGCACGCGCTCGCCTGCTGCGGGATGCAGGGGTACAATTCGAGGTTGAGCGGCCGCGCGTGGATGAGGAGGCAATCCGTCGCTCGCTCTCGGCCGGCGGCACCTCGCCGCGCGACATCGCCGATGCCCTTGCCGAGGCGAAGGCCCTGAAGGTCACGTCGCGGCGGCCCGACGCCTTGGTCGTCGGATCGGATCAGCTCCTTGAGTTCAATGGCGCGCTTCTCTCGAAGCCGCGCCATCCGAAAGACGCGCTGGCGCAGCTGCACGCGCTGGCGGGCGGGCGACACACGCTCTACACCGCCGCTGTCGTCTGCGAGGCGGGGACGCCGGTCTGGCGATACGTCTCGGAAGTCCGCCTGCAGATGCGACCGGCGTCGGAGGCGTATCTCGCCTCTTACGTCGAGCGCCTGTGGGACGAAATCCGCGACTGCGTCGGCTGCTACCGCATCGAGGGCGAGGGAGTGCGGCTTTTCGACCGCATCGACGGAGATCTTTTTGCGGTTCAGGGGCTTCCGCTGATCCAGCTGTTGTCGTGGCTGTCGCTTCGCGGCAGCCTTCCGGCATGACATCCGATCGAATACCACTGGCCGGCGTCATCGGGTCGCCGGTCGCCCACTCCCGCTCGCCCGCGCTGCACAATCATTGGCTGCGAAGGCTCGGTCTTCCGGGCCACTACGTTCCGCTCGATGTCAACCAGGCCAACCTCCGGCAGGTCCTAGCAGCGATGCCCAAGATGGGGTTCGTCGGTTGCAATGTCACGATTCCGCACAAGGAGACGGTGCTGGGCCTCGCGGATCTCGTGACGGATCGCGCGGCGCTCATAGGAGCGGCGAACACCCTGATCTTCCGGACGGACGGCCGGATTCACGCGGACAACACAGACGGTTACGGCTTCGTTGAGAACCTGCGGCACGGCGCGCCGGACTGGGATCCTTCGGCAGGCCCGGCGGCAGTCATCGGCGCCGGCGGCGCGGCCCGCGCCGTGATCGCATCGCTGATCAACCTGAGGGTGCCCGAGCTCAGGATTGCGAACCGTACCCGTGCCCGCGCGGACGCGCTGAGGTCGGAATTCGGCTCGCGCCTCACCATCTACGACTGGAACGAGGCAGGCGCCATGCTATCCGGCGCTTCGACGGTGGTGAACGCCTCGTCGCTCGGGATGGCGGGCAAAACCGAGATGCGCATCCCGCTCGATCAGCTACGCTCCGGCATGGTGGTTACCGACCTCGTCTACACCCCCCTGAGAACCCGCTTCCTCGAGATTGCGCGCGCCGCAGGCTGCACCACGGTCGACGGTCTCGGCATGCTGATCTGGCAGGCGGCTCCCGGCTTCGAGCGCTGGTTTGGGATGCGACCGCCCATCGACGAACAGGCGCGGCTGGTCGTCGGCGGATGACCTTCAAGCTGGGCCTGACCGGCTCGATCGGGATGGGCAAGACGACCACTGCGCGCATCTTCGCGGACCAGGGGGTGCCGGTGTGGGATGCCGACGCTGCCGTCCACCGGCTCTACGAACGCGGGGGCGCTGCGGTCCTCCCGATCCGGGAGATCCGGGCCGATGCCGTTGTCGATGGCGCCGTGGATCGGGGTGCGCTCAGGCAATGGATCGCCGAGGATCCTGACGCGCTTGCTCGGATCGAGGCGGTGGTGCATCCATTGGTCGGCGCCGACCGCGCCGCCTTCCTCGCCACCAGCGAAAGCGATGTTGTGGTGCTCGACATCCCGCTCCTCTATGAAACGGGCGCCGAGGTGGGTCTCGACGGCGTCGCTGTGGTGTCGGCGCCCGCCGATATCCAACGCGAACGCGTGCTGCAGCGACCCGGAATGACCGCAGAGGCTCTGGAGGCGCTGCTGTCCAAGCAGATGCCTGATGACGATAAGCGCAAGCGGGCGGACTGGATCATCGACACCACTACCCTTGATGCCGCGCAAGAAGCCGTGCACAAGATATTGACGGAGGTGCGGAACCAAGACCATGCGTGAGATCGTCATGGATACCGAGACGACAGGCTTCGACCCAGACTCCGGCGATCGCATCGTCGAGATCGGGGCGGTTGAGCTCCTCAACCACGTGCCAACCGGTCAGACCTACCACCAGTATATAAACCCCGAGCGCGCGATGCCGCAGGAGGCGTTCGAGGTTCATGGGCTCGGCGATGACTTCCTTCGCGACAAGCCCTGTTTCCGCGACTGCTGCCACGCATTTGTCGAGTTCGTGGGCGATGCGCGGCTGGTCATCCACAATGCCGCCTTTGACATGCGCTTCCTCAACGCCGAGTTCGGGTGGGTCAAGCTTCCGCTCCTGCCGCTCGACCGTGCCATCGATACGGTGGCGATTGCGCGCAAGAAATATCCCGGAGCGCCCGCGTCGCTCGATGCGTTATGTCGGCGGTTCGGCATCGACAACTCGGCGCGGACGCTGCACGGCGCCCTGCTCGACGCGGAGATCCTGGCGGAAGTCTATCTGGAGCTGATCGGCGGCCGTCAGCCGGATTTCCAGCTCGGCGTCGAGACCAGCGGGACACAGGCAGACAGTGCGTGGCGACCATTTCCGCGGCCCCGACGTCTTGCGCCGCGACTGACGGAAGAAGAGGCGGCCGCCCATTCCGCCTTCGTGGGCGAGCTGGGCGACGGCGCTCTCTGGGCGCGATTCAGCTGACGCGCGTCTCGTCGGGCTTCTCCGCGGCAGCCGCCTGGCGCTGCGCCAGCGTCTGCCGGTAGAGCTGGATGAAGTCGATATTGTCGAGATTCAGCGGCGGGAAGCCCCCGTCGCGGGTCATGTCGCTAACGATCCGCCGTACGAAGGGGAACAGCATCCGCGGACACTCGATCAGCAGGAAAGGATGCAGCTGCTCGGCAGGAACGCCTTCAATCGAGAAGACCCCGCCATAGTCGAGCTCCATCAGGAAGAGCGTCTCGCCGCCTTCCTTGTTCTTCGACGTGATCTTGAACTTCGTCACCACCTCGTACTGAGGCTCGGTGCGCTTCTTCGCGTCGATGCTTACCTGGACTTGGATATCCGGCTGGACCTGGCCCTGCACCGGCTTCTGCGACAGGATGTTCTCGAAGGACATGTCCCTGATGAACTGCCCGAGGATCTGCATCTTGACCTGAGGCGTCGGATTTGGCGTGCCGGTATCGGCGCCGTTTTCTGTGTCGGCCATCTGGCTCTCCCTTGTCTGAATTCGCCGCGTGTCTAGCAGAGCGCTGAGCAGCTTCTCAATGCCGCGTCCAGCCTGAAGGACGGTGCGTCGGCCGCTTTTCGTCCGTCACGTCGATATAGTCGCCGTCGATCACGTCCGGCCGGTGCGGGCGCCGAGGCTCGCCGTAGCGGAAGGTCTCGACCTTAACACGGGACCGCACCCAGCGCAGCGCGGCGTCGCGGAAAGCTGGCACCAGCAGCGCGAAACCTACCGCATCGGTGAAGAATCCCGGCGTGAGGAGGAGCGCTCCCGCGATCAGGATCATCGCGCCGTGCGCCAGAGGCTCAGTCGGATCCCGCAGCTCGTTGATCGTCCCGCGCAGCCTTCTTATCGCTTGCGCGCCTTGTTGCCGCACCAGCCAAGTTCCCAGGAGCGCCGTAAGGACCACGATCCCCAGCGTCGGCCACAGACCGATCAGGCCGCCTACCTGAATGAAAAGCGCGATCTCGACCAGCGGGACCAGGACGAACGGCACGAACAGCCACATGAGGCAACCTCCCGACGTGCCCGTGGTGCGGTGGACTTGGCCCCGGGCCGGCCTTACATAGGGGTCCGACAAGTGCTCCATCAACCGGAGTCACTCGACACCAGAGGATTTCATGAGTTCAGCCGTCATCCAACTCCTCGTTCTGGCTGGAATCGCCGTATTCCTCATCCTGCGCCTGCGCAGTGTTCTTGGGACGCGCGAGGGGTTCGAGAAGCCGCCGGTATCCGTGCAGAGCGACCGCCGGCGTAACGATCGGCCGGAGTTCGAAGTCATCGAGGGTGGCCCCGATCGCGATATCGTCGATCACGTGCCAGACGGCAGCGAAAGCGCGCGGGATCTCGCCGCGATGAAGCTGGCGGAGCCCGGCTTTGGTGTGGGCGAGTTCCTGGAAGGCGCGCGCGGGGCCTACGAGATGATCCTGATGGCGTTCGAGAACGGCGATCTGAGCGACGTTCGCCAGTTCCTCGCGCCGGACGTCGCCGAGGCCTTTCAGGAGGTCATCGATGCGAGGCGCGAGCAGGGTCTGACGGTCCATGCGAGCTTCGTCGGCCTGCGGGAGCTGGACCTAGCCGAGGCGCGGTACGACCGCGAGAGCAGCCGGGGCGAAATGACGGTCCGCTACGTCAGCGAGCTCACCTCGGTGGTCAAGGACAGCGAGGGCCGGATCGTCGAAGGCGATCCCAACGAGATCAGGCGCCAGAAGGATGTCTGGACCTTCAGCCGGATCATGGGCTCGGATGACCCCAACTGGCAGCTGGCCGCCACCGGCGGCTAGCCGTCGGTGGCCCGTCGCCTGAGACCCGACGAGGAAGCCCTCTGGCGCCTCGTTGCGCAGCGCACGAAGCCGCTGCATCCGCCCTCGCAGCCGGGCAAGCGTTCAGTCACGTCCCGCACCTCTGCACCTCCCGTGACCGAGCCGCCTATCGCGCCATTCAGCGTCGGCGCGTCGGCCGCCTCGACCGCGACGCGCCTTCCGGCATCACAGGACCTTGCCGAGGAACTGCGGCGCTCTCCGCTCCGGATGGACCGCAAGACCCACACGCGGATGACCCGCGGCCGGATCGAGCCGCAGTCGCGGATCGACCTGCACGGGATGACTCTTGCGCGCGCTCACCCGGTCCTCGTGCGATTCATCCTCTCTGCGCAAGCGAAGGGACACCGCCTGGTTCTGGTCATCACGGGCAAGGGTCGCGACTCCCGCGACAACGGCCCGATTCCGGAGCGGCGGGGCCTCCTCAGGCATCAGGTGCCGGAGTGGCTCTGGGCACCGCCACTCGACTCTGCGGTTCAGCAGATAGCGCCGGCGCATCGCCGTCACGGCGGGTCGGGTGCGTACTACGTCTGGCTCCGTCGGCGCTGACCGACGTGGCACGTCGGCGCGGGATTATGCTCGCAGCGTCTGGCCAACCAGCGGCGAGGCTGATCTTACTGGCGCGGGGCGCCGGTCGAGAGAGGGAAGATGGCGGACAGGACGGCACTGGTGATCAGCGCGCATTCGGCGGACTTCGTGTGGCGCTGCGGCGGGGCGATCGCACTGCATCAGGAAAAGGGCTACGACGTGACGGTCGTCTGCCTCAGCTACGGCGAGCGCGGCGAGAGCGCCAAGCTCTGGAAGCAGGAGGGTATGACGCTCGACAAGGTGAAGTCGGCCCGCCGGCAGGAGGCCGAGAACGCCGCCGCGGCCCTCGGGGTTCACGATATTCAGTTCTTCGACTTCGGCGACTACCCGCTCGAGCTTGACCGCGAGGCAAAGTACCGGCTGGTCGACGTGATCCGCAAGGTGCGGCCGGCGTTCATGCTGAGCCACTCCAAGTACGACCCTTACAATACCGATCACATGTACGCGACGCAGGTGGCGCTGGAGTGCCGGATGATCGCCCAGGCGTGGGGTCACAATCCGGGCGAAAAGATACTGGGCGCGCCACAACTCTACCTCTTCGAGCCGCACCAGACCGAACAGATGGGTTGGAAGCCCGACGTCTTCCTCGACATCTCATCGGTCTGGGAGAAGAAGCGCGCCGCAATCGAGTGCATGGAGGGGCAGGAGCATCTCTGGCACTACTACGAGAACGTGGCAGAGAATCGCGGCAACCACTTCCGTCGCAATTCCGGCGGCCAGGCGGGCGGACGCGCCGCGACCCACGCCGAGGGTTTCCAGTCAGTCTTTCCGCGGACGGTGGACGAGCTTTGATCGGTGCCGTGGTGCACGTATCCGTCTCGCGAGCCGAAGGAAGAGCGCAGAGTCATGAGTGACGGTGTACCCTGCATGTGGATGCGCGGCGGCACGTCCAAGGGCGGCTACTTCCTCGCCGAGGACCTGCCGCCGGACCGCGATGCATTCCTGCTGAGGATGATGGGGTCGCCCGACCCGCGACAGATCGACGGAATGGGCGGTGCCGACCCCCTGACCTCAAAGGTCGCGGTGGTGCGCCGCTCGCAAAGGCCGAAGGCGGACGTCGACTACCTGTTCCTGCAGGTCTTCGTCGACCAGCCGGTGGTGACCGACGCGCAAAACTGCGGCAACATCCTTGCCGGCGTGGGGCCCTTCGCGATCGAGCGGGGGCTGGTCGCGCCGACGGGGGACAGGACCGACGTTCGCATCTTCATGGAAAACACCGGGCAACTCGCCGTCGCTTCCGTCGAGACGCCTAACGGGCGGGTGAATTACAAGGGCGAGGCGCGGATCGACGGCGTGCCGGGAGGCTCGGCCCCGATTCCGATCGCCTTCAGCGATACCGCTGGCTCGTCGTGCGGTGCCCTTCTGCCGACCGGCAATGGGGCTGATCGGATCGACGGCATAGCCTGCACGTTGATCGACAATGGAATGCCCTCTGTAGTGCTCCGGGCTTCTGACCTGGGGATAGGCGGCGACGAGAGTCCCGCGGACTTGGAGCGGAACCAGGAGCTTCGCGCGCGGCTCGAGGCAATCCGCCTCCAGGCCGGCCCGTTGATGAACCTCGGCGACGTCGAACGGAAGTCCGTGCCCAAGATGGCGATGGTTTCGCTCCCACGCGCGGGCGGCGCGATCTCGACCCGGACCTTCATCCCGCATCGCTGCCATTCGTCGATCGGCGTGCTGGGCGCCGTCACCGTCGCGACAGCCTGTCTGCTGAAGGAAGGAGCCGCCGCCGGCCTCGCCCAAGTGCCGGCTGGTGAGGAGAAGCGCCTCTCGATCGAACATCCGACCGGCGAAGTCACGGTGATCGCCAGCGTCGAGTTCGAGGAGGTGAAGCGCACCGCCGTTCTGCGAACCGCCCGCAAGCTCTTCGACGGTCTGGTCTACGCCTGACCAGATCCGGCGCGGTCCAGCACGTCGAGGATGTAGCCTTCGTTCCTCTCCCGCCGGAGCCGCCAGTGCGGCAGGCCACAGCAAAGAAGGTCCGCCGCCTCGACACCGGAGATCGCGTGTCCCGTGGGGCCGGTCCAGTTCACTGAGACGACGCGGCAAGCGGGGAGCGCGGCGTTCTCGACCCAACGCGCCACCGCCTCTACCTCGTCCGCAGTGAGGAAGTAGAGCACCTCCGAAAGGACGATCAGGTCGAAGCATCCGTCTGGCAGACCTTGCGGCGCGGCCGCCTCCACGAATCGCACGGTCTCGCCCGGAACCCGCGCGCGCGCCCGGTCGATTGCGGCCGGAACGCAATCGAGCGCAACTACCCGCTCGCAGACATCTACAAGCCCGGCGGTCAGCGGCCCGGTGCCGCACCCGATCTCGGCGGCGGACCGATAGGGACCACGTCCAATCGCGGCGAGCGTGCGGCGGTGCTTCGCGCGCTCGTAAAGGCTGCTGTCGTGCCGCCAAGGGTCACGTTCGGCTGCGTAAAGGGCGGTGAGATGCGCCAGTGTCTCCTCATTCGGCAATGAAGATCTCCGGGTGATCGAGGAAGTGCGCCTGATGCTCGGCCTGCATCACGAATCCGCCGGGATCGTCGGAGATGAGGTCGGCCATCTGTGTGCGGTGACAGGCGAGCGCCCGCCGCTTCGCCTGCCGCGCCGCCTCGCTCGCCGCCAGCCTTACCGCGGGACCGGGCGTCGCCTCGGAGAAGCGCCCCCAGATCGGATACCAGAGGAGAGCCAGGTCAGCACGCCTAGCCAACGCGCGCCGGACCAGCGCGGCACAACGTTGATGGTCCACATGCGGATCGCGTTCCCATGCCGCCAGGACGAGCGCACCGGGCGGCAGCGTCGCGCGCAGCCGTGCCACCGCCTCATCCGCCTCCGGTGGGCGCGTTGGCGTCTCGCAGTCGCGGTAGCCGAGGTGCCTCACGCTGGCATCAGGCGCGAGGATTTCCACCGCCGCCTCAATCTCGCGCCGCCGGGTATCGGCCAGCCGCTCTTGGCTCCAGGTCGGCGAGTTCGGGTGCGAACGCGAGCCGTCAGTGACGCAGACGACCGTGCAGTCGATTCCGGCTACCCAGGCGTCGTGCAGCAGCGAACCGCACCCAAGGGTCTCGTCGTCCGGGTGCGGCGCCACGACGGCAAGGGCCAAGCGGTCGGCGAGGAGCGTCCGTGCGTCCACGAAAGGCGCTTGCGCGGCGGCTTGCAATAGCGGTGTCAGGCGAGCCTCCAGCGCCGTGCAAGGCAGTCATCCCCCAGCAGCGTCGCCATCGCGGCGCTCTCCAACGCGTCCGGATTGGCTTGGCGCAGATAGACGAGGAGGTCGCGCCGCACCCGCTCGACCGGATGCGACGTCGAGAACGAGGCCGCGCCCAGAGCCGCGTCGGCCGCGGCAAGCAGCGCCGTCGCCTCGTCCGCCACGACGAGACGCGCCAGGATCGACGCCGCGGCGGCTGACGGCGGCGCGCCGGGCTGCTCCACCTCCCGCGCGGCCGAAGTCAGCCAGAGCCGGGCCGTCTCGCACGCCACTGTCATCCGCCGCAGCCGTGCCACTTGGAGCGGCGCTGCCTCGTGTCCGCGACGGCGAAGCTGGTCCACGGCCGCGCCGAGGATTGTCCGCATAGCGCCCAGCTGCACCGCTGCATAGCGCCACACGCCGCCTTGGAAATGAGGCTCCCGCAGGTAGTCGCCCGGCGCCCCGAGCCGGTCGCACGCATTCACTTCGACCCCCTCGAGATCGCAGCGGCCTGATGCGGTGGCCTGCATTCCGGTCATTGACCATTCGCCCGGATGCAGCCGTCCCTGCAGTCGCTCTGCCGGCAGGACAATCAGCACCACCTCGCCCGCCGGGTCACGCGCCGTAACGACGGCGCGGTCGAGCAGGTCTGCGCCCGAGGCGTAGAGCTTCTGGCCCCGAAGCCGCTCCCCTTCCAGCGTGACCGGAACGGGACCGTCGGCACCCCAGACCCCGAAGAGCCGTCCGTTCGCCGCGTCCGTCAACCAGCGCCGACGCGCCGGACCGGTGGCGAGAAGCGCAACGAGCTTCACGGCGTTGACGTGACCTTCGAAGAGCCGACCCACTGAAAGATTAGCGCCCCCCACGGCCGCCAGTGCCTCGAGCAGCACGTGCGGTTCGTCCGGGTGATGAGCGAGTCCCTGCCCACCCGCGTCGGATGGTGCACAGGACTGCAGCAGCCCCTCGCCCCGCAGAACCGCAATGAGCGGCGCCATCGGCGGCTCGTCCTCGCCTGGCGGAGAGAGTTCGGCAACGCGAGCGGCCGCGCTCTCTATCACGCGCTGCACGACACGCTCCCGCGTTCGATAACCGCGAGGTCGGGCCGGACCACCTCTTCGACGAACCTGCGGAGCGACGGCAGATCCCGCTCGAGGTCGCTGGCCCGAAGTTGAGGTTCGGCCTCGCGGACCACGGGCCTCCGGTCGTTGCCGAGCGCCGCGATCGCGTCCGCCCAGTCGCGCTGGATATCTTCGCAGCTTAGCAGTGCCTCGTCCGCAAGCGGGTCTGGGTCCCGCAGACGGCTCCGAATCGCGTCGGCCATCCCGCCGACCGCGCGTCCGACGAGACGAGGCGAAACCAGTGCGCCGGCGCGGTCGGCATAGACGACCCGGCCGTTGAACATCTCGGCGCGGCGCAGCAGTGCCCGATCCTCGCCGTGCGGCACGTCCGGAATGCCCCCAATGCGCCGCAGGAAGTCGGTCCGCACCGCGACGCAGGCGCCGGCCTCGACGTAGTGCGGGCAAGGGCCGGGCGGTTGCAGTCCGAAGATGCGGTCGATGGCGTGGCGCACCTCGAACGCGCTGCGCCTGTAGTCGGACGTGATTCCGTCGATGCGGCGGATGGAGGGAGCGAAGCTGATATCCGGCGGAAGCTCGGTGTCGATCGTGCCGCAGACTAGATCGGCACCCTGCGCCATGGCGCACTCGACTTCGCCCAGCGTGCCCTCATTAAGCGTGGCGTCGGCATCCGTGCTCAGGATCAGCCCCCCGGCCCGGGTCAAGGCCGCCGCCGCTTCCATCGCCAAAAGTCGCGCCCTTCCCGCGTCAGACCGCTCGGCTGGAAGATCGCACTCGATCAGACCGACATGGGTAGGCGCGCGTCGTGCGAAGCGGCCGACGAAGTCGGCGGTACCGTCGGTGCAGCAGTTCGCAAGGACGACGATGCCGATTGACCCTTGCGTTTCACCCGCTCCGGCGACGATGGCGGTCAGCGCCGCCTCGATCGTCTCCGCCTCGTCTTGCGCCGGAATGGCGACCGTAATGTCGAACACCTGCCAATCACCGCTCGTACCGTTGAACCGCCTTTTAACGCACGCCGAGCGGCATCAGGTCCGCCGGTCCAGCCGAAAGCGGGCGCATGGTATTGGGATCAGGGAAAGCTGACCGCCGGCAGGATCCGCCCGGAACAGGCGCCGAACCCGACGCGAAAGCCGTCGCCCTGCGCATGGCCCCTCAGCGTCAGCACGTCGCCATCCTCTATGAAGGTGCGCTTGACGCCGTTGGTGAACTGCAGCGGCCGCTCGCCGCCCCAGGTGAGTTCCATCAGGGAGCCGAAATTCTCCGGCTCCGGCCCAGAGATCGTGCCGGAGCCCAGCAGGTCGCCCGTCCGCATCGCGCAGCCTGAGCTGGCATGGTGCGCAAGTTGCTGCGCTGCCGAGTAGTAGAGCTCGCGGTGGTTCGTGCGGCTGATGATCCGCGCCGCCGCGCCCTCGGGATGCATCTCGACGCTGAGGTCTATGTCGTAGAGGCCCGGCGCCTCCTCCTGCAGGTAGGGCAGTAGCGGCACCTCAGGCGGCGGCGCATCGACCGCGAACTCCGCCAGCGCGGCGGCGGTGACGATCCACGAGCCGATGGTTGTGGCGAACGCCTTTGACTGGAACGGGCCGAGCGGCTGGTACTCCCACGCCTGAATGTCACGCGCCGACCAGTCATTGAGGAGTACATAGCCGAAGATCATCCGCTGCGCCTCGGCCACGCTCAGTGGCCGGCCCATCTCGGAGGGCGTGCCAACGACGGCACCCACCTCGAGCTCGATGTCGAGCCGCCGACTAGGTCCGAATACCGGCTTGTCGGCGTCCTTCGCCCTGGTCTGGCCGAGCGGGCGGCGGATCTCGGTGCCGGAGACCACCACGGTCGAGGCCCGCCCGTTGTAGCCGATGGGGATGTGCAGCCAGTTCGGCGGCAGCGCGTTCTCCGGCCCGCGAAGCATGGTGCCGACGTTGAAGGCGTGCTGTCGCCCGGCGTAGAAATCAGTGTACTCGGCAACCTGCAACGGCAAGTGGAGACGCGCCTCCGCCATGGGGATGAGCAGCGGTTCGACGTGATCCCGCTCGGCCGCACCCTCGGCGAGAAGCGCCGTAAGCCGCGCGCGAAGCGCGGACCAGACCTCCGGACCAGCCGCCATCAACCTGTTCCACGACAGCTCTGCAAATAGCGGCCCCGCTGGCAGGAAAAGCAGCCCCGCCTCCTCGGCGCGCCGGCAGTCGAGGATCATCTCGCCGATGGCGACGCCGCAGCGTGCGTCCTGCCGGTGGGTCGAGAAGACGCCGCATGGCAGGTTGTTCAGGGGAAAGTCGGTCTCGGCCGAGTTGGCCGAGGCGACCCAGCTCCGCTTCAGGGGCATGAGACTCCTGCGGATCGTTACGCTGCGATCATGCGACGTGCCCTACTTGAGGCCGGGCGTGCCGTCGAACTTCTTCTCGATGCCGTCCCAGCAATGGACGTAATCGTCCTGCAGCGGGGCCTCGCGCGCGGCGAATTCGGTCAGGTGCTGTGGAAAGCGAGTCTCGAACATGAACGACATCGTGTCCTCCAGCTTGTGCGGCGCAAGTTTCGCGTTCGACGCGCCCTCGAACGCCTCACGGTCGGGGCCGTGCGGCAGCATCATGTTGTGCAGGCTCATTCCGCCCGGAACGAAGCCCTGCGGCTTGGCGTCGTACTGGCCCATGATGTTGCCCATCAGCTCTGACATGACGTTCTTGTGGTACCATGGCGGGCGGAAGGTGTCCTCCGCCACCATCCAGCGGTCGCGAAAGAGCACGAAGTCGATGTTCGCTGTCCCCTCCACACCCGACGGCGCGGTCAGCACCGTGAAGATCGATGGGTCCGGATGGTCGAAGAGGATCGCGCCGACGGGGCAGTAGGTGTTGAGGTCGTACTTCACCGGCGCGTAGTTGCCGTGCCAGGCCACCACGTCGAGCGGGCTGTGTCCGATCTCGGTCACATGGAACTGGCCGCACCACTTGATGGTCAGTGTCGAGAGCACCTCGCGGTCCTCGTAGGCCGCAACCGGCGTCTTGAAGTCGCGGCGGTTGGCCATGCAGTTCGCCCCGATCGGACCCCGGCCCGGCAGCATGAACTTCTGCCCGTAATTCTCGCAGACGAAGCCGCGCGCCGGCCCTTCCAGAACCTCGACGCGGTAGACCATGCCGCGCGGAATGATCGCGATCTCCTGCGGGGCGAGGTCGATGATGCCGAGCTCGGTCGCGAAGCGCAGCCGCCCCTCCTGCGGTACGACGAGGATCTCGCTGTCGGCGGAATAGAAGTAGGCGTCCCGCATGGACTCGGTGACGAGGTAGATGTGGCTTGCCATGCCCACCTGCGTGTTCACGTCGCCCGCCGTGGTCATCGTGCGCATTCCGGTCAGCCAGGTCAGCCGCTCGTCGGTGTGCGGCACCGGGTCCCAGCGGTACTGGCCGAGGCTGGTGACGTTCTCCACGACGTGTGGCGCGGTCTTCCAGTAAGGCAGCTCGATCCGATCATAGCGGCCCGAGTGCTTCACTGACGGGCGGATCCGGTAGCACCAGGTCCGCTCGTTCTGGTGGCTGGGCGCGGTGAACGCGGTGCCGGAGAGCTGCTCGCCGTAGAGGCCGTAGTTCACCTTCTGCGGGCTGTTCATCCCCTGCGGCAGCGCGCCCGGCAGCGCCTCGGTCTCGAAGTCGTTGCCGAAGCCCGGCATGTAGCCCTCGACCGTGCCGACCGGCGTCGCCGCGCTCCGCAGTCCCGAAGAGGAAGCCTGTTCATTCATCGCGATATCCTCCTTGAGCTGGCGCAGGCATATTGGTTGTATTTGTAACCAACAAGGAGAAAGCGGCGTGACTGAGGCGGATTTCGAGCTGAGGGACTTCCTGCCGTTCCTGCTGAACCAGGCGGCCGAGGAGGTAAGCCTCGGCTTTGCGCAGGTCTACAAGGCGCGGTACGGGATGCTCCGGACGGAATGGCGGGTGCTCGCCCACCTTGGCAGTCGTGGCCCAATGACCGCCAGCGATATCGCCGCCTCGGCAAAGGTGCACAAGACCAAGATCTCCCGCGCTGTGAGCGCCCTCGAGACACGGCGGTTCCTCAGCCGCACCACGGTCGAGACCGATCGGCGCCGCGAGCTGCTGCGGCTGACCGACATGGGAAAGGCGGCATTCGACGATCTGGTGGCGACGGCGCGGGCCTACGACCGAGATGTGGCGAGGCAATTCACCACGGAAGAGCAGGCGGTCCTGCGCCGCTGCCTCGCCCGCTTGGCGGGACTCTGACGAGCGCCGATTGTCGCGGGTGCAGAAACAACTGCTGCGTTGGCGCGTTGCCATCTCCGCGACCTCAACAACAGGCACCCGATGAACGCCGTGATCCAGCATCCGAACACCGACGCCGGCGCCGCGAGGCCGCACCCGGACATCTGCGTCATTCTCAACCGGTCCTCGGGCAAGAAGAAGGACAAGACGCTGGAGAACCGCCTGAAAGATGCCTTCGCACGGCATCCCGGGCGCTTCGAGCTGCGCACGGTGCAGAAGGGCGGCGATCTCGCGGAGGCGGCGCGGCGGGCGGTTGGCGAGGGTTTTCCCGTGATCGTCGCGGCCGGCGGCGACGGCACGATCTGCGCTGTCGCGGCGCATCTGGTGAACAGCGACAGTGCGCTCGCCGTGCTGCCGCTCGGCACCTTCAATTTCTTCGCCCGCGGCCTCGGCCTGCCGGAGGACGTCGAGGAGGCAGTCGAACTCGCTGCCACCGGCCGTCCGCAAGCGGTCTCGGTCGGCGAAGTCAACGGACAGATCTTCCTCAACAACGCGAGCCTCGGAATTTATCCCGCGATCCTGCAGCAGCGCGAGGGCACCTATCGCCGCTGGGGCCGCTCGCGCCTCGCGGCACACTGGTCGGTGCTCGTAACGTTCTTTCGATTCCACCAGTCGCTCTGGCTTCGGGTCAGCATCGACGGCGTGCCGCAGCGCAAGAAGACGCCGCTCGCCTTTCTCGCGCGCAGCGCCTACCAGCTGGAGCAGTACGGGCTGGACGGTGGCGACTGCATCCGCGATGGCAGGTTTGCGCTGTTCCTGGCCAAGGACAGCAACCGCTGGCACCTCCTTCTCTACGCGATCCGACTGCTCTGGGGCCGTATGGTGCCGGGGCGCGACTTCGACATGTTTTGCGGCGAGGACATCGTGATCGAGACGCGCCGTCATCGCAGGCTCGTCGCGCGCGATGGCGAGCGGGAGCGGATGCGGTCGCCATTCCACTTCCGCATCCTGAGGGAATCGCTGCGGGTGATCGCTCCGGAGCCAAGGGATCCGGGTTGATGCGGCGTATCCTGCACGTCTCCGACCTCCATTTCGGCCGCGACCGGGCCGAGCTCCTGCGGCCGCTGATCGACACGATCAACCGCCTCTCGCCGGATCTCGTCGCGATCTCCGGCGACTTCACCCAACGCGCCCGGCTCGGCCAGTACCGGGCGGCGCGCACGTTCCTGAGCCATCTCGAGCCGCCGACGATCTCTGTGCCGGGCAACCACGACACGCCGCTCGACAACCTCTTCGAGCGGCTCGTCCGGCCCTGGCACCGCTACCGCCGGTACATCGACCGCAACCTCGAGCCGAGCTTCGAGGACGAGGAGATCTCGCTGGCAGGCGTCAACACCGTGAACCAGTATTCATGGCAGCGCGGCTTGTTCCGCAGCCGGGCCATACGGCGGGTCTGCGCCGCCTTCGGCCGCAAGCATGAGCGGCGACGGATGCACATCGTGATGGTGCACCACCCGCTGGAGCACACACCGGGGGTGGACAAGCGCCTGATGCGCGGCGCGCGCGATGCACTCGACGAGCTGCACGAGTGCGGCGCGGACATCGTGCTTTCGGGCCACCTGCACACCTGGCGCGCCGAGCCCTTCGCCGACCGCAGTGGCCTGCTCCTCGTACAGGCCGGGACCAGCCTCTCCACCCGTGTCCGGGGAGAGCCGAACGACTTCAACCTGCTCAGCATCGAGGGCCGCCGGGTCACGGTGGAGCGATACTGCGCCGCATCGGACGCGACGCATTTCGACCTCGGCCATGCGGCGACCTTCGAGAAGGTCGGCGACGGCTGGGCTCAGAGCACGTAGCGGCTGGTGTCGGCGCTTCGGGTGAGTTCGCCGAGGTTCGCCTCCACGAAATCCGCGTCGACCGTGACGTTCTCGCCTCCGCGATCAGGCGCGTTGAAGCTTAGTTCCTCGAATACGCGCTCCATCACCGTATATAGCCGCCGTGCGCCGATGTTCTCGACCGACTGGTTCACGTCGGCCGCGATCTTTGCAAGTGCCGCGATGCCCTCGTCGGTGAAGGTGACGGAGACGCCCTCGGTCTGCATCAGCGCCGCGTACTGACGGGTCAGCGCATTGTCCGTCTCGGTCAGGATGCGCACGAAGTCCCCCTCGGTCAGTGCGCGCAGCGTCACCCGGATCGGAAGCCGGCCCTGCAGCTCGGGCAGGAGGTCCGAGGGCTTGGCAACGTGGAACGCGCCCGAAGCGATGAAGAGGATATGGTCGGTCCGCACCGGCCCGTACTTGGTCGAGACCGTCGTCCCCTCGATCAGCGGGAGCAGGTCGCGCTGCACCCCCTCGCGGCTGACGTCGGCGCCCTTGGCGTCGGATCGGGCGGTAACCTTGTCGATCTCGTCGAGGAACACGATCCCGTTCTGCTCGACCGCGTCCACGGCCGCCTTCTGCACCGTCTCGTCGTCGAGCAGTTTGTCCGCCTCCTCGCCGAGCAGCACGTCGTAGCTTTCGGCCACGGTCATCCGCTTGCGCACGGTCCGGCCCGAGAACGCCTTGCCGAAGAGGTCTCCGAGGTTCATGCCCTGCATCGCGCCGCCGCCCGGAAGCTCGATCTGCGGGAAAGGCGACGACGTGTCGGCGACATCGAGCTCGATCACCTTGTCGTCGAGTTCGCCGCGCTTGAGCTTGTCGCGGAACATGTCGAGCGTCTGGCCACGCGCGTTCTCGCCCGCGATGGCATGCAGCACGCGGTCCTCGGCGTTCTTTTGAGCACGGGTCTTCACGTCCTCGCGCATGTGCTCGCGGGTCATCGTGATCGATTGCTCGACGAGGTCGCGGACGATGCTCTCCACGTCGCGGCCGACATAGCCCACCTCGGTAAACTTCGTCGCCTCCACCTTGAGAAACGGCGCCCGCGCGAGGCGCGCCAGCCGCCGGCTGATCTCGGTCTTGCCGACGCCGGTGGGGCCGATCATCAGGATGTTCTTGGGGAACACCTCCTCGCGCATCTCCGGGTCGAGCTGCTTGCGGCGCCAGCGGTTGCGCAGCGCCACGGCCACGGCGCGCTTGGCGTCCTTCTGGCCGATGATGAAGCGGTCGAGCTCGCTGACGATCTCGCGCGGTGTCAGGTCGGTCATCGCGGTTTCCTCTCCGGGCGCCGAAGCCCGCCTTCTTTGCTCTTCAAGTATCCCCGCCGGAGGCACCGCGCGTCAGCGCGGCCCGATCCGCTCGACGGTGAGCGAGCCGTTCGTGTAGACGCATATGTCAGCGGCGATGGCCATGGCGCGGCGGGCGATGTCCTCGGCCGACAGATCCTGGTCGATGAGGGCGCGCGCGGCCGCGAGCGCATAGTTGCCGCCCGAGCCGATGGCCGTGACGTCGTGCTCGGGCTCCAGAACGTCGCCTGCGCCGGTCACGACGTAGAGCTCCGCGCCATCGGTCACGATCAGCATCGCCTCGAGTTTCTGCAGGTACTTGTCGGTGCGCCAGTCCTTGGCCAACTCGACGCAGGCGCGTTGGAGCTGTCCCGGCGTCGCCTCCAGCTTCGCCTCCAGCCGCTCAAGCAGGGTGAACGCATCAGCGGTAGAACCGGCGAACCCCGCGACAATCTCGGCGCCGCCGGGCTGGAGCCTGCGCACCTTGCGCGCAGTGCCCTTGATGACGGTCTGGCCGAGACTGACCTGTCCGTCGCCCGCCACGACGACCTCGCCGCCCTTTCGGACCGCAACGATGGTGGTGCCGTGCCAGCCGGGAAACTCGCTCATCCTACGCCTCCTCGCTTCCGGGGCGATATGCACCCGCGAACGCGCGGCGACAACCGCTGCTGACCAAGCGTCACCTCGATACGTCTCCCGGTTTCGGACCCGACATGCTATCGTGCATAGGTATCCGTTGGAGCGCGGGAGTCACGCCATGCCCGATCCCACCGCGTCGCTGAAGAACATCGTCGATGCCGCCGATGTCGCGCTACGTATCGTGGATGAGCTTGTCGGGCGGGCATCTCGCCTGAAGCTGCTCTTTGCCGGCGTCGTCTCGATGCCCGCCGAAGCGGAAAGCGCCATCGAGGAGATCCTTGAGGAGGTCGAGAAGTCGCTGAAAGCGGTCGATGCCGCGACGCGGGAGTTTCTGGCGGCGGTGCAGAGCCCCGGCACGCTCCTCGACAACGAGGACAGGCTTCACGAACTTTCCGGCTCGTTCCTGCCCAAGCTGGTCGAGGACAAGCGCGGCCATTGCGACCGTATCAGGGAGCTCGACTGGCGCTATCTGAACGGCGCGCTCAACCGTTTCTTCTCGGGCAGCAAGCGCGGCGAGGACGAGGCGCGTCAGATCCTCAATGAACTGTCGGAAGCGGACAACGACATGTTTCGGGGTCTGGCAGAAGCGGCCGTGACCATGCGGAACGTCGCGCGCGAAGGATATCGCCTCAAGCTGTCCGACCAGCGGAAGGACGCGGAGACGTTGCTGCGCGAGGCGGGTCTGCGGTTGCTGAACCTGCGCGACGGATTCAATGACGCTTTGGTCCGGATGGCGGAACTGAAGCGCGAGTTCGTGAAGGAGAGGATGTCGCGGAGGAAGTGAGGCCGCCAGTGCCGGGCCGCCTCACCCGCTGCGACCGGCGACACAAAAGGGCCGCCGCGTGCGCGACGGCCCTCGAGAAACGCTCATCGCCAGAGGGTCAGAGCGCTTCCTTGATCCAGTTCTCGAGTGCGGCTTTGGGCGCGGCGCCAACCTTGTTCGAGACGACCTCGCCGTCCTTGAACATGAAGAGCGCCGGGATGCCGCGGACGCCGAGTTGCGCCGGAGCATTCGGGCTCTCGTCCACGTTGACCTTCACGATCTTGACTTGGCCGTCATACTGCTCGCTCAGTTCCTCGAGCGCCGGGCCGATCTGGCGGCAGGGCCCGCACCACTCGGCCCAGAAGTCGACGATGACCGGGATGTCGGCCTGCTTCACTTCCTGATCGAAGGTGGTGTCCGTGACGGCGACGGTAGCCATGATGGTCTCCTGACTGTGCTGAGGCGCAACACCTATGGAGCGGCACTGAGGGCGTCAAGCAGCGCCGCCGTCGTCAGCTCCGGCGGCAGGGGCATCAGGGTGGCAGTGCGCGTCCAGAGGATCGCGGTATCGATCCGGCGGTCCGGGTAGATCTGCGTCAGCGCCGCGGCATAGGCGCCCATCTGCCGCAGAAGCCCGTTCGGTGTGTTCTCGGCCCGGTTCGGCACCGTTCGATTTGTCTTGAAGTCGATGCAGAGCACGGCGTCGGGGCCAACGATCAGCCGGTCGATCACACCGCGCAACGTTCGCGCGCCGAAGTTGGGCGGTGCCGCCGCGAACGGCACCTCGGCCAGAGCGTCTGGCGCGAAGACGAACGCCAGCGCCGGCGACTCCAGTACCGCCGCCGCCTCGGCCAGCAGATCCGGGTCCGGTCCGTCGAGGAGCGTGGCGGCGGTCTCTGGCCACGCCGCGCGCGGAGCGTTCGGCAGATGCTCGAGCAGGAGATGAAGCCGCGTGCCGCGCAGCAGGGCCGCCGCCTCGTCCAGCCCCTCGCCCGGCAGCGCCTTCGCGCCGCCGAGGTTCGAGGCGACGAGCGGCTGTGGTCGCGCCGGCGGGGGCGGCGCCGCGACGTCGGGCACTTGCGGCGGCGGCGGTCGCGCGGCTTCCGGTTCGCGTGCCTGCGGCGCGGCGCTCCAGTCGCCGTGCTCGTCGCGCAGCCCCTGCCCCGTCGGATGGTCGCACGCAACCGCGCCGCAGCGGGCGAGGCCGGCCGCGACCAGGTCGTACCAGGTGTCTCCGCCCGGCTTGTGCTGCCCAGCGCCGCAGACGATGAGCCAGGTGCGGGCCCGCGTCGCGGCGACGTAGAGGAGGCGCCGGCGCTCCGCCGCCTCGGCGGCCTCGCTCGCCGCACGGGCGGCGGCGAGCAGTGGCGGCTCCTCACCGCTGCGCATCTTCCACAGCGGCAGGCCATCCTCGCCCGGCAGGATCTCGTTGCGGTGCTGTGCCTTGCCCCGCAGCGTGTCTGGCAGGATCACCAGCGGCGACTCGAGCCCCTTGGCGCCGTGCACCGTCATCACGCGGATGCGGTTGCCGGCGCTGCCGGCGTCGCGCCGCACCTCGATGTCCTCGGCCTCGATCCACGACAGGAAGCCGGTGAGGCTCGGCGTGTCCGTCCGCTCGTAGGCGATCGCCTGATTCAAGAGCTCGTCGATGCCGTCCTCCGCCTCCTCGCCGAGCCGCGCGAGCAGACGTCCGCGGCCGTCGTGCCGGATCAGGATGCGCTCGATCAGCTCGTAGGGACGCAGGAAGTCGGCCGCGTCGAGCAGGTCGCGCAGCACGGCGAGCGTCTCCGCCTCGCCGCTGCCGCGAAGCGCCTGCCAGATATGCCCGGATCGGCCGTGCGCCAGGTCGTAGAAACGGCCTTCGCTCCAGCCGAAGAGCGGCGAGCGCAGCGCCTCGGCCAGCGACAGGTCGTCCTCCGGCAGCGCCAGGAACTTGCAGAGCGACAGGATGTCCCGCACCGCCAGTTCCGAGGTGAGGCGCATCCGGTCGGCGCCCGCCACCTCCAGCCGCTGCTCCTTGAGCGCGCGGATCAGACCGTGAAAGAGCTCGTTGCGCCGCTGCATCAGGATCAGCACATCGCCTGGACGGATCGGGCGCAGGACGCCCTGCTCGTCCGGGATCGCGACGCCTGCGTCGATCATGCGCCGCAACTCGGCCGCGATCTGCCGCGCAAGGGTGGTGTGGGCGGCATTCGGTGTCGGCTTGTCGACCGGATCGTACCACGCACCCTCCTCCTCCTCGTCCGGCGGCGGCACCACCGGCCAGAGGTCTACGCGGCCCGGCAGATGTTCGTGGAAGGCGTTGTGGCGCACATCGGGCTCGAGGCCAGTGCCGTCCTCGAAGCAGGCATCGACCGTTTGCAGGATCGCGCGCGACGAACGGAACGAGTGCAGCAGTTCCAGCCGCTGGATGCCCGCCGCAAGGCGGCTGCGGAAATGTCCGTACATCCTGTCGAAGCCCGCCGGATCGGCACCTTGAAACGAATAGATCGACTGCTTCTTGTCCCCCACGACGAAGAGCGTTCGCTCGACCTCGCGCGCGCCGCGGCCGGAAGCGAACTCCCGCGCCAGTCGCTCGATCACCTCCCACTGGAGCGGGCTCGTGTCCTGCGCCTCGTCGATCAGGATGTGATCGATGCCGCCGTCGAGGCGGAAGAGCACCCAGTCCGCGACCGACGGGTCGTCGAGCAGGCGCCGTGCCTTGAGGATCAGGTCGTCGTAGTCGAGCCGCCCCGTCCGCGCCTTGCGCCCCTCGTAGAGCGGCAGGAAGGCGGCCGCGAAGCCATGCAATGCCGCCGTCCGCTCGGCCGCCTCGATGGCGCAGCGGGTGCGCCGCGCGTCCGCCACCCGCTCCATCAGGTCGTCGAGTGCGGCGGCGTCTATGATCGCCCGCGTCGGCTTGGTCGGGAACCGGCTGCTTGGCGAGAACGGAGTTGCGCCTGATTTCGTCAGGAGGACGTCCTCCAGGATCAGGAGGTCCGCCAGCGCCGGCGCGTCGAGGTCGAGGCGGCGCAGCTTCTGACACGCGTCGACGTCAAGCGTGGAGCCACGGCTGCAGGCCTCCGTGACCTCGCGGAGAAGCGGCGCGGCACCGTCGAAGACGTCGGCGACGAGGCGCTCCATGCTGAGGCCGGGCGGCAGGCCGAGCAGGCCCCGCGCGCCCGCCAAGTCGAGCGGTGTGCCGAAGCCGTCGCGGTGCCGCGCGATCTCCGCCGTCAGCGCGTCGAAGTCGGCGCCGGTGAAGTGCCGCGCCAGCGCGTCCACTACCCCCGCCTGCGAACCGTCCGCCATCTCGTCCACGATGGCGGTCCGCAGCGCGGCGGCCGCGTTATCGTCCATTTCGGCGAAATGCGGCGTGACGCCCGCCTCCAGCGGGAAACGCCGCAGGATCGCGGCGCAAAAGGCGTGGATCGTCTGGATCCTGAGCCCGCCCGGCGTCTCGATCGCGCGCGCGAAGAGCGTGCGCGCCCGCGCCAGCGCCTCGGGCGGCAGCGCCTCGGTGACGCCCAGGCTGCGCAGCCGCTCGGTCAGGTCCGCGTCGTCCCGCATCGCCCAATCTCCGAGCGTCCGGAAGAGGCGGTTCTGCATCTCGCTCGCCGCCGCGCGCGTGTAGGTCAGGCAGAGCACATGCGCCGGCGGCACCCGCTCCAGCAGGAGCCGCGCCACCCGGTCGGTCAGCACCCGCGTCTTGCCGGACCCCGCGTTGGCGGAGAGCCAGGTCGAGATGCGCGGCTCGGCGGCCTGGTGCTGGCGCAGGGTCGCCTCGTCGAAGCTCATCGTGGCGTCTCCGGCGCGTCGCTGTCCTCCCACTCGCCGAAGCGGGCGAGGTGGTCGTAGTCGCCAGCGTAGTCGCGGCGCTCGACCGCGCGGCGCGAGGTATAGCCGCGGCCGGGTTCGTCCCACGATCCGATCAGTCGCCGGAACTCGGCCGCGATACCGGCGCTCTCGCCGGGTTCGAGCGGGATCGGCTTGTAGCTCCCGCTGCCGCCGACGGCGATGTAGCCGACCTCTGCCACCCTCGCGGCCGGTACACCGGGAAAGGCTCCGGCCTCGGCCATGACCGCCTCCAGCAGGAGCTGCTTGTCGTACTTGCGCACCTGCTTCGGCGTCGGTGGCGCTCCGGTCTTGTAGTCGTAGATGGCCAGCGTGCCGTCCGACAGGCGGTCGATCCGATCGGCGACGCCGGTCAGCGTGAAGTCAGGAGCGGTCATGGACCACTCGCCCCGCTCCTCGGTGATGAGCGGCGTCCCGCGGGCGCGCCGGTCCCGCTCAGTCGCGGCGAACCAAGGCGCGACACGGTCGAGGCGGGCGCGCCAGAGGCGCCGGGCGAGCGGCCAGGGCACCTCGGCCGCCAGCACCTCGTCGGCGATGCGGCCCAGCCGCGCCACCGCCGCCGCCACGTCCGCGTCCGGCCCCTCCCGCACGAAGCGGTCGAAGACGAGGTGCAGGACCGAACCCCTCAGCGGGGCGTCGGCCTCGTGCCGGAGCGGGTCGAGCGGGCGGAGCCGCAGGACGTGGCGCGCGTAGATTTCGTAGGGGTCGCGGATCAGCCGCGAGATCTGCGTGACCGACAGCCGGCGCGGACGCGCCGCGACCGGCGGTCGCGGAGACGGACGCGCGACGCGGGGCACCTTCGGCATCCGCCCGTGCGCCTCGGCCGCGGCGACCCAGGCGTCGCCGCGGGCGCGCATCGCCGCCAGCGCCTCCGGCCCGCCCTGCCCCGGAAGCCCGTCGAGCAGGTTCGTCAGCCGGTTCAGCCAGCGCGACGGCACCGTCTCGGCTTCGGTGTCGCGCAGGGTGCGGGCCAGCACGACCTCGGGCGCAGCGGCGGCCTGCTGGAAGTCGTGCGCCGCAAGGCCGATCTGCCGCTCGGGTGAGGTCAGGCCTGTAGCGGCCCGCATCGCGCGGTTGAGCCACGGGTCGGGTGCCGGAATCGCGGGCCAGACGCCCTCGTCGAGCCCGGCGAGGATCGTCAGGCCGGCGCCGCCCGATCGGGCCTCGAGCGTACCCCAGAACATGACGTCGGGATGCGGACCGGTGGCCTCGCGCACCTCGCCGGTCAGGTGCATAGCGATGAGCTGCTCGTAGTCTGCGGCGTCCATTTCGCCGCCATGCGTGGCCTCGCTGGCCAACTCGGCCATTGCCTCTGCCGCCTTCCTGCCCGGCTCCTCGTCCCAAAGACCGCCGGATCCGGCGTCGTTCGGCCCCGCGGCCAATGCCTCGGCCATCGCAAGGTGGCGCTCCACGTGGCGGCTGAGCAGCGCAGTTCCACCCGCATGCGGCGCAAAAACCGTCTTGGCGATCCACCGGGTCCAGTCGTCGTCGCGCCAGCCGGCGAGATCCGCAGCCGTCGGGAAAGCTGGCCCGTGGCGTCGCAGGTGCAGCTCGAGCTCGCGGGTGGCGAGAAGGTGCGCGCCTCGGTCCCCGCCGCTGGCCACGAGCGGGTGCTTGAGGAGGACGAGCAGCGCCTCGACCGTCAGCCTCCGGCCCATGAACGCCGCGACGTGGCGCAGCAGGCGACCCGGCGCCGACTGCGCCAGCGGGCGCCCGGCACTGTCGTCGGGCTCGATTCCCCAGCGGTCGAGCGCGGCGGCGACCCGCCGGGACAGCGTTCGATCGGGCGTGATCAGGGCCGCAGTCGCCCCGTCCTCGACTGCACGCCTTAGCCGCAGCGCGAGGGAGAGCGCGAGCAGGCGCGGCGACGGCGCCTCGATCAGCGTCACCGCTTGCGTGGCCTCGGCGATGTCGTGGAGCGCCGACCCCTCGCTGCGCCACTGGTCCGTCACCGGCGCTGGACGCAAGGCAAGCGAGATCAGGCGGTTGCGGGAGGGCACCGGCGCATCGCCCCACCGCTGCACCTGGCTCGGCGCAAGGTGCAGCCGCTCGAGAAGTGCCGCGATGCGGAACTGCGGGTGGTCTTCGGCGGTCGCGGTCTCCTTGAGGCGCTCCCAGACACCCTTGGGCATGTCGAAGTCGAAGCCCGGCAGCACAATCGCACCCTGCGGCAGTCGGGCGATGGCGGCGAGAAGCTCTGCCGAAGCGCCACGCGAGCCGGTCGAGCCGACGGCGAGCACGGGCGCGGCCGGGGGCGCGGCCTGCCACGCCGCGATCAGCCGCTCGATCCCATGCCGCCGCAGCCGTGCCGCGTCGGGCTCGGCGGCGTCCGCGACATAGTCGAGGGCGATGCGCAGGAAGCGGGCGCTCCGCGACCAGTGCGCGGCGTGATCGCCGAGCTCCAGCGTCTCCAGTGCCTCGGGCAGAACGCCCTCCGTCGTGATCTCGTCCATCAACTGCGCAAGGCTGTCGGCGAGGTCGAACGCTGCCGAGCGCGGCGCCAGCTCCGGCTGCCGGTCGAGCAACGCCGCAATCAGCCGCGCGAGTTCCAGCCGCCGGCGGAGCGGCGGCGATGCCACCCCCGCCTCGAGCCCGATCCCGTCGATCAGGCGGAGGCGCGGCATCAGGCGCGGGCCGGCGGCCTCGAGCGCCTCCTGAAGGCGGCGGCGCATCCGGCCCGAATTCGCGTAGAGGGTCGTCCGCGCCAGCGCCTCGGGCGTTGTGCCGAACGTCCGGTCCAGCCCGCGCGCGACGACGGCCGCGAAATCCGCGCCGGGCGGCACGCCGATTACGCGGGGCAGGTCCGAAGGCTCAAACATCGTGGCGGGCCAGCACGGCCTCGGCGGCGGCGATGCCCGCCGGGTGCCCGACGTCGCACCAGCCGCCGCGGTGGATCAGGCCGTAGAGCCGCCCTTCGTCCGCAAGCCGGTCCCAGACGCGGTTAAGCGAGAAGACGCGGTCCTCGATCCCGTCGAGGGCGTCAGCGCGGATGATCTGCGCCCCGGTGTAGGTGAGCGGCCCGCCGCGCTGCAGCCGCCTGTCCTCCAGCCGGAAGTCGCCCCGCCCCGGCACCTCGGTGCAGAGCAGGAGCGCGCCCATCTGCTCACCGTCCCAGTCCGCCGCCAGCGATTCGAAGGGGTTCGCGCCGGTCCAGATGGCGTCAGAGTTCGCGGTGAAGACGGTGCCGGCGCCGAGCATCGGCAGCGCCTGCCTGAGGCCGCCGCCGGTGTCGAGGATCTCCGGCGCCTCGTGGGAGACGGCGACGTCGAGCGGCGCGAGATGCCGCGCAAGCATTTCCGCCCGGTAGTGAGCGTTGGCGGCGATCCGGCCGATCCCCGCGTCGCCGGCGAGCCGCAGGACGTGGTCGATCAGCGGCCGGCCGGCCACCTCAATCAAGGGTTTCGGCCGGTCGGCGGTGAGCGCGCCCATGCGCGTCCCGAACCCCGCGGCGAAGATCATCAGCGCGTCGGGGCGGTCAGACATGCACTCCTCAGGCGGTCCAGGACGGGCGAGTCGGGCGGCGGCAGGTCCCGCCGCACGCGGCGCGCGAGCGACGTCAGCGCGGGGTGGTCGAGGTCCGCCTGCAAAAGGTTCCAGACCCGTGGCAGCAGGTCCAGATACCGCGGCTTACCGTCGCGCAGGCAGAGCCGGGCGAAGGTCCCGAGGATGCGCAGGTTGCGCTGAACGCCGAGCAGGGCCGCGGCGAGGTCGACATGCGCGCGCTCCATTCCGCATGACTCGGAATAGCGCGCCAGCATCGCCCTATGGACGGACAGCGACACGTCGCGCCGCACGTCGGCCACGAGCGACACGAGGTCGTAGATCGGGTGCCCCGCGGCGGCGTCCTGAAAGTCGAGCAGGCCGACCCGCGCCACGCCCACCCGCTGCGGCAGCCAGATCAGGTTCTCGGCGTGGAAGTCCCGCAGGACGAGGACCGACGTATCCGGTACGTGCAGGCGCAGGAGCGCCCGGATCTCTTGGTGAAACGCGTCCTCGCCTTCTGCATCGCCGATTGCGCCGTTGCGGTACCAGGTCCAGGCGAGCCGTGCGGCCGCTGCCATCTCCTCCGGCCCATAGCGCGGATCTTCGGGCGGCGGGTGGGCGTGGAGATGAGCCAGAACGTCTACTGCGGCCGAGTAGAGCTGCTTCTCCGCCCCCCGATCCCGCGCGATGACGCGGGCGAAGAGATCGTCGCCCAGATCCTCGAGCAGCAGGAAGCCGTTCTCCGGGTCCGCAGCGATGATCTCCGGCGCCGAGAGGCCGATGCTGGTGAGGTGGCGCGCGACACGGATGAAGGGTGCCACGCTCTCGCCCCGCTCGGGCGGTGCATCCATCAGCACCGCCTGATGCGGTCCCGAGAGGCGCAGGTAATGGCGGTTTGACGCGTCTCCAGCCAGCGCCGTCCGCACCGCCGCGCCCCACCCGGCGCGGTCGAGGAAGGCGGTCATCCGCTCGGTCCGGTCAGTCATGCGCGGCTGTCGCCAGCGGAACGCGCTTTGCCCAGCGGCCATCCTCGGCGTGCACCCTCAGCCGGCGGCCCGGCCGGTCGAGCATGGCGAAGTCGAGGCGGAGCGCGTCCGCCGGGACGTGTGTCCCGAGACGGTCCGGCCACTCGACGAGGCAGATCGCCGTGGCGAAGGCTTCGTCGAGGCCGAGCTCGAACGCTTCGTCGGGACCGCTCAGGCGGTAGAGGTCTGCATGCCAGATCTCGGCCCGCCCGTCGTCGTAGGTCTGCACCAGCGTGTAGGTTGGCGACGGCACGTCCTCGTCGCGGCCGAGGCGGGCGCGGATCAGCGCGCGGGCGAAATGCGTCTTTCCCGCGCCGATTTCGCCGCCGAGCAGCAGCACGTCGCCCGGCCGGAGCTCAGGCGCCAGCCGTCTAGCGAGCGCGGCGCTGGCGTCGGCGTCGGAAAGGTGAAGCGTCGCGTCCATGGCCGCCGATCTTGGCCGCGGCGCCGCCCGGCCGCAAGCGGCTGCAGGCAGGTCTGCCGGAGGGTCAGGCTCCTGCGAGGGCCGTGCGCCCGGCCGGCGCGAAGCGCTCTTGCGTCCGGCGGAAGCCGATCAGGGTCGCGCCTGCCGCGAGCGGTACGACGCGGCAGGCGAGCGCGCCGCCATCCTGCAGCCTGACCTGCGCCTGCCAGGTCGTGCGGTCCCTCACCCTGTCGGCGAAGTCGCGGATGTCGCCCCAGACTGGCGAGGGCACCGAGCGGTCGAGCCAGGTGCGCATCGCCTCGGTGATGCCGATGTCCTTGAGCGACGTACCCGGGTCGACACCCCAGAGCGCGATGTAGGCCTTGTTGGTCATTGTTAGCACGCCGTCGGCGGAGAAGACGGCGATCGCCTCGTCCAGGCTGTCGAGCACCGCCTGCCCCATCTCGAGCTCCGAGCGGAACTGCCGTGTGAGCGAGATTTCGGCGGAGATGTTCTCGAAGAGGAACGCCACCGCGCCGTCCGGGTGCGGGCGCCCCATGACCCGGTAGGTCTGGCCCGAGGGCAGCGACCAGGTCTCGGCGTAGGTGCCGTGCTCGGCCGCGGCCTCGAGCTCCAGAAGCTTCTTGCGCCAGCCGGAATAGTCGCGTGGTTCCGGGATCATCTTCTTCTCGCGCAGGCGGTCGAGAAAGCCGAAGAGCGTGGGCCGGCTCGCCAGGAACTCGAACGGCAGCTGCGTGAGGTCGGTGAGCGCGGGGTTGAAGAGCGCGAGGTGCCGCGACCGGTCGAAGATCGCGAGCCCGATCGTCAGCTGCGCGAATGTCTGCGTCAGGGTCTGCATGAACTCGCGCAGCTGGCCCTCGGCGTGGACGGTCGCGTCGACGCTGACGGCGACGAAGATCGCCTCGTCGCCCGCCGGCGTGCTGGTGCAGTCGAACCAGCGCTTGCGCCCCTTGCCGCCGGAGTCGAGCGCGAGCCTGCGGACGCCGGCCTCTCCGACCGGTGCCATCAGCTCGGCCGCCTCGAAGAGCGGCGGTGGCGGCCAGAGAGCGGTGTCAGCATCGCCCCTTATCCGCGCCACCATGTCGAGATAGGCGCGATTCGCCCAGGTGATCTGGCCCCGCGCCGTCTGCCGCCAGATCAGCGCCGGCGTCACCTCGTTCACCTGGCGCAGCGTCTCGAGCTCCCGCTCCATCGCGGTCAGGCTGTAGCGGTCGATCTCCCGGCCGGCATCCGCCGTTTCCACGTCGAGCAGCGTCAGGCGCGTCAGGGCGCCGCGCCATTCGGCGAGGAGGCGGCTGGTCTGATCGCGCGACCTGTATTCCTGCTCCCTGTCGTCGCCGAGTGCGCCGATCCTGCTCTCGAGATCGGGAAAGCGCGGCAGCAGGAGCATCATCAGGCGGGCCCAGTCGGTGCCGGCGGCGTCGGGCGCCGCGGCGACGAGCTGTCGCGCGCCGGCCGTTGCGTCGACCAGCGCCTCACCGTCGAAGAGGAAGACCAGATCCGTCGCGGCGCCATCCAGCAGCGCCCGCCGCTGCCGGCGCGCCTCGGGCGCGATTGCGGCAAGAACCCACACGGAGCAAAAGGCCGCTGCCAGCGCCGTCGTCCCCAGGCCGAGCACGAGCCAGATGTCGACCGCGTTGAGCAGCGTGTTCCAGACGGCCATCGTCGATCCCTCCACGGTCATGGAGGGAATCGTTCATCTTCGTTAATTCGAGGTTAAGATCCGGTCAAACCTCGATCGGGACATTGTGCCCGAGGGCGGCGCGCGGGCCGGAAACCTGCGCGTCGATGACGTTGCGACGCCAGCTGACGACGACGATGGCGCCGGTCTGCGGGGCCAGGGCGCCGCTGCCGTTGGCGAAGCTCAGTTCCGCGCCGGAGCGTTCGAGCAAGGTCTTGGCGATGAAGAGGCCGAGACCCATCCCCTCATACTCGGGGCGGGCGCGGCGGTCGTCCTCGACCCGCCGGCGGCGCACGAAGGGGTCGCCGATCCGGCCGAGGACGGAGGTCGGAAAGCCGGGACCGTCATCCGCAATGCGGACGAAGATGCGGTCCTCGGTCCAGCCGCCCTCGATCCAGACCGTGCTGCGGGCGAAGTCCACTGCGTTCTGCACCAGGTTTCGCAGTCCGTGAATGATTTCCGGCCGCCGCTGAATGGTCAGCGCCGAGCCTTCGCCCACGATGGCGTGGCGCACCTCCTTGCCGCGCCCGGCATGGGGCTCGGCCGCCTCGCGCAGCACGGCCTCGAGCGGCGCAAAGCGCAGGTGCAGGTCATCCTTGCCGATCCGGCCCATCGACTGGAGGATGTCGCGGCAGCGGTCGGCCTGCTCGCGGATCAGGCGCGCATCCTCACGCTGGTCGCCCTCGAGGTCCTCCATCAGCTCGGCGCTGACCAGCTTGATCGTGGCGAGCGGCGTTCCGAGTTCATGCGCCGCGGCCGCCACGACTCCGCCGAGGTCCGTCAGCTTCTGCTCGCGTGCCAGCGCCATCTGCGTCGCCACGAGCGCGTCGGACATCGTGGCGATCTCGCTCGTGATGCGCTGGGCGAAGGCGCCGAGAAAGCCCGCGCCGATGACGATGGCAAGCCAGAACCCGATGACGAACATCTCGGGCATCCGCATGATGGCGCCTTCGGGCGTGTGCAGCGGGACGTGCCAGAAGGTCACGGCCGTCACCAGCGTCACCGCGGTCCCGCCGAGGAGCGCCGTCGTTTGCCACCTGAGCGCGGTGGCCGAGATTGTGACAGGCACGAGGATGAGGAGCGCGAAGGGATTGTTGAGACCGCCGGTCAGGAACAGCAGGAAGGAGAGCTGCAGGATGTCGAAGAGCAGCATTCCCGTGACCTCGCCCTCTGTCAGGCGCTTGTTCTCGGGATAGATCGCCAGCGCCACGAGGTTCATCACCACCGAGATGCCGACCGCCAGGAAGCACAGGCCCAGCGCCAGCTCGAGCTCGAAGAGGCGCCGCGCCACCACGATCGCGGTGAGCTGGCCGCCGATGGCGATCCAGCGCAGGACCACCAGCGTCCTGAGCCGGATCCAGTTCGCGCGGCGGTGCTGCGTGAATAGGGAGGAATAGCTTGGATCGGTCACGGGATGCGCCTACCTCTGGCCGCATGAGGACGAGGAAGTTCTATGCCGGGGCGGCCGTGATGGCCATCGTCGCGCTGGTCGCAGGGCCGGTGGTCTGGACGATGATGCGCGACACGCCCGATTGCGGCGGCGGCGTGACCGGCGGCGACGTTGGCGGGCCGTTCGACCTCGTCTCCGAGACCGGCGCCACGGTCACGGACGCCGAGGTGATCGACCGGCCAGCGCTGGTCTATTTCGGCTACACCTTCTGCCCCGACATCTGCCCGTTCGACGCCGCCAGGAACGCGGAGGCGGTCGACCTGCTGGCGGAGGCGGGACACGACGTGAAGCCGGTCTTCATAACCGTGGACCCTGAGCGCGACACGCCCGAGGTGCTTGCGGAGTTCACCGACTACATGCACCCGGAGATGGTCGGCCTCACCGGGAGCGCCGAGCAGATCGCCGAGGCGGCGCGGGCTTACCGCGTCTACCACGCCATCCCGGAGCAGGAGGACGAGTACTACCTCGTCGACCACACCACCTTCACGTACCTGATGATGCCGGGCAAAGGCTTCGTCGACTTCTTCAGCCGCGAGGACACGGCCGAGGAGATGGCGGCGCGGACCGCCTGCTACCTCGACTCCGCGTGAATTGACGTGAAGGAGCCCTCGCCTACCTGCTCGGAACCCGCAACCGAAGAGGCTCGTATGGTGGAGGGGGACATGGCAGACACCGCCGACGACATGAGCCTGCTCATCGTCGACGATGATGAGCCGTTCCTGCGCCGCCTCGCCAAGGCGATGGAGCGCCGGGGTTTCACCGTCGAGACGGCAGACTGCGTCGCCGCGGGCCGGCAAGTCGCCGCGTCGCGACCGCCTGCCTTCGCCGTCGTTGACCTCAGGCTCGAGGACGGCAACGGGCTCGATGTCGTCGAGGCGCTGCGCGAACGCCGACCCGACAGCCGGATCGTGGTGCTGACGGGATACGGCGCGATCGCAACCGCGGTCGCGGCGGTGAAGATCGGTGCGACGGATTACCTTTCCAAGCCCGCCGACGCCGACGAGGTGGTCGCCGCGCTTCTCGCGCCCGCGGACGAGCTGCCGCCTCCGCCAGAGAACCCGATGTCTGCGGATCGGGTGCGGTGGGAGCATATCCAGCGGGTCTACGAGCTCTGCGACCGGAATGTCTCGGAGACGGCGCGGCGGCTCAACATGCACCGGCGCACCCTGCAGCGCATCCTCGCCAAGCGCTCGCCGCGCTGACGGCTCAGGGCTCGGGGGCCTCGGTCGCACTTTCCGCTGCGACTTCCGCAGTGTCGGGCGGCGCCATCGAGAAGAGGCGCGTGTCCGGTCGCTCGTCCGGCTCGTCCTCCGGCATCAGCATCGAGAAGCGTCCGCCGGGCGTGACCTGGGCGAGCAGGATCGCCTCGGGGCGCTTCTCGCGCCATTCCGCGAGCGTGAACTTCTCCGTCAGTCGCGTCGTGCGAAAGCTCCACCCCTCGGCGATGCGGCGGTTGAGCTGGTGGATCGTCTCGTCGCGTCCGAACGGCCGTCCGCCGAGCGTCGCCGGCAGCGTGTGACGGGCACCCGGAGGTCTGACGCGGGAGACCTGGTAGACGTTCTCGCGACCGTACTCGGGCCCGAGGTTCGTGGCGACGAGGGTGTTGTAGGCGTCGTTGTCGGTCGCGGCGACGATCGATTCATAGGCCACCAGCTCGAGCCCGTGCTCCGCCGCCTCCGACAGGATGTCGCCGTAGAAGGTGGGAAGCCCCGTCTCGCGTGCCTCGCGGAGGCGCGAGCGGTTCGGGTCGGTCAGCAGCACCGGCACCTCGGCCTGCTTCAGCGCCTCGGCGAAGCCCGTGGTCCAGGGAGAGGCGCCTACGAGCATCACGCCCGGCGTCTCGCTGCCCGTCAGGCCGAGCAGGCGCGCGAACGGGCCGAGGGTGAAGCCGTGCACGACCACGGTCGCCGCCACCAGCACGAAGGCGAGCGGCGCGACCAACGCGGCATCTTCGATCCCCAGCGCCACCAGCCGCTCGCCGAAGAGGCCCGCGACCGCGACCAAGACGACGCCGCGCGGCCCGGTGAAGGCGACAAGCACCCGTTCGCGCCATGGCAGCCGGGTGGTGATGAGCGAGATCAGCACCGTCAGCGGCCGCGCCAGCAGGACCAGCGCGATCACCACCAGCGCCGAGCGCCAGTCGAGCCGCGCCAGCGTCTCGAAGTCGAGCTGCGCGGCGAGCAGGATGAACACGCCGGAGACGAGCAGTACCGTCGCGTGTTCCTTGAAGCGGCGCAGCTCGGCGTAGGACGGCAGGTCGGCATTGGCGATGACGATGCCCATCACCGTGACCGCGAGCAGCCCGCTCTCGTGCAGGACGTGGTCGCAGAGGGCAAAGACCGCGAGCAGGATCACGAAGAGCGCCGAGACCTTCATGTATTCGGGTACGTAGCCGCGATGGAATGCCCGCGCGATACCGCGGCCCGCCAGCGCGCCCACTCCGGCCGCGACGACGATGCCGACCAGGAGATCGAGCGCCGCGCTGCCGAACTCGGTGGCGGTTCGCAGCACGACGACGACCTCGAAGGCGAGGACGGCGGCAAGTGCGCCGATCGGGTCGTTGACGATCGCCTCCCATTGCAGCAGCAGCGCCGGCCGGCGGGCGAGGCGCGCCTGCCGCAGCAGCGGCGCGATGACGGTGGGACCAGTGACGATAAGGATGCCGCCGAAGACGGCTGAGGACTCCCAGCTGAGGCCGCCGGCGTAGCGGAGCGCCAGCGCCGACAGGAGCCAGCCGAGCGGCGCGCCGATCAGCGTGAGCCGCCGCACGCCCTCGGCCGCGTCGCGCAGGTCGCGCAGGTTGAGCGTCAGGCCACCCTCGAAGAGGATCACGGCGACCGCGATGGAGACAAGCGGCATGACGAGGGCGCCGAGATCCCGCGCGGGCACGAAGGCGCCGATGACCGGGCCGACGAGGACGCCGGCGAGCAGCATCAGCACGATGGCCGGCATCCTGAGCCGCCAGGCGATCCACTGCGACCCGACGCCCAGAGCACCGACAAGCGCCACCGCGGTGACGGGATCGACCCCTCCCAACGCCACTTCCGTCACCAGGGCCCCCGCCGTTCCCGCACGCCGGGCACCTTAGCGCCAGCCGCTCCGGCGGCAACGCCGGTCAGAGCCGGGCGAGCAGTTCTGCGAGGCGCTCGGTGTAGGCGGCGCGGGTCTCGGCCGGCGGCCGCAGGTGGAGCGTCAGGGGCAGGCACTCCTCCGGCGGCCGGCGGAAGAAGCGCGTGGCCTCGGCCTCGGTGAAGCCGGCGATGCGCACGGCCTCGAGCCATGCCGAGATACGATCGGCCCGCTTGATCTGCCGCTTGACCGCCGCGGGCAGCGTGGCCGGGAGGCCGAAGCGGATGTGGATCGCGGCCGAGAGGCGTGCGTCGAGTTCGCCGTAGGCCGGCCCGACGGCGGCCTTCACCGGAGAGATCATGTCGCCGATCACATATTCCGGCGCGTCGTGGAGCAGAGCGGCCAGCCGCCAACGCGGCTCGGCCGAGGGCGCCACTTGCCCGTAGATCGACTCGACGAGGAGCGAGTGCTCCGCCACTGTGTACGGCCAGTCGCCCAGGGTCTGGCCGTTCCAGCGTGCCACGAAGGCGAGGCCGTGGGCGATGTCCTCGACCTCGATGTCGACGGGCGTGGGGTCGAGCAGGTCGAGCCTGCGCCCCGAGAGCATCCGCTGCCACGCCCGCTTCGCCATCGGCCCTCTCCGTCGAACCGGCCTGTTGCTGCACCGCAGGCGGCTGGATGGCAAGCTGCCCGGCCCCGGCGATTGTGGACAACGCCGCCCGATGCTATGCGGCGCCGAAATCGCACAGGACGATCAGGAGGGTTCCGAGTGCCGAAGGACTACATAGTCAAGGACATCTCGCTCGCGGGATGGGGCCGCACCGAGCTCGACATCGCCGAGACCGAGATGCCGGGACTGATGGCGCTGCGCGAAGAGTATGCGGGCAGCCAGCCGCTCGCCGGTGCGCGCGTCGCCGGCAGCCTGCACATGACGGTGCAGACGGCCGTCCTCATCGAGACGCTGACCGCACTGGGCGCCGAGGTGCGCTGGGCGTCGTGCAACATCTTCTCGACCCAGGACCACGCCGCGGCGGCCATCGCCGAATCGGGCGTGCCGGTCTTCGCCATCAAGGGCGAAACGCTCGAGGAGTACTGGGACTACGCCGACCGGATCTTCGACTTCGGGTCCGAGCCGGCGAACATGATCCTCGACGACGGCGGCGACGCCACGCTCTATATCCTGCTCGGCGCGCGGGTCGAGGCGGGCGAGGAAGATCTCATCGCGGTGCCGAAGTCGGAGGAGGAAGAGGCGCTCTTCGCGCAGATTCGCCGCCGCCTCGGCAGCAGCCCCGGCTGGTTCGCCAAGCAGCGCGAGGCGATCCGCGGCGTCAGCGAGGAGACGACGACCGGCGTCAACCGCCTCTACCAGCTCCACAAGGAGGGGCGCCTGCCCTTCCCCGCGATCAACGTCAACGACAGCGTGACGAAGTCCAAGTTCGACAACAAGTACGGCTGCCGCGAGAGCCTGGTTGACGGCATCCGCCGCGCGACCGACACGATGATGGCCGGCAAGGTCGCCGTGGTCTGCGGCTATGGTGACGTCGGCAAGGGCTCGGCCGCCTCGCTCCGCGGCGCCGGCGCGCGGGTGAAGGTGACGGAGGTCGACCCGATTTGCGCGCTGCAGGCGGCGATGGACGGCTACGAGGTCGTGCTGCTTGAGGACGTGGTTTCGAGCGCGGACATCTTCGTCACGACGACCGGCAACAAGGACGTCATCCGCCTCGAGCACATGCGCGAGATGAAGGACATGGCGATCGTCGGCAACATCGGGCACTTCGACAATGAGATCCAGGTTGCGGCGCTGAAGAACCACAAGTGGACGCGGGTCAAGGACCAAGTCGACCTTATCGAGATGCCGGGCGGCAATCGGATTATCCTGCTGTCGGAGGGCCGTCTTTTGAACCTGGGGAACGCCACCGGCCACCCGAGCTTCGTCATGTCGGCGAGCTTCACCAATCAGGTGCTGGCGCAGATCGAACTCTGGACCAAGGCCGACCAGTACGCGCCGGGCGTCCATGTGCTGCCCAAGCACCTCGACGAGAAGGTCGCGCGGCTGCACCTCGGCAAGATCGGCGCGAGGCTGACCGAGCTGGCGCCCGACCAGGCGGCCTACATCGGCGTGAGCCCCAAGGGGCCATTCAAGCCCGACCATTATCGCTACTGAGACGCGGCCGGGGCGGGCATTCCGCTCCGGCTGCCTGCCCCGAATTGCCGTGGCGGCAATTCTTCGTTAGCCTGCAAGTGGGCCTGCGGAGATTGGCATGGGCTTCGGTGCATTCGAGCAAGGATTGATCATCTGGGCGGTGGTCGTCCTCGTGTCGCTCGTCCCGGCCTGGATTCTCTACCGGATCCTTCCCTCGACCTCGGTCGTGACGGGGCCGTTCAAGGGCTTCGACCTGAACCTGACGGGTGCTTTCGCCGGCTACTTCATCATCATGATCTTCGGCGCGAGCATCCTGATGTTCTACGTCAAGCCGCGCACCGTCGACCTCGGGACGCGGTACTGGGTGCGCGGCGAGGCGACGCTCGGCGACGGTACCCGGCTTGCCGACGGGGATCAGCTCCGGCTGGGCCTGATCCTGATACCCCTGCGCAGGACGCGGCAGCTGATGCCCGACAACGTGATCAACTGGGAGCTGGAGGTGGCTGCGCCGACCGATGACAGCGGCGCGCCGGTCTGGCCCTTCGAGGGCGTGAACATCGCCTTTCCGAACTACTGGCCCGAAGACGTGCGCTTCAATGATCTGGAGCGTGAGCAAGGGAGTGCGAACTTTGTTCTCAAGGAGAGGATCGTGCTGGAGCCGAAATAGCGCGGCGCTGGCGATAGCGGGGCTGGTCGCGTTCGGAACCGGTGCGGCCGGCGCAGGGGACATCGCCGGGACGTTGCGCTATTCCGACACGCGCGCGCCGATCCCGCTGACGTCGGTGCAGGCCTGTCCGACTTCGGGCGGGTGCCGCGAGACGACGACGGACACGCAGGGGGCGTTCATGTTCCGCGACCTGCCGCCCGGCACCTACGAGGTGCGTGCGCCGGAGAGCAGCGTGGCGCGGGCAGAGCGCGTGACAGTCGGCGCCGGCCGCAGCACGGTGACGATCTTCGGAAACTGAGGCTCACGGGAGGAGGGTCAGGATGCGGGCACTCATGTCCGAAGTGTCGAGTCGGGCGAGCGTGACGGGCAGGCGGAAGCGGCGGGGACCGGCGCTGCCGGGGTTGAGGTAGAGGACGCCGTTCCGCACTTCCGCGGACGGCCGGTGCGAGTGCCCCGCCACGACGGCGTCGAACCCTTCGGCGCGTGGATCGAAGTCCAGCTCCTTGACGTCGTGCAGCATGTGGATGCGGCGCCCGCCGACCGCGAGGGTGGCGGTCTCGGGCAGTCCCTGCGCCCACGGCGCGGTATCCACGTTGCCCCGGATGAAACGCGAAGGTGCGATCTGCTCGAGCTCGGACATGACCTCAGGTCGGCCAAAGTCGCCTGCGTGCAGGATCAGGTCGACGCCCGACAGTGCCGCCCTCGCCTCCGGGCGAAGGTGCCCGTGAGTGTCGGAGATGACGCCGAGGATCATCGGCGAGCGGCGAGTGGGCAACCCATCGCCTCAATCCTAGCGGTTCCAGGCGGTATGGCCAGCGCATGAGCGGTCCTCTAGAGGCGGGCGCGGCGAAGGCGGAGGACGACGTGCAGACCGAGGAGACGGACGCGCTGGTGGTTGGCGGGGGGCCGGCCGGCCTGATGGCGGCCGAGGCGCTCTCGGCGGCGGGGCGCGCGGCCACCGTCGTCGAGGCGATGCCGTCGGTGGGGCGCAAGTTTCTGATGGCCGGAAAGTCCGGCCTGAATCTGACGCGCGAGGAGGCGCCGGATAAGTTCGTCGCGCGCTACGGCGCAGCGGCCGAACGACTGCGGCCGATGCTGGAGTCGTTGGGCCAGGCAGAGGTGCAGGAGTGGGCGTGGTCGCTGGGGCAGGAGCTCTTCACCGGCTCGACCGGCCGCGTGTTTCCCAGCACGATGAAGGCCTCGCCGCTGCTCCGCGCATGGCTGGGCCGGCTGGCAGAGCGCGGCGTGGAGATCCGCACCCGTTGGCGCTGGACTGGCGGCGATCTGTTCCTGACGCCGGACGGACCGCGCCTGCTGCGGCCTCGCGTGACCGTGCTCGCGCTCGGAGGCGCCAGCTGGCGGCGCCTCGGTTCGGACGGAGCCTGGACCGGCCCGCTCGGCGCGGCGGGAGTGCCGCTCGCACCGTTCCGGCCGGCGAACGTGGGGCTGGCAGTCGACTGGAGCCCGCACATGGCGCTCCACTTCGGCGCACCTGTCAAGGGCGTGGCACTCTCGGTCGGGGCCACGAGGAGCCGGGGCGAGATCGCGATCTCGCGACGGGGGCTGGAGGGCGGCGGCATCTATCCCCTGATCCCCGCGATCCGGGACGGCGCGCCGCTGACGCTGGACCTCTGCCCCGACGTTCCGCCTGCCGTGGTCGCGCAGCGGCTAGACCGGCCGCGTGGGAAGGCGACGCTGAGCACGCATCTGCGCAAGGCGCTGCGGCTCGATCCCGCGCAGCTGGCGCTGCTGCGTGAATTCGGGCGGCCGCTGCCGGAGGGTGCGGCGTTGGCGACACTGGTGAAAGCGCTGCCGGTGCGTTACGCCGGACCGCGACCACTCGATGAAGCGATCTCGGTTGCGGGCGGCGTGATGTGGGAGGGGGTCGATCCGGCGCTGATGCTCGGGGCACTGCCGGGCGTCTTCGTCGCGGGGGAGATGCTGGACTGGGAAGCACCGACCGGCGGCTACCTGCTGACGGCCTGCCTCGCCACCGGCCTCTGGGCCGGCGTTCACGCCGCGCGGTGGACCGGCTGAGCGCTCAGCGGCGGGCCATCATCGCGAGGCGGATCAGCGCCCGCTCCAGCACCGCCATCTGCGGCGCGCGGGCGGACGAGCGCAAGGCCAGGTCGGTGTCGACGAGGATCTGCAGCGCCGCGTCGAGGCGGGCCGCGCCCCAGTCCTGGGCCTGCCGTCGCATCCGGTCGCGGCGCGGGCCGAAGACAGGCGGCCTCATCCGCCCGAGCGCGGCTGCGGGACCGGCCGGGTCCGCGGCGGCGGCGAGAAGCATGCGGAAGTGGCGGCTGGCGGCGATGCAGAGCGTCACCGGCGCCGTTCCCTGCGCCTCGAGCCGGCGCATCAGTGGACCGATCCGCTCCACCTCCGCACCTGCCGCGGCGTCGACGATGTCATCCACCGCCGCCTCGGCCGTGGCAGGTGCGCAGGCGGCGACGTCGGCGGCCGTGAGTGGCGCCGGATCGCCGAGCTTGTAGAGCGCGACCTTCTCGACCGTCTGCCGGAAGTCGCCCGGATTGAGCGAGCGTCCGAGTTCGTTCAGCGCGTCGAGCGCTTCGCGGTCCCTGCCCGTGTCGATGCCGGCGGTCTGCAGCACGCGCTCGATCTCGTCGCGGCCGGGCGGGTCGTCATAGATGCCGATCGCTGCCGCTAGGGGATGCGTTTCGATGGCCCTGCGCAGCGTTGATCGCGCCGTGAGCGAACCGGCTGTCACGACGAGCTGCGCGTCACCTTCCCGCCAGTCCTCCAGCGCTGCCGACACCGCCTTTGCCTGTGCGTCGGCGGCGCCCTCAAGATGCACGACGCGCGGGCCGGGGTAGAAGCCGCGGGCGCGGACCTCGTCGGCGAGACGAGAAGGCTCGTCTCGCAGGTCGCTAGGCGCGAGGCGGATGAGCCGCATCTCGGCCTCGCCCTCGGGCCCGATGAGCGCATCGATCAGGTCCTTCCGACGCAGCGCCACGCGCATCGCGTCACCGCCATAGAGCAGGACTGCAGGGCATGCAGAATCTGGCTTGGCGAAGAAGGCGGCGGCGTCCCGGGCGCCGAGCTTCATCGGCGCCACTCGGACGCGGTTGCGACGAGCTCGTAGTAGATCCGGTCCGCCAGCAGGGTCATCAGCCGCTCCTGCGCATCCTCGGCGCCGATCTGCGTTGCCACAGTCGTCGATGTGGCCGAGTAGCCGGTGAAGTTCTGCACCCGGCCGCGGCGGACCACCGTCCCGCTGGCCGTGTCGCTGAGGACGTAAGCGACGTCGGCGACGACGCTGCGGCGGGTGGTGACCTCGTCGGCTGTCACGCCTGTGGCGATCGTTTCCTGCTCCACCTCGTAGTCGAGGCGGTAGTTCGGCGCGGCCGGCTGGCCGAGGCGCTGCTCAAGCCGGTCGACCAGATGGTACTCCACCCGAGTCTCCGGCGGCTCCACCGCCACGTCGTCGAGGACGCCACGACCGGCAGACCCCGGCGCAAGGGCCGGCTCGAAGCCGCAGGCCGCGAGCGTGGCCGCTGCGGCGGCGAGGACGGTGCGCCTAGACCACGACATTGACGATGCGCCCCGGCACCACGATCAGCTTCTTCGGCGCGCTGCCCGCCAGCGCCTTCTGCACTGCGTCGTCGGCCAGCGTCATAGCCTCGACCTCCGCGCGGTCGGCGTCGCGGGCGACGACGATCTCGGAGCGGCGCTTGCCGTTGACCTGGATCGGCAGCGTCACCGTTTCTTCCACCAGCAGCGCCTCGTCGGCCACTGGCCATGGCGCATCGGCCACCAGGCCCCTGCCCCCGAGCATCGACCAGACCTCCTCCGCCAGATGCGGCGTCATGGGCGACATGAGCTGCGCCAGCACCTTGAGCGCGCACCGCTTCGCCCCCGGCGCCGCGTCCGCACGCGAGATGGTCGCGGTGAACTCGTAGAGTCGGGCGATGGCAGCGTTGAAGCCGAAGCTGTCGATGCCGAGCGTGACGTCGCGGATCGCTTTGTGCGTCGCCCGCTCCAGCGCGTCGTCGGGCGCGGCGTCGGGCGCGGCGGCCAGCTCCGCCGCCATCCGGTGCACGCGGGCGAGGTGCCGATGCGCGGCCTCCGCCCCGGCGGCGGTCCACTCCACATCGCGCTCCGGCGGGCTGTCCGACAGGACGAACCATCGCGCGGTGTCGGCGCCGTGCTCGCGGATGATGTCGGCCGGATCGACGACGTTCTTCTTGGACTTCGACATCTTGGCGGAGGGGATGACTTCCACGGTTTCCCCCGACGCCTTCAGCCGGCCGTCCTCGACATCCTCTGGCAGGTGATAGACCGGCCGGCCCTGCGCGTCGCGCGTCTGGTAGATCTCGTGCGTGACCATGCCTTGGGTGAAGAGCGCGTCGAAGGGCTCGATCGCGCTCGCGGGCAGGTGGCCGGTCGCGTGCATCGCGCGGGCGAAGAAGCGCGAGTAGAGCAGGTGCAGGATCGCGTGCTCGATCCCGCCGATATACTGGTCGACGTTCATCCAGTAGCCGGCGTCCTCGGCCTCGGTCGGCGTCTCGGCGCGCGGCGAGGTGAAGCGGGCGTAGTACCACGACGAATCGACGAAGGTGTCCATCGTGTCGGTCTCGCGCCGCGCCTCGGCGCCGCACTTCGGGCAGGCGGTGCGGGACCAGGTAGGGTGCCGGTCGAGCGGGTTGCCCGGCTGGTCGAAGCTTACGTCGTAGGGCAGTTCCACGGGCAGGTTCTCGCGCCGCTCCGGCACCACGCCGCAGGTCTCGCAATGCACCACCGGGATCGGGCAGCCCCAGTAGCGCTGGCGGCTGAGGCCCCAGTCGCGCAGGCGGAAGCGGGTAACCCCCTGCCCCACGCCATGCTCCTCGCAGAAGGCGATAGCCGCCTCGATCGCCTCGTTCGCCGTCTGTATCTCGGGCCCCGACAGCGCGCGGGTGTAGCGCACCGTCTGGTCCTTTGGCGGCACGAACGCAACGTCGGCGACGGGCGCGGGGTCATCCACGGCCTCGAATGTCTCGATGACCGGCAGCTCGTACTTGCGGGCGAAGTCGAGGTCGCGCTGGTCGTGGGCAGGGACGCCGAAGATCGCTCCGGTGCCGTAGTCCATCAGCACGAAGTTCGCGATGTACACCGGCAGCTCGAAGTTCGTGTCGAACGGATAGCGGGCGCGCAGGCCGGTGTCGTGGCCGAGCTTCGGCGCCGTCTCCAGCGCTTCCTCGGAGGTGCCGAGGCGCCGGCACTCGGCGCAGAAGGCCTTCACCTCCTCCGACTCGCGCTCCAGTGCCTTGGCGATGGGGTGGTCGGGCGAGATGGCGACAAAGGTTGCGCCGCGGATCGTGTCGGGCCGGGTCGAGAACACCTCGATCCGGTCGTGGCCGTGCACCTCCTCCGTCAGCGAGAAGTTCAGCTGCAGTCCACGCGAGCGACCGATCCAGTTGCGCTGCATCAGCTTGACCTTATCGGGCCAGCCGTCGAGGCCGTCGATCGCCTCCAGGAGCTCGTCGGAGAAGTCCGAGATGCGGAAGAACCACTGCGTCAGTTCGCGCCGCTCGACCGGTGCGCCGGAGCGCCAGCCCTTGCCCTCGATCACCTGCTCGTTGGCGAGCACCGTCATGTCGACCGGGTCCCAGTTCACCGTCGCCGCCTTGCGGTAGACGAGGCCCGCGTCGAGCATGTCGAGGAAGAGGCGCTGCTGCTGGCCGTAATACTCGACGTCGCAGGTGGCGAACTCGCGGCTCCAGTCAATCGAGAAGCCGAGCGGCTTCATCTGCTCGCGCATGTCGGCGATGTTGCCGTAGGTCCAGTCGGCCGGATGGCCGCCGCGCTCGATCGCGGCGTTCTCGGCGGGCATCCCGAAGGCGTCCCAGCCCATTGGGTGCAGCACGGCGTGGCCGGTGGCGCGGCGGTAGCGCGCGATCACGTCGCCCATCGTGTAGTTGCGGACGTGACCGATGTGGATGCGCCCCGACGGATACGGGAACATCTCGAGCACGTAGTACTTCGGACGCGATGTATCGCGGGTCGCGCGGAAGGTACCCGCCGCGTCCCAAGCGGCCTGCCAGCGGGGCTCGGTAGCGGCGGGATCGTAGCGGGACATCTTGCGAAACCTCTGGACGTGGCGCTGACGTTGGCCGCGCCAGCCTTAGTCAGGGGGCCGCCAAAGGTCTAGAGCCGCGAATCGCGGATCCTGAGCTGGCGCGCCCGGGTGAGGATCGCGTCCTCGACCGCGCGGACCGTCTCCAGGCTCGCGGGCCCGCTGCGGGTCTGGAGCGCGACGTTGAGAGCGCGCGCGTCAAGCGCCGGGTCGCGGACGTAGACGGTGGCGCGATAGGCCTGCCCCGAGCCGGGCGGCGTGCCGTACCCCATGACGATGACGCCCGAGAACGGGTCGGCCGCCTCGACCGGCAAGAAGTCCAGCACCTCGAGCGCGGCATTCCAGATGTGCCGGTTCACCGCCACGGTGACGTTGGCGTCCGGTCCGCCGCCGAACAGGTCGAAGATCGTCTGGCGGCGCTCGATCTGGGCGTAGGGCGTCGCCTGCCGCTGGCGCAGCGTGCCCTCGCTGACCGTCGAATCGGTGGTGGACGGCGAGCGGTCGAACGGGGAGCCGGTGCCGCAGGCCGAGAGGCTCGCCATCGCCGCGATGAGGCAGAGTGCCCGTCGGGCCGCCGGCATCGTCATCTGTCGTTCCTCGAGAACCATATGTCGCCATTGACTATCCCCCACCTGGAAACCCGACAAGACGTTTCTCGGTCCGCGACCTGAGGGACGCTGTGGCATTGCTGCACCAACGAGCGACCATTCCGCCGGGCTTCGGGGGGCCGTTCTTGCGCCGAAGCCAGTCCGCCGCGCATACGCTTGTTCATCCAATTCGGTTTTCCCCGGATTGGCGTGCATCTGTAATGAAAGAGGGAAAACCAATGAAAACGGTTCTCTTCGCCACGACGGCGCTGGTCGCTTCGACCACCTTCGCCCTGGCCGACGTGACCCTGACCGGCGCGGCCGAAATGGGCGTCGCGGGCGGCGATCTGGGTCTGGACGCCGACGGCGACGACTCTGCTCTCGTCTTCCACACCGACATCGACGTCACCTTCACGCTGGTCGGCGAGACCGATACCGGCCTGAGCTTCGGCGCCAGCGTCGACCTGGACGAAGAGATCGGGGACAACAACGCCGTTGACGGTGGCGGCGAGTCGGGCGCCACGCGTGATGACGATGATGACGGCGGCGCCACCATCTTCATCTCGGGCGCCTTCGGCACCCTGACGATGGGCGACACCGACGGCGCGTTCGACTGGGCGATGACCGAAGCGATCATCGGCTCGTCGCTGCGCGACGATCACGAGCACGCGGGCTACAGCGGCAACGCCGGCCTCGACAACACGTACGACAACCAGGTTGCGCGCTACGAATACGCCTTCACCGACTTCTCGGTCGCGATCTCGGGCGAGATCGACGACGAAGGCGAAGGTGAGCCGGTCCTCGGCCTCGGTGGTCGTTACGCCACCTCGTTCGCCGGTGTGGACGTCGCGTTCGGCGCTGGTGTTCAGACCGTGAACGGCCTCGACGATGTCGCCGGTGACGCGCTGGACGACGATGTTGACAACCTGACCATCTGGGGCCTCAGCGCCGACATGACCTTCGCTGGTGGCTTCCAGGTGATCGCGAACTACTCGGACCTCGACGATGCGGGTTCGCACTACGGCATCGCCGTGGGCTACACCATGGACGCGCTGACGGTCGCCGCCAACTACGGCCGGTTCCATGACGTTCCATTCGACACTGGCGAGGACGATGCCGCTGGTGATCCGATCATCGACGAAGACGATGCGTCGGGCTGGGGCCTCGTCGCGAACTACGACCTCGGCGGCGGTGCCGAGCTGCAGGCCGGCTACGGCCACGGCGAAGACGTGGATGGTGACAACGTGAGCACCTACTCCTTCGGCGTCGCGATGGCGTTCTGATCGAGACACATATGTCTCCGGAGAGAGAGCGGGCCTCGGCCCGCTCTTTTCTTTTTTGGCCCCGCGTGGTGACGTGCGGCCATGTTGCTTGCCGAAATCAAGACCCGCATTCGAGAGGCCGAAGAGCGCGCCGGTCGCACCGAGGGCTCCGTCCGGCTGATCGCGATTTCCAAGAAGCAGCCGGTCGATCGGATAGAGGCGGTCTTGGAAGCAGGCCATCGCGTCTTCGGCGAAAACCGGGTGCAGGAGGCCGCCGGCCGCTGGCCCGAGCTGGCGGAGCGCTACCCCGGGCTCGAGCTGCACCTCGTCGGACCGTTGCAGACGAACAAGGCGCGGCAGGCGATTGAACTCTTCGACACGATCCATTCGCTCGACCGGCCGAAGCTCGCCACCACGCTGGCGCGGCTCGCCCAGGAGGAAGGGCATTGCCCGGACCTCTTCGTGCAGGTCAACACCGGCGAGGAGCCGCAGAAGGCCGGGATCGTGCCGGACGAGGCCGACGCCGTCGTCGCCGAGTGCCGCCGGATGGACCTGCCGGTGCGCGGCCTGATGTGCATCCCCCCGGTCCATGAGGAGCCCACGCTGCACTTCGCCCTCCTGGCGAAGATTGCGGAGCGGAACGACCTCGCCGAACTCTCCATGGGGATGAGCGGTGACTTCGAGCGGGCGATCATGCAGGGCGCGACCTGCGTCCGGATTGGCTCCGCCATCTTCGGCGAACGTCCGGGCTAGACGATCAGCCGGCTCCCCGGCGCCAGACGGGCGGCGATCCAGCGCAGGTGGTCCGGACGCAGCGCGACGCAGCCTTCGGTCGACCGCCCAGGACGGCGCCAGCGGTGGATGAAGATCGCCGAACCGCGGCCAGGAACCGGTGCGCGCCAGTTCCAGTCCGTCACCAGGACGAGATCGTAGAGCGGGTCCGGCCGCCGCAGGCGCTCGTGTCCGAACCGGTGCGGCGCGCGGACCTGTCGGTTGTAGTCCGTGTCGGCCGGATCGTCGGACCAGAGGTCGCCGGGGCGAATCGGCCGGGCCCACGCGGCAGGCTGAGCCATCCGATCGGGCCGGTAGAGCATGGCGACGATCCCGTGGGCTCCCGCGGGCGTCCCGCCATCGCCCTCCCGCTTGTCTGCGGTTACGCCGCCGCGCCCGATCGTGCAGGGGAAGGTTCGGCCGGCAAAGCGCAGGCCGCGCGGCGTCAGAAACACGTCCGACGGTATCACAGCAGGTGACCCGACTTGCGCGCCTTGGTCGCGAGATAGCGCGCGTTGAGCGGGTTCTGCCCGACCGCCAGCGGCACGCGCTCCACGACCTCGATGCCGCGCTCGCGCATCATCGCCACCTTGGCGGGGTTGTTCGTCATCAGGCGGATCCGGCCGATCCCCATCTGCCGCAGGATTTCGGTGCCGATGCGGAAGTCGCGTTCGTCGTCCTCGAAGCCCAGTCGGTGGTTCGCCTCGACCGTATCGAACCCCTCGTCCTGCAGGGCGTAGGCGCGCATCTTGTTGGCGAGGCCGATCCCGCGCCCCTCCTGATTGAGATAGAGAAGCACGCCCTCGCCGGCCTCTCCCATCGCGGTCAGCGCCGCGTCGAGCTGCGGGCCGCAGTCGCACTTGAGCGATCCGAGGACGTCGCCGGTGAAGCAGGCCGAATGCAACCGCACAAGCGGCGCGCCTCGGCGGTCGGGCCGGCCGATCTCGACGGCGTAATGTTCTATGCCCCCGTCGGCCGGCCGGAAGACCTGCACCCGGCCGGCGCCCGAGACCCGGAGCGGCACGCGGCCGCCCACGACGCGCCTGAGAGTCGGGATCTGGTCACGCTCCGGGGCCACTTCATCGGCGCCGACGCGCGTCAGGCCGTCCGCCGCCTCGACCGCCGGCTGGAGCAGCACGGCGGGCAGAAGCTGCGCTGCCTTGGTGAGGCGCAATGCCGCCCGGTGCGGCGCCGCACCGCCGCCGCGCACGGTCGGATACGGACCCTTGAGCGGCGAGGCGAGGTCGGCGCTCGGATCGGCAACAGAACGCAGCCACTCCACCGTGGCCGCGGCAGGCACGCGGAGGCGCACGAGGTCGCCGTCATAGACCGGAACGTGCAGCGTCTCGGCCCGCCAGCCGGTGATGGCCAGCACCGCCTCGCCGCCCCCCGCGAGGATCGCGGCCCGCTCGGGCGGCAGCGTCTCGACCGCGGCCGCCAGCCACCAAGCGCCGTCGCTCTCGATCAGGATCGGAAGCCCGATCCTGAGATCGGACCGCGCCCGCGCCAGCCGCTCGTTGGGTGTGGGACCGATCTGCACCTGACCTCCGCCTCGCGTCCGTCTCGTAGCCCTGAAGCGACGGAGTTTGAAACAAAACCGCTCGCCGGCACACGAGCGCGTGACCGCCCTGCAGCATTTCTTGAGCCAGACCAGTCGTCGGCACATCTGCGGGGCGAGAAGCAGATGACAAGGGGCAGGCGCAATGGCGAACTTGAAGAAGATACTTCTGGTCGACGACGATGACGACCTTCGCGAGGCGCTGAGCGAGCAGCTGGTGATGACCGAGGACTTCGACGTCTTCGAGGCCGGCGACGGCGCGGGCGCGATGGAGAAGGCGCGGGCAGGGCACTACGACCTCGTCATCCTCGACGTCGGTCTGCCCGATACCGACGGGCGCGAGCTCTGCCGCATCATGCGCAAGCAGGGGGTCAAATGCCCCATCGTCATGCTCACCGGACAGGACAGCGACGCGGACACGATCCTCGGGCTCGACGCGGGCGCCAACGACTACGTAACCAAGCCGTTCAAGTTTCCGGTTCTTCTGGCGCGGATCCGGGCGCAGTTGAGGCAGCACGAGCAGTCCGAGGACGCGGTCTTCCAGCTGGGGCCCTACACGTTCAAGCCGGCGCAGAAGATGCTGATCACCGAGGATGAGAAGAAGATTCGCCTGACCGAGAAGGAGACGAATATCCTGAAGTTCCTTTACAGGTCGACCGAAGGCGTGGTGCCGCGGGACGTCCTGCTGCACGAGGTCTGGGGCTACAATGCCGGCGTCACGACGCACACGCTCGAGACGCACATCTACCGGCTGCGCCAGAAGATCGAGCCGGACCCGTCGAACGCGCGCCTGCTCGTCACCGAAAGCGGCGGCTACCGGCTGGTCGCCTGAGCGGCGGTTAGCGCGGAGAGGCCGGGCACCGGCCCGGCCCGCCCTTCAGTTGGACTGGCGCAGGGAAGCCTGGAAGTCTCCTTCGATCGCTAGGTCGGCCAGCGCCTCGCTCTGCTCGTCCATGAGCTGTGACGCAAAATTTCCGGCGAGGCTGAGTGTCCCGTCGGTCATGCCGAAGGCAGTCAGCGACACCTCCGAGCTGCCTTCGCCAGTCAGCAGCGGCGCCTCGCCCTCGGCGACATAGGTCACGCGGCTGGCGGCCGGCTCGGCCGTGGGCCCCATCCCGGTGACGGCGAACTGCAGCCGCAGCATCGGCCCATCTTCACGCGGGGTGCGGTCCGGGTGCGCCACGATGTCCACGAGAACCTCGCCGCCGTCCCGTCGCCACGAGCTGGTCGGTTCGGCCCCGCCCTGCGTAATGACGTAGGTGCGCTCCTCGCCGCCGACCGTGGCCGTCACGGTGCCCACGGACTCCTGCGCCAGGACGGGAAGCGCGGTCAGCAGGGCGCTCGTCAGGATAAGTGTCTTCGCCATGTGCTCCTTCCTTTCGTCGTTCCTCCACACCTAATCCGCTCGTCCCAGACCGCCACGACTTGAGCGCCGGGCCATCGTTCGGTAGCGTCCGCGGCCTTGGAGGGGACATGGCACTGACAATCGCGACTTGGAACATCAACTCGGTGCGGCTGAGGGCGGACCTCGTGACGCGCCTGCTTGCGGAGCGGGGCCCTGACGTGCTCTGCCTGCAGGAGTGCAAGTCGCCGGTGGAGAAGCTGCCGGACTTCGCCGAAGCCGGCTATCGCTGGTGCGTGGCGCGCGGGCAGAAGGGTTACAACGGCGTCGCGATCCTGAGCCGGCTGCCGATCGAGGATGCGGGACAGGTCGAGGTGTGCAGCCGCGGCGACGCGCGTCATGTGGCGGCACGGCTGGAGAATGGGGTGGTCGTCCACAACCTCTACGTGCCGGCGGGCGGCGATGTGCCGGACCCGGACCTCAACCCGAAGTTCGCCCACAAGCTCGACTTCGTCGCCCGGATGCAGGACTGGTTCCGCGCCAACACCCCGCGGCGCAGCATCTTGGTCGGCGACCTGAACATCGCGCCGCGCGAGGATGACGTCTGGAGCCACCGGCAGCTGCTGAAGGTCGTCAGCCACACGCCGGTCGAGACCGAGGCGCTGCTCGACGCGCAGGGCGTGGGCGGCTGGACCGACGTCACGCGGACGCACCATCCGGAGGGGCCGCTCTTCTCCTGGTGGTCCTACCGCTCGCCGAACTGGGAGAAGGCGGACCGGGGCAGGCGGCTGGATCATGTCTGGGCATCTTCCGACATCGCGGCTGCGGCGGTGGAGTCGCATGTGCTGAAGGATGCGCGCCGGTGGGAGCGGCCGTCGGACCACGTGCCGGTCTTCGCGACCTTCGACCTCTAGCGCTTGAACGGAGCCATGCCCGCGCGCGCCAGCTCGTCGGCGCGTTCGTTTTCCGGGTGGCCGGCGTGGCCCTTGATCCACTCCCACCGCACCTGATGCGGAGCCTGCGCCGCGTCGAGGCGGCGCCAGAGATCCTCGTTCTTGACCGGCTTGCGGGTGGAGGTCTTCCAGCCGTTGCGCTTCCAGCCATGTAGCCAGCTGGTGATGCCGTTCTTCAGGTAGGCGCTGTCGGTGACGATGGTGATGAGCGACGGTCGGCGCAGGCTCTCCAGCGCACCGATCGCCGCCATCAGCTCCATCCGGTTGTTGGTGGTCAGCGCCTCGCCGCCCGACAGGGCACGCTCGCGGACCACCCGCTCGCCGTCGCGGGCGACCAGCAGGGCGCCCCAGCCGCCGGGGCCGGGGTTGCCGCTGCAGGCGCCGTCGGTGAAGGCGAAGAGCTCAGCCAAGGTCGTCGCCCCCGCTCATAGCGCCACCGGCGCGAGCGACAGGACCACGACGGCAGTCAGGAGTAGGCGCAGGCGCATCCACCAGCGCGGCGCGAGGCCCCGCCACCAGAACATCCAGTCGATGCCGAGGATTCCGACGAAGCCAGCGATGAGGTAGATCGCCGCCGAGACGGGTCCCCCGCCGACGAAGAGGAACGCCCAGAGCGCCGGCAGGACGCTGAGCACGTAGCCGCTGGCAGCCACCGCACCCCTGGCTCGCGTCGCGAAGCCCCAGAGCACGCCCGACATGAAAGACAGGATCACGACGCCATAGGACAGCTGGACATAGGGTCCGATGAAACGCGGCCCCAGCACCCGCGCACCCTCCGCCGCGAGCCAGTCCGACTGCATCGTGAGCGCGCCCCAGACGAAGGGGATCAGCCCAGCGAGGCCGAGCGCAAGCGGGACCCTTGGCACTGACTTCACCGTGCGTGCCGGGCGCGACTCATGCCGGCTCGCGCAGGACGCGCGGCACCTTGAATTCCACCCGCTCCACCGCGGTTTCGACCAGCTCGATCGTGACGTCCCAGCGAGCACGGAATGCCTCCACCACCTCGTCGACCAGCACTTCAGGCGCCGACGCGCCGGCGGTGATGCCGACCGAGCGGATGCCGTCGATCGCCCGCCAGTCGATGTCGGCGGCCCGCTGCACGAGCTGTGCGTAACCGCAGCCGGCGCGGGCGCCTACTTCCACCAGCCGCTTCGAATTGGACGAGTTCGGCGCGCCAATCACCAGCAGCGCGTCGATCTCCGGTGCCATCGCCTTGACCGCCTCCTGACGGTTGGTCGTGGCGTAGCAGATGTCCTCCTTGCGCGGCCCGGCGATGGCCGGAAAGCGCGCACGCAGCGCCTCGACGATTGCGGCGGTGTCGTCGACGCTGAGGGTGGTCTGGGTGATGTAGGCCAGCCGCTCGGGGTCGCGCACCTCCAAGGTTGCCACGTCGCCCGCCGTCTCGACGAGCAGGACCTCGCCCGGAGGGAGCTGGCCCATAGTCCCCTCGGTCTCCGGGTGGCCGGCGTGACCGATCATCACGATTTGCAGTCCGTTCTGGTGGTGACGCTCCGCCTCGTTATGGACTTTGGTGACCAAAGGGCATGTGGCGTCGATATGGATCATCTCTCGCCGCCGCGCCTCGGCCGGCACCGCCTTGGGCACGCCGTGGGCGGAAAATATCACCGGCCGGTCGTCCGGTGCCTCCTCCAGCTCCTCGACGAAGACGGCGCCCTGCTCGCGCAGGCTGTCCACGACGTAGCGGTTGTGCACGATCTCGTGCCGCACGTAGACGGGTGCGCCCCACTTCTCGAGCGCCATCTCGACGATCTTGATCGCCCGGTCGACGCCGGCGCAGAAGCCGCGCGGCGCGGCGAGGTAGAGCTTCAAGGGCGGTTTCGGCATCACGGTCATAACGTCTCGGAGGCGTACGTGTTGGGCGGCGGCGCGTCTAGCCCCCGACGGTTCGCTCGGTGAGCCAGGCCAGCGCGACATAGCGTCCCGTCTTGGCTGCGGCCACCAAGACCAGGAACAACGGGAGCGGCGTGCGCATTACCCCGGCGGCCACGGTGATCGCGTCGCCGAGCGGCGCCCAGCTGAGCAGCAGGGTCCAGACGCCCCAGCGTGCATACCACCTCTGCGCCCGGTCCATCTGCGCCTCGCCGGCTGGAAACCACCGGCGATGGCGGAAGCGCTCGATCCAGAAGCCGAGGGCGTAGTTTACGACCGAGCCCAGCGTATTGCCGAGGCTGGCGACTGCCACCAGCAGGGCGATGGGAATGTCCGCATGCAGTTGCAGCGCAGCGAACACGATCTCGGACTGGAACGGCAGGATCGTGGCGGCGCCGAACGCCGTGGCAAACATAGTGGCGAGAGCGGCCAGGTCGGTCACGCAGAGGGCCGGCTCCCACGCCTCAGCCGGCAGGATCGGCGATCCGGTCGTCGTTCTCGCGCGGGTCGCGGGGCTCGCGCGGTTCGCGCGGCGTGCGGCCGATGACCTCTTTCAGCTCGTCGAGCTCGATAAAGTTGTCCGCCTGCCGCCGCAACTCGTCAGCGATCATCGGCGGAGTGCTGCGGATCGTCGAGACGACCGACACCCGCACGCCCTGCCGCTGCAGGCTCTCGACCAGCGGCCTGTAGTCCCCGTCGCCCGAGAACAGCACGATGTGGTCGATCCGCGGCGCCAGCTCCATCGCATCGACCGTCAGCTCGATGTCCATGTTGCCCTTGATTTTGCGCCGGCCTTGGCTGTCGATGAACTCCTTCGCGGGCTTCGTCACCATGGTGAAGCCGTTGTAGTGGAGCCAGTCGACGAGAGGCCTGATCGGAGAGTAGTCCTCGCTTTCGATCAAGGCCGTGTAGTAGAACGCCCTGAGCAGCTTGCCGCGCCGCATGAATTCCTGCCGCAGGAGCTTGTAGTCGATGTCGAACCCGAGCGCCTTGGCGGCCGCATAGAGGTTCGCACCGTCAATGAACAGCGCCAGCCGCTCATCCCTGTAGAACATTTCCTGATCCCTTGTCTGGGGCTCTGCGGCCTAAAAAAAACGGGTCAACCCTTGGCACCCAGGGCACGATGAAAGGCTTCACTAATGGAGCAACGCACCAGACCGCAAGCGATCCTCGTGGCTGCCGGCTCAAATCTCGAGACCGGCGGTATATTGCCGGCCGAACAACTGGAAAAGGCAAGAACGGCACTCGGGATCCGCGGATGGCGACTCATCCGTGCGTCCCGATATTATCACACTCCCGCGTGGCCCGAGGGTGCCGGTCCCGATTTCGTCAACGCGGTCTTTCTGCTTGAGGCGCGCGAGGAGGGACCCACCGAACTTTTACGCGATCTGCATGTGATCGAGGCGCTGGCGGGACGCGAACGGTCACTGCGGTGGGCGCCGCGCAGCCTCGACCTCGACCTCGTCGCTTGGGGGGAACGGACGGAACCGGACCGGGCCACGTTCAAGGCCTGGCGCGACATGTCGCCCGAGCGACAGGCGCGAGAGGCGCCGGATTGTCTGATCCTGCCACATCCCAGAATGCACGAACGCGCCTTCGTCCTCGTGCCGCTGGTCGAGATCGCGCCGGATTGGCGGCATCCGGTGCTGGACCGCAGCGCGCAGGAGTTGCTCGCTGCCTTGCCGGCGAAAGCGCGTGCGGCCATCAAACCTCTGACGGGATGAAGGCTTTGGCGCTTGTCAAGCAGCGGTCGCCTGAGTATGTAAGGCGCTTGACTTTTCCGAACGACGATTGGAGCTGCCAATGGCCCGCGTGACGGTCGAAGATTGCGTCGACAAGGTTCCGAACCGGTTCGATCTGGTGATGCTCGCCGCCCATCGCGCACGTGAGATTGCGTCGGGCGCGCCGATCACGGTCGATCGCGACAACGACAAGAACCCGGTCGTCAGCCTGCGCGAGATCGCCGAGGAGACGCAGAGCGCCGAGGAGCTGCGCGAGCGGATGATCGAGAGCAACCAGACGCAGATCGAGGTCGACGAGCCGGAAGAGGACGCGATGGCCCTCCTGATGGGGGCGCAGCCTGACCGGCCTGCCCAGGACGACATGTCCGAAGAGAAGCTGCTGCGCGCGCTCATGGAAGCGCAGAAGCCGCAGTAGACGGCCCTGCTCGCCGAGGCCGGACAGCGTGGAATCGATGCGGACGACCTCGTCGATCTCGTCCGCAACTACAACCCGCGCAGCGACGCGGAACTGATCCGACGGGCGTTCGCCTACGGCGAGCGCATGCATGACGGACAGATGCGTCATTCCGGCGAGCCTTACTTCACGCACCCGGTCGCCGTCGCCGCCATTCTCACCGAGATGCGGCTCGACGACGCGACCATCGTCACCGCGTTGCTCCACGATGTCATCGAGGACACACGCTCGACCTACGCCGATCTCGTCAAGCAGTTCGGCAAGGAGGTGGCCGAGCTGGTCGACGGGGTGACCAAGCTCACCAACCTCCAGCTCAGCTCGACCGAGACCAAGCAGGCCGAGAACTTCCGCAAGCTCTTCATGGCGATGGCCAAGGATCTGCGGGTGATCCTGGTCAAGCTGGCCGACCGGCTGCACAACATGCGCACGATCAAGTCGATGCGCGCCGACAAGCAGGTGCAGAAGTCGCGCGAGACGATGGAGATCTATGCGCCGCTTGCCGGTCGCATGGGCATGCAGTGGATGCGCGAGGAGCTCGAGGACCTAGCCTTCCGCGTGCTGAACCCCGAGGGACGCTCGTCGATCATCCGCCGCTTCATCACGCTCCAGCGCGAGAGCGGCGACGTCATCTATCGCATCTCCGCAGACATCCGGCACGAACTGGAGAAGGCGGGGATCGAGGCCGACGTCTTCGGCCGCGCCAAGAAGCCCTACTCGATCTGGCGGAAGATGCAGGAGAAGGAGCAGGGCTTCTCGCGCCTCTCCGACATCTACGGCTTTCGCGTCATCACGCAGAGCGACGAGGACTGCTACCGCGTGCTGGGCGCCATCCACCAGCGCTGGCGGGCGGTGCCGGGCCGGTTCAAGGACTACATCAGCCAGCCGAAGTCGAACGGCTACCGATCGATCCATACCACCGTCTCGGGACGCGACGGAAAGCGGGTCGAGGTTCAGATCCGTTCGCGCAGGATGCACGAGGTGGCGGAGGCGGGCGTGGCCGCCCACTGGGCCTATCGCGACGGCGTTCGGGCCGAGAATCCGTTCGCCGTCGATCCGGCGAAGTGGATCGCGACCCTTACGGCGCAGTTCGACAGCGCCGACGATCACGACGAGTTCCTCGAGGCCGTGAAGCTCGAGATGTATCAGGATCAGGTCTTCTGCTTCACGCCCAAGGGCGAAGTGGTCAAGCTGCCGCGCGGGGCGACGCCGATCGACTTCGCCTACGCCATTCATACCCGGATCGGGGACGCCTGCGTGGGCGCCAAGGTCGACGGACTGCGCGTGCCGCTCTGGACGCGGCTGAAGAATGGTCAGTCGGTCGAGATCATGACCGCCGAGGGCCAGCGGCCGCAGGTCACCTGGATGGACATCGCCGCCACAGGGCGCGCCAAGACCGCGATCCGCCGCAGCCTGCGGGAGGAGGATCGCGAGCGCTTCGTGAAGCTGGGCCGCGAGCTCGTCCGAGTCGCCTTCGAGCACATCGGCCGGCGCGCGACGGAGAAGGCGCTCACCACCGCGGCGCGCCAGCTCGGGCTGGCGGGACCGGAGGACCTGCTGGCGCATCTCGGCTCGGCCGAGATCACCGCGCGGCAGGTGATCGAGACGCTCTACCCCGAACTTGCCGCCAAGACGGGCGACGAGATCGACGAGGCGCGCGCGGTCATCGGCCTGTCACCGGGGCAGACGTTCAAGCGCGCCGACTGCTGCCAGCCGGTCCCCGGTGAGCGCATCGTGGGTATCACCTATCGCGGCCGCGGGGTGGTCGTGCATGCGATCGACTGCGAGGTACTGGCCGAGCTCCAGGACCAGACGAATCGGTGGGTCGACCTGCAATGGCATTCGGGCCGCCATCCTCCGGTCCACGTGGTCAGCCTCGACCTCACGCTGTCGAACGACGCGGGCGTGCTCGGCCGGGTCTGCACGTTGATCGGTGAGCAGAAGGCCAATATCTCCGACCTCAGGGTGCTGGACCGAAAGCCGGACTTTTACCGGATGATCATCGATGTCGAGCTAAGGGACGTTGAGCACCTGCACGCGGTGCGGCTCGCGCTGGAGGCCGATACCGACGTCGCGGAGGTGAAGCGGCTGAGGGATCCGTCCCGCCGCCCTTGACGGAGGGGAGATGTTCAAGCGGCGCACCAAGCGAACCTGGCCGGCCGCCGTCGGCAGGTGGATCTATCCGCGCGGCGGATGGACTCGTGCCGCACGCTACGTGTCACACCGTCTGCGCCGCCTGCCGGATCCGGCCGACAAGATCGCGCGCGGGATCGCCGCCGGCGTCTTCATCAGCTTCACACCCTTCTTCGGCGCGCATTTCCTGTTCTCGGCGGGTCTGGCCTGGGCGATCAGGGGCAACATCGTCGCCTCGCTGCTGGCAACGTTCTTCGGCAACCCGATCACGTTCCCGATCATCGCGGCGACTTCCGTTGAACTGGGGTCGTGGCTGCTGGGGCAGCCGCCGGTGCCGCTGCCGCGGATCGTGGCATCCTTCTCCTACGCGTCGCTCGAGCTCTGGAGCAACCTCGGCGCGGTCCTCAGCGGCGCGGAGACCGACTGGTCGCGGCTCGACATCTTCTTCCGGCAGGTCTTCTGGCCATACCTCGTCGGTGGGATTGGACCCGGTCTGGCGGCGGCGCTGGTCGCGTATGGCGCAGCGCGGCCGCTCATCAGCGCGTATCAGCGCAGGCGGATCAAGCGGCAGGAGAAGCGGCTGGGCCTGACGCGCAGACCTGCGAAACCGGCGGCTGACAGCATGTTCAACGCCGAGTAGGGTCGCCCGAAGAGCGGCGGAGGTCTCACGATGGGTACGGCAAGGCGATTGCGGCTGGGGGTCAACATCGATCACGTGGCGACGGTGCGCAACGCACGCGGCGGCTCGTACCCGGACCCGCTGCGGGCGGCGCAGATGGCCGAGGAGGCTGGCGCCGATGGTATCACTGCCCATCTGCGTGAGGATCGCCGCCACATCTCGGACGCCGATATTGACCTGCTGGTGCAAAGCCTCGACGTCCCGCTCAACCTCGAGATGGCGGCCACCGACGACATGCAGGCGATTGGGCTGCGTCACGTCCCGCACGCCGTCTGCATCGTGCCCGAGCGCCGCGAGGAACGTACCACCGAGGGCGGGCTGGAGGTCGCGAGGGACGAGAACCGCCTCGCCCATTTCATCGCGCCGTTGCGGGAGGCGGGCTGCCGTGTCTCGATCTTCATCGCGGCGGACGCGGCACAGATCGAGGCCGCCGCGCGCATCGGCGCGGCCGTCGTCGAGCTCCACACTGGCGCCTACTGCGATGCCCATGCCGAGGGCCGCTTCAGCGAGCGCGACGAGGAACTTGCGCGGCTGCGCGAGATGGCAACGTTCGCCCACGGGCTGGGGCTGGAGGTCCACGCTGGCCACGGGCTGACCTACGACACGGTCAAGCCGGTCGCCGCCCTTCCGGAGGTGCGCGAGCTCAACATCGGCCACTTCTTGATCGGCGAGGCGATCTTCCGCGGCCTGCCTGCCGCCATCGCCGAGATGCGTCGGCTGATGGACGAGGCGCGTGCCGGGGTCGCGGCGTGAGCCGGGTGCGGATTTCGGCGTGATCCTCGGCATCGGCACGGATCTCTGCAACATCGAGCGCATTCAAGGCACGCTCGATCGCTTCGGCGAGAGGTTCGTGAATCGCGTCTTCACCGAGACGGAGCGGCGCAAGGCGGAGCGGCGGCGCGACACCGCAGGCACCTACGCCAAGCGCTGGGCAGCCAAGGAAGCCTGCTCCAAGGCGCTCGGCACCGGTCTCCGCATGGGGATCGCCTGGCGCGACATGGCCGTCAGCAACCTGCGAACAGGTCAGCCGGTGATGCACGTCACCGGCTGGGCTGCGGACCGGCTGGGTCAGATGACGCCCGATGGGCATGAGGCGATCATCCACGTCACGCTGACCGACGACCACCCCTGGGCGCAGGCGTTCGTGGTGATCGAGGCGCGCCCGAGAGGCTCAGCTTGACTCTGGTCGCTGCGCCGCCGCATCAAGCGCCGGCATCGCGGCGAGACGGGACATGATGGCGGAAAAGGTCGAGAAGAAGGAAGGCGTGCTGGAGACGGTGAAAACCGTGGTCTATGCGCTCCTCATCGCCGGCGTGTTCCGTACGCTCTTCTTTCAGCCGTTCTGGATCCCGTCGGGCAGCATGAAGGACACGCTGCTGATCGGCGACTTTCTCTTCGTCAACAAGATGGCCTACGGCTACTCACAGTACTCCTGCCCGTTCAGCATCTGCACCTTCATCGACGGCCGCTGGTTCGGCGACGAGCCAGAGCGTGGCGACGTTGTCGTGTTTCGTCATCCGGTGGCGGGAACCGACTTCATCAAGCGGCTGGTCGGCCTGCCCGGAGATCGGATCCAGGTGCGGGACGGCATCCTCTACATCAATGGCGAGCCGGCGCCGCAGGAGCCGGCTGGCAACTTCGTCGAGACCTTCGAGCGTCAGGGTCCTGCCGGAAACCTTCCGCAGTGCGCCAACGCGGGCGTGCCGCTGGGTGGCGAGTGCATCAAGCCGCGCGCGATCGAGACCCTGCCGAACGGGACCAGTCACAATGTGCTCGACATCAGGCAGACGCGCCTCGACGACACGCCGGTCTTCGACGTGCCCGAGGGACACTTCTTCTTCATGGGCGACAACCGCGACAACTCGACCGACAGCCGCGTCAGCCAGAATGCGCTGGGCGTGGGCTTCGTGCCGTTCGAGAACCTCATCGGCCGGGCCGACCGGGTGATGTTCTCGTCGGCGGGTCGGTCGATGCTGTTCTTCTGGACGTGGCGCGCGGACCGCTTCTTCGAGAAGATCGTGTGAAGCTGTCGGCGGACCTTCGGGACTTCTGTGACCGGCTCGGCCACACCTTCTCCGAGCCTGAACTGCTGATCAACGCCCTGACCCACGCCTCGATCTCGAGCCCGCAGCGGCCCGACAACCAGCGCCTCGAGTTCCTCGGCGACCGTGTCCTCGGCCTCGTCATGGCCGAGGCCGTCCTCGCGCACGACCGCACGGCCTCCGAGGGCGTACTCGCGCCCCGCTTCAACGTGCTGGTCCGCAAGGAGACCTGCGCCGAAGTCGCAGCCGAGATCGACCTTGGTGCGGTACTGCGCCTCGGGCGGTCCGAGATGATGTCCGGCGGTCGCCGCAAGGCCGCGCTCCTCGCCGACGCACTGGAGGCAATCATCGCCGCGGTCTACGTGGATGCGGGCTTCGCCGCCGCCGAGAAGGTTATCCTGCGACTCTGGGGCGACCGGATCGGGAACGTCGCCAGCGACGCCCGAGACGCCAAGACGTCGCTTCAGGAGTGGGCGCAGGCGCGGGGCCAGCAGCCGCCGCGCTACGTTGAACTCGGGCGCACCGGACCGGACCACGCGCCGATCTTCACGATCGAGGTCCGGACGGAGGACGGACGCCGCGCCCGCGCCGAGGCCAGCGCGAAGCGTCCCGCCGAGCAGGCCGCGGCCGCCGCGCTGCTCGCGCAACTCGAGGGCGAGCAATGACCCGCGCGGGGTTTGTTGCACTGATCGGCGAGCCGAACGCTGGGAAGTCGACGCTGCTGAACCGGATGGTCGGGGTGAAGGTCTCGATCGTGACGCACAAGGTGCAGACGACGCGGGCGCGGATCCGCGGCGTCGCGATCGAAGGCGAGAGCCAGATCGTGTTCGTCGACACGCCGGGCCTCTTCCGCCCGCGCCGCCGGCTGGACCGCGCCATGGTCGCCGCGGCCTGGGGCGGGGCGGCGGATGCCGACCTGGTGGTCCTGCTGGTCGAGGCGCACCGCGGCCTCACAAATGGCGTCGAGGCCATCCTCGACGCACTGGCCGAGCGGGCCGAGGGAAGGCGCGTCGCCCTCGCCATCAACAAGATCGACCGGGTCGAGGCGCCGGTTCTCCTGGGCCTGACGGAGAAGCTCAACCAGCGCTTCCCGTTCGAGCGGACGTTCCTGATCTCGGCCGAGAAGGGACACGGCGTCGACCACCTGCGGCGCTGGCTCGCGGGCGAGCTGCCGGAGGGGCCGTGGCTCTATCCCGAGGATCAGATCGCCGACCTGCCGGAGCGCATGATCGCGGCGGAGATCACGCGTGAGAAGCTGACCCTGCGCCTGCACCAGGAACTACCGTACCAGCTGACGGTCGAGACCGAGGCATGGGAGGACCGCAAGGACGGCTCCACCCGGATCGACCAAGTGGTCTACGTCGCGCGCGACGGCCACAAGGGCATCGTGCTGGGCGAACGCGGGCAGACGATCAAGGCCGTGGGGCAGGCGGCGCGGGCGGAGCTCGAGATCTTCCTCGACCGCAAGGTGCATCTCTTCCTGCAGGTCAAGGTGCGGCCCGGCTGGCAGGACGAGGCGGAGCGTTACTCGCAGATGGGCCTCGACTTCTCCGACGGCGAGTGATGGCGCGGCTGACGGCCGACTTCTGGGTCCGCGCCTACCTCAACAGGCTGCGGCTCGCCGCCATACCGGCATTCGTGACGGCGCACGGTGACGCGACGGCGGGCGCGGTGATCGTCAAGGTGGCGACGCTCGACGGCCGCGCGCGGGCCTTCCAGCGCTCGTTCGACCTGACCACCGGCGAGCGCCGCTGGCTGCCGCTCGTCGAGGGCGGGGACGCGGAGGTCGACGCCGCGCTGGCGCGGCAGCGCCGTTACGACCCGGACCTCTGGCTGATCGAGGTCGAGGACCGCGAGGGGCGGCACCTGCTCGACGAGGAGGGGCTCGCCGACTGATGCTGGAGTGGCGGGATCGCGGCTTTGTCCTCGCCGTGCGGCGGCACGGGGAGAACGCCGCGATCGTTGAACTCTTCACACCGGCGCACGGCCGGCACGCCGGCGTCGTCCGCGGTGGGTCCAGCAGGCGGCTGCGGCCGATTCTCCAGCCGGGCGCCGAGCTCGAGGCGACATGGCGTGCGCGCCTCGACGAGCATATCGGCGCGTTCACCGTCGAGCCGCTGCGCAGCCGGGCGGACCTGATGGAGGATCGCCGCGCCCTGGCCGCGCTCAACGCGGTGACGTCGCTCCTTTCCTTCTGCCTGCCCGAGCGGGAGCCGCACCCCGCGCTGCATGCTCGGTCGGAGGCGCTGCTGGACGCGCTTGCCGCGCCGGACTGGCTGGTCGCCTACTTGCGATGGGAGCTGCACCTGCTCGACGAGACCGGCTTCGGGCTCGACCTCACCCGCTGCGCGGTGACCGGTGGGCGCGAGGACCTCGCGTACGTTTCTCCGCGCTCCGGGCGGGCGGTCTCGCGAGAGGGGGCCGCCGAGTGGGCCGACCGGCTGCTGCCATTGCCGCCGTGCCTGTTGGGGCAGGGGCCGGCGACCGAGGCGGAGATCGCGGCGGGGCTGCGGCTGACAGGCCATTTCCTGCAGACGCGGCTGGCCCCTGCACTCGGCGAGCGGCCATTGCCGCCGGCGCGGGATCGATTGGTGGCGCTGCTTGCACAGCGGCGCTGATGGCATTCCTGCCTGCAAGGAGCTCCTTCAGGCGAGAAGCCGCCGCGCGATCACCTGCGCCTGGATCTCGGCCGCGCCCTCGAAGATGTTGAGGATCCGCGCGTCGCAGAGCACGCGACTGATCGGATACTCCACCGCAAACCCGTTGCCGCCGTGGATCTGCAGCGCGTTGTCAGCTGCCGCCCATGCCACGCGGGCTGCGAGGAGCTTGGCCATTCCCGCTTCGAGGTCACAACGCCGGCTCGCGTCTTTTTCCTGCGCGGCGTGATAGGTGAGCTGGCGCGCCACAGCGATCTCGACCGCCATCAGGGCCAGCTTGGATGCGACGCGGGGGAACTCGATCAGTGGCTTGCCGAACTGCTGCCGGTCCTCTGCATAGCGCAGCCCGAGGTCCAGCGCCGACTGCGCCACGCCAACGGCGCGCGCGGCGGTCTGAATGCGGGCGCTCTCGAAGGTGCGCATGAGCTGCTTGAAGCCCTGCCCCTCGACCCCGCCGAGAAGCCCCACACCCTCGACGTGGAAGCCATCGAAGCCGAGCTCGTATTCTTTCATCCCACGGTAGCCCAGGACCTCGATCTCGCCGCCCGAGAGGCCGGGGTCGGGGAACGGGTCGGCGTCGCTGCCCGGTGTCTTCTCGGCGAGAAACATCGAAAGGCCGCGATAGTCGTCGGTGGCGGGATCGGTCCGCGCGAGGACCATCATCAGGTGTGCCCGCGCAGCGTGCGTGATCCACGTCTTGTTGCCGGTGATCCGCCAGCCGTCGCCGTCGGGTACGGCGCGGGTGCGCAGGCTGCCGAGGTCGGAGCCGGTATTGGGCTCGGTGAAAACGGCGGTCTGCAGGATCTGTCCGCTGGCGATCAGCGGCAGCCAGTGGGCCTTCTGCGCCTCGGTGCCGCCGCCGAGGATCAACTCGGCCGCGATCTCCGACCGGGTGCCGAGTGAGCCGACGCCGATATAACCGCGGCTCAATTCTTCCGAAACGACGCACATCGTCGACTTAGGCAGGCCGAGACCCCCATGCTCCTCCGGAATGGTTAGGCCGAAGACGCCGAGGTTCGCCATCTCGTTGACGACTTCCATCGGGATGAGCGCGTCCTGAAGATGCCAGGCGTGGGCGTGCGGCTCGATCCGCTCGCGTGCGAAGCGGCGGAACTGCTCGCGGATCATCTCGAGCTCGTCGTCCAGACCGCTGCGGCCGAACATCGTCTCGGCGCCGCGCTCCCGCATCAGGGCGACGAGGCGCAGCCGCGCCTCCTGGCTGTTGCCGCGCTCTATGAGCGCACGCGGCGCCGGCCGGTTGAGCGCATCCAGATCCTCTGGCCTCAGCCAGAGGTCCGTGGGCCTGATGATCTCGCCCTGGTTCATCGGGATGCCGCCCGCTATCTGCGCGAGGTACTCGCCGAAAGCGATTTGCAGGATCAGCGCTTCCATCTCGCCAAACGCGCCGTCGGCGTCGAGCGCCGTGGCCCAGCGGTGCATCTGCCTCAGCGATTGCACATACGTCGCGAGCCAGGCGAGCCCGTGCGCCGCCCCCTGATTCGCCTCGAGCGTGGCCGGGTCCAGAGCGCCCAGCTTGCCCCCGACCCGCGCGACCGCCTTCTCCAGCAGGTTTTCCACAGCGGCGACAGCGTCTACGGTGGCGTCCTCCAGCCCTTCGAGGAGAGAAGTCGGCGCAGCGAAATCGGGAGGGCCGTCGTGAGGCATGTGCGTCTCCTTCAGGTCTGTCGCTGCACTTGCTAACAATCTCGCACTTGCGGCGCAACAAGATTGCTACACATCATCAGGCCCAGCACGATAATGAGGCATTCATTTTGCTGCGGCAGCCGCGCGGCGCTCGCGCTATCAGAGCGCGAAGCAAGGCGAGGGCGGTATGGCAGGACTGGACTGGGTGACGCTGGCGCTGGCGGCGGCGATCACGCTGGCGGCGGGTTTCGTCAAAGGCGCGGTCGGCTTCGCGATGCCGATGATCATGATCTCGGGACTGGGCTCGATCCTGCCGGCCGAGCTTGCGCTGGCAGCGCTGATCCTGCCGACGCTTGCCAGCAACCTCTTTCAGGCGGCGCGCGACGGCGTGCGAGAAGCCGCGGCCTCGGCCCGACGCTTCTGGCGCTACATCCTCGTGGTCCTGATCTTCATCGTGCTCAGCGCGCAGATGGTTCGGATCTTGCCGCAAGAGGTGATGCTGCTCATCCTCGGGGTGATCGTGACGGTCTTCTGCGTGCTGCAGCTCGCCGGCTGGCGGCTCTACGTACCGCAGCGGTCGAGGGCGCGGGCCGAAGTGGCGATCGGCGCGCTCGCCGGCGGGATGGGCGGCGTTTCCGGCGTCTGGGGGCCGCCGACGGTGATGTACCTTACGGCGATCGATACGCCGAAGCGCGAGCACCTGCGCGTTCAGGGCGTCGTCTACGCGTTGGGAGCGGTGGCGCTGACGCTGGCGCACCTGCGCTCGGGGGTTCTGGACGGCCCGGGCGCGATGCTGTCGGCAGCAATGCTGGTTCCCGCCGCGCTCGGGATGGCGGTCGGGGTGCGGCTGCAGGATGCGCTCGATCCCGGAAGGTTCCGCCGCGCCACCCTAATCGTGCTGATCGTGGCGGGGCTGAACCTGATCCGGCGAGCGGTGATGTGACGGCCCAAGCTCCGAACGGAGTTCACCCCAAAGCGATGGCGCGGACGTCCTCGTCGATATGACTCTCGTACTGGGCGAAGTTTTCCGAGAACATCTGCACCAGCTTCTGCGCTTGCCGATCATAGGCCGCGGGATCGCTCCACGTGCTGCGCGGGTCGAGCAGGGCATCGTCGACGCCCTCGACGCTGACCGGCACCTCGAAGCCGAAGTTCGGGTCCTTGCGGAGTTCGGCATCGCTGAGCCTGCCCTCCAGCGCGGCGGATAAAAGCGCGCGGGTCGCCTTGATCGGCATGCGGCGACCTTCGCCATAGGCGCCGCCCGTCCAGCCCGTGTTGACGAGCCAGCAGGTGGTGCCGTGCCGCGCGATCTTGGCTCGCAGAAGCTCGCCATAGACCTCGGGTCGGCGGGGCATGAATGGCGCGCCGAAACAGGTTGAGAAGGTCGGCTGCGGCTCGGTCACGCCGCGCTCGGTCCCCGCGACCTTGGACGTGAAGCCCGACAGGAAGTGGTATTCTGCCTGCGCCGGCGTCAGCCGGGCGATCGGCGGCAATACCCCGAACGCGTCGCAGGTCAGCATGATGACGTGCTTCGGATGTCCGCCCAGCGCCGTCTCCGACGCGTTGGAGATGTAGTCGAGCGGGTAAGCGCAGCGCATGTTCGGCGTCAGATGGTCGGCATCGAAGTCGAGCTCCAGCGTCTCCGGATCGCGCACCATGTTCTCGATCACGGTCCCGAACTTGCGCGTCGTCGCGTAGATCTCCGGCTCGGCCTCTGCGCTCAGGTTGATCGTCTTGGCGTAGCAGCCGCCTTCGAAGTTGAAGGTGCCGCGGTCCGACCAGCCATGCTCGTCGTCGCCGATCAGGACGCGGTTCGGGTCGGCCGAGAGCGTCGTCTTGCCGGTGCCGGACAAGCCGAAGAAGACGGCCGTGTCGATCGGGTTGCCCGGCGCGTGGTTGGCCGAGCAGTGCATCGGCATCACGCCCTTACCCGCCAGCAGGTAGTTAAGGAGCGTGAAAACCGACTTCTTGTTCTCGCCCGCGTACTCAGTGCCGCCGATCAGGATGATCTTCCGATCGAAGTTGAGCGCGATGACCGTCTCGCTCCGGCATTCGTGGCGGGCGGTGTCCGCCTTGAAGCTCGGGCAGTTGATGATGGTGAAATCGGGCTCAAACGTGGCGAGACCCTCGCGGTCAGGCCGGCGGAGCAGGTGGCGGATGAAGAGGCCATGCCACGCAAGCTCGGTAACGACGCGGACGTCGAGCCGGTGCGCCGGATCGGCCCCGGCAAACAGGTCCTGCACGAAGAGGTCGCGGCCCTTCATGTGCGCGGCCATGTCGTCATAGAGGCGATCGAAGGCTTCGGGTGTCATGGGCGCGTTGTTCTCCCACCAGATCGTGTCCTCGACCGAGGGGGTGCGGACGACATACTTGTCCTTGGGCGAGCGACCCGTGTGCTTGCCGGTCGTGACGAGCAGCGTGCCGCCGAGGCCGAGCTTGCCTTCGCCGCGCCGGATTGCCGCCTCCATCAGCGCCGGTTCGAGCAAGTTGTAATGCACCGCTCCCAGCCCCTCCAGTCCCTGGTCCTCGAGCCGCTTGCTGGGATTGACGTAGCCGGTCTGGGTCATCTCGCTCCTCCTCCGCCTCCCGGCGAAAAACACACTCCGCGCAGCATTGGCTGCGACGCCAGGTCAAAAGCCATACGACGATGTGGCCGCTTGGTGGTAGCTGCACAACGCCATGTTATCGCCACCAGGTCCGGGTTTAGCGCAACCACCTCCGGCCGCCCGCCACTAGACCGGGACGCCGGCGGAGAGGCGGCAACAGTTAGGCCTTCCTTTGGCCTTTTCATGGCATGTCCTGCTCGCGAGAGGTCGCCGACGCGAATCGCGGCGACGCATCGAAAGGTAGGCGTCATGTCAAGAATTGCGCTGGTCGACGACGATCGAAACATCCTCACCTCGGTCTCGATGCTGCTCGAGTCCGAGGGCTTCGAGGTCGAGATCCATTCCGACGGGCAGTCGGCGCTCGACGCCTTCCATCGCCGCTCGCCCGACCTCGCGATCCTCGACGTCAAGATGCCGAGGATGGACGGCATGGACCTGCTGCAGAGGCTGCGGCAGAAATCGCATTTGCCGGTGATCTTCCTGACCTCGAAGGACGACGAGGTGGACGAGGTCCTGGGCTTGCGGATGGGCGCGGACGATTATGTCCGCAAGCCCTTCTCCCAGCGGCTGCTCGTCGAGCGGATCCGGTCGATTTTGCGCCGGCAGGAGACGCTGGCGGGCGATGCGGCCGGCACTGCCGAGTCACCGCAGGCGATGGTGCGCGGCGACCTCAGCATCGACCCGCAGCGGCATTCCGTGAGCTGGAAGGGCAGGGAGGTGACGCTGACCGTGACGGAGTTCCTGCTGCTTCAGGCGCTGGCGCAGCGGCCCGGTTTCGTGAAGAGCCGCGACCAGCTGATGGACGTGGCCTACGACGATCAGGTCTACGTCGACGACCGCACGATCGACAGCCACATAAAGCGTTTGCGCAAAAAGCTGCGGGCAGTCGATCCCGAGTTCTCGGCGATCGAGACGCTCTACGGCATCGGCTACCGCTACAACCAGAGCTAAGGTGGCACTCGCGCAGGAGCACGTCGGAGCGCCGTCGCGGCCCTTGCTCTGGCGAGGAGTGTCCATCGAGGCCTCTCCACTGGCAATTCGGATCGTGGCGCTCAACCTCCTCGCGCTCACCTTCCTGGTGGCCGGGGTGCTCTGGGCGGCGCCCTTCCGCTCGAGCCTTTTGGAGCAGCGAGCGGCTGCGCTCATGACCGAGGCGCGGCTGACGGCCGCGTTGCTGGAAGGCGGCACGCTGTCCTCGAACGACGCATTGATGTTTCACGTCGACGAGATCGCCCGCATCTCGTCGGCGGACATCCTGATCTTCGACGGTCGTGGCACGCTTCTGGCGATGGCGGAGGGGCACCTGCGGCAGCCATCCTTGCCGGGCAGCAGAACCTACTTCACCGACGCGCTGGACCTCCTTTGGATCGCGATCTCGGACCACCGTCGCGCGGAGTCGCGCGACCCCCCGACGCCCTCCCGCGTGGAGCTTGCGCGGGCGCTGGCTGATGACGGCCATGGCTTGTCGATCGTGAAGATCGAGGGTCGCACCGTACTGTCGGCTTCCGAGCCGCTCGGCAGCGGCGTCGTGGTGCTGACCTCGGCGGCGGGCGAGATCGATTCTATGGCCCGGGCCGAGCGCGAGCAGGTGCTGCGCATGTTTGCGGTGGCGGTCGTTGTCTCGATCGGTTCCAGCCTGCTCTTGGCCTCGACGGTGGCTACGCCGCTCGCCCGGCTCGCCGAGGCGGCCGAGGCCGGGCGTGACCGCGACGCCCGCGCCGTCGGCGCAAACCGCGTGCGGATCCCCGACCTGACTGGCCGCACCGACGAGATCGGCCGACTCTCCCGATCGCTCAAGGGCATGGTCGCTGCGCTCTATGATCGGATCGACGTGAACGAGCAGTTCGCCGCCGACGTGGCTCACGAGATCAAGAACCCGCTCGCGTCGATGAAGTCGGCGGTCGGCGCGATGCGTGTCGCGTCGCGGCCTGACCAGCGGGAGAAGCTGCTGGAGGTGATCGAGCACGACGTCGGCCGCCTCGACCGGCTAGTCAGCGACATATCCAGCGCCTCCCGCCTCGACAGCGAGCTGGTGCGCGAGGACGAGGAGGTGCTGGACCTCACCCGGATGCTGTCGCGCCTCGTCGAGCATTTCGAGCGCGAGGCGGCGGCGAAGGGGGTCGAGGTGATCTCGGACCTGCCGGACCAACCGGTGCTGATCCGGGGGCTGGAGGCGCGGCTGGCGCAGGTCGTGGTGAACCTCGTCTCGAATGCGATCTCGTTCTGCGAAGAGGGCGACGCGATCCGCATCTGGGCGCGCCGACGGTCGAAGCGCGTGCTGATCGTGGTCGAGGACACCGGGCCGGGCGTGCCGGAAGAGGCGCTCGACATGATTTTCCGCCGATTCTATTCCGAGCGGCCGGCCGATCAATTCGGCGGACACTCCGGCCTCGGTCTCGCCATCTCGAAGCAGATCGTCGAGGCGCATGGCGGCGTGATCTGGGCCGAGAACATCCGGCCGACCCAGGCCGACGTGACGTCCGAGCCGCTTGGCGCGCGTTTCGTCGTCGGCCTGCCGGGATGAATCTGCTGCTGCCGCACCGTCGCGGCGACAGGGGCCTTGCGCGGCCGTCGACTTTGGCCAATCTCGCGCAACACAATGTTCATCCGGGCCAGGTGGTGCCACAACGATCAAGCGAAATCGGTGAGACAACAACCGTCGTGCACGGAACAACAGTTGCTGTCGACGCCGCCGCGCTGCTGATCCGGGGACCGGCCGGGAGCGGGAAATCGTCACTGGCGTTGCAGATGATCGCACTCGGTGCGTCCCTCGTGTCTGACGATCGCACGCTGATCGAAGCGCCCGACGACGGCCCGCCCGTGGCGCGGCCGCCGCAAGCGATCGCGGGTCTGATCGAGGCGCGGGGGATCGGCGTATTGCACGTGGCGCACCGGACGCGGGCGCGACTTTGCGCGGTGGTCGACCTGTCGGAATCGGAGATGGACCGCATGCCGCCCCTCCGCGTCACCCACCTCGTCGGGCGGGACGTGCCGCTGATCCTGCGAGCCGAGGGTCCTGCCTTCGCCGCGGCGCTGGTGCAGTTGCTTCGCGGCGCTCGAGTGGCACCATGAGCGTGCGCGTCGTCCTCGTCACGGGCCCGGCCGGCGCAGGCCGCTCCACCGCCATAGCCGCGCTCGAGGATCTGGGTTTCGAGGCCATCGACAACATGCCGCTGTCGCTCGTTCCGCGCCTCTTCGACGGGCCGGTGATGGAGCGGCCGCTGGCGCTCGGGCTCGACCCGCGCAACCGGGATTTCTCGCCGGGCAACATGGCCGCACTGGTCGCGACGCTGCGACAGGTCGCGACGGTGGACGTGCTCTTCCTGGAGTGCCGCCCGGACGTCCTGATGCGGCGCTTTTCCGAGACGCGGCGCCGGCACCCGATGTCACCGGACGCGGACCCCAGCGTCGGCATCGGGCGCGAGACCGAGATGCTGGACCCGGTCCGGGATCTCGCAAAGCTGAAGGTCGATACATCCGAGCTCTCGCCGCATGAGCTGCGTGCACGGCTGGCCGAGATGCTGGGGCCTTCGGAGACGCACGACATGGCGATCTCACTACAGTCGTTCTCCTACAAGCGCGGACTGCCATCGGGTCTGGACCTCGCGTTCGACGTGCGCTTCCTGCGCAATCCGCACTGGGTGCCCGAGCTTCGGCCGCTCGACGGGCTGGATCCGGCTGTCGCAGGCCACGTCGCCGGCGACCCGCGGTACGACGATTTCATCGAGCGCTGGTGCGACCTCGCGCGGATCCTGCTGCCAGGCTATCGCGACGAAGGCAAGTCGCACCTCTCGATCGGCTTCGGGTGTACCGGAGGGCAACACAGGTCGGTTACTGTTGTCGAGGTGATCGCGCGGGCGCTTGCGGACGACGGTTGGCGAGTGTCAACTAGGCACAGAGAAATCGAGCGTCGCGGGCCGGCCGCAGACGCCCGGGATTTGGGGTAGGCGAGCGTGATCGGGATCGTGATCGTCGCGCATGGCGGTCTCGCAAGGGAGTACCTGGCAGCGGTGGAGCATGTCGTGGGCCATCAGCCCGGGATTCGTGCGATCTCGATAGAGGCGGACCACGACAGGGGCATGAAGCAGGACGAGATCTGCTGCGCCGCCGACGACGTGGACACCGGCGACGGCGTGGTCGTGGTGACTGACATGTTCGGCGGCTCGCCGTCGAACCTGTCGCTCAGGGCCTGCTCGCCCGCCAACCGCAAGATCGTATACGGCGCCAATCTTCCCATGCTCATCAAGCTCGCCAAATCCCGCCATGCCACGGTCGAGGCCGCGGTCGAGCAGGCGCTGGCGGCCGGACGCAAGTACATTGACAGCTTCGACTGCTCCCTCTGCCGATGACCTGCCGCAGGACGCTGAAGATCGTCAACGAGAAGGGTCTGCACGCGCGCGCCTCGGCGCGCCTCGTCGAGACGGTGGAGAAGTTCGACGCGCGGGCTACGGTTTCGAAGGATGGCCTCGACGCGTCGGGCGACAGCATTATGGGCCTTCTGATGCTGGCCGCGTCGCGCGGAACCAGCATCGATGTCGAGACGAAGGGGGCCGAGGCCGAGGCCCTCGCCCTGGCCATCGAACGACTTGTCGCCGACCGTTTCGGCGAACCCTTCTGAGCGGCGCCGGGTGCCGCCCGACCGGCTGGAGCCTGTGACCGAGAAAACGTCAGCCGCCGACCGAGAGGGAACGCAGAGACAGCCCCCTTATGACCGGCGGCGGCTGTCCTACGCCAATACCTTTCCGGACCCAGTCAAGGCCAACGTCATCCGCACGCTCGAGTGGCTTACAGGCAAGCTGACGCTGCTGCGCCTGATCCGCCGGTTCGAGCGTAGCGGCATCCTGCCAGGGCAGGCCTTCTGGGGCGATGCGCTGCGGCACATGGGAATCGAAGTCCGGACGCCGGCGGAGCAAATTGCGCGCATTCCGCGCGATGGCCCTTTGGTGGTTGTGGCGAACCACCCGCACGGTCTCATCGACGGCATCGTTCTGGCGGAGCTCGTTGGACGGGTGCGGACGGACTACAAGATCCTGACGCGTTCGCTTTTGACCGGTGTGCGGATCCTGGACCCGTTTACGATCCCGGTGCCGTTCCCGCACGAGCCCGACGCACAGAAGCGCGGCCTTGCCATGCGGGCCGAGGCAATGGCGCATCTCGCCGGCGGCGGTGCGATCGTGCTCTTCCCGTCTGGTTCGGTGGCGGCGTCCGCGCGACCCTTCGGTCCGGCCGTCGAGGCGGAGTGGAATCCCTTCACCGCGAAGCTGGTGCAGCGGTCGGGGGCGGCAGTCCTGCCGATTTACTTCCCAGGCCAGAACTCGCGCTGGTATCAGCTTGCGAACCAGGTATCGCCGACGCTGCGCCAGGGCCTCCTGATCCACGAGGTCGTCAACGCGCGCAACAGGCCGCAGGCGCCGGTCGTCGGCCACCCGATCCTGCCGGAAGAGATTGCCCGCTGGCGCGACCGACCGCGGGACTTCGTCCGGTGGCTGCGGGAGACGACGCTGGCGCTGGGCTAGCGTGTGGGAACTGGCGTCTCGCCGCGGTAGTCGTAGAACCCGCGCTGTGTCTTGCGGCCAAGCCAGCCGGCCTCGACATACTTGGTCAGGAGCGGGCAGGGCCGGTACTTGGTGTCCGCCAGCCCGTCGTGCAGCACGTTCATGATCGCGAGGCAGGTGTCGAGTCCGATGAAGTCCGCGAGCTCCAGCGGCCCCATCGGGTGGTTGGTGCCCAGCTTCATCGCGTTGTCGATCGAGCCCACGTTGCCCACGCCCTCGTAGAGCGTGTAGACCGCCTCGTTGATCATCGGCATCAGGATGCGATTGACGATGAAGGCGGGGAAATCCTCGGCGCTTGCCGCGGTCTTGCCCAGCTTCTCCACCACGCCAAGAAGCGTCCGATAGGTCACCTCGTCGGTCGCGATGCCGCGTATCAGCTCGACGAGCTGCATCACCGGTACCGGATTCATGAAGTGAAAGCCCATGAATTTCTCGGGCCGGTCCGTCCGGCTCGCGAGCCGCGTGATCGAGATCGACGAGGTGTTCGAGGTCAGGATCGTGTGCGGCCTGAGGTGCGGCACGAGGTCCTCGAAGATCGCCGTCTTGATCGTCTCGCGCTCGGTCGCCGCCTCGATCACCAGATCGCACTGCCCAAGGTCGCTCAGCGTCAACGTCGTGGCGATCCGGTCGAGCGCCGCGTCGCGCTCCGCCTGCGAGATCTTTTCGCGCGAGACCTGCCGGTCGAGGTTCCGTCCAATCAGCTCGCGCGCCTTCTCGAGCGCGTCGCGGCTGACGTCGGTCATCAGCACTTCGTATCCGGCGAGGGCGAAGACATGGGCGATGCCGTTGCCCATTTGGCCTGCTCCGACGACGCCGACCTTCGCGATTTCCATGTCGCCCTCACATCTCCGCTGACCGCGCGACATTTGGCAGGCCGTGGTGCCGTGCGCAAGCGATCGGTCGAATTGCGACCTTAGCACTCTGGCAACCATGCGGCGGCTATCGAACCTGAGGGTTTGACGAGGTGTGATCGGTATGACGTTCGAGAAGGTGTCAGCGACGGCGCTGGACTACGCGCCCTGCCGCTACGGAGCCTCGCGCACCACTTTCCGCGGTCCGGCGAAGGATCTGCGAGCGCCTTACGTCGCAACGCTGGGCGGAACCGAGACCTACGGCCGCTTCGTACCGGAGCCCTTCGCCGACCTGCTGGAGCGGCGTCTTGGACGAACCGTCGTGAACTTCGGGTGCGTGAACGCCGGCCTTGACGTCTTCATCGCCGACGATGTCGTCATGCAGGCGTGCGCCGAAGCGGCGCTGACGGTGATCCAAATCACCGGCGCACAGAACATGTCCAACCGCTTTTACACCGTGCATCCGCGCCGGAACGACCGCTTCCTGCGGGCGTCGAATGTGATGCAGGGGATCTGGCCCGAGATCGACTTCACCGACATCCACTTCACGCGGCACCTTCTCGGCGTGCTGAAGGCGGCCTCGTCCGACCGCTTCGCAATGCTGGAGCGGGAGCTGGCCGAGGCCTGGGTCGCACGGATGCAGGCGCTGGTACGACAGCTCAGCGGGCGCGCGGTGCTGCTCTGGATGGCGGACCGCCGGCCCGGCGAGGCCACCGATCCCGCCGCGGATGCCGGGCCGCTCTTCGTGACGCGAGAGATGATCGAGCTGCTGCGGCCGCATGTCCTCGACATCGTGGAGGTCGTGGCGCCGAGGCCCTATCCTGAGCTGGGAACCGAGGGGATGGTGTTCGCGCCGCTTGAATTTTCGGCCGCCGAGGCTTTGCCCGGTCCCGCCGAGCACGTTCGCGCCGCCGAAATTCTCGCGGATCGGCTGGCGCGCCACCTCTGAAGCGGCGCGCCCTGATGGAGTCAGAGCTTTTCGGTAAGCTCCGGTACGATCTTGAAGAGATCGCCGACGAGGCCGTAGTCGGCGACCTGGAAGATCGGCGCCTCCTCGTCCTTGTTGATCGCAACGATGACCTTCGAGTCCTTCATCCCGGCCAGGTGCTGGATAGCGCCGGATATGCCAACCGCGACGTAGAGCTCGGGCGCCACCACCTTGCCGGTCTGCCCGACCTGCCAGTCGTTCGGCGCATAGCCCGAGTCGACCGCCGCGCGCGACGCGCCGACCGCGGCGCCGAGCTTGTCGGCCAGCTTCTCGATCATCGCGAAGTCGTCGGCGGAGCCGATGCCGCGGCCACCGGACACGATCCGTTTGGCCGAGGTCAGTTCGGGCCGGTCGCTCTCGGCGAGCTTGTCCTCGACCCATTCGCTGAGGCCCGGATCGTCGGCGACTGAGATGGTCTCGACCTCCGCCGACCCGCCCTCGCCCGTCGCGTCGAAGGTCGAGGTGCGGACGGTGAGCACCTTCTTCGCATCCTTCGACTTCACCGTCTGGATCGCGTTGCCGGCGTAGACCGGGCGCTCGAACGTGTCCGCGTCCACCACACCCGAGACGTCCGAGATGACCATCACGTCGAGCAGGGCCGCGACCCGCGGCATGATGTTCTTGGCGTCCGTCGTCGCAGGCGCGACGATGTGGTCGTAGTCGCCCGCGAGCGAGACGATGAGTGCCGCCGTGGGTTCGGCCAGCCTATGGCCGAGCGCGGCGTCCTCTGCGCAGAGCACGCGGGCCACCCCGTCAAGCCCTGCCGCCGCCTGCGCTGCGTCCAAAGCGTGGGCGCCGGCGCAGAGGACGGTAACCTCACCGAGCAGCTTCGCGGCCGTCAGGGCCTTGGCCGTCGCGTCGACGGCGAGCTGCCCGTCCGTCACCTCACCAATCAGAAGAACCGCCATCAGATCACCCCCGCTTCGTCCTTGAGCTTCGCGATCAGCTCGTCGACCGAGCCCACCATCACGCCCGCCTTGCGGCCGCCCGGCTCCGCCGTCTTGACCACCTCGAGCCGCGACGCGACGTCCACGCCGTAGTCGGCAGGGGTCTTCTCCTCCAGTGGCTTCTTCTTGGCCTTCATGATGTTCGGCAGCGATGCGTAGCGAGGCTCGTTGAGGCGCAGGTCGGTGGTCACGATCGCCGGCATCTTCACGCGGATCGTCTGCAGCCCGCCGTCCACCTCGCGCGTGACCTTCGCATGGTCGCCGTCGATCTCCACCGCGCTGGCGAAGGTGGCCTGGCCCCAGCCCAGCAGCGCCGCCAGCATCTGGCCCGTCGCGTTCATGTCGTTGTCGATCGCCTGCTTGCCGGCGACCACCAGCCCCGGCTGCTCCTCGTCCACGACGGCCTTGAGGAGCTTCGCCACCGCCAGCGGCTCGATGTCCTGGTGCACGTCGTCGGCGGCCACGATCAGGATCGCCCGGTCGGCGCCCATGGCGAGTGCCGTCCGCAGCGTCTCCTGCGCCTGCTTCACGCCGATGGAAACCGCCACGACCTCCTCGACCACGCCCTTCTCGCGCAGCCGGATCGCCTCCTCGACCGCAATCTCGTCGAACGGGTTCATCGACATCTTGACGTTGGCGAGATCGACTCCCGATCCGTCGGACTTCACCCGGACCTTCACGTTGTAGTCAATCACGCGCTTCACCGGCACGAGTACCTTCATGCGTGCGTCTCCCTCATCGTGGCCCGCATGCGGACCAATCGTTCACGTTCCGCCTGTCAGTTAGCCCGATGAGACCCCGGACAACAGGCCAAAACCGCGGGGCGACGCAAGGGTGAGCGGCTGGCGCTTTCCTCCGCCCGCCGCTCTGCGGCCGCCGCCTTCAGCGGTTGGCTCCAGGAACCCAGAGCACGTCGGCGCGCCCGCCGTCGTTGGCCATGCGTGCCGCGACGAAGAACCAGTCGCTCAGCCGGTTGAGGTAGCGCACGGCCTCGGGATTGACCTCCTCGCGCCCCGCAAGCTCGACCGTCAGGCGCTCCGCCCGCCGCGTGACCGTGCGGCAAAGGTGCAGCGCCGCGGACAGCGCGGAGCCACCGGGCAAGATGAACGAGCGCAGCGGCTCCAACTCGGCGGTCATCGCGTCGATCTCGCCCTCGAGACGTCTCACCTGCGCGGCCGCGATGCGAAGCGGCGGATACTCCGCGTCCGCGTCGGCGGCACTGCCAGGTCGGCAGAGGTCGGCACCGAGGTCGAAGAGGTCGTTCTGAATCCGCATCAGCGCCTCGTCCACGACCTCCGCCGCATGAAGCCGCGCCAGCCCCACCGTCGCGTTCGCCTCGTCCACGGTTCCGTATGCCGCCACTCGCAGCGCGTGCTTGGCCGTCCGCGATCCGTCGCCGAGGGCGGTGTCTCCCGCGTCGCCGGTCCGCGTGTAGATCTTGTTCAGCACGACCATGGCTTCACCCTCCGCGACGGAAGAAGACGAAGACGAGGATCAGCAGCACCGCCAGTGCCTGCGCGAGGATGCGCAGCCGCATTACGCGGTTGGCGTGCTTGCGGTTGAACTCGCCGCCGAGGCCGAAGCCGCCGATGCCCACCATGAGGATGCCCAGCACGATGAGGACCGCAATGCCGACGATGATGAAAAGTGGATCAGATGCCATGTCGCTCCTTCCGCGTCCCGCTCGTCATGTAGGCGCGCCAGCGTTCCGGGCGAACCGGAGCTACCCCCGCGACAGCACCGCGTCCAGTGCCCGCGTCGGCAGTAGCCGGCGGAGCGTCCACGCGACATGGCTCGGCACCGTCACCCGGTAGCGCGACTTCGGCCGTGGCGCGTCAAGCGCCCGTGCCAGGGTCTGGGCGACCGCGCGGGCCGGGAGCTGGAACTGGTCGCGCCCGCCCTCGTAGAGCCGCTTGTGCAGCGTCGTGCGATAAGCGTTCTCATGCGGCGATCGCTCCCAGTCGATCCAGCGCTCGAAATGCGGGATTGCGTTGCGGCGGAAGCGGCTCTCGATCGGCCCCGGCTCGATCGTGACCACGCGGATCGGCGTGCCCCTCAATTCGAGCCGCAGCGTGTCGGTCAGCCCCTCCAGCGCGAACTTGGTGGCCACGTAGGCGCCGCGCCAAGGTGCCGCGACGAAGCCGAGAACCGAGGAGCAGTTTACGATGCGGCCGGCCCCCTGCGCACGCATCGCCGGAAGCACCCGGCGCGTAAGGTCATGGAGCCCGAAGAGATTGGTCTCGAAAATCTCGCGCAGAGCTTCGCGCGGCAAATCCTCCACCGCGCCGGGGCAGGCGAAGGCGGCATTGTTGAAGAGCGCGTCGAGTCGCCCGTCCACGCGGTCCAGCGCCTGCTCCGCTCCCTTCGTCACCGAGACAACATCGGAGACGTCCAGGAGGAAACTTTCCAGCCCAAGACTTTCCAGCCGCTCAAGGTCTCCAGGCTTGCGGCACGTCGCGAGAACATGCCAGCCGCGATCGCGCAGCGTCAGCGCTGACGCGAGCCCGATGCCGGACGAGCAGCCGGTGATGAGGATCGAGCGGCGCGCGTCAGTCAGGCCGGGCGCTCGAGCGAGAGGAAGCGGCCGAAGATGTAGGCCTCGGTGCCCTCATCCAGGGTGCGGACGCGGACCCATCCGCCGTCACCCTCGGACAGAACCTCGGCCGCGTCGCCGACCCCGACCTGTCCGACGATGGCGGAGCTGGTGGTCGGCTGTGCGCGGAGGTTCACGCGGGTACCCGTCACGAACCGGACATCGCGCTGCGGCTCCGTCGCCGGTTCGGCCTCGCGAACGGCGACGGCCGCGGGCGCCGCTTCCGGCCGGGCCTCGCCCGCGGCCAGCGCGATCTGCACTGCCTCGGCCGGGCTGACGTTCGTTGCTGGAGAAGTCTCGTCGCGTGCTGATGCCGGCGAGACCAGCGTCGTTGCAAGACTGTTGTTGCGCGTGACCTCGACCCCCGGTTCGCGACGGGGTTCGCCCCAGATGATCAGGACCGCATAGAGGGCAACGAGAAGGCTGGCCGTCAATCGCAACATGGAAACATCCTACACTACACACCGGGTACGGCAGATTATCGCCCCGCCGCCGCGGAAAGTTCCCCGTCAGCGTTTGCCGCGCCCGTGGCGACAGTGTAGCACGACCCGCGCATGGCCGACGAACCCGAAGACCTCCTGCCGCCCACCAACGAGGTGCCCGAGCCGCTCGCCCGCGCGATCGGCGAGCGCTATCTGACCTACGCGCTCAGCACGATCATGCACCGCGCGCTGCCCGACGCGCGCGACGGGCTGAAGCCGGTGCACCGACGGATCCTCTACGCGATGCGGGAACTGCGTCTTGGCGCGAACAGTGCGTTCCGCAAGTCCGCGAAGATCGCGGGCGACGTGATGGGCAATTATCACCCGCACGGCGACGCTGCGATCTACGACGCGATGGTGCGGCTCGCGCAGGACTTCGCGATGCGCTACCCGCTGGTCGACGGGCAGGGCAACTTTGGCAACATCGACGGCGACAACGCCGCCGCCAGCCGCTACACCGAGGCGCGGCTGACCGAGGCGGCGGAGGCGCTGCTGGACGGCCTGGCCGAAGACGCGGTGGACTTCCGCCCGAACTACGACGGCACGCTGCAGGAGCCGGTGGTGCTGCCGGCGGCGTTCCCGAACCTCCTGGCGAACGGCGCGTCGGGCATCGCGGTGGGGATGGCGACGAACATCCCGCCGCACAACATCGCCGAGCTCTGCGACGCCTGCCTGCACCTGATCCGTGCGCCCGAGGCGCGGGACGAGACGCTGCTGAACTACATCCCCGGCCCGGACTTCCCGACCGGCGGCGTCATCATCGACCCGCCCGCCGCCGTCGCCGAAGCCTACCGGACGGGGCGCGGCGCGTTCCGCGTCAGAGCGACCTGGGCGGTCGAGGATCTCGGGCGCGGCACATGGCAGATCGTCGTCACCGAGATCCCCTACCAGGTGCAGAAGTCCAGGCTGATCGAGAAGCTTGCCGAGCTGATCCAGAGCCGCAAGGTCGGCATCCTGGCCGACGTCCGAGACGAGAGCGCCGATGACATCCGCATCGTGCTGGAGCCCCGGTCACGCAACGTCGATCCCGACCAACTCATGGCGATGCTCTTCCGCAACTCGGACCTCGAGGTGCGCTTCTCGCTAAACATGAACGTGCTGATCGACGGGCGCACGCCGAAGGTCTGCTCGCTCAGGGAAGTCCTGCGCGCCTTCCTCGACCACCGGCGCGAGGTGCTGGTGCGCCGCTCGCGCCATCGCCTCGGCAAGATCGACCACCGGCTCGAGGTGCTCGACGGCTTCATTCTCGCGTTCCTTAATCTGGACCGGGTGATCGACATCATCCGCTACGATGAGGAGCCGAAGGCGGCGCTGATGCGCGAGGACTGGTCGCGCGAGTACGTGCGGGCGACCTCCGAGGCGGATTACCTGTCGCCGCCCGCGGCGGAGGGTGACGCCCTGCGGCTAAGCGAGGTGCAGGCCGAGGCGATTCTGAACATGCGTCTCCGCAGCCTGCGCCGGCTCGAGGAAATGGAACTCAGGGCCGAGCGTGACCGCCTGGCGGACGAGCGCGCGGGCCTGCTGGCCCTGCTCGACGATCCGGCGCTCCAATGGGCGCGCATCGCCGAGGAGCTGAAGGAGACCAAGCGCCGGTTCGGCCGTGACCATCCGGGCGGTGCCCGCCGGACGCGCTTCGCCGAGGCGACCGAGGTGCCGGACCTGCCGCCCGAGGCGATGATCGAGCGCGAGCCGATCACCGTCGTCTGCTCCCGCCTGGGCTGGATCCGGGCAATGAAAGGGCACATCGCCGCCGACACGCAGCTCAAGTTCCGCGACGGGGACGAGGGCCGTTTCCTGTTCCACGCCGAGACCACCGACAAGCTGATCCTCTTCGGCTCGAACGGGCGGTTTTACACGCTCTCCGCCGCGAACCTGCCGGGCGGCCGGGGTTTGGGCGAGCCGGTGCGTCTGATGGTCGACCTGCCGAACGAGGCCGGGATCGTCGACCTCTTCGTCCACGACGCGGCGCGGCGACTGATCGTCGCCTCGACCGCCGGCGACGGCTTCGTCGTGCCCGAGGCCGAAGTCGTGGCGCAGAAGCGGGCCGGGAAGGGCGTGCTGACGGTGCGAGGCGACGCCGCGGCGGCGGCGGTTCGGGCGGTCAAGGGCGACCACGTCGCAGTGGTCGGCCAGAACCGCAAGATGCTGGTCTTCCCGATCGACGAGTTGCCCGAGATGGCGCGGGGCAAGGGCGTGCGCCTGCAGCGCTACAAGGACGGCGGCCTGAGCGACGTGCGCACCTTCACGCTGGCTGAGGGGCTGGCGTGGCGCGATCCCGCCGGGCGGACGCGGACGCAGACCGACCTCGCCGAATGGCTTGGCAGACGCGCTGGCTCCGGCCGCATGGCGCCGCGCGGCTTCCCCCGGGACAACCGCTTCACGACCCCGACCGCCGATTGATTCACGTGTACAGCGCTTCTATCGAAAGAGCTCAGGACGAAGGAACACCATGCCGACAAGCTCAGTTCTGCGGCCCATGGCCGCGATCGCCATGCTTGGCCTGCTCGCCGCCTGCGCCGGGCAGCCGCTCGAGGAGCGGCCGGAGCCGATCGGCGACTTCCGCCTCGGGCACGCCATCGCGCTGGCCGAGAGCCCGACCAAGGGCCCGTTCTCTCGCGAGGCCACGCCGGAGCAGCTCAAGGCAGCCGTGGACTCGGCGGTGCGAGCCCGCCTCGGCCGGTACGACGGCGACGGGCTCTACCATCTCGGCATCGTGGTCGGCGGCTATGTCCTGGCGCAGCCGGGCGTCCCGATTGTCTACCAGCCGAAGTCGATCCTGATGCTCGACGTTACGGTCTTCGACAACGCGACGCAGCAGAAGCTGAACCCGGAGCCGAAGCGGATCACCGCCTTCGAGGGGCTGCAGAATACCGTGCCAATCCTCGGCTCCGGCCTGACGCGCGGGGCGGATGAGCAGCTGGCCAACCTCGCCGAGCAGGCGGCGGTGCAGATCGAGGACTGGCTGCGCGAGAACCCGCAATGGTTCGAGCCCGAGCCGGAACAGCAGCGGGTGCCGTTCTCGCCCGCCGCGACTCCGCCGCCTACCAACTGACGCTTGATTTCCCCCATTCGAGCCAGTATGCGGCCCGCGATGTTGAACGGGGCCGCTCATGGTCCGCAAGGGATGAGGCGCGAAGAGACATGGCGAAGGCGAAGTTCGAGCGGACGAAGCCGCACGTGAACGTGGGGACGATCGGGCACGTTGACCACGGCAAGACG